>CAWEQR010000005.1:0-643965 GCA_963811275.1 uncultured Chitinophagaceae bacterium | reverse complement strand
GCATTTCAGGAATTTCATATTTCATGCAGAGCCAGATTCCTTTCAGGTTAATGCCAATTGTTTTATCCCAGTTTTCTTCCGTGCAATCCTGTACCGGCGCCGTAATGCCTTCCACACCCGCATTATTGAATGCAAAATCAATCCCTCCGAAACGGGAAATGGTTTTTTCAACCAGGGCTTTTACATCACCGGCCCTGGATACATCGCATTTGACAAAATCCGCTTCCACACCGCAATCCCGGATCTGCTGCAGGGTTTCTTTATTTTCATCCCGGTCCGCAATCATCACTTTTGCGCCTCTTTTTGCAAAGGCAAGAGCCGTGGCCTTTCCGATACCGGAAGATCCTCCGGTAACGAGTGCTGTTTTATTTTTGAATATAGTTTCCATGATATACTATTTTAAGAAGTCAACTTAATTTTATTGCCTTCATTTCAGCCTTCGAAATATTTTCAATTCCCCTGATCAGTGCATCGGGCGTGAAGGAAATGGAATCAATGCCCTGTTCCACCAGGAATTGGGAGAATTCCGGAAAATCACTGGGCGCCTGTCCGCATAAACCGATTTTGATACCTGCTTTTTTTGCAGCCTGCTATGGCTTTTGCTATCATGATTTTTACCGCTTCGTTATTTTCATCAAACAGGTGACTTACGATATCTGAATCCCGGTCAATCCCGAGGGTTAGCTGGGTGAGGTCGTTGGAGCCGATGGAAAATCCGTCGAATAATTTGGCGAACTCATCCGCCAGGATCACATTGCTGGGAATTTCGATCATTAGATAAACTTCCAATCCGTTCTCACCCCGTTTCAATCCAAAGGATTCCATGGTTGCCAATACCTGTCTCGCTTCCTTAATGGTACGGCAAAAGGGGATCATCAGTTTCACATTCGTGAATCCCATTTCATTTCTCATTTTCAATACCGCTGCACATTCCAATCCGAATCCCGGCGATAACGTTTGTCATAATAGCGGGATGCACCCCGGAAACCGATCATCGGGATTTTCTTCAGTCCGGTTCATAATATTGCCCGCCGATCAGGGAGGCATATTCATTGGTCTTGAAATCGCTCATACGGAGGATCAGTTCCGTCGGGTAAAATGCGGCTGCACATTTGGCAATGGATTCTGCCAGCCGCTGAACGAAATATTCCGTTTTACTTTTATATCCCGATGTCATTTGGGCGATCGTGTTTTTCACGGGACCTTCCGGCAGGCGGTCATACTTTACCAGGGCCATGGGATGTATCAGGATGCTGTTGTTGATGATGAATTCCATGCGCAGGAGGCCAACGCCTTTGGCCGGGATACCAGGATAATTCAAAAGCCCTGTCGGGATCCGCCAGAATAAATAGGGTTTGGTTTTAACTTTTCGGCACTTTCGTCATATCCGCGGTCTCCATCTCAAATGGAATTTTCCTTCCAGTACATTGCCTTCTTCGCCTTCCCTGTTCGCCACCGTAATGATCTGTCCGTCGTGGATCACCTGGGTGGCATTGCCTGTACCCACGATGGCAGCGATTCCGAGCTCACGCGCTACGATAGACGCATGGCTGGTGCGTCCGCCTTTATTGGTCACAATGCTGACTGCCTTGCGCAGGAGTGAATTCCAGTCGGGGTTGGTAATGTCTGCCACCAGGATATCGCCGGACTGCAATTTACCGGCTTCGCTCAGGGAATGAATAATGCAGGCGCGGCCGCTGATTATCTTTTTGCCTACTGCTTTTCCCTTGCAGAGGACCTTCCCTTTTTCTTTTAATGTATAGGTGTAAAACAGGCCGTGTTTTTTTTGGGAATGAACGGTTTCGGGCCTTGCCTGAACGATATATATTTTGTTGCTGATCCCGTCTTTGGCCCACTCAATATCCATGTGAAGACCGTAATGTTTTTCAATGGCTGCAACTCCAGTTGGCTAACTGGAGAATTTCCTCGTCCGATAAAATCCAGGCACGCCGTTTAGACGCGGGGGTTTCTATATTTTTTATTTTCCTGGCCGCATTGCCCGCTTCATCATAGACCATCGTATTTTCTTTCTCTCCTTTCTTACTGCTGATCATGGCATTTTTACCCTGGAGCAGGGTGGGTTTGAAAACCCAGTATTCATCCGGGATTACGGCGCCCTGCACGATATTTTCTCCCAGTCCCCAGGACCCGGTGATATAAATGGTTTGTTCAAATCCGCTTTCCGGGTCAATGGTAAAATTCACGCCGGAGCATCCCAGGTCTGAACGCACCATGAACTGGACACCTGCAGATAATCCCACCTGCATATGGTCAATGCCATTGTCAATCCGGTATTTGATGGCGCGGTCGTTAAAAAGGGATACATAACATTTCTGCACGGCATCCACTACATGTTCCGCGCCGCTGATATTCAGGAAAGATTCGTGCTGTCCGGCAAAACTGGCGGTCGGCAGGTCTTCAGCAGTAGCGCTGCTGCGCACGGCGACTGAAACATTTTGCAGGGCGCCTGACAATTCGCCGGTATCCGTTAATAATTTCTTTCTTCACTTCTTCGGGCATTTCCGGGCATCTGAAACCAGTTGCCTGCATTTCTTCCCGGTCTCCGGCAGGTTCGAAAGGGTCTTGCTGTCAACTGATGTCAACAATTGGTTCAGTGTGGCGGTCAGCTTATTCATGCTACAGGAACAGACGGTAGCCTCAACAGTAACCGCAAATCCATCCGGCACTTCGATGCCTAAGTTTTTCAGCTTGTTGAACATTTCGCCCAGGGAAGCGTTCTTGCCGCCGACCCGGGGCAAATCCGGAAAGACTGATCTGACTGAAGGGGACGATGTATGGGTTCATCTGAATCGTATTTGTCAGGTTATTTTGCCGGGATGGCGAGCAGGGGAATTTTGGTATGATAACTCATGCGTTTGGTAATGCTCGGATGCAGGAGCCTGTCCCAGAAATTCCGGGGATAGGTAATCATGGCCAGGATATCAATCTGGTTTAATTTGATAAAGTCCTGCAGGGATTCTTCAAATGCTTCGCCAAAAAGATGGGTGGCTGTAAGTTCCGGCTGGTTGTATTTTTCACGCAACGTTTTTTCAAAGGCAGGCGTTTTGCGGGTATGCTCGAGTAAGGCGAGGGCCTTCTCACCTTCTTCTTCGGTGAAAACGACCACATGCACTTTGGCCATAAATAAATCAACCATTTCAAACAGGTAATCCAGGATCGCAGGATCTTTTTCAAAATGGTTCGTTGCAAATAATAATTTTTCAGGCTTTTTCCAGGTATAATAAAAAGGAACGGCCAAGACCGGCACCCGGGTTTTGCCGATAACCTAAGCGGTGCGGCTGCCCCAGAGTTTTTCTTTCAGTCCGCCGGCACCCTGTGTGCCCATGATGATCAGGTCGCTTTTATTTTCCGCAGCGGCTTCCATAACCGCTTCCGTTAACGGGCTGATGGATATCTGTGTTTTGACTCCGATTCCGGACTTTTCCTGAAGGGATTTTTTTAAAAGGTTTAACCGGTCTTCTGCATCATGCAGCAGGGTTTCATTGAACTCCCTGTTAACGCCCAGGTAATCGGTATAAACATTTTCTTTCACTTCCAGCACATGCAGCAAAGTGATTTCCACGGGCAGATACCGGGCTGACTGTACTGCGAAATCAATGGCATTGCTGGCGCAGTCTGAAAAGTCGGTAGGCACTAATATTCTTTTCATTTTATGAATTCTTTGATTTCAATAAAAAATAAATGTAGTTATATATGGAAGTGCGGACAATGATTATGCTCATGCAAACGAATGATTAGCGCAGGCAGGCCGGCCTATGGTCCGGGGAAAAAACGAGCTGTCCGGCAGGGATGCTTTCAGGATTAGAGGTTGCCGCCATGAGGATATAGCGGGAACATGACAAAAATCATGTTTTTATATACCGCCTGTATTTTAATTTTCCACCCGGGGATACGTAAAATGATCTTGTAGTCTGAGCAATTATTATGGCGAACAGGGGGTATGATTTTAAATCGGGTGATCAGTTGTCGTCGCAGTCTCTATTCATCTGGCGGATCCATACAACTGACCGTCTGGCTGGCAGGTTTTACGATCCTGTTTTGTCTCCTGTTTTTCCCTCCACTGGGCATCCAGGTATTCTGGAATATCCTGATTCCGGTTGCTCCTTTTATACTGGTGCTGGCAACCGGTGTATGGAGAAATGTATGTCCGCTGGCAACGACCAATTTATTACCCCGGCATTTCAGGTTATCCAGGGGAAAAAAATTAACGGCCACGCAACTGGGAAAGCTCAACCTCGTTGCCGTGATGGCTTTATTTATCATCGTTCCTTTACGGCATGCTCTTTTTAACTCGAACGGTCCGGCGACCGCCATTTTGATCCTGTCCATGGCCGTTACCGGGATCCTGCTGGGATTTATTTATGAATGGAAAAGTGTCTGGTGTTCCGGCCTCTGCCCGGTTCATCCGGTTGAAAAGCTTTATGGAGGAAATGTTTTGATGCCGGTTCCCAATGCGCATTGCGGGGAATGTATGAACTGTGTGATACCCTGTCCGGATTCCACGCCCAATATTCATCCCGGTATTTCCAGGAAAAACACTTATCATAAAATAAGCGGGGTACTGATTACCGGCGGCCTGCCGGGTTTTATCTGGGGTTGGTTTCATGTGCCCGATGCGGGCGGGATCTCCACATTCCGGAACCTCATGCTGGTTTATAAAATGCCCCTGACCGGTCTCGGGTTTACGCTGCTGATCTATCTGGTATTATTAAAAAATATCCCGAAAAAATTCCAGGGAAAACTGACGGCTGTTTTTGCGGCGGCGGCTGTTTCCTGTTATTACTGGTACCGGATACCTTCTTTATTTGGTTTTGGAAATTTTGAGCACGACGGATTATTATGGAACCTCCGGAACACCCTGCCCGGGTGGAGTATGCTGATCATTACGATTGCGACCACCTTTTTTTTCTTTTACTGGATGGTGATCCGGGAGAAAAATAATGTCAGCTGGCTGATCCGTCCGCAGTTTGCCGGTGCCTCAGCAGGTAAAAGGGAACAAAAGAGGAATCGCCAATCTGTGAATGGATAATAATATACTTCAGCATTTTTTTACATACCGGTCATTCGAAGCGGGACGGGTTTTTCCCGGACGGTTTATTGAACCCGTACAGGATCATTTATTTTTGAACAGCATAGATTTTTAGTGTATTGTTTTCTTCAGCAGTGGCCGGGCGCATGCTGACTGCGGCGCCGCCACCCGGCGCCAGTGTAATAGACAGGTTCGTATGGTCGTCAACCAGGAACTGTGCGATCGTATAGGCCTCCGGGTTATTCTTCCAGTCTGCATCCGGCGCATCCCGGTACACCGTTGCGGTATAACGGATGCCCTTGTCGAGAAATGATAAGGGCAAATGAGCTATCCGTTTGTTTTCGTCCGTGATGGCGCCGATAAACCAGTCGGAGCTTCCTTTTTCTTTACGGGCGATATAAATATAGTCACCGGGTTCTGCACCCAGGATCCGGGTATCATCCCAGTCGGTGGGCACATCCTGAATAAACCGGAATGCATCGGGATGTGCTTCATAGTTTTCCGGCAGGTCGGCTACCATCTGCAGCGGGCTGTACAGGGTTACATAGAGGGCGAGTTGTTTGCAGAGCGTGGTATGCATCTGGCGCGCGGGGGCATAAGCAGTATATCCCTTCATCTTAAAAATGCCGGGAGTATAATCCATCGGTCCGCCCATGAGCCGGGTGAAAGGCAGGATGGTTTCGTGTTCAGGGGGGCTGCCGTTGCTGAAAGCATTATACTCATTGCCCCGGGCGGCTTCCGAAGCCATCCAGTTGGGCCAGGTGCGCTGCAGTCCGGTGGGCCGCACGGGTTCATGGGAATCCAGCATGATATGATGTGCTGCTGCTTTTTCTGCCACACGCTGGTAGTGATCAATCATCCATTGGCCGTCGTGGTGTTCACCGCGGGGAATGATCCGGCCGACATAACCGGTTTTAACGGAAGTATAACCAAAGAGATTCATAAAACGGAAGGCCGTGTCCATCTGGCGTTCATAATCGGTGGCCGAGCCGGAGGTTTCATTATGCATGATCAGACTTACCTTTTTGGATGCCGCATAATTCGTCAATTCTTTGATGTCAAAATCCGGGTAGGGCCTGGTGAAGTCAAAGACCTGTTCCTTCCAGTTTCCAAACCAGTCTTCCCAACCGACATTCCAACCTTCCACCAGCACGCCCTGTATATGATTGGCAGCCGCAAAATCAATATATCGTTTCACATTGGCCGTGTTCGCGCCGTGACGCCCGTTGGGAATCAGTTGGCCATCCTTTGACAGGCTGTCCGGAAAATCAGAATAATTCCAGGTGCTTTTCCCGGTTTGCATTTCCCACCAGACGCCGGCAAATTTCATGGGTCTGATCCAGGACGTATTGCTGAATGCGGACGGATCGTTCAGGTTCAGGATCATTTTGGAAGAAAGGATATCAGCGGCCTGATCACTCACAATAATCGTTCTCCAGGGTGTATGAAAAGGTGCGCGCAGGTAGGCTTTGTTGCCATAGGCATCCGGGACCAGGCTGGCGCTGAGGGAATAATGTTGCCGGTCCACATGAAGTTGCATGGCGGGGTAGTGTACCAGCGCCGCTTCATGTATATTGATATAGAGGCCATCGCTGGTTTTCATCATCAGCGGCGTTTGCACAGCATAGGGATCCGGGGCGGTGCGCACGGCAATATCCGTGGAAGTCTCCACCATGTTCCGGTTGTCTATTTCACTGAGCGAAGAAGTGGTGTAGAGGTATTCATTGGTATCATAATCTCCCGGGATCCAGAAAGTTTTATGATTACCCGTCAGGTTGAACCGGGTCATCTCGTCGGTCACGATGAAATACCTGAGATGGGGCTGAAGAGGAAATTCATAACGGAAACCCACGCCGTCTTCAAATACACGGAATACGATATTGAGCAGGCGGCCCGGGGAATTTTTGGATTGCAGGCGGACGGTCAGCTCTTCATAATGATTGCGAATATTTTTTGTTTCACCCCAGACCGGCTGCCAGGTCTGGTCGAAGGATTTTCTTTCCGTTCCGGTTATCCGGAAATCAGTATAAAAAAGACTGTCCACATTCAGTCTGAATCCAAGCCCGGAGGGGAGGATCACCGGTTTGTTATTATAAAACACTTCGTAAACAGGCGTTCCGTCCGGATCCAGGTTAAAAACCATTTTCACTTTTCCCAGGCTGACCGTTTCCTGCTGCCTGCACCCGCAGGAACAGGCAGATCGTGCCTAACAGGAGGAGATTTATTTTCCGTTTCATATCGTCGTATGATCTGTTTGAATATTTAAGATACAGCTTTTGACATAAAATGGTGATGACAGTTGGTGCTGCTTATTCAAAGCGGCTTACCGCTGATCCACAAAAGGGCGGAACACAATAAAATGTTAATGCGGGCCCTTTCTTTTTCAGAAGGATTTTTAATGTTTCAGTGAGGGGAAACAGGGGGTTTACGGGGTACTGTTATAGTTCATTTAAAATTTATTTTCGATGCAACACCGCTGATACCTAACTGCTTGGCAAAACCTGCTGACCAGGTATATATTTAATGCAGAAACAGATTATCCACCTCAAAAACGATTAGGTATGAAAACAAAATTAGCAGGGTTTATTTGCCTCTTTGTGTTCTACGCACAGATGCATGCCATAGCCGGTAACAGTCCCGCAGCCGTTAATGAAAAACTCATCAAAGCCTTTGAAGCTGCATTCCCTCTGGCAGAGAAAGTGGATTGGAATGAAAACGGCGGTCATTACTTTGTACACTTTAAATACCAGGATGTCCTTTCCCAGATCGAGTATGACCCGGACGGAAATTTTATCGCCTCTGCCAGGTATTACAAATCCGCCAGCCTGCTGCCTTTGCACCTGGCCTGGGAGCTGCAAAAAAAATTTGCAGGCAAATCCGTGTTTGGGGTTACGGAAACGAATACGGAATCGGAAACCTGTTACTACATTAAACTGGAAGACCAGAAAGAATGGGTTACCGTAAAAGGATTCTCAGACGGCACGATGCAGGTTGTTGAAAAATTATACAAACAACAATAGACGGCCATTCAAATTCTTTTTTTCAAAACAGGTAAACAACCGCCCGGCGGTTTACCTGTTTTTTATTAAATGAAAATTCCGGGTTTTCATTTTCCCTGATCCGAAAAGGCAGGGCGGTTTTCATTTTCCCTGTTCCACCAGGGCAGGGCGATTTTTATTTTCCTGGTCCCCTTAAGCAGGGCGGTTTTCATTTTCCCTGATGCGCTAAGGCAGACCGGTTTTCACCTTCCCCGCTGTTGTATCAACCGGGTGTTGATTTGAATCCGGACCGGCTCCATCCGGATACACTTTAAAATTGAATATCTTTCCGCATAAATAGAGGTACGCATGGTTCGTATTGGCTTAATCCGGGAGACGAAAATTCCGGCGGATAACCGGGTGGCACTGATTCCGTCTCAATGTAAATGGCTGCTGAAAAATTTTCCTGCCCTCAAAATATTGGCACAACCCTCGGCCGACCGCTGTTATACAAACAGGGAATATGAACTGGCCGGGGTCCTGAATCCGGGAAGACCTGGGTGACTGTGATTATTTATTCGGGATCAAGGAAGTCAATGCAGACCTGTTGATTCCCGGCAAAAAATACCTGTTCTTTTCGCATACCCGAAAAATGCAACCCTATAACCGGAAGCTGTTCCAGACCATCCTGGATAAAAAAATCACCCTGATTGATTATGAATGCCTGGAGCATGAAGACGGTCAGCGCATTCTCGGATTTGGTTTTTTTGCAGGCATCGTGGGCGCGCACAACGGTATGATGGCTTATGGTAACCGGACAAAAAAATATGAACTTCCCCGGGTATACCGGCAACCGAATTTACGCCAGCTCATTCATGGATATTTTGGAATCAGGCTGCCCAATATCAAAGTGGTGGTAACCGGTTCGGGCCGTGTGGCGCACGGGCTGCTGGAAATCATGAATCTCCTGGGCATCATTGAACTGGAGCCGGACGAATACCTGTCCAGGAATTTTTCTTACCCCGTTTTCACCCAGCTGAAAGGAGCTTTGTTATACCGGCACAAAGAAAACGGAACCTATAACCGGGAGGATTTTCATAAGAACCCCGGATCCTATGAATGCCTGTTCAGGCCCTTTACGAAAAATACGGATATCCTGCTGAATGGAATTTTCTGGGAACCGCGTATGCCGCGGTTATTTGAATGGGAAGACCTGGCCTCGCCGGATTTCAGGATTCAAACCATTGCAGATATTACAGATGACAAGGATGGATCCGTGCCCTGTAACCTGGGCGACGGAACCATGGAAGCACCTGTTTATGGCGTGAATAAAAAAACGCGCGAACGCACGGCCCCTTACCTGGAAGGATCTGTGGATATCATGGCCGTCGGGAATCTTCCCAACGAACTTCCCCGGGATGCATCCCGTTATTTCGGGGAACAGCTGATCAAATATGTACTGGAGGATCTTTTCAATGAAGGATCACCGGTTATCAGGAGAGCCACAATCGTACAGGACGGGCAGATTACACCGGGGTTTGATTATCTCAGGGGATATGGGAACGCCTAACGCTTGAACGCTTAACGCCTAACGCTTAACGCTCATCATTCATGAATCTTCATAACTCATAACTCATAACTCATCACTCATAACTCATAACCCATAACTCATCACTCATAATAATCCTCCATCAGTTCTGTAAATGCCAGACTGTATTTGCCTGTGTCCTCTTTTATAATCATTTCATTTGAAAACACTTGCCCGGGTTTTTGAAAACTGAATAAGCAGATCGAGCGGAATGGAGCATGGGCGGCGGTTTGACGTACGCTTAATTTTTCCCGGAGAAAAAATCCCCGGGCTGCTGCCAGGTTTTCAAAATAAGCGGTACGGTGAAATGGAAGCAGGATGCTGAAAGCGCCCAGCGGACTGAGCCTGGAACCGATCACCGAAATCAGTTCACTCAGCGTCAGCGATTCATCGTGTTTGGCCTTGTTTTTTTTATCAACCGGTGAACGCAGGTCGGATTCAAAAAAAGGCGGATTGGAAATAATGAAATCGTAGAAGGACGTGAACGGATAGGTACGTACATCACCTTCCAGGAGCCGGATGCGGCCGGCCCAGGGACTTTGGCTTATATTTTCTCCTGCCTGTACAACCGTCTCCGGATCTGATTCGATCGTATCCAGTAAGGCTTCTGTTTTCTGTGCCAGCATGAGCGGAAGCAGACCGGTTCCGGTTCCGATATCCAGGACCCGCGCTGCTCCCTGCAAACGCCCGGCCGTCCAGGCTCCCAGGATGCAGGAATCCGTGCACACTTTCATGGCGCAGCGGTCCTGCTGAATGGTAAATTTTTTAAACCGGAAGAACGAATTGGGCATAATCGGATTTTACCAGTTGGCTTTTGCACTCACGGTGGCGGACAGGGGAGCAAAGGAATGATCCAGAAATTTGTAATAACCGGTCAGGGCAATCATGGCTGCATTGTCGGTACAATATTCCATTTTGGGAATAAAGGTTTTCCATCCGTGCGATGCACCCATTTCTTCAAATGCCTTCCGCAATCCTTTGTTGGCAGCCACTCCGCCGGCCAGGCATATCTCTTTGATGCCCGTAAGGGCTGCGGCTTTTTTTAATTTATTGAGTAAGATGGAAACGATACGGCCCTGAATGGATGCGCAGATGTCAGGCAGATTTTTACTTACGAAATCCGGGTCTTTCGCTTTTTCATTCTGAATAAAATATAATATCGCTGTTTTTAATCCGCTGAAACTGAAATCGAGTCCGGGGATCTGCGGTTCAGGAAATTTATATCGCGCCGGATTGCCGGTCGCTGCATAGCGGTCAATCAGCGGTCCGCCCGGATAGGGGAGACCGAGCAGTTTGGCCGATTTGTCAAAAGCCTCTCCGGCGGCATCGTCGGTGGTTTCACCGATCACCTTCATTTGGGAGGGGGAATTGCAAACCACAATTTGTGTATGGCCCCCGCTAACGGTCAGGCAGAAAAAAGGAAAGGAGGGAACGGCATCCGGATTTTCTTTTCCCCCGATCAGGTTAGCCAGCACATGGGCCTGCATATGGTGTACGGAGATCAGGGGAAGGTTTTGTGCCAAAGCGAGTGATTTGGCAAACTGGGCGCCCACGAGCAGGGAACCGATCAGTCCGGGCGACCGGGTAAAGGCAATGGCGTTCAGATCCCCGAGTCCGGTGCCAGCCTTCAGCAGGGCCTGGTCCACCACCGGAAGTATATTTTGTATATGGGCCCGGCTGGCCAGTTCGGGAACCACCCCTCCATAACGGCTATGTATATCCTGGCCGGCGATGATATTGGATAAGAGGATACCATCGCGGCAAACGGCAGCCGCAGTTTCATCGCAGGAGGATTCGATGCCTAAAATGGTAATGGCCAAATCTTTCAGATTAAGAATGCAAATATACCGGCAAAAGTGTTGGAATCAGTTGGTGGAGCGGATGGCCACTACGGGATCCAGGCGGGCAGCTATAACGGCCGGGATGATGCCGGCAATAACACCCACGCCCAGGCAGATCCCCACAGCGAGCCCGATAATATCCAGGGGTATAAAAACCTTAAAACTGAACATGGAGGAGAATATGGCAGCCAGGATAAAAACCGCAATCAGTCCGAATAAGCCGCCGATGATACAGAGAAAGGAAGATTCCAGCAGGAACTCGGAAATGATGGTGCTTTTTTTGGCGCCCAGGGCTTTTTTCAAACCGATCTGCGCGGTGCGTTCGCGAACCGTGACAAACATGATATTGGCCACGCCGAACATGCCAACGATCAGGGACAAGGCTGCGATGGCCCATCCGCCGATATTGATGTTTGAAAAAATGCTGTCCATAAATTTGCTGAAAGATTCTATATCGTTCAGTGAGTAATCATCATCCTGGTTCGGGGACAATTTATGGATGGAGCGCATGGCGCCGGTCAGTTCATCTTTTAAAGCCGGGATGCTCACATTTTCCTTTCCTTCAACAATAATTTTCGGCTGGGCGTCATCGTCCCGGATAATCTGCTTAAGGAATTTATAAGGCATGATGATACAATCGTCGTAGGCCCACATATCCATCATGCTCTGTCCCTGTTTTTCTATAACCCCAATAACGACGGCCGGTTTCCCGCCTTTCAAACGGACCGTTTTACCAATCGCGAGTTCCGGGTTGCCGAATATTTTTTCTGCCACATTGTAACCGATCACCAGGTTATCGGCGCCCTGGTCGAAATCCGTCTGCTGCAGATAGCGGCCATACCCGATATTAAAATGTTCTATCCTGGAAAAATCCTCCGTGACGCCGTAATAATTAATTCCGTTCAGCAGGTCATTTTCATATTCAAAAACCGACTGGTCCTGGGTCATGAAAGTGGCATTGGCAATGACCGGTACCCGGTCTTTCAATTGTTTGAGTTCTTCATATTTCGGGGTGGGTCTTTTATAATACCGCCACCAGGGATAATTATTATCATTGCGGTATTCCCATTTATCAATAAACACCGTATTCGTTCCCAGGGATTTGATATCATTTTGTACGGCTGTTTTCATGCTGCTGATCGTTGCCAGCACACTGATAATGCAGAAAATGCCGAACGTAATACCCAGCAGGGACAGGAAGGTGCGCAGCTTATTGGAACGGAATTCCGCCAATGCCATTTTCAGGCTGGTATAAATAATATTGAGGGAGCGGGTCACAGGATGGTTTTGAAGCCCAATATCGTAAAAAATCAGCGAATACCTTCTCCGGTCATCCCGATTCCGTGCTTTTGCCCTTTTAAAAGACATGCACCCCTATGAGCCGGATGAAAATAATTTTTATCCTGTTAAAAAACCTGTACCCTCATGAGCCGGCTGAAAATTAGTACTAACCCGCTAAAAAACCTGTACCCTCCATTGACGGCTGAAAACTTTTCCGGGGGCGGTTTTTTCAATGCCTTCCTTATGTTCCAGCTGCTGGTCACTGTTTACGCTGTCTGCAATGCCGCACCAGGGTTCGAGACAGATAAAATCGGCCTCTTTGGCCGACCAGATCCCCAGGAAGGGGAATTCGCCCATATGAATAGCGGATCCCATGTGAAGTTTTTCCAGAAAGCAGTGAAATTTCGGAGGAAGCGGGGTATTTAAAAACCAGGGCGTCCTGGTAGAAAAGGGATTTCTGCAGGTTGAGCCGGTTGGAATCTTCCAATACGGTAAGGGCCGTTCCGGATCAGTCCCTCGGGTGATATGGGCCAGCGGGCCAGGTTTTCGGATTCCTCAAAACGGAGGTAATAATCAGCAAACCGCGTGTCGGGTGTCAGGGGCAGGCGAAAGGCCGGGTGGCCGCCTACAGAAAATAAAAGGAGTTCATTGCCTGTATTCGTAACCAGGTATTCCGTACTGAGTTCATCACCCAGCACCCGGTAGCGGATCCGGAATTCAAAATCGAACGGATAATTCTTTTTGGTTTCAGCATTGCTGCACAGCAGCAGGGTGATTTCTCTCGGGCTTTGTTTTTCCACTCCGAATTCCATATCCCGGGCAAATCCATGGCGGGGTAACTGATAGGGCCTGCCCTTGTAGATAATAGGTATTATTCTTCAGGCTGCCTATGATGGGAAACAATACCGGCGATCGTTTGGCCCAGAATGCGGGGTCCCCGTTCCATAAGTATTCCATCCCGAAAACGGTATTCACAATGCTTTGAAGTTCGGCGCCTTTTGGGGACACCGTCACTTTGAGGACTTCATTCTCCAGGATGTACATAAAATTGAAATTGGGGTTGAACGAAAAACAGTTTCAACAAAGTTAATGTCCGGGGGCAGCCGGCGAAAACAATTATCTTGCAGCCAGATGAAAACCATTACCCGTAGTTTGTCCTTTTTAAGCCTGTGTTTTTTAATTTCATGCAGTCAGCCGGAGGCCCCGGAATACCTGGGTATACAAGATTTTTCAGTGCAGACTTTCAGTATGGATGAATCGCTGTTGCATACGCAGTTGTCTTTCTACAATCCCAATCCATACAGCATGGAGTTAAAAAAAGGTGATGTGAATGTGTACCTGGACGATAAACTGGCCAACCATTATGTAATGGATTCCACGATTAATATTCCGCGCAAAGATACTTTCTATGTACCCCTGAACCTCCGGATCAGTCCGCAGTTATTAATCGGGAGCGCCCTGCGGATGCTGATGAACGACAATAAAATTAAAGTCAGGCTGGAAGGCAGCGTGCGCGTAAAACGCAGCGGGGTCAGTTTCAATGTTCCCATTCATTATGAAATGATGGAGAAGATCCAGTAGGGTTGACGGTTGACGGTTGACGGTTGATGATTACGGGGTTATGAGTCTAGTTAAGCGTTAGGCGTTAAGCGTTAAGCGTTACGTAGCGTTAGCGTTAGCGTCAAAAGTATCGCCGCGATTTTCTCCTCCGTATCCGATTTTTTCTTTTTTTCCAGCTCAATCACTTCGGGTCTGGCATTTTGCACAAACCGCTCGTTGGATAGTTTTTTGTTCAGCGAGTCGAGAAATCCTTTGTAATAATTCAGTTCCTTTTCCAGTTCTGCTTTTCTTCCGGGATCATCCTGCTTTTGCGGACTTTCGAAACCCAGCTGGTAAGATTGAAAGGGAATCACCTGGATACCCGGTGCCTGGGGCATGGCGCCGTCAGTGAATTCAATTTTTGTACAATGGAGCTGCTTGCGGATGATGGCGTACAGGCTATCATTTTCACCAAAGATTCCCCGGGAATAAAAAGCCGGTTGATCTCTTCGCTGTTTTTTAATTGCTGTTGCTGGCGGAATTCACGGCCAGCGGTCAGGAATAACCGAAGTTTATCGCCGGCTTCCAGTACCGTAGGGTCGAAACCGGATTCAGGAGCCAGCTGCTTTATACAGAGGTCATCGCCCGCAGCCCGGACCCGCAACAGGTGATATATTTCTTCCGTTATGAAGGGCATAAAGGGGTGTAAACCGGTAATCAGGGTTTCAAAAAACGAAAGGGTTTTTTCGTAGAAGAGGGGGTGCAGGGTCTGTCCAAAAGCCGGTTTCACCCATTCCAGGTACCAGCTGCAGAAATCATCCCAGATCAGGGAATAGAGGGTCTTCAGGGCTTCGCTGAGTTTGAAATCCGCTAATAATTTATTGATTTCGGCGATTGACTGGTTCAGTCGGTTTTCGAACCAGGTCACGGCATAAAATGCCGGGTCCGTCCGGGACGCCGGAAGTTCGTCCGGGGAGGTCTTTTCTCCCCACATACGCACGAGTTTAAGTGCGTTCCAGAGTTTATTATTGAAATTTCTGCCCTGCTCCAGTCCGGCTTCATCAAACAGGAGGTCGTTCCCTGCAGGTGCAGAGATCATGATTCCGAATCGAACGGCATCGGCTCCATATCTTTCGATCAGCTGCAACAGGTCGGGTGAGTTACCCAGGCTTTTGCTCATTTTTCTTCCCTGCCGGTCCCTGACCATGCCGGTGAAATAGACATCTGGGAAGGGGATCTCTTTTTTGAAAGCCAGGCCGGCCATGATCATGCGGGCCACCCAGAAAAAAATGATATCCTGGCCCGTGACCAGCACGGATGTCGGATAATAGTATTTGAATGCCGCATTGTCCGGTTCTGTAATACCATGAAACACTTCCATGGGCCAGAGCCAGGAAGAAAACCAGGTATCGAGTACGTCTTCATCCTGCACGAGTTCATCCTGAACAGCCAGCAGTCCGTACTGGTCCTGGTAGGCTTCCAGCGCCAGGGATTCGTTTTCCGCCACCACAAAATTTCCCTTTGTATCGTACCAGGCCGGGATCCTTTGTCCCCACCAGAGCTGGCGGGATATACACCAGTCCTTTACATTTTCAAGCCAGTATTTATAAGTGGCCAGGAATTTATCTCCCGGATGTATGCGGATCCTGCCGGATAGGACTGCGTCGAGGGCCGGTGTGGCCAGGGGTTTCATTTTTACAAACCACTGGGTGGAGATCCGCGGCTCCACCACGGCATGACTGCGCTGTGAAAAACCCAGGCGCGTATTATATACTTCTTCCTTCAGCAGCAGCCCCTTTTCTTTTAATTTTTCAACCACCCTTTTCCGTGCTTCAAACCGGTCCATGCCAACAAATATTTCTGCAGCGGGCGAGAGGGTTCCGTCTTCATTCAGGGTATCAATAACCGGCAGTCCGTGTTTTAATCCCAGGTTATAATCATTGATATCGTGCGCGGGAGTCACTTTCAATGCCCCCGTTCCGAAATGCATGTCAATATAATCGTCGGTGATCAGGGGAACCGGGCGGTTCACCAGGGGAACGATAATCTGTTTTCCATAGAGGTGCCGGTATTTGGGATCGTCGGGATGTACGCATACGGCCGTATCGCCCATGATCGTTTCCGGTCTTTGTGTGGCGATGGTAATATATTCCGTGGAATCTGCAACCGGGTATTGAATATAATACAGGGTTCCTTCTATATCGCGGTATTCCACTTCCTCATCACTCAGGGCGGTTCTGGCTGCCGGGTCCCAGTGGATCATCCGGGCTCCCCGGTAAATCATTTTTTTCTGGTAGAGTTCTACAAAAACCCTGATGACCGCCTTATAGTAATGATCATCCATCGTGAAGGTCGCGCGGTTCCAGTCCACACTGCATCCCAGTTTCGCGATCTGGTCATAAATTATGCTGCCGTATTTCTCCTTCCATTCAAATGCATATTTCAAAAAGGCTTCCCGGGAGAGTTTGTTTTTATCAATACCCTTTTCTTTTAACATGGCTACCACCCGGGCTTCCGTGGCGATGGACGCGTGATCGCTGCCGGGTACCCAACAGGCATTGAAACCACTCATGCGGGCGCGGCGCACCAGGATGTCCTGAACGGTTTCATTGAGGGTATGGCCCATATGCAGCACACCGGTTACATTGGGGGGCGGGATCACTACGGTATAGGAAGGCCGCTGGTCCGGGAAACTGGTGAAATAACCGCCTGCCTGTCCAATGGGCATACCATTTGGATTCAGTACCTGCAGGGTCATAATGTTTGCTTAGTTCCATCCGGGTCATCCGTTTTTAGGACTGCAAAGTTAATCAAACGGCAAGAAGGGATGAAGGAGGGCAGTCAAAAAAAAAGTTTCCATTGTAACAATGGAAACTTTTTAATGAGGGAGAATAAGAAATCACCCTCTCAATATCGAAGAGGTTTTGAAATCAGATTCGGGGGCTGTGTACTGCTACTAGGCAAACCAATACAGGTAAGAGAGCAACATCACCAGACTCAGGAAGCCAAAAGCAAATAAAGCGGTCTTCGCATTTTCTCCCAAATGAAATGAATGCATCATTTTTTTCATAAATGAAAAATTTAAAGTGAAACCATGTTTAAAAAACATCTGTTTCAAAGGGATACACTAAAATCAACAAGGGTGCGGTTTCTAATACGATTTGGGACGGCCAGGGTAGAAATGAACGGGTTGGCAACCGTTCAGGACAAATATATATTGTTTTTTTATGAGATGCTAGTGTTTTAGCAGATTTTTTAGGCCGGAAAGGGAAGGAAAAGGAAAACTCCGGCACAGGCCGGAGTTAACACACCAGGGTCTTTCAGGGTAAATTCCTTTACGTCAGGGTAAAGACATAGGCAAATAACATGATGGCGCAAAAATACACCAGGGCAATCAGGGCAGCCGAGGTGGACCGTTCTCCTACATGATGGATGTGAAAATGTTTCATGTAACGAAATTTAAAGGTGAATACTAAATAAGACGGACAGGGCACTTTCCATGGGTACGGACCGTATACTATCTGTTAATTGTTTTTTTTAACTGAAGGGTGATTATTCCTAACTTTATTAGCAAAAGGCTCTCCGGAGATCAACCGCCATGTACGCAATCGTGGATATAGAAACGACAGGCAGTTATGCTGCTAATAACGGCATCACTGAATTGGCTATTGTGCTGCATGACGGAAATAAGATCGTAGACCGTTTTGAATCGCTGATCAACCCCCTGGCACCCATCCCGCCTTATATCCAGGCACTCACCGGAATTCATGCCGGCATGCTTCAGGATGCACCGGTGTTTTCAGATGTGGCGTCCAGGGTTCATGCCATGCTGAAAGAGGCTGTATTCGTGGCCCACCATGTGAATTTTGATTATTCCTTTATCAAATACCAGCTGGAAACCTGTGGTTTTGAACTGGATACAAAAAAGCTTTGCACCGTCCGGCTCAGCCGTAAAGTTTTTCCCGGTCTGCCCGGATACAGCCTGGGAAAGCTCTGCCGGGAGCTCGGAATCGCCATCCAAAACAGGCACCGGGCCGGGGGAGATGCCGATGCAACCGTGATCCTGTTCGAAAAAATTCTCCGGCAGGATCAGGAAGGTGTTGTCCGCCAGATGTTACACGGGAAAAGCAGGGAACAATACCTGCCCCCCAACCTGCCCTCTGAGCAGATCAACTCGATACCCTATACCCCCGGCATATATTATTTCCATAACCAGAAGGGGAAAGTGATCTATGTAGGCAAGGCAAAAAATATACGCAGCAGGGTCTGCAGCCATTTTTCAAATAACCATCCCGGCCTGCGCAAACAGGAATTCCTACGGAATATCTATTCCGTCACCTGGCAGGAATGCGGCACGGAGCTGATGGCTTTCCTGCTCGAATGTGTGGAGATCCGGCGCCTCTGGCCCGCCTATAACCGGAGTCTGAAAAAGTTTGAACCCGTGTACGGACTGTACGTATACGAGGACCAGCAGGGCTACCAGCGGCTGACCATCGAAAAGAAAAAACAAAACCTGACGGCTTATTACAGTTTCAACGGACTGACTGAGGGCTGGCAGGTTTTGCGTAAACTGGTCAGGCAGTTTGAACTTTGTCCCAGGCTCTGTTTCATTCAGAAGGGAAACGAAACCTGTATCGGGCTGAAGGAAAATACCTGCCGGGGCGCCTGCGAACAAAAGGAAACAGCCCGCGATTATAACCGGCGATTGACGGAAGCTTTGAATTCCCTGCAGGAATTGCTGCCTTCTTTTATGATACGCGACCGGGGAAGAGACGGGAATGAAGAAAGTTGTGTGCTGATAGAAAACGGGCGGTTTTATGGGATGGGATACCTGGATAAGGAAATTCAAATCCGGGATCTCGAAAGCCTGAAGGAACAACTGACCGCCTATCCTGAAAATGATTATATGCGCGGACTGGTTTATTCGTATGCTGAGAAATGGCCCGAAAAGAAGAAACTGTGGGAATCGGGTCCGCCGGCGGGCGGATGAGAATGGGGTCCGCCAGTGGCGATGAGAATTTGGGCGTATACGCCATGCAAAAACCGGGGTGGGGGTAAGGGTATTAAAGAAGTGATTTCACCAGCCGGATAAAATGGCTACGCGGGATCATCCGGGCACCCAGGGATTCCAGGTGAGCGGTATATACCTGGCAATCGATCAGTTCCACACCCTCTGCTTTCAATTGTTCCACATAGCGGATGAACGCATATTTACTGGCATTGCTATACCTGCTGAACATACTTTCCCCGTAAAAAATTTTCCCGAGACGCACTCCGTATAAACCGCCGACCAGCTGTCCCTGAAGTCTCACTTCGGCACTATGGGCATATCCTGCGAAATGAAGGTCGTTATAGGCATTTCGCATTTCTTCCGTGATCCAGGTTCCTTCCTGTCCGCGCCGGGTAATGGCCTTACACTGGCTGATCACGGCATTGAAATCGGTGTCGACCGAAAATTCAAAAGGCTGTTTTTTCAGCAATTGTTTCATGCTGGAACTTATTTTCAGTTCGGCAGGAAACAATACGAAACGGGGATCCGGGCACCACCAGAGGATAATTTCGTTTTGGTACCAGGGGAAAATACCGTTCCGGTATGCATGCAATAATCTTTCGCGGGAGAGGTCGCCCCCAATGGCCAGCAGGCCGTCTTCATCCGCCATTTCCGCCGGGGGAAATCGTAATTCCCGGTCCAGAACTATAAGGGCCATCTGAAAGGGTTGTGGATTTTAAAATGGGCTCAGTACATGGATTAAAACGGGCACAGGAAATGGATAAAAATTTAAAAGTGTTCAGGAATTGGACAACACCTCAATGGTTGCGCCAATACCGCGATCCGTTATGGCATCACACATAGGTTTTAATTCCTCGTAACTGCCCTGTTTCACTGCATATTTTCCCTGCGTATGGATAATCATCGCACATTGTTCCGCCTGTTCCGTTGAATGCTTGCATACTTCCACCAGGGTCTGGATCACCCAGTCAAAGCTGTTCACCTCATCATTCCACACCACCAGGCTATAAGGATTTTCCACCTCCGTTATCGTATCGGTGTCAAAATCCTGCTTTTCGCTCATCCCGGGTTTACTCAGATGGATTGCCATGACATAAAATTAAAACAATGATTCTTTTATGCAAAGAGGCATTTGGGGGGCACGCGTAACGCTTAACGCTTAACGCCTAACGCTTAACGCTCTAACGCCCAACGCCTATTCATCATTCATAACTCATAATTCATAATTCATAACTCATACATTGCGCGTTGCCCTAAATTTGCTTCCAAAATAAGGGTCCATGGCAATCAGTCTGAGGCGTACACATCTAAAACCGAATGAAGATACCGGCTTTGGAACCAATCCGGATAATTATGGCGGACGTTTTGTAAACCGGGATGGCACCTTTAATGTCAAAAAAGAAGGGCTTCCATTTTTTCAACGGTTCAGCCTGTATCATACGATGCTGAATATGCCCACCTGGAAATTCTACGGGACCTTGTTCGTATTTTACCTGGCAATCAATTTCGTTTTTGCCAGTATTTATTTTTTTATCGGAAGCAGTCAGTTCCAGGGGATAATCCAAACCGGACCGGCAGGAATATTTAAGGAAATGTATTTCTTCAGCACGGAAACCTTTACCACGGTAGGTTATGGAAGGGTGAACCCGGTAGGCGACCTGGCCAATTCGGTTTCCGCCATTGAATCGATGCTGGGGTTTTTGTCTTTTGCCATTGCCACCGGCCTTTTATACGGACGTTTTTCAAAACCTAAGGCCTTCCTGCTTTTCAGTAAACAGGCCCTGGTAAGTCCTTACCATAACGGGAAGGCCCTGATGTTCCGGTTTGCGGCTTATAAGGACAACCACACGCTCACCAACCTGGAAATAAAAGTGAACGCGGCCTTACAGGTGGAAGAGCATGGTAAACTGGTTTTTAAATTTTATGAACTTGAACTGGAACGGAGCCATGTGGAGTCCCTGCCCATGAACTGGACGGTGGTTCATCCACTTACAGCAGAAAGTCCGCTGTTTGAATACAACCGGGAGGAAATGAAAAAAGCAGACCTCGAAATCTATGTATCGGTCCGTGCTTTCGACGACGTTTATTCAAATATTGTTCAGCAAAGAACTTCCTATACCTACGATGAGATCCTGTTCGACCGAAAATTTGTACAGATGTACCGGGAAAGTGATAATGGCAGAACAACGATCGTGGAATTGCATCGTCTTCATGAACATAAGGAAGTGAATGCAGCGTTGAAACGGTGAAAATGAACAGAGTCAATTGATAATCCGGGAGGGAAAAACGCAAGATCGGGTGAATAAATCACTGTTTGTATTTACGATATTTTCTTTTTTCATTTCTTCCGCCCATTGCCAGCAATACCGGGACGATCAGGATACCAGTTATTATAAAACCTACCGGTCCATGCTGACCGCCCGGGCTTATTTTTCGAGGAAATATACGCAGTTGGTGTTTACACCGCCGGAACCCATTCCCAATTTCAAATACCGGGCGACCACATCGCTGAATATCGGTATCGGGGCAACCTATCATTCATTTTCACTGAATGTGGGTGTCGGGATTGCTAAATTTAATCCGAACAAAGAAAAGGGCAGCACCAGGTACCTGGACATGCAGGGGCATTTTTATACCCGCAAATGGAGCCTGGACCTGCTGGGCGAATTTTATAAGGGTTATTATTTATCGCCGGAAGGTCTGGCTGCCCCGCCGGGCAAGGACTATTATACCCGTCCGGATATCGGGCTCAGCCTGATGGGATTTGCTTTTTATCGCGTCCTGAACGAAAAGAAATTTTCCTACCCGGCCGGTCTGTTACAAAATGAATGGCAGAAAAAATCTGCGGGTTCCGTTTTGATCGGGGGTGAAATTTATTATGGGGCTATATACGGCGACAGCACCCTGGTGCCCACGGCGGTGGACCCGGACCTGAGTTACGATGCCATCAACAAATTTCATTTTTTAAGTTTTGGCCCCGGTGTCGGATATGCCTATACGTTTGTATATAAAGAACATTATTTTTTACTGGGTTCAGCGACCCTCAACCTGGCAGTGCGTTATTCAAAGGAAATTTCCACGTCAACCGATCAGTACATAAACCGGGTGGAATTCAGACCGAATTATATTGTTCATGCCGGTGCCGGATATAACGGCAACGAATGGAGCCTCAGCGTGCTTTGGGTTGACACAGAACTTTTCAAGAAGGGGAAAGGTCCTGAATACAATTATAATATCGGGGTTGGCAATTACCGGCTCATTTATGCCAGGCGTTTTCATTTAGGCGGGAAGACTAAAAAAATGCTCGCTCCGATTCCGGTAATTATCGGGCAGTAATTTAGTGGGGGGGGGAAAGAGAGTATGGTTCATTCATAACTAACCATAACCCATAATTCATAACTCATAACTCATAACTCATAACTCCCACACGTTCACACTTTCAAGGTCTCGTAACTGCTTACCGGTTCGCAGGTGCAAATCAGGTTCCGGTCGCCATAAGTATTGTTTACCCGTCCGATCGAAGGCCAGAATTTATTTTTCCTGGTATAAGGCAAAGGAAAGGCTGCTTTTTCCCGGCTGTAACTGTGATTCCATTCATCCGCCATGATGATAAACTGCGTATGGGGCGCATTTTTTAACGGGTTGTCTGTTTTATCCAGCCGGCCGCTGGTAATATCCCCGATTTCCTGGTGAATGGCGATCATGGCATCGCAAAACCGGTCCAGCTCGGCCTTGTTTTCACTCTCGGTGGGTTCGATCATCATGGTTCCGGGCACCGGGAAACTCAGGGTGGGGGCATGAAAACCATAGTCCATTAATCTTTTGGCAACATCTTCTGCTTCAATGCCAGCCTGCGTTTTGAAAGGCCTGAGGTCCACAATAAATTCATGGGCACAGGTATTATTCGGACCTGTATATAATATGGGATAATAAGATTCAAGACGGGACTTCATATAGTTTGCATTCAGTATGGCATAGGCCGTTGCCTGCCGGATCCCGGATGAACCCAGCATTTTGATATAAGCATAACTGATGAGCAGGATACTTGCAGAACCATAACGGGCAGCACTAACCGCACCCGGCCCTGTATGATCCGGGTTGGTCCAGTGGCCGGGCAGGTGATCTTTGAGTTTTTCATTTACACAGATCGGGCCCATGCCGGGTCCGCCGCCTCCATGGGGGATCGCGAAGGTTTTATGCAGGTTCAGGTGACAAACATCGGCGCCTATAAAACCCGGGCTCGTTAAACCAACCTGTGCATTCATATTTGCACCGTCCATATATACCAACCCGCCGTTATCATGAATGATCCGGCAGATATCTTTTATGCCTTCTTCAAATACGCCATGGGTGGATGGATAAGTGACCATCAGCCCGGCGAGTTCATTTTTGTACTGAACGGCTTTGGCCCTGAGGTCCTGGATGTCAATATGACCTTCGTCATCACTCTTCACCACTACCACCTGCATGCCTGCCATCACGGCACTGGCCGGATTGGTTCCATGTGCCGAAATCGGGATCAGCATCACGCTGCCGGTGTTGCTGTCCATGGGCTGCGTGGTAGGAACGGATCGTCAGCAATCCGGCGTATTCCCCCTGCGCGCCGCTGTTGGGCTGCAGGGAAGTGGCTGCAAAACCGGTAATAGTGCTTAACCAGGATTCCAGCTCCCGGATCATCTGCTGGTAACCCTTCCATTGGAAGGAGGGGGCAAAAGGATGCATTTTACTGAATCCCGGCCAGCTTACCGGAATCAGTTCGCTGGCTGCATTGAGCTTCATCGTGCAGGAGCCCAGGGGAATCATGGAAGTATTTAAAGAAAGGTCTTTGTTTTCGAGACTTTTCAGATACCGCATCATTTCCGTTTCGCTGTGATGCGTATTGAAAACCGGGTGGCTCATAAAAGCAGAACTCCGGTTGAGGGTGACCGGTATCGTTTCCCCATAGCGGTCGTAATCAAAGAGGATGGCCGCTTCATCCTGTTCACTGTAAGTGGCGAAGACGGAAAGAATATCCAGGATATCGCGCTGGGTGCTGTTTTCCCCGATCGAAATGCCGAGGTTTCCCTTGTCGCCATAAAAGAAATTCATCCGGAGATCTTCTGCGATGGAACAAATTTTTTCCGGATGTTCCACTTTTACCTGCAGGGTATCAAAGAAATAATCATGGGTTATTTCAAAACCCATTTCCCGCAGGCCGTTTGATAAGGCCTGCGTGAGGATATTGATGCGGGTAGCAA
The DNA here is from genome assembly GCA_963811275.1 of uncultured Chitinophagaceae bacterium. GTDB lineage: Bacteria > Bacteroidota > Bacteroidia > Chitinophagales > Chitinophagaceae > Puia. The sequence continues at coordinate 619,440 of CAWEQR010000005.1, read as the reverse complement.
TATCTTTTAATCCGCGGGGACCATGATATACAGCATACAGGGCAGCCATATTGGCCAACAGGGCCTGGGCCGTGCAGATATTTGAAGTAGCTTTCTCTCTCTTGATATGTTGTTCACGCGTTTGAAGAGCCATTCTCAGTGCCCGGTTACCCTGGGCATCCACACTCACGCCGATGATCCTGCCGGGGATGGCTCTTTTGAAATCATCTTTGGCTGCAAAAAAAGCAGCATGCGGTCCGCCAAAACCAATCGGAACGCCAAACCGCTGGGCAGAACCGATGGCAACATCCGCACCGAGTTCACCAGGCGGTGTAAGCAGGGTGAGTGCCAGCAGGTCGGTCGCCATTACCACAAAACCACCCGCAGCCTGTACCTTATGGATAAAGGACCGGTAATCGGGAATATTTCCTTCTGAATTGGGATATTGAACGATAGCGCCGAAATAAGAACCGTCGATATGTGCATGGGTGTAATCGCCGGTTACCAGTTCAATCCCCAGGGGTTCGGCACGGGTTGCAAGCACATCGAGGGTCTGTTTAAAAATGGCCTGGTCCACAAAAAACTTGGGAACACCCACATGCTGGTGGTCCCGGTTTTTCTGGTTGAAGAACATGATCATGGCTTCAGCAGCCGCCGTTCCTTCATCGAGCAGGGAAGCATTGGCCAGGGGAAGACCGGTGAGGTCGCTGACCATGGTCTGAAAATTCAGGAGGCTTTCCAGCCGGCCCTGGGAAATTTCCGCCTGGTACGGCGTGTACTGGGTATACCATCCCGGATTTTCGAAAACATTGCGAAGGATCACACTGGGTGTAATGGTTTCGTAATAACCCTGGCCGATATAATTTTTAAACACCAGGTTTTTGGATTCGATTTCATGAATGAGTTCCAGGTATTCCGCTTCAGGAACTGCTTCCGTAACCCGCAGGGGTTCGGGGATCCGGATAGCGGACGGTATGGCTTTGTCGATCAGTTCTTCCAGCGATTTTACACCAATGCGGCCGAGCATCTCATGTGTTTCCGATTCATTGGGACCGATATGTCTGCGGGAAAATTCGTTTGCCTGTTTCTCAAATAAATTCATAGCCGGATGGGGTTCAAAATTTGCGCAAAGGTAATAGGAAACAATCAATTCACTGGCTTCGATGCCGGGTTGCCGCTTTGGCCGGTCCCTCTTCACGTTCCAGCAGCTGCCGGCTTGTCAGGGAGCTGCCGTCGTGGCTCCAGCCGGGAGGGCCCAACAGGTAATTCCATTTTAACTTCCAGGTTAAATCCTTCCGGCTGAGGTCTTTGCAGATTGCCCGCCATTCGTGAAAGACCAGGTTTACCGGTGATTTTTTATCGGGTTCCCGGGTAAGCCCGTATTTTTTTTCCTGGTAGGATGCATCCGGCAATTCGGGTTGGAAAGTGCCAAACAAACGGTCCCAGATAATCAGGAACATACCCATGTTCTTATCCAGGTATTTCGGGTTCGAAGCATGGTGGACCCGGTGATGGGAAGGGGTTACGAGTATATATTCCAGCCAGCCCATTTTCCGGATCATTTCGGTATGAACAAAAATTCCCCAGATCTGGGTGGCGGAGTAGATAAAAACAATATCGAGGGGTCGGAATCCCAGGATGGCCAGGGGTATGAAATAAATAAAACGATAGAGGGGTTGAAATACCGATGATCGGAATCCCACCGTAAAATTCATGAGCCCGGAGGAGTGGTGGGTAACATGTACGGCCCAGAACAGCCGGACTTCATGATCAAAACGGTGCAACCAGTAGTAGAGGAAGTCTTCCCCCAGCAGCAGGAAAACCCAGTAATAGATCCCCGTATTCCAGGTGTGGATCCTGTGATTGTATAAGAATAGGAACACGCCCACATATATGATACGAAAACCGAGATCGATTCCTGCATTCAGCAGCATCAGGTAAATATTACTTGCCGTGTCTTTCCAGGAGTATAACTTGCGGTGCTGCAGATGGCTGATCAATAATTCTCCTCCTATAATGATGATATAAAAGGGGGTGCTGATTAAAAGGAGTACTTGTTCCTGGAACGAACCGGCCATCCGCAAAATTAATCAACTTGAAGGATATGGCCGGACCGTCAACCATCACACTGCAGAACTGGGAAAAAATCTCAGGCGAGCATCAGAAATTATATAAAAATTTTCTGTCGAAAGCGCCGAAAAATGAGGTGTTGCGGGAACTTCCGGAGCTGCATGAAAAAGCATTTGAACAAATCAACTGCCTGGAATGCGCCCGTTGCTGCAAGAACTATTCGCCGCGATTTAAAACGCCGGATATCAAAAGGATTTCCAGGATCCTCCAGATGAAAGAAAGCGCCTTTATAGAGAAATATTTAAAGCTGGATGAAGAGGGGGATTATGTGGCGGCCTCAACACCCTGTCCTTTCCTGGGAACAGATAACCGGTGTTCCGTATATGAAGACCGGCCTTCGGATTGTAAACGCTTCCCGTACACAGATGAAGACGTGATATTAAAAAGACCCCGGCTCACTGTAAAAAACAGCAGTTTCTGCCCGATTGTGGTTTCGGTGCTGGAAGGGCTTATGAAAAAACTTACATGATGCCCTCGATCTCTTCTTCATAAGCTGCCTGTAATCCGCGTTCAATGCCTTCTCCCTGCCATTCGGTAACACCGGGTATGGAGGTGGCTTTGAGAATTTCCTCTTTTGTTTTACCGGCCCTGATCTGGCTGTTCACAAAGGCGAGCAGGTTTTTTAAATAATCCTGCATGGCTTTCAGGTCCGCCTTATTGCCGGTCACTTTTTCCGGATCAAAGGCATGGCCGAAAACAAATAAAGTATCATTGTCAAATTCCTGCTGTATTTTATCGAGCACGACGATCCAGTTTTTTACTGAAGCGCCTGCACTGCGGTCGATAAACGCCCAGCGCCGGTTGAAAACGAGGTCGCCCACATGGGCGATATTGGCGTGCGGGAAAAAAATAACACTGTCGCCATTGGTATGCGCCGGTCCCCAGTAATAGGTCCTGATCGGTTCTTTCATTTTTTTGTATTCCCAGGTATCGCCATAAGTTATATCCGGGTAGAGCTGAACATCTTCCTTATTCTGCTCTTTGGCAACCTTTTGCTGGTTCAGCAGGGAATTGCTGTGCGCGGCCACATGGTTCACGATTCCCTTGAAAGAAATATTGCCCGAGGTATGATCGCCGTGATGGTGGGTATTGATGAGGATCTCGAAGGGTTTTCCCGGATCTTTTTGTAAAGCGTCTATCAGGTGTTTGGATTGTTCCGGGAATTCCGCGTCCACAACGGCAATATTTTTCTTTGACAGATAATACGCGATGGTGCCGCCTTTTTCTGTGAATATGCCGACATCGTTGCGCAGTAATTTCATTTTATAGGGATTGTCCTGCATAAACCGGGTCAGCCAGTTGTTATGTAAGAGGGGAACGGCCCCGAAACTGAGACCGGTATTTTTAACAAAAGATCTGCGGTTCATACCTGGAAGTTTTTTTAAAGTTACCGAATTCTAATATTCCATTTTTCTTAAAGCGGGGGCTTTGAACCAGGTGGCCAGGACCACCAGCCAGGTCATGCAGCCGCCAAAAACCACGGATGGGACAACGCCCAGCAGGCGGGCCATGATGCCACTTTCAAACTGGCCGAGTTCATTGCTGGAATTGATGAACATGGAGTTCACACTCAGCACCCGGCCGCGCATATGGTCGGGTGTTTTTAATTGCATGATCGTTCCGCGGGTGACCACGCTGATGCCGTCCATGACGCCACTGAGCAACAGGACGCCGAATGACAGCCAGAATAATTTCGACAGTCCGAAAATGATGATACAGGTACCAAATCCGGCAACGGCCATCAGGAGTTTTCTGCCTTGTTTTCTTTTGAGCGGGAAAATCGTGAGCAGCAACACAACACATATGGAACCCATGTCGGAAGCGCCATTCAGAAATCCAAAACCCCGGGCACCTACATTCAATATATCCCGGGCATAAACCGGGATCAGCGCTACGGCTCCCCCGAACAGGACGGCAAACAGGTCCAGTGAAACAGCCGCGAGTAATTCCCGGGTCCGGAATACAAAAGACAATCCTTCTTTCACACTGTCCCAGGTTTTTTTCTCACCCCGTTCAGTCAAAGGCTGTATGCGTTTTAAAGTGGTACACACCATCAGGGCCGAAAACACGAGGATCACGACCACGGTCAGGGTGCCGGTATTACCCAGTCCTGCAATCAGGAACCCTCCCAGCGCATGGCCCATAATGGAAGCCGAAAGAAAAACGCCGGTATTCCAGGTGATGGCATTCTGCAATTTGTTTTTCGGAACAATCTGGGCCAGCATCACATTGAAAATCGGGCCGGTAAAGGAACGGATAATGCCTGTTCCGAATATGATCAGGTAAATGCAACCGGCCACCCGGTGCGGGGTCAGACCGGCCCGGCCCATGGAAGCGGATAGGATTAACAGGAGCAGGGCGGCCAGGCCATAGAGACTGACGCCGGTGAGCATGAGTTTCCGTTTTTCACTGATGTCGATTACGTGACCGGCATAAAGGGCCAGGGAGAAAGCGGGTATAAACTCTGATAGTCCTACGATGCCGATGGCAATCGGGGCATTGGTCAGGTTGTAGATCCACCAGCCGACCAGGGTGCTCATCATACGCAGGCCCATGATAAATATAAAACGGGCGATGACCAGGTTTCTGAATTCAGGGATCCGCAAAGCTTCGGTGGGGGAAGAAGAAGTTTGATCCTTTGTCATGCAAAATCAAAATTAAAAAACCGGATCAGGGTAAAGTGAAATAATGCTGGCCCGACTCATATTCTTTTTCCAGGGCATCGAGGATGACCTGGAAATGTTTTTCGTTTCCGAGAAAATCGGCGTTGGCCGCATCAATAAAAAGCGTTTTGATTCCATGCTGGCGAATATAACTGGTATAGGTTTCCTGCAGGTTAAACAGGTAATCGTCGGGGATGGACTGCTCATAGGAACGGTTTCTTTTCCTGATATTTTTCTGAAGCTGCTGGACCGGTGCGTGCAGGTAGATGAGCAGGTCGGGCTGCACCAGTTGCTGGTAAATGATATCGAAGAGTTTCTGGTACAGATGAAATTCTTCATCCGGCAGATTGACCTTGGCAAAAAGCAGGCATTTGGAAAACACATAATCGGAAATGGTTACGCTCCGGAAAAGATCCTTGGTGTGAACCAGTTCCTTCAGTTGTTTATAACGTTCCGCCATAAAAAAAAGCTCCAGCGGGAAAGCATACTGCTTCGGATTCTCATAGAATTTGGGGAGAAAGGGATTTTCGGCGAACGCCTCCAGGATCAGGCGGGAATTGAAATGCCGGGCCAGCAGATGGGCAAGTGTGGTTTTTCCTGCACCGATATTTCCTTCCACCGCAATAAAATGATAATTCATGAACTGTAAATATCCGGAATCCCCTGCTGTTATACACGACTCATCCGATTTTTTTTACCGCTAATTCATCCTTACATTCCAGCAGCAGCTGGTGGATGGTTTTCCCGAGAACCGGGTGTACAAAATCCGGTGAAATTTCATCTAAAGGCTCCAGGACGAAGCGCCGGTCGGCAATGCGTGGGTGGGGTATGGATAGTCCGGGTTCGTATAAAACCAGTTGGTTATAAAAAAGGATATCAATATCGATGGTACGGGGTGCATTCTTCACGGTTCTCTTTCTTCCCCCTTTTTCTTCAATGGCAAGAATAGCCTTTAATAATTCTTTAGGATCCATCGGGGTTTCCACCAGCAGGACCTGGTTGAGAAAATCAGCCTGGTCCGTTTTACCCCAGGGTGCGGTTTCATAGAGGGAAGAAACTTGTAAAAGCCGACCACAAATATGTTCTATATTTGCCCGTGCCTGCTGCATATGAAGGTATCTGTCGCCCTCGTTACCACCCGTCAGCAGATAAGTTTTGTTCATGGATGAGTTGTTTTATCCTGTTCAAATATCTTTAATTTTAAAATCATCAAAACAGAAAGCGCATGCGCAGCTTTTTAAAAATATTTTTGGCAAGTTTTCTTGCCCTGGTCGTATTTGTAGTGGTCCTCTTCTTTTTTGTAGCTGGGTATGTCAGCAGTTTTGCAAGGAACCCGGAGGAAGAAATCGGATCAAGGGCAGTCCTGGTATTGGACCTGGGCACCTCCTTTGCCGAAAAAGCGGCAAATGATCCATTGGCTGCTTTCAGCGATACCCGGTACAACACCCCGGGTGTATATGATGTGATCCGGATGATCCGGTATGCCAAAACAGACAGTGCCATCCGGGGCATCTATATCAAGGCGAATGCAAACGGAAACGGGCTGGGAACAACAGAAGAAATCCGGAATGCGCTTCTTGATTTTAAAAAATCCGGCAAATTTATTTTTGCCTATGGCGACGTCATTCCCCTCAAAGCCTATTATGCAGCCAGTATCGCTGATAAAATTTATTGCAATCCCAAAGGAGGCGTGGAATGGAAGGGGCTGACCTCCAGTTCACCCTATTTGAAAGGAAGCCTGGATAAGCTCGAAATCCAGCCTGAAATTTTTTATGCGGGGAAATTCAAAAGCGCCACCGAACCCCTGCGTGCCGATAAGATGAGTGATGCCAACCGTTTGCAGCTGACTGAAATTCTGGGCGATATTTTCAATCATATCCTGGATCAGTCGGCCGGCGCCCGGAATCAGGACAGTTCCCTGCTCCGTCGTTGTGTGGATGAGCAACTGGTACAGACGGCCGGCGACGCGGTGAAATACAAACTCGTGGATGGCCTGAAATATAATGACCAGGTGCTGGAGGAAATAGCCGGGAAAATTAAATCGGAGTCTGTTACACAGATCAATTTTGTTCCACTCGGAAAATATTTTGAAGCAGTCAAAACGAAATTCAAAGGCTCCGGGAAGGAACGGATCGCTTTGATTTATGCAGAAGGAACCATTACAGGCGGAAAAGAAAGCCGCAGGGAAATCGGCCAGGATGCTTACCGGCAGCTGATCCGCAAGGCCAGGCTGGATCCGGATACCCGGGCCATTGTGCTGCGGATCAATTCCGGCGGCGGCTCGGCGCTGGTGAGTGAAAACCTCTGGAGGGAGCTTACCCTGGCGAAGAAAGAAAAACCGGTTGTAATCAGTTTCGGGGATGTTTCTGCCTCCGGCGGTTATTATGTATCCTGCAATGCCGACAGTATTTTTGCCGATCCGATGACCATTACCGGTTCGATCGGCGTGTTCAGCATGTTATTCAATACACAGACTTTTTTCAGGAATAAACTGGGTGTTACATTCGACGGGGTGCATACCGCCAGACAGCCGGATGCGATCACCATGTACCAGCCCCTGACGGATCTGCAGAAAAAGTTTATGCAGAATGATGTGGACAGTATCTACCATGATTTCACATCCCGGGTGGCGGATGGCAGGCATACCAGCAGGGAATATATCGACAGTATCGGCCAGGGCAGGATCTGGAGCGGGAAAAAAGCACTGCAGCTTGGATTGATCGACCGGATCGGGGGCGTGCAGGATGCATTGGATTGTGCCGCCCGGATGGCAAAACTAAAAACCTACCGTCTGCGTGAATATCCCGAACCTGAAAACTGGCTGGACCTGCTGCTGAACAGTTATACAGAGTCAGTAAAAGCGAAAACCATCCGGGAGGATCTGGGAGAGCAGGGTGCCCGCTGGTATCAGATGATGTCCGATTATCAATCCATGGCCGGCACACCCCAGACCAGGCTGCCCTTTGAATTCAGCCTGATTCCCTAGTCCCAAACAAAAGAGTTATGAACCAACTACCTTATAGTCAGTTCCGGGCCATGCTGGCCATTTCAAGGGCCAGTTTACGGGCCATTCTCAGAAGTCCCTCGGCAGTTGTATTCAGCCTCGGGTTCCCCCTGGTTTTTATATTGGTTTTCGGATTTATCGGAGGAGGCGGCACTTCGGTTACCATTGCCCTGAGAAACCCGGCCGATTCGGCAAACTATGTAATCCGGACCCTGCAGGCATCGGGCTTTGTAAGGATCGAAAAGAATAAAAATGACGGGGTTCTTTTGCAGAAAGACAGCGTATATATGCAAAAGGAATTGCTGAAAGGAAATATTGCCGCGATCGTTTCGGTGGATTCATCCCTGTCCCCGGCAGGATTTACCCAGTATAAAATCAAAACGCAGACGTCTTCCGCTTCAGCTGATAAATACCCGATCCTGCGGATGACCCTGGCGCAGACGATCCAGATCATTGAAGACCGGAAAATTCCGGACCAATTTAAAATAATCAGCGTGCAGGAATTGCCCATACTGCCGGGCAGGGAATATACCATGATCGATTTTATTCTGCCGGGTATGCTGGGCTTTTCCCTTTTGAGTGCAGCTGTATTTGGGGTGGCTTTCGTTTTTTTTAACCTGCGGCAGACCCTGGTGCTGAAACGGTTTTATGCCACGCCCATCAACCGGAAAAATATTGTTTTTGGCGAAGCACTGAGCCGGGTAAGCTATTTCAACTGATGGCTTCTGTTGTGATCATCCTGGCCGGGCATTTCTTCTTTCATTTTACGTTGATCAACGGATTTCTCACTTTCCTGGAAATGATGGCGCTGAGTTTCCTTGGACTCGTGGTTTTTATGGGATTTGGATTTATCATCAGCAGTGTATCGAAAAATGAAAGCTCCATTCCGCCCTTCGCCAATATTTTCACCCTGCCACAGTTTCTACTGGGCGGCACATTTTTTCCGAACTTCGATCTTTTCCCAAATGGCTTCGGGGTTTTTGTGAATTCCTGCCATTGAAACAATTGAATGACGCCTTGCGGAATGTAGCATTTGAAGGGGCTTCCCTGATGGACTGCGGAAAACAAATCGGCATCCTTTTACTTTGGGGTGTGGTTATCTATGTAGCAGCGATCAAGACTTTTAAATGGGAATAATATCCGAATAAATCATTTCTTTTGAAACTGATCATCGCCAGCACCTGGTTATTTTTTCACTCGTCATTCTTTTTTTATTTGCCCTGTTCCCTTCCGATATTTCGGTAACCCGTGTAATGCAAATCAACAGGCCCAAAGCAGCAGTCCGGAAAAAAATTGCCGACCTGAGGGAATGGAAAAGCTGGAATCGTTTTCTTTATGATGCGTTTGTACAGAATCCAATAAATAATGCAATCGGGCAAGGAAGATTCCGATCATATTCGTACGAACGGACCTCTGTTCGGTTGAATTGCTGAAAGCCGGGCAGGACACGGTCATCACGCGCTGGGAACATGAAAGAAAAGTTTTGATGAGTGATTTTATCATGACGGAATCAATGGACAAACCATTGTGCTCGAATGGACACTTCATTTTCACTTCGCTGGTATCCCTGGGAAAAACTGGCCAGTATGTTTTATGATAAACAACTGGGACCGGCGATGGAACAGTCGCTGCATGAACCTGCGAAAGGAGCTGGAATCAGCTCCGGATAAAGGGAGAAGGGAATCATTTTGACGGCAGGGATCTGTTACTGCGATATTGCTCTGGATTGATTTTGAATTGTTATTGCAGTAAATCTTAAAAACCTGAAATTATGAAAAGACTGATTTTGTTCTCGCTTGTTGCCGGGATTGTTTTGGGTTCTTGCGGGGAGAAAAAACCGCTCAGTCCGCATGAGTCAGTCAACGGCCAGGATATCTCAGTCCGTTATGGGCGGCCCTATAAAAAGGGAAGGATTATTTTTGGTTCGCTGGTGCCTTATGGAAAAGTGTATCGCTGCGGGGCCGATTCGGCAACGACAATCACTTTTGATAAAGATGCGAATTTTGGCGGGAAGCCGGTAAAAGCAGGCACTTACACTTTTTTTGTTATTCCGAATGAGCAAAGCTGGACCATCATCCTGAACAGTCAGCTAGGACAATGGGGTGCATTTGATTATGATAAATATAAAGACAAGGATGTTCTGCATATGAAGTGCCGGTAAAGAAACTTCCGTGGTTGAACAGCTGACGATCAGCCTGCCGCCCTCCGGGCTGGTTATTGAATGGGACCAGGTGCAGGTTTCTGTGCCCGTTAGTTTTCGTGATCTGAAGCTTAACGCATAACGCCTAACGCCTAACGCTGAACGCGGAACGCCTAACGCCTGAACGCCTAACGCTGAACGCTTTATTAGATTTTACTGATCAGGTCGGGAAGGTCCAAAATAAACCGATATATTTTCCGGAGCTGGCCGGGAAGTATGCAATAGGGAGGCATCAGGTAAACCGTGTTTCCCAGCGGGCGCAGGTAAATACCCTGTCCCAGGGCTATCCGCATGATTTTCGGTCCCAGGGGGTTGATGTATTCATCCTTACCGGTATTTAATTCAAAAGCCAGGATCGTTCCCATCATTCGGATATTCCGGAACAGTTCGGTATGGGTTTTTGACAATTCAGTTTTTACGAACTGCTCATGCTGCAACCGGATTGCGTTGATCTGGTCCCGGCATTTTTTTTCCAGCAGAAGGTCCAGGCTCGCCAGTCCCGCGGCGCAGGCGAGCGGATTGGCTGTAAATGAATGGCCATGGAAAAATGTTTTGCCCCGGTCATCGCTCAGAAAGGCTTCAAATAGGGGCTGGCTGCAGGCTGTAACGCCCAGGGCCATGGTGCCGCCGGTGAGTCCCTTGCTGAGGCAAATCATATCGGGCGCCTGGCGGATGGATTCACTGGCAAACAGGTTACCGGTCCTGCCGAACCCCGTAAGCACTTCGTCGGCAATGCAAAGAATTTCTTCTGAATGCACAATATCCAGCAGTTCATTCATAGGACCTGCTTCATAGATTTTCATGCCGCCGGCTGCCTGCAGCAGGGGCTCGTAAATAAAAGCGGCGATCCGGCCTTTATGGGATTGAATAACGGATTGGATCCGTTCCAGGTTTCCCTTCTTCGGGGTTTCGATACATACGACGTCGAATAATAATTCTGTAAAGGCATCGGTGAAAAGGCCGCGGCCGCTGACGCTCATCGCGCCGAAAGTGTCTCCATGATAAGCATCTTCAAAGGCCAGTATCTTATTCCGGCCGGGAATGCCTTTGTTTTTCCAGAACTGGATGGCCATTTTCAGGGCTACTTCCACTGCAGTGGAACCATTATCGGAATAAAAAATCCTGGACGGTTTTCCCGGAAGAATCCGAGCAATCTTTCTGCGAGCGCTACCGCAGGTTCATGGGTAAAACGGGTGAAGATCACCTGCTCGAGAGCCAGGGCCTGTTTGTAAATTCTTTCGGCAATATACGGATGAGCGTGGCCATGCAGGTTCACCCACCAGCTGCTGATGGCATCGATATAACTGTTTCCGTCTTCGTCAAAAAGCAGGGCCCCTGCACCTTTTACGATGGGAATGGGGAGCGTCAGGTTCTGGTGCTGCGTATAGGGATGCCAGATCACTTTTGCATCCCGTTCACTTAATGAAGAATTCTTCATGGTTCAAAGATATGGGTTACGCGTAACGCGTAACGCTTAACGCTTAACGCTTAACGCCTAACGCATAACTAACGCATAACGCTTAACTCATAACTCATAATTCATAACCCATAACTCATAACTCCCGTTTTCCCTTCCTGATAAAAAAAAGTTTCTCCGGATGCCCTGATATTTCGCGCGTTTGAGGGGGGAATCAGCAAATATTTTCCTGAATCCCTCTTCTGTCAGTTCTTCCCAGTCATTTTCTTTATAATGAAGTATTTCATGGATGGGGGTGAAGGCTTCCTCCCGGGTAGGTGTGGAGAACCGGTTCCAGGGGCAGACGTCCTGGCAAATATCGCAGCCGAACATCCAGTTGTCGAATTTGTCCTTCATCCCGCCGGGAATGAGCAGGTCCTTTAATTCGATGGTGAAATACGAAATACATCTGCTTCCATTCACCACTTTACCGGGTTCAATGGCCTCTGTGGGGCAGGCATCGATACAGCGGGTGCAGGTGCCGCAATAATCGTACGCAGCCGGTGCGTCATATTCAAGTTCCAGGTCAACGATCAGGGTGGCGATGAAAAAAAAGGAACCGGATTTTTTGTGAATCAGGTTTCCGTTTTTACCGATCCATCCCAGTCCGCTGATCACCGCCCAGGATCTTTCCAGTACCGGGGCGCTGTCAACAAATCCGCGGCCCTGGAAATCGCCGAACTTTTCTTTCATGCGCACCAGGATCTCCTGAAGTTTTGGTCGGATGACCCCGTGATAATCTCTGCCGAAAGCATATTTCGAAATTTTCGGAATATTTTTTTCCTGACCCACAGCGGGAAAATAATTGATCAGGAAGCAGATGACTGATTTCGCGCCGGGTACCAGTTTATAAGGGTTTACCCTTAGGTCGAAATAGTTTTCCATATAATGCATCTGGCCCTGTTTGCCCTGCTGCAGCCAGTTTTCAAGTCTGCGCGCATCATCATCCAATGGACGTGCTGCAGCGATTCCGCAATAATCAAAACCTGCCTGGGCAGCCAGTGATTTGATGTACCGGGTTTTTTCTGAGGGGTTCATAGATGATAACCGTGTTTCGTTAGAATAATTTTTATATTTTTAGAACGTTATCAACCCTAAACACCAAAACGATGAGCGTCGTGCGCTTAAGACTTCCGGCGAAGTCCTGTATAACCTGCAAATTTATCCTAAAACCAGATCATTCTATGCTAAGACTACTTCTTGCGGTTCTCCTTTGCATGGCCATGTTCACTGGCAAAGCCAGAAATTCCCGGCGTCATCCATTCCGGATTCATTAAAGGAAAATGCCAATATGGTTATCCGGCTGGAGGACATATCCTATGAGATTAAATCAACCGGTGAAGCTGTTTTTCACGAAACGGCATGTATATACCATTCTGAATGAAAGAGGGGAGCGTTATGCAACATATAGAACCCATTACAATAATAAATCTGTAATGATTAATAATGTCAATGCCTACCTCTATGACGCGGCGGGAAAAGAACTGAGGCATTTTAAGAAAAAAGATATGGAAGACCAGCCCGTATTCGACGGATCATCTTTTGTAACTGATGAACGTGTTAAAGTGGGAATTTATATTCCCATACCTATCCCTATACAGTTGAATTTGAAGAAGAGGATGAAATGACAGAACTGATTCATATTCATGACTGGTTTCCGCAGGGATCTTTAAGGCATTCTGTTGAAACAAGTATGTACAGCATTACTGCACCAGCTGGCTATTCCATCAGATACAAGATGCTGAACTCCTCATTGGAGCACTCATCACTGACGAAAAAGGGAATAAAAAAACCTATACCTGGGAGATTCACAACCTTCTGGCTTATGAGGAAACGCCTTATACGGATTTCGTGACGTATGCTCCCCATCTGATGATTGGGCTCAGGATGTGGAAATGGGCGGCTACAAGGGCAACATGAGCACCTGGAATGATTATGCGCTGTTTTATGGAAGTCTTCAAAAAGGAAGGGATATTCTTCCGGAGGAACAAAACAAAAAGTGCACGAACTGACTAAGGACTAACCGACCCCGCGCCAAGGTGGCTGCATTATATAATTACCTGCAGCAAAATTCCCATTATGTAGGTATCCAGCTGGGTATCGGCGGCTGGCAGACTTATGATGCCATTTATGTGGCTACGAAAAAATATGGCGACTGTAAGGCGCTATCCAATTTCATGATATCTCTTTTAAAGGAAGCGGGAATTAAGGCCCACGCCGTAGTTATCGAGGCAGGTGAAGATCAAAAAGATTTTGATAAGGATTTTGCTCATGATCCTTTTGATCATGTGATCTGTTGTGTTCCGCTGGATAAGGATACCATCTGGCTGGAATGTACCGAGTCAGTCTTTACCACCGGGATATCTGAGTGAATTTACGGCAAACCGGTATGGATTATTCATTGATGATAACGGAGGCAGCCTGGTGCATACTCCTGCCTACCTGCTCGCAGATAATGTACAGGCAAGAATCATATAAGCTGTTCTGGACGATGAAGGCAATTTGGGGCTGGAATGTAATACCTCTTATAAAGCGATTTGCCAGGATGAAATAGAATCTGTTATTCATCACGATTCCAGGGATGACCAGTTAAACCGTTTGAAATCCGAATTTGACCTGCCTACTTATGAAGTGCTTGCATTTAGTTATAAAGAAGATTATTCCGGGAGGCTTCCCGATATTCATGAATCTTTGCAGATTCTGTGAATAATTATGCGCAGGTAACAGGGAAAAGAATTTTTATCAATCCCAATGTCCTTACCCGGTCGAACAGGAAACTGGCTGATGATAAAAACAGGCGGTTTGATATGGAATTAAAGAATGAATACCGGTATATCGATACCGTCAGATTACTATTCCTGCAGGATATGAAATGGAGTCCCTATCTACAGACCTGGAGCTTAAAAGCAAATTCGGGAAATATCTAACAGGACCGTTGATCCGGAGATCAAATCCTGTATTACAGTTCCCAGGAACAATCCAGTGGCCGTTTTCCGGCAAAAGATTACACAGATATTGTTAAATTCTATAATGATATGTATGATGCGGACCATACGAGCATTGTACTGGTAAAAAAAAATTAGCCCAAACCCTACATGTTTAAACATTGAAAAACAAAAATTTCTTTTTATTCGCTTTTTTTTGATCCTCGGTCTGACCGGTGCGCAGGCGCAGGAAAAATCCGATTATAAATTCGGAAAAATAACGGCTGATGATTTCAGCCTGTCTGCAGAGAAATTTGATTCCGGGGCCAATGCCCTGATCATTGCGGATATCGGCAATACCAGATTTCGTGGGTAATAACAAAGGTTTTTTTACCCTTGTTTTCACCCGGTTTATGAGGGTAAAAATTAATAATAAGAACGGGTTTGATATCGGGAGCCGGCAGATTTCGCTGTATCACGATAAGGATGGGAATGCTGAAAAGCTGACTTCTTTGAAAGGGTCCACTTTTAACCTGGAAAACGGCGTGATTACCGAGACCAAACTCGACGAAAAATCCGTATATAACGAAAAATTCAATAATAATTATGATCACAGGAAGTTTGCCCTGCCGGCACTGAAAGCGGGATCCATTTTTGACCTGGAGTATACCGTAAAGTCTCCTTTGATTTTTTATTGCGACCATGGGAATTTCAGGGAGAATATCCCTGTTTGTGGAGTGAATATGAGGTAACCATACCATCCTCCGTTTCATTACGTAATGCTTAAAATGCAGGGTGATCAGCATTTTGATGTTAATACAACGAAAGGCCGCTCATGCAAATTATTTCGATCCGGGAAGAAATGGGTGCAGGGGAAACAATTATGTACGTCAGTTGAACCGTATCTGGAATGTTTCCTGCACCTCGTTAAAAAGCAGATGGGTTAAAAAAAATGTTCCGGCCTTGAAATGAAGAGCCTTATATCGACCACATTGGATAACTATAATTCAGGATGGCATTTCAGTTGAACTATTTTCAATGGTAAGGCGATGAACAACGCATGATAATGAATGCCTGGAATGAGCACGTGCCAAAATCCTGATGGACAGATGAAGATTTCGGACTCGCGTTAAACCAGGAAAATAACTGGATGTCTGACGATCTGAAAGAAACTGATCAAGTGGCGCTTCAGATACAGATGAAGAAAAAGTCAGAAATATTTTGCACTTTGTACGGGATAATTTTCATATGGTACGCAAAGAGGTTACGCAAATCAATTTATTTGTCCTGAGATTCCCTGAAAGATGTTTATAAAAAGAAAGTAGAGGGAATGTGGCGGAGTTAAATCTGCTGCTGACTGGCATGCTTCGAGAAAGCCGGGAATTAAAGCTGATCCGACTGATCCTGAGTACCCGGGATCACGGAGTTGCAAACACAAGTTATCCACTGATCAATGAATATAACTATGTGATTTGTGTTGCCTATGCCGGAAATAAAATGGTTCAACCTGGATGCCAGCGAGTCCCTTCAACGGGTTTGGTCAACTTCCTGTGAGCTGTTATAACGGCTGGGGACATATTATTAATGAACAACATCCCAGACTATTTAATTTTTCCGCCGATTCCGTTTCGTGAAGCCAGTATTACCAGTGCTATTATTGTTAATGACGATAAAAGGAAATTTACCGGGAGCTTTAAAACAGTATTTGGGGAAAAGTGAATCCTTCAATATTCGTACAGGAGGTCAAAAATTCTTCGGCAAAGGAATATGTAAAAGAAATTCAGACCGGGTATTCGGACATGAAGTGTTTGCAAATTTTGGATTTGATTCACTAAATAATTCGATTTTCCTTGTAAGTGTACATTACGATTTTGACCTAAAAAATCTTACTTCAGTGGATATTCTTATATTTCAACCCCATGTAGTGGTGAGCATCTTCATAAACAATCCATTTAAATCCATGGAACGGCATTACCCGGTTGAAATGCCATATAAGATTGACGAGACCTATCTGCTGAATATGGAAATACCTGCAGGATTTCCAGGTGGATGAAATGCCAAAGTCGGCCGGGTGAACTATAATGAGAACGAAGGACTTTTTGAATACCTGATTCAGAAAGGTGAATGCTAATATGCAGATGCGGGTGCACTTGAAACTCAACAAAGCTTTTTTCCCGACGGAAGAATATTCCACCCTCCGCGACTTCTTTGCCTATGTGGTGAAAAAGGAAGACGAGCAGATCGTGTTTAAAAAAATCAGGTAATTATTTTAAGATCTTTCATTAGGCGGCTGTACGTGTAATCTGTGAAAAAAACGGTGGATGGCCGGGGCCAGGGTGATACCGATATTGGTGATAAAGATCACCCCGCTGAACAAGGCATAAAAAGACGAAAACAGTTTGCCTGCCGTTGATTTGATTTCCACCACCGGGCCCATACCGCTCAAAATCATGCTGGCATTATGCAGGGAATCCAGCCAGGGGATCCCGTCAGTATAATGATACCCCGTCACGCCAAGCATCAGGCACAGAATCATGACGGCCATCCCAAAAAGGAAACTTTTGATAATGCGCCTGCGGAACACATGCGCAGGTGCCAGGGGCTGATGTTTTGACTCCAGCATAGGGTGTACTTTTATTCCAAAAGTAATCGTTCGCAGGGTTCAACAAACCCCAATCAGAATAATTTTTATCGGCTATCTTGCAATCCTCATTTTTTGCCTGTGAAATATTTTCTGGGATACGACCTGGGTTCATCATCCGTGAAAGCTGCTTTGCTGGAGGCAGAAAGCGGGAGGCCGGTGGCAACCGCTTTTTCACCGGCATCTGAAATGAAAATTCATGCCCCCCGCCCCGGATTTGCCGAGCAGGACCCGGACCACTGGTGGCAGGAGCTGGTGCAGGCGACAAAACACCTGCATCAGAAATTCCCATTTGATAAAAACGAAATCGGCGCCATCGGCATTTCTTACCAGATGCATGGGCTGGTTTGCCTGGATAAAAACAACCTTCCGTTGCGCCCTGCGATCATATGGTGCGACAGCCGCGCAGTACGGTATGGTACCGAAGCCTTTGACCGGCTCGGACATGGGTTTTGCCTGGAGCATTTTTTAAATGCCCCGGGCAATTTCACGGCATCCAAACTGAAATGGGTAAAAGAAAATGAACCGGAGATCTTTGCAAAAACGGTTCGCATATTATTGCCCGGCGATTATATCGCTTTAAAAATGACGGGTGAAGCAGTTACAACCGTTTCCGGATTATCGGAAGGCATTTTCTGGGATTATAAAGAAAACGGTATTGCCACCGCGCTGCTGGATTTCTACGGAATTGACAAATCCCTGCTCGCGCCGGTAGTTCCGAATTTCGGGGAGCAGGGAAAATTGCAGGTGCATGCGGCAGCGGACCTGGGCATTGCAGCGGGCACACCGGTTACCTACCGGGCCGGGGACCAGCCCAACAATGCTTTTTCACTACGTGTATTTGAACCCGGCGAGATCGCGGCAACCGCCGGCACATCCGGCGTATTGTACGGAATCAGCAACCAGGCGGTATTCGACCCAAAGTCGCGCGTGAACCCGTTTATTCACGTCAATCATCAACCGAACCATGCCCGCTATGGCATCCTGATGTGCCTGAATGGTACGGGCATACTCAACAGCTGGCTGCGCAGGGAATTTTTTCCGGACGAATCTTACGAAACCATGAACGCAGGTGCCGGCATCATCCGGCCGGGGGCGGAAGGTATCTCCTGTTATCCCTTCGGGAACGGGGCTGAACGTATACTGGAAAATAAAAATCCGGGCGGACATATCAGCGGGCTTGATTTTAACCGGCATAATAAATATCACCTGGCCCGGGCCGCCCAGGAAGGCATTGTGTTTGCACTGATCTACGGGGCGGAAATCATGCAGGAGATGGGACTATCCCTGAACCGCATCCGGGCCGGATATGCCAATATGTTTCTGAGTGACCTGTTCTCCGGAACCTTTGCCAACTGCAGTGGCTGTCCCGTTGAATTATATAATACGGACGGAGCCCTGGGGGCCGCCAGAGGTGCTGGTTTCGGATCAAAATATTATCCGCAGCTGAAGGATTGTTTCCTCGGCATGGAACTGGTTCGCCGCGTGGATCCGGAGAAAAATGAAGCGGCCCGCATCAAAGAAATATACGGGCAGTGGAAGGAAGGACTTGAAGATATTCTAAATAACGCGTAACGAGTAACGCCTAACGCTTAACGCGTAACGATTAACGCCTGACGAAGTGAAAAATTAAAACCATGAATATTATTAAAGGGGAAAAGGAATTTTTTCCGGGGATCGGGGAAATCAAATTTGAAGGACGGGAATCCGATAATCCGCTGGCCTTTAAATGGTACGATGAGAATAAAATCGTCGCCGGGAAAAAATTAAAAGACCAGGTAAAATTTGCGGTGGCCTACTGGCACAGCTTCTGTAACACCGGCGGGGATCCCTTCGGACCGGGAACCAAACGTTTCCCATGGAATGTTTCACCGGATGCGGTACAGGCCGCAAAAGACAAGATGGATGCGGCTTTCGAATTCATGACCAAACTCGGGGTGCCTTATTACTGCTTTCATGATATTGACCTGGTAGATGAAGGTGCCTCCGCCGGCGAATATGAAAAGCGCCTGCAAACCCTGGTGGACTATGCAAAACAAAAACAGGCAGCCAGTGGCGTGAAATTGCTTTGGGGAACAGCCAATGTATTTTCAAATCCCCGCTATATGAACGGAGCGGCCACCAACCCGGATTTTGCAACGGTCGCTTATGCCGGTCTGCAGATAAAAAATGCCCTGGATGCGACCATCGCCCTGGGCGGCGAAAATTATGTTTTCTGGGGAGGAAGGGAAGGATATATGTCGCTGCTGAATACCAATATGAAACGGGAGGTGGAACACCTGGGCCGTTTCCTGGGCATGGCGCGCGACTACGCACGCAAACAGGGATTCAAAGGGGTATTCTTTATTGAACCCAAACCCTGTGAGCCCACCAAACATCAGTATGATTATGACTGTGCCACGGTGATCGGATTTCTAAGATCCTTCGGACTGGATAAGGATTTCAAAATAAATATAGAAGTGAATCATGCAACCCTCGCGGGACATACTTTCCAGCACGAACTGCAGGTGGCGGCCGATGCCGGCATGCTGGGCAGTATCGATGCCAACCGCGGTGATGCACAAAACGGATGGGACACCGATCAGTTTCCCATGCACCTCAATGAACTCATTGAAGCGATGCTGATCATCCTGGAAGCCGGCGGCCTCGGTGGAGGTGGTGTAAACTTCGATGCGAAGACCCGGCGGAATTCAACCGATCCGGAAGACCTCTTCCTGGCCCATATCGGCGGTATGGACGCATTTGCCCGGGGGCTTATCATTGCAGACCAGATCCTGACTCATTCACCCTATAAAAAATTCAGAAAAGAACGATATGCATCCTTCGATTCAGGTAAAGGAAAGGATTTCGAAGAAGGCAAATTGACACTCGAAGACCTGCGCCAGTTTGCGCATGCCAATGGGGAACCCGGCAGATCAGCGGGAAACAGGAATGGCTGGAAAATATCATCAACCAGTATATTTGAGCGTTAGGCGTTATCCGCCTTTGCTAAAGCTTCGGCGGACGAAGGCGTTAAGCGTTACGCGTTAAGCCTATCTGGGCGGACCCCCGAAAGCAGCATCCATTTTTTGTTTGAACTGGATGTAAAGTTCCCTTTTCGGCTCATCTGTCTTTTTGGGAACCAGGATGGCCGCGTAATTCAGATTGCGGTCAATATAAGGCCAGAAGCCAGTCATATTCAGGCTGCTGACCTGGTTTCCATTTTCAATCCAGCAACCGAGCCCGTTTTTTAAACCGGCCGCTTCCTTTGGCATATATTTCACAGGCAGTTTGGGAAACTGAATGGTTTCCATTTCTGCAATGGCATTTTCACTCAGCACTTTTTTTCCTTCAAAATTTCCTTTATTGAGCAGCATGGCAAGGAAATTTATAAAATCGTTGGCCGTGGTAATGGCTCCGTCTGCGGCATTACTGGTGACCCCGTTATCATTGGTAAAACTGGTGGCGCGCATTTTACAGGGACGAAGAATTTTATCCTGTACGATCCGGTCGAAGGTTTTTTTGGTAATCACTTCCAGCACGCGGGCGGCAATATCCGGACCGATCTGGCTGAAATAAATTTCAGTACCGGGATTGGTTTCAATTTCCCTTTTGGATGCAAAAGCATCCACTTCGGTTTCCAGGTCAGGGTATTTCGATTTCTGCAATAATCTGAGCGGTCCCGGCGGATCAGCCTTAATGCCGGTTGTAAAACTGAGACAGTTGCGGATCGTAATATAGGTCTTCATGTATTTGGCAAAAATGGGAATATACCGGCTGACCTTATCATCGAGAGATATTTTTCCTTCGTCCACATAGGCCATTACCGTTGCGGCCACCAGCCATTGGCTGGCAATTCCGGCCGGTACCTGGATCCTTCCGTTAAAATCACCGATTTCTTTCTCCAGCTCCTTTTTATAAACCAGCTTACCGTTTTTATAGGCGAGGGCCACGATATCATTTCCAAAAAGTTTTTGATTGGACGCCAGGAAAGCGTCCACCTCAGGAGCGGGGGATGGAGGGATTTTGGAAGGCTGGGCCATCGGGGACAGCCAGATTAACAGGCAAAAACAAAAAGAACTGAAGACCCGGCATACGGAAACGGATTTATATGACAGATTTTCAGGGTTTTGGAAATGGTTTGTCTTTTGAATCATAATTCCGGATTTAAAATAACAGACAATGAATTTAAACAACTTTACAATAAAAGCTTCAGAAGCGCTGCAACAGGCGCAGCAGCTTGCATTTAATGCACAGAATCCTGCTATCGAAACGGAACATCTGATGCAGGCGTTGCTGGAGCAGGCAGATTCCCCTGTGGAATATCTTTTAAAGAAGAATAATGTAACCGTGCCGGTTCTGGAAACCAAGCTGGCTGAGCTGATCGGGAAACTGCCGCGGGTTTCCGGAACAGATCCTGCCCAGTCCCTGAGCCGGGAAGCGAATAATGTCGTTTTAAGAGCCGGGGCTGTATTAAAGCAATTCGGGGATGAATTTGTAACCCCGGAACACCTGGTTTTGGCCATCATCCAGGGCAATGATCAAACGGCAAAACTTTTGAAAAATGCTGGTCTCACCGAGAAAGGGCTGATCAGTGCCGTAAAGGAATTAAGAAAAGGAGAAACGGTTTCTTCCAACACCCAGGAGACCCAGTTCAATGCGCTGAATAAATATGCAAAGAATTTAAATGAACTGGCCCGCCAGGGAAAACTGGATCCTGTGATCGGGCGGGATGAAGAAATACGCAGAACCCTGCATATTCTTTCCCGCAGAAGTAAAAACAATCCCATCCTGGTCGGGGAGCCCGGCGTGGGTAAAACGGCTATTGCAGAAGGGCTTGCCCACCGGATTGTAAATGGGGACGTGCCCGAAAACCTGAAGTCAAAAATTATTTATGCACTGGACATGGGTCAGCTCATTGCCGGAGCCAAGTACAAAGGAGAGTTTGAGGAAAGATTAAAATCTGTTGTGAAAGAAGTTGCCGGAAGTGACGGCGAGATCCTTTTATTCATTGATGAAATACATACCCTGGTGGGAGCCGGTGGGGGAGAAGGAGCCATGGATGCCGCAAACATACTGAAACCAGCCCTGGCAAGGGGCGAACTCCGGGCCATTGGTGCGACAACCCTGAATGAATACCAGAAATTTTTTGAAAAGGATAAGGCCCTGGAACGCCGTTTCCAGAAAGTCATGATCAATGAACCCAGCGTTGAAGATGCGATTTCCATATTGCGTGGTTTAAAGGACCGGTATGAAACCCATCATCATGTGAGGATCAAGGATGAAGCGATCATCGCGGCAGTGGAATTGTCCCAACGGTATATTACAGATCGTTTCCTGCCCGACAAAGCCATTGACCTTATTGATGAAAGCGCAGCCAAACTCCGGCTCGAAATGAATTCACTGCCGGAAGAACTGGACCAGTTGCAAAGGCAGATCCGCCAGCTGGAAATTGAACGCGAAGCCATCAAGCGGGAGAACGATGATGAGAAATTACGCCAGCTCGGCATTGAAATCGGCAATCTCAGTGTTACGAAAGATACACTGATGTCCAAATGGAGGCAGGAAAAGGAACTGGTTGAAAAAGTGCAGAATGCAAAAGCGGAAATTGAAACCCTTAAACTTACTGCTGAAAAAGCAGAAAGGGAAGGTGACTATGGTAAAGTGGCTGAGATCCGGTATGGAAAGATAAAAGAAGCTGAAAAAATAATAACAGAATATAGCGCCCTGCTCAGCAACAGTACGGAAAAACGATTATTGAAAGAAGAAGTGGATGCGGAGGATATTGCGGAAGCCGTTGCCAAAGCCACGGGTATTCCGGTTTCACGGATGTTGCAGAGTGAAAGGGAAAAACTGTTGAAACTGGAAGAGGAATTGCATAACCGGGTGGTGGGCCAGGACGAAGCCATAACGGCAGTGGCAGATGCCATTCGCAGGAGCCGCGCGGGATTCCAGGATCCGAAACGTCCCATTGGCTCATTCATTTTTCTGGGAACGACCGGTGTTGGTAAAACGGAACTTGCCAAGGCCCTGGCCGAATATCTTTTTGACGATGAAAGCATGATGACGCGTATTGATATGAGTGAATACCAGGAAAAGCATACAGTAAGCCGTCTGATCGGTGCACCTCCGGGATATATCGGTTATGAAGAAGGCGGCCAGTTAACGGAAGCCGTCCGCCGTAAACCTTACAGTGTCGTATTGCTGGATGAAATTGAAAAAGCACATCCGGATACATTTAATATTTTACTCCAGGTGCTGGATGATGGAAGGCTGACAGATAATAAAGGCCGGGTAGTGAACTTTAAGAATACGATCATCATCATGACCAGTAATCTGGGCAGCCATATCATCCAGGCGAACTTTGAGAATGTGACCGGGGAAAATAAGGAAGAAGTGGTTGAACAGACCAAACAGGAAGTGATGAACCTGCTGCGGCAGACCATCCGTCCTGAGTTCCTGAACCGGGTGGATGAAGTCATTATGTTCCAACCCCTCCTGAAAGCAGAAATAAAGGGTATTATCCGGATTCAGCTGGACAATCTGGCGAAAATGCTGGTAAAAAACGGGATTGATGTGAGGTTTACCGATTATACACTGGAATATCTGGCAGAAAACGGGTATGATGCCCAATATGGTGCAAGGCCTTTAAAAAGGCTGATTCAGAAGCAAATTGTTAACCCGTTGAGTAAAAAGATTTTAGCTGGTGAAATTGATAACAGGCACCCGGTATTGGTAGATGTTTTTGACGGTCTCGTGGTATTCCGGAATGAACAGGAAGAAAAATCTAAATCGGGCATAGCGTCTTAATAAGTTGTTAACTAAATAATTATCCAGCCCGGCCTGGTAAAATTAGCTAGGTTTTTCAGTTAAAATACCTATTTTTAGCCGCCTCCTGCCAGTTAGTCTGACATGGAGGCTTTTTACTCAACTTTCCTGCTGGAAAACTGTTATTAGTGAAAAGCAGAAAAATTTAAAGGAATATATATCATGGCTTTTAAGAAAGAGATCATTGAAATCATTGAACCAAGAGATGTATTTGTTGGTCCGGATACAGCACCGGTTACCCTGATGGAGTTCGGGGAATATGAAAATGAAGATTGTGCCAAAGCACATGAAGTGGTTAAGAAGATCATGGAAGAATTCAAAGGGAAAGTGCGTTTCAATTTCAGGCATTTTCCGCTTAACCAAAATTCACCAGCGCAGCCTGAAGGCCGGCGAAGCGGCTGTTGCGGCTGCCCAGGAAGGTAAATTCTGGGAAATGCATAATATTTTATTCCATAACCGGCATAACCTGGGAACGACCAGTTTGAAATTGCATTCCCGGGAGGCAGGTATTTCCAATAAGAAATTCCTGGACCACCTGGTCAATGCTACTTATGGCTGGCAGGTGCAGGGCGATCTGCGGGAAGGTATCCAGAAAGGGGTAACCACGGTTCCGGCTTTCTTTATCAATGGGGAGATGTTTAACGGCAAACCGACTTTTGATAACCTGAGCAAGGGTATTGAAGCTGCATTGAAAAAGGCGAAGAAGAAAGAAAAAGTGCCGGTGAAAGCCTAAAGGCTGATAAAGATTTCTAAGCTAAAAATATTTTGAAGCACCTGTCAGGTGCTTTTTTTTTAACAAGTAATTGATATTGGCACCATCAATAATAAGCGTTAGGTGTTAATCAGGCGTCTAGGCGTTAAGCTTAGCCCATTTGCCCAATTCACAATAAATGTTTAAATTGGTTGTTCCTTAAGACCAATATCGACTTCAAATGAAAAGTGCCGGTAAATCTGATTTTATTCAGGGGAAACCCAGAAAATTTGATATTGGCCACGTTTTCAACAACTGGAAAGAAAAATTACCGCAGTTATTTTATCAGGTAAAAAACCGGTCGATTCAGGACCGGATGGAAGCATTCTCCCAAAAATCACATCATTTTCTGGAAGAAATCAAATCCCTCGGATTTACCCGGACGATGGATGAACTGGAAAGGGGAAAACTGCGGGTATTCAACCAGCTGAATTTCTTTCAATTTATCACCGGCATCGTTGTTCCCCTGATCTGTTTTTTCGGAAATTATAAATTTCCGGTGGCTTCTTTTGTTGTGGCCAGCCTGCCGGCCTGGGTCAGCCTGGTGGTCTTATACCTGAACTTTTATTCCCGGTATGAAGCCGGCATGATTACCTATTTTATCCTGTATCCCCTGGTCACATCCATTGTTTATATGAGCGGAATGAACCTGGGGGTCGAACTTTATTTTATTCTGAACGGCATACTGGCGGTTTTTTTTCTGCCCCTGATCAGCCAGATGTTATTTTCCGTCGGACTCTCGATGGTGAGTTATTTTGTGCTGGTAGTCATTAATAAGGAATACAATTACCAGTTACATACATCCAATTTCTTTCTTTACCTCTTCAACCAGATCACGGCCATCTTATTCATATTTTATGCATTGTTCCTGATAAAAAAGGAAAGCAACCTGTATCAGTTCGGGATCCTGGCAACCAATAAAGCCCTGCAGGAGAAGAATGAAAAAATAGAAAAACAAAAGACGGAAATAGAGCAGAAAGCTGCGGAACTGAGTGAATTGAATTCCCTGAAAAACAAATTATTCTCGGTGATCTCCCACGACCTGAAAACACCGATGTATGCGCTGCGTAACCTGTTCCGGAGCATGCAGCAGCTGAATATGAGCGGGAAAGAAATAAAAGCGATTATACCCGATGTGGTTACCGACCTGAACTATACCACCGGCCTCATGGAAAATCTCCTGCACTGGGTGAAGAGCCAGATGCAATCGTCCGGTATTTCACCCGTTGAACTGGACATGGCTGAAATTTCAGATGAATCCATACATGTGCATCATCTGCAGGCAGCCACCAAGAAGATTTCGATCACGCGGGAGATGGATGAATCATTCCGGGTATTTGCAGATAAGGATATGGTGAACCTGGTTTTGAGGAACCTTCTTTCCAATGCCATTAAGTTTACGCCCGAAAACGGAGCGATTATTATAAGACTGAAAAATGAATCCCCTTTTTGCCGGGTTTCCGTTATTGATAACGGAATCGGGATGGACCCGGAAACCCTGGCCAGGATCCAGGAAAATAGCTATTACAGTACACAGGGTACGGCGAAGGAAAACGGCACCGGGCTGGGTCTTATGCTGTGTAAGGACTTTCTTGGCCGGAACGGGGGTGTCCTTGAAATTGAAAGTGATCCGGGGAAAGGCAGTGTTTTCTCATTTACACTTCCCCTGGCAGAAAATATGCAGACTGCCTGAAAATTTGTGTGCCGGTTTATGAGTTATGGGTTATGAGTTATGAGTTATGAATTATGCGTTCAGCGTTCAGCGTTCAGCGTTAGGCGTTAAGCGTTAAGCGTTAGGCGTTAGGCGTTACGCGTTAACCCTGTTTCGCGCGTACATACTGCAGAGGCCAGTTTATTTCTTTACCGAGTTCTTTTGCTGCTGTCAATGGGAAATTCGGATTTCTTAAAGATTCTCTTGCTATCAAAACCAGATCGGCTTTACCGGATTGTATAATTTCATTCGCCTGTACGGCATTTGTAATGAGGCCGACGGCTCCGGTGAGTATGCTGGTTTTTTTCCGGATCGCTTCGGCAAACGGGACCTGGTAACCGGGGCCGAGGGGGATCTTTACATGCGGAACGAGTCCTCCTGAAGAGGTATCTATCAGATCGACCCCCAGGGGTTTTACCATCTCAGCCAGATGCACGGAAGATTCGAGATCCCAGCCCCCCTCTGCATAATCGGTTGCGGATATACGCAGGAAAAGAGGCAGATTATCTGGCCAGATGGTCCGGATATCTGCTGCAATTTCCCTTACCAGCCGGGTGCGGTTTTCAAGGGAACCTCCATATGCATCTGTTCGCTGATTGCTAAGCGGGGAAAGAAAACTATGGAGCAGGTATCCATGGGCCCCATGAATTTCGATCAGTTCAAAACCCGCTGTGAGTGCCCGGTGGGCTGCTGCTTTAAAATCTTCACGCAATTGCAGGATATCAGATGCTGACATGGCTTGCGGAACAGGATCTGTGTCGCGAAAGGGAATGGCTGACGGGGCTTGTGTAATCCAGCCGCCGGCGGAAATAGCTAATACATCTCCGCCCTTCCATGGTGACCGGGTACTCGCTTTTCTTCCTGCATGTGCCAGTTGAATGCCGGGGACGGATCCCTGCTTTTTTATAAAACGGGTAATTCTCTGAAGCGGCTCAATGTGGTCATCCTTCCAGAGGCCCATATCATCGGGAGAGATCCGGCCTCGTGGCGAGACGGACGTTGCTTCCTGTATGACCAGTGCAGCTCCGCCTGCAGCCCGGCTTCCCAGGTGAACGAGATGCCAGTCGTTTGCAAACCCATCTACTGAGGAATACTGGCACATGGGAGAAATGGCAATCCGGTTTTTGAACCGGATACTTCTGACTTCCAGGGGATCAAATAACATATCGAAAATTTATTTTAATTGAATGAATTATAAAACGGATGCTGGTTTTTTATCCGGGGTCACGATTATTTGACTGCAGAAGCCGCCTTCCATTCCAGAAAGGTTTTACCCAGGCACTGAATCAGATCGGTAGAGAGCATGGCTTCTTCAGAATAAAGCCGTGCAGCGAGGTCGCCGGCATATCCGTGAAGATAAACACCTAATGTTGCAGCGGTTTCGGGCGCGTAGGACTGGGCCAGGAGGGCCGTAATGATCCCGGTGAGTACATCCCCGCTTCCCCCTTTGGCCATGCCTGCATTGCCGCTTGTATTAAATGAAATCGTACCATCCGGTTTAAATACACCCGTGAAATGCCCTTTCAGAATAATAATGATCCGGAATTGAATGGCCATTTTCTTTGCCTTTTCAAATCGGGACAGATCATGGGTGCTGGATCCGAATAACCGGTCAAATTCTTTTGGGTGAGGCGTCAGGATGGTATTGGGCCTGAGCAGTGATAAAAGTTCCGGTGAGCTGCTGATAATATTCAATGCGTCTGCATCCAAGACCAGGGGCTGATGAAAATTCATTAAAAACTCCTTTAACATGTGGGCGGTTTCTTCATGGGTGCCAATACCCGGGCCCATACCGGCCGCCTGGAATATTTCAGGATTTGAAGGATAAGTAGTCAGATGGAATTGATCTTCGTCCGAAAGCACCATGGCTTCCGGAAGGGAGGTCTGCATGATCTCATATCCGCAGGCCGGCAGTAAGGCAGTGAGCAGTCCTGCGCCGGCCGATAAACAGGCTTTTGCCGACAGCACGGCGGCGCCGATTTTACCATAACTTCCTGCCAGCAGTAAGGCATGTCCGAAATGACCTTTGTGGGCCAAAGGATCTCTTGGTTTATACAGAGAATGCGCTGTTGCTTTATCGAAAACGGAATAAGAAGCATGGAAGCCGGACAAATAAGACTGAAGCAGTTTCATGACTGCAAAGGTAAGATGATGAAAGTCTAACGCCTAACGAGTAACGTCTAACGCGTAATATAAACGGGAGCCCTCATCGCTTTTCGCCGCCCCTTCCTTCCGGATCATTATCCGGTTCATCAAAGTTTTCGTGTGCCTGCTGGTAGTTTCCGAATACATCGCAGAGTTTCTTGGCGGAATAGACTTTTTTATTGTCGTTATTACAGAGGGCGATTATGGTTGCATTTTCATCCATCATGCGGATGAATACGGTGCGGTTTCCATGCCACCAGCCATTGTGATAAATCAGTTTTTTGCCTCCGGGAAAAACGATCATACGCCAACCCAGACCGTAATTGCGTTTGCCCGGTTTTTCCAGGCTGTAAGGGGTATAGGCGCTGTCGAGCGTGGTCTGCTTAAACAAAACACCTCCCCGCAGGGCGGCATCCCACTTGAGCATATCTTCCGGCGTACTGTAAATATTTTTATCACCATATACCATATCCAGATATTCCATCGGATAGAGTCTGCCGTTTAACTTGTAGGAATGCGTGGCTTTGCCGGTATCCTGAAGAGAAAAAACATAAGTATCCTGCATGTGCAGGGGCTGGAAAAAAGTTTTAGTCAGGTATTCATTGTAGGATTCACCTGATGCTTTTTCTATGATGAGTGCCAGAAAAGCATAATTGGTATTGGAATATTCGAAATGATGACCTGCAGGGGTGTATTCGATCTGGGAATAATGCTGGATGATATATTGTAATAAGTCGGCATTTGTCAGGTATTTTCTTTTATCCCATCCCGACTGATCCATGAAATGAACATAGTTTTTCAGGCCGCTGCGCTGGCTTAACAGATTTTTAATCGTAATGCCCGGGGGAAAGCCGGACAGGTATTTGGAGATATCGTCGTGAATGTCCAGTTTACCTGATTCCCATAACTTCAGCACCGCCATCGCCGTAAACGTCTTTGAAACCGAAGCCAGGTGAAAAGCCGTATGGGCATTCACACTGTCTTTATGTTTTCTGGGATCTGCAAAGCCGCCATATTTTTCGTAAACGATCACGCCGTTGTGGGACACGATGAGACCGCCATTAAAACCATGGTTGAACAGGGAGTCAAAGAAATGGCGGGAAGCGTTACTGTAAGCCCTGAATTCCTCCGGCTGCAGGGTTTGCGGGCGTGTGTTTTCCATAGCCAGCAGGGTGGAATCCTGGCTTTTGACTACGGGTTTAACAGCAGGTGATTGTCCGCAGCAAACCAGGAAGGAGGCGGCCAATAAAATAACAGCAAATGGTTTTCAACAGGTATATTATTTTTCAGTTACTGGGTGCAAAAATAAAATATTATCGCTATTCAGGCCGGAGAAAACGAGTTTTGTTTTTCCGTTTCCTTTTTTAGTGGGAATTTTGCCACTCCTTTCAAGGAAATAACGCTAAAACCGTATTGAGATTATGACAGATAAGAAAATTACCAGTTACCCGAAGGAAAAAGTGAACATCTTGTTCCTCGAAAACATCAGTGATGCAGCAGTAAAGCGGTTTTCCGGCGCTGGTTATACATCTGTTAAAAAAATGGCAAAAGCCCTTCCGGAAGCGGAACTGATAAAGGAAATCGCGGACGTGCATCTGTCTGGGTATCCGGTCCAAAACGCAGATATCCGAAAAAGTGCTGCGGGCGGCAAAAAAACTCCAGGCGATCGGTTGTTTTTGTATCGGGGTGAACCAGGTGGACCTGAAAAATGCAACGAAACAGGGGATTGCGGTATTCAATGCGCCCTATTCCAATACACGCTCAGTTGCTGAACTTGTGATGGGTACCTCCATCATGCTGATACGCCGGATACCGGATAAGAGCAAGTTTGCCCATGAAGGCATCTGGATGAAAGAATCCAAAGGCAGTTATGAGCTCCGGGGCAAAACCATGGGTATTATCGGTTATGGAAATATGGTACCCAGGTCAGTGTGCTGGCGGAAGCTCTTGGCATGAAAGTGGTTTTTTATGATATTGATACCAAATTGCCCCTGGGAAATGCTGTGGCCAAAAAATCCATAAAAGACCTGGTTTCGGTTTCCGATATTGTCACCCTGCATGTGCCGGATACAGAACATACCCGGATGATGATCAATAAACATGTTATCAGACAGTTCAAAAAAGGGGCCATTTTATTGAACTATGCCCGGGGTGAAGTGGTAGACCTCGATGCCCTCGCCAAAGCGCTGGAAGAAGGACATTTGTCCGGAGCCGGCGTGGATGTATTTCCCGCTGGAACCTGAAAAAAACGGCGACAAATTCAGTAGCACCGCTCCAGCATCTGTCCAATGTATTGCTTACGCCCCATATCGGGGATACGGAGGAAGCGCAGGAAAATATCGGGGATGATGTAAGTAATAAATTATTTCAATATCTGGAAATGGGCATATCCACAGGTTCCCATACCATTCCCGAACTCAGTTTACCCCAGCATCCGGATTCACACCGGATTCTGCATATTCACTATAATGTGCCCGGAGTTTTGTCGGAAATCAATACCCGGCTGTCCAATCATCATATCAATATCCTGGCCCAATACCTGAAAACAAATGATAATATCGGTTATGTGGTACTGGACGTGGATAAAAAACTTTCAGCCCAGGCCATCAGTCTGCTGAAAGAAGTGAAGATACAATCAAGACCCGGTTATTATATGAGTATGGGAATACATCCTTTTCTTGCTCAAGCTTTCGATTTCTCTTGTCTCCTGAATTTTTCCAGTCCTATAGATCTCCTGGTACGTCAGCCACACGTGTATCTGAAGGTCTCACCGAGCCGCACGCCGATGGTTTTATTAAGTACCGAATACATGATGAGGAAAGAGAGTATGGCTGAAACAACCGAACCATAGGCGGCTCCCAGCCAGCCCAGTATATCGAAGGCCGAGATACATGCAGCCATAATTCAGACCCATGGCGAGCAGGTTCACCCAAAAATTAATCCGGGGCTTGCCGATGGCATCCATGGTGGTTCCAAACTGGTAGGAAAAGGGCCTGAGGAAACTAAACAGGATAACGATTTGCAAAATCGGCACCGCCGCATAATATTTACTGCCTGCCAGGATCATGATAAATAAATGCGGTATTAAAAAAATAACGATACTGATCGGGCAGCCAGGATACTACATGATCGTGCCTACCATTCTTTCAAAATAATAACGCACTTTATCTGTTCCGAAAGTAGCCATAGCCTCCACATTTTTCGGAAACAATACATCGGCAATGGCGATCGAAGGTACATCCATCATATTATTGATCCGTGATACGACATTGTAGTATGCGACCACATCAGCTGAAATCAGTCCGGCAGAAATAAACTGGTCGGCGGACCTTCCGAAAGCCGAAAATACGTTGGTGCCGAAAATATATTTTCCAAAATGGAACATCCGGAGCATGGTTCGTTTTTCCGTTTCAAACCTCCGGTAAAAATATTCTCTGGCGAAATACAGCAATACGAGTGTGCCGAAGAGCTGGAAAAAATTTGCAGTTTAGCCAGGTTGACCAGGGTCAGCACGGATTTATCCATAATCAGCAAGGTGATAATGGACACCATAAAAATTCCCTGCCTGAAGAAATAACCGTAAAAAATGGCTTTAAACTTAAAATGTGCCTGCAACAATACCTCGAAATGATTAAAAGGAATCAGTACCAGAACAACAAGATGCCCCATTGAAACAGTGGATACAGTTCCGGCGTATTCAGCCAGCCTGCGAACAAATGTCCGCCAAAAAAAAGCAGTCCGATTACCAGGGCGGAAAACAGGATATTGGTGAACAGGGAGGCAGACTGGATTTTGTTGCGGTGGTTCACATATTCCGGTTCACTCAGGAATTTGATCATCGGGTTTCGCAGCAAACCCTGTTTAATATTTTCCACCAGGGTAAAAATGGCAAGGAAAAGCGCCCAGATACCCATTTCGCCAACTGTCGGAAATACTTTTTTAGCCAGAATGATATAGCTGACCACGCCAAAAGACAATCAGGGAGAACCGGTTCAGCAGGGTAAAAAATACAGAATGAATCCAGAAGGAGGATCCTGATTTAAGTTTCAATTACGGGTAGTTTGGCGTGAAAAGATGTATTTAACGGATTACATAGTTGTTCAATGGTAATTTTGACTGTCAGTTTTCTCTGTGGAATTATTTCACAAAAAATATTGAATAAAAGGCTCTCATCAGCTGAGTATCAAAATTGTAGCTCGTATTACGAAACTATCCAATCCCATTGATAAATTAAAATTTACCATCTGCCACGGCCAGTCCGGTCTCTTTGTATTATCGTTATCTTTCTTATAATTTATATTATGTCAAATAGCGCGCACGGGGGGAAAGAAAAAACGGCCCCGCTTCTTTTACTTCGTGCGGATCTGTGGGTATATTCGGGTATGAATGAGGAAATATCATTTCAATTTACTGGCAACCCGCCTGAGATATTTAAGAAAATGCTTTTTGATATTGTAAAAGAAAAAATGAAGGATATCAAAAAGGACGTCTTAGAAAATAATGGATTTATCATGATTGATTATATCAGTGATAATGACATAAACCTAAGAGCCGTTTCCACGAACCCATAAACGACAATGAAGATGACTGTTATTTTGCAAGCTATCCTCACCAAATTCAGAAACAATTGAAAGATTTTGATAGGATTCCATGACTTGATTAAGAGTGGTATGAGTCACTTCTCCGTAATACATTAACCCGTCGCCTTCGGCTCCGATTTCCGGGAGTTTTTTCTTTCCCCCCTGCCAGCTTCGCGGATTTTTCCCTATGAAAAGTAAAAATCGCGCTACACCACGGCCCAAGCTATTTGACATAATATAGTCTTATAAAAAAAGAACAATGATTGTCTTGCCGCCTTACGGATCAAATAGCAAAATGCTGTTAATTGCATTTGATCCGTAAGGCGGCAAGACCAATACAAAGGAAGTTTTCTTATAAGATCATGTTATGTCAAATAGCGCGCACGGGAGGGAAAGGATTTTCTCCACCTACCTTCCTTTTGCAGGACACCCGACTCCATCAGTACCAAAATTTGCTGGTAAATCAACTGGATAAGAAACGAACGGAATGATTTCAGCAATGATATAAACGGAAAAGGATACTACATGCCTTATTTTAAGAGATTGCGACGAAACCGGGCTGGCACAAGAGTATAGACTGACAAAATAATTCCAAAATTACATTCTACCTTATCGCAAATTTATTTCATGAAGTTACTGGTTATTGAAGATGAACGCAGCCTCCTGGAAAGTATCATTCAATATTTCAGGCAGGAAAAGTTCTTATGCGAAACCGCAAGTTCCTATCATGAAGGTATTCGGAAGATTGAGGACTTTCTTTATGATTGCATCATTCTCGACCTCAATTTACCCGGAGGAAGCGGGTTGCAATTGTTAAAATACCTGCGCCAGAATAAAAAAAGTGAGGGGGTTATTATTATTTCAGCACGTGATTCACTGGATGACAGAATTGCCGGACTGGATTTAGGAGCCGATGATTACCTTACCAAACCTTTTCATTTATCTGAACTGAATGCGAGGGTAAAAGCATTGATCCGCAGAAAATATTCTGAAGGAACGAGCATATTGGAACTGGGGGCACTGAAAGTTGATTTGCTTTCCCGAAACGTTCTGGTGGAGAATCAGCAAATAGCGTTGAGCAAAATTGAGTACGATTTATTGTTGTTCCTGATGACCAATAAAAACCGCGTCGTCAGCAGACTGGCCATTGCAGAACATATCCATGACGGTCCGTCCGAACAACTCCCTTCCACTGACTTTGTATATTCCCATATTAAAAATCTCAAGCGGAAACTGAAAGAAAAGGGTTGTAATGAAATGATTCAGTCTGTTTATGGGCTGGGTTATAAACTGTCGTCATGAGCAAATCTCTTCAGCAAAAGAATACGCGTTATTTACTGATCTGGCTGCCTTTGGTTTTGCTGATCGGCACCTTATTGTTTATTGTACTGATGAGCATGCATGCACGTCATATGCAGGAACAGCAACTGGAATTGAAACAGGAAAATATCTGGAATGCTTTCATGGCAAGACCGGAAACGACAGCGTGGCATATTACCGGAGAATATGATCTTGTAAAAGGAACTTCCTTCCCTAACGATTGGCTCAATAAACCCAGGGACACAACTATTTATTACGCAGACAAAATGGAACGGGTCGCTTTTGGGCTATTGACTGAACGGCATATGTTTAACGGGCAGTCTTACCAACTGACCACATATATTTCTTCAAAGGAAATAAGGCATATGATCATTAAGGTGATAATAGCTGAGGTTTTCATTTTTGTTTTGATATTGGGCGCTATTGTTATTATTAACAGGAAGAGCTCAGGTTTATTATGGAGGCCATTCTACGGTACCATGAAAAAAGTAAAAGCGTATGATATTATTCAAAATCAGACTCTTCAATTAGGGGAACAGACCGGAATATTTGAGTTTAACCAGTTAAATCAGGAAATCACCAACCTGATTCAAAATGTAAACCAGGCTTACCGAAATCAGAGGCAATTCGTGGAGAATGCTTCACATGAATTACAAACGCCCCTGGCAATCATCCGGTCAAAATTAGACCTGCTGATCAATTCTCCCGATCTCACAGCAGAGACTGCTGATTTGCTGGCTGATATTACGGATGCCACGGAGCGTCTCAGCCAAATGAACAGGAACCTGCTCCTGCTGACTAAAATTGACAACAATCAGTTTCCGGAACGGACCAGAATCAACGTATCTGATGTAATGGAAAAATTACTCGCCTATTATCAGGAATATTATGATGGAGATTTACCTGTAATAAATAAATCGGTTCAGTCCGGCATTTATCTGATGGCGAATGCTTCACTCATTGAAATTCTTATTAACAATCTTGTTACGAACTCAATTGTACATAATATTCCCAATGGACATGTCGATATCCGGCTTACACACAATGAATTGATTATTGAAAATACAGGTCATTCCATTACCGGAGACCCCGAACAGCTATTTGAACGGTTCAAAAAGGGAAGAGAACAATCTCAAACGACGGGTTTGGGTCTTTCGCTGGTTAGGCAGATTTGCCACTCTTATCAGTTTGACTTACAGTATAGCTATGCAGAAGCTATTCACCGGGTCCGGGTGGTATTTGCCAACCTTTAATCCTCCAAAATGCATCCCAAATTGATTTTTAGCTTTGTTTCCATAAGAAAGCCGGCTTCTGTATGTTCCGTTGTCAATCATTATTACTTATAATTTTTACGTTTATTGCTCCTTCGATCATGATACCGGAGGCAAATGCCCAAACCCGTATCCTGTCGATTAAGGAGGTGCTAAACCTGGTGCAATCGGGACAACCCCAACTTCAGTCTTACCGGGAACAATCAACAGCTGCCCAATATAATATCAGTCTCGCTAAAAATACACTGGTGCCGGATCTTACCGCCGGCTATCAGGCAGGGTATGCCACCTTCAATAATATTACCGGTATCAGCTATCCCGGATTAATGATGCCCCTCACCGGTCCCGTTTCTTCCGGAAATATCTATGATGCTGTACCTGGTACTGCACTGGCTGCTTTGTTCCAATGGACACCCCTTACGTTCGGGCAGCGTCAGGCAGCCATTGAAAAAGCTTCTGCACAATTTCAACTGGCGGATAGTTATTATGATAATGCCCTGTTCCGGCAACAATATGCCGGCATTACTGCTTACCTGGGTCTCGTGTACCTTAAGAAGCTGCTCGGAAGCCAGCAGGCAAATGTTGACCGGACCAAAGTGGGTTTGCAACAATCCCTGGTACTTGCAAATGAAGGCTTGCGTCCCGGCCTCGATACAGTGCAATTTCAGTCAGCACTGGCGCAGGCTGAAATGGACCGCTTAAACACAGAACGACTTTACCAGACCCAGGCCCTGGAACTTCTGCGGTTAACAGGCTTGCCGGGCGAACCGGGGGACCTGATATTGTCGGACACCTCATTAGCCGTACAATTACCCGTTGTTCCGGATACAACAGGTATATACACACAAAATCCCGGTTATAAATATTATCAGGCACAGGTCGCAGTCAGCGCGGCGAATCTGAAAACGATCGAACGGGCCTGGCGCCCCACCCTGGAAATCTGGGCCAATGCATATTCCCGGGGTTCGGGAGTGGATGCCAATGGAATAATCAATAAAGCGGAAGGATGGTCTTTAAGCCGAAATAATTACGGAGCAGGTCTTCAGTTGAGCTTTCCCCTGCTCCGGTTTTCGAAAGTGAATATCCAGAAAAAGCAATATCGCTCTTTGCTGAAAGCCGACGAATTGCAGTTATCCCAGGTTTCGGTCAATCTGCAAAGGCAGGTGGAAACAGCTATGGACAATTACCGGCAAAATCTGCTGATTGCGGGTCAGGCTCCCGTCCAGTCAAAAGCCGCGAGATATGCTTATGAGGGGCTGACATTAAGTTATGCAAATGGACTGGTTGATTTTACGCGTCTTACCCAGGGGCAATATCAACTATTACATGCTGAAGTGATGGAGGCAAATGCCAATTTACAGGTATGGATATCCCTGCTGGAAATCGGTGTTTCAAAGGGCAATCTGAATCTATTTATCAATCAGTTGAAATAAGCTCATTATTGTATGATCAAGCTAATTGTTGCGGCGCTGAGACATCCGGTAACGATCCTGGTAGCAGTAATTGGCATTGCTTTCTTTTCATACCTGGCCATCGTCCATTCAAAAATAGATATTTTTCCCCGCCTGGGTCTCCCGACCGTATATGTGGCACAGCCCTACGGAGGTCTTTCGCCGGAGCAGATGGAAGGATTTGTTACCTCTTATTATGAGTACCACTTCCTGTATATCACAGGGGTCAAATATGTGGATTCCAGGAGCGTGCAGGGAGCAGCCCTCATTAAAATAGAGTTTAATGAAGGAACCGACATGAGCCAGGCGATGGCCGAAGTGGTGGGCTATGTAAACCGGGCAAGGGCCTTTATGCCACCGGGTACCGTACCACCTTTTATAACCCGATTTGATGCCGGCAGCGTTCCCGTGGGTCAATTGGTTTTCAGCTCGGATACCCGCTCACTGGGAGAAATATCGGATCTTGCCTTGTTCAGGGTACGTCCAATGTTCTCCACCCTGCCCGGCGTATCAGCTCCTCCTCCATTCGGCGGTAACCAAAAAACCGTATTGGTTACCGTGGACCCTGAAAAGTTGCGGGGTTACAATTTGTCCCCGGACCAGGTGGTTCAATCTATGATCCGGTTTAATACCATCTCCCCTGCCGGAAATGTAAGCATTGGCGATACCACATATCTGACGCCTCAAAACAGTGTTATTGAAACCCTGGAGGACCTTCAGAATATACCCATACAATTAAACAGCGGCCCTGCTGTATATATTCGTGATATTGCCAATGTGAGTATGGGTACAGATATTACGACCAGTTATGCGCTGGTAAACGGGAAACGTTCCGTATATATCCCGGTGACCAAGCGTGCAGACGCTTCCACCTGGGATGTGGTTCAACGGGTGAAGGCTGCATTACCTGACATGCAGGCAGCCATTCCTTCAGACATCAAAGTGACCTATGCATTTGACCAGTCCGGCTACGTGATCAATTCACTCAAAAGCCTGCTGTTTGAAGGCGGACTCGGTGCGATCCTTACCGGCCTGATGGTATTGCTGTTCCTGGGTGATATACGGAGCGCGCTGATCGTAATTATGACCATTCCCTTAGCCCTGCTGTCTGCGGCCACCCTGTTGTATCTCAGCGGACAAACCATCAACATCATGACCCTGGGCGGCCTGGCGCTCTCCGTAGGAATCCTGGTGGATGAGGCAACAGTTACTATTGAAAACATTCACCGGCACATGGAAAAGGGCAAAAACAGGGCAAGGGCCATTGCAGATGCGTGTAAAGAAATTGCAGGACCGAAATTACTGATCCTGCTGAGTATACTTGCCGTATTTGTGCCTGCCCTGTTTATGAACGGTATACCACAGGCCATGTTCCTGCCCTTATCGCTGGCAGTGGGTTTTGCGATGATTGCCTCATTTCTGCTATCGCAGACTTTTGTACCCGTTGTTTCCAATTGGATATTAAAGCATCACCTGGGCAATAGCCAAATTCCAAAAAAACAAAACCGCTTTGACCGGTTCAGGGACCATTATGTCCGGGTTGGGCAGCGGTTCCAGACAAATTATGCCATGCTCACTGGTTTATTTCTTGTTATATCTGTGGGACTGATTTTCCTGTTGTTTACATTAACCGGAACGGAACTGTTTCCGCGAACCGACAGCGGTCAGGCGCAGGTAAGACTGCGATTACCAACGGGCACCCGTTTTGAACGTACTGAGGATGCCACCCGGAAATTATTATCAATCACAGATCGTATTGCCGGAAAGGGGAATGTGGAAATAACCTCCGCGTTCATCGGCACACAACCTTCCAGCTTCCCGGTTAACCTGATTCATTTATGGACCAGCGGTCCCAATGAATCCGTTACCAAGATCAAGCTCAGGGCCGGGGCGATTCCCATACAAAGCTTCCGGGAACAGCTCCGGGCAGCGGTGACCAGGGAAATGCCCGGGGTCAGACTTTCTTTTGAACCCGGAGACATCGTGGAGCAGGTACTCAACCTGGGAAATACCAATCCGGTGGAAATAGCGGTAGCAGACAGAAATCTGGAAGAAGGGGAAAAGACGGCGCGGAAATTATTGCAAAAATTATCAGTCATTCCATCGCTCCGCGACCTTCAAATAGCGACCCCGCTGGATTACCCGGCCATCAGGCTGGATGTTGACCGTATGCGTGCGGGACAATTGGGTATTTCCGGCACACAGGTAGCCAATTCAACCGTGGCCGCCACTTCCTCCAGCCGCTTCACGACCCCCAGCTACTGGCTGGATAAAACGACCGGCACTGCCTACCAGGTGCAGGTGCAATACCCTCCATACCGCATGAACAGCACGACGCAGCTGGAAGCCATTCCCGTGTCATCAGGAAATGACGGACATACGCATTATCTGAATGAAGTGGCGGCATGGAAACACACGACTGTTCCAGGTGAATACGACCGCCTGAATCAGCAACGTTATATCACCATTACGGCGAATATTCAAAAGGATGATCCTGGAACGGTGTTTAAATCGGTGCGGCAGGTTATTGCTGATATGGGCAAACTGCCAAGCGGATCGAAAATACTTTTGCGCGGACAGCCGGAACTGCTGCAACAAACCCTTCAAAGCCTGCAGTTCGGTCTATTGGTGGCTGTTGTGGTTATATTCCTGGCCATGGCGATTTATTTTCAATCTTTCCGCATTGCGATCGTGACATTATCGGTTATACCGGCCGTCATTGCCGGTTCGTTATTTATGCTGTTCCTTACCGGCAGTACGATGAACATTCAATCCTACATGGGAACGATCATGGCCGTGGGAGTTGCCATTGCCAACGCGGTTTTGTTTATAACCCATGCGGAGCATTCGAGGCAGTCCCGTGTGGTATTACCACATATGGAAGCCGCTGCCAGCCGGTTACGTCCAATTCTTATGACCAGTGCCGCGATGGTCGCGGGCATGATTCCCATGGCACTCGGACTCTCTGAGGGCGGTGACCAGACTGCCCCACTGGGGATTGCGGTGATCGGCGGTATGGTTTTTTCTGCTTTCAGTGTTTTATTTTTTCTGCCGCATGTATACCGGTTGCTGGCAGGAAGAAAGGAATATATCCAGGTATCGCTGGATCCCGATGACCCCAACAGTAAAAATTATGACATCAGATAATATGAAATATTTTATTCATTTCAGATCCGCAACCACCTGTGTCCTGTTGGCGCTGTTCACAGCCTGCGGCAGCGGCGGAAATCAGGACGCGAAAATAGTTTCCGGTGACGTTCCTCTTATGGATACCCTTCCGGTATTCATTTTAAAGACCGATACGCTTAAAAAAATGGTGGAATTGCCTGGGGAACTGCTCCCCTATGAACAGACGGATCTCTATGCAAAAGTTTCCGGCTTCGTGCGAACCATGAAAGTTGATATCGGAGACCGTGTGCATAAAGGACAAACCCTGGCAGTCATTGAAGCGCCGGAAGTAAATACGCAGTTTGTACAGGCTGAATCTGCTATTCAGGCAGCAAAAGCAAAATGGTCCGCCAGTAAGGACAATTATGACCGTTTATTCAGGGCCTCCCAAAGCCCTTCTCCGGGTATTGTAGCGCCTGTTGATCTTGTAAGCGCCCGTCATCAGATGATGGCCGACAGCGCATCGTACGAAGCGGTCCGGCAGCAGGCAAAAGCATACAAGGAAGTATCGGGGTATCTCTATATCACTTCCCCTTTTGACGGCGTCATCACGGCCCGTAAAACAGACCCGGGTGCATTAGTGGGTGCGGGCACAATGCTGCTTACCGTGCAGTATAACAAGACCCTTCGCCTGAGGGTAGCGGTTCCTGAAATGTATGTGGCGGCAGCTGGTAAAACACGAAATATTTTTTTCAGTGTGGATGCCTGGCCGGAGCAGCGGTTCAGCGGGATACTTACACGAAAAACTGAAACGGTAGACCCGGCTACCCGCACAGAACTCTGGGAGTTTGAGGTGGATAACAGCAGGCATCTGCTGAAAGCCGGCGTTTTCGCATATGCCAAGATCGGTATGGAACGCAATAGCCCATCTTTTTTAATCCCTTCTTCAGCTGTTGCAACCACACTGGAACGGAGATTTGTTATTAAGGTATCGAACGGGATGGCAGCATGGGTTGACGTGCGTCAGGGAATTACCACGGACCGGGGGGTCGAAATCTTTGGTAACCTGAAAGCCGGAGATACATTATTGGTAAAATCCACTGATGAGAGAAAGCCGGGCAGTAAGGGTTACTGGAAAGTTCTTTAAAATGACTTTCATCCGGAATCCATCAGACCATTCAAAAAAGTAAAAATTATTATTGCGGATTATTTCAAATGCCGGAACAGCGCCATATTCAATTCCGTCATTTCGCCGGCTCCGGAAATGCGTTTGATTTCTAGTAGTTTCTTGCTGATGGCCATTGCGGTAATGTCTGAATGATTGGCTGTTTTCAGTGAAACCGCCTGCCTGGACTGGAATTTGTTTTTTTGAATGGATTTCATAAATAAAGGATATACACATAACGTGTATATCCTTTATTTTATGCGTTTAGCCGGCTTAACAATATTCGTCGAAAGCCGCAATCAGATTATGTGCGATCATCTGCGCGGAACGCCCTTCAATATGATGACGTTCAATCATATGCACCAGCTGACCATCCTTAAATAAAGCGACGGCCGGTGAGGAAGGCGGATAAGGTTTTAAACGCTCCCTTAGCGTGCGGACTGCATCCACGTCAAAACCGGCAAAACTGGTTGTGAGGTGATCTGGTTTTTTGGTGGTATTGTGTACTGGCCATTAGTACGCCCGGTCTGGCTGTACCTGCAGAACATCCGCAAACCGAATTGATCATTACCAGGGTAGTTCCCTTGGATTCCAACTGTTTAATTACCTCTTCAGGGGTCTTCATTTCGCTGAAACCGTTTTCGGTCAGCTCTTCTTTCATTGGAATAACTATTTCTTCGGGATACATTTTTTTGCTTTTTTAGAACAACGCAAATCTAGCTAAAAAGTTCAATTATAGGACAGGAAACCCATGATTCAGCACGAGATCTGACGTATAGTTCACAATAAATGGCTATATGCTATTATGGCCGTGATATTTTAGCCAAATAATGACATATTGTACTTTTTAATTGGTTGAATTCCAGGATGGTATATCGTTTGAATGACGATGTTGTAACATTAATCTAAATATTACAAAAACATAGAACTATGACACTTGTAAAAGTAAACAACAGGCCTTTTGGGAATCTGTTCAACGATTTTCTGAATGAACTACCGGTAACAGCGCGTTCTTTCGGTCAGGAATTTTTTGCATTTCCCCAGACAAATATTCATGAGACACCAGACGCCTATCACCTGGAACTCAATGTACCCGGCAGATCAAAAGAAGATTTTAAAATACAGGTTGAACAGGG
Organism: uncultured Chitinophagaceae bacterium; assembly: GCA_963811275.1. Taxonomy (GTDB): domain Bacteria; phylum Bacteroidota; class Bacteroidia; order Chitinophagales; family Chitinophagaceae; genus Puia. The sequence goes on along the minus strand of CAWEQR010000005.1, from coordinate 576,998 downwards.
CTTACTGACCATTAGTTTTGAGAAAAAAGAACAAACTGCCCAGTCAGATGATTACAAGACCCTTCGCCGAGAATTTGAATACAAATCTTTCAAAAGGAGTTTTTCTGTAGAAGACAAAATTGACGTGGATGGTATTCAGGCAAAGTATGAAAATGGAATTTTGAAACTTCTTTTACCTAAAAAAGAAGAATCTAAGCCCAGCGCCAGGCAGATTAATATATCCTAAGAAGATGATAAAATAATTTTAGTGTAGGTGGTTTGATGTTCCCTCCCGCTTTTGCGGGAGGGATTTTTGTTTTGCCTTTGTATTCTACCTGTTGTAGACTAATTTTGTGCTTTATTTTCCAATGTTTTTCATGGATAAATCCAGGCTTCCGTACTGCCTTATATTGTTGATAATTGGCGTCTCATGGGCTTACCTTCTTTTCCCAGCCGTCCTTCGAAAGGACAGATTCCTCCGGTGAGGTCACCGATGGATACGGTAATTGTAACCCCAGGACAGCGCACTTCGGATTCGTAACCTCAGCCCGTTTTTCACACTTCATGTAGACTCAACGATGAATTACAACCTGGAAGTAAATAAAAACCCCTCACACTATTTCTGGTATCTCAAGAATTCACCGCTGGGTCTCAAGATTAACAAAGACAATGGAGTGCTTACGTTTAAAGCCGACAAATCCTATTTTCTTTCCGGTCGTTTAAAGTATGACTTCCCTTATAAGGTAAGTGTGGGTGTTCAGAATCTTCAGGATCCCCAAAGACCGGGTGGATACAACATTTACCATTCAGTTTTTTACAACAGAAATTATTCCTTCCCGTTTAAAGCCCTCAGTAAACAGTGCGCTCTTTGTAGATGAAGGCGATACCGTAAATTTTAAGATTGAATGCGAAGAAGGCAGTTTTCCCATTGAGAGTATCAGTTTTTATTCCAACCTGCCTATCAAAAACTATCAGACAGTAAAAAAATGTGACGACGAATTTATATGGAGTCCCCCCTTATGATTTTATCAAGGGGTCAGATTCGGCTGCGCAGAAACTGGTTTTACTATACTTTGTAGGCATGAATAAGTTTTTCATGCGTGACACCTCTGTGGTTAAACTTTATGTAAAATCTGCATTAAATTACCCGTTTCTCATTCAGGAATATGATCATACCGTGAAAGAAGTACATACCTATTCCCTGCAACTGAAGTACGCAGTTTGTTCAACTTGATAAAAAAGTAAAAAATACAAAAACAACCAGAACCACTTTCGATATGACCTCCAGTTCCTACCGCACTGGGTGGTACGGTATTTTCTTCCTTACCTTCAGCGGGTGCCCAAACCACTGGCAAGATTCTTCCCGGTGCGGGAGTTGCGCTGGTTCCGGTTAAAGAAACGGTTGCCCCCCAAAAAATTGCGGAACAAAATTCGGCTTCCCTGGTGCGCTCTTCCATCAAGAGACTCGAATACCAAATGCATGAAAATCGCCTGACCGGTGAAAAAGATCCGGATATCGTAAAAAAAATCAATAAGCTCAGGGATGAAATGAAACAAATTCAAATCCAGCTTATCGATGTTCCGATTGATGAAAACACCGAAATGACTGAAGAACAGCTTAATGAATACTTCAACAGTAATAAAGTAAATAAGAAGTATAAGCTGAAACAATAATGGGGAATTGCGGGAATATGAAAGTGCGGAGTCTCACGTACACACGATCATACGCTCTACCTATTACTCACGTGTATCCCAAAATCTTCAGCATGCTCTGCGCGGTTTGTTCTTTGCGTAAAGCCAGTCCACAATTTTCCGTTCTTATCATAGTTTATGATCACATGTTTGGGTGAAGGAATCAGGCAATGTTTGATACCCCCGTATCCGCTGATCTGGTCCTGATAAGCACCAGTATGAAAGAATCCAAGATATAGTGGTTCCCCGTTATTGAGTTTCGGAAGAAATACTTCATTGATATGCTCTTCGGAATCGTAATAGTCGTGGCTGTCGCAGGTGATACCGCCCAGTACCACACGCTGGTATTCCACATCCCATTTATTAATGGGCAACATCAGGAAGCGCTCGCCGATCCCCCAGGTATCCGGTAAAGTGGTAATAAATGAAGAATCTATCATATACCAGATTTCCCGGTCGTTCTGCATTTTCTGCCCGATCACACTGTAAATATGCGCCATACTTTCCCCCACGGTATAACTGCCGAATTCGGTAAAGATATGGGGCATGGGCACGTGGTTTCGTTTGCATGCTTTTTTAATATTTCCGACGATTTCATTGATCATAAACTGGTAATCGTATTCAAATCCCAGGGAATGTTTGATGGGGAAACCGCCACCGATATTGATTGAGTCCAGTTCAGGGCAAATTTTTTTTAACTGGCAATAAAGGTTAATGACTTTATTGAGTTCACTCCAATAATATATATCATCCTTAATTCCCTTATTAAGGAATATATGGAGCATTTTCAATTGGAAACGGTCTTCATTGCCTTCAATCTTGTCTACATAAAATTCCAGCACATCCCTTGGCCGGAAACCCAGTCTGGAGGTATAAAAGGGAAAATTGGGTTCTTCTTCTGCGGCAACCCGGATGCCCAGTTTGAATGGGACTTTTACTGATTTCTTATATTGCTGCAGTTCATCCTTATTATCGAGTATCGGCACTCACATTTTTAAATCCCGTATTCAGCAGGGAGGCAATACGGCTGGTATATGGTTTCTGTTTAAATCCGTTGCAGATAATATAGGTATCCTTGGTAATTTTTTTCCTTGCGTAAAGTTTTTTTATGATCTCTATATCGTAAGCATAAGATGTTTCCAGATGTATATCACTATTCAGCGCTTCTTCCACAATAAATGAAAAGTGGGAACTCTTTGTACAATAGCAATAAAAATATTTACCCTCGTATTTGTGCCGCGACATGGCAGTGGCAAACATTTTTTTTGCCTTTTTTATCTGCATCCCGATCTTGGGCAGATAAGAAATTTTGAGAGGTGTTCCGTATTTGTCAATCAGGGCTTTGATATCCACCCCGTTAAATTGCTAAGTAATTTTCCCTGACTTCAAAACCTTCCTGTGGAAAATTAAACGTCTGCTGAACAAGATCAGCATACGTGTTGTTCATGGATTCGTTTGGGTTGATGATGGCCTGCTGATTTAGAATTGAAGAAATAGTTGGTACAAATGTAATTTTTTGAGGATATCCACAAAATAAAAGAGGTTTCTTAATGGTTATATTTACCTCTTAAGAAACCTCTTCTATATATTGTATTCCTGTTCTATTTTACTGAATCGATCAGTTTTTTGAAAGTTTCCGGTTCGTTCATGGCGATATCTGCCAGAATTTTCCGGTCCAGCGTGATGCCTTTTTCATTCAAAAGATGGATAAATCGGGAGTACGTCAGTCCTTCTGACCGGACAGCAGCATTGATACGGGCGATCCAGAGTGCGCGATATTCCCGTTTCTTGAGTTTGCGGCCTACATAACGGTAAGTGAGTCCCTTTTCCAGAACGTTTTTGGCGACGGTGTAAACATTTTTCCGTTTACCATAGAAGCCCTTGGCTTGTTTAAGGATTCTTTTTTTGCGGGCCCTGGAGGCAACCGCATTGACTGAACGTGGCATATTTTAATAATTTGAAAATTTGAAAAATTGGAAAATTGAAATTTTATTTCAGGCGCAACAGGCGTTTTACAAAATCCTGGTTGGCGCTGCTGACTTTTCCCTTTTTCGCCATCAGCCTTTTTCTTTTCGTAGATTTTTTTGTAAGGATGTGTCTCTTGAAAGCCTTTTGAAACGTGATTTCCCCGGTGCCCGTGATTTTGAATCTCTTTTTGGCACTGGAATTTGTTTTAACCTTTGGCATCTTATGATGTGGTTTTAGAATGATACCCTGCTGGCGGATCTGCACGGGCAGAACACTTATGGGGCCATTTGGGCAATTCCCGTACTTAACGGGACCATTTAAAAATGGAGCGCAAAAGTAAGGGTTTTAATGCAAAAGAGGAAATAAAATCCTGATCTATATAGGAATATGGGCAAGATATCGGCATCATTTATCTGGGTTTTAACGCTTTTCCACTATTTTTGCATCCCTTAAAAATCACAGACTAACGACTATGGACAAATTGATCTATCTGGTGCCCCTGATGGGAATCATTGGCCTCTTGTACACGTTTATTCAATTTAAGTGGGTTTCCAAACAGGATCAGGGTACCGATCTGATGAAACAGATCAGCCAATATATTGCAGAAGGCGCCATGGCTTTCCTGAAGGCGGAGTGGAAAATCCTGGGTTATTTTGTAGTCATCGTGGCCCTGCTTGCTGGGCTTTATGGCCAGCACCAATCCCCACTCCCATTGGGCTATTTCCATTGCTTTTATTCTTGGTGCCATATTAAGCGCCACAGCCGGTTATATCGGAATGCGGGTAGCCACTAAGGCCAACGTGAGAACCGCACAGGCGGCAAGGACCAGTCTGAGCCGGGCTCTGAAGGTTTCTTTTACAGGGGGGTCGGTTATGGGTCTGGGTGTTGCGGGATCTGGCGGTTCTGGGACTGGGTGGTCTCTTCATTATATTGAAAGCCATTTTTGCTCCTCAGGCTGAAGTGAATTCTGAAGAAATGCTGCGCACCATCGAAGTGCTTACCGGTTTTTCGCTGGGCGCTGAATCCATTGCTCTTGTTCGCCCGCGTTGGAGGTGGAATTTATACAAAAGCTGCTGATGTCGGAGCAGACCTGGTCGGAAAAGTAGAGGCTGGTATCCCGGAAGATGATCCGCGCAATCCGGCAACCATTGCCGACAATGTTGGAGATAATGTGGGTGATGTGGCTGGAATGGGTGCCGACCTGTTTGGGTCCTATGTGGCCACTGTACTCGCCACAATGGTACTGGGACAGGAAACTGTTTCGGACGATGCATTTGGTGGCATGTCGCCCATTCTGCTTCCGATGATGATTGCCGGAACAGGTATTTTATTTTCTATTATTGCAACATTTTTTGTTCGCATCAGCGAAAATGCCAGCATCAGTACCACTGCAGTTCAGAAAGCGCTGAATATGGGCAACTGGGGTTCCATTATACTTACCGCCCTGGCTTCAGTCGGTTTGGTTTATTTCATACTGCCTGAAACCATGACCCTGCGTGGAATTGAATTTACAAAATGGGGAGTACTGGGTGCTATTGCAGTCGGACTGACTGTTGGAACACTCATGAGCCTGATCACAGAATATTATACAGCTATTGGTAAACGACCGGTGTTGTCTATCATCCGTCAGTCCTCTACCGGACATGCAACGAATGTTATTGGCGGACTGGCAGTGGGTATGGAATCCACTTGTTTACCCATACTCGTTTTGGCTTCCGGCATTTGGGGTTCATTTGCATGTGCGGGTTTATACGGGGTAGCTATTGCAGCTGCCGGAATGATGGCAACCACAGCAATGCAGTTGGCCATTGATGCATTCGGCCCCATCGCCGATAATGCAGGTGGGATTGCTGAGATGAGTGAACTGCCAAAAGACGTTCGTGAAAAAACAGATGTGCTGGACGCGGTGGGTAATACCACGGCGGCAACGGGAAAGGGATTTGCCATTGCTTCTGCAGCGCTTACTTCTCTGGCATTATTTGCTGCTTTTGTCGGTGTTGCCGGCATCAACGGAATTGACATTTATAAAGCGAAAGTACTGGCATCTCTGTTTGTGGGTGCAATGATACCCTTCATATTTTCATCACTCGCCATACGTGCTGTGGGTCAGGCAGCAATGGCCATGGTGGAGGAAGTTCGCAGGCAGTTCAGGACCATACCGGGTATTATGGAAGGTACCGGGAAACCTGAATACGAAAAATGTGTAGCTATTTCAACAGATGCATCTATTAGAAAGATGATGCTGCCCGGAGCTATTGCTATTCTGTCTCCACTGATCATGGGTTTTCTACTTGGTCCGGAAGCCCTGGGTGGTTTCCTTGCAGGTGCAACGGTAAGCGGAGTGCTTATGGGTATGTTCCAGAATAACGCCGGCGGTGCGTGGGATAACGCCAAAAAATCATTTGAAAAGGGAGTGGAAATAAATGGAGAAATGTTCTACAAAAAATCCGAACCGCACAAAGCTTCAGTAACCGGAGATACCGTAGGAGATCCGTTTAAAGACACTTCAGGTCCTTCCATGAACATCCTGATTAAACTGATGTCTATTGTCAGCCTGGTGATAGCGCCTACCCTGGCCCAGCTGTATTCAGGAAAGGACGCACAGGCAAAGGCATTAAAAATGCACAAAGTCCAGAAAGAACTGGTAACAAAAGCGAAATAAATTACTGACTATTATCGTTGGCCGGGGATTCCGTTTCTCCGGTCAATGATTTTTTAGCGGTTTCCAGTTCAGACTTCTGTTGCTCAGAGAGACTGGGATAACTCAAATCCAGCCTGGACAGCTCACTAACAATAATATTAGCAATCACAAACCGGGTAAACCATTTGTCATCTGCCGGGACAACAAACCATGGCGCCGGTTCAGTAGAAGTATTCTCCAGCATATCCTCATAGGCTTTACGGTAATCCTTCCATAGAGAGCGTTCTTTTATGTCGTTGGGAGAAAACTTCCAGTTTTTAGCCGGATCATCAATGCGTTCCAGGAATCTCTTTTTTTGCTCTTTCTTTGATACATGCAGAAAAAATTTCAGAATGATCGTCCCATTTTCCAACAGGGTTTTTTCAAAATGATTGATTTGCTTGAATCTCCCCTCCCAAAATGATTCACCGATATCTGAAAGCGTTTTAACATCGGGCAGATTTTCATTCAGAATAAATTCCGGATGAACCCGCGTCACCAGAACATTCTCATAGTGTGAACGGTTAAAAATACCCACCATGCCTCTCGCCGGAAGTGCGATATAATGCCTCCAGAGATAGTCGTGCTCCAGTTCCTGATGTGTGGGCGTCTTGAAAGGCGTAACGTTTACGCCCTGAGGATTCAGTCCGCTCATCACATGTTTTACCACACTGTCTTTTCCGGCTGCATCCATAGCCTGGATCACGATCAGCACCGCATACCGGTTAGAAGCATAAAGTTTTTCCTGTATTTCAGATAGTTTGGAAATATCTGATTTCAGTATGGCTTCGCCTTGTTCCTGTGTGATGGTTTTATCTTTTTCATCGGTCAACCAATCTTTTAGCTGGATTTTTTTTCCGGTTCCGACCTTGTACTTATCGGCATAAAATGAAACGGGAAGCTGTTCCGCCATGTTCAATTATTTTAAATGAATTTAAAATTTCAACGACTGATTGCCGTTGGTCGTAAAACATTTGTTAAAATAATCCTGTTTTACGAATAAAATCGTATTTTGCTTTACAGACAAATTTAAGCTATGGTCACTTCAAAATATATTAAACCGACAGAAAGCGAACTGGAGATTCTGCGAATTCTCTGGGAAAGGCATAAGGCAAGTGTGCGGGAAGTGCACGAAGAGCTCTCAAAGACTAAGGACGCGGGTTATACCACTACGCTTAAGCTGATGCAGATTATGTTTGAAAAAGGTCTGGTCGGGCGGGATGATTCCGTGAAGATCCACGTTTATCATCCTGTTGTGAGTCGTGAAAAAACCCAAAAACACCTGTTGGGCAAAATCATTACCAACCTGTTTGGCGGATCTTCTACCGAATTGGTTATTCACGCCCTGGGAAACCATAAAGCGAGTCCTGAGGAACTTGAAGAAATCCAACAACTGCTCAACAATCTGAAAAAGCAATAAAGCATGATGGCCTATATGGGTTTGTTAACTGCTCTGGGCTGGTCTCTGCTGGACAGTGTCTGGCAAATGGCTGTTTTATGGACATTTTACTATCTGCTAACTGCAGGCAATAAACGCTTTTCTGCGGCGGGTAAACATAACCTCGCTCTGCTCTTCGTTGTATTCAGTGTGGAATGGTTTATATACACTTTTGTTCACTTGCTGCGGGAACCTGCAGTTCCGGTCATTTCGGGATTCATTCCGGTGTCTTCCACAGCCGGTCGGTGTATTCCTTATCTGAGTGGACTTTACCTGCTTATTTTATTGGTCCGTTTGGTTCAGTATGGATTTTTGCATCCCGAACGTCTTTCCGAAAAAACATGGGAACCCGTTTCTCCTGTGCTTAAGACATTCACTGACAGATTTACCCGGATACTGGGAATTACCCAACAGGTATCGGTCTTCCAGTCTGAAAAGTCTGAAACTGCGCAAACCAGTGGCTTTCTGAAACCCCTGATCCTCCTGCCCGTGTCTCTGGTCACCCAACTTTCTGTTTCTCAGGTTGAAGCCATCCTTGTGCATGAACTTTACCATATCCGGAGAAATGATTATTTGATCCATATCTGCATGACCTGCTTCCGGTCAATCTTCTTTTTCAATCCATTTGCCCATTTATTTTATAAGGCGTTGGAACGTGAAAGAGAACTCGCCTGTGATGACGGCGTACTGGAACTGGGCTATGAACCAAGAGTGTACGCGGAAGCCTTATTCAGCCTGGAAAAATATCGCCAGATCAATACCGGATTCACTCTCGCAGCAGACGGAAATAAACCGTGGTTGCTGATGGAAAGAATTCGCCGGGTACTCGGAGAACCGGCAAGAAAGGAAAAGCGATTCAGCCCCTTGGTTTTATCCGGTCTGACTGCTGCATTTGTATTCTTCGGATTACAACTGATCACGATACCTGATGGACTTGCATCACATTCAGCTGTCGCTGAAACGGGTGTTCCGGTACATTTTGAAATGGCTGAAGAAAAAAATTGGATCCCGTTTGAAGGAATCAGTTATCGCGAAATAGAACCGTTAAAGTCCTGGGCACAAAGAAAAATTCACCAGTCGACGGTAAAGAAAATCCAAAAGAAATTACAAACGATTGGCATTTCTTCCTCCTTACCGACAGGCGAATCGGATGAGACAACTGAAACCTATTTTGTGGACGACAATCTCGTAAGGAATTTTTCCAATGAGTCTGCAGCCGGTCCGGTAGTTGAACCCGTTCCGGTTTCCCAGGGAACTCCTTACGTGCCTTCAGCAAGCCTCTCCTATGAACTCCATTCGGTGAATGTGACTGAAGACAGTATTCGGGAAAATTAAATGAGACCTGTATATCCGATGTGATCACCTCCAGCCGCCTGAATACCGTCATTCAGTTAAAGAATTTACAGGCGGAAATGGCAAAAAACAACAGGCTGCTGATTGAAACGGAAATGAAAAACAAAAATCCGATCTTAATGGATAGAAAAATGTACTGCCTGTCCTGAAGAAATTACATCAGGAGATAAAGTTCAAGAAAAAAGAAATGGATGGAATGCGTTTAAATCTCTCGGTTTCTACAGAAGAAATTATCCATATCTAAACGACGGATTAATTAAATTTGCAGGATGCAATTTGATTACAGGCAGTCATTCCCACGGAATTTGATGAATCTTCAAAGTCTGGATTTACCAGTCAAGCCGACTTTTTACCCTTCAGGAAGCATTTCAGATTGAGGATATGCTGAATGCGTTTATGCATACCTGGAATTCCCATGGGGTTCCGGTTAAAGGGTTTGCCAATTTATTCTTTGGACAATTTATCGTTCTCATGGCAGATGAGAGGGCGTCCAAAGTGAGCGGATGCAGTACGGATTCCTCTGTTCATCTCATAAAGGAAATGGAAAAGCAGTTTGCCTGTTCAGCTTTTTGACCGGCAGCTACTGGCTTTTTATATCCAGGATCAAGTGCAATTGTTGCCACTGACCCAGCTGGCTTTTGGTTTTTCCCAGTGGATTGATTAAGCCTGAAACGCTGTATTTTAATAATACGGTACTGACAAAAAAGGAATTGGAGATGCAGTGGATCGTGCCTGTGAAGGACAGTTGGCTGTCAGTCGAGACTTCCGATTTCCACAGATCTTTTCCCTGAATAATAAGCGGAAGTAGCTCACCTGGTAGAGCGACAGCTTCCCAAGCTGTAGGTAGCGGGTTCGAGTCCCGTCTTCCGCTCTTTGCCTGTCATCCTGTCATTTATTCCCTTGTTTTGATTAATTTTGCTTTCCCAATGGAGTGAAATGGAACTGGAAACCTTGAGTAAACGACATGATGAGGCGAGACAGGGGGAAAGTTTTATCCCCGACAAAATACCGGAATCTTCTTCCGGAAGGAAATATTATATTGAAAGTTACGGTTGCGCAATGAATTTTGCCGATAGCGAAGTAGTAGCTTCCATCCTGCACGGGGTTGGTTTTACAGGCACCCGTGATTTTACAAAGGCCGATCTGGTGCTTATCAATACCTGTTCAATTCGGGAAAAAGCCGAACAGACCGTGCGCAGCCGCCTGCATATATTCCGCCAGGCTAAAAGATCGAATCCTTCCATGCTGATTGCTGTATTGGGATGTATGGCAGAAAGGCTGAAGTCGAAATTTCTCGAAGAAGAGAAACTGGTCGATCTTGTGGTCGGCCCGGACGCTTATCGGAGCCTGCCGTTGCTGATTGAGGAAGCAGATGGTGGTCAAAATCGGTAAATGTTTTACTTAGTCGCGATGAAACCTATGCGGATATTTCGCCCCTGCGTTTAAACAGCAATGGGGTAAATGCTTTTGTAAGTATCATGCGCGGATGTAATAATATGTGTTCATTTTGTGTAGTTCCCTTTAACCAGCGGAAGGGAAAGAAGCCGTAATCCGGAATCCATTTTGGCGGAATGCAGGGATCTTTTCGAAAAAGGATTTCGGGAAGTGACCCTGCTTGGACAAAATGTGGATAGTTTTCACTGGCATTCCGGAGTTGACGGAGAGTCTGCAGTCGGATTTGCGGAACTACTCGAAAACGTGGCCGGGATATCTCCATTGCTTCGGATTCGTTTCTCTACCTCCCATCCGAAAGACATTACAGACGAAGTACTTCAAACCATTTCCCGCCATGAGAATATTTGCAATTATATACACCTGCCTGTTCAAAGCGGATCCACCGCGGTTTTACAGCGCATGAACCGAACGTATACCCGGGAATGGTACCTCGCGAGGATCCGAAAAATCCGGGAACTGATTCCGGACTGCGGAATTACCTCAGATATCATTTCCGGATTTTGCGGAGAAACAGAGGAGGACCACCAGCAAACCCTTATCTCTTATCCGCGAGTGCCGTTTCGATATGAGTTATATGTATTTTTATTCAGAACGGCCGGGAACCCTGGCAGCCAGGAGATATCCGGATGATATTCCTGAGGCAGAAAAGAAAAGAAGACTGGATGAAATTGTAAAACTCCAAAATCAGATCTCCCAGGAATCAAACCGGATGATCTGGGAACGATTTCCAAAGTGCTTATTGAAGGGGATTCAAAGAAAAGTGCCTCTGACTGGATGGGCAGGAACAATCAAAATAAAGTAGTTGTTTTTCCGAAAATCAGCATCACAAGTACTAAAAAAGGCGACTACGCCCAGGTAAATATTGATACATGTACCGGCGCCACTTTGATCGGTGCAGTCCCTCTAGAACGATGGAGGAAGCAGCAGCGTAAAATAATTTAAACATGGAACTTCAGGCAATAAAAAACAGGTTTGGTATTATCGGAAATGCGGCCGGAACTCAATTATGCGCTCGGTGTGGCGGTTCAGGTGGCCAACACCGATCTGACCGTTTTAATTTCAGGTGAAAGTGGCGTGGGCAAGGAAGCTTTTTCACATATCATTCATTCCCTGTCTGCCAGAAAACACAATCCCGTTTATAGCCGTTAATTGTGGTGCCATCCCGGAGGGCACCATTGATTCCGAATTATTCGGACATGAAAAAGGGTCTTTACAGGTGCTGTGGATTCAAGGAAAGGATATTTTGAGACCGTAAATGGCGGAACGATTTTTCTGGATGAGATCGGGGAATTGCCACTGGGCACCCAGGCCCGTTTACTAAGGGTACTGGAAGCGGGGGAATTTATCCGTGTCGGTTCGTCCAAAGTTCAGAAGACAGATGTGCGCGTAATCGCTGCAACCAACAAAGATCTTCTGCAGTTCACCGAACGCGGAAAATTCCGCGAAGATTTATATTACCGGCTGAGTACGGTACCTATTCGCGTACCTTCCCTGCGGGACCGAAAAGACGATATTCCACTTATTATTCAGAAAATTTGCCGTTGATTTTGCGGAGCGGTATAAAACTTCCGCCGGTACAATTGGATGAAGACGCAAAAAATCTGTTAATCCAATACAGCTGGCCGGGTAATGTGCGGGAACTGAAAAATATTGCAGAGCAGATTTCCGTCTTGTCGGAAGATAAAACGATTTCGCAAAATCAATTAAGAAGATTCATTCCGGAAAATCCGGTAAATCGCCTGCCAATGGTGATTCCTTCTGCCGGGCAACCATGCACAGAATGATTTCTCCAATGAAAGGGAAATCCTGTACAAATTGTTCTTCGATATGAAGAAGGATGTGACGGAATTGAAAAAAATGTTCCTGGAAATTTTGAAGAATCCCTCCCTGGCGTCCGACACTCAGGAAGCGTTTTGCCCGGGAACTGAAAGAACTTAAACCGCAGGAACATTTATGCGCGGCAACGTTGTGTCACAACCTTATCCATCCCAGCCGGTTGTTATTCACAATAACGGCAACGGCAACGGCGAAATTCATCAACATGAGGAAGTGGAAGAATCCCTGAGCATCATGGATAAAGAAAAAGAACTTATTGTAAAAGCACTCAAGAAACACAAAGGGAAAACGCAAAGATGCTTCCTCCGACCTGGGGATCAGTGAACGAACCCTTGTACCGAAAATTAAAAGAATATGATATCAGTGAATAACCGGAGTTTTTATTGCCACAGGATCAAGGCCGGTTGTTTACCTGTTGTGTTTCTGCCTGGCTGGCCAGTTTCATGCAAAGTATATTCATTTAAAGACGTTTCCATTCCGCCGGAAGTTAAAACCATCCGTGTCGGTTTTATTGAAAACCGGGCGACTTATGTGGATCCTCAATTGAGTCCGCAACTGACTGATAAATTTAAACAGAAATTAAGCAGCCAGACCAAACTCATCCAGGTGCAGACAGACAATGCGGACTATGATGTTTCAGCTTTTGTTCGCAAATATGATGTGTCCACGGCCGGTGTTTCCAACCAGGCCGCTTCCATTAATCGTCTGGCCGTTACGGTACATCTGGCCTGAAAAACCGTCTGAATGATCAGAAACTGGGAACGCCTGATTTTGAAACTGATATTTCGCGGATTTTTGATTTTCCGGCAACATCGAGTCTGACCGATGCCGAAGCCACTTTAACACCACAGATCGTGCAGCAAATGACGGATGATATGTTCAACCGTTTATTTTCTAACTGGTAATTATTTTATGATGAACAAAGCGGCCTGCCATCCCTTCTGGACGCGATTTTCGGAAAGAAAGACCTGGATTCGGTTTCACTGGATGAGATATATGAAGTGATCACTGAATTCCCTTCATTTAATGCAGGTCATTTCCTTTTGTCTAAAAAATTAAAACAGCAAGACGAAGTGGCGTATGAAAAGGAAACGATGCGTACGGCCTTTATTTCAATAATCCTTTCTGGCTGCAATCTGTGCTGGATGAAGAAATATATACTGAAGGAACAGGATGTAATGACCCTCTTTTATAAAAAAAATGAAGGGGAAATTTCCCCGGACGGAAAATTTGAAACTAAATTCCGATTACGGAATAACAGGGCCTTTTGAAAAGGAAATCACACGGAGTTCCTGCACCTTCCGGTGGGATGAATGAATGTTGAATTATACGTACCAGGCCCTGTAGCGTGCCGACGATGAATTGAAATAGATCATTCGATCGATGAGAAGCAATATCGGAGTCTTTGTTAGTTGAAAAGTGTTTTCCAGGAAGAATTCTCTTCAGGTCATTTGCTGGTCCCGTGAAATCATTTGACGATCTGATTTCAAAATATCGGATTCAAACCCGGAGCCTGTTGAAGAAATTTAGCTGAAACCCAAAGCGACCAGCAATTAAACCGGATGAAGAAAACGGGTTGCAAAAACAGACAACTGATGAAGGGACCGCAAATCAGAAAATTTTGCGGCAGCTACAGGAACAATTGATTCATGGGGAATCTGAAAATTCCATTGCGGAATACAGACCGGATACCTATGAAATCCATGAAGAGATCATAAATGAGTATGGCATTTTTGAAGAAGTTATTGTAAAAAAAGCCAGACTTCGATCTGGAAGCTTTTGACGGCCACACATTGAAGACAGCGGCTCCGCCTCCGGAGACCCAGCATATTATCCCAATCCATGAGAACACGGAAGAAGGCAAATACGAAGAAGGCAACACAGTAGAAATTCCGCATGCCGATAGATGAAGATCCTGTTGAAAGTCCTGACTCCCGGCTAAATCAGATTCGGGTGCGGATTACGACTCTTTTGACAGGCCCATTGACCACAATGTGCAGGCAGCAATTCAGGACGAAACAGCATACAACAAAGAGATAGGCGGAAGAAGAAAGCATAACTGAAATCTATTCCGGACACGAATGCAGTATGGACCCCTTCAGGAGTCCCGGATGATACCGGTAATCATGTTCGTTCTGGTGTTGAAGGTCACCCGGATGAAGCAACGATGCCAGGTCTTGCTGAACGATATGGTGAGTTTAAGAAAGCCATTCCGGCATTTGATGCGAAAAAAGCGGAGTCCATTGTATTTGCACCATACCATATGATTGACTATTTCGCATCACAGGGAATTAAACTGGTACTGGAGGAAATTCCTGCCGACCTTTTGGCAAACAGCTAAAAAGCTTTACCGACTGGCTGAAAGTGATGAAAAAGCTTCCTGCCCAGTCCATTAAGCAACAAACGGATGAAAAGGAAGTGGACCGGATCCGGCATTTTGCGGCCCACTCTGTTGATGAAAGAGAAATTCTCACGGAGTCCATGGCGGAAGTGCTTGCCAAGCAGGGTATGTATGAAAATGCCATCGCGCTGTATCAGAAATTAAGTTTGATTTATCCCCCCAAAAGCGCTTATTTTGCGTCCAGAATTGAACAATTAAAAGCGTCCTTACCATGATATTTTTTGTTATAATCCTTTTACTGGTTTGTGGTTTATTGGGACTGATTGTGCTCATTCAGAATCCGAAAGGCGGCGGACTCGCAGGGAATGTGGCCGGTTTCAGCAACCAGTTCATGGGCGTGAAACAAACTACGGACATCCTGGAAAAGGGTACCTGGATCCTCGCTACAGCTGTCGTATTTCTTTGTATTTTCTCCACTGTTTTCATTCCCAAAGCCGCTTCAAACAAGGTAAGGGATCTCAAACCGACCCCCAATACCATACCCGGCGGTACCCCGTCAAATAAGTATCAACCGTACTATGATATTTAATACCCCGCATTTCAATGACGGGGTTTTTTGTTTATTTTGGTGAATAATCCAAATACGCGTGAAGAAACTATTTCTCCTGTTTTTTATCGTATTGCTAGTCGCGGCAATCGACAGCCTACCTTATCCTTGGCCCGGGCACGTCTTTCAACTCTGAAAGTTATGATTTGTATATCCACACGGGTATGAACTTATGCAGCAATTGGATTCCTGCTTGAGAAAGGATGATGTGATGGCACATCCCATCGTTTTTAACTGGCTTGCCAGGCGGGTTTCTTATCCTACGTCATCAAAGCCGGGAAATTTGAAATCCTAACGCGGAATGAGTTTGTTGAATATTCTTAAAATGTTACGCAATGGGCGACAGTTCCGGTAAACCTTGTGATCACCAAATTACGAACGCGTGAAGATCTCGCCGGCCTGATTGGCAGAAGATTTGAATGTGATTCCATGGCATTTATGCGTTTCCTGAATAATTCCGATACGCTTCATTGCTATAGGACTGGATACAAATACCGAGATGACCCTAGTTTTCCCAATACCTATACCTATTACTGGAATACGACCCCTTCCCGGATTTTCAGAAAAATGGAAACAGCAGCGCCGGCATTCTGGACGCCCGACACGGCTGCATGCAGCAGAGATCCCGTCATCTTAACCGGGTATACTGCTTATATTCTGGCATCTATTGTGGAAGAAGAAACAACGCGAAAAGAAGACAAACCTCAGATTGCCAGTGTTTATCTTAATCGGCATCGCAACAGATATGCGCCTGGCAGCCGATCCAACAGTGAAATTTGCTCTTCGTCGCTTCGATCTGAAAAGAGTTTATGAAAAATACCTGCTCGTGGAATCGCCTTACAATACCTACCGGAATACGGGCTTGCCACCGGGACCGATCTGCACTCCTTCAACGGAAACTCTGGATGCCGTACTGAATGCTCCGGAAACCCGATATTTTTATTTTGTTGCTAAACCCGATTTTTCAGGATATTCAAATTTTGCAGAAACTTATACGGAACATATGAAATATGCAAGAGCAATATCAGAAAGCCCTGGATGAACAAATGCGGATTGGCCAGCAAGTCAAAAGATAAGCCATGACCAAACTGGAACATTTCATAAGATCGTCTTTTCCTTACCGCTATGCTTCCGGGAAAAGCAAGTCAATCTTTCTTCCCGGATTTCAGGGTTTGCCTTTATATGATGTCATCGTTTTTTTAAGGAGCCAGGTGCAGAAAGTGGGATTGAAGGACCGGGCCCGCTCCATTGCGTTCAGTTTTCTCCTGGCCATACCCGCAGCCACGATCTTTCTCTGTACCCTGATCCCCTATCTCCCGGTTTCAAAGAAACTTACAAGCCAGCTCCTGCTGCTTACCAAAGAAATCACACCCAACCAGAATACCTATTTGATGGTCTCGAATTTCCTGATTGACTTTTTGACGAAACCCAGCGGCGGATTGTTGTCATTCGGACTGGTGATTTCCCTTTATTATGCTTCAGATGCGATGATTGGCGTTATGCGGTCTTTTAACAAATCGCTTTCTCCTCACTCTCATTCTCCAAGAAATTTTTTTCATGACCGCCTGGTGGCCATCCAGCTTACGCTGGTCCTGATTTTACTGATCATCGGAAGTATCGTATTCCTGGTAACACAGGATGAATTGCTGCGATATATGTTCCGGCTGCTGCATATTCGCAACCGTTCCATGAGTGGGTTTTTAAATCCTTCGCTGGGTCGTTATCATCCCTTTATTTTATTTTGCCATCGCCTATATTTATAAACATGCGCCGTCCATAAGGGAAAAATGGAAATTATTTTCTCCAGGCACCCTGCTGGCCACGATCCTGATGATCCTGGTCACTTTTGTATTTTCTTTCTGGGTGAATAAATTCGGAACCTATAATAAAGTTTATGGGTCCATCGGAACGATCCTGATTCTTATGATCGTTGTATATTTCAATGCCCTGATACTCCTGATCGGTTTTGAATTGAATGTGAGTATTCATTCGCTGCAGGAAAAAGCGAAATTGCACGAAGGCATTTGGCTTAACGCTTAACCGCCTAACGCCTAACGCTGAACGCGAACGCTTAACAAGCCTAATTCATTACTCATAATTCATAATCTTCAAATCTTCCGTCACAGGTCCGGCTGTTCCCATTGCTTTCCATAATGCCAGGTATTCCGGTTTTTCCAGCCTGGTCTGATTATAATGTCCGGCTGCTTTTTTCTGGCGGAAAGCCTCATAGAGACTAACAGCGCAGGCAACAGAAATATTCAGTGAACGGATCATTCCGACCTGGGGAATCACAAAATTGCCGTCTGCGAGCGCCCGTATTTCTTCACTAACGCCGTCGTGCTCATTGCCGAAAACAAGGGCCACCGGTCCAGTAAAATTGATTTCATACAATGAAATGGCTGTTGAAGACAGATGCGTGGTAAGAATGAGGGGATATTTTTTTCTGAGCTCCGGTGAAACAATCGGCGGCATCTGTATGCTGGTGCACCGTCAGCCATTTGGCCGCACTGCTGCTGCTTCGGGCACCCCATTTCTTATGTTTCCTGATTTTTGTATTTAATACATGGATGTCCTGGATGCCCACGGCATCACAGGTACGCATCACCGCAGAAATATTATGGGGGTCGAATACATTTTCCAGTACAACCGTAAGATCATTCTGTCGCTTGTCCAGAACCTTTTTAATCCGTTGTTCTCTTTCCGGAGTCATAGATTTGGTTAACAGTTGACCGTGAGTTGATGAATTATGAGTTATGAGTTAGGTTGACGGTTGACGGTTGACGGTTGACGGTAGTTTGCGGGCGTTCAGCGTTCAAGCGAATTCAGCCGGCATTAATTGTTTTTCCCCTGTAACATGGGGACAAATGAGAAATCATCGAATACTTCCTCATGAATGTCTCCCGTCGGCATCTTTGGAAATACGAAACATCTGCTGAACCCTTCCTTCCCCGACCGGGATCACCATTTTACCGCCTGGTTTCAATTGTTCCACCAGCTTGCCAGGTATCGCCGGGGCAGCAGCAGTCACAATGATTTTGTCAAAGGGGGCAAAAGTTGGCAGGCCCTGGTAACCATCCCCGTAGAAATGACGGATAGCGGGAAAATTCCGGAGATACGGGAATTGCCGGTTAAACTCGTATAACTGCTTTTGCCTTTCTATTGAAAATACCTGGGCTCCCATCAGTGCCAGTACGCAGGCCTGGTATCCGCTTCCGGTACCCACCTCCAGTACTTTCTCATGGGGTTTGACTTCCAGCAGCTGGGACTGATAGGCAACCGTATAAGGCTGTGAAATGGTCTGACCTTCTGCAATGGGGAATGCCCGGTCCTCGTAAGCGATCTGGTCAAAAGCGGAATCAATAAAATAATGCCTTGGAATATCCCCAATGGCCTGTAAAACCCTTTCGTCCGTGATGCCTTTTCTCCGGATCTGCTCCACCAGTTGTTTTCGGAGTCCTTTATGCCTGTATGAATCAGATAAGACGCGCATGGCTGCAAGATAATTGAAGAATTTTTTACATTGCGTCTTTTCATTTGTAACTTTTCGGCTCAAACCCTTCATACCTTTAAATTCTTTTTCATGAAGTCGACTACATCCGTACTGCTGAGCCTGATGATGTTCATGGAATATTTTATCTGGGGATCCTGGTATGTTACGATGAGTACCTATATGGCTACCAACCTGCATTCCAGCGGTATCCAGATCGGCGCTGCCTATAGTGCGCTCGCCATTGCGACCATGATTTCACCATTCATCGTCGGTTTGATCGCAGATCGTTTTTTTGCTGCCCAGCGGATCATGGGCGTGCTGCATCTCCTGGGTGCGGTCCTCCTTTTTCTGGCGACTGCCGTAACGATGAACGGTCCTTTTTACTGGATCATCCTGATATATTCACTCCTTTATATGCCGACGATTGCACTGTCGAACAGTATAGCGTTTAACCAGATGCGTGATCCCGGGAAAGAATTCCCCTGGATCCGGGTATTTGGCACGCTGGGGTGGATCGTGGCCGGATTGCTCATCGGAAAAATGCAATGGGAAAAAACGGGTCAGACAGGTAACACATTTTATCTTGCTGCGGCCGCCTCCGCCCTGCTGGGAACCATCAGTTTTTTCCTGCCCCATACGCCACCCAAAGCGGCTTCCAGCCAGGCATCTGCTGCCAAAGCCCTGGGAACTGATGCATTTATTTTGTTTAAAAATAATGCGTACCTCGTATTCTTTATAGCCGCTATCCTGGTTTGTATTCCCCTTTCTTTCTATTACGGATTTGCCAATGCTTTCCTGAATGAAATCGGGGTACAGGGGGCAGCTTCCAAAATGATCCTGGGCCAGATTTCTGAGGGTGTTTTTATCCTGGCCATTCCCTTCCTCTTCAACCGGATCGGGGTCAAGAAAATGTTACTCATGGGTATGGTGGCGTGGATCCTGAGGTACCTTTGTTTTGCCTATGGAAATATTGATGCGAATCTCTGGATGTTATATGCCGGAATCATCCTGCACGGGGTTTGTTATGATTTCTTTTTTGTTACCGGATATATGTATACAGAAAAAAAAGCTGGAGCTGCCATCAAAAACGCAGCGCAGGGCCTGTTCACATTTGCAACTTACGGCCTGGGTATGTTTATCGGGACCTGGTTCTCCGGTTTTGTTGTGGACAATTATAAAACCACGGCAGGGCATAACTGGACGAAGATCTGGTATGTGCCTGCCTATATTGCTATGGGCGTTTTGGTGTACTTCATTTTATTTTTCCGGGAAAAACGTCTTGCAGCCAATGCACAGGCAACTGCCTGATTATTTATAAAAATTAAACAGAACATATGAGAATTGCCATGTTAGGGTCCGGATTTATCGGACGGTTTTATGCCGAATCATTGCAGGGACAGCGCAGCCGGGACCGTATTGTAAGTATTTATTCCCGGCGGGAAACATCAGCCAAAAAATTTGCTTCTGATTATGGTTGTGCACACTGGACAACTGAAATGGAAGAAGCTATTGCGCGCCCTGATGTGGAAGTGGTGTGTATCTCCCTGCCCAACAACCTGCACGAGCAGGCAGTATTATTATGCTGCAAACATAAAAAGGCCGTTATCACAACCAAGCCCCTTGGCCGGAATGCTATTGAAGCAAGGCGTATGCTGGAAGCGGTGGAGAAGGCGGGCATTTTCAACGGATACCTGGAAGACCTCGTATATACCCCCAAGTTCCTGAAGGCCCTGGAAAGCGTAAAAAACGGGGCATTGGGACGGATCCTCTGGTCCAAGTCAAGGGAAACCCATCCTGGCCCGCATAGTGACTGGTTCTGGGACCTGGAACAGGCGGGCGGCGGTTGTATTCTGGACCTGGGTTGTCATTGCGTGGAAATAGCCAGAAATTTTATTGGTAAGGATATCAAACCTGTGGAAGTCATGTGCTGGGCCGATACACAGGTGAAACCCATCGAAGCTGAAGACCATGCCATCGGCCTGGTGAAATATGAAACGGGCGCCATTGGCCAGTTCGAAGTAAGCTGGACATTCCGCGGCGGCCTGGATTTGCGTGATGAAGTAATGGGAACGGAAGGAACCATCTGGATCAATAATTTTTTGAGAACCGGCTTTGAGATGTTCACCACTGGGAAGGGCGCTGATTATGTATCCGAAAAAACCGAATCCAATACGGGCTGGTTATTCCCCGTGGGTGATGAAATGAATGACCTGGGTTATAATCATATGTTCACCGATATGTTCAATTCGATGGAAAAAGGCATCGCACCCAAAGAAACATTTTATGACGGGTATGTGGTGAATTCCATCCTCGATGCAGCTTATAAATCGGCACAAACCAAACTCTGGGAACCTGTTCAGCTGGACATCTGGCGGGGTCAGACCGGGCTTTCAAAACATAATACACTGGTGGAATATGATGCAGATCATTACCTGATCAAAGAAGAAACGACGCATTACGGTGCGAAGAAAGTCATTATCAAGAATAAGAAGACGGGGCTGATCAGCGAGAAAACACTGTAACGCCTAATCCATCATTCATAACTCATAATTCATAACTCATAATTCATAACTCATAACCCCGGCCATCATTCCCCGGACCGGAGCCGGCCGGTTACGCCGGATTACCTTATGATCGGTCAAGGATTCCGGGAATTTTTATCAGGGAATAACCGCAAAAGGTCAACAGCAGGTTTGTCAGCAAAAACAATCTCGTTTTCATATCATCAAGGATCCGGCGGAAAATTATTTCAATTTCATGTCTTTAATGATGGCGTCAATCCTTTGTTGCAACAACAGGTCCGTTGCATCAAAAGCAGCACGACTGCCCAGTGATTTATGAACGCTGAAATAGAATTTAATCTTGGGTTCGGTTCCGGAAGGGCGTGCGGAAATCTTGCTTCCGTCTTCGAGGATGAACTGAAGAACGTTGCTAACAGGCAATTCTATTTTCCAGGATTCCCCGGTTTTTAAATTTCTTCCCTCACGGGTTTGATAATCCAGCAAATGCACTACAGGTGAACCGTTGATGGCAATCGGCGGCTCGTTCCGGTAGGAAGCCATCATGTCTGCAATTTGTTTTTGACCGTCCATTCCTTTTTTGGTTATGGAAATCAGATCTTCTTTATAAAATCCAAATTGCAGGTAGAGGTCGGTCAGTTTATTGTAGAGCGACTTCCCTTTATTTTTTTCATAAGCCGCCATTTCACAGAGAATGGCAACTGCACTGACTGCATCCTTATCGCGGAGTTTATCGCCAATCATCAGCCCGTAACTTTCTTCCCCGCCAATTACATAGTTTTCAGTTTTCTCTTTTTCCCTGATCAGTTCAGCAATCCATTTGAAACCCGTCAGCACATTATAACAGCGAATATGCGACTGCCGGGCGATTTCATCAATCATGTCGGTGGTAACGATGGTTTTCACAACCATATCATTGGGCTGGGAAATGCCTTTTTCTTTCCGGGCTTCAATCATATAATTAAAAGCGAGTACGGCAGTCTGGTTGCCATTCATGAGCACCCATTCACCCTGATCGTTTTTTACACCGATCCCGACACGGTCTGCGTCCGGGTCGGTCCCCAGTAGTATATCCGCATCAATTTCCCTTGCTTTTTTCAGACCCAGGCTCATGGTTTCCTTTTCTTCCGGGTTTGGGTAAGCAACGGTAGGAAAGTTGCCATCGGGCATCGCCTGCTCGTCCACCACATGTACATTACTGAAGCCAAATCTTTGCAGCACTTCGGGAACGAGTTTGATACCTGTTCCGTGAATGGGCGTATAAACGATGCACAGATTATGCTGCCTTTCGATGATTTCCGGATTAACGGATAGATTTTTCACCATGCTGATATAGGCTTCATCCATTTCCTTGCCTACAATGGTAATATTCGACTCTCCGCCGGTCCATTTCACTTCATTGACCGAAGCTATTTTTTCAACTTCTTCTATAACCCGGTTATCATGGGGCGGGACCAGCTGACCCCCGTCGCTCCAGTATGCCTTATAGCCATTATATTCTTTCGGATTATGGGAAGCCGTGCAAACCACCCCGCCCTGGCATCCCAGGTAGCGGATGGTAAAACTGAGTTCGGGGGTTGGCCGGAGGGACTGGAAAAGAAAAACCCTGATTCCGTTGGCTGCGAAAACCTTCGCGGCCGTTTCAGCGAAAAAACGGCTGTTGTTACGGCTGTCATGCGCAATGGCTACTTTAACCTGCTGACCGCGAAATGATTTGAGCAGGTAATTGGAATATCCCTGCGTGGCCATGCCAATGGTATATTTATTGATCCGGTTGGTTCCCACACCCATGATGCCGCGGAGACCACCGGTTCCAAATTCGAGGTTCCGGTAGAAACAATCCTTTAATTCGTCCGGATTTTCTTTTTGGAGGCGGATGATTTCGCCTTTTGTTTCCTCATCGTAATTGCCGGCTAACCAGTTATTCACTTTTGCCAAAATCACCGCATCCATAAAACTTGCTTTAAATTTGAACCTAAGATATTGATTTTTATATGAATCAAATCTTACTTTTCAATCACGACCATATAAAATTTCTGTTGATTGGTTGATTTTTTTTCTTTGGTTTACAAAAGGGGAAACCTTTTAAAACGCCCCCTGATCACCCTTTGCCTGTTGGTCACTTTCGCGACCGGATTTGCGCAAAGCCTGTTTCTTCCACCCAGCGCAACCTACCAGCCAGACCGGCTTAAAACCGTTGTTATTACGGAAGTCGCTACGGGTGTCGCGATCTCGGCCGGATTGTATTTTTTATGGTACCGCAAACATCCCAGAAGTCATTTTCATTTTTTTAATGATAATGGAGAATGGCTCCAGATGGATAAAGCAGGTCATGCAACTACGGCCTATAATATAGGGGCCATTCAGTACGATCTGATGAGATGGTGCGGGGTCAGTAATAATTCATCCATTGCTGTGGGTGGGTTAACAGCGCTCGGATACATGTCGATCATTGAAATATTCGACGGTTTTTCATCGAAATGGGGTTTTTCAAAAGGGGATATGCTGGCCAATATTTCGGGGCCGCCCTGTTTGCCGCCCAGCAGAAAGGCTGGAACCAGCAAAGGATTGAAATGAAATGGTCCTTTCATGCTTCACCCTACGCACAATACTATCCTGCTGAACTGGGGAGCAATTTTTTGTCCCGGATGTTAAAAGATTACAACGGCCAAACTTACTGGCTCTCATTTAATATAGCTTCTTTTTTACCGGCAGGCAGCGGATTTCCCTTATTGGCTGAATATGAGTGTTGGTTATGGAGCCGAAGGAATGGTGGGTGCCAACGAGTAATCCGGCTTCGGTGAATGGGAAACCGGTGCCGGAATTTCCCAGGTACCGGAAATTTTATTTTGCACCGGATGCGGACCTTTTCCGCATACCTACCCAGTCATCATTTTATAATGCGGCTGCTTACCTGACCAAGTTCTCAAAAATTCCGGCACCGGCACTAGAATGGAGTAAACTAAAGGGACTCCGGTTCATTCCCATATACTACTAAAAGTTGCCGGTATCGGGTAATAACGTTCCTTTTGCAATAAATTCAATACTTTTGAGGTGGCCTGAAACCGTTTACCCTGCCCTATTATGCCCAAACCATGAGCAGTTATTTATTGCTTCGCAATAACAAAGAATCTGGTCCGTATACCATAGAGGAAATTAAGGGGATGTCCTTAAAGGCCTTTGATTTGATATGGGTGGTCGGGAAAAGTGCTGCCTGGCGTTATCCCGGGGAAATTCCGGAATTGAAGTCATTTGCTCCCGCCGTTCCAGATCAGGCTACTGATCCGGTTTTCAAAAAAACGGGCATGGATCTTTCATCAACGACGGGTTCCGGGACCTCAAAAAAATCTGAACCCGCAGGTAGCGGGGTCCGGGGAAACCCAAATAAAAAGGGTACTGGCTCCCGGTCGGTTTATGTGAATTTACCAGCTGGTCAAAAACCGGTGGCAGTGCCGCCCGCCCGTGTTTTGAATGATTTGGACCCGGCTTTCGTCCCGGGCCGGGACCCTGCTTACGACTTTTCGGATATTTACAGAAAAAAGTCCTCTTCAGCAGCCCGTTTATCCGGAAAAGTTTTATGGGTCAGCACCATCGCCCTTTTATTTGGTGCGGGTATACTGACCGGTTTCTTCATTTCGGACCGCAGAAAATTTTTCTCAACCAGGGTGCATGATCTGCAAACCAGTCCGGCTGCTCAGCCAACAGCGCTTTCGGATCAGAAAGAGATTTCACCGGCCTTTTCCACCACCGGGCGAAATAAGAACACGATTGAAAGCGTACAAATAAAAACAGACTCCGTAAAATCTGCAGGCCCGGTTCCCAGAAAACTGATCAGTGGCGCGGGGAAAAAGCCGGTGAAAAAAGAGATCCTTCCAAAGGACACCGCATTCAGACAAAATACGGCCCTATCATCGCTTATGTTACATGACAGTCTGAAGCAAAATACCATCAGCAAAACGGAAATGCTTTATCAGAAAATTAAAGCGCATCCTGAAAACTATATCGGCCTGGTAACCGGTCGTTTTTCCACGGGCATGTTCGGAGGCATTTCAAGTTTTCCTGTTACGGTTACCAATAATTCCCCGGTTTTGATGGACCTGGTGGTTGTAAATATTGATTATATACAGAACAACGAAAAAATATTTAAAACAGAAAGTATTTCATTTAATGATCTCGAAGCGGGGGAAACCGTTACCATTAAAGCTCCCAAAAGCCCCCGGGGTATTAAAATTGCGACCCGTATACACATTGTGAATTCCCGCCAGCTGGATCTCCGGTATACCAATTAGGAAAGGGTTAACAATCACTTCATTATTTTATCATACAATAGGCAGTCATTGGCACAGAAGTTGAAATTCTGTATGTTAATCCTCCCTGTGCAATTATCCAAACTATGATCTCCGGCGATTCTTTACCTAAGTTCAAATCTTTTTAAATCATTTAAACTGAACGAGGATGCAAAAAGGGATTCTTGAACTGTGCTTTGTCATCCTGATGGTGATCTGTATTCATGCAAAACGACTATTGCACAAAGGTTCCATTGCCGGCCGGGTTTCCCCTGCCCGGGAAGCATCTTCCATTATTGCGGTGCGGGGTAATGATTCCGTAAAGGTTGTCAGCAATGACGGCCATTTTGGAATGGAACTTCAACCCGGAAACTGGAAACTGATTTTTGCAACAAATAAATACAGCGTCCTGCCGACTGAAAGAAGAGTCCGGGTTTTGAAAGGCCAGCATGTCAACCTCGGAGAAATCAGGCTGTCCCGGTAATTTCATTTAATGTACCAAAAACATGCCGCCCGGCGGCTGACTTTTCAATTGAAATGTTCTATTATTGGGCATGAAAAGCATTGTAGTTTTTGGAGCGGGGAAATCTGCTACCTGCCTGATAGACTATCTTACCCGGATTTGTACCCAAAACCAATGGATCTTAACTATAGGTGACGCCAATGCGGATTCCCTGAAGGAAAAACTTGTAAAATCTCCGGTGGTGCATCCCGTGCACGTGCATGTAGAAAATGCCGCTGAAAGAGTTGCCCTTATTCTGACAGCCGACCTGGTTATTTCCCTCCTGCCTCCTGCCCTGCATATCCTCATTGCGCGTGATTGTGTTGCCCATTCAAAAAACCTGCTTACTGCCTCTTATGTGGATGACGAGATCAGGCAACTGTCTTCCCGGCTCAAAGAAAAAAAACTTTTTTTTCTGTGTGAAATGGGACTCGATCCGGGTATCGATCATATGAGTGCCATGCAAATCATTCACCGGATCCAGGCTTCAGGAGGAAAAATATCTGTTTTCCGGTCGCATACCGGCGGACTGGTTGCGCCGGAAAGTGACGACAATCCCTGGCATTATAAAATAAGCTGGAATCCAGCCAATGTAGTGAAAGCCGGATCCGCGGGTGCCCTGTTTAAAGAAGCGGGCCAGATCAGGAGAATAGAATATAAAAACCTTTTTGAAAATACAGGCTTGGTGGAAATCAGGCCATTGGGAAATTTCGCCTGGTATCCGAACCGGGATTCACTGGCATATATTCCCGTTTACGGGCTGGAGTCGGCGCATAGTTTTATCAGGACAACCCTGCGTCACCCGGACTTCTGCAAAGGCTGGAAAAATCTGGTAAGTGCCGGCTTAACGGACGATGCATTACCCATTGCCTCCACGATCAAAACCATCGCGGCCTGGAGCAAACCCTTGTTGCCCTATGTAGATAGTTTCAATCAAAAACTCTATGATCAGCTTGGTCTCTTTGAAGAAGTTCCCCTGCCGCCCGGTACCCTGACTTCAGCAAAAATCCTGCAGGTGTTGCTGGAGAAAAACTGGCAGATGAAAGCGTTGGATAAGGATATGATCCTGATGCTGCATGAATTTGAATATGAACTGTACGGCCGGAAACATTTCCTGCGAAGCCAGCTCGTGGTAAAGGGTGAAAATGCTTTGAGGACAGCGATGGCCCGGACTGTGGGCCTGCCCCTGGGTATTGCAGCCAGGCTGATCCTGGAAAATAAAATATCCTTAACCGGTTTGCATATTCCCATTATACCGGAAATTTATGAACCGGTATTGCAAGAACTGGCATGGGAGGGAATTCGTTTCGAGGAAGAAATCAGTTGACTTCCAGGTGTTGCGTAAAGAGGGTTTTGTATTGCATATCCCGGAATATCAGGATATATAAACCACGGCGCAGGTAAAGGGTATACGCTCCGTTACCATATGAAAAATAAGTCTGGTCTGCAGGGACCACTTCCCCGGGTTTGGCACCGCGGGATTCAAACTCGTAGTAAGCCTGTACAAGGAAAATATTTTGATTTTTTGATTTGACCGATACCGGCTGCCTTCGGCCGGATAAAGCCAGCCAGGTGGGCCTGGCATAATTATAAGTGGTTTTCGGATGAATGACCGTCAGATCATATAAGGTGGTTCCGGTTATATTCACCGGTTCATCGTTTTCCAATGGAATAGACGGGGTGGTTATCGGGAACTTTCCAATATAGGCATCATAAAAGGCTTTTCCGAATGAAAAATTACTTTCCTCCGTCATATCCGTCTGGTCGATGGTCAGCGGATCAATACCTGTCATTCTTTTGAAAGCCATACCCATGGGAATAAAATCAGGAGTTGTACTTTGCTCTGCAATATGTCCGTATCCTGCATACACAAAGATTTTGGCTTCCGGATCCAGATGTACAATCCGGGCGATATTGAGTGCCTGTATGGAATCCCTTTCGGTGGGTGTATGATTTTGGGCCTGCGGATCTTCATAAGCTACCAGTTTGAATCCCATATCCAGTGCCTGGCGGATCAATTCTCCGGCTACCGGTTCTGCTGAAAAAAAGCCGGTATGATTCGTGAGTTTTGTAAGTTCCTGGCTGGGCATCGGATTCAGCATTTCCATCGCCAGGTAACGGAAACCCCTGTTATATAATATGTCGAGCAGTGAATAGGCAAAGGCCCGGTGAAGCGGTTTGTTATAGGCTTCATTGAGCATGATCACCTTGTATTTGGAAGCAATAAAAGCGATGAATTTCTTTGCATCCACGTTTTTAATATTTTTCAGGTGCTGCATGTTTTTCCCGATCTGCCGGTATTCCACATCTGTCAGCCGGGTGGTATCTGACATTTTCTGGTATTCCAGGGCAGCCGGATAATCACCTACAAAGGAAACGGACTGGCTGAGTAAATCATAATAGGCAGGGCCTGAAAATTTTTTGATGAATTTTTTCTCATCCCCCAGCAACTGGTACAGGGGATATAGATAATGAATACTTCCTCCGATCGAATATTGCAGGTCGTTGTAGGCGGTGTCAAAAACGTTTGGATTTTCTACGGTAACATAGTGCTTCAAACTGCTCAGGGATGCATTTAGTAAGGGAGATTGTGCCTGAGATATTTTTATAAATGAAAGGCCGAGCAGAATAGATAAGAAATGTATTTTGTATTTCATGATACAGATTCCATCCCTCCCATTTTCATGATCACCTGCCATTCTTCATCTGTAACAGGCTGAACAGATAACCGGCTGATCCGGACAAGTGCCATAGCGGCGAGTTTTTTTTCTTTTTTGATCTGATCGAGTGTAACCGGCCGGGCCATTTTTTTCAGGGGTTTCACATCGATGGCAAACCAGGCAGGATCTGAACTGGCCGGATCCGGATAGGCTTCCTTTATGACCTCTGCAATGCCCACGATTTCAGTTCCCTGATTGCTGTGATAAAAAAATAACGAATCCCCCTTTTTCATTGATTTCAGGTGATTGCGGGCTGCATAATTGCGGATGCCGTCCCAGCGCGTCTGTTTGTCTTTCATGAATTGATCCCAACTGTATACTTCCGGCTCAGATTTGATAAGCCAATAGGCCATAGCTCCTGGATTGTTAATGGATTCAAAGGTAAGGCTTCTTAAGGCCTGATGCCTAAAGCCCAAATCTTAAGGCTTTGTGAATAATAAAGTGTATAAAATAAATATTCCCAAAAATCGCAAATCCGGATTAGAGTCTCTTTTCTGTTGGAGTTGCGCCCATGTATCCGGATAAAAACATAATTCAGAATGCGATCAAAACAAAAGATCATACCACCCTGGTTGCAGCCAGAATCAGGGAAGGTAACGGAACTGCCCAAATCACAACGGTTCAGGGTGGAGTGATCCGGGTGATTTTAGTTATTGACCGGGTGCTGATGCCGGAATAAGCTTTAAGCTTTCCTTAGGCATCCATACCGGGTAAAATTGCGTATACCTGATTATAGCCGGAATACCGGCGGAACTTTTGCGACAGGTTGTTTTAAGGTCACCACCTGCCTGCTTTCGTGGCATGGCGGGTGGTTTTTTACCAGCCGCTGCTGAGGACGTCTGCAATATGGAGGGTTTTAAGCGGCAGGCCTTTATGGCGGATAAAACCATCAAGGTGCATGAGGCAGGACAGATCGGTGGATATCAGGTATTCAGCACCGGTTTTTAAAGCATGATTCACTTTCTGGTCGGCCATGGCCAGTGAAATGGATTCAAATTTTACAGCAAAACTTCCTCCGAAACCGCAACAGGTTTCCGTATCTTCCATTTCAATCAGCTCCAGTCCCTTCACCTGTGCCAGTAATTTGCGTGGTTCTGTTTTTATTTTGCATTCCCTTAAAGCTGCGCAGGAATCATGGTAGGTTGCTTTTCCCGTTAAGCTGGCATTGAAATTTTCCAGGTGCAGTACGTTCACCAGGAAATCGGAAAACTCGTAGATCCGTTTGCCGATATTTTTTACATCTTTTTTGTAAGAGGAATCCCTGAACAGGTCCGGGTAATAATTTCTTACAAATCCTGTACAGGAAGCACTGGGGGAAACAATATAATCCGCTCCTGGAAAATCTTTCAGGAATTTAGTACAGACTTCTTTGGCATCCTCCTGGAAACCTGCATTAAAAGCAGGCTGACCGCAACAGGTTTGTTCGGCATTATAATGTACCGTGCATCCTGCTTTCTCCAGTACGCGAATCATATTAAATGCCGTATCCGGATAAAGCTGATCTACAAAACAAGGTATGAAAAGCTGGATGTTCAAATTATATTATTGTTTCAGCGACCTGGAAAAAGAAATCATTTTCAGGGCCGCTTCCGCGGCTTCTTCACCCTTGTGACCCTGTATGCCTCCGATCCGTTCCCTGGCCTGGTCCGGGTTGTCAACAGTCAGAATACCAAAAATGGAGGGCACGGGGATGGACAGGTTCAGAGCGGCAATGCCGTCTGTAACGGCCCTGCACACATATTCAAAATGCGGGGTATCGCCCCTGATAACGCAACCCAGGGCAATGAACGCATCAGGTTTTTGTTTTTTTGAATGATCCCAGTAATTTCTGATAGCAAAAGGAATTTCAAATGCGCCGGGAACCCGGATATCACGGAAATCAATTCTATGAGCTTCCAGTATTTTTTTGCACCCGGAAAATAATTCATCCACAATGGCTGCATTCCATTCGGTTCTGACTACAACGACAGATGCATTTTTTAAACGGGGCGTTGCAGTTTTTGATTTTCCGGATGAAGACATGCGGGTTTATTTAACCACACCCAGCCTCGCCAGGTAGCGGTCTATGTCAAAACCCCGGGGCGAAGCGGGATATTTATCTTTTATGATCTGGTACATGGCGATCGCTTCAGGGTTCCTGCCCATACTTTCGTATAAATAACCGGCGCGGAAAAGATACTCAGGAGAAATGATCTCATCCTGTTCGAAATAGGTTCCGGCTTTTTTATATTCTTCAACCGCTTCTTCTTTTTTATTCAGTTCAGAATAAGCGTCGCCCAAAAGTCCGTATGCCTTGGCCTGCACCTGAACGGCGGAGGTTTTAAAATCTTTCAGATATTTGACCGCATTATTAAAATCACCCAGTTTCAGGTAACAGCTGCCTGCGTAAAAAGCTGCCAGGTCAGCAGTTTTTGTGCCTTTATAACGGGAAATGATTTTTACAAAACCGGCATTGACTGCATCACCATTCAGAGCCAGACGAACTGAATCCATCCGGTAATAATCTTCAGCCCGGAACATGGCCTCTGAAGCCTGTTTTTCTTTTGGCTCCAGAACGAATTGCTGATAACCGAAATAGCCTAAAATCAAAATCAGGAAAAGGGAAAGGCCTATGAGTGATTTTTTGCCATATTGATCCTGAAAATTTTTCCATTTTTCAGCCGGTGAAATCTCAAGTTCTAAATGCTCACGATGTTTAATGTCGCTCATGTCTGGGAATTATGAAACAGGTTTCCTGTATTTTTCAATCTTTAATAAATGGATAATTCTTATCGATATAAATGTCTTTATACACTTCATCATCTGATGGTATCAGGCGATTCTTCTGCGAATTTTACCGAAGCGGCCACCGTATCTGCCACCCGTTTATTGATGGCATTGAGTTCTTCCTGGCTGGCATATTTTTTAGTAAGAATGGCATCTGCTACCTGGGCAATGGGATCTCTTTGTTTGTATTCCTCCACTTCTTCCTTGGTCCTGTATTTCTGCGGATCGGAAATGGAATGCCCCTTATAGCGGTAGGTTTTAATCTCCAGCAATGTGGGTCCGCCTCCTTCCCTGGCTCTTTTAATAGCCCTGGATACACCTTCATGAACCGCTTCCGCACTCATACCGTCAATCGAATCACCAGGCATTTCGTATGCGTCTGCCAGTTTATATATATCTACCACATTGGAAGTTCTTTCCACTGAAGTGCCCATCGCATAATTGTTATTTTCGCAAATAAAAACCACGGGCAGTTTCCAAAGCATGGCCAGGTTAAATACTTCGTGCAGCATTCCCTGACGTGCAGCCCCGTCTCCGAAAAATGTAAGCACGGCATTATCGGTTCCTTTATATTTTTCAGCGAAGGCAAGTCCTGCGCCCGTTCCGATCTGCGCTCCCACGATACCATGACCGCCGAAAAACTTAACATCCACACCGAAAAAGTGCATACTGCCACCCTTTCCCTTTGGCAGCACCGGTTGATTTCCCATAAAGTTCAGCCATACAGGCATTGGCGCTCACCCCTTTTGATAGAGCCAGGCCGTGGTCGCGATATCCGGTAATAAACGGATCGTCGGGCCGGGTAGCCGTCATGCAACCGGCAGCAATAGCCTCCTGGCCGATATACGCATGGAAAAATCCGCGGATCTTTCCTTCCATTTTATATTTTTCTTCAGCCATCTGCTCAAATTGCCGGATCAGCTGCATGAGTTCGTACCAGTACAAGTAGGTTTCTTTGGAAAACTTGGTAGCCACTTGCGTAAATTTGATTTATACCCGCCGGATCGGCCAAGGCGGGGGCAAAGATAAGGGGTAAACGGGAATTTTTGCTTTAAACAGCGTGTTTTGGGCCTTGTTTTTTACCTTTCCAATTCCTTAACCCTTAATAATTTCTATAAAAAAAGGCCCACATCACCGCCCCGGTATTTTCAGTTACGGCCAATCCATCGAATCCTTTAACCGGTTCGCAGAATTTGCCGGTTCCGGAATAGCGGAAATCTGGCGCTCCGGCTTTTCATTCGGTATTATACACTGTCTGATGATGGTGCGGCCGCCCTCGCCGGAAGCGGTAGAAAGCAAAGAGGTGGAGGGAATAACGGTAGAAACTGATCAGATCATCCGGATGGCGTCTAATACCTAAATTACAGCTCCGGTTTCCCGGACCAACATATGCTATCTCTCAGGAACATTACACTGACCCAGTACAAAAATTATCTGCAGGAAAGTTTTACATTTGATAAACCGATCATTGGCATTTATGGGAATAACGGCGTCGGGAAAACAAACCTGCTCGACGCGATCTATTACCTGGGGTTTACCCGGAGTTATTTTTTTAAATCGGATTTACAGAATGTCCATCATGGACAATCCGGTTTCCGGATCGAAGGGAATTTTCAAACGGATGAAGGGGATCAGAACGTGGTTTGCATTCTTCGTGAAACGGGGAAAAAGGAAGTGCTGCTGAACAATGCAATCTATCAGCGCCTTTCGCTGCATATCGGCAGGTTTCCCTGTGTGATCATTACCCCTGACGATGCCCGGATCATAACGGAAGGAAGTGATGAACGAAGAAGATATACCGACGCATTACTCTGCCAGATGGATGCCCAATACCTGCTGCACCTGATTGAATACAACCGTCTGATTCAGCAACGCAACCAGTTATTACGTTCACTGGCAGAGCGAATTTCTACTGACCGCAGCCTGCTGGATGTATATGATGCGCAGCTCCTGCGGCCCGGTACCTATATATTTGTAAGGCGGCAACATTTTTTCCATGAAATCCTTCCCGCCATCGCTTCCATTTACCAGTATATTGCCGGATCAGACGATGGACTGGAGATGGGTTATCAAAGTGATTTGCTGATGACCCCCTATGCCGAACTCCTGCACAAGTCGCGTGAACGGGACCTGATGTTACAGCGCACCCATGCCGGCATTCACCGGGACGATATCGATATCCGGCTCAGGAACCAGCCTTTTAAAAATATTGCATCACAGGGCCAGCGCAAAAGCCTGCTCTTTGCCATGAAGCTGGCAGAATATGAAATGCTGAAAACCACCAAAGGTTTTGCACCGATCATTTTACTGGATGATGTTTTTGAAAAACTCGATGCCCGGCGCATGCACCAGCTGCTCGCAAGGGTTTGTGCACCTGGCAATGGCCAGCTTTTCATTACGGATACCCACCAGGGCCGGATCCGCGAACATCTGGAAAAACTGGCTTGCGATTATAGCCTGATCGGGTTATAAGTTATGGGTTATGAGTTATGAGTTATGAATTATGAATTTAGATTTAATTTGGCTTCCATTATAAATTGCGTTAAGCGTCAAGCGTTAGGCGTTAAGCGTTAAGCGTTAGGCGTTAAGCGTTAAGCGTCAAGCGTTAGGCGTTAAGCGTTAAGCGTTAGGTGATAAATAGCAGTACATCGGTTACACTTTTAAGTGTAGCAGTACATAGGTAACAATTTTAGAGTTCTTTGACATTAAATGTTGATACTCATGCAAAAATGCATGAAGGAGTATCAGCAAAGGCAAGAAGCTATCCAACGGCATATAAAGGGTGAAAAAGTGGCATTGATAGCTCGTTCAATGGGTAAGAGCCGCAAATGGGTTCATCACTGGATCAGGAGATTTAAAGGTAAACCTGGAGGCGGTGAATGGTTTAAAAACGAAAGTAAAGCTCCAAAAAATACAAACAGACGGCTGTCACCGGAAACTGAGCATCAAATCCTTCTAATTCGAAATGAACTGGTTCATGAAAAGATGGCTCAAACAGGTGCTATTTCCATTCAATATGAATTTGAAAAAAGAGGGCTAAAACCGGCGCCGGCTATTTGGACCATTAACCGGGTTATAGCAAGTCATGGTCTGAACAAACAGGTTCCTGCTCATAAAACGCCCAGGGAGTATCCTGAACTTTTCGCCCATACCCATCAGATGGACCTGGTCGGGCCAAGGTATATCAAAGGAGATGGCAGGTTCTATAGCATCAATCTTATAGATATCACAAGTCATTACTGTTTTATAAAAGCCGCCCGCACCAAGTCATCAGAAAACATATTGAATACGGTTGTATTATTCTGGCAGACATACGGCATGCCGGATGCTTTACAAATGGATAATGAGCTGGCTTTCCGTGGCAGTAACCGCTATCCCAGAAGCTTTGGCAGCGTTGTGCGCTTTGCTTTGAGTCAGGGAGTGAGTCCCGTGTTTATACCTTTAAAGGAGCCCTGGCGCAATGGTATTATTGAGAAATTCAATGATACCTATAGAAAAAAGTTCTTAAGTGCGTACACCTTTAAAAACTTTGAGGATGCTTGCGGCAGGCAGGAAGTATTCATGAACTTTCATAACACAAACCATCGCTACAGTACACATGGAAGCAGAACACCCTGCCAGGTTCAGTCACGTATGCTGCAACCTGCTTATTATAAAGGCGACACCCATACTTTAAAAACAATCCCGCTGACCCAAGGATCTGTTTACTTCATTCGCTTTATCCGTAGTAATTTAAAACTACAGCTCCTCAATGAAACTTTTATCCTGTTACCCGAAATGATGTACAGTTATGTGGTAGCTGAAATTAATATAGAAAACCATTGCCTGATAATCCGCCAAAATGGGGAAATCAGGCAGATCTTCACTTACCAAATGCCTGTCGACTGGTAGACTTCTTGCCAATAATGTCAAGGAACTTAAAAACGAAAGTGTTACCTATCTTTTGCTACAGTTTTGACTCTTAAGCGCCCCTTAAGGGGCAACCCGCTTTGCGGGTTCTTAACAGTAGCCAAAAAGTGTTACCTATGTTATGCTATATGACAGTTAGGCGTTAAGCGTTAAGCGTTACGCGTTAAGCATAAAACGTATCTTTGATATATGGGTGAATATTCTATGGCGGATGCGATGCGGCTGTTCCTGAAACAAAGCAGGCTGAAAGGCAATGTGCTGGCCCTGCAGATCACGGAAGTATGGGAACAGATCATGGGGAAAACGATTGCCCGGTATACTGAAAAAATTGAAATTCATGGAACGACCCTGTATATTCAAACTTCAGTGGCACCCTTAAAACAGGAGCTGATGTACAAGAAAGATAAGATCCGGGAACGGGTGAATGAGTCCCTGGGCGAAAACCTGATCCGGGAAGTCGTTATCCGTTAACCCGGGGATCCACGACGCGGTAAAGCCAGTCTGCCAGGATATTGATACTGATAAAGAAAAAGGAAGTTACCAGCACAGATCCCATGACCACGGGAAAGTCCAGCCTGGCCAGTGCATCCACAGTTATTTTGCCGATCCCTTTCCAGCCAAAAATATATTCCACAAAAAAAGCGCCTGCCAGCAATTCGGCAAACCAACCTGTAATGGCAGTGATCACCGGGTTCAATGCATTCCGCAAGGCATGCCGCCAGATTACCTGTTTCTGCGATAAACCCTTTGGCATATGCCGTCCGGATATAATCCTGGTTCAGTATATCCAGCATCGAGCCCCGGGTTAACTGCGCTATGATGGCCATGGGCCGGATACCCAGGGTGAGGGCTGGCAATATCGCGTTTCGGAGCTGACATTGACGTCCGCTGAAGGGATCCGTATCAAACAGGCTTCCCGTCATTTGCAGACCGGTATACCGGTTGAGTACGAAACCAAAAACATAGGCGATTACAATACTCATAAAAAAAGAGGGTGCAGAAATGCCCAGCACACTGGTGAAGATAGCGGTCGTATCCATCCAGGTATCTTTTTTAACAGCGGCCAGGATACCCAGCGCCATCCCGGTGATGGTTGCAAGGAACATGGCGAGGAAGGCCAGCAGTATCGTTCCCGGCAAAGCTTCCATAAGCATGGACCATACCTGCCTGCGCGTCTGGTAAGAACGGCGCAGGTAGGGAAATTTCAAGACCAGTTTGGTTTTTCCTCCAATACCCAGCCCCTGAATATTTTTTTCTGAAAGTTCTGTTTCTTTATAAATACTGAGCGGGGATACATCATTCAGGTAGAAAATAAATTGTTTCCACTTCGGCTGGTCGAGGTAAAGTTCTTTCCGTATATTTTTCAGCGTACCCGCGTCGGCCCGCTGGCCAAGGACCAGTCGCGAGGGATCTCCAAAACCCTGGAATAAAAAAAATACAATCACCACGACACCCAGCATCACCAGGCTTCCATAAAAAAGGCGTGATATGAACTGTCTGGTCATGGTGAAGAGGGACTTTCGGTATTCTGTGCCGGAAGTTCGGCTAGGACCGGAACCGCCAACTCAAACTGGGCATAACTCCATTTGTTCTGGATGGTCCCGCTTTTTAAAAGGTATAAAGTAGGATCAGCCCGGGCGGCCGTTTTGACTGCGGTGGCATCGCATCCGAACAACGGTATACTCCGGCTAAGCGCATTCGCCTCCAGCCAGGCCATGGCTTCCTGCCTGTTTGAACTCACCACGAAGACGGGCATATTTTTGGATTTGGCCAGTGTAAACAATAACTGGAATTTCCGATCCCAGCCCGGGTTGGTTTGCGGAAAATTCCTGGAGATCAACATCAGCCGGTAACCCGGCTGATCCAGTATTTGCCGGGTGCTGTCATTTCCGGATTCCGTAAGCAGTGAAAAATCTTTGATCTCCGGTTCTGCATTTCCTTTACGGATGAGTTTATCATATCGTTTTATAAAAATATAACTGCTGTCCAGATCAGCCGGAAGTTCGTCAGCCGTATATTCCAGCGTTTTCTGATTTTTTTCGTAAACAAAATGAATGACAGTGCTGTCGGGCCGGGCACCAACCGGCGGTTTCATTTTTTCAAGAATGTTGGCGCCTGTTTTAAATGGCAGGCAATCCACCAGTGGCAGGTAACGCAGGGTATACCACTGGAAGTAAAAGGAAAATACCACGGTAATTCCCAGGATCAGCAGGCTGTTGTTTTTTGAAAAAACCGGTTTGATTTCCTTTCTGAATATGAAAAGAATACCGATGAGCGCAAGCAGGATCAGGTCTTTAATAAATGAACCCATCGCCTGCAGCGGAATGCAATTCCCGAAACACCCGCACTCCCGGACCTTACCGGAAATGACGGCATAGCCTGTAAGAAAACTGAAAAAAATAATCAGTCCGAGTAATAACCAGGCAAAGAGTCGCATCCGCCATCCGAGCAGTACGGCTACGCCGGCGAGAATTTCAAATACGATCATGATGACCGAAAATGCCAGGGTATAGCTGTCCAGGAAGGGCATATTCCAGACTTCGAAAAACTCCTGCATTTTGTAACTGAGCCCCAGCGGATCGTTGGCCTTGATCAGGCCGGAGAAAATAAACAAGATGCCTACCAGGAGACGGGCTGTGTTCAAAAAAGTTTTCTTCATGGTATGGATGGATTATGCAGTGTGGCGCCCTTCTGCGATTCCGATAAGTGCAAAGATTGCATAATTAATAATATCCGTCAGGTTGGCGTCAATGCCTTCGCTGATCAATGTTTTTCCGTCGTTGGCGAGAATCTGTCTCATCCGCTGGAGTTTCATCAGGATCAAATCCGTAAAACTCTCCTGGCTCATTTCTCTCCAGGCTTCCCCGTAATCATGGTTTTTATTCTCCATGATTTTTTTCACGAAACGGATTTTTTCATCGTAGAGCATGGCCGTTTGTTCCGCTGCGAGTTCTTCCGTATTTTCTGTAATCAATCCGAGCTGGATGAGACCGATGATCCCGTAATTAACGATGGCCTGGAATTCTCCCCGGATATCCTCTCCGATCTGCCGGTGGCCTTTTTCCTGGAGGGTACGGATGCGTTTCGCTTTGATGTATAACTGATCCAGGATGGAGATCATGCGCAGTACGCGCCAGGATGTTCCGTAGTCGGTTGTTTTTTTCATGAAAATGTCCCGGCAGGACTTCACCGCATTTTCATACTGACGGAGGGTATCTTTCATCTCCAAAAGTAATATTTAGTAATGATGTGCCTAAATTTACGGATCAATATGTATTCACTGAATTGCAAAGGCCGTTTACTGAGCTGGACAGATCCCATCGTGATGGGTATTTTGAATCTGACGCCGGATTCATTTTATGCAGGAAGCAGGATTCATTCCGGAGAAATGTTAATCAGTCAGGCGGAAAAAATGCTTCAGGAAGGCGCCGCCATCCTGGACCTGGGCGGGTTCAGCAGCCGGCCTGGTGCGTCTGAGATTTCTGTAGATGAAGAACTGGAGCGTGTGGTGCCTGCCATCCAGCTGCTTGCCAGCACATTTTCCGGATGCCCGTATTTCGGTTGACAGTTACCGGTATCCGGTAGCGAAAGCCGCCCTGGAAGCCGGCGCCTGCATAATCAATGATATTGGTGCCGGAGATCAGGAGTTGATGGCCAAACTGGCCGCAGAAAACCAGGTTCCCTATATCTGCATGCATATGCGGGGTAATCCGGGAAACATGCAGGAGCTTACACAGTACGGTGATATCGGCCTGGACCTGCTGGATTATTTTATACAGCGCAAGGCTTATTATATCCGGCTGGGGATTAAAGATCTGATCCTGGATCCGGGATTTGGGTTTGCAAAAACCATTGAACAGAATTTCAGGTTACTGAAACAGATGAAGGGGCTGGACATACTGGGACTGCCCCTGCTGGTTGGCTTATCAAGAAAAGCCATGATTTATAAAACGCTCGGCATAAAACCCGAAGAGGCATTAAATGGAACCACGGTCTTGCATACACTGGCCCTGGAGCAGGGTGCACAATATATTGCGCGTGCATGATGTGAAGGAAGCCGTTGAAACGATCCGGTTATGGACGTCCTACGCAAACGCGTAGGACGTCCCCGGAATAAAATTATTTGTGCGCAGGTGGCATAGTGGGATGCTGACGCATATCCGGCCTGGCGGATGCTCCCGGACGCATAGGCATTTCTCCTTCTGCAGGTGCATCAGTCACGTCTACGATTTTTACATCGAAGATCAGGTTTTCATTGGGTGTTCTGCCGGGACCCGGTTGCTGATCATAAGCCAGGAATGCCGGGATATAAAAAGTGGCGGTAGCCCCTTTCTTTAAAAGACGGACGCCGTCATCCCATCCCGGAATAATTGTATTTTTGCCAATTACAAACTTGATCGGCTGCTGTGCCATACTTCATCGTTTGTTTCAAAATTTTTTGCCCGAGGGAAATAATTTCCCTGTATAAATCACTGATACCTGTTTGCCGGAATCAATGAGTGCGCCTTCTCCCGGGTTTTTAATCTCAACATAGGTTCCCATGGCAGTTTTGGTTGCCTGGATATTATGCTGCTTCAGGTAATTTTCCACCTGTTTGATTCTGTTTGCATGGAAAGGCATCCATAAGTGCTTCCCTGTCTTTTTTAACCAGCTTCTTCATTGTCAAATACATCTTCCACGCGCAGGGTCAGGACGATTTTATCCTTTTTATGAATGAAAGGAGGAATGGCTGCTGGGATTTTTTCTGGATGCTGTCTGCCAGCTGAATAACCACGGCGCTGTCGCCCTTCCTCAGCAATGAAAATATTTCCACAGGACTGTATGCATTCGGCGGACGCTGTCTATACTGGACGTAAGCGGGCAGGCTGCTGTCGGAACTGAATAAAACGGAATCTTACCCTTGATTTTCTGGGCGAAACTGAGTCTGATAAACTGACCTCTTTTAACGACCGGATTTTTTCCGTCGGAAATGATTTTATATAATAATCCGGATTTTGTTTTTTTTAATCCCTGATTATCGCAGGCATCAGCAACAGAATTCCCAGCAGGGCAAATAGAAAAGAATTGATTTTTTTCATTTCAGATTTATTGTAATTGTAAAGCGTTTTCTTTTAGACGATATCGCGAAAACGCTGGATGGTCTGCTCCAGTGTTCACTGCTCCGGCCACCAGCTGCATTGCGGTGCCCCCCACCTTCAAAATAATTCCGGGCAAACTGGTTGACGTCAAAACCTCCCTTGCTTCGGAAAGAACATTTAATTTCTTCGTCCCGGTCAATAATCAGCGCCGCAAATTTGATTCCCTGAATGGTGAGCCGGTAATTGACGAGTCCTTCTGTATCGCCTGTCCTGATCTGAAATTTCACCAGGTCTTTCCAGGGGATACTGATCAGGGCGGTATTGAATTCATATAATACTTCCATCCGGTTCAAAAGGGCATGCCCGATAAACCGGAGTCGGTTTTCCAGAAAATTGTCGAAAAGATTTTCATGCACTTTGGAATGATCCAAGACCGGTTTCTTTCAATACCGCGACCATCCGGTGCACGGAGGCCGATGAAGAACTGAAACGGAATGAACCGGTATCAGTCATCACCCCGGCATATAAACACTCGGCAACGGCCGGTTGATCTTATCCCCGAGCCCTGCAGATTCGATAAAATCAAAAACCATCTCACTGGCCGAACTTTTGGAGGTATCGCTGATCCCATAGTGAACACTTCTTTCTGTGGCTGCTGGTGATGGTCGATCAGGATACGGATTCCCGGGCGCTTTACGATGGGTTCCGTCATTTTTCGGGTCCGGTGCAGCACGTTAAAATCCAGACAAAAAATCCAGTCTGCCTTCGCCAGCAATTCATTGGATCTGGCCGGTATTGAGTTCATAATCGAGTACCTTTTCCGCACCGGGCATCCAGCCGAGCCATTCCGCCCAGTTAGTAGGTGAAATCACGGTAACCTGATGGCCGAGCGTATTCATCACATGGTAAAGACCAAGCGAAGAACCCATAGCATCTGCATCCGGTTTCTGGTGCATGACGATCACGATGGTTCTCGGTTCCTTCAGTAAGGGAATAATATTCGTAATAGGTTGCATGTAAAACGGTTGCAAAGGTGCAGAATTAAATCGCCATTCCCAAATCTGCTGTAAAATGTATTACCTTTGCCCGCCAAACAAAAACAAATGAGCAACCGCACGTTCACTATGATTAAGCCGGATGCCTTTGCCAACGGACATTCCGGCGCCATACTGGATATTATTTTAAAGGCCGGATTCAGGCTGATTGCACTGAAAATGACCCATCTCACCCCTGAAAAAGCAGGAGAATTTTATGCAGTACACAGCCCCGCCCTTTTTATGGGGAGCTGGTTGAATTCATGAGCCGGGGACCGATCATTGCTGCCATTCTGGAGAAAGAAAATGCCGTTGCTGATTTCAGGAAACTCATTGGTGCCACAGATCCGGCCAAAGCAGACAAAGGAACCATCCGCCAGCTTTTTGCCGCTTCTCTCGGGGAAAATGCTATTCATGGCAGTGACAGTGATGAAAATGCCCGGATGGAAGGCGATTTTTTCTTCTCTATTCTGGAAAGAATCTAATACCAGGATTTTATTAAACCGGACTGGGAACAAGTTTCTCTTAAAGAAAGGGTACACATAAATCTTTTTATTAATGAGATGATCAGCTGTATTATATTGATTATCAATTATTTAATTCGCATTTTCATTGGTGGGCTACGCTTGTAAAATAAGCTGGCAAAGGAATACGTTAGAGTGAATCAACTAAACAATAGATCTATGAATTTCCGAACAATCGCCAACACAGGCAAACTGATTGCCTTAATAGCCCTGACCAGTCTGGCTTCCTGTAAAAAAGACGGAGCCTCATCCAATTCAAATCAAACCAACGCTGCGAACCTTACAGATTCATCCATTCGGGTGCAGAAAATGCCTATTATGATGTATTGAATAATGCATTTGTAGGTTTTTCCGACAACAGCACGGTTTGGAATGTATCTAATGCTCACAAAGGCCAAACCACTACATTCTCTACGGAAGTGGAGAATATAACGAACCATCTGGGATGTGCCATTTATACCATTGATGATACCATACCCGGAAATTATCCTAAAACCCTCACGCTGGATTTTGGAACCGGATGCACAGTGTGGACGGTATCTTCCGTCAGTGGAAAGATCGTCTATGTATTTACTGGACGCCATTTATGCTGCCGGCAGCAACAGCTACGGTAACCTTTGATCACTATGTGGTAAATGGTTACGGCGTGGAAGGTGCTTATAAGATCACAAACAATTCTTCAGATGTAAACGGTATCAGTTTCAATACCCAGGTAACGAACGGTATTGTTACTTATCCCAGCTGCATCGATATTATCATTACAATGCAATACCGCACTTATACCATGACGGCAGGTTCAGCAACACCT
This sequence comes from uncultured Chitinophagaceae bacterium, assembly GCA_963811275.1. GTDB lineage: Bacteria > Bacteroidota > Bacteroidia > Chitinophagales > Chitinophagaceae > Puia. The sequence goes on along the minus strand of CAWEQR010000005.1, from coordinate 534,013 downwards.
TTTGATATTACGGATGATGTGTATTCTGTTACGGGTAACAGTTCATTTCTTGCTTCCGACGGATCCAGTCTGGTTTGTACCATTACAACACCACTGGTAAAAGCGATTACCTGTCATAATGTCGGTTCTGGTATTATAAGTTTTGTTTATGATCAGGCCGGTGATCGGAACCTTGATTTTGGTGACGGTAGCTGCGATAATCAGGCGGTATTAAAAATTGGCGCCAATATTACCCGCAATATCACCCTGAAATAAAAATATGTTGAATAAAAAAAGGGATGTTCGTTTCGAGGCATCCCTTTTTTTTTTCAAAAGGATTTCATTCTGTCAAACCGGGTACCTGTTCTTTTAATGTCTCCAATTTTTTCTTTCCATAAGAAAGTCTTGTGATCACCACAAATAAAACCGGCACGATGAAAATTGCCAGGGATGTGGCGGCAAGCATACCTCCCAGCACTGTCCAGCCGATGGTTGATCTGGCCACACTCGCTGCGCCGGTAGCCAGGGCCAGCGGCAATACACCCAGTATAAAAGCCATAGAGGTCATCAGAATCGGCCGAGGCGGAGTTTAACAGCTTCAAGTGTTGCAGCAACCACCGGGATGCCCCGGTCAACACTTTCTTTGGCAAATTCTACAATCAGGATGGCATTTTTTGCAGAAAGACCGATCAGCGTGATCATCCCGATTTGCGCATATACATTGTTCACCAGTGAAGGGATCAGTGTTAAAGTCAGTATGGCACCAAACATACCGACGGGCACAGCAAGCAAAACGGAAAAAGGAACCTGCCAGCTTTCATAAAGTGCTGCGAGGAACAGAAATACAAATACGATGGACAAAGAAAAAATCAGCAAAGTGCTTTTACCGGCTTTTAATTCTTCCCGGCTCAAACCCGCAAATTCATATCCATAACCTGCCGGTAAAGTTTCGGCCGCTACTTCTTTTAGTGCCTGCAAAGCCTGTCCGCTGCTGAATCCTGCTTTTGCATCTCCGTTGACTTCTGCAGACCTGAATAAATTAAAATGATACAGCAGCGCAGGCATTTCAGTTACTTTATAGGAAATCACGGCACTCAGCGGCACCATAGTTCCCGAAGAATTTTTTACATAATAAGTATTCAGATTACTGATATCGCCCGGTAATTGGTATCGGCCTGCGCAACAACACGAAAATTTCTTCCGTAAAGTGTCAGATCGTTTACATAGGAACTTCCCAGGTAAGTCTGTATCGTATTGTAAACGTCTGTTATGGAAAGGCCCAGTTTTTTACATTTCTCCCGGTCCACGTTTAGTGAATATCCCGGGGTACGCGCATTAAAGAAATGTGTACGCCCTGCTGATCTCCGGTCTTTTATTAACTGCCGCCACAAAATTGTTGACCACTCTTTCAAATGCTTTTATATCGTCGGTACTTCCTTTTTGCTGCAGTTCGAAAGAAAACCCGCCGGTCTGGCCCAGGCCCGGGAATAGCAGGCGGAGAAATAACCAGGATATTGGCCTCTTTAATGGCAGCGAATTTTTTTTGCAGGGTCGCAATGATACCTTTTAATTGAATGATTTATCTTTTCTTTGATCCCAGGGATTCAGTGAAGTGAATATCGTTCCTCCGTTTGCTTTGGTGGCAAAAGTGACCACATTTAATCCCCCCAGTGCTGCGTAATGATGAATGCCCTCTGTTTCCGAAATGATCTTCATCATTTTATTTAGGGTTTCCAGACTTCTGGCTGTTGAAGAAGCTTCGGGCAATTCATAAGTAACGAATAACCTGCCTTCATCTTCCTGCGGAATAAAACCGGTGGGTTTGGCACGGAATAATAAAACATGCCCCTGCACAAATACAAATCAGCAGAATGATCACATAAGGCGATCTGTTGATCCACCTGGAATTTACATTTCTTGTATATCCGTAAGTAACCGCGCAAACCAGTTGTTAAACCGGTAAAAGAATTTGTTGAATCCCTTTGATGACTGATCCATATGCATGGGGCGAAGCAGCAGCATACAGAGTGCAGGTGTAAGGGAGAGCGCAATGAAGGCTGAAATCAACACCGAGATGGCAATGGTGATGGCAAATTGCTGGTACAGCCTGCCTACAATGCCCGGGATAAATCCGACAGGAACAAATACGGCTGCCAGGATTAAGCGCAATGGCAACAACAGGACCTGATATGTCTTTCATGGCCCGTTCATGGTGGCTTCCCTGGCCGATAGTTTTTCTGCGTCTATATAATGTTGTACGGCTTCCACAACCACGATGGCATCATCCACCACGATACCGATGGCAAGTACGAATCCGAACAGGGTAAGTGTATTGATTGTAAAACCCAGGGGTATGAAAAATATAAATGTACCGATTATGGAAACCGGTATTGCCAGTACGGGGATGAGAGTGGCCCGCCAGCTTTGTAAAAATAAAAACACCACCAGCACCACCAGACCCAGGGCCTCCAGCAGGGTTTGGACTACTTCATGGATGGAAACCTGAACCACCGAGATGGATTCGAAGGGAACTACATAATCGATGTCGGTCGGAAAAGATTTTTTCAATTCATCCATAGCCGCATATACACCGTCAGCAGTTGCCAGGGCATTACTGCCGGGAGCCTGGTAAACGAGCAGGTACGAAGCTCTTTTCCCATCCACAAATGAATTGCTCGCATAACTGAATTTTCCGAGCTGAACCCGGGCAACATCCTTTAAATAGACTATGGAACCGTCTTTCGGATTTGAGCGGACGATTACATTACGAAACTGATCTTCCGTTGTCAGGCGGCTGTTGGCGACGACCGAATATTCAAAAGACTGCGAGGAATTTTGCGGGGGTGCGCCCACAGAACCGGCGGAGATCTGCACATTCTGTTCCTGCAGGGCATTGGTGACATCTGCTGGCTGTGAGACCCAGTTGCGCCAGTTTATCCGGCTTGAGCCAGATACGCATACTGAAATCATCGGCGCGGATAAACACATCCCCTACTCCTTTCACGCGTAATAAAACGTCGCGCACAAAAATGTTGGTATAGTTGTCCAGGAATGTGACTGAATGGGATCCTTTGGGTGCATAGATCGCAACCAGCATGAGGATGCTGGGATTTCTTTTTCGGGTAACCACACCCAGTCTTTTCAATTCATCCGGAAGAGAGGGTGTGGCGATGCCCACCCGGTTTTGCACATCCAGCATTCCGGTATTCACATCGGCCCCGACTTCATAGGTTACGGTTATGGTGCTTTGACCGTTGTTGGTACTGTTGCTTTGCATATAGGCCATACCCGGAGTACCGTTCACCTGGGTTTCTATGGGCGTGGTTACGGTCTGCTCCACCGTTTGGGCATCCGCCCCGATAAAATTGCTGGTAACCTGAACCGTGGGCGGCGTGATATCAGGATACTGGCTTACCGGCAGGTTCAGCAGTGCCAGCAGGCCCACCAGTACCAGGACGATGGATATAACGATAGCCGTTACCGGCCGTTTGATAAAAGTATCTGCAATCATGCTGTTACTAGATTACAATGATTTTCTCTTTGATGAATCGGTCTGACTTTCGGCTCCCTGAATCCGTTTCCGGGGTATGCCGGGTCTGCGGTTTTTACCCTGGAACCGTCTTTTAACTTCTGCACACCATCCACTACAATGGTTTCATTCTCCTGCAGCCCGGAATTCACAACGATCCGTATCACCGATTCGTCTTACCGAGCACAATTTTCCGCTGGGCCACGGTATCGGCATTGACGACAAAAACAAAATATTCGGCCATCTGCTCAACGGTTGCCTTATAAGGGATCATGAGTGCTTGCGTTCCGGTCTTGTTCAATATTTTCAGATTTGCCGACATGCCGGCTTTGAGTATATTTTCAGGATTGGGAAATAAAAAACGCACTTTAATGGTGGCGGTCTGCGGGTCCACCGCGCGGTCAATGATAAATATTTTCCCCGGATATGGATATCAGGGACTGGTCGGCCAGGGTAAGCATAAAAGTGGAATCCTTTGCGGGAAGTTTGTTTTTTTTTTCCCGCTCAATGAAGGGGATCATGGTTTCATCCAGGGATACATCCAGGGCAATCGGGTTATCCGAGGAAATGGTATTTAACAGCGCTGGTTCCGGGAGAAACGGCCGCACCCTGTTTTACGGACGAAATACCAATAGTCCCGGACAGTGGTGCATAGATGGTTGTATAGCGCAGGTTTACTTCCACGGCACTGACATTGGCTTTTGCCGCATCAACCTGTTTTTTGGCTGTTTCCAGGTCGGCCATTGCATGCTGAACCGTTTGCTGCGCGATGGCATCCTGGCGACCCAGTTCTGCATAACGGTCGGCATCCTGCTGCAATTTAGCGAGATTCGCTTCACTGGCATGGAATTGTGCACTGCCTGTTCATACGCGCCCAGGTACTGCTGCTGGTCGATCTGATATAATTTCTGTCCTTTTTCCACATGCTGCCCTTCATTAAAAAATATACCGGTGATATATCCGGCCACCTGGGATCGTACTTCCACCTGGTTGACTGCGGTTACAGTTGCCGGGTAGGTATTATAAAAAATGGCATTCTCCTGTTTCACCACATCCACATTAACGGATACGGGCGGCGGTGCCGGCAACGGTCCGGGATGGCCGCAGGATGAAACTCCGGTGACGATCACAAAAAAAATAAACATTTTATAAGTCATAAGAATATGGTTAATATGAATATTTAAGAGTTCCCAGCGCCCGTTCCACATCTATTTTATTACTTAATACCTGGAACATGGCGTTTGTATAATTGACCTGTGCTGAAAAAAAATCATTGTTGGCCGTGATTACTTCCAGGTAGGTTTTTATTCCCGCCCGGTACTGAAGCTGAATAATCTTGTACACTTCGCTGGCCAGTTCGAGATTTGCTTTTTGTTCGAAATAATTATTCAGGTTGGCTTTGTAGGCCGACATCGCCTGAATAAACTGGGTATTGATTGAATCTTTCAGGGAACTGAAATTATAGTCAAGCCTTTCAAGCTGCAGTTTGGCTATGCGCACTTCCTGCAACCGCCGCGTTCCGGTAAAAATGGGTACGGAGACCGATAAACCCAGCATAGGAATTCGGATATATTCTGGATATATAATTTATTGAACTGCTGGCTGTAATAATTCAGATTGTATTGCCCGGCGCTGAGACTGTGGGCAAGAATCCCCATTTGTAATATTTAAGATTATCCTGCTCTAACCGTTTCAGCGTAATGAGTTGCTGGTATTCGATCCGGTTGTTCACATCCAGGGTTTGCAGGGTATCCACTGACAGGATTTCCCTGCGCATGGTTGAACTGTCGTAAAAGACCTGCAGCGTGGAATCCACCGGGTAACTCATATATAATTTCAGGATGGCTGTTTTGCTTTTCAATTGTTCTTCGGCGGCTTTATGAAGAGCCCTGGCGTTATTCAGGCTGATCGTCGCGCGCTGGTAATCGGTTTTATCCACGAGGCCTCCCCTGTATTGGTTGTAGGCATCTTTCAGGCTTCTCTGTAAAAGAACGATGTCGGTATCCAGCAGAGCGATCTGGGTCTGGGAAAGCAGGAGATCGTAAAAGGCCTTGCTCACGGCTGAAACCACTTCAATACGCGTGTTGACTGTATTCTGCCTGGAACTCAGACGAACGTCCTTTGCGGATTGCTGCGCCAGGATCACGTCGCGGTTGAAGATCGTCTGGGTAAGTCCGAAAAATCCGCCGGATACATTATAGGTCCCTATCGGTTCGGGCTTATCATTGAATATAGCGGTCGGCAGCTGTATATTCTGCTGGTAACTTCCGGAAAAATTTATCTGCGGATACCAGTCTGCGAGCTGGCTTTTTATCTGGCGGTCCGTGATTTGTTCATCTATTGAGGACTGACGGATATTTGTCTGATGCGACATTGCATAACTAATACAGGCTTCGAGCGTTTTCCTGCCGGATGTATCCTGCTTTTGCGCATGCACTGAAACCAGTAAAATAAATACCGGGAAAAATAAAAGAAGTCTTTTCATAATATGTGAAAAATAATCGAACTCCGCTTCAGGGAAGGTACTTCCAGGCAGCCGGAAACAAACAATGGAATGCAAAAATAGGGCTTAACGGAATCAAATTAAACGGTTGTTTAATTTATTTTATGAACGGAGCAAACTGAGAATTTCAGTCAGAAACAACTCATCGGTTTTATCAAAGGCGGAGTAGTTGGAATCGTCTATATCGAGGACCCCGATCACTTCTCCGTTCCATATAATCGGGAGAACGATTTCGGATTTTGATAAAGAACTGCAGCTGATATGTCCGGGGAACGCGTTTACATCATGAACAATTATTGTTTTCATCTGTTCCCAGGCGGTTCCGCAAACTCCCCTGCCCTTCCTGATCCGTGTACATGCAATGGGACCCTGGAAGGGAGCCAGCACCAGTTCATCGCCTTTTACTAGGTAAAATCCGATCCACAGCCATTCGAATTGTTGTTTCAGGGCAGCAGAAATATTTGCGAGATTGGCGATCAGGTCCGGTTCACCTGCAACCAATGCAGCGATTTGCGGAATGATTTCGAGGTATTGCTCTTCGCGGGTTCCTTTTTTTATAATCAGTTCTTCAGCCATTGTTTTTTTTATGCATGTAATGGATGCCGGTATATTCAATGCCGAGACCGGGTTTTCCTGAAAGAAAAACCCGGCCCTTTTCAATGAGCAGTCCGGTAGCAATATCTTCATCCAGTAAAAGCGGACCATCCATATCCACATAATCCAGCAGGGGCAACAGGTGACCAATGGCTGCTGAGCCGATACTGCTCTCGTTCATACTTCCGGCCATCACTTTCATACCCAGTTTCCGGGCGGTTTCTATCATACGCAGGGCCGGCGTCAGGCCGCTGCATTTCGTGAGTTTAATATTGATCCCGTGAAAAAGTCCCTGGCATTTTTCCACATCGTGTTCGGATACGCAGGATTCATCAGCGATGAGGGGAATGGATGATTTTTCAAACAGTACGCGCATGCCAGCCAGGTCTTCCTTTGCCAGTGGCTGTTCAATGAATTCAACACCGCATTCATCAAGAGCCGGAATCAGGTCGAGGGCCTGCTGCAGGTTCCAGCCTGAATTGGCATCCACGCGCAACACGGCATCGGTATGTTTTCTTAATGCCCGGATGATGCGGGCATCATCCGGTGTGCCCAGTTTTATTTTATAAATGGGCCAGGGCGTGGCCTGCATTTTTTCAATCATTTTTTCAACGGAATCGATGCCGATGGTATAATCGGTCATCGGTCCTTCGCTGATATCCAGTTTCCAGCAGGCATAGAGTGGTTTTTTCTGGAATTTTCCATAGAGATCCCAGGCTGCAATATCCAGTGCACAAACAAGGAATGGATTATCCGGTATCAGGTGGTGCAGAAAATGCCAGAAGCGGGATGGTTCGGTAAAGGCAAATTTTTCGATAACCGGTTTTTTCAGTTCGAGGTCAGCAATCATTTTATCTACCGGGATATGGTAGTATGTTATAGCCGGTGCCTCACCATAACCCGTCTGACCCGAATTGTTCCAGGCTTACGATCAGGGTGGGCTGGTGGGTCTTGGTGCCCCGGGATATCGTAAAGGGATATTTAAAACGCAGGTTATAAGAAGTATGCTGGATTTTCATTTCACATCGGTTATCTGCCGGAAGATTTTACCATTTCCCTGAGTTGTTCATTGAACGGTTTTGTTTTGATCAGGTCTTCCAGGTACATATGCATGCGGTACCGCCAGTAATAATTCGGGACGGCGGGTACATTGATCCTTTCATCATTAGGATTTTCCCTGCGGATATTTTCATCCATGCCCAGCAGATCCTGCAATTGGAAAATACTCCACATCGCCGGGGAATGCAGGTGCTGCTGCACGATGGCCTTGTTAATCCATGCATCGCAGAAATAAGGAGCGTCGCCCCACTGGCCGAGTTCTTCATTAAAGAATTTCTGCGTTTTACTTCGGTCCTCTTCCCACCAACCGCGGATGGTGCTCATATCATGAGTTGAAGGGGTAACTACAGATAAATAGGGCGCTGTAGGCGGGATTAAAAAATTCACGTGAAATATCTTTTGGCATGCGCTGAATTTCCAGGCTCAAAATACCAGTCTGTTTCATAACGTCCGGTACGCAGGATGGCACCATACCCAGGTCTTCCCCGCAAACCAGCATATTGGTTGATCTTTTTAACAGAGGAAGCTTTTTCATGGCTTCTTTTTTCCAGAAAGCATCCTGGCGACGGTAAAAATAATTGTGTATAAAGATCCCGTAGCTGGTTTTGTAAATGCCAGTCGAGATAACGGAATGAAGAAGTGGATTCCATGGAAAACCGGAAATGGAATTGCTTTCCTTCTGATTCCTTCCACTTCAAACAGGATCACGTTGGAAATCAGGTTCATCAATGCTTCCCGGCTCCGGATATCCAGCGGGTCTGGTCGTTTTATCTTCAAAATAATCAGTTACTTTTCGCTGGGTATTTACAAATTCTTTTATGTTGAATTTTCCCTGGCCGGATTCTTCAAAATACAGGGACTTAACGGTTTCCGTATCGGGTCCGAAAAATTCCCATAGTACCGCTTCATTTATAAAGGGTTTGGTATAGCGGTCCTTATCGAAATAAATATTTCTTTCATCAAATTCCACGCGGTGAACCGGTATGGCATGTTCGAAGTGCCCCATGATGCCCTCTGTCTGTGAAATCGGGATACTCCAGATCCTGAAGAAACCCAGGATATGGTCTATCCGGAAAGCATCGAAATAAATAGCCATCTGGGCAAACCGGTTTTTCCACCATTGAAAGGAGTCCTTGGCCATCCGTTCCCAGTTATAGGTCGGGAATCCCCAGTTCTGACCTTTTACGGCAAATGGATCCGGTGGTGCACCTGCCTGCATGTCCATATGGTACAACTCCGGTGAAACCCACGCATCACAACTGTACCGGTAAACGCCAATGGGGATATCCCCTTTGATAATGATACCGTTTTCATGCGCGTAGTGAACGGATTTTCTCAACTGACGATACAGGTGATACTGAACAAAATAATAATACGCAATCTGGTCGTATTGTTTGGATGCCGGTGCAGCCAGCCGGTCAACAGACAATTTTGCATATTTGCCATTGGTCTTCCATTTGCGGAAGTCAACCGTTCCGTTGGATTCTTTCAGATAGCAGAAAGCCGCATAGGGAACCAGCCAGGATTTATTATTTTCGAAAAATATTTTAAAGTCCGGATCTTCCAGGAAACTTTCTTTTTCCGTGTCAAAGAGTTCTTTCGATGCTTCCGCTTTGATCTGCATCACGGATTCGTAATCCACGTCAGGCATTTCATTGAGCTGTTTCTGTATTTTTTTCAGCTTTTTAAAGAAAGCCGGATGTTTCTTGCCCGCCATTTCTTCCAGGTTCAGGTAGAGGGGATGCAATGCAAAGGCAGAAATGGCACCATAAGGATAGGAATCCATCCAGGTTCCGGTGGCGGATGTATCATTTACCGGCAGGATCTGGATCAATTTGAATCCTGTTTTATGTGCCCAGTCTACCAGCAGCCGGATATCTGAAAATTCACCGGTTCCCAGGGAGTCCTTGCTGCGCAGGCTGAAAACCGGGATACTCACACCTGCTCCCTTCCAGGTGCTGTTGGGCAGGTGAATGAAACCATCGTGCAGGATACTTAACCGTCCTTCCCGCGCATCAGCCAGCAGGGTGCGGTTGGGGCCGTTTTCGAACTGAACCAGTGATTTATGTTTTACATCATATACGCCATACTTATAATAGAGCGGAAAGGAATTCCCGGATATATTGAGTTCGATGGCCCACCAGTTTCCTTCTTTTTTCAGGACCAGGGGGTCCTCCATGGACCAGTCCCCGAATGCAGGTCCGCTTCCGGAAATGCATACGGCTTCATTGCCATGGAGCAGCGGGGCTTTGATTTTAAATATATGTGTATATGTTTTGGGTGTTTTTGTTCCGCCTTTCCTGGGGGGCGATGACAGGAGAATCTCCTGGAAGGGGGCTGTATAAAAGGCGTTTTCATATTCACCGGCATGATTCCAGGTGTCAAAGATTTGCATGGCATCATGGCGTGGGGAAATTTGTATTTCCCGGTCATTCCCCCATTCATGAACGATATTGCCGTCTTCCGTCTTCAGCTGGTAATAGTATTGAACCGGATCCGACGGCAGGCTGGCCAGTTCTACCGTCAGCTCCCAGAAATCCTGATTTTTGTACTTCATCAGAACCGGCTGTGTGGTCATTTTATTCTGGAAGCCCAGTTCCGGAATATTTCCGCAAATGATAAAGATCCTGTCCCTGTTTGGTGCTGAATCGTAAGTAAAAATGTATTTTCATTTCGGGTTTGAGTTCAATAGGCTGGTTGGTATGTTAGGAAGAAAACGACAGGACGAAAGTACCAAAACACCAACTTGTAATAAAATTAAACTCAGGTATCAAAGGGAATTGGAATTAGAATATATTTGCGCAACAAATTAACTCGGATGGAAAATACTAAAAAAGGCACAGCCCTCTACTGGTTACTCTTTTTCGTTTCGGTAATCGCTTTTTTCGGGTTATATCGCGTGATCGGGGGCGTCTGCATCCTCGTTCTTCCCTTTGTGTGTACTTTTTTTGCCAAGGCCCTGGATATTATGTAGGCCATTCCCCATTTTAAAGTAAAAAAAACACTGCTATTCCAAGCAGTGTTTACAGTTTGTCTTTACAACCGGTACTTTCCATTTCCAGGAAGTATTAGTCAATATGAATGACCCCGTTCATGTTCAATTTTCTGGCAATACCCGCAGGCTGCCTTTTGCCCTGGTGAATTTTCCAGAGACTTAACGAAGTAAAACGTTTCTTTTTAGCAGGTATATTGATGCCGGTAGCGAGTGTTTCCTTTACTTCGGTTGTCAATCTTTTCAACGTTTCATTATCCATTTGTACGATAGACTGCATTGCAACTTGATTCATAAAAATTCTCAATTTTAAGATTTAAAAACTATTCGGAGCAATCAGTAGGAGAACACAGAAGAATCGTTAGTAAGAAGTGTAATACCTGATTGAGCTTGCAAGACTGTTAATTGCTCTTAATTGCGATGCAAATATACGATGCGAATGATTGTCTGCAAACCCCTATTATAAAAAATTATATCATGTCCAACGTTCATTTTCAGTCATAACTGCTTAAATAATAAGGGCTGACGCTTGCGTCAGCCCTTATCTCCATCCTGTATGTTAATGTCATTTAACTTCTTCAAACTCGGCATCCGTAACGTTTTCAGCATTTTTGCCTGCGTTCGCCTGTTCGTTGCCGTTAGAATGTCCGCCTGCGGCAGATTGTGGTCCGCCTTCCTGCGTGCCTTTATATAAATGTTCAGATGCTGCAGTCCAGGCGGTATTGATTTCCGCGATCGCCGCGTCAATTTTTGCAATATCCTGTGCCTTCTGTGCTTCTTTCAAACGGATGAGTGCAGATTCAATGGGTGCTTTTTTATCAGCAGGTAATTTTATCACCCAGTTCCTTGAGTTGTTTTTCAGTCTGGAACACAAAACTATCTGCCTGGTTCAGTTTGTCAACCCGTTCACGGGCTTCTTTATCGGAGCTTCATTGGCCTTGGCTTCGGCTTTCATTTTTTCCACTTCTTCCTTACTTAGGCCGCTGCCGGCTTCAATACGGATCTTCTGTTCCTTTCCGGTTCCCTTGTCCCGGGCGACTACATGCAGGATACCATTGGCATCGATATCGAAAGTCACTTCAATCTGCGGTACGCCCCTGGGTGCCGGTGGGATGCCGTCCAGGTTAAACATACCCAGGCTTTTATTCTGGCTGGCCATCGGCCTTTCGCCCTGCAGTACATGAATCTGTACACCAGGCTGGTTGTCGCTGGCCGTTGAGAAAGTTTCTGATTTCTTGGTCGGGATGGTCGTATTGCTTTCGATAAGCCGGGTCATGACACCCCCCATGGTTTCGATGCCCAGGCTCAGCGGGGTCACGTCGAGCAACAGCACGTCCTTCACTTCGCCGGTCAGCACCGCACCCTGAATGGCCGCGCCTACTGCCACCACTTCATCCGGGTTCACCCCTTTATTGGGTTTCCTGCCGAAGAATTTTTCAACAATTTCCTGCACTTTCGGAATACGGGTACTTCCGCCCACCAGGATGACTTCTTCAATCTGGGAAGCGTTTAATCCGGCATCTTTCAATGCCTGTTCGCAGGGCTTGAGACATCTTTCAAAAAGCGGGTCTGCCAGTTGTTCAAATTTGGCCCGGGTCAGCTTTTTGACCAGGTGTTTGGGCACACCATCCACGGCCGTCACATAGGGCAGGTTGATTTCTGTTTCTGTAGAAGAAGACAGTTCAATCTTTGCCTTTTCAGCCGCTTCTTTCAGGCGTTGCAACGCCATCGGATCCTTGCGCAGATCCATGTTCTCTTCCTTCCTAAATTCTTCTGCCAGCCAGTCGATGATGATCTTATCAAAATCGTCACCGCCCAGGTGGGTATCACCATTGGTTGATTTCACTTCAAAAACTCCGTCTCCCAGTTCGAGCACGGATATGTCAAATGTTCCGCCTCCCAGGTCAAAAACGGCAATTTTCTCATCCTTGCCAGCCTTATCCAGGCCATAAGCCAGTGCGGCAGCCGTGGGTTCATTAACGATCCTGCGCACATTCAGACCGGCGATTTCTCCGGCTTCCTTGGTTGCCTGGCGCTGGGCATCGTTGAAATAGGCCGGAACCGTAATGACGGCTTCCGATACTTCCTGTCCCAGGTAGTCTTCCGCTGTTTTCTTCATTTTCTGAAGAATCATGGCGCTGATTTCCTGGGGTGTATACTGGCGGCCGTCTATGTCAATACGGCAAGTATTGTTGTCACCTTTTACAACTTTATAGCTCCAGTGGCTGATTTCATTGGTTACTTCATCAAAACGGCGGCCCATAAACCGCTTTACGGATGAAATGGTATTCACGGGATTGGTGATGGCCTGGCGTTTTGCCGGATCACCCACTTTACGTTCCCCGTTCTTTAAAAAAGCAACCACGGATGGCGTGGTGCGGCGTCCTTCTTCATTGGCGATGACCACAGGTTCATTACCCTCCATCACAGAAACACAGCTGTTTGTGGTTCCGAGGTCGATTCCGATTATCTTACCCATAATATTGATTTATTTAAGGTTCGTATTAAGATTCATAACTGAATGTCAATCATTATGCCACGCAGAAAATAGTGCAAAAATGGCAGGCAGGACCGGTACGGCCCCGGCTTTTCCGGCTCTAATGGCTGCATTAGAGGTATAAAATTCTGTTATGGCCCGTGAAATCAATCCGCAACCGATATACCGGTTGCGCCGCCAACCGGCATTAATGATTATAAAGACCGCCTGGTCAAGCTGATTCCTTCTGAAATCATTACCGCCTATATTACCTTAAAAGGCCTGATCAGCGGGGCGGACGTGTCAGGTAACAGGCAACGTGTTGTGGGTGATGGTCATTGGCGGAACGTTTACCCGTATTCTTGGTTTTCCTTCGGAATGGCTGGGATCCATCCTCCTGGTCATCTACACTTTATTGATTCCTTTTGTGTATAAGGGTTAGTTCAGCCTGAAGCCCAGGGCCTTGAAACTGCCCTGATCGCTTAACGCTTTTCTTTGCCGGTTTTGATTTTTAAAAATTTCCCGAAGAAAAATAAACCGATAAAAGGCCAGGCAGCCGGATCCATCCAGGCTTTAACTGCCCGTATCCATTTCCATTTATTGCTAATGGAAATATTTTCCGGATGCAGGCGGTATAACCAGTTTCTCCGGATCTTCTTTTCTATACCGGCGGGTGGCAGAAAACCACCTGCTGCCTGCGGAAGTGCTTCTGAAAACCGCTGATGCCAGGCAAGTGTATGTTCCACCCATTCATTTCCAAAATTTCCTCCTTCCGTAAAATGCAGGATATCTATATTAAATATGACGGCTGCCTGCCATTTTTTTATCACCTGGAATGAAAAGTCAATATCATAAAGGTGAAAACCCCGCAATAATTTCTCATTGAACTGCGCATCCTGCCATACCTCCCTCCGGATGGCCATAAAAACACCATCCACATTTACGACGGGTTCAAGTACGGATTGTGTAGGATTACTGTATAAATGAATTGTTTTGCCTTTTTTGTCTTTGTGAAAAATATTGCAAAAATCAAAATCGGGGACACCGGTTGCCCATCCGGATGGGGTTTTGCTTTTATATTTTGCTCCCGCAATACCAATGAGCCCGGTTTCCGGATGCAGATCAAAAGCATTTTTCAGATTTTCTGTCCAGTTTTTTGTTTCAAACCGGATGTCTTCATGAATAAAACACCAGTAGGGAAACCGTGCACGGGCTGCCAGCAGATTATATACTTCTGTGATCGGTTTTGGTTGCGACTGGTTATCCCAGACCAGCAGTTCATATTCATTCCCGGCTGTTTCGCCGATGTTTATTTTCAATCTTTCCAGATAAGAAACATTTGCCGAACAGATCAGAATGGAAAACATAATTAAACCGGATTATAGGGAATTCCCCCGTTCTCTGTAAATTGGGCGCCTGTTGAAATAAAATCCATGCAAAATAAGTCGTTTGGTAGTAATATCCTTCGGGGCATTCGCTTACGTGCGGGCAGGATATTCCATAATCCGTACCGGGTGGTCAATTTAGGCCCCATTAAAAAAATATTTTATAAACACCTGAGTCCGGGCCGCGTACGCACGCACCGGCTGTTTAATAAGGATTTATCATTTATAAGCACCACGGAACTGCTGCATGGATTGAAGGAGATTTTTATAGATGAAATTTATAAACAGGATCTCCCACCCCATCCTTTTATTATCGATTGCGGGGCAAATATCGGGCTCAGTGTGATTTATATGAAGAGTTTATATCCGGACGCTGAGATTATTGCTTTTGAGCCGGATGAAAAAAATTTTGAATTGCTTAAAAAAAATACGGAAGCTTTTGGCTTCAAAAATGTGGAAATCAGAAAAGAAGCCGTATGGATAGAAAATACGATGCTTCAGTTTGCAGGTGAGGGATCCATGTCAAGCAGGATCGATTCCGGTACTTCCCCGCTTCAGGTGCGTGTTAAAGCAATACGACTGAAAGATTTATTAATCCGGCCTGTAGACTTTTTGAAAATAGATATTGAAGGTGCCGAATTCCAGGTGTTACATGATGTCGCCGATAATTTGCATTTTGTAAATCATCTTTTTTTGGAATACCACGGTTCTTTCCGGCAAAATGCCGAATTATCCAGGTTGTTTTCCCTGCTTGTTGAACATGGATTTTCTTATTATATCAAAGAGGCGACTTCGGTTTATGACACCCCCCTGGAGTTTACAAAAAAAGCCAATATGCCCTATGATATCCAGTTGAACATATTTTGTTTTCGCGATAATACCGGCCGGGAACCTTTAAATTAAAATGAATAAAATGAATGACCTGGAAAAGTTTTTTTTCAGAACGGATCATAGACTGATTCATAAATGGAGGCATTACTTCGAAGTGTATGACCGGCATTTCAGTCGTATGAGGGATAAAAAAATTAACATTCTGGAAATCGGCGTTTCGCATGGGGGTTCAATAGAAATGTGGAATGATTATTTCCACGGGAATGCTACTATTTATTCAGTCGATATTAATCCTGAATGCAAGAAATTCGAAAATGAGTACACCCGGGTTTTTATTGGATCGCAGGAAGATAAGGTTTTTTTAAAGCATTTGCACGACGTGCTGCCGCCGCTTGATATATTGATTGATGACGGAGGTCATACCATGAAACAGCAGATAACCACTTTTGAATGCCTTTTTGATAAGGTGAAGGAAGATGGTATTTATCTATGTGAGGATTTACACACTTCCTATTTCAAATATTTCGGTGGCGGGTACAGGAAAAAAAGTTCATTCATAGAATACAGCAAGCATTTTATCGACAAAATTCACGCCTGGCATACGAAGAAACTGCCCGTGGATGATTTTACAAAATCGGTCCACTCGATTCATTATTATGACAGCATAATTGTAATAGAAAAACGTCCGATGTCCCCGCCTTTTGATGTGAAATCCGGTGTTCCCAGTATAAAGGATGTTTTGGCTGAGAACAGGATTGTTTAAAAGCATCCGTTTTGAAGAAGGGCTGCCTAATGGTTTAGCATTTTCAGAAAGAGATCAAGTCCTTTTTTCTTTTCATCATCCAACAGGTAATTCAGGTAGCGGGTATAATATTTTTTCAGATCAAAAGGGCCGGCTGGTAATTCTTCCAGAACACGGGCTATATGTTCCACCCCATACGCATTGGCCTGGTCAAAACGCAACACCCATCCGGGATCCAGTTCCTTATTACTGATCCAGGCGGCAAATACGAAGGGCAGGCCGGTCATCTGTTTCCAGGCTTCTCCCAAATCATAGAAATGGCAGAAACAGATCTTTGACATGCAGGGCCCGGTCGCCAATCACCACGGCAGCGGTATTCCCGCTGATCCGTTTAAGAAAATCAGGTCCGGCAGGTTCAAATACAGGCTTTAGTTTCCAGTGTTTCTCAAATAATATTTTAGCCAGCGCTACGGATGTCCGGCTTTGGTAATCCATAATAACCTTCTCAATCTCCTGCAGGGGCACTTCACTGAATAAACAAACAGAGGCAACCGGTCCGTCGCAGGCAATACCATAACGGGTATAGATATGGTATTCTTTCATTTGGGGAATGATCGCTACGGGTACCAGGCCGATATCGATTTCATCTTTCAGCAGCATATCAGCAATCCGGGCCGGATGCTCAGTTACAAGGGAAATTTCCTGAATGACCGGGGAATTTTCAATTCCGTATAAAAGTGGTTTGGTATTCAGATAGCTCACGGCACCTACCCTTATTTTTCTGTCCAACGCGATTAGTTTAATTTTGGCAGCAAAAGTAGGCAAGGCAGCCGAATAATCCCTATTTGCAAAAGAGTATATGGAACTTCACACATTGACAGCCATTTCACCGCTGGACGGAAGATACCGCAGCCAATTGCAGCATCTGGGAGAATATTTCTCTGAATATGCCCTGATCAAATACCGCGTAGAAGTGGAGATCGCCTATTTTATCTTTCTTTCAGAAAAAAAATTTTTCACCATTTCAGCTGCCACATACCAAAAACATCTGCTTACTGCCGCTGGAAAATTTCAGCCTTGAAGATGCTCTGGAAATTAAAAAAATAGAAAAAACTACCAACCACGATGTGAAAGCCGTAGAATATTTTTTGAAAAGTCGAGGCTGGATCAGACCAAGGATCCGGAGATACCCGCGAGTGGATTCATTTCGGTCTGACTTCCCAGGACATTAACAATACGGCCATTCCCCTGCTTTGGAAACACGCCGTTGAAATTGAATACCTGCCCTTTATTTTAAATCTGAAAAAACAGCTGACCTGCTCATGGCCAACCATGGCGCAATACACCCATGCTCGCCCGCACCCATGGACAGGCGGCTTCACCCACGACGCTGGGCAAGGAAATCATGGTCTTTGTGGAAAGACTGGAAAACCAGGTGGAGCTGCTGATTCAGATACCTTTCACGGCAAAATTTGGAGGGGCAACGGGAAATTTCAATGCGCATTTTGTAGCCTTTCCAAACGGGACTGGATCAAGACTGGGAAATGAATTTGTCGAGAAAAAACTGGGACTGAAACGCCAGCAATTACCACGCAGATAGAACACTACGATATGCTCGCTGCACAGTTCGATTGTATGAAAAGCATCAACACCATCCTCATCGATTTCTGCAGGGATCTGTGGACCTATATTTCCATGGATTATTTAAACAACAAATCAAAGAAGGAGAAATCGGCTCCTCTGCCATGCCGCATAAAGTGAACCCCATCGATTTTGAAAATGCTGAAGGAAATCTTGGTATCGCCAATGCGGTTATTCGAATACCTGTCTCCAAACTCCCGGTTTCACGCCTGCAGCGTGACCTCACGGATTCCACAACACTTCGCAGTATCGGTGTTCCGTTTTCTCATTCAATATTCTGGCTCTTAAATCCATTGAAAAGGGTCTTGCCAAATTGGTATTGAATAAAGATAAACTGATCTGGACCTGGAAAATAACTGGGCTGTTGTGGCAGAAGCCATTCAGACCATTTTACGAAGAGAAGACTATCCAAAACCCTATGAGGCACTTAAAGAACTTACCCGTGGTAAAAATGGCATCACCCGGCGAGACCATGCATGAGTTCATTGATGGACTGGATATTGCGGCCGTCGTTAAAAAGGAACTGAAGAAGATCAGTCCGCACAATTATACGGGAATCAGGCTGAAGTAATTTGGAAATCTGTCACGCTTGCGGCGGGATGGAAAATTGAAAATGATTTCCAAATTTTCAAATCTCCAAATTTTCAAATTACTTATGTATCTCCGAAGTATAGTGAAACGTTAATCTCCGGGTTATTACTGATTTCCGTTTTCAGGAACCATTCACTTTGTGCCAGATAAACCATCTGCCCGTCTTTATCTTCGGCAATATTATTTTGTTTGAACCGGGCAAAATCCAGCAATTTCTTCTCATCCTTGCTTGTAATCCAGCAGGCTTTGAAAAATGGCAGGGTATTGAACTGGACTGATGCCGAATATTCATGCAATAAGCCGGTATTGAATAACTTCAAATTGCAATTCACCCACGCATCCGATGATTTTTTTATTCCCTCCGAACTGGGTGAAAAGCTGCGCCACGCCTTCATCTGTCAATTGCAGCAATCCCTTTTCCAGCTGTTTGGTTTTCATCGGGATCCTTGTTCTGCACTTCTTTAAATATTTCCGGTGAAAAGGACGGGATTCCCGTGAAATAAAAATCGGCTCCCTCCGTCAGCGTATCGCCGATTTTAAAATTCCCGGTATCAAAAAGGCCGACCACATCTCCGGGATACGCCTCCTCAATCACATCTTTGTCACGGGCCAGGAAACTATAGGGATTGCTGAAACGGACATCTTTATTCAGGCGGACGTGGTGAAAATATTTATTGCGCTCGAATTTTCCGCTGCATACGCGGATAAACGCGATCCGGTCGCGGTGCCGGGGGTCGAGGTTTGCATGTATCTTGAAAACAAAACCGCTTAGTTTTTCATCTTCCGGGACAAATCATACCGTCGTTGTGGGCCTGCACTGGGGCACCGGGGCAATCCGGATAAAACTATCCAGCATTTCGCTGACGCCGAAATTATTGATGGCCGATCCGAAAAATACCGGGGCAATTTTCCCGCTTAAGTATTCATCCACGTTGAAACGGTCCGTATACGCCATCCACCAGTTCCACATCTTCACGCAGTATGGCTGCATCTTTTTCCCCGAGCTTTTCATCCAGCAAGATATCCTTCAGATCTCCGATCTGTACTACATCTTCATCAGATGGCTTTGGTATTGGCTGTAAACAAGATCAGGTTTTTATCGTGCAGGTTGTATACACCTTTAAAATCCTTGCCGCTGTTGATGGGCCAGGTCAGGGGATGCAGTTTGATTTTTAATTCCTTTTCAATTTCTTCCATCAGTTCGAAACGATTTTTTCCGTCCCGGTCCATTTTATTTATAAATACAATAATGGGCGTATCGCGCATCCGGCATACCTCCGTCAGTTTCCGGGTTTGTTCTTCCACCCCGTTCACACTGTCGATTACCAGGATCACGCTGTCGACGGCCGTAAGGGTCCGATAAGTATCTTCTGCAAAGTCCTTATGGCCTGGCGTATCCAGCAGATTGATGAGCATGTTCTTGTACTGAAAGCTCATCACGGATGTGGCAACGGATATTCCGCGTTGCCGTTCAATTTCCATAAAATCGCTGGTGGCGTGTTTTCGGATCTTATTGCTTTTAACGGCGCCGGCAGTTTGAATGGCGCCACCGAATAACAAAAATTTTTCCGTCAATGTCGTTTTCCCTGCATCCGGATGGGATATGATGGCAAATGTTCTTCTTTTCTCAATTTCTGATGTGTACTTCATACTGAGGGTCCGGATCAGTTTTCTCCGGAAGCGCGCAAAATTAAGAAGTTCCGGGGTGATGCAGATGATCTTTCTACAGGATTGGATATATGGCTGCTGTAACCCTTGTCCAGTATATTCAGGGGCAGGATGAGTTCCCACTGGTTTGGCCCCCTTCCTTCATAGTCCGGATCCAGGAGACGGCTGTAGCGGATGCCAAAACTCAGGGGAAGCTGGTTCCACCATTTGGTATCCAGATATATTTCCAGGCCGGCAGACCGGTATTGGGACTGCACACCGGGACCATTAGCGGCATAAAGAGGAACGCCGGTATAATCATAAAATGCATTGGCACGGATCCTTAAAAAATAAACCAGGTTTGCAAAACCCCAGTCAGGATATACCAGTGGGAAATTATAATTGATACCGAAACCGTACATCCGGTAAAAATTTTCGGCCGGAATATCCTCGGGAGAAGGGAAAACTGTTGGTAAACCTGACCTGGTTTAATGAATCACGCTGCTGAATGGCTGCTTTAAAAACAAGACTGTGCGTTGTGCCAGGCCGGGGAAATAAAAGTTTGCTGAAGTCAGAAACTGATTTCCTGAAATGTTCGAAATCGCCCGGTTATATTGTATCAGCAGGGTCTGGGCAAATGAAGGATATATCTGCATCCTGCCCGCCTGGAGCTGATGCGTGAAAAGAACTTGCGGATCAATGCTCAGATAATTTGTATTCCTGATACTGTCTTTATAGGGCGCCGGAAAATATTGCTGGTGATAAGTAAAGATTAACGCCCCCTTCCAGGCTGGTCAGCCACCGGCCCCGGCTCAGATTCAGTGGAACGGAAATCCCGGCATAACTCAAGCAACTCATTCCAATATATTTTTTGCGCATTGAAATAACCATTACGGTCGATCAGGTATTCCGTCCCGATATTGATAAAGGGGAATAAACCGCCATAGGTAAAATCCATTCCCGGCTTTTTTATACTGTTCATTACTGTTATAGCCGATGTAAATTTCCGACTGAAAACTGTTCAATACATTCTGACCGAGCAGGGCGAATGTATAATCCGGTTCATTGATATAGGGTCTCCAGCTGTGAAAATTAAATGGATGTGTAAAAGCAGCGGTAAGTCTTTAATAGGAAAAGCGGTATCGGGAATCGGGAAACGGAATCTGATATGGCGGATGATCCAGGGCATATACTTCATGTTTTTCTGCCGTATCAGCAATGGGCTCAAGATTTCGGGTTCTCTGCGGAATACGTTCTGCTACCGGAAACCTGTAAACGATAATCCGGCGCTGGTGAAGCTGATTCCATGCTATTTTCCCATATCCACCGGCACAACTGGTAATTGCCTGTCTCGGGCATCCGCGCTCAAACGGTAAACCCGGCCATCACTGCAGCAAAATCCCTGGTCCTTCCCCGTGCAAAGTCGGGTAAAGAGAACACTGGTTATTGTTCAACAGAAATATATCCAATCACGTCCATCGACCAGTCTACCAATAACTGCTGACTTCCCGTTCGGATTTCGATCTGCATCAGAGCACATCTGGCCTTTTTTATTTCTCACTGCGGCTACCAGGAGGCTGTCTGGTTATAAAATTTTGGATAGGTATACACCAGCCGGTCGGGTTTGGAATACGCTATAAAATCCTTCCTGAAAGGATGTCCAGGATATCCAGAAAACATTTCCGGCCCGGGCTCAGATTAACAGCCACGACGATTCGTTGCCATCGGGAGATATATCAGGTGAAAAATATTTTGTTTTATGGGTAATGCCGGGATATCTTTTTTTGTATCCAGATTCAGAAGGCGGATAACTGAGTAGTCACGCCATCCCCAACGCAGATCTGGTTCGTATGCGGTATAGACGATTTTATGGTTGCGGTAAGAAAAGGCATCATCCAGGGTACACTGACCGGAATTTAATGCGGTACTGTTTTTCTTTGCCGGCTTCCTGTTTAACAAATGCCGGTGGAAGCCGGTAACTGCTATTCAGGAAAACGAGCTGGTTGCTGTCGGTGAATTGCGGAAACAATTCGTCCGCAACAAAATGAGGTGACCCTTTTCCATATCTCGCAGCTGTGCCGGAATATGCTTTTTCGGGAGCTGCCTTTGAAAATAATCCAGGCGCGGCTGTACGGAATGAATCATAGGTGATACCTGCATTTTTTTTTATGGCTTTTTGAAACGGGTAGAAAAAACCTTTAAAAGCCGCTGCATCCACAGCGGTCCGGGCCCAGAAATCATCTCCGTATTTTTCCCTGCCCTAAGCCACCATCATATAACCCAGCGGATAATGATCGGGAACATAATCCCGGTAAGAACCATTCCGGATTTTCATCCAGGAGTAATTCTTTTGTGAGAGCCAGAGCGATTCAAATCCTGTGAGAAACAAGCGGAAGCCTGCCCCTGCCCTGCCGGCTGACCAGGGTTTCCTGGTAAACCGCATCTCCTTCCCAGAACCAGTTGGGTACGGAAAGATTATTGGCAAACGCAAGACCATCCTGCCCCGCCAGTATATAAAATACTTTGGAAAGGCCTACACGAAAATTATTGTATTGCTGTACGTGCCGGTATTCATGAATGGCCAGGGTCTGGTTCCAGGGAAGGCTTCCCAGTTCAAAACTGTTTTGTGAAGGGGTAAGCTGAAATTCACTCCGGAAGGGTGCCAGCTGCACATAGCCATTGGGCACGGTTGTCAGGTTGTGAAAAACAATATCGATAGGTTTTTGCCGGTTTCCAATCGTGGACAATGTGGTCTGGCTCAGATGGGAAACCAGATAAGCCACCTCGCGGGCTTCCGAATCCAGGCCCGGCGGATAAATGATTTTCGCGGGAACCGTTTGCAGATCGTTTCCACCGGATAGAAGGAGGTGTTCCTCCAAAAATCTGGGCCCTTACAGGTGCCACACCAAAGACAGTCAGCGCGAGAAAAAAAAATCTGTTCATCAATAGTCGGTCTGGAACAAAAATTGAAATTAATCCATCGAATTCAAATGAACTATCATAAATCCTATATCTTCGATTTAACACATGAAAGTAAAGTCGCGTTTATTTTCCATTTCAGGCAACATGGATTCCCTGATTGCCGCCACAGCCGGTTTTGTCCTGATCCAGATTTTTTCAAAACACAGTGGTATCGGTGTTTCCCCGGACTCAGTAACCTATCTCAGCGCCGCCCGGCATATGGCGGAAGGAAAGGGATTTATCTCATTCGAAAATCTTCCGGTCAATGATTTTCCTATAGCATATCCATTTTTTTTAACCATCCATGTCGTTTTTCACGCGTCTGGATCCCCTCCAATTTGCTCCTGTTCTGAATGGAATTTTATTTGGTTTACTGCTTTATGTGAGTGGCGGAATTATGAATGGATTTCGCTTTTATTCCGGCTGGTATAAGCGGATTTTACTTTGTTGTATTTTATTCAGCCCGGCGCTGCAGGAAGTCTATTCCCTGCTTTGGTCTGAAACCCTGTTTCTCCTGCTGATCCTTTTATTTATCATCAGTATATCCAATTATCTCAGGCTGCTGACGGCCCGTTGGCTTTTGATTTCCGCGATGGTCTGTGCTTTTGCCTGTTTAACAAGATATGCCGGTGTTTTCCTGGTCCTTACAGGGGCAGGCCTGGTGATGTTTTACCCGGAACTGCCTAAGCGCAGGCGGATGATCCATTGCCTGGTTTTTGGTAGCCTCTCCATGCTCACTGTTCCTGGTCAATATCATCCGGAATTTCCTGCTTACCGGTCTGGCCATGGGGATGCGTCCGAAGAATGATAACGGGATCCTGAAAATCATGGAATATTTTGGCGGGGTGCCCAGCGACTGGCTCCTGATTGACAGGAGGCCCGCGCTGGCAGTATTGCTGACAGGTCTGGTACTGCTTGTTTTTTCACTGGTCGTTCTGTTTACCCGCCGGCTTAAAAAAACAGAATACGGATTTGAATACGTGATCGCGGTTACCGGATGGATGTATTGCGTTTTTATGTTATTTACATCTACCCTTACCCGTTATGAACAATTTACCAGCCGTTTGTTATCGCCGATGTTCATACCGTTGTTATGGAGCCTGAGTTGGTGGGTGCCCGGTTATATGTCTAAAACGACATACCGGCTGAAATGGGTAAGCGGTATTTCTTTTTTATTGATCGCTGCCTGGTTCCTGAATATCCAGTTAGCGGCGGATTATGAATATTACGACGGCGTGAAAGATGCCGGCGTACCGGGTTACCGGGAAGATCCCTTTGTTCAGTCGGAGATTGTACAGTATGTTGAAAAAAATAAATCGGGATTTGACCAGGGCATACCCATTTATTCAAATGCCGGGGAAGCGGTTTATTTTATTACCGGGCTTACCGCCCGCCAGCTGCCTTTTTCTGCCTTTCCATCCAGGGTACAGCAATACTATTCCATACCAAAGTCCTACCTGGTCTGGTTCCGGGACCTGGATAACCCGGAAATGCCCGGCCTGCAGGAAATCCTTCAAAATAAAAATATGATGCTGCTGAAACAACTGTCCGACGGGGCAGTGTATGTTTCGAAGTAAGCAGCGTCTTTAGAGTTATGAGTTATGAGTTATGAGTTATGAGTTATGAGTTATGAGTTATGAGTGATGAGTGATGGGTTATGAGTGATGGGTTAGGTATGGAACGTTGATATGTACACGATATACAATCCGCGAAAAACGTTCACGTTCATTATGAATTCATAATTCATAACTCATAACTCATACACCCATAACTCACAACGGTCTCAGCCAGATATTGCGGAAGCTGATGGGTTCGCTGGGATCGCCATGGGCCTGCAGTTTGATGGGTGCTGCCCCGTGACTCTTATAATACGGTTGCCCGATATATTGGGTAAGGCCCTTCAGTATATAGTTATTTTGCACAAGCACTCCATTCAAAAAAACGGTTACGCGGGCGGGGGAATCCAGGCTGCCATCGGCTTTGAAACGGGGGGCCGTCCATATCACTTCATAGTTTTGCCATTCACCCGGTTTACGGCTAGGGTTGGCCAGGGGAACACTTTGTTTGTAAATACTGCCGACCTGTCCATTCACATAAGTGGTATTATTATAATTGTCAAGCACCTGTAATTCATATCCCACATCTGCCCCGCTATCAGAAATACAGGCAAGAAAAATTCCGCTGTTTCCCCTTGCCTGCCCGGAACCGGTGATGTTTTCCGGAATCCTGAATTCAGCATGCAGCTGGTAGTCAACAAATTTTTGCCGGGTAAGAATGCCTTTTGCTTTTTTATCAACTGTCATGATATGATCGTGCACTTTCCAGCCTGCCGCTTTGCTGGTATCGGGACCTTCAGCCCGCCATAAATCCAGGTTGTTGCCGTCAAATAAAACGATGGCGTCGCTGGGTGGCTCCGCATCCGTTTTTCCGGGTGTGACTATTTTCGGAACAGGTGAATAAAATTCCGTCAGTGTGGGATCTCCTTTTCCTGCCTGGGCAGACAATAATTCAGCTGCCAATAAAAATGATACGGATAAAACAGAAAATTTCTTTAATGATGGCAAAACAATGGGATGCATATTCAATCTTTTAAATTGAATTCAAGTTAGTAAAATCCAATGAAGGAAAAAGAATTTTAACCGGCAGGAATTTAAGGTTCAATGGTAACATTGGCTGCATATACCCTGCGAAGAGAATCTTTAATATGGCTTGTATCTCTGGCCATGGCCGGAAATTGAAAATACACTTTGAAAAAGCTGGAGTCTTTCTGGTACAGATGTACTTTCAGATCGAAGGAAGAAAGCTGGTTATACCGGCGGAGGGCATGAGGTTTATTGTAGGTGGACAGGATGATGAATTTATAATTGTTTGATGGCTGTCCGTTGTCGGCCGACGGATTGGCGATGCCGGTCGGATTCTTCTTAACAGAATCATGGGGGGTGGTTTTTGCCGTGCCGGAATCGTTTGCCAAGGATGGTGGTTCCTGAATTACGGTAGCTGTATCAGTCAGTTTTTCTGATGTGGCCGGGTTATTTTTTTTATACATGATCCAACCGCCCCATCCCACAATGGCCAGGGCCCCGACCACTGCCAGTAATCGCAGCATGCTTCTGTTCTGGATGGCCGACGGGATATTCACCTGTTTTTTATCCTGGACATACAATTTTTTCTTTCCATGTTCAGGGGCAGCCGTGTTTTCACGGATCAGGGTATATTCTCCGGGTGTAAAGTCAAATTTACCTGCTTTGTTTTTGGTAATCATTCCGATCCCTTCCAGGTGAAAGGGTTTGCCGATATTCAGCATTTCTGTTCCCAGGTTCAGGTAGGAATCCAGGTCCGAAATAGCCAGGGGCCGTATCTTACCCGTCTGCTCACAAATAAAACTGATCAGCTCTTTGTCGGCCGAGGCTATATTTGCATTTTGAAACTGCACCGCATTGGGCATGGAAAGCAGGGCCCGATCGTTCTCTTCAGGAAGTACAACAGACTTATCCAGGGTAAAGATGCCCAGACCAGGAAGGGCCATCTTCCGGTTCTTGTATAAGTACTCAGCGATCAACAGGGGTATTTTCAAAGCCAATGGATTTGTTTAATGTTATAAACGAACGCTAATTCAGCTGAATAATTATATGAAAATTAAATTAAAATATTGAAAACTAACCATATACCTCCGGAAACCTCAATTTTTGTTCAATATTTCCTTTCCGAAGCAATTTTTAATCTGGTTACCCATGCTCAGTGAAAAAGAGGAAGCCTTTATAATTTACTGGAAAGCAAACCGGGATAAGCAAAAGCGCCTGTTCCGGCAATTTCTTCTCGGTATTCCGCTGGCGCTCCTGTTTGTGATCCCTATTGCACTCAATTTTTTTTCAGGGTGGTATAAAAGGGCTGCCATGATGAGCAGTACCTCTGAATTCAGCCCCGGCGTCCTGTTGCTGGCACTCCTGCTCATCGTCGTTTTCATTGCCATTTTCTCCCGGAAATTAAGGTGGGAACAGAATGAGCAGCGATATACCGAATTGCTGTCCCGGAAGAGAAAACAGGGGGAAATTGAAAAAAAATAAATTCCTGCAGCGTTTCAGGTTAACAGGCTGTCTTACTGAACAAGGCTTATATTTTTATTCCAAGTGCCGTAACCAGACACTGACTGCTAAACCGACCCTGAACAAAAGTTCAGGGTTTTTTTATTGTAATTTTACCGAAACTATTTTCTTGCCTTACGAATCCATTTCGGTCTTTGATATTTTCAAAATTGGGGTCGGCCCTTCCAGCTCTCATACTTTAGGTCCCTGGCGTGCCGGCCAGGATTTTATCCGGTCCCTGACGGAACAGGGTTTGTTATCCCAAATCAGTCATATACGGGTTCTTTTATACGGATCCCTGGCGAAAACAGGCAGGGGTCATGGAACCGATATTGCCGTCCAGCTGGGGCTCGCCGGTTATGACCCGGTTGCAATCAACACTTCGGTGATTCCATCGGTCATTGAAAATATCAGAAAAAAAAAATTCCTGGCACCCGGTCTGGACTTTGCCTTTGATCCTTCAAACGATATTGAATTCCACTATAAGGAATCCCTTCCCTATCATCCCAATGCCCTCAGCTTTCTGGCAGATTTCACTTCGCATGCGCCCATAACTGAAACCTATTATTCCATCGGCGGCGGGTTTATTGAACGGGAAACGGATGGGACTTCTGAGAAAATAACAGTGCAACTTCCGTTCCCTATTGATACAGCCGGCAATTTGCTGCACTGGTGCATGAAAACCGGACTTCTGATTCATGAAGTGGTTATGGAAAACGAACAGGTATGGCGGGAAGAGTCTGAAATAAAAAATCAACTGGGAACCATCTGGAACGTGATGCGGGAATGCATGTATAAGGGTTGCCATACGGAAGGTGTTTTACCCGGTGGATTGCAGGTCAGCCGGCGGGCTGCTGCCCTGAATAAAAAACTCATGAAGGGAAGAACCTATTCAGACTATCGGGGTTGGGTACAGGCGATCCGGGCGGGCGGAAAGGATTTTCAATACATCCTGGACTGGGTCAGTTGTTTTGCCCTTGCGGTAAACGAAGAAAATGCATCTTTCGGTAAAGTAGTCACTGCCCCCACCAATGGGGCAGCCGGTGTGATTCCGGCCGTTTTGCAGTATTTCATTTGTTTTACGGAAGCATACCGGGAGGAGAAAATTGTTTCTTTCCTTTTAACGGCGGCTGAAATCGGGAGTATTTTTAAAAAGGGCGCTACCCTGTCTGCCGCCATGGGGGGATGCCAGGCAGAAATCGGGGTTTCTTCTGCGATGGCAGCCGGAGCTTTAACGGAAAGTATGGGCGGTACGCAGCGGCAGGCATTGATGGCCGCTGAGATTGCCATGGAGCACCACCTGGGCCTCACCTGCGATCCCATCGGGGGGCTGGTTCAGGTGCCCTGTATTGAACGCAACACCATGGGAGCCATCAAAGCCATCACGGCCTCCCAGCTGGCTTTACAGAGTATGCCTGATTTCGCTAAAGTCTCCCTGGACGCTGTGATCCAAACGATGTGGGATACCGCCCTGGATATGAATAGCAAATACAAAGAAACTGCGGATGGAGGACTCGCCGTGCATATACCGCTCAGCCTCCCGGAATGTTAGTTTTTCAACCTAAAGCCGGAAACCAACGGAAAATCGCAACGGCCAACGACCAACGGCCAATGCTCAAGAAACCTGAACCGCCTCCTTTTCCATCGACAAAATCCGGAGCGATTCCGCATCCAGCTTTATTTCCACGGCTTTCAGCAAATCCTTTAACTGCGCCACACTGGTTGCACTGGCAATGGGAGCCACCACGGCGGGGCGGCTCATAAGCCAGGCCAGCGCGATACTGGCAGGAGAAGCCTGGTATTTTGCCGAAACTTCATCCAGTGCATTCAATATCTTCTTTCCTTTTTCGTCCAGGTATTTCCCAATGCCCCGGCCACGTACACTTTTCTTCAGATCCGCTTCTGTCCGGTACTTACCTGTCAGAAATCCACTGGCCAGGCTATAATAGGAAATGATACCGATACCTTCCTTTACACATAGTGGCTGAAGATCGGTTTCAATACTGCGGTCGTACAGATTATAGGGTGGTTGCAGGGTTTCATAACGGGCATACCCGTTTGTTTTGCTGATTTCCAGAGCTCTGGCGAGCCGCTCTGCTGAAAAATTGGAAGCACCGATGGCTCTTATCTTTCCTTCTTTGATGAGACTTGTAAATGTTTCCAGGGTTTCTTCCATCGGGGTTTGCGGATCATCATCATGCGACTGGTATAAATCGATATAATCTGTCTGCAGTCTCTTCAGGGAATCTTCCACGGCCTGCCGGATGTATTTTCGGGAAAGGCCCGTTTTCCCCGGTCCCATGGGTTTGCCAACTTTGGTGGCGATCACCACGTCTTCCCGGTTACTTCGTTTCCTGAGCCATTCCCCGATCAGGGTTTCGGATTCTCCGCCCGCATTGCCTGGAGCCCAGGTGGAATACACATCGGCTGTATCAATTAACTGGAAGCCTGCCTTTGTAAATTCATCCAGTATTTCGAATGCTCCGGACCGGTCCACTGTCCAACCAAAAACATTACCTCCCAATGCAAACGGGGATACCCGGATTTCCGACTTACCCAAACTTCTTTTTTCCATATACTGTTTTTTATATTTACAATTTTAACAGGTGGAATGTTATAAATCGAAAATAATATTTTTAAAATATTGTATGCGAAATGGAACCATTTATTCCGGGTATTGAAGTGCGGGTAGCATCAAAGAAAGATTTATGGCAGGTACTTGAACTGGCGAATCGGATCTTCCCGGCTACTTACCGGGAAATTTGTTCCCGAACAGATAGACTATATGATGCATATGATGTATCGTGAGGATATCCTTTCGGCCGAGATGAACTCGGGACATCAGTTTCTGGTTATTTATTATCAAGGTAAGGCAGCGGGATATGCTTCGTATTCCCGGCTTGCTCCGGGCAGTATTTACAAACTCCATAAAATTTACCTGGACACCCGCCTGCAGGGAAGGGGCCTGGGAAAATGGCTGTTGATGGATGTATTGTACCGGGTTAAAGCGGCAGGGGGAGAATTTCTGCAGCTGAATGTGAACCGCCACAACAAAGCCAGGGGTTTCTATGAAAATATGGGATTTTCAATCCTGCGGGAAGAAAGGCTCGATATCGGCGGTGGGTATTATATGGATGATTATATTATGGAGATCAGGTTAACGGTTAACGCGTAACGGTTGAACGCCTAACGCTTAACGCCTAACGCCTAACGCCTAACGCTAACGCTAACGCAATTTATATTGGAAGCTAAATTAAATCTAAATTCATAATTCATAATTCATAACTCATAACTCATAACTCATCTGGTGGGTTTGTTATCCGGAATTTCTCTGATCATTTAAATAATAAAATCAGCTGGACTGCCAGGAAGCCTCCGTTTAAAATAATCAGCCAGCGGGGGGGAATTTCTTCCAGTGGTTTTCGGGATAATCTGAGAAAAAGCAGCCAGAAATTAACTACAATATTCAAAACAACGGAAACAAAAAATCCCATCACCAGCAGCAGGGAAGTCAGCCCCGGATTTACAGGATGTTTGTACCAAAGAATCCAGATGGCCAGCAGGAAACATATATTGCAAATGAAAGCCGCGCGATGGAGCATTCTAAAGAAAGCCATAGTTCAAAAATCCAAATTTCTGCATTAAAATAGCATTATTTTGTCTGATTAACCAGTTTCAATAGTATGAATTCACCACTTCTGAAGAAAGCGTTGCCGCATGTTATTGCGATTGTTGTTTTCCTCGTTGTTTCTGTTGCCTATAATAAGACCGCGCTGGAAGGTAAAGTGCTCCGGCAGGCAGACGTGCAGGGGTATACGGGCATGGCGAAACAGTCTAATGATTATAAAGAAAAAAACGGGCACTGGCCCTTATGGACCGAATCCATGTTCGGGGGGATGCCGGCTTATAATATTGCTATAGAAGGTACTTCCCCTGTAAGTATCAACTAGCTGAATCATATATTTTTTTTAGGGAATACACCGTTAAAACCGATCTGTTTTTTTTTTAGTGCCTGCGTATGTTTTTATATTCTGACTCAGGTATTTGGATTGAGCCTGCTGGTTTCTTTGCTGGGATCATTTGCATATGCCTTTGCCACTTTTAATCCGATTTTGGTTGTCAGTGGGTCATGATACGGAATTGATCGCTATCGGTTATATGCCCGCAGTCATTGCAGGGGTCTTGCTGATTCTCCGGGGGAAATATCTGGGCGGAACAACCCTTATGACCATTTTTTTCAGCCTGGAAGTAAGTATACAGCATTTACAGATTGTTTATTACACGAGGTTAATCATCAGGCATCATTGCCATTGTTTACCTGGTCACCAACTGGAAGAATCAGGGAATATAAACACTTCTTAGATTGCCTATTCCCTTTTTGCATTTTCACTGCTCGTTGGATTGCTAAACTTTGCATTATACCCTTTTGCCTACTAGGGAATATAGCAAATGAAACCATGCGGGGAGGAAAATCCCAGTTAACGCATGCAGATGCAAAAAATAAAACAATGGGAGGACTGAACAAGGATTATGCGTTTTCCTGGAGTTATGGAATTTCAGAAACACTTACGCTTTTTGTACCGGGCATGCAGGGCGGCGGTTATTCCGGAAAGGAAATTACAGGAAATTCAAAATTTGCTGACAAATTATCCGAAGTAGGCGTTCCGGAAGATAATGCATTGGCCATTGCAAATGCCAATGCGTACTGGGGTGACCAGCCATTTACTGCCGGGCCCGTTTATCTGGGTGCCGTGATCTGTTTTTTATTTATCCTGGGTATGGTGTATGTCAGGAGCTGGCATAAATGGTGGATATTATCAGTATGTCTTGCAGGTATTGTGCTTGCCTGGGGAAGGCATCTGTGCTTTCTTCAATTACTTTCTGTTTGATCATCTGCCCTTTTACAGTAAATTCCGAGCACCTTCCATGGCCCTTGTGATGCCTCAACTTGGTTTTGCCTTGCTGGCTGTCCTGGGTTTGCAGGAATTCATCGATTCTTCTGAAGGAAAAAGGATATCCTTTTAAAGAAATTCAAAAACGTTTATATATATCCGGAGGTCTGGTTTTACTGAGTCTGCTGATTTTTTTGATGAGTGATTTTAAATCGGATGCCGACAGCCGGGTAAAAGAATAATTTTGTTTCAAATATTATACAGCAACATGGCCCAGGGTAAACAACCTACGCCGGAAATGCAGCAACAGGCCAACCAGGTTGTCAATGGCTGGATGTCGGCCCTGCACGAGGATCGCAAAGGAATTTTTCAGGCAGACCTGATCCGCAGTATTATTTTTGTTTTACTGGCCGCTGCGCTTTGCTGGTTTTATTTCCGGGGAAAAATCAAATCACCCGTTTTACTTGCCGGACTTGCTTGCTTCTCAGCTCTTATGATTTGCTGGCAGAAGGCAAAAAATATCTGAGTGAAGACAGTTATATCGGAGCCGGAAAATATTGAAGCCTCTTTTGCTCCGTCGGATGCAGACTAACCAGATTAATGCTGATCCTGAAAAAAACTTCCGGGTATTGGATATGTCAACCGGAGGGGATCCATTTTCCGATTCACGGGCTTCTTATTACCATAATTCAGTGGGCGGATACCATCCTGCCAAACTTGCTTTGTACAATGATTTAATTGAACGCCAGCTGTCCAAAGGCAATCCGATGGTCTATAATATGCTCAATACAAAATATTTTATCCGGAAAGGACCGGATGGCAAGGAGGTGGCTGTGTTGAATCCCGGTGCATTTGGTTCCTGCTGGCTGGTATCTGCCATTCATTTTGTAAATAATGCCGATCAGGAAATGGCAGCCCTGGACAGTGTGAATCTGCGCGATACGGCCATTGTTGAAAATATCTATAAGGATAAAATTCCTTTCATGCCGGTGCGGGACAGTTCTGCCGTTGTCAGCCTGGTCGAAAACCTGAATGATAAGATTTCTTACCATTTCAAATCGAAAACCAACCAGTTTGTTGTTTTCAGTGAAATCTATTATGACAAGGGCTGGAATGCTTTCATAGACGGGAATCCGGCTCCCTACTGTAAAGTGGATTATGTATTACGCGGTATGGCGGTTCCTGCGGGGGACCATACCATTGAATTCCGGTTCGAACCCAAATCATTACGTTATGGGTAACCGGCTTAGTATATGGGCCGCCATCATTACTTATTTACTGTTGATCGCTGCGGCTTTGCAGGTGCTGGGGATTTTTCCGAAGAAAGATGTAAGGCCTGTCGCTTAACGCCTAGGATGAAATTATTGAGTAATAAAATGAACTGAAAAAATAATAAGCGGCTGACTGTAAACGGCGGAATTCGACAAAATCCTTGGGCCCCGGGCATCAGGATTCAGGTTTTTAATTATGAATATAATCTCCCTGGTTTCTTACCCTTTCCTTCCTGCAAGATCCGGAGGGCAAAAAGGGATTGCCCTTTTCTATAAATATTTTTCCAGGCATCACCAGGTGACGGTCATTACTACAAGGAAAAATCAGCCGGATGCTGCAGTCGGATATGAGTTGTGAATATCCTTCCCAATGCCCGCACCAGGTATTTCAATCCGTTCATTTTTTTTACGGTCAGAAAACAGATTCGTGAAAAAAAAGCCGACCCACCTGATCCTGGAACATCCTTATTATGGCTGGCTGGGTATTTTACTGAAAAAATTCTGCGGCGTACGCCTCGTGGTACATTCCCATAATATGGAAGGGAAACGCTGGAAGAGCCTGGGGAAATGGTGGTGGCCCATCTTATGGAACTATGAAAGATTCACCCACCGGCAGGCAGATTTTAATTTTTTTATTCAGGACGAGGACAGGAATTATGCAATATCCGCTTTCGGGCTGGATCCGGCTTCCTGCCTGACGGTCAGTTTCGGAACCGAAATACCCGGACCCCTGCCCCTGGAAGCACGGCAGGCTGCCCGGTCGCAGCTTCACGAACAACTGCAGATTCCCGGGCATATCCCCCTGTTATTATTTAACGGTGCTTTTGGGTATGCACCCAATCGCGAGGCATTGGATAGTCTGCTTTTTAAAATAAATCCCATTTTACAGACGAAGGGTATCCCCTACCGGATCCTGGTCCTGGGTCTGGATATTCCGGAAGCTGTCCGCCATGCATCCTACCCGTCTGTACTGGTTTTGGGATTTGCCGAAAACCTGGAATTATACCTGAACGGTTGCCAGGTTTTTTTAAATACGGTTGTATCCGGCGGGGGTATTAAAACAAAACTCGTTGAAGCGCTGGCTTATAATCTCAATGCGGTATCCACAGAAAACGGGGCCATTGGCATTGATCCCGCTTTGTGTAATGGTAAACTGGTTATATGCCCGGATCAGGACTGGCTTTTTTTTGCAGAAGCCATCCTGCGGGTTATTGAACTGGATGCAACCATGCCTCCCGGGTTCTACGATCATTTTTACTGGGC
Source organism: uncultured Chitinophagaceae bacterium (assembly GCA_963811275.1). Taxonomy (GTDB): domain Bacteria; phylum Bacteroidota; class Bacteroidia; order Chitinophagales; family Chitinophagaceae; genus Puia. The sequence continues at coordinate 499,575 of CAWEQR010000005.1, read as the reverse complement.
CAATATCACCCGCAGGGCCGCAAATTTTATTGAAGGGCCCAAATAAAAAAACCTCCATACGGAGGTTTGAATCAAGCTGATTATAAATTTACCATTTGTCAACTTCCTCCAGGTGATCTGAAGAAGAAGAAGAAGGTTCAGAAGCAGGGGACGCCAGTTCATTTTTTATGGGCTCTGGTTCTGACACCTGAACCACCGGATCCATCGGGGACTCATGCAGTTCCTGGTGTGCTTCGCCATTTTCAGAAATGGAATCGTGGTTGAATGCATCAAAATCAAAATCCGGCATCAGGTCGGTCTTTACATAATCCACGGCTTCGGTAAGCGCCTTGATAAATTTATTGAAATCTTCTTTGTACAGGAAGATTTTGTGCCGGTCATACCCGTCTTCATTAAATTTTTTACGGCTTTCCGTAATCGTCAGATAATAATCGTTGCTGCGTGTTGCACGGACATCAAAAAAATAAGTTCTGCGCTTGCCGGCCCGGATCCGTTTGCTGTATACGCTCTCCATCCTTTTGTCATTATTCTCGTAAGCCACTTTGATTGTTTTTGGTTCTAAAATCTAACAAGCCCCTACAAATATAATATTGTTATGGAACTGGCAAAAAATTCCCCAAATTGTATCTGGCGCGTGTTTTTACGCAGCAGTCGTCAGTCCTGCGTTTGTACTTCCTCTCCGGATTTTTGTTGTTGTTCGTAGAGCCGGGTATAATAACCATTCCTGGCGAGCAGTTCTTCATGCGTTCCGGTTTCCACCATTTTACCCTGGTCCAGGACCACGATCCGGTCAAATTCAAAGAGGGTGAAAATCCGGTGGGTAATGATAAAGGCGGTTCTGTTTTTAAGATAGCTGTAGAGATTGGTGATGATTTCCTTTTCCGTCCGGGCGTCCACCGCGCTGAGGCAGTCATCAAAAATCACGATTTCATGGTTGCCGGCCAGTGCGCGGGCGATGGAAATTCTTTGTTTCTGTCCTCCGCTCAAGGTAACCCCTCTTTCACCGATCAGGGTGTCATAACCGGATGAAAACTGGGAAATTTCCTTGTCAATACTGGCATATTCAGCCGCTTTTTTTGCTTCCGCCGGAGATTTCCGGTCCATTCCGAAAAGTATATTGCCGGTTACCGTATCACTGAATAAAAATACATCCTGGGGAACATATCCGATCTGGTTCCTGAAATCGGCCAGGTCCAGGTTTTGCAGGTTTTTCCCATCCATCCGGATCCGGCCATGCGTGGGATCGTAAAAACGAAGGATTAACTGGGCCAGGGTGGTTTTACCACTGCCGGTTCTTCCGATGACAGCTATTTTTTCCCCTTTGCGGACTTCCAGGTTGAAATCCTTCAACGCATGAATCCCGGTTTGCGGATATATAAAATCAACGTGTTCAAACGAAATGTTTCCGCTAAGGGGTTGTTTAACAGCCTGAGGAATATTGCCGATCACCGGCCCGGTTTCCAGGAATTCATTGAGCCTTTTCTGTGAAGCGGAAGCCCGCTGGATCATACTGGCCACCCATCCGATGGCGCTTACCGGGAAGGTAAGCATGGTAATATAGATCACGAATTCGGTTATGGTACCCAGATCGGTGTGGTGTGTACCGTGGATCACATAGATCCCGCCGATCATAATGGTCAACAGGGTGCTTAATCCGATGATCAATCCCATGGATGGGAAATAGATGGCTTCCACCCTGGCCAGGCCGATGGCATTTTTCCGGTATTCTTCACTGTTGGAACTGAAAAAGCGAAGCATGGCAGATTCCTGTACAAAGGACTTGATCACCCGGATACCGCTGTAAGATTCCTGTGCATTGGTGGTCAGGTTGCTCAGCAAGGCCTGTATCCTTTCACTTTTCCTGTGGATCAGGTTGTTGACCATGTAAATGGTCACCGCCAGTATGGGCAGGGGTGCGAGTACATACAGTGTAAGCAGCGCATCCTTCCGTATCATAAAATACAGGCTGAATCCGATGGTGGCCAGGAGGTTTACCAGGTACATAATGGCCGGACCGGTGTACATGCGCACCCGGCTCACATCTTCTGACATCCGGCTCATCAGGTCGCCGGTACTGTGACTTTTATAAAAGCAAGTATCGAGTTGCTGATAATGCCGGTATATTTCATTCTTCTGATCAAACTCAATGTGACGGCTCATGACGATGATCGTCTGCCGCATAAAAAACATAAATACGCCGCCGATGATTGCCAGGATCAATAAAGTGATGCCTGATATAGCAACTTTCTGCCCGAATGCTTTGCCCGCTGGAATTTAATTTACGGATAAATTTTTTAACCAGGATATCATAGTTGGCCGTATCCGATTTCCGGTTCCCGGTGTTTCTGATTTGTGTTTCCTGCGAAACCGGTTTCTGAGGATTTTGCCTGTACCTGCATGCCGTCAACTCCCTTTCCACCGTATTCACCACATAACCGGTAACCTGTGGGGCCAGTATACGGAAATAGTTGGAAAGAATAACGAAAAGGAAGCCCAGCAAAAGCCTCCACTTATATTTCCAGAAGTATTTATTAACGGCCCGTAAATATTTCAATCGCCACCGATTTTTACCGACCGCAAATTTAAGGGAATACCGACAGTTCCTGTTATAATAAAGCGGGCCCCCCTTTATCAGAGGCCCGCTTTTTATTCAACCGGAGATTCAACTAAGACTGATCGCCCTGATAACCTAAAACGATAAGGCTTCTTTTTCCTGTAACACCATTTTCGGTGGTTACCAACAAATGTCCCTGCATATATTTTTCTGCATGCTGGCTGGCATCCAGGCCTTCCTCTTCTTCTTCTTGTGACACGGATGGGCAACAGGTAGTTGATGAATTTGAAAATTCCGAATGAAACGATAAAAGCTATAGGGAACCACGATCAGAAGGGCTTTGACCTGTGTCCAGAAAAATGAAAAGTTGCCATAAAACCAGCCGTCTATTGCCGGCCGGGTTAACTGCTTTGGTAGCAAAAATGCCCGTCATCAGCATGCCTACAATACCCCCGATACCATGGCAGGGAAATACATCCAGCGTATCGTCAACCCTGGTTTTTGAACGGAAGTAAACAGCTGTATTGGAAATCACGGCTGCCACCACCCCGATGAATATACTTTGCGGAATGGCTACAAATCCGGCTGCGGGTGTTATGGCAACCAGCCCTACAACGGCACCGATACAGAAACCCAGTACAGAAGGTTTTTTACCTTTGATCACATCAAAAAACATCCAGGATAATCCTGCTGCAGCGGCAGCCGTGTTGGTGGTGGCAAATGCAGAAACAGAAAGAGTTGGCAGCGCCGGCAGATCCGGCATTAAATCCAAACCATCCAAACCAGAGTAAACCGGTTCCAATCAAAACATAAGGAATATTGGCCGGTGGAATTTCTTTATTCATATATGGCTTCTCCTTTGTTTCAGCACCATCGCACCGGCCAATGCGGCACAACCGGCAGAAATATGAACCACGGTTCCCCCGGCAAAATCCAGGGCGCCCATTTTTGCGAGAAGGCCATCCGGATGCCAGCTCCAGTGTGCCAGGGGCGCATAAACCAAGATGCTGAACAGCGGGATGAACAATACATATGCGCTAAATTTTATTCGTTCGGCAACAGCCCCCACCACCAGACCCGGGGGTAATGATCGCAAACATTAATTGAAAGAGCGCAAATAAGTGTGAGCGGAACCGTTGGCATAAAAACCCAGGGCTTTCCGGAATTCACTCCTTTAAACATGAAATGGGTCATCGGATTTCCGATCAGGCCGTGAAAACTTTCTCCAAAACAAAGGCTGTAACCCACCACGATCCAGAATACGCTTACCAAACCGGCCGCAATCAGACTCTTGATCATCGTAGAAATCACATTCTTCCTGTTCACCATCCCCCATAAAAAAAGGCCAGGCCCGGTGTCATCAGGAAATACAAGCGCGGTAGCGACGATCATCCAGGCGATATCTGCTCCACTGTACTTGCCTTCGTCAAAATTGCCAACGACGGCGCAAACAGCGCCATAGTGGCAAAGCCTACCAGGATAATAAACGGTAATGATGTTTTTAAGGTGATTTTGCTCATAACTGAAGATAGGTTTTGTAAAAAAGTTGTTAACCAAGACCAATTTCAGTGGAAAATTAATGACAAAATCGTATAATATACTTACATCTAATTAAAAATTAATATGTACTATTTATTCACATAAATCCTTACCCAATTTTATTTTTCTTATAAGTTCTGTTTTTTCAATTCATTAACTGCAAATCCGGCCGCCCTGGCCGTTAAGTGCCATATATAAAATGGAGGGACTTTGGTTGGCCGTGCTGGTCATACAGGCCCCGTCGGTTACAAAAACATTCTTACAATGATGCAACTGGTTCCAGCCATTCAGCAGGGAGGTTTTGGGATCCTTTCCCATCCGGCAGCCACCCATTTCATGAATATCCCTGCCGGGCGCCCAATGATTGTCAAACTGCTGATATCTTTTACCCCGCCATTCGAAAGTGTTTCAGATGCCTGCTGAAGAAAATCCTTCATCATCAGTTCATCATTATGATCGTAGGCCACATCGGTAACCAAGCAGCGGAATACCCCAGGCGATCTTTTTTGTCCGGGCTGAGCCACACCCGGTTTGTTTCCTTTGGGAATGGTTTCTCCCTGCATATACATATAACATCCCCATTCACCGGCTTCCGATAACGCTTTTTTATAATCCTCTCCTAGTCTGCGGGCCATCGGTTCCATCCCCTCTCTTTCTGAAACAACCCATAAAGGCCATATATCCTCCAACAAAATCCATCTCCTGTTTTTTCAGGTTTCGGAAATTGGCCATCATGCATTCTGCAGGTTTTCTTCCGTAATAATAAGTATCCTCGAATCCGGCAATCCTTCCACCTACCGAACCGCGGTAATTCTGGTGACAAATAAATTTTCCCAGCAGTCCGTTATCGTTACCCAGCCCGTTGGGAAATCGGATTCGATGTAGAATGAAGTAAGATCAGGTTGGTATTCAGCGCAGAAGCATTCATGAAAATGATGCGGGAAAAATATTCTGTTGTTTCATGGGTGACTGCATCGATGATTCGCACGCCGGTGGCTTTGTTTTTCTTTTCATCAAAGATTATGGAATGAACCACGCTATGCGGGCGGACGGTGAGGTTCCCGGTGGCTGCTGCCCATGGTAAGGTGGAGGAATTGGAACTGAAATATCCCCCGAAAGGACATCCCCGCATGCAGAGATCCCGGCCTGGCATCGGCTCTACCCTGTTTCAAATGGATTTCACGGCTTCCGTGAGTTGGGCCCATCGTCCATGGATCATGAAACGGTCCTTATATTTTGAACTGATTTTTTTTTGCAGATCTTTTTCAACACAATTGAATTCGAAGGGTGGCAGGTAGTCACCGTCGGGCATGGCTTCCAGTCCGTCCTTATTTCCGCATATACCGGCAAACCGCTCCACATGGGAATACCAGGGTGCAATATCATCATACCCGATGGGCCATTCTATTCCGTATCCGTCACGTGCAGGTGCCGTAAAATCATATCGGCTCCAGCGGGGACAAGCCCTTCCCCAGATCAGTGATTTACCGCCCACCTGGTAACCGCGGATCCAGTCGAATGGTTTTTCCTGCACATACGGATGATCCGCATCTTTGATAAAGAAATGCTTGGGTGGATTCGTTGAATCCTGCCGCTTTGGTGATCAGCGGATTTTCCTTTTTGAATTTTTCAGGCATTTGTTCACGGTGCGGGAATTCCCAGGGAGCCAGAGTGGCCGTCGGGTAATCTTTGAGGTGAACGACATTGCGCCCTCTTTCCAGGACAAGTGTTTTCAGTCCGGCTTCACAGAGTTCTTTTGCTGCCCATCCCCCGCTGATGCCGGAGCCGATTACGATGGCATCGTAGGTATTCAAATATTTCCTTTTTTTAATTCTGAAACCGCATGGTCCACGGCGCGTGCGGTAAATGCCATAAAAGTCAGGGAAGGATTCTGGGTGCTTGTTGAAATCATCGCCGCTCCGTCGGTAACAAATACATTCGGACAGAGATGGAACTGGTTGTATTTATTCAGCAGGGAAGTTTTGGGATCCTTTCCCATCCGGCATCCGCCCATTTCATGGATATCCAGTCCGGGCGCCTGTTTGCGTGTCGTTTGCCTGAATATCTTTACAACCGGCCAGCGATAACATTTCGGAAGTCTGCTCCAGATAATCCTTCATGGATTTCACGTCATTCTCATCGTAATCGACAGAAACAACCAGTTCCGGAATACCCCAGGCATCTTTTTTGTCTGTACTCAGGCGCACATGATTTTTTTCCTTGGGAATGGTTTCACCCTGCATCTGCGAAGAAACAAACCAGCCACCGGCTTCTGAAAGATTTTCTTTTAATCCGGCGCCCAGGATTCTCCGGTCACCGGAAAAATTTCCCCTGTCCGCGGCCCGCTCCAAAAAATACCATATAACCTCGTTAAAAAATCCATTTCCTGCTTATGCACGTTTCGGAAATTTGGCATCATGGGCTGTGTGGGACGTCGGCCATAATAATATTTATCCATCGGACCATCATAGGCTGCGTTTACTGTTCCCCGGTAGTTATGAAAACAAATATATTTTCCCAACAGGCCGCTGTCGTTACCCAATCCATTGGGAAAGCGGTTTGAAGTGGAATTTAGTAAAATCAGGTTGGAATTCAGTCGTGGCCGCATTCACAAAAATCACTTTGGCGTAATAGACTGGTCTCCTGCTTTGGTGTGGGCATCAATAACACGTACACCCGTGGCCCTTTTTTTCTGCTCATCATAAATGACGGAATGAACCACGCTGTCGGTTCGCATGGTGAGATTGCCGGTTTTCTCTGCCCAGGGAATCGTAGCTGGCATTGGAGCTGAAATATCCGCCAAAAGGACAACCCCTTTCACATTCACTCCTTGCCTGGCAGGGATTTCGGCCCTGCTGCAGATGAATAGGTCTGGGTTTAGTGAGATGTGCGCACCGGCCCTGCACCACATGACGGTCACTATAATGGGCATTGATCTTTGCACTGATGGCTGATTCTACACAGTTCATTTCCCAGGCCGGCAGGAAATCACCATCCGGCAGCGTGTCGAGCCCATCAAAGTTTCCGCTGATTCCGGCAAAATGCTCCACATAAGTATACCAGGGTGCCAGTTCATCATAACTCAACGGCCAATCCACTGCATAACCGTCCCGGGCCGGGCCTTCAAAATCATATTTACTCCATCGTCTGGGTTTGCCTGGCCCAGAGCAGGGATTTGCCGCCCACCTGGTATCCCCGGATCCAGTCGAAATGGTTTTTCCTGTATATACGGGATGTTCATCATCCTTTACAAAAAAATGTTCGCAGGTTTCATTGAAGGCATAACACCGGTTTACGATGGGATTCTTTTCGGTTACAGCAAGAGGCAATTGTTCACGATGGGGAAAGTCCCAGGGATTCAATGTGGCGGTCGGATAATCCTTCAAATGAACCACATTTCTTCCCCTCTCGATAACCAGTGTTTTCAGGCCATGATCGCAAAATTCCTTGGCAGCCCAGCCTCCGCTGATTCCGGATCCGATTACGATGGCATCGTAAGTCTGATAATTTGCCTTTTTTATTTATATGAAGTGTATCTCCCGGCATAACGATCGAATTTAAAATGATTAAAAAATGGCTGACAACTTATAAAATTATTATGAATAATTGTCATTATTATTTAAATAAAACTATCTCTGTGACCGGAACTATTGTTCTCCAGATATTATTTCATCATGGCATTAAAGGAGTATCATAAAAAAAGAATTTTCAACCAAACACCGGAACCCGCCGGCGGCAATCCCTCAGCGGATGGGCTGCATTTTGTTGTTCAAAAACACGATGCCACCCGAGCTGCATTACGATTTCCGCCTGGAGATGGAAGGCGTTTTAAAAAGCTGGGCCATCCCTAAAGGGCCCTCGCTTAACCCGGATACAAACGTCTGGCCGATGATGGTGGAAGATCATCCCTATGACTACAAAGATTTTGAAGGTATTATACCACGGAGGGAAATTATGGGGCGGGTACAGTGATTATCTGGGATGAAGGAACTTATGAACCCCTGGAATCCATGTTCGTCAAAAAAAGAAGCAGAAAAATCCCTGCTGCGCCAGCTAAATGACGGATCATTGAAGTTTCGACTGAACGGGAAAAAATTAAAGGGGAATTTGCATTGGTCCATATGAAAAATAATGGAAGGGGCGAAAATGCCTGGCTTCTGATTAAACACCGGGACGCATTTGCTTCCGCAGCGACATAACCAAACAGGACAAATCGGTCATTTCCGGGAAGTCCATGCTGCAGCTGCGCAGGAATCAGAATTTGTAAGATATACCCACTACAAGACCATAGTCAAACTGACTTCCGTTGCCGGGCGGCTTGCTGTCGAAATTGGTATAGGGACTGATCGTGAGATAAAAATACCGGATCAGCTGCCAGGAAAAACTGGTGGATCCGTCCCAGCGGGTCCGTCCTGCCTCGGACATGCTGAAATACAGGGTCTGTGTACTGCTGATCTGGATATCCGGATGATGAAACTGGTAAAAATTAAACTGGAACATCAGGGGGATATCCAGTAAAAGTCCGCTGTATATATTCGCCGTACTTTTTTCCTGGGAGAAGGTGATTCCTGATGATGCCTGTAACCTCCAGTTATTTCTTATGAATAATTTGTTTCCGAAACCGAGAATGCCCAGGTACCTGTGATTTAAAGATAATTCCAGGTTCCGCTGATATTGACCCCCACCGACGAGAAACCAGGAGTTGGTCAGTTCGTAAGTGGTAAGAAAAAGCAGGTTTTCGTTGTCTCTCGAAAACCGGCCGGAATCTATGGATCCGATGCCGACAAAGGAAAGCTGGTAATTAAACAGTTTGCTGGATAACTGAACCATCGCACTGAAATTCACCTGGCCGATATTGTTGGATTTGGTAAAACTCAAACCGGCGGAAATATTCCCGTTCATGCGTTTCCATAAATTCCTTGTTAAAGAAGTCAGCTGAAAGATATTCGTGACGGGCATGGATTCCGTACTGTCTGATTCTGTATGAATCTCAACCCATCCTTCCCGGCCCGTGGTATTCAGCGTTCCGTACAAGATCTTTTTGCCGATGGTCTCAATTTTAAACGGTTCTTTAATTTTTAAGATCCTTATTTTATACAGTTTGATATTGATTATTTTCATATCCATGTCATCAATGGAAATGGAGCCCATGATGGCCGACTGAACGGTCCCGATCAATACCTGCCCGTTGTATAATACGATGGTGTCCCGTTGCTGGCCGCGGGCTGTCAGGAGCAGGCCGCACACGGCAAAGCAAATCATGAAGGGAGTTCTGAACATATTTGTTATAAGGGAGCAGAGGGCAAATTGCCCGGCCAAAAATAAACTTAAATAAATACCTGAACCGGATGAAACAGTTAATTGCACATATAGCCCTTGTGGTGAGGGATTACGATGAAGCCATCGCTTTTTATACTGAAAAACTGGGATTCCGCCTGTTGGAGGATACGGTTTTATCGGAAAGCAAACGCTGGGTGCTCGTCGCACCGCCGGGATCCGGACAATGCGCCCTGCTCCTGGCCAAAGCGGCAAATCCGGAACAGATCAAAGCGGTCGGCAACCAGACCGGCGGACGGGTTTTTTTATTTCTTCATACAGATGATTTTTACCGGGATTACCAGGTCTATGCTGGAAAAAGGAATCCGGTTTGTGAGACCACCCGCCCGGGAACCCTATGGAACTGTTGCCGTTTTTGAGGACCTGTATGGGAACCTCTGGGACCTGGTGGAACCATCCCGTTAAAAGCCGGTTTTACCCAAACAACAGATAGCTGTTTTGAAACAAAAAATGTCGGCGAATCCGGTTTGATGACCTGCTGACTTCATGATGATTTCATTCAGCTATACGGAGGCTGAAGCAATTAGGACGAAATGAACAGGTTGACCCGTTTTGATGATCTTTATCATTCCGGGTTATAACATGGATCATCCGAAAAAAAAACAGAATCCGATAGGTTGCATATTCAGGTAACCTTACATGGGGGATAATAAAAATACATTTCAGATCGGGGAGAAAAGAGAACCTTTTACAAAAAGAATTTCCCTCTTCTTCACCGGCCTGTATGAAATCGGCCGGTTTATTATCCGATTTTTCAAAGAAGCTGTTTCCCCGCCTTTTGAAATAAAGGAGCTGGTGAGGCAATGTTATAATATCGGTTACCGTTCGCTGGCCATCATTACGCTGACTGGTTTTATTACCGGTATCGTGTTTACAAAACAATCTCGCCCATCCCTTTCAGAGTTTGGTGCAACCTCCTGGCTTCCTTCTTTAATATCCATTGCCCTGATCCGGGCCCTCGCCCCATTGATCACGGCCCTGATTCCGCCGGGAAAGTCGGTTCCAATATCGGGGCTGAACTGGGTTCCATGAATGTGACGGAGCAGATAGATGCCATGGAAGTTTCCGGCACGAACCCGTTTAAATTTCTTGTTGTGACCCGGGTACTGGCATCCACCTTCATGCTGCCTGTCCTGATGTGCTATGCGGCCCTGGTCGGGTTACTGGGTTCCTACCTGAATGTTCACCAGAATGAGCTGACGAGCATCCACACTTTCTTTCAAGATGCGTTTAACAGAATCAGTTACCTGGACATTTTTGCTTCCCTTATCAAATCCTTTATTTATGGATTTACAATTGGCATTACAGGTTGTTTCCTGGGTTACCGTGCGAAACAGGGAACCGTGGGTGTGGGCCGGGCAGCCAATGCCACCGTGGTGGTTTCGATGTTCCTGATTTTTATAGAAGAGATGACTGATCGTGCAGATTGTGAATACATTCCGCTAATGGTATGATATGACAGTCCGCGTAAACAGACTAAAATAGCTGAAAATGGAAGCGGTGATCTCCATAAAAGATCTTTTTAAATCCTTCAATGACAATAAGGTGCTCTCGGGTGTGGACCTGGATGTGTTCAAAGGAGAAAATGTGGTGGTCATGGGCCGTTCAGGCAGCGGCAAATCGGTATTGATTAAAATAATCGCCGGGCTCCTGAAACAGGAATGCCGGCCGGGTACAGGTTCTGGGAAGAGATGTAGATTCTCTTAAAATAAAAGAATTGCAGGAACTGCGTTTGCATATCGGATTTTCCTTCCAGAGCAGTGCGCTGTATGACGGCATGACCGTGAGGGAAAACCTGGAATTTCCCGCTGGTTCGAAATAAAAGAAACCTGAAAAGGAAACAGGTGAACGAAGCCGTGGAAGAGGTGCTGACGGATGTGGGACTGTCGCAAACCATCGGTCAGATGCCTTCGGAACTTTCAGGGGGGCAGAAAAAAAGAATCGGCATCGCCCGGACCCTGATACTTCATCCGGAAATCATGTTATATGACGAACCGACAGGAGGGATTGACCCGGTCACCTGTGTGGAATTAAACCATCTGATCAATAAAGTACAGAAGCAATATAATACCAGTTCCATCATCATTACGCACGACCTGGCCTGCGCGAAAATGACCGGAAACCGGGTGGCCATGCTGGTGGAAGGAAAAATTTCGAGGCAGGGAAGCTTTGATGAAATTTTTAATACAGATGATCCAGACATCCGGGGGTTTTATAATTATAATTTTATCTCGCAAACAATGAAAACAGGATCCATCAACAGGGCAGTAATTGTAGGGATATTTATTTTCCTGGGGATTGCCATTTTCGTGACGGGGGTATTTACACTGGGCAGCGAGCGAAAAACATTTGCCAATTCCATTGACCGTCAAAGTGATATTTCGAGGATGTGGGCGGATTGCAGGAAGGAAATAATGTATGGCTGAGCCGGCGTAAAAATCGGAACGGTAAAAAAAATCCGTTTTCAGGAAATACACTGAGTGGAAATTGTCCATGCGAACATTGATAAGGATATTAAATCCCATATTACAAAAGATGCCAAAGCAAAAATCAGTTCGGATGGGTTTATCGGGAATAAAATCGTCGTGTTATATGGGGGAACACCGGCTGCTGCACGGAATAGCCGACGGGGACTCGCTGGCAAGCGAACAATCGGCCGGTATGGAAGATCTGATGGCATCCCTCCAGAAAAACAACGTAAACTGATCGGATATTACCGGTGATCTGAAAGTGATCAGTAAAAGGATCCGGGACGGGCAAGGTACTATCGGGCAACTGATCAATGATCCGGCGATTGCCTCTAACCTTCGCGCCACCATGGGCCATTTTAGGAAAACTGCTGATCAGCAGCGAAAGGGCAGTCGCTAAAATCAATGAATATATCGACGGATTGAATACGAAGGGACGCTGGTGAATCAACTGATGACCGATACCACTGCATTTGCAAAATTCAGGGAGACGCTCGAACAGTTGAAAACAGCGTCGTACAGTATTTCAGCATTCGCCGAAAATTTAAAACAGGCTGGGTTATCCTTACATAGAACAGATAATCCGGCCGGTGTGATACTGAATGATTCCGTGATGGCTGCCGATTTGAAAACATCACCCGGAACCTGAATACCAGCAGCCAGAAACTGGATGAGGACCTTAAAGCGCTGCAAAGTAATTTCTTATTCAAGGGATATTTTAAAAACCAGGAAAAGGAACGTAAAAAACAGAAAAAGAACAGGGCAAAGGAACAAAATAAATAAACGGGACAGCCTGTAACGGGAATTTAGATACAGACCGCCTGTTATTGATGAAAATCAGACGCCTGGCTATTTATAATCATAATTAAAACCTTCTGTCTCCCTTAAGTTTTGATAGGGGTACTTAAACAAAAACGGTGAAAAAAAATACAGTTATTATTATTCTTCTTTTGCTGACCCTGGGCGGGCTGGCTGCCTGGTATTTTGGTTTTCAGGCAGGAAGAAAAACCGGTTATACTGGAACTGGCGAGTCCGGTATACGGCTATATTTCTAACAGTGTTACGGCAACGGGAAAGATCCAGCCGGTGGATACCGTGACCATCGGGTCCCAGGTATCCGGTACCATTAAGGAGATTTATGTTGATTTTAATGACCGGGTAAGAAAAGGGGAACTGATCGCCGTACTCGATAAGTCTCTCTATTTGACACAGGAAAACCAATATATCGGCCAACCTGGAGCTGGCAAGAAGTAATTTAATTTTTCAGCAGAGTAATTTCAACCGCCAGAAAACAATTATTTGATTCCTCATCATCAGCCGGTCTGAATATGAAGACGCCAAAAATCAGTTTGAAACGGCGAGTGCGTCAGTAAAAGTGGTGCAGGCCCAACTGGACGGGGCACAAAAAAATCTTTCTTACACCAATATTTATTCACCGGTAAACGGCGTGGTTCTTTCCCGGAATATCAGTATCGGGCAAACGGTCGCGGCGAGTTTTAACACGCCTACCCTATTTATCATTGCCAGGGACATTACCAAAATGCAGGTTCAGGCCGCGTTGACGAGGCCGATATCGGAAATGTGAAAAAAGGGCAATGGGCTGTTTTTACAGTGGATGCTTTTCCGGATTTTTCTTTTCAGGGACAGGTACGTGAAATCCGCCTGCAGCCTGCGTATTCTGCCAATGTGGTCACCTATACCACCATCATTGATGCGCCCAATCAGGAGCTGAAACTCAAACCCGGGATGACCGCAAATATTTTCATCTATACCAAAGCAGACTCGAACGCCATGCTGATTCCGTCCAGTGCCTTACGGTTTATGCCGGACAGTACAGTGGCCAAACATTTTCATTTGCTGGCGAAACAATATTCAAAAGAAACGGCAAGAAGGGAAATCTCTTCCCGGCTGTTGCCACGCTGACATCCGGGCCCAAAACTAATCAAAGACAGTGCTGACAGCGACCTATTTCCCGGACCGGTCAGTGTGTGGATAAAATCAGGCGACAGCCTGATCGAAAAGAATATCCGCACCGGGATCAATGATGATACACATGTGCAGGTGGTGGAAGGTTTGCATGAAATGACCTGGTTGTTCTCGGCACTCGTGCGTTCAGGGAACAATCATTACCGCAACGCCGGCCCCTAAAAGTCCTTTTATGCCGGCAAGGAGAAGACAACCTCTCCAAAACCAAAAGCATCCGCAGTGCCAACGTTAGTAAAAAACTTCCCATGGAAATTACAAAACAGCCCTATTTATACCGCTCCGTCGAATACGAATCAAAATAAAATATTGTCACTCTCGGATATCAAAAGGGAATTTGCCATGGGCAGTGAAGTGGTTAAGGCTCTGAAGGGAATTTCTTTTGATGTATGCAACCGGAGAATTCGTTACCATCATGGGCAGCAGTGGTTCGGGTAAGACCACTCTTTTGAATATATTGGGCTGTCTGGATAAACCCAGCGGTGGGCAGTTATTTGCTGGACGGCGTGGATATCGGCGGACTTTCGCGCAATGAACTCGCACATATCCGGAATAATAAAATCGGCTTTGTATTTCAATCCTATAATCTATTGCCAAGAACTTCGGCACTCGAAAATGTGGAATTGCCGTTATTGTATAACCACATATAAGTTCCAAGAGAGCGGCAGGCAGAGATCGGTTGATGCGCTGGAAGCAGTGAACCTTGCCGACCGCATGCATCATATGCCGAACCAGCTTTCCGGCGGGCAGCAACAAAGCGTGGCCATTGCCAGGGCGCTGGTGAACCAGCCGGTCATGATCCTGGCCGATGAAGCAACCGGCAACCTGGATTCGAAAACCTCCTACAGTATCATGGCATTGCTTCAGGAATTGAACAAACAGCAGGGTAAAACAATTGTTTTTGTTACCCATGAACCGGATATCGCTTCCTTCAGCAGCCGGACCATCACCCTGAGAGACGGAAAAATAATCAAAGATAAACTGAATGAAAATATTAGATCAGCCAGAGAAGTCATTGCTGCGCTTCCGGCAGAAATTGATATATAAATTTGATAAATATGAACTTTCCCAGTTTATTGAAAATAGCTTTTAGGGCTTTGCAGAAAAATAAATTCAGAACATTTCTGACCATGCTGGGTATTATTATCGGCGTAGCTTCCGTTATTGCCATGCTGGCTATTGGCGCAGGGTTCCAAACAAAGTATTCAGTCGCAACTGTCCGGCATGGGCTCCAATATGATCATTATCCGGCCAAACAGTAATGTGGTGGCAGGCGCCCGGCTGGACGCCACCAGCGTGCAGACACTTACCATTGAGGATGTAAAGCACTGCAAAAAAAAGCCATCGCATTTAAAGGCGTTTCCCCCGTTCCACGGCCAGGAGCCAGGTGATTTATGGCAATAATAACTGGCCTACCACCATGCAGGGTGTCAATATGGATTACCTGGATGTGATCCGGCAATGGCCCCTGGCTGATCGGCGTTGCATTCAATAAAAGGATATCGCCGTACAGGCCAAGGTTTGTCTTCTCGGGCCAGACCGTGGTGAATAACCTGTTCACCCGTGGGGAAAATCCGGTCGGGAAATATGTCCGCTTTGCAAAAATTCCTTTTATGGTGATCGGGGTTTTATCTAAAAAAGGGGAAAATGCTTTTGGCCAGGACCAGGATGATGTGATCATTGCGCCTTATACCAGCGTTCAGAAAGAGAATCCTGTCCACCATTTATTTTCAAAACATATTTACTTCCGCGATCAGATGAAAATTCGACGGATGCGGCGGTCAGTGAAATTTCGGAGATCCTGCGGAGCATCCCACCGGTTGAAAAATTCCGACACCGATGATTTTGCCGTTCGTACGATGCAGGAACTCATCAATACCTTCAGTTCCACCAGCAGGCTCCTGTCCATACTGCTGGCTGTGATCGCAGGCATTTCGCTGCTTGTTGGAGGCATTGGCATAATGAATATCATGTATGTTTCCGTCACTGAAAGCACCCGTGAAATCGGACTGCGGATGTCCATCGGCGCCCGGGGACGGGATATTTTGTTTCAGTTCCTCACCGAGGCGATCATTATCAGTATCATGGGTGGAGTTATCGGGGTGCTGCTTGGCATCACGGCCAGCAAAACTCGTAACCTATTTTCTTTCCTGGCCCACGCTGATCACGGAGTCTTCTATTTTTTTATCCTTTCTGGTATGCGCGCTCACCGGTATATTTTTCGGATATTATCCTTCCCAGAAAGCATCCAGGCTGGATCCCATTGAAGCTTTGCGATATGAATAGAAAACCATTTTAAATTTCTAAAATATATTTTATGCAAACACTGAAAAACAAAACGGCCATCATCACAGGAGCCGGTTCCGGTATCGGAAGGGCCATTTCATTGCTCTATGCTGCTGAAGGAGCCAAGCTGGTCATTACAGATATTGATGAAAAAGGCGGGAATGAAACGGCTGTCTGAAATAAGTAAAAAAGGCGGGGAAGTTGTTTTTATCCCGTCAGACACGGCAAAAGCGGATGATAGTAAAAAAGTGGTTGACCAGGCGATTAAAAAAATTCGGGGCCCTGCATATCGCCGTCAACAATGCCGGTATCGCCGGACCATTAAAACCGATCGGGGAATATCCCATTGATGGCTGGGACAAAGTGATTGCTATTAATCTCTCGGGGGTATTTTACGGGATGCGGTACCAGATCCCTGCCATGCTGGCTTCCGGAGGGGGCAGCATCGTGAATATTGCGTCCATACTCGGAAAAGTGGCGACCAAAAATGCAGGCGCTTATGTAGCAGCCAAACACGGCGTAGTCGGGCTTACGGAAACGGCGGCGCTGGATTACGCAGAACAGAAGATCCGTGTCAATGCGGTCGGCCCCGGTTATATTGTAACACCGATGCTTACAAAAAATCTGGATGAAGCTACCCTGAAAGCCATTGCCGGCTTACATCCCATGGGAAGACTGGGGGTATCGGAAGAAGTTGCGGAACTGTGTTTATGGCTGAATTCCGATAAAGCGTCTTTTGTAACAGGCGCCTATTATAATGTGGACGGCGGATACCTGGCGCAGTAAAGAATATAAAAAAATACAGGTTATGAAAAATAACTCAGGTAAAAATCTTCAGACAGAAGTGGACGCCTCTTATTTGTATCAGAAACTGGCGGAACATGAAAAGGATATTACCGTTGCCCGTGTTTTCAGTCAGATGAGTGAAATCGAAAAAAACCATGCGGAAGCCTTTCTCCGGAAACAGAAAGGGGATGTTCCTGCTGTAATGCCACTCCCCTCTTTCAGGGCAAAAACGCTTAATAAAATTGGTAAAATATTCGGGTATGATTATATACTGGGTGTCCTGATGGATACAGAGAAAAGTATTTCACATGCCGTTATCCAGGCCAGGAATAAAAATAATCTCCCTGTTACAGGGACTGAGACCAATCATGTTAAAATTTTGCGTTCCTTATTGCAAAATGAATCCCGGGTGACCGGAGGCCATGTGGCAAGATTTGAGAGCAGACACCGCTCCGTGGGAGGTAATGCCTTAAGAGCAGCTGTGCTGGGCGGAAACGACGGGCTGGTTTCAAATTTCAGCCTGGTTATGGGTATTGCGGGCGCAACGGAAGGAGGAAACAGCGTGCTGCTTGCCGGTGTAGCCGGACTGCTGGCGGGAGCCTTATCCATGGCATTGGGCGAATGGATTTCTGTAAAAAGTTCGCAGGAGTTAAATGAAAATCAAATGCAGCTGGAAATGGAAGAACTGGAAGTCAATCCCGAAGGCGAGGAAAAAGAACTGGCACTGATCTACATGGCCAAGGGGATACCGGAGGATCAGGCGCACCAGATGGCTGCCGGGATCATGTCAGATAAAACACAGGCCCATGAAATATTGGTAAAGGAAGAACTGGGTATCAATCCAGAAGAATTGAAGGGATCTGCCATGGAAGCGGCCGTGTATTCATTTATCCTGTTTGCCATCGGTGCACTGATACCTGTTTTTCCATTCTTTTTCGGGACCGGCACTACGGCGATTATAATCAGCGTGGCCGGCAGTGCAGCCGGGTTATTTCTGATCGGATCTGCCATCACCCTGTTTACAGGCAAAAGTATCTGGTTCTCCGGATTCCGGCAGGTTGTATTTGGATTGATGGCTGCCGCTGTCACCTTTGGTATCGGCAAAATCATCGGCGTTTCCTTAGCAGGGTAAATGAGAGCCTCGGTCCCGGATCAGGTTACAGTCTTTTTTCTATAATCCGCATCGAAATAAAGGACAGGGATAACCAGGTAGTGGTTAATAAGAGACTGCCAACAACATCACTGGCATAATGAACACGCAAATATATTCTGCTTAATCCGATAAGCACGCCAAAGGATAACAACAAAACAGATGCCGTCCATTTAATGCCGGCTTGCAAGGTGGATTGCCATACGAGAAAGATGAGCAGGCCACCGAATGTAAAACCTCCCAGCGAATGACCACTTGGAAAACTATGTCCGCCTGCGCCGGATATCAGGGGTAGCACCGGTCGGGGACGCTGAAAGATTTCCTTGAAGAGAAAACCGGATAACAGGCTGATCAAAGCAACAGCGGTAATCCATAAGCTGTATCGGTTATTATTTCTTTTGAAAAAATAAAAGATAAGCAGACAATAAGCCGGCACCAGAAAATAACCGCTTCCGAAAAAAGTGATAAAACCCGCAACCTTTGTTTTTACGGGTGAAATACAGGTAGCCATTATCTGGTATGTGCTTATATCAAAATTGTCTTCCTTTTCAATTACGACTTCATTAGCCAGAAAAGTAAATAACAGAACGGAGAGTATGAACAGGATTCCGGCACTGACAAATTCAACTGTAAGCAGTTTGAGAAGTCTCTTTACTTTTATTGAAATAAGCGTCAAAGGAAAGAGGATTTAATGAATTATTATTAAGGGGTACAATAAAAATTACCTGATGCAACCTGCAGGATGTGTATGGACAGGTTGCTTCCCGGATGTTGGTATAAAAAACGGGTTTATGCCAGGTGCCGGTAAACCCGGGTTGTTCCTACTTTAAATTTTTAATGAGGAGATCCAGCCCTGCCCTGCCTGGCAGCGGTTCCGCTGCTGTTTTTTCTCCCAGGACCATGGTTTGAAAATCCTTTGTATTATAGGCCGGCCACACAGGCAGTCCGTTTCCGTTCGGGTTGCCGGTGGAGGCAAAATTTGCCCAATAGGATGACATGGTCTTTGCCAGTTCATGATCCACAGGTTCCCAGGGACAGCGGTGTACAAAATCCAGGTTGTCGTAGGCATAGGCCACTTCACCCGTATGGAAAGCGCCGTATTTCACATAATCGCCCCTGGCAGGCAGCCTGCGGGCGAACCGGTAGAGATAGGTTTGATACCTGCTGTGATCAGCCTGCAAATTGGCAAACGTGTAATTCTGAATACCAAATATCATGTCCCGGGAAACGGCTGCCTGGGAAGCGGCCGCTTCTTCATCGGAATCAGCCGGGTATAATTGCAGAAACCTGGCCGCATCCGTCCCGTATAATTGCTCCGCCTGTTTTTTAAAATCTTCGGCGTTTTTCATTTTGCCGAATATCACACCGTCATTCTCGTTCCATCCGGTAAGCAGTCCCACTTCATTTTGTTTGCCGGCTGCAAAAATGTTTGCAATGGATTGCGGCAGTACATAACCATCCACGATGGGGCCGCGGCTGGCCAGCGGTTTCTTTAATAATTCGTCCGCCGGAATTTTCCTGAGTTCGGCAACCGAATTTACATGGAATGACTGGGCATACCGGACACCGGCCTCTTCCGCCTGATTCAGCAAACTGGTTTGCATTTCATGACTGGCAAGGAATTCTGCGCCGCTTTCCGCGATGGCGCGTTTGAACAGGCCTTTGCAGAGTGGCGAAGCCACCAGGCAGTTTACGCTCATGGATCCGGCGGACTGTCCGGCGATGGTCACGTTATTTGGATCTCCGCCAAAGGCCGCTATGTTTTTTTTCACCCATTCAAGTCCCGCCACCTGGTCCATCAGTCCGTAATTGCCGGAAGCATTCCTGCCTGATTCTTTGGTGAGTTCCGGATGGGCAAAAAATCCGAATACCCCTACCCGGTAGTTGATGCTGACAAAAACAATTCCTTTTTTGGCCATGGCTACCCCGTCATAGACCGGAACGCCTGCGCCCCCGCTGGAAAATCCGCCTCCGTAGATCCAGACGATCACGGGCCTTTTTTCCTCCGGGGATTTGGCACCCGTCCACAGATTCAGGTACAGGCAGTCCTCGCTGATGGGCGTTTTGGGAATCAGGTATTCTTCTGACCAGGGACCGAAAGGCACCGGGCTGCTTTGCATGGGGCTGGCGCTGAATTCGGTGCATTTTCTTATTCCTGTCCATTTGATAACCGGCTGCGGAGCCTTCCATCTCAGGTCGCCGACCGGCGGTGCGGCAAAGGGGATGCCTTTGAAGATCTGTATATCGCCGGCGGGGTTGGTGGTGCCCGAGATGGTTCCTCCTTCCACTTTGACATTTTCAAATGGCCGCCTGATATTTTTAAAGGATATAAAAGTCAATACGATGGCAAGCGCCGAAACAGAACCAGTAAAAGTGATCATTTTCTTATATGGCATCGGGATCAGTTTGTAATGAATATCAAATATCTGCAAAAATTAATTGAATTCCTGTCCCTGTTACAGGGAGTAATCGGCATTCAGCGATTCCCTTCATTTCCCGGTTCATACAATTGGTGCCATCTTCCGTCACCAGGTAAGCAGGAGGCTTATCTGATTCTGAGTCAAATAGTTACTAATATTCAATTTCCTTCAGATACTATTAAAGAACTTAACAGAAAGAACCTCCAAAAGAACACGCCAGGTGACACAATATTCATTTTACTTAGGCGTTGCCTGGTCTATCACCCCTTAATTATTGGCTTTTGTTTTGACTGTCTGCTCAGGGTATCATCAGGGTATTTGAGCTACCTGAGTATAGTCAAGTCCATGTCAAGTCCATCATTTCATGGACTTGACATGGACTTGACCCCTTCCCGGTAAGGCAGAGACAGGGCAGAAGGTATATATACACTCCAGCTGATGGCGGTAATCCCTTCTCGGCGTCATACATGTAGCGGTGATAATAGGCATCTGTCTGGCCGGGCTGGTAGCTCACCTGGTTCAACTTGCCGCAGATCAGGTCATAGTTATACACCAGCTTTTTAAAGCGGTTCCCACTCGTGTTCATGGCATTGGTTATGCCCGTGCTGTTGCCATAATCCTGCAGGAGCGTATCCACATTGCCATGGATATCATAACTGTAGTAGGTGCCGCTGGCCGGATAGGCGTCGGTGGCGTTATTGGTCACCTGCGAATAACTCAACCCGGTTGCGCAGGTTTTGCTGACTGAGATACAGACCGTTTATCGGGCTGTAGGCCGTATCATATACCGTCTGTGTAATCTGGTTGAGGGTCGAAGAAGCATTGGTTATCCAGGTCAGCAGGCTGGCATCATTTTTTGCCGTCAGATCCGTCATCGCCGTGCCACCCGTGATCTGTCCCACCTGGGTTATCCTGCCCAGGGAATCATACAGGGTATAACTGTACACATTTCCCGAACCGCTTTGATTCGCATTCTGGCTGAGCGTTAGCCTGCCAAGCCATCATAGGCCAGGTTATATCGCGGCCTTTATTGTGTTTTCCAAGTTGACAGCAGACCTTCGGAATGATGGCGCAAATGCAAAACTGGCGCGCCATACCAAAACACTGGACAACCGATACCTGGAAATACTTACGACGCTGGCAACTATATCGCCGGCCACTTAAAGGCGAATTGTTATAAAAAGGAAGTTACAACGTGGGAAAGCTATTCCCGGGGATTTTGCCTCACAGAACCTGGTGAAGCCTTCCCAAAAAATCTGTAATTTTTAAGTTTAAATTCCGGACCATTTTAACCCCCCCGTTCCGTTTTAAGTGTCACCAGTTCTCACAAAACCTTCCGAGTGGTTGTATAACTAAAATTTAACCACAATGAAACAATGATTAGGACAAAGCGATACCTCCCGGAGTCTTGCCATTTAGCCTGCTATAGAATAATCCGTAAACGACTATCATAAGGAAACAAAAACAAGGCACCAGATACGAAATTTGGATACCGTGTGCATCAGCAATCATCCCCTGCAATGGCGGAAATACAGCGCCACCAACAATCGCCATATTTAAGAGAGCTGACCCTTTTTCGGTAAAATTTCCGATTCTTTCAATTCCCAAGCTAAATAAAGTGGGAAATAAAATAGAGATGAAAACTCCAAGCCCCACCATGTAATAAGGATTCCAGGAGGATTTTGTAAAAGAACATAAAAGAAGCAGGATGACCATACCGGTTCCAAATATGGCAACCAGTTTGCCTGCCGAAATAAATTTAAATAAATAAATACTCAGAAAGCCAACGACTGTTGCCACAACATAATAGGAAGTCAGAAATCTGGCGGCGGTTTCTGCTGAGAATCCTGCGATGGAATGATCACGGAGATAGCTTATAAAGAATCCGGCCGTACATGCTTCAGCACCAACATAAAAAAACATGGCTACTGCTCCCCAGAATAACTGAGGATATTTTCTTGATTCGGATAAAATGGATAAAAAGGAAAAGTTTTTCGCCAGGGCCGGTTTAAAGGCAGGAATCGCGGAGAAAAATAAAAAAACAGCCAGCAGGAATATTAAGATACCCAGGCCCATGTACGGTTTATAAAATGAAATGCTTTTATCACTTCCATAAATCAGCCGGGTTCCTATAACAGGTGTTAAGGAATATCCGACCCTGGAGAATACCTGGACGAAATTTATACGCGCATGTGCTCCCTTCGGTGTGCCAAGCAGTGTTGCCAGCGGATTTGCAGCAACATTAATGAGTGTAACCCCGATAGATACCACAAATAAAGCCAGTAATACCAACAGGTAAGAGGCGGCAAAATAAGCAGGAATAAACAGACTACATCCGAAACTGCAGATACATAAAGCGGTTATCAGACTTACTTTGTACCCGTATCTTGAGATAAAGTAGGCTATCGGGATCGGGAAAAAAAGATAGACCAGGTAAAACGACTGTTGAATATGGGTAGCCTGTGCATAGGAAAGATTAAAAAATATTTTCAATGAAGGCAGCAATATATCATTCATACAAATAATAGAGCCCACAAATAAAAAAATATAGGCTACTAATAACAAAGGCTTCTTCTGGTGCTCCAATGATTTGTATTTAACAGAATTTCTTCTTTAATAAGTTGCCCTGCCACCTGAAATATCATAAATAAAGCCTGTTGTAAAACTGTTCTCGTCAGAAACAATAAAACAGCAGAGGGCCGCCACTTCTTCAACAGTACCTAATCGTTTCATGGGTATTCTTTCAGTCATATAGGCCAACTGTTGCATTGAAGTATTTTCATTCATCGGTGTTTTGATCACAGCCGGCGCAAGGCCATTAACGGTAATATTACAGTCTGCGAATTCTTTTGCCACTCCTTTAACCAATCCGATAACCCCTGCTTTTGTGGTGGAATAACCTACCATACCGGGATTTCCTTCCTTTCCTGCTATGGAGGAGATGAGCAACAGACGGCCGAAACAAGACTTTTTCATTACTATCAGCGTGTATTTTGTAATCAGGAAAGTCCCTTTCAAATTCACTTCATACAGTTTATCAAAATCAACAGCAGGGTATTCGGTAATATTTGTACTGGTTGGTCCGACCAGGCCGGCTGAGTTGACAAGAATATCAATTCTTCCCCAATCCTTTTCAACTTGTAAAACCGCCTCTGAAACCTGTTTTTCGCTGCCTATATCAATAATGTAACCTTTTGCCTCAATACCGTATTCCTGCATTTCAAGAACGGTAGTTTGTAACAACACTTCATTAGAATCAAACAGTGCCACTGCGGATCCTTCCTTTCCCAGCCTCAGAGCCACTGCTTTTCCTATGCCCCCAGCGGCTCCGGTAATAATTGCCTTTTTGTTGATAAATCTCTTATCCATTTGTCTGGTATAATTGGATTAAATGACTGTTTTTGTCTGAATAGTCATACTGTTTATATTTGTCGTTCCCTTTTCAGAGTAACTTTTTTTGATTTACAGATTCAGTTCTCATAATTCGGGAGTACGATAAATTGGCTTCCCCTTTACCGATATTTCAACATCCACCAGGTATTTCTTCAACGCTTGTACATCAACAGAGATTCCCAAACCCGGCATTTCCGGAACATGCACAAAACCATTGCCGTCAGGATCCATTTTCGATTTTGTGATATCCTGGGCCAGTGATTTTAATTCCACCGGATACTCACAAATGAGATTTGATTCCATACCTGCATAAGTCTGCAATGACGCACTTAAAGAAAGATTGGAGGTGAATGTATGATTGACATACACAATCCCAGCCTCCCTGGTCAGATCGGCAACTCTTTTTGCAACCGTTATTCCGCCTATCCGGCCAGTATCTATTTGCAAAAATTTAAGCCCGGCATACTTTATCATCGATTGGGCCTGCACCAGATTATTACAGCCCTCACCGGCGGCCAGGGGTATACCAGGCGAAGAATCAGCAAGTTTCTTATAAGAATCCAGGGCCAGATTGGTGAAAGGCTCTTCCAGCCAGTACGCATTGACCTGCTTCAGGCCTTTCATTCTACAGGTTGCCGCCTCCACATCATCTTTCCAGAAAGCACCGGCATCGATCATTAAATAAGCATCATTCCCTAATCCCTCGCGCGCAGCATTTAGTTGGGTCAAATCACTTTCCAAACTATTTTTACCAAAAGGCCCCCAACCGAATTTTATGGCTCTGAAACCGGATTCTCTTGAACGTTTTGCCTTTTCAAATGTTTCCTCCGGCGTGTCGCCAAACAATTGGGAAGCATATGGCAATTTCGGGTAAGACTTTTTGTATCCCAACAATCTGTAAACAGGTTCATTCAGTTTTTTTCCAAGCAGGTCCCAAAGCGCAATATCTATTCCTGAAACTGTATGATCTGCCTGTAACAAATCAAATGAATTCGCATGAACAGATTCAGAAATATTAATAATATCCTGAACACGATCAATATGTTTCCCTTCTACCGAATATTTTACAGGTTTGCAGGCACTATGCGACATGGGGGCCACATAACTTGCAATACTGGTGAGCGGCGAAGCTTCGCATTCACCCCAGCCTTCCAGCCCGCCCGCCCGGATTCTTACCAGTAATGCATCCTGGCTGCCATCTCCAATGTCCAATATTTCCGGCATAGAGAGATAAAAGAAATCGACACCCTCAATTTTCATTCCTGCTTCTATTTAAAATGTAATGGTCAGTCCGCCGTCAACCACAATAACCTGCCCTGTTATGTATGAAGCGTCTTTCCCAGCCAGGAAAAATGCAGTCCCGGCAATTTCATCCGGGCTTGCCGGCCTCCGCAGAGGCAAATGCTGATTCTTTACATAGTTGTCCAGGAACCACTGGCTTTCTAATTCATTCTGCCCATCCACGATAGACATGGCTGTATCCACAAAACCTGGTGCTATGGCGTTCACCAGAATATTCCTGTCTGCGAGTTCCAATGCCATGGCCCTGCAATACTGGTTAATAGCGGCTTTCGCTACCGAATAACTACTGGCATGCATTTCTGCCCTGGTTCCGTGGATAGACGTAATATGAATAATCCGGCCCTCCTCCTGCATAAATTTCACGGCCAGCCTTGTAATTAAAAAACATCCGTTGAGCATGTTGTCAAGAACCGGCCTCCACTGATGAATATCCATTCCAATGGGATCCGTTTTTTTAAATACGCCGGCACAATTTACCAGCGCGTCCAGGCCACCCCAGTTTTTTTTAATGATCTCCTCCCCGCTGCGTATGGTCTCTTCCTCAGCATAACTGCCTTTCAGCAACAAATGATTTCCTTCTTGAAGTTCGTTGACTATGGATTCAAGCTTTTCCTCCTGAATATCATTCAGGCATACATCATAGCCCTCCCGCGAAAACCGGATGGCTGTGGATCTCCCAATGCCTGATGCCGCTCCGGTAATTAATACTTTTTTTCTGTACATCGTAATAAACTATAGATTCACGCCCGCATATATGCGCACTTCCGTATGCAGTTCTTCTCCGGGTTTTAACCGGGTACACTGTTTCTTTTTCATCGCTTCATTCACACTCAGCGGCATACTGGTACAGGGCTCCAGTATAGCCGTATAATGATCCAGAAAGCCGCCGTAGGAGGCAAAATACCATTGAAATGGAAATACCTTTTTATCATACTTAAAGCAGAACACATGTTTCCCGTTTCCCGTCTTCAGACTCATTTCCGCCTGGCCGATATCATACAGGTAAAAGAAATCGGTCGTTCCATTTTTAGCCGGGATAATGGACGCGTCTGTATTTTCAATGGTGGGCCAGACAAATTCATGCAAATCACTGAACCTGGAATAACCGGGATCCACTACTTGTGCCTTTTTCGCAGAAGTCAGTAACTGATCGTTTGCTTCAATTTGCAGGGCAGCATGCAATTTCCATAAAAAGTTCCGGGCAGAACCGGATTCATTTCTGATTATATACTCCAGATAAATAACCGGATCGTCTGCTTCGGTCCGGACCGTTTTTTGATAATACAAACCGCTTTGTTTCAATTTGCCACAAACTAAAATCCTGTCATCAAACAATTCATAATCCAACCGGGTAGTCCATAATTCCCCGTGGTCAGGATATGAAACTGAATCAATAACTTCCGGGATATCGTTTGGAATCAGCTCATCGATGCCTCCCCAGAAATTCGTATCATAATCAGATCCCGGGCAAAAGATCTCCGGCTTTATATTTTTGTTAGTCCAGAGAAATTCCTTTTGCAGCTTCTTATTGTAAATACTTATTATTTTCCCCCCTGCTGCCGGTGCGATTTCAAACCGGATGCTTTCGCTTTCCCCGGTTAGTATTTCAATATCATTCATTAGGCTCCGGTAAAAAATCATGATGGCCGTTTTTTACAAATCCAATCTATGAATATAAGATTTCTACTGTTTTAACAGCCTGATTAAAAAGCCTCCTCCAGGCGCAAGATGAATATTCAGTTGATCGTCTTTTTTAACCACGGATTCAGACAATATATAATCCCCGGCATAACGGTCTGCATTGACGCCGTCTTTGCAAATGACGGCTTTATAGTTTATCCCCCCGTCCAGGAAATTTAAATTGAGGGTGATATCCCTTGGCGTCCAGTTACTCATTCCGGCAATATACCAGTCACCTCCTTTTTGACGGGATGTGATGATATACTCCCCTACCCTGCCCTCCAAAATACTTGTTTCGTCCCAGGTAGTCGGTAAACTTCCCATGAGCTCCATGAATTTCGGTTCCAGCCAACCCTGCGATGGATTTCCTGAAAAAACCTCCATGGGATTATCATACACGATGAACATGGCGAGTTGGTGGCAACGGGTGCCCTGGCTCATCACCATGCCTTCAATAGGCCGGAAACCCTTTTTAGTGGCATTATTCAGGATGCCGGGTTCGTAATCAAAAGACCCCGCAAGCATCCGTGTATACGGCAGTGTTACATCATGCTCCGGAGTAGCCAGGTCACTGCCGATATTATATTCCGATCCCAGCACGCCTTCCCGGGTGATATTGTTTGGAAAAGTCCTGTTAAACCCTTTGGGTGGATACGCCCCATGGTACATGATCATGATATGATGATCGGCGCATGCTTTTGCAATACGATAGTAAAAGTTTACCGTTTTCTGATCATCCCTGTCAATAAAATCGGTCATAATAAAATCAACCCCCCACTTATTAAACCGGTCTAACGCGCTGTCGAGTTGCCTGTTTAACGCATAGGCCAGTGTCCACATACTGATTTTTATTCCTTTTTCCTTCGCATAGGCAGCCAGGGTATCCATATTGATGTCGGGATTGATTTTGAAGAGATCCGTATTGTCACTCCAGCCCGCATCCATCATAATCCGGCTGAATCCAAACCGTTTCGCAAAATCAATATAGTATTTATAGGAGGCTGTATTCACACCCGACCTGAAAGGAATATTAAAAAGATTCACGTTGATGGTCCATTCATCCGTGGCTTTTCCGGGTTTCACCCAGGAAACATCTCCCAATCTGGATGGCGATGCGAGCCGGTACACGATATCATTGGAAGGCAACTGCCTGTCTTCATCAGCAACAATGAGGACACGCCAGGGAAAACTTCTGGTGCCCTTAGTCCTGGCAATATAATCCGCCCTTCTGGTTACCAGAGATTGAGGATACTCCCCTCCCGTCATTTTTTCCTCCAGCGGATATGCTGCGAATTCCCCTCGTAATACGTTCGATCCGGTTCCGGATATGAACATACCCGGATAATCTTCCAGGTCCGATTCAGTAATTCCCAACTTCGGCCCTACTGCAGGACTTACCAAAACGGGATTAAAAGCAACTTCATGTTTTCCTATATCGGCCATCTCCCTCAGGGTAAATAACTCTTCATAACTGGTATGAAAAATATCTGCATCATCCCTTTTATGAATACCCGGGAAATAGACCTTTGGGGCACCGGGAAAATGAAATTCCGCCAGTTCATTTTTTACCGTGATGGAATCCCTGAACATTGTCAGAAACCGGTAAGCAATACCATCATCATAGACGCGAAACTCTACTTCATAAGGTTTTTTGAATTGTATTGACAGCAGATTGTAATGGTCCGGAATCAATTTCCTTTTTTCCGGTATGGGTGAAATAACCTGGTTGGATACTGCTTTTACCGAATGCGATTTTATATTATTACCGTAGGAGAAGGATTGATTGTTCTCAAGTATCATATCCATCTCCGAAGGTTCCAGAATGGAACTCCCGTTTTTAAATACCCGGTATTTAAGGGTATTATCCATCCATATTTTCACACATATAACACCTGATGGAGAACAGACCGTCAGACTGTCATTTGCCAGGGAACGGATTTGGCAACTGATGAGAACAGCGATTAGCAGATACCTTTTCATGAACCAGAACGACCTCATCTTTGGAATAGAATGTATCATAGTATTCAAGATATATTAATATCCCGGATTTTGAGTCAGGTTAGGATCTGCAGCAATTTCACCAAGTGGTATCGGGAAGAAATAATTTGCATCTTTAAAAACCCTTACCGGATCGTAGTCCAGACTTCCACCAGTATTGGGAACGACATAGCTGTAATTAAGTACACCGCCCACATTGGTAATAGATACCCCCATGGCCGTCATATTATTGATCGTACTGGCAATCTTCCATCTTCTCACATCCCAGAAACGGTGTTCTTCAAATGCCAGTTCTACTTTCCTTTCGTTTTGTATTCTCAGCCTCATTTCGCTTTGCGTAAGACCCAATGGCAGGTTTGGCATGCCCGCACGGTTGCGTACCTGGTTAATCGGCGCATACGCATTTGCCGGACCCTGGGCTTCATTGATGGCTTCCGCATCGTTTAATAAAATCTCGGCGTATCTTATATAAATCCAGGGTTGACCACCCTGACCTGCGCCAATCGTAAGGCCCTGCGCATCATATACCGAAGGATCCACAAATTTTGCAAGCAGGTATCCTGTAACTGTTTGATTCTGGTTAAAGTCTGTGCCATCCGGATTTGTGAAATCGATCGTACTTTGATTCAATTTGGAACCCTGATGATAAACATCCACATCCAGTCTTGGATCACGGTTGGCATAAGGATTCTGGGGATCATACCCTGAAGTTGGATCCGTGATTGATTTTCCATTCAGCATTTCATAGGAATCCACCATTTGCTGGGTGGGGGTATACATGATATTCCCCCCTCTTATAAATGGCATGATACAATATTCATAAGTCAGCCCAGGCCAGGGATAATCGTCCTGGTGACCCTCAGACGGTATGCCGGGCTGGTTAATCGTAACAAATATATTTTCCGTATTGGTAGGGTCGAACTTGATGAACATGTTTTTATATGCCGACCATGGCACGAGGCTGTACCGGCTCAGCTTTATCACAGCATCAGAAGCATCTGCTGCTTTTTGCCACCGGGTCAGGTCATTTGACGGATTGAACAAAGGACTTGCATAGGTTAAAAGCACTCTTGATTTTATAGACATCGCCACACCCTGGTCAATGGTCCCCATATTGGTCGCCACCGCAGGTAAAAGCAGAATAGCTGAATCAAGTTCACTGATGATGAACTGGAAACATTCATCAATTGTATTTCTGTACACATTGAATGAATCTGTCAGGCTGAAAGATTTGGTGATAATCGGCACCCCGGCATAATGTTTTACCAGATTAAAATACCTGAAAGCTCTGAGTGTTTTCATTTCGCCGATCATCCGGTTTTTATCCGTCAAAGACAGATTTTGAACCGAATTGATATTTTCAAAAAACAGATTGCACTGCGCGATATAATTGTAATTGTTAGCCCATACCTGTTGCCTGGAATAGGCGTTTCCGTCAAAGGTTCCGGTAAAACTTTCCCCATTGGGTGAGGGATCCAGCAGGCCTTTGTTAATGATATTTACGCCTATATATGATTCATAAGCCGAAAGTGTTTCATCGGTTGCCCCGGCCAGTAAAAATGCCTGCCAGTGTAAATTATAGAACCCATACGTAAGGTCCCTGTAATTATTATTCACAAATGCCTGTGTCAGGTTGGGATCCGAAAAAAGCGTCTGACCTGAAATGCCGGTTGTCGGAGTAATGTCCAGCAGATTCTTTTTGCATGACGCAAGAATCAAAGAGAGCGCCCCAATAAAAATTAATAATTTTTTTTTCATCACTATAGTATTGAAATTATTTATAAATGCGATTAAAATGATACGGATACACCGAGATTGAATGTTCGGTTAATGGGATAGGCGATTCCCTGCCCGTCAACGGATTCCGGATCGAGTCCCTTATAGGACGAAATCGTAAATAAATTGAATGTATTCGCGTAAACCCTGAGGCCGGTCATCCCATATTTGGACAGGCCTCCGGGTTTTACGGTGTAGGCAATTTCCAGGTTTTTCAAACGGAAAAATGATGTATTACTTAAGTAATATGTGTTTAGTATACCCTGTGGACTTCCATACACTTCAGAAGCCCGTGGTTTATCGGTAATATTTCCCGGGGTAGAACGTCCTTCATAATCCTGCCATGTGAAGTTTTGGTTTTTACCCGAAACCGCCCTGAAATACCGCATGGCATTGCCCTGTCCCTGGAACAATAAATCAATACTGAATTGCTTATAGGTTACATTAATCGGGAAACCATAGAGCAGCTGGGGGATGGTTGATAAAGGTTCCACGATCTGGTCTTTCTGGTCAATCACACCATCCTTATTTACATCTTCGAATTTTAAATCTCCAGGAACAGGTGGGCTGCCCAGTGTATATGTGGCATAACTGTTGATATCCGCCTGTGACTTGTAAATTCCGATGGCATGATAAATGAGGAAGGCATTGACAGGCTGCCCGGTAAGGGATTGGTAAGGAGGTTTGCTGGCAAGTTTTTCATCCTGATAAATGATTTTACTTTTTGCATACGTGATGTTACCCCCGATAAAGTAATTCACGTTTCCAAATTTTCCACTGTATCCCGCCTGGGCCTCAAAACCATTGTTTTCCACAATACCTATGTTTTCATATGGCAGGCTGACTCCGGTATATAAAGGCACAGATGCACTCGGTGGAGCCAGGATATTATCTCTTTTCTGGTGAAACACTTCGAAAGTGAACGTAAGCCGGTTATCAAATAAACCTGCATCCACCGCTAAATTCGTTGAAGTCTGCGACTCCCAGGTAGCATAAGGATTACCAATTACGCCGGGGTAAAATGTGGGATTGATATTGACACCCCCGTTAGCGGTATTGTAGAATAACCTCCCATTGGGGATGATATAATAAAACTGGGCATATTGAAAAGGCGGGATATTGTCGTTCCCCAGCTTACCCCATGAACCTCTCAACTTCAAATTGCTTATAGCAGGCAGGTTTCTCTTAAAAGATTCATACTGGGAAATAATCCATCCTGCTGATACGCTTGGAAATAGACCCCAACGCTGACTCTGTGAGAACACATCCGATCCGTCATACCGTAGCTGGAATTCAAGCAGGTATTTGTTGTCGTAGGCATAATTCACCCTTCCAAATACATTTTGTCGGGCTGAAGTAATTTCATTACCGTAGTTCGACTGATTGTTGGCACTTCCATAGTCCAGCTGGGGAATGGCCTGCGAGATGAATTGTTCCTTATGTGCACCTAAATATTTATTATCATAGGTACTCTGTTCATAGCCTAAGAAAGCATTTACAGCACTTTTTCCAAATTTGCCCGAATAATTTAGTTTGATGTTTTCTGTTATCGTAGTTGAATTGCTTGATAATATGTCCAGGGAAGCCAGACCTTTGGAACCATTCTCGGTAAAAGGTGTATAGGTATCCGTTGGCTGGTCATAGGAATATACCTGGTAGGATTTATTCCATACATTACTGTCCACAGCACCGAAATCAACTGCAACAAATCCATCCAGGTACAGGCCTTTAATAAACGGCAGATCCAGCCTGGCCCCGGCGGTATTGAGTGAATACGTGTTTCTGCGCGTGGAAATACCGGCCAGATCGGTTGAATTGACCAATGCATTAAGTTCACCGCCATTGCTTAATCCGCCGGTGGAATAACTTCCGTTCGGGTTGGTAGCCAGCGTCGTGGGCAAAGCCCCGATAAGACTTGAAAAAGTATTATTAACCCCGATCGGAGAGCCCTGTTTATTCTGCCATCTTAACTGGGTATTGAAATATACCTTAAAAATTTTGTTTACCTGGGCGTCGATATTTGCACTAAAATTATACTGATTGTATTTCCAGACGCCATCTTTAATTTGGCCGTTCTGATTGAGCATACCCAGGGAAGCATAATATTTCACGTTCTCACTCCCACCTGTAACCGTAATACTTGCCCTGTTCTGCAAGGCTACTTTTTTAGTGGCCAGGGCCAGCCAGTCGGTATTGGGATGACCGATGGGATCTGAACCGTCACTAAACTTCTGGATATCATTCGGAGTATAAAGGGGTGCCCCGCCGCCAAACGCGCTGATTTCATTTACCATCTGGGCATATTGCGGAGAGTTCAGATATTGCTCGGTTTTAGCCCATGTATTAAACCCTTCGTTATAGTTGAAAGTAAAACTGGGTTTACCTGTTTTCCCTCTTTTGGTGGTAACCAATATAACCCCGTTGGCTGCCTGTGCTCCGTAAATAGCAGCCGATGCATCTTTCAAAACAGAAATTGTTTCGATATCATTAGGGTCTATTTGACCAAACCCTCCCGGTCGGTTGGCGACGCCATCTATAACAATCAGGGGGTCCGTGGCACCTGAATATGTACTGATACCACGTATATATAATTTAGATCCGTCATTTCCAGGTTCACCGCTGTTATTTGTAGCGATGACGCCGGGTGTACGCCCTGCCAACGCATTGGTAACGTCGGCACCAGGAGACTGTTGCAATTCCGATCCCTTCACTACAGAGACTGCACCTGTTAATGTGGCTTTCCGCTGTGTACCGTACCCTACAACAACCACCTCATTTAGCCCGCCACTGTCTCTTGCCATTTCCACCTCTATAAATGACCTCCCGGATACAGGCATTTCAAGGGCTTTATAGCCAATTTCAGTAAATACAAGGGTGCTGTTTACATCCGCTTTAATCGTGAAACGACCATTGGCATCTGTTATGGTGCCAATCTTCGGATTGTCCTTTATTGCCACTGAAACGCCGGAAAGCAAAGTCGTTTCAGACTTAACAACCCCTTTTACTTCCTTTATATTTTGTGCAGATAAACGGGCGGGGAGAAATAGGGAAAACATAACAAAAAAACTTATCCCATAAACACCCAGCAGGCATTTTTTTCTCATAACAAGCAATCTTTAGTTTTGATAAATATTTGGCAGCAGACCAAAACTAAGATTTTGAAAAAGTCAAAATATTCAATAAAACATTCAATAGATATACTTTTTTAACATTAAATTACCTTTTTGAAAATCAGCTAGTGTAAATATCATTATTTCAATAATGATATAATTCTTACGATTTGCTATGGCTATAAGCTGTTGAGCAGAAAAATATACCTGAGTATTTTAAAAGTAAAACCCCATGCGGCCTCAATTCCATAAACTTCCTTTGTCTACAGACGCCTCCTTTCTATTTATGTCATGGGAATGCAGCTATTTCGACAAACCCTGGCATTTCCACAAAGAGTATGAACTGGTTTTAATTGAAAACTCGGAAGGAACAAGATTTATCGGAGACCATGTGGCTAATTTCAGTAATGGTAACCTTGTTCTGATTGGTCCAAATATTCCGCATTTGTTCAGAAATAATGAGCATTATTATGAAAATAACGGTTTGACGGCCAAATCCATTTTTCTCCATTTTACGGACTGTTTTCTGGGAAATTCCTTTTTGGGGTTACCAGAAATGGAAATGGTACGCAAATTATTGGATAAATCCTCTTTGGGATTAGACATTTACGGAGAAACGAATCATTATATAAGACAAAAACTCATCGACATGCAGTTTGAATCGCCCACAAAACGTCTTTTAAGCCTTCTGGACATACTGACCTATCTGGCTACAAGCAATGAGTACAAATATATCCTGTCAAGCGGATTTACTGCGAACAATAGTTATGATACGGACCGGATTAATACGGTACTACAATTTATCATGAAGAATTATACGAGTGAAATTTATATTGAAGAAATTGCTACCAAATTAAACATGAGCGTTGCATCCTTTTCACGATATTTCAAACATCATACAAGAAAAACATTTTCTCAGTATGTAACTGAAATTCGAATAGGTCATTCCTGCAAACTACTGATGGAGGATAACCATAACATTTCAGAAATTTGCTATTTAAGCGGATTCGAAAACCTGTCAAACTATTACAGGCACTTTCAGAAGAAAGTTGGTATGAACCCAAAAGAATACAAAAAAAGGTTTTTATCGATTGCTTAGGAAATACCCTATCCAATACCAAAAATAAAGGGAGTCTAAAACATTTTGTGTAAATGAAGATATGTAATTGTATTTAGAGTTAAAGCCCAGGCAGGCGAAGAGAAGCTCGGTTATCGAAGCTGATCTTTGAAAACAGATGCCGACTCTAATGCAATTACAAAACCAGTTTACACAAAATATTTTAGGGTCTCTTTAAAACCACACAAACTTAAGTAGTAACAAGTTTCTTTTTTGTATTCATCACACTTGCATTACGCAAACGAGAGTTTTCGGAAACCACTAATTTATACGGCCGGTTGAAAGCTTCCTGGGTAACCTTGAAACATTCAGCTAGTTTCCGAATTACCTCTTTAGAAAGTCCTTTTTTGTAATTGAGGATATCTGATACATAACCTTTGCTAATTCTGAGAATATCAACCAGGTCTTTTGCCTTCATAGCATGCTCATCCATGAGGGAACGAAGCAATTGAACCGGATCAAGATCGTCAAAACTATTATGCTCAGCGTCCCATTTCTCAATTAACAAAGTGAGTAAAGCAATTTTGTCTTTTGTATTACGATCCTTTACACCTGAAAAAACGAGCTCTTCTAAAGCGTTGCTATACTCTTTGTATTGTGCTTTACTCGTAATGACTTTATATTTAAGTGTTGCCATAATGCATTTTTAATAAACGTTTACTGTGTATTGTTTGTTATTGTCACAAAGCTTGTCATACTCTGCGTGTGTTCCTATCCAACAAACAAACAGATGAATTTGTCTGTATCCAAATGCATACTTACAAATCATCCGGTAATTATTCCCTCCAATATCAAAGACTGCTCTGCTTGAACCATTCCCCAACAAATCAGTACTTGGAAAAGTATCCTGTATGTCTGAGGGTTTTTCCCAATCCGCATATTTGATTTTGGTTAGCCATTCTGAAAATGAAGTTCTGCTTTGAGCATTTTGCCTGGAAAACTCTTCTATAGTTTCCTTTCTGATTAAATGAACTTTCATGCCAAAGGTACAATTAATATTTGAAATGTACACATTTAGTGAACTTTTTTATCAGGATTAAAGCATGATTTGCTATCTGTCTGCGCCAGCTTTCAGATAATTTTCGAATTCAAAAGCTTTGAATTTGTTATTAAATGCACAATAGAACGCCAGTGAAACCGGTAACCTTGATTTTGTTGCCGGCACTTGCCCATTGATATGCCGTTGAAACCTTTCTTTTAAATCTGACGTACAACCAACATAAGTTTTTCCATCTGAGCATAATAAAATATAGACATATTGCATTTCGTAGATTTTACGAATGCTAATATCCCTTATATCTTTTGTGAATATTTAGTGATTAGAACCTGATGTATCGGTCTATTCACGGTAGAGTGGTGCAGATTTAATAAAAGAAAAAGCCCACCTGCGGTGAAGCTAAGATGGGCGTAAGTCTCTTTCGCAACTTCAGCGGACTTCGTCCGCCGAAGGTCGCTTCAGCGACCGAAGGCGGAGAGAGAGGGATTCGAACCCCCGGAAGTTTGACCTTCAACGGTTTTCAAGACCGCCGCAATAGACCGCTCTGCCATCTCTCCGGGCGCAAAATTAGGGTTTGGGGACTTATGGCAAAATATTATTCAACAAATGGGTAACTATTCTAACCGTCAGAGCGCCGCCACGGCTTCTTCCCCATATAGCTGATCCTGAAAAGAAAGGGAGGGTGAAGGAATGAAGGCACCCAGGCCCAGCTGATCCCATTTGGCATCTACAGCCGAAATGGTTTTTTCATCAGCTACAATGATATTGGGCCAGTCCCGGTGAAAATCATCCAGGGCCTCTGTTTTGGTGGTTCCGTCCAGGCCCATGCAGGCCTGCATCCTGTCCCCCACCCGGCTTTCAAACAAAAAGGAATCGCGTTTGGGGTCCAGGTTATTGCAGAAACGCCAGAGTGCTACCGGTAAATCGGAGGGATTTATATTTTCATCAATATAGAGGATCAGCTTCACGCCCGTATCCTGTAAGATTTTCTCTGCAAAAGCCTGATGCAGTGCACGCACCTGGCCCCTGCGGGTTTTGGATACCGAAACGATCAGGCAGGGGATTTCCCTTTCCAGAAGCTGCCGGTTCACGGCTTTGATTTCCGGGAAACCGTCAAGCCAGTGGTTATCCGGCAAAAACATATTGCCGGCAACAGCGTAGCGGTCGTCCGTTTCTTCTTCGAATTTTTTTGTTCCGTCCAGGCACATTTTCCCCCCGAAGCCCAGTTTACTGCAACTGTGGTCCAGCACATCCATCGGCCCCTGGGCAAAAGCAATATCCGTTGCGGGATTCAGGTTTTTGAAAACATATTTCGCCAGAGAAAGATAATCGGTGATTGAAACGCCTTCATCCACCAGCACCAGGATTTTGTTGAACATCATCTGT
Organism: uncultured Chitinophagaceae bacterium; assembly: GCA_963811275.1. Classification (GTDB taxonomy): domain Bacteria; phylum Bacteroidota; class Bacteroidia; order Chitinophagales; family Chitinophagaceae; genus Puia. The sequence goes on along the minus strand of CAWEQR010000005.1, from coordinate 462,293 downwards.
CCCGCGCCCCACATGGCGCTCATTACTTTTTGTCCCTGGCCCGGCATAGGTTTTATGTATCTGTGCGATCACGAGATTATGAAACACGCCTTCCACCGGCATTTCCATATCCACGATCTCGGGGATCATCATCATTTTCATGGGCGCAAGAAAAATCCGTTCCGTCGCTTTTCCCAGCCAGGCGTCTTCCTGCGGCGGAATGCCGACGATGGTGGCCGGATACAGGGCATTTTTTTTATGGGTGATGGCGGTCACATGAAATGACGGATACCAGTCCGGCAGGGAATAATATCCCGTATGATCCCCGAAGGGTCCTTCCCATACCGGGTCTTCCATCCGGATCCACATATCCTTCAATAACGATGTCTGCATCTGCGGGTACTTCCAGTTCCGGCTGCGTGAGGCAGCGCACGAGTTCCACTTTCTTTTTTCTCAGGAATCCGGCCAGCATATATTCATCCACATTATCCGGCAGGGGCGCCGTGGCTGCATAGGCGTATACGGGATCGCCGCCCAGGGCAACGGCCACGGGCATGCGCTTTTTCAGTTTCTTATAGGCTTCAAAATGACGGGCGCTCACTTTATGTTTATGCCAGTGCATGCCGGTGAGGCGTTCACCCATCACCTGCATGCGGTACATGCCTACATTGCGGATACCTGTTTCCGGATCCTTGGTATGAATCACGGGCAGGGTAACAAAGGGGCCTCCGTCTTTTGGCCAGCAGGTGATGACAGGCAGTTTACCGAGGTCCGGAGATTCCAGTATGATTTCCTGGCAGTCGCCTTTTCCGCGGATCACTTTCGGCATCCAGGCAGCGAACTGAGCCAGTTTGGGAAGCACCCGGAGTTTATCCAGTATGGATTCCCGGGGTCCCGCCAGCATTTTGAACAGGGATTCAATTTCTTTACTGATATCGTCGAGCCGGGACACACCCAGCGCGATGCACATTCTTTTTTCACTGCCATAGGCATTCATCAGTACCGGAAAATCATACCCGGTATTTTCAAAAAGTAAGGCGCGGTTACGGGAAGGGGTCTTACTGATCCGGTCCGTGATCTCTGCTATTTCCAGCCTGGGATCCACAAAACTTTTTATACGGATCAACTCGCCTGCAGATTCCAATGCTTCAATGAAATCTCCTGAATTGTTAAATGCCATCTTGATAGTTAGTCGGCAAAATTAACCAACTAATCTCATTGTACATTACGCGGGCAATCGGTTCTTCCGCGGCCATAATATCCATTATGTTTTGAAGTCAGGGCAACACTCACGCGGATACCAGTATAATAATACACGTCTTTATATTTCGAACTGCCCCGTTTCGTTCCCGAAACCGGATAGGTTGTATTTCCCCCTTTCAGTTCTTCCGGCCCGGTACGCCAATTCAACTGCCTGGCCTCCTTTCGCATTCTGGAGAATGGTCTTATCCACATAAAAGGTACTCACGTCGTCCAGGTAATCGGTAAATAATTTTCGGAAACCGACTTCGTAAGCCAGCACCACATTCTCACTGACCCGGAATTTGATGCCACCCCCGTAGGGAATGGCAAACTGGGTCAGGTTATACGGTTTCTGACCCGGATATTGTGGCAAGCCCCTCTCCTTCTGTACTCAGGGGTTTGCAGATACACTTTATGTCCGAGGGTATCAAATGCATACGGATCATAATGGAAAACAGCAATGCCCGCAAATACAAAGGGCGAAAATCTCTTTTGGGTGATATCCATGAAAGTATATTCCCCCAGCAGGTTCCATTCGATAATATTCGGTCTGAAAGCTGAGGTTCCGGAGTACGAGGTCCGGATTGTTATACTGATCCGATGCGCCGACTTTCATCATACTGATATTGCTGGTGGCTGAAAAATTCCGGGTAATATCATATTGTGCACCGGCTCCGAAAGCTAAAAAAGACTGGTCAAAGTGTAAGGCTTTGCCCTGCAGGTCACCGGAATAATTGGAAAGGCCGCCGGTAACATTCACGTGCCATCGCTGGGCCTGCATCAGGCCGGGGATGAGTAAAAAGGACAGAAATAAATGACTTCATGTACAATAGATTTTCGTTGACGGAATGGAATTGTTCAACGAATATGGATTTTCGAAGGCCGGAAATTCAGAGGAAATTGGAAGAAATCTGAAGAATATGCGCCATAACGCAAATATTGAGCCAGTTATTGAATGGGATGCGTTAAAAATAATCTGAATTCTTTCAAAATGCAAGCTGAAATGCGCGGATTCCGATTTAAATTGATCTTTTTTAACTTTCCGGATAAACTGTTTTCCTCCTGATGCGTTCCTGCCTGCCCCTGTTGATTTTGTGTGTTGATCAGTCTGCCTGTTTTTTCCCAGAAAAAGAATGATGCTTATAAAGTTCACATTCACCACGCCAGTGGTCCCATCCAGATCGATGGTGTGCTGGATGAACCTTCCTGGAAACAGGCTGAAGTGTGCAAGAGATTTCGCCATGATGCCTCCCATGGATACCTCCCTGGCCAATGTAAAAACTGAAGTGCGGATGGCCTACGACGCACCAGTTTTTCTATTTGTCTGCTGTATGTTTCGATGGTATGCCGGGTCCTTATATGGTAGAGTCCATGCGTCGGGATTTCAATTTCACCAAAAATGACAATTTCATTTTCTTCCTGGATACCTATGGTGACCAGACCAACGGATTCACGTTTGGAACCAATGCCGCGGGCGCGAATGGGACGGCACCATGTATGAAGGAGGCAAAGTGGATCTGAGCTGGGATAATATCTGGTTTTCAAAAGTGAAAACCTATCACGATCAATGGATCATGGAAATTGCCATTCCCTTTCAGTACACTCCGGTATAAAAAGGGCATACTTCCACTGGGGTATCAATCTGAGCCGGAACGATCTGAAAACAACGGAGAAATCCAGCTGGGCACCGGTTCCGAGACAATTTCCTTCCGCATCTCTTGCTTATACCGGCATTCTGTCATGGGATTCTGTTCCGCCCGCACCCGGACCCAATGTTTCTCTGATTCCTTATGTACTCACAAGAGTATCAAATCCTACGACCCTGCCCAGCCAACTCAGTATAAAACCATGGTTGGCGGCGATGCCAAATTGTCCATTACTTCTTCCCTGAACCTGGATCTGACGGTGAACCCCGATTTTTCCCAAATTGAGGTGGACAAACAGGTAATTGACCTCAGCCGGTATGAATTGTTTTATCCGGAAAAAAGGCAATTTTTCCTTGAGAACGGCGATCAGTTCAACAATTTTGGATATTCGGATATTCGTCCTTTTTTCTCCAGGCGAATCGGGCTGGGCGTACCCATCGAATTCGGAGGCCGGCTGAGCGGCAAGCTGGATAAGAACTGGCGTATGGGCGCCATGGATATGCAAACCGGATCCGTGGATTCATCCGGGCTGCCCCAGCAAAATTTTGCCGTGCTTGCCCTGCAGAGAAAAGTTTTCTCCCGGTCCAATATCGGGTTTTTATTGGTGAATAAACAATCCATCGACTATGTTCCGGGTAAAGATACCACGCATCCGCAGTATTCCTTATATAACCGCACTTTTGGATGGAGTACAACCTGGCTTCCCCCAATAATTTCTGGACGGGAAAACAATTGGTTATGAAATCGTTTACACCGGATGTGTCGGGGCATGACTGGGTGCTGGCCGGTAACCTTCAATATGCCAGCAAGAACTGGCTGATCAATGGCGCATATCAGTATATCGGCAGAAATTATAAGGCGGAGGCTGGTTATGTACCGCGCGTAGGTTATATCCGGTTTGACCCGCAGATTGTCCTATTATTTTTTTCCCAGCGCACGGATCCCTGCTGAGCCATGGCCCCCAGTGGTTTTCCAATTTTTATTACGATGAAAAATTCCGGCAGACGGATAATGAAAATATCGTGGACTGGCTGTTTACGTTCCGCAACAAAGCAACCTTAACCCTGGTGGGCATGCAGGATTATGTGAAATTGCAGGCCCCTTTTGATCCCACGAATACAGGAATTGCTTATCTCGATTCCGGATCCGTACATCACTGGTATACGGGCGGGGTGGATTTTTATTCAAAACCACAGAGCGTGTTTACTTATGATTTTTCCATCCGTTATGGTGGATATTATGATCAGGGAACCAAATTGAGCGTTCTCTGGGATGCCGGTTTCCGGTTTCAGCCTTTTGTAAGTATTTCCCTGTCCACTTCTTACAATGTCCTCAACCTGCCCAAACCCTGGGGTTATACCCGTTTATTACTGGTGGGCCCGCGTATTGACGTCACTTTTACCAAATCACTGTATTTAACCACGTATGTTCAGTACAATGAGCAGGTGAAAAATATGAATATCAATGCCCGTCTGCAATGGCGCTATAAACCGGCTTCCGATTTCTTCCTGGTGTACACGGATAACTATTATACCAGTCCGCTGGCCGTTAACAACCGGGCCATCGTATTGAAATTTAATTACTGGTGGAACAAATAAGAAATCCGGCGGGATCATTTCCAAACAGAAACCCTTCTTTAGAACACTTCGCCCAGGTTTACGGAGAACCCCTGTGAACCCTGCGTTCCCCAGCCATAATCAATTGCGATATTTGTTCTGGAAAATTTATTGAGCATGATACGGATTCCCAGCCCGGCGCCGGGAGCAATCACTTCATACCTGCCGGTTGTGATATCAGAGAACGTCTCCGCATTCATAAATACAACACCTCCGAACAACCTGTTGCGTGAAATGCCAAACCGGTATTCGGCTTCCTGGTAAATCATATTCAGGCTCCTGAACCTGCCCTGGATATAACCTCTTCCTGTATTGATGTATTCATCCCAGCCGGTGCTGGGCAGCAGCAGATACGGAGGTGTCCCTCCCAGTGTAAACCAGTTGTAACTCCAGAAGGCGAGTATATTTTGCGATTCGGAAGAAAATTTCAGATAAGTCCTGAATTCAAGAAGCAGGGATTGCCAGCTGGCATCACTGCCCATAAACATGAATTTGGGCTGGAACAGGATATTTGCATAAATACCTTTTTCCGGGTTGATCGGATTCCGCCTCGAGTCGTACTTTAAATCCAACGACAGGCCGGAAGCTTTTTCCGTCGTGTTCAATCCATATTTTTCATAATCGCTTTCCTGTCCGGGTGGCGGATCCTCCTGCTGTATATTCCAGAAATAATCAAAATCATATCCGATGCCTGCATAAAAATTACGGGCAATTTTTTTTAAAACAGACTGGTGCAGTTTGATATAGGAATAGTCCAGGTTATAGGCGCTGTCCAGCGTGGTATGACCGCCGAGGCCATAAGTGACAGACGGATATTTTAAAAATCGCCAGTCAGTAAGAATATTATAAGCATTATCCCGGGTCCATATACTGGAAGCAATTGGGAAAATGACCTGTTCCTCAGCGGTATAGGCCAGGCTGGATACTATGGTTGAAATATTTGTTGATTCATGGTCATCCGGGCTGGTGAAAAAAGCAGCATTTACACCGATCATACCCGCAAAACCGGTTTGCAGGGTATAACCGACCGCGGGGAAAACGCTGACATGAAGCCTGTCATTATTAGTCGCCGACATGTCCAGCCGTTGTGTGTAATTTTTATTCAGGATTCTTTCCGCAAGATCAATCAGGTCAATTTGTTTTATGCCCGGATTCAGAACGGTATCGGGAGTATGTTGTGCCTGCAACAGGGTGGATGAAAAAATAATAATAAATAATACAAAATATTTAGGCATTCTTTCCTGTTGGAATCATAAATGATATTAATGTATTACAGTAGAAATACCTCCGGGTAGTCCGGTAAAAATGGTGTTTTACAAATTGTTAATATTCTTAACAATTCTCTCCTGTTTCCGGCAATTTAGATATTATTCAGATGGCAGACTATTTCGTTTTTGCTGAATCTGCAGTGGTCTTCTTTTTACTGAACAGGCTGTTAAAGGTGTTTTTCAGGGTTTGCTCGGCATTTTTTTGTGTTGTCTCCAGCAATTTTTCTGAACTGCCGGTACTGTCCTTCTGACCTGAAACCGCTTTACTGAGGTCTTTTCCGAGATCCTGTATCGCCTGGTTTTTAATGGCGATGGCAGAGTCCTTCGCTTCATTTTCTTTTGCTGAAACGACTGTTTTCACACTGTCCGTGGCCTGTTTGGCGAATACGGCTGCCTGTTGTTTTACTTCAGCTGTCAGATCATTCCCGCCTGTATTCAATCCGGTTTTGATCTGGGGATTGGTGATCGTGCCAACCATATTCACCTTGAGATTTATATAGTCGCTCACCTTAACCTGAATGCCTTTGCTGTTTGCCTGTTGCGCCAGGTTGTTAACCAGGTTATTTGCATCCGCGCCCATCAGGGCTCTTGGTACTTTCATGGCAATCACGTAATCAATCGACTGGTCAAAACCATGCATACCGCCGATTTCCATATCAATGTCCTGGTACTTCAGGTGAAAGGGCTGAACCAGCACTTTCCCGTTGGCAAATTCGAAACTGAACCGGACATCTTTCAACGACATTCCGTTCAGCTGTTCCATGTGCAGGGTCTGTGCGAGTTTTTCAACCGGCGCAAATTTTTTAAATACACCGTCGGTCAGGATCAGATTTCCTTTTCCCGAAAGCGTTTTCAGGTCCGGCATCATGTCCGCACCGAGTTTACCATTCAGCGATAATTGGGATTTCATTTTACCATCCACATATTGCCCCATGGGCATCAGTTTCTGAACGGTGTTGAAGGCATAAAAAGTTTTTTGAATGTCGAGCCCCTGCACATCGTAATTAAATGAGATGTCCGGATTTTTCTTATCCTTTTTGGTCGAATAAAATCCGCTGGCCATCATCTTCCCGTCCAGCGCATCCATCTGTACATCTTTCAGACCGAACACTTCGTCGTTTATCGCGAGGGTTCCGCTCAGGTTGCTGTAATCCACTTTATCGTAATGCATTTTGTCCACCTTAGCCCGGATCAGGAAACTTAAATTTCCGGGCACAGCGAAAGGCTGGACGGGACTTTTGATTTTGGATGAATCCGTGGTGGCCGGAACGGTCGACATCAGCCGGTTCAGGTCGATCTGGTCTGCATAAAGGTCCAGGTTTCCCGACAGTGGTTCATTTTTTAAAAAGTATCCCATGGCGTTATCGAGGGATCCCTTTGCCGTAAAATGACTCTTCAGGTATTCGGCATGTGCTTCCTGCAGCGTAATGTTTTTGGGGTTGAAGCTGAATGCAGCGTCTGAAACCCGGATCCCGTCCGGATAATCCCTGCTGGCATATCGTATATTTTGCAGGCTGAGCGTTCCTGAGCTGTTTATTTTTTCATATTCCTTTTTATCCAATGCCTTCTTATTTCCTGAGAAAGCAATATCCCCGGTGATCATTCCGGAAACCAGGGTGCCGGGTGGGAAAGTAGTAAACTGTTTTGCATTGGCCAGGTTGAAACTGCCTTTCAGCTTTCCGTCAAAGACCGGGTTAGAGACCGGCGTCTTTAGATTAAAACTGAAATCCACGGGGTCGCTCCCGATTTCAATATGGGCTGCCGGAACCTGTATCGCTGTATGATCTGCCAGTCCATCCGGGTTCTGAAAAGCTATTTGAATCTGGCCGTTCCGTACCGGCTGGGGGAAATCGGACGAACTGTAATTTAAGTTTGAAATATTGATAAACCCGTTTGCAGTAAAGGGTCCCGGCTGCTGTTTGGTGATTGTAGAAAGGTTTCCTTTGGCAGAAGCATTGGCATCCAGGATGCCGGAGAGAAGGGTTCCGGTTTTTAATTTTACAAACCGGGAGATATCGGCCAGGTTTAATTTCCCCTTCAGCGTGGCATCCAGGTATTGTACGGTCACGGGATTTTTCAAAAGGATCCTGAAATCAAAAGGATCATTCCCAAATTCTATATGACCCCTGGATATATTCAGCATGGTATGATCCGTAAGCCCATCCGGATTTTCGATTTTCATATCGATCCCGATATTTTTGACCGGCTGGGGCAGGTCCGGGTATTGAAAAAAACCATTGTCCACTTTCAGATTCAGGAGATAGGCCGGGATCTTCGAAGCGTTGTATTCACCTTTTACATATCCGTTCAATGCGGCATTTCCACTGGTTTTTATCTTGTCAAAGTCGGTTTTATAAATGGAAGGGATCAGGGACAGGAAGGTTTTAAATGCGGTGGACGGGGTATTGAACCGTATATCCATTCCATAGGTTGAATCATTTACAAACCGGAAACTCCCTTCTGTGGCCAGTTGCAGGTCGTTCAGGTGAATATCATCTGTTTTAAAGCGATAGGTATTGGTTTTATTGTCCACTTCTATATCTGCTGTTAATGCAACCTGCGCATCAGCCAGCCAGGGGATTTTTGTATAGGTAAAGGAAACGGATCCTGCGGTGGTTTTTGTTTGCAGCGTAAACTGGTCTGCTGTGAAATCACCGCTTCCCGAATGATTCAGATGCAGGATTTCACTGCTCCTGTCCGCTGCCCTGTCCGTATAACTGATATAGCCATCCCGGACCTGGTAGGATTGCAGGTGCATTTTGAAATGTTGCGGGGCACCTGTTGGAGCCGCGGAACTATCCGGTATACTGATATCCCAGTTCGCTTTCCCCTCCTTATTTACAATCGCATGTATCCGGGGCTGGTCGATCGTAATGCTGTAAATATTGATATCCGATCCCCCAAACAGGCTGAAGAGGTTCACGGCGATATCAATCTGGCTGGCGGCGATGAGGGTATCTTCAGTAAAGGGTTCTTTTCCTATGATCTGCAGGTTGTCGAGACCGACTGCCAGCCTGGGAAAATGACGGAACAGCGAAATATCAACATCCGAGAAATCGACACGGGCATTTACATTTTTGTTGACCTGTGCCCGGGCGATGGACATGATTTTTCCTTTAAACAAAATGGGCAGGGCAAAAGCGAGGACAATGAGGACGGCCAGCAGGATGGCGGATATTTTCAGGGTTTTTTTCAGCATCTGGATAGGATTTTATATGGATCCGGCAGCAAAATACAGCATTAGAATTGAAAGTTTCCGGTTGAAGGTAACAACGGCATTTTATGCTTTAGCAATATGGGTTTCCCAGTTTTTTTTGAAGGCAGACGGGTTTTCGCCAACAATTTTATTGAATAGTTTATTGAAGTAGGATATGCTTTCAAACCCGACCGCATAGCAGGTTTCCGTAACATTATGATCCTGCATCAACAGGTTTTTAGCCCGTTCGATCCGGTACTGGTTTACAAATTCGGTAAAGGTCATATGGGTTTGTCTTTTAAAATACCGGCAGAAAGCGGCTGTGGTTAAATGCACTTTGGAGGCCACCTGGTTTACGTCCGGTTCCTGGTCGTAAAACTGATCAATATATTCATATACAGCGCCCATCCTGATTTTATCTTTTAAGATGAATGCGGTACCGGAAAGATCACTGTTTAACAGGGTCTGCTCCCTGCTTTCAGCCAGTAACTGAAAAATATGGATCAGCTGAATTAACTGTTCAAAGGGTTCCAGGTTTTGCAGCTGTTTTAGTTTTTGTACAACGAGCTGTTTGGTTTCCCCGTAAAAAGCGATTCCGTAGGCTGCGTTTTTAAAGAGACGATGGATTGCAGTAAATTCCGGCGCTGTGGAAACAGCCGTTCCCAGGAAGTCCGATTTGAGCTGGATCACGATCTGCTGGTAATCGTACCGTAGTCTGTAATCAAAATTTAAATGGGGAAGATTCGCACCCATGAATACAAGGTCGCTTTGGGTATAACCTGAAATATGGGTACCCACATGACGGATCCCCGCATCTGCTTCTACAAATACCAGTTCAAATTCAGGGTGGTAATGCCAGAAAAACGTATTCCGTAACCGGGGAGAAAACAATTTAAAAGACTTGCCCTTTTCGAAAGCGATCTTTTCAAGCTGTATCTGATTCATTTCTCCAAATTGTAGGTTTCTGTTCATCTGGAAGGGCAATTTAGTCAATACAGAGCAAATTCTTGTCAATATATGGGAAGGGACCTTTTCATTCCCGGGATATTTTTGGTTCTACTAAATCAAAAGTATATGATGCAGGCAACGATGACTCCGGCTAACCCCACCATGGCTCATAAGGAAATTCCGGGCAATCCTTCCACGGCCAAATCCAGCCCGGTCCGGTTGAATGATCGCAGCAACGGTCAGCCCCTTCGCTTACTGAGCGAAGAAGACTGGGCTTTCTGGATTCACAATGGATATGTGGTGATTAAAAATGCGGTACCCAGGGAACAGGTAAAAAAACTGGCTGATTATCTCTGGCAATATGAGGACAAAGACCCCAAGGATATGGACAGCTGGTATAAAAGACCCAATGTGAAAATGGAAATGAAAGAGCTCAACAATACGGGCATGGTGGAAATGTATAATCACCAGTTCATGTGGGACAACAGGCAGTTCCCCAAAGTGCACCAGGCATTTGCGGATATCTGGGGAACCGAAAAGCTCTGGGTGACCATCGACCGGGCAAACCTGAATTTTCCATTACGTCCGGGTTTTGAATATAAAGGGTTTATTCACTGGGATTATGATCCGGAAACCAAACCGCAGAATGTGCAGGGCGTGCTGGCACTGGCTGACCAGACCGATGAAAACATGGGCGGATTCCAGTGTATTCCTGAATTATACAGGACCTACGATACCTGGAAATTAACACAGCCGGCAGACCGGGATCATTATAAACCGGATACGACCGGATTTGAACCGGTGAAGGTTAAACTCGAAGCAGGGGATTTACTCATATTCAACAGCCTGGAGCCGCATGGGATCCGCGCCAATACCAGTAAGGACAAAGTCCGGATCGCCCAGTATATTGCCATGATGCCTGCGCAGGAGGAAAATGAAGAGCTCCGTCAATGGCGGATCAACAGTTGGAAAAGCAGGGAAGCCATGCAGGGTTATGCTTTTCCCGGGGATCCCCTCGAAAGGGAAAAAAAGAACCCGGTTGCCGAACTCTCGCCCCTGGGGAAAAAATTACTGGGGTTGGAGAAATGGTGATCCTGAATTTATGATTAAACCATTATGAATAACCAGAGACCCTGTGCAAACGGGGTCTTTTCATACCAGGCACCCTGTGGTGACGGGTTCGTCAGGCAATAAAATTCAGTCCCGGGTCCAGATCATTCAGGTTGTACTTTCAAAAGAAGTTTTATCTGGAAATGATGATCATTGCCAATCCTGCTATGTATAACATCAGCATAAGATGTAACAGCCGGTTTGTACCAGGTGGTGCATGGTCAAATTCTTTCCAGATATAAATGCCCCAAAGGGCTGCGACGACTGTTGCCCCCTGTCCCAGTCCATAAGAAACAGCCGGACCTGCTTTTCCTGAGGCGATGATGCTTAACGACATGCCCACACACCAGACGGTACCGCCCAGGATACCCATTACATGATCTTTTGTTTTCGCCCGGAAATATGCTGAAAAGGATACGGGCACACCGGCAAACGGGCGTTTCATTTGTATCGTGTTGAAAAGAAAACTACTGATGACGACACCAGATGAAAAAAGAACGAGTGCGGTATAGGGAGTCAGTTTCCCTTTTTCCGGATTATTAAAATCAGTGGCCATGGCGCCGGCAACATATTTGTAAAACAATCCCATGAAACATCCGCTCAGTACAGAAAGCAGCAAGCCTTTTTCTGAAACCTTCACAGCAGTTTTGGATTTTAATTTCTGATATGCTTTCGCATTCAGCAGGATCGCCATAACGATCAGGACAACGCCGCCAAATATCAGCACCGGGTTTCCCCGGGGGACTGAAATATAATTTACAATTACGCCCAGAACCAGCGCAATGCCAATTCCAACGGGAAAGGCGACAGACATGCCGGCAATCGCAATCGCCGCCACCAATAATATGTTGGCCAGGTTAAAGATTACGCCGCCTGAAAACGATGATAAGAGATTAGCTGTATCTGCCTGTTTCATATCCTGCAGGAAGGACCTGCCTTCACTGCCGGTACTTCCCAGTGTAAAGGCCAGCACTAAGGTGGTGAGCAGTATACCTAAACCATAATCCCAGTAAAAAAGTTCAAATCGCCAGGTTTTGGAAGTCAGTTTCGTGGTATTTGCCCAGGATCCCCAGCAGAGCATGGTGATAACACAAAGCAAAATAGCCAGACTGTAATTTTCCACTATAAACATGTTGCGGGTTTAAAGGTGACAGGTAAATTATAAAATAATTTCTTTTCTGTAAGGAACAGAGGCCTGGGCACCCATCCTGGTTACAGAAATGGAAGCGGCCTGCACGGCAAATTGTATGGCTTTTTCCCATTCCATCCCTTCGGTAAGCGCAACCGCTAATGCCCCGCTGAATGTATCTCCTGCAGCTGTTGTGTCCACAGCCCGTACGACCGGCGCTTCTATCAAAAATTTTGCCTCCCGGTTTTGAAAACAGGCGCCCTGCCGGCCCAGCGTAATGATTACATTTTGCACACCCTGGTTTAATAATACAGCGGCTGCTTTCGAAGCGGTTGCTTCATCTGTTACGCTGATACCGGTTAAAAAAGAAGCTTCTGTTTCATTCGGTGTAATCAGGAATAAGCCGGCTAATAATTCATTGCTTAGTGTCCGGGCAGGTGCCGGGTTGATGATCAGTTTCTGATGGTGCGCCTTCGCGAGTTTTGCGATGTATTCAATGGTAGCCATCGGAATTTCCAATTGCACTAAAATGATTTCAGCTCCTGAAATATCATTCACTTTTTCGATATCTGCCGGCAGCAGGTTCGCATTCGCACCCGGTGCAACCACAATGTAATTTTCCCCTTCGGCATTTACGATAATACATGCAGTTCCTGTTGGCGCGTTTTCATCTGTAAACACATACTCCGTATTGATGTTTTCTTTTTTAAGGCCTTCCATTGTCTCTTTTCCGAAAAGATCCTTCCCCAGTTTTGCAACCAGCGTTACATGACCTCCCAGTCTCGCCGCAGCGACAGCCTGGTTAGCTCCTTTACCGCCGGCATTTATAAAAAAACTGCCGCCTAACAGGGTTTCGCCGGGCAGGGGGAGCTTATCAGTTTTTACCACCATATCTGTGTTGGCACTGCCGATAACAAATATTTTATTCATATTCGGTTTACTTAAAAATGTTCAACAGGTGCGGCCTACTGGCATCACAACTATTTATCAGGTAATACCAGGGGCAACCAGACTTTTACAGATCCGCCGGTCTGACTTGCATCTGCATATGGTACCAGTATCAGGGATAACCCGGATTTTTTGCTTTCCTTCTCATTTATGTTTGCAATATAGGCCTGGTCCCCGATCCATTGTTTCGGCAATAAACCGGAATTGTTTTTACCTGAAGGTTTTTCAGCCAGTATTATCCGGCCTGATCCCGGCGGATATGTTTTAAGTAATTCTTTATTTAAAGAATCATCCAAAGCCAAAACCTGTGGTCCTTTCTGAAACGCAATCTGACCCGGATAACTGCTTCCGCCTGTTATTATTTGAACAGGCATTTTAAAAGACACCATTATTTTCTCACCGGGCTTCCAGGTGCGTTCCAAATACAAATATTCGTTGGCTTTGCCTTTATAAACTGTTCCGCCGACTGTGGCGGTAAATGAACTGCACCAGGATGGAACTCTCAAAGAAATCGGGAATCGGGCCGTTTGATTTATTTTTACTGTTATAACGGCACCTCCATGCTCAGGGAAATCACTTTCTATTTGCAATAACAGGTTTATATTATTTTTTCCGTTGGAAAAATGATCCCTGTATACAGCAGGTTCATACAACATCAGTGTCGGAGTGTTTTTGATATTCCCGAATGTACAGTACGGTATCATGGCAATGCCCCGTGGAACGCTGGAGGTACAACAGGTAATATCGCAGGAATAAGGCTTTCTGCCCATCAGCGGTGTATAATAACTTACACAACCGGTTTCGGGATTCTCTGCGCCTAATAAATGATTGTAAACGGATTTTTCTATCTGGTCAACATATTTCAATTCGCCGGAGACTGCCAGGAGGTTCAGATTTAATTGTATCCAGGTTACGGTCACGCAGCCTTCTCCGATATCATCATTCACTTCCCCGGGTAATACGGCATCATCCTGAAAATGCTCGAAAGAGCTGGTGGTTCCGGTAATATACAATCTGTGGGTTACGATGTCCCGCCATGCGATCAAAACAGGACTTAAAAATCTCTTGTCACCCGTAACCCGGTATAGTTTCATTAAGCCAACCAGGTTGGAAAGCATTTCATATGCTTTTCCGTTGGCTACTTTATGTACGCTGCCGGTTGTTAACAGCGTACTGATAATTCCGGGGCCGTTGGGATGTTCCCATGCATCCAGGATATAGTAACAAAAATCCAGGTACTTTTTTTCACCCGTATAGCGGTAAAGTTCTACCATCGGATCCAGGACACTGGTTGCCGCCATTCCAACATGTTCTCCCGCGGAAATAATATCCCGCTGTCCGGGACTGTTCCCAAAAGTGGTGCACAGCAGGTCCCCAATTCTTCTGCAGGCTTCCAACGCAGGCTGGTAACCGGTTGTGGTATAATAAGCCAGCAGTCCGTATAAATTATATTTATGCGACCATACATCCCAGCTTGTCCAGTACTGATCGGGTGTATATGTTCCCAGGTAACCGTTATCCAGTTGTGTGTTTATCAGTTCATACATCATCCGGTCCATCTGCTTTTTCAGACTGGTATCATGGGTATTTTTCCAGACATTACAGGCTGCCTCCAGGTATTTGCCCACATGCTCACCGATCCAGGGATGGTTGCCCGGTCTTTGCAGGTATCCATTCATAATACCAGGCTCATCTACTTTCAGCAGACGTTCTTCCAGATTTTGGGTCATGCGTTTCCCGATATAACCCAGCAATTGCTGGTCCTGAAAGGGAGCCGCCACAAACAGATCCGGAACTTTATTCTCTACAACAGGCTTTGGTTCACCGGCCACCTGAATAGTAATGTTCCTGTCAGCCAGGTAAACCTGTTCATTTTTTACTATTGCTGAATCATCGTCTCCTGTTATCTGATAACCCACATTAAAAACAGGCTCACCGGAAGGCTTATAGTCTGAGAATACGATCACCGTTTCAGAACCCGCTACCGGCTTCACCATAACAGGTCTGGACTCAGAAAATAATTTCCTGTTTGCTTTATCTGATATCCAATATGTTGCTGTCCCGTTGAAAGCGTTATTGCTTTTGTTGGTGCACTTTATTTTAGTTGTAAATCCGTTATGATCTGTTTGAGTAATAGAATGCTCTATGGATATAAAATCAGACCATTGAACCGGCCCGTAATGATAGTCGCCCTGGTACATGCCCACGCCTCCGGGATCCAGACTAAAAACCCTGACAGCAATTACATTCTCCTGATCCCATAACAAGTCATTTTCCGGGACCATATAAATACGTTCCACGTCCCATTTGCTTTGATAATGGGGAGGCAGGGAACCTGTTTGCCCGATCAGTTTACCATTAAAAAAGGTCTGGTCAACGTCATCAATTTTGCCAAGATTCAATTTTATCCCCTTTCCCCCGGCGATTGCAGTTTTCAAACCGGAAGGAATCACTATTTTAATTCTGTACCAGGCGTAGACATTGTCTTTCATGCCTGGGGCCGACCAGCTTTTACCCAGTGGTTTGGTGCCCCAGCCTGAATCATTAAATGACGGATCTGCCCAATCCATCTGATCTCCTAAATGAAACCTGCCTTCTTTTGGCAAGGGGATGTATTGCGCATGTGTTACTGATGCAAGCAGGATTGAAAGAAATAATAAACACCGAATTGACTTTTTGCGGAGATTCCATTTCATACAGCAATTTTTATCGGGCGGTTATTTCAGTCTTAGACCGGGCAGCACCGTCGGCCTCCGGATACTTTATTTAAGGGAAGATACTAAGATTGGGAAAGTCCGGAGGATTTTGCGGCAGGATGTTCTGCGGTTTGGCAGGTGATCCCCTGGACGCTAATGGATGGAATAACCGCCTGCCGGAGGATGATCCGAAAAGGCGGGTACAAAAAGATGAAACGGTTCTGGTGGTCCTTGTCATTTTTTCGCAACGCGCATCAGAACGGTTAGATGCGCATTGCAATAAAACGACAAAAACCTTCACTTGGTGAAGGTTTTTTATCTTTTTGGTCGGGACGACTGGATTGCCTTCGGCCATCCTGAAGAGGGGAGGCCTCAAACAAAACCGGCAGAGCCCTACGGGCTTTTTGTCGCCTCATCGCTCCGCCATTCAAGCAAGCTTGACGGCTCCGCTCTGAAACGACAAAACCTCCGCGATGCGGAGGCTCTGCCGATTTTGTTTGGTCGGGACGACTGGATTCGAACCAGCGGCCTCTTGCACCCCATGCAAACGCGCTACCGGGCTGCGCTACGTCCCGAAATTCCCGATAAGGGGATGCAAATCTACAATAAAAATATCTTGCCCGAAAATGAATTCAGGGGTAAACCTTATCTTCGCATAATTCCTTATAGATGAAGCTGCTAATAAAACAGGCTTGCATTACTGACCCCCTCTCTTCCCATCACGGAACCGTTCAGGATATTTTAATTGAACAGGGCACCATCCAGCCGGATTGCTCCCGATATTTCCGAAACCGGCAGACCAGGTTATTGATCAGAAAGGCCTGCAGGTAAGCCCGGGCTGGGTGGATCATGTTTTCAAATTTTGCCGATCCGGGTTTTGAATTCAAGGAAACACTGGAAACCGGAGCCGCTGCCGCGGCAGCGGGCGGATTCACGGATGTTTTTCTGATTCCGGATACCCTAGCCCGTTACCGATAATAAATCGCAGGTAGAATACCTTCGCCCGCGTTCCGGTATCTGCCGGTTTCCATACTGCCCATCGGTGCCATTACAAAAAACCTCGACGGCCGCCACCTGGCTGAAATGTATGATATGCAGAACAGCGGTGCCATCGCATTCTCTGATGGCCTGCATCCCGTGCAATCGTCCGGCGTCCTGGTAAAAGCCCTGCAATATGTTAAAGCATTCCATGGGGTGATCATTCAGATTCCGGATGATACCAGCATCTCGCCAAACGGACTGATCCATGAAGGCATCATTTCCACCCGGCTCGGCCTTCCCGGAAAACCCATGATGTCTGAAGAACTCATCATTGCCCGCGATATCAAACTGGCCCGGTACACGCAGTCCCGCATACATTTTACCGGTGTCACTTCTCCCAAATCCATTGAATATATCCGTCGCGGGAAAGACGCCGGACTGGACATCAGTTGTTCGGTAACACCTTATCACCTGTTCTTTAACGACGAGGCCCTGGTTGATTACGATACGAACCTGAAAGTGTATCCTCCCCTCCGCCCCGAACCGTCCGTTACCCGGCTTTAAGAGAAGCCCTGATGGATGGAACAATCGACTGTATCGCCTCACATCATCTGCCCCATGAATACGACAGCAAGATCCTGGAATTTGAACACGCGAAGTTCGGGATGACAGGGCTCGAAACGGCTTACGGGGTTATACAGACTCTGTTCCCCGATTTACCGGCAGATAAGATTTATGCATTGTTCGGCGGGAATGCCCGGAAGATATTCAAACTGCCACCGGCTACAATTGACATCAGCGAAAAAGCCTGTATGACCCTGTTTGATCCGGCCGCAGGCTGGATATTCAGGACGGAAGCATCCAGGTCCAAATCGCGTAATTCTGCATTCCATCTTTCGGCCTTCACCGGCAGGCCGCTGGGAACGGTCCGGGATGAAAAAATATTTCTGAACAATCCTTAAACCATTTAAATGAACACCACGTCTAAATATACCATTGGCATCCGTTTCGGAATCCTGACCGGATTGCTTTATGTGGTCTTCCTTTTTTTGCGATATAGTTTTTTTGCTTCAAACCCCCTTTCATTTGGATTATTTGCCATCGTATCGTATGTCCTGATTTTATTGATGTATCTGTTCACCGGTATTGCCAGAAAAAAGGAACTCGGCGGGTATGGAGATTTTAAAGAAATCTTTCAGTCAATATTTATTGCGATCCTGATTGCAGAAGCGGTGTATGTTATTTTCAACCTGATTTATATAAAATTTGTTGACCCTGCATTCTGGGAAAATTTTAAGGCAACTACTTTATCCTACCTGGAAAAAAAGGGTCTTACGGATGATCAGATAGACCAGCAGATGAAAGGCTTTAAGGAGATGGACCAGCAGATGAAACCGGCTGGACTACTCAAAGGTTATGGATTCAGTATTGTCATGGACAGTGTATTCGGATTAATCTTTGCAGCCATCCTTAGAAAGAAAAAACCTGTTTTCGAAGAAATCCTGGAAGAACCTAAGTTATAATTCGCATGGATATTTCCGTTATTGTGCCATTATTGAATGAAGAAGAGTCCCTTCCCGAACTGGCCGCCTGGATTGCGCGCGTGATGGAAGCCCATGATTTTTCTTATGAAGTGATCCTGGTGGATGACGGCAGCACCGATGCCTCCTGGAATGTGATAGAATCCCTGCATGCTCAAAATGATGGTATCAAGGGTATCCGCTTTCAACGCAACTACGGGAAATCAGCCGCTCTCAATGAAGGTTTCAGAAGCAGCCTGGGAAATGTGGTGATCACCATGGATGCGGACCTGCAGGATAGTCCGGATGAAATACCCGCTCTGTACCGGATGATTTCCGAAGGAGGATACGACCTGGTCAGCGGATGGAAAAAAGTACGTCATGATCCCCTGTCCAAAACCCTGCCCTCCCGGTTTTTTAACTGGGTGACTTCCAAAGTGTCCAGGATCGAACTTCATGACTTCAACTGCGGACTCAAAGCCTACCGGGCCAAAGTAGTTAAGAGTATTGAAGTATATGGTGAGATGCATCGGTATATTCCACTGATTGCCAAATGGTCAGGCTTTAAGAAAATAGGTGAAAAAGTGGTGGAGCACCATGCCCGGAAATACGGGGTTTCCAAGTTTGGCGTGGGCCGGTTGATTACCGGGGGCCTGGACCTGGCATCCATTATGTTCGTGGGCAAGTATGGTAAAAGACCCATGCATTTTTTCGGTACCTGGGGCATGTTTTCTTTTCTGCTCGGGTTCCTGGTTTCTTTATATCTCGCCCTTTCCAAAATTTTTTTCGACAAAACCGGGTTTACGCAAAGGCCCCTTTTTTTTGTTGCCCTGCTGGCCATGATCATCGGTACCCAGCTCTTCGTAACCGGATTCATTGCTGAACTGATCTCCCGGAATGCTCCCCACCGCAATGCCTACCTGGTTGAAAAGAGAACGGGCTTATGAAAGTGATCATCATCGGACCGGCCTGGCCCCTGCGCGGCGGACTCGCCAGTTTTGACCAACGGCTTTGCAAAGCGTTTCTGGAAGAAGGGCATGACTGTTCCATCTTTTCTTTTTCCCTGCAGTATCCGGGTTTTCTTTTTCCCGGTACAACACAATATTCATCTGATCCGCCACCTGCGGGGATCGAAATACATGCTGCCATCAATTCCCTGAACCCGTTCAACTGGCTGATTACAGGCAGCCGTTTGAAAAAGATGGCACCCGACCTGGTCGTAGTGCGTTACTGGCTCCCTTTCATGGGGCCCGCCCTGGGAACGATACTGAGAGGGATCCGGAAAAACCGGAAAACCCGGATCATTGCGATTACCGATAATATACTGCCCCATGAAAAGAGAGTGGGCGACCGGGCCTTCACAAAATATTTCCTCGGGAGTTGCGATGCATTTGTAACCATGAGTGATGCTGTGATGGGGGACCTCCGTGTATTCGAAAAATCCAAACCGGCCCGGCGGGTGATCCATCCGCTTTATGATAATTTCGGTGAGATTATAACCAGGTCAGCCGCCCGGCAGTTTCTCAATGAACAGAAGCAACTGAACATCGGCGCAGATGAAAAAATAATTTTATTCTTTGGGTTTATCCGGAAATACAAGGGCCTGGATATCCTGCTCAGGGCGATGGCCGAACCCGGTATCCGGACTTCCGGTATCCGTCTGCTGGTGGCAGGTGAATTTTATGAAGACAGCAGCCAGTACAAAAAGCTGATTGAAGAATTACATATCGGGGATCTGCTGATACTTAAAACTGAATTTATCCCGGACCCGGAGGTTCCATATTATTTGTGTGCTGCGGACGCGGTGGTGCAGCCATACCGGCATGCCACCCAAAGTGGCGTCACGCCACTGGCCTATCATTTTGAAAAGCCCATGATCGTTTCCAATGTGGGTAGTTTTTCGGAACACGTGCTGCATGAGCAAACGGGGCTGGTTGCTGAGGCTGAGCCGGCTGCTCTGGCCGCGGCCATCAGGCGATTCTATGAATTAGGAGAAGAATATTTTATTCCTCATCTTCGTAGCGAAAAGAAAAAATATTCCTGGAAAAACCTGGTAAATACCATTCTTGGCTTATCCCATGATATACAGAAGTAAAGCACCCCTGCGGATCGGGCTGGCCGGTGGCGGCACGGATGTAAGCCCTTACAGTGATCTATATGGCGGCGCCATTCTCAATGCCACGGTTTCCTTATATGCCTATGCCAATATTGAAATCACCGGCCAGGAGGAAGTTCATTTTGAATCCATCGATTATAAAACAAAACAGGTGATCCAAAAAGGTTCACCCGTAGAATATAACGGTGTCCTGGACCTGCATAAAGGAGTTTATGACAGGATACGTAAGCATTATCCGGCCATGCCGTCTGGGTTTAAACTATTAACATTCGTGGATGCACCCGCAGGTTCCGGTCTGGGTACTTCCTCGACCCTTGTTGTGGCGATGGTCGGTGCATTTGCCGAAATGCTGAAACTGCCCCTGGGCGAATATGATATTGCCCACCTGGCTTATGAAATCGAACGCAAGGATCTGAAAATGGCCGGGGGTAAACAGGACCAGTATGCCGCTACTTTTGGCGGTGTGAACTATATGGAATTTTTTGCGGAAGACAAAGTGATCGTCAATCCCCTCCGGGTAAAACAGCAATACTTATTCGAACTGGAGAATAATCTCCTGCTCTACTATACAGCCACCAGCCGGGAGTCTGCCAAAATCATAACCAGGCAGAGCCAGAATGTACTGGATAAAAAAAGCGCCTCCATTGAAGCGATGCACCAGTTGAAGCAACAGTCACAACGCATGAAAGAAGCCCTGCTCAAGGGCCGGTTGCATGAGATCGGCGAAATACTGGATTTCGGGTTCCAGCAAAAAAGGCGCATGGCAGAAGGTATTTCCAACGACCGCATGGAAGAAATTTATATGGCCGCCAAATCGGCCGGGGCCACCGGCGGCAAAATATCCGGCGCCGGAGGTGGCGGGTTTATGGTTTTCTATTGCCCGGGAAATACCAAATTCGCCGTTATGGCCAGGCTCAGTGAATTTGGAGGACATTGTAAATCTTATCAGTTTGTGGATCATGGTCTGACCACGTGGACCATCTAAATACATTGTATGATCTATCATATCAAAAAAATTATCAGCGCTTCTATTTCCGTCAAACAAAAGATTTTAGAAGATTCATCGATGCTGGAAACCACCAGCCGGGTGGTGGAAGCCATCGTGAATGCATTCAAAGACGGCAAACGCGTATATTTTGCCGGTAATGGTGGCAGCGCTGCCGATGCGCAGCATCTCGCGGCTGAATTTTCCGGGCGCTTTTATACCGACCGCCATGCGCTGCCTGCAGAAGCCCTTCATTGTAATACTTCCTATATCACGGCGGTTGCCAACGATTACAGTTATGATGAGATTTATGCCCGCCTGATACGGGGTATCTCCCATCCGGGGGATGTACTGGTCGGGTTATCCACTTCCGGCAATTCAGGAAATATTGTAAAGGCATTTGAAGCTGCCCGGCACCAGGGGGTGATTACGGTAGGATTTACAGGCGAAAGCGGCGGTAAGATGAAACCCCTTTCCGACTATCTCTTCAATGTTCCTTCCACAGATACCCCCAGGATCCAGGAATCCCATATATTACTCGGTCACATCGTATGTGAACTGGTCGAGAAAGAATATTTTAAATCCTGAATGTTATGATTAACGAGGCAATCGTTCTGGCTGGCGGTCCCGGAACACGTTTACAATCAGTGGTAGCAGATCTTCCCAAAAGCCTGGCTCCCGTGGCGGGCAAACCCTTTCTGGCTTACCTGCTGGATTATGCAAAACAACAGGGTATTGAAAAATTCATTTTTGCCCTGGGATATAAAACGGAACGGATAGAAGCTTTTGTAAAAGAATACCTGCCGGAAGGAACTTATATTTTTTCGGTGGAAGACCAGCCGCTTGGCACGGGAGGTGCCATCTATAAAGCATGCAAAGATGTTTCGGCAGAAAATGCCATCGTATTAAATGCCGATACATTTTTTGGCATTTCCTTTTTGAATCTGTCTATTATTCATGAGTTACAAAAAGCTGCCTGTACGATGGCTTTAAAACCTATGAAATTATTTGACCGCTATGGTGCCGTGGAAATTCACAAACAGGTGATAACCGGGTTCAGTGAAAAGAAATACCAGACAGCCGGCCTGATCAACGGCGGCGTATATGCGCTTTCTGTAGCGCCTTTCCTTCAGAAACCCTTCCGGGAAGTTTTTTCCTTTGAGAAGGATTATCTTGAAAAGGAATATAGGAACGGTGATATTCTGGGCATGGTGTCCGATGCTTATTTTATTGATATCGGTATTCCGGAAGATTATCAGCGGGCCCAGTCCGAACTGATTCAGCATCTGTTTTAAAAGCCAGAGGCCTGAGGTCAAAGCCCGGAGGTTTCCTTATGCGCGCCGGATTCCTAAAAGATAATATAATAAGCACATGGCGTTTGATCTGTCAGATATTGATTATAGCTGGACAATTTTCCTCGACCGCGACGGGGTGATCAATCATGAAATCCCGGGCACTTATGTGCGTAACTGGCAGGAATTTGTTTTTTACCCGCAGGCTGCCGAAAATATTGCTTATTTTAATAAACGCTTTCAGTATCTGTTCCTGGCTACCAACCAGCGCGGTATTACCAGGGGGCTCATGACCCTGGCTGACCTGGAGGATATTCATCACCATATGCAGCTGGTGATCGGCGAAAAGGGCGGAAAAATTGACCGTATTTATTTTTGCGTGGATGCGGAAACATCCAGTCCCTGCCGGAAGCCCAATCCCGGTATGGCTTTCCAGGCTGCCCGGGATTTTCCAGGAGTCGACCTGAAAAAATCCCTGATGGTGGGGAATAATGTCAGCGACATGCTTTTTGGCAAAAATGCAGGTATGAAAACCATATTTCTCCGGACGACCAGCCCGGATCTGGATTTGCCGCATGAAGCCATTGACCTGCACTTTGACGACCTCGATGATTTTGCAACAGCACTCAGGAAATCATAAAATTTTGATAGAAACGGGACGATTCCCGGGAGTTGCTGATCTTCCTTGTAAATTGTGAACGGATTTTTAAAATGTATCCATGGCCCTGAAAAAATATTATCTGTTCTTTCTTGCAACAGTCTTCCTGGTTTCCATCTCAGGTTACGGCCAGACGGTATCAGTTAAACATATTGCGGCGAATGACAATACGGAGCTGGTGAAAAAACAGGATTCCATGATGCATTTTGCCTTTGATATCGTAAATGCGCCGGAGCCGGACCAGCGTTTCCGGGCCGATAGTAATTTTATCCGCATGCTGGTCAGGTCCCTGAAAATTCCTAACTCGTTTTATTTTCCTTTTGACTCCCTTCAGACTATTTCCAGGTTATATGCTCCGGACAGCAGCTTCCGCATTTTCACCTGGCAGATTAAAAAGGATGTTTATGTTTTCCTCCAGCGGGGAGCGATCCAAATGCGGACGGCAGACGGATCATTAAAGCTGTTCCCGCTGCATGACGTATCCATGTTCACCAAAAAACCGGAAGATTCAGTTCGCGGTGCCAATAACTGGATCGGTGCGATTTACTATCGTATTATTCAGAAAAAAGCTCACGGGAATAATGTATATACCCTTTTGGGATTTGATGATTTCACTATCAACAGTAATAAAAAATGGATGGATGTCCTGACCTTTAACGGGGATGGCCAGCCGGTATTTGGCGGACCTTATTTCTCATTTAAAAATGATTCAGCCAACGCATCCAAAAAACAGATCGTCCGGTTTTATATAGAATATAAAAAAGAGGCCAGCACGACGTTCAACTACGATTCTTCCCTGAATATGATCGTGTACGACCACCTGATATCGGAATCGGATGAACCCAAACGCAAGGAAACCTATGTTCCGGATGGCGATTATGAAGGATTCAGCTGGCAGAACGGACAATGGCTGCACGTGCCCAAAGTATTTAATGCGGCCCTGCAGGACGGGCAGTTTCCACAGGAGAAAAAGATTTTAAATGATGCCGGCGGAGTGGACGAGGAATTGCTCAGGCAGCAGTCGGAGAAAAACAAGAAGAAGAAATAGTGGGCGGGTATGTGAGTTATGGGTTATGGGTTATGGGTTATGAGTTATGAGTGATGAATTATGAATAAAACTTTAAAAATGTTCGCTCGCAAACTCCCCTCCCCTACATTCTTATTCGTCCAGCTTTAAGACGGCAAGAAACGCTTCCTGTGGAATTTCCACATTGCCCACCTGGCGCATGCGTTTTTTTCCTTCTTTTTGTTTTTCGAGGAGTTTTCGTTTACGGGAGATATCACCACCGTAACATTTTGCCGTTACGTCCTTACGCAGGGCGCTGATGGTTTCCCGGGCAATCACTTTGGAACCGATGGCTGCCTGGATGGCAATCTGAAATTGCTGGCGGGGTAAAAGCTCTTTTAGTTTTTCACAAAGTTTGCGACCGAAATCAGCTGCCCGGCTCCGGTGAATCAAGGCACTCAGCGCATCTACTTTTTCCCCATTCAGTAAAATATCCATTTTGGCAATATCGCTGTCCCGGTAGCCGATCGGATGATAATCGAAGGAAGCATACCCCCGGGTCTGGCTTTTCAGTTTATCATAGAAATCGAATACGATTTCCGTCAGGGGCATTTCGAAGTGCAGTTCAACACGTGTTGGGGTTAAATAATTCTGATCAAGCAGTATACCACGTTTACCTAAACATAAAGTGATGATATTTCCGATATATTCCGGCTTGGTAATGATCTGGGCTTTGATAAAAGGTTCCTCGATCCGGTCTGTGCGGGTGGGATCAGGCATTTCAGAAGGATTATTCACCATGATGGTTTCACCTTTGGTGGAATAGGCAATGAAACTTACGTTGGGAACCGTTGTGATGACGGTCTGGTTGAATTCCCTTTCCAGCCTTTCCTGGATGATCTCCATATGCAGCATGCCCAGGAATCCGCAACGGAATCCGAAACCGAGGGCCTGGGATGTTTCGAGTTCATAGGTCAGGGAAGCATCATTGAGCTGGAGCTTATCCATACACTCGCGCAGTTCCTCGAAATCCTCTGTTAAGACCGGGAAAATTCCGGCAAATACCATGGGTTTGACTTCTTCAAATCCCTGGATCATCTGGGGATTGGGATTGGAACTCAGGGTAATGGTATCCCCTACTTTTACTTCTTTTGCATTCTTGATCCCGGTAATAATATAACCTACATCGCCGGCGCGGACTTCCGGTTTGGGTTCCAGTGCCAGTTTCAGGATACCGACTTCATCTGCCTGGTATTCCTGGCCGGTAGAAACAAACCGTACTTTATCGCCCTTTTTCAAAACGCCGTTCAGGATCCGGTAGTACACAATGATCCCGCGGAAAGAATTGAAAACACTGTCAAATACCAATGCCTGCAGGGGAATATCCGGGTTGCCTTTAGGCGCCGGAATCCGTTCTACGATCGCTTCCAGAATAGCTTCCACACCGAGGCCGGTCCGGGCGCTGGCGAGCAGGATGGATTCTTTTTTGCAACCGATGAGTTCGATGATCTGGTCAGTCACTTCTTCCACCATGGCCCCGTCCATATCGATTTTATTGATCACCGGGATGATTTCCAGGTCGTTTTCAATGGCGAGATAAAGGTTGGAAATGGTCTGCGCCTGGATTCCCTGGGAAGCATCTACCAGTAGCAGAGCCCCTTCGCAGGCGGCCAGGGCGCGGCTCACTTCATAACTGAAGTCCACGTGTCCCGGCGTATCAATAAGATTTAAAATATATTCCTGCCCATGCAACTGATAGTTGATTTGTATCGCATGGCTCTTGATGGTGATTCCCTTCTCACGTTCGAGGTCCATATCATCCAGTACCTGGTCCTTCATTTCCCGGTCGCTGATGGTATGAGTGACCTGTAAAAGACGGTCGGCCAGGGTCGATTTTCCATGATCAATATGGGCAATGATGCAGAAATTCCGGATATTCTTCATGGGTGCTTCCCCTCATTTTTGAGGAGCCGCGAAGGTACGGAAAAAGGGTTATTAAAGCGTAACGCGTAACGCTTAACGCCTTCGTCCGCCGAAGCTTTAGCAAAGGCGGATAACGCTTAACGCCCCATTCATCATTCATAACTCATAACTCATAACTCAACTCATCAACTCTCCTCCGCTTCGATTTGTTTTAAGTACCGGACTTTCAGATGATCATAGAGGGAATGTTTGTCGATCAGCATGGAAACCATACCGGCGAACATCCCGGCCAGCATGAGGTAAAATATCAGGTTATGCCGGTCGGTCATTTCCAATACAATGATGGAAGAAGTAAAGGGGGTTCTTGTAATGCCTGTCAGGAAGCCCACCATTCCGGAAAGGATGAGCAGGTTCGTGTTTGAATCGGTCAGGTGCATCCATCCGGATAACACGGATCCGATACAGGCACCTGAACTGAGGGCCGGTGCGAATATACCCCCTGCAGCTCCGGTGCTGAAAGAAAAAATGGAGCCGGTTATGCGTATCAGGGGAGCATACCAGGGGAGGTACTTATTTGAAGTGAATAAAACATCCGTCATGATGATTTTACCCGAGCCGATCAGTTCCGTACGGGAAATAAAACCCAGCAGGGCAACCACCAGTCCGCATACTAAAACAAAGGCAACCTGCTGGTTTGTTTTCTTAAGACGGTTTTTAAAATTTATAAAGGCAAGCAGGATGCGGCCCGTGATACTTCCTGCCAAACCAGTCATCAGGGAAACCAGCAGGACGCCCAGGAAAATATAAACCGACAAACCCTTTAATGGCAGGATATCCCAGGTACAGATAAGGGCCGAATAAGGCCTGTGCAGTTAAACCGGAGATGATCACCGCGGTAAACAGGGCTGTTCTGAAATAGCTGATATGGGTTTTCGTCAGTTCTTCTATTGCGAAAACAATTCCCCCGAGGGGCGTGTTGAAAGCGGCAGCCAGACCGGCTGCGGCGCCTGTCATGATCATATTTCTTTTTGAAACCTTGGGCCACCAGTCTGGCAGCAGCTGGTTCACTTTCCTGAAAACGGAACCGGCAATCTGGATGGTCGGACCTTCCCGCCCGATAACCCCGCCCCCCAGGATCATAAAAAAACTCGAAATTATTTTTATAACAATCACGCGTATACTAAGCAGACGGCGGATTTTAAGATGATCCCGGGGATTGGCCAGTTCGATGGCAGCCATAACCTGGGGAATGCCGCTGCCGCCGGCAAATTTTTCAAAACGGACCACCAGCCACCAGGCTACCAGGAAACAAAGGGGGGTAACAATAAAAAGAAACCAGTGAAATGATTTGAAGAAGGCATCTGCGCTGCTTTCAGCCAGCAGGAAGACTTTCGAGTAAAAAACGGCAATCAGTCCGGTAAGTAATGAGGCAATCCAAAAGGGAATGGCCCTTAGAAAATTCAACTTTAGTTTTTCATTACCCGTATTGTCGAAAACCCACTTTAACCGCCGCCTTATTTTAAAGGGAATACTTTTCTCAGGTGGTACATCCATCGATCAAAGTTAATCCATTTGATGAAAAGTACTGCCAAATGACCAGGGAAAACAAATGTTATGGTTTTACGGAGCATCATAAAACAGATTTCCGGTTAATGAATAAATGATTTTCCGGGAACTGTTTTTAATTACCCCCTAATTTTGAAAGATGGAATACCGGTTTCTCGGAAAATCAGATTTGCATATCAGCCGTATTGGTTTTGGAACCATGTCCCTTGAACCGGATAGTCCGGCATCCGAAAGTTTTTTGATCCACGCGCTGGATCAGGGCATCAATTATTTTGATACGGCCGATATCTATCAGCAGGGCCGGAGTGAAACCATGCTGGGCCGGGCTTTCCGGGAAAAAAGAAAACAGGTGGTCCTCGCTACCAAAGTGGGAAACCGCTGGAAGCCGGACGGTTCAGGACTGGACTGGGTTCCGACAAAAAAATATATCCTTAACGCTGTTGAGCAAAGCCTGGTCCGGTTACAGACTGAATATATTGACCTCTATCAACTGCACGGAGGTACCATGGAAGATCCCATGGATGAAATCATTGAAGCGTTTGAGATGCTCAAAACTGCGGGCAGGATCCGGTTCTACGGGATCTCTTCCATCCGGCCTAATGTAATCCGGGAATATGTAAAACGTTCTTCCCTTACCAGTGTGATGATGCAGTACAGCCTGCTCGACCGGCGTCCTGAAGAAGAAATGCTTTCTTTTCTTCATGAGAACCAGGTCGGGGTTCTGGCCCGTGGCACCATTGCCAAAGGCCTGCTGATATCAAAACCACCCGTACCTTTTTTGAATTATACTACGGATGAAGTTTCGAAAGCCGCTTCAGCGATAAAATCTGTTTCAGATGATCGGCACGAGCCCCTGGATACGGCTCTCCGGTTTGTATTACATCACCCATCGGTCAGTGCAGCGGTTGTTGGCATTCGTACAAAAGAACAATTGGAAGGAGCCCTTGCAGCCGGAAAATCTCCGGATCTCAATACGGTACAAATGGAATTACTGCAAAAAGTTTTACCCGTCAATACATATGCAGAACACCGGTAACTATTCCTTAGCTAAAACGGAATCATATACCTGTATGATTTTTTTGCCGATCGTTTCATAGGAAAACCGGGCGGCAGCCAGCCTGCTGATTTTTTCCTTATCATAAAAAGGAAGGTTCAGGATCATGGCTTTCATTGCCTCCTGCAACTCCTTTTCATTGCCGGGATTTATGAGTATTCCGTTGTCGTCCTGTATGATTTCCGGGAGGCCTCCTACCCGGGTTGCAATGACCGGGATACCTGTGCAAAGGGCCTCGATCGCCACACAGGGCATGTTTTCATAATCACTGAACATCACCAGGGCAAAAGATTTCCTGAGCTCCGCTCCCACCTGTTCATAAGGAATTTCGCCGGTAAAAAGGATTTTATCCGGGGGGACTCCGGCAGTTAAAGCGTATTCATGTAAAACAGTATTTAAAGGACCCACCATCACGAGCTCTGCCTGAAAACCCAGCTTCAGCAGGCCGCTGAAGGAACGGATGATGCCTTCCGGATTTTTTGGGTATTGAAGCGTGGAAATATGGATAAAGCGGAATATACCTGCAGGCGGATTTTCTGATGGAAAAAAAAACCGTGTGTTTACAACATTCGGGATATTTTGAAAACGAACCTTCACCCAATGGTGCATGATCTGGTTGCCGAGGGCTTCGCTAACCGGGAGGAACCGGTCTGCTTTTTTTATGATCAGCCGGGTAAAATAACGGGTCAGAAATGATTTTTTTAACAGGCTGTCCCTGGACTGGGAATAATAGCCCGACCAGTGTTCGGTCAGCACATAGGGAATTTTATATTTCCATTTCAAATACAGGGCGATCAGTCCGGCTTTCATGGCTACCTGAACATGTACGATATCCGGCAGTTCATGATTCAGCTGCAGTTGTCTGATCGCTGCCAGGTGTTTCTTAAAATAATCCCTTAGTGAGAAAAATCTGGATAAAAAACTGCTCTCTGTTCCATAGGGCGGATAGTATAAAATATATTCCTGCAGGTTTTCAGAAAAAAATCCGGGAAGTAATTTATTGTGCCTTGCTTCCGGTGAATATTTGCCAGTGAAAATTATTTTTAAGGGCTGAAAAACCGATACCGCTTCCGCCTGCCGTTTTATGAAATCTCCACTGAAGGGGTCCGCTTCATTCGGATACCAGCTGGCCAGCCAGAGCACTTTCCTCATTTGGATACATTTAGAAAACCCGGTTTCCGGCAGCAGGTTCCTGGAATTTGGTTCTGACAGCTTCCCGGATCCGGCTCAGGTCTGATTTCCGGATGAATAAAAAGTCTCTCCATGTAACGGAGTTTTCTTTCTGGTACCTGTATGCCATGTAACAATAATAACAAAAATATCCGGCACTGCTGATGATGGGCGCAAAGAGTACCCCGTGATAAGGGAGGATCAGCAGGTCGCCCGTGAAAATAATCAGTAAAGCCAGGAGTGATCCCCTGATATGTAACCCCATGCGATTGCCCGCGGAAAACCAGGCAGCCAGCGGATAATTCATGGTAAATGACAGGATGCCCGGAATCAGGAAGGCAAAGAGCAGGTACATGCGGTTGAAGGAAAATCCAAAAACCAGGGGGAAAATATACCAGCCTGAACAGAGGATCAGGAAACAGATTCCTGCATTGATCCAGAAAAGGATTCGGATAACAGCAGTCAGCTCCAATGTATTCCCGGATTTTTTTTGCGAGGAAAAAATGGGAAATAAAGTTGATCCGAGTATGGACGGCAGGATGAGCAGCATCTGTCCCAGTTTGGAAGCCTGGATATAATTTCCCAGGTCTTTTGCCGAACAATAATATTCCACAAACCAGTAATCAATCCGGTTCACCAGGAAATAAATGAGGTTGGCCACAAGGGCAACCAGGGAATACCGGATCACTTTCTTCAACAGGGGGCCGGGCGGGAACATGCGTATACCAGAGAAGGAATACTTCCTGAAAAAAAACACCCTCAGCAGCCATCCCTGAATAAAAAAACAGGAAAAATATATCTGTATAAAGTGGACCCTTATGAAGGATTGATTTCTGCCAATGACCAGTAAAACGATCAGGAACAAATTCACACCAAACAGGATTTTATTTGGCAGGCCGAATTCCTTCTTTGCGTAAAATAATGCGGTGAAATAAGTGGTAAATAACACGCCCAGGATAAAAAGAAAACTGGTCAAAAGAAATTCAGGGTCTGCTAAATAGACAGAATGGGAAAAATACAGGATGATCCACCATCCGGCAAGAGCAATCAGGGAAGCGGCTGTTGCCCAGAGCAGACAAAAATGTGCCATAAGAGAAGCATCCAGGGTGCCCGAGGCAATATAAAAAGCAGCGCCGGATTCGAGACTGATACTTACAACCAGGAGTATCAGGGCCAGGTTATTGACGATAAAAAATATCTGCCCGCTTTTTTCAGCGGCGAAAAAGCGGGCGATTCCGATATTTAAAAGAAGTACAGAAAAAAAATACAGACCCCGCCAGAGAAGGTGTTGGAAGATCAGGTCTGTATTTCTCTTCACATGATTACTTTAATGCCTTTATAATTTCGATAAACTCTGCAGCAATGAGCGATGCACCTCCTACCAGTCCCTCCGTCCACATCCTTTGATGCAAATAATTCCCGTGCATTACCGGCCTTCACACTGCCGCCGTATAAAATGGATATCTGTTCAGCGATTGAATCACCATATTGGTTTTTTAAAACGGACCTTATATGGGCGTGCATTTCCTGCGCCTGTTCCGTACTGGCTGTTTTACCGGTTCCGATAGCCCAGATTGGTTCATAGGCAATCACCACTTTCAGCAGGGCCTCTTTGGATAAATGGAATAGGGATTCCTTTAATTGTCCTTCCACATAAGCATTTTGCCGGTGCTGCTCCCGCGTAGCCAGGGCTTCGCCGCAACAGAAAACCGGGGTTATGCCGTTCGCCAGGCAGATATTCATTTTTTCAGCCAGTACGGCATTGCTCTCACCAAAATATTCCCTGCGTTCGCTGTGACCGACCAGGCAATAATTCACGTTCAATGATTTCAGCATTTCTGCAGAAACCTCCCCGGTAAAAGCGCCGGATTTTTTATCTGAACAATTCTGTGCGGCGATATAATAATTTTTTTTATGCTGAACGGTATCAACGGCCATTTCCAGGTAAGGGAAGGGGACCGCAAATACGGCGGCCTGATGTTCTTTCAAATCAATTTCTGTTGTAACCAGGGTTTGTAATAATGCGGATCCCTGCTGGTAAGTCAGATTCATTTTCCAGTTTGCTGCTGCAATTTGTTTTCTCATTTGAGTTGGTATTGTTGATCAAAAATAGTTTTCAGTTGTTTTATTTCTTCCGGATACAATTCCATACCCTTTAGTTTCTTCCATATTCTGATGTGCTCCATGGCTTTATCAAAATCATAAACCGTTAGATGAAATCCCCAGCTGAAAGAAGGAAGATAAGCAGGGGTGAGCCCATTTCCAAATACATGGCAACAGACACCGGTCACCGTTCCGGTATTAAAAGAAGTATTGATCGCCGACCGGGAATAATCGCCCATCATCAGGCCGCATTTCGAGCCGCCGTCCTGGTAGGTTTTTTTTAAAGGATTCCAGAGTTTTACGGGGCCTCCGCTGTTTTTAATATTAGAACCGGAACTTCCGGCTCCGAGATTACACCATTCTCCAATCACGGAATCGCCCAGGTATCCGTCGTGGGCTTTATTGGAAAACCCGAAAATGACCGAGTTTTTTATTTCACCTCCCAGTACAGTCTGCGGTCCGGCGGAAGTGGCTCCGTAAATTTTAGCGCCCATTTTTACAACTCCTTTTTCGCCAATGGCAAAGGGCCCGCGAATCAGGGAACCTTCCATGAGCAGGGCATCTTTCCCTATATAAACGGGTCCTTCACTGGCATTCAGGTAACAGTGTTCCACCATGGCGCCGGGTTCCAGGAAAATATCCGTACCGGTGAGTTTATTGGTTGAAGAAACCGGTTCAGAACGGCGTCCTTCTGTCAGGAGTTTAAAATCATTTTTGATTTCTGTCCCATTGAGCCGGAGGATATCAGTCAGTTGTAAAATCCTGGTTGCCTGCCGCAGGGAATCTTCCGGATTACCGGAAGAGAGCGATTGAACTAATTCCCTGCTGGGGATGATATTGGCATCTGCGGATATCGGGCCAGGCAGGGGTGGATGGTTCTTAAGATATAAATGCCATTTCTCCCGCAGGGTTAAAATGCCGCACCGGATATCAGCTATGGAACGGGTCAGTGAAAAGGGGAAAAAATCATTCCCAAACGGACCAGTGACCAGCGAAAGGGCTTTCATTGTTTAAAACTAGTCTTAAATATGGTTTCAAAAAAAATCCCTCCCGTTTAACCGGGAGGGATTCACCAAAACTTTTCTATTATTAAGATTTTTTCTCGTAACGTTTTTTAAACTTATCGATGCGTCCGGCAGTATCCACCATCACATTTTTACCGGTGAAAAACGGGTGGGACGTATTGGAAATTTCAAGCTTGATCAACGGGTATTCGTTTCCATCCTCCCATTTGATTGTTTCGCGTGAATTGGCAGCTGAACGGGTCAGGAAGCTTGTGCCATTACTCATATCCCGGAATACGACCAGGCGATAATTTTCCGGATGCAGATTCTGTTTCATATTTTATAATTTTGCCGTGCTCTTGATATTATGGTTCCCGGCACGAAAGGGAGCGCAAAATTAGGGTTTTACGGCCTGGGTTCCAAACTTTTGTTGAGGAGGTTTTGGGTTATGAGTTATGAATTATGAGTTATGAGTTATGAGTTATGAATTAGATGTCAGGCATTCAGCGTTATCCGCCTTTGCTAAAGCTTCGGCGGACGAAGGCGTTAAGCGTTATCCGCCTTTGCTAAAGCTTCGGCGGACGAAGGGCGCGTTAGGCGTTAGGCGTTAGGCGTTAGGCTTTGAGCCTTAATTCGTAAACCAGGGGATTCAGGATCAAGACCTCATATTATCAAACTGCAGGGGAATGCCCAGGCCGGATGACTTACATAACTGGATTACGGACTGTAGTTCATCGAGTTTTTTACCGGTTACACGAACCAGGTCATCCATGATGGCGGCCTGTACTTTCATGCCGGAATCTTTGATCAGTTTGACTATTTTCTTGGCGTCTTCCTGTTTCAATCCATTACGTACCGGGACTTCTTTTTTGGTCACTTTGCCGCTCGGATAGGATTCTTTGGACATATCATAAGCCAGGGGATCGATGCCTTGTTTCACCGACCGGCTGATGAGTACATCCGTGATCTGCCGGATCTTCATGTCGCTGGCAGCCTCCAAGTCGATTTTCATCTCCTTTTTGTTCAGTTCGATGGAAACCGGCGAATCCTTAAAGTCAAATCGGTTTTGAATTTCCTTTTTGGTCACATTGACGGCGTTGTCGAGCGTTTGCGGGTCTATCTTACTTACAATATCGAAAGAGGGCATAATCTTGTATTGAATATGTAAAAGTAAAAATAAAAAGCCTGCCCGGAACCCGGGCAGGACTTTATTCTCTAAAACACCACAACTAATTATTTCCACCCTTTTTTAAACGGTTCGATTCATCATCTGCCCCACCTGAATGGCGGTTATTCCCTGCGCCCTGAACCGCTTTACCAAAACGGTATGTAAATGTGAGACTCAGCTGCCGGGTATCTCTGGTATTATAAAAAGTAGCCTCGGTCTGCTGAAAGTCAATACTTCCCCTCACCTGCTGCGTATAAAAAATATCGCGCAGGCCCAGTTTCAGGCTTCCTTTTTCTTTCATGATCTGTTTGGCGATGGCGGCTGAAGTTTGTCCCAGGGGTTGGATATAGACCTGACCTTCGATACCACGGGTCCGGTACCAGCCGGATAATTCAGCGCTCCAGCCCCTGCTGAACTTAAACATGTTGGTCATATTTCCCATGCCGGTTACGGCTTCCACATTCAGGGCTTCGCCATAAAGTTCTCCGGTGAAATGATTGTAATTCACGTTCATATAAACCGTGGTTGTCCACCATTTGGTCAGCGGCATATTGAAACTGACCGCAAGGCCCCCGCTCTCCCTTTTGCCGATATTTCCCCGACGAACGATCGTTGCATGACCATCCTGCTGGAATGTTTCAGCAAAGAAATTCTGCGTATTACTGTAGTTCAGGGTTGTGGTCAAAACGTTGTGATAGGTGTGCGACAATTCAATATTGGTGCTGATTTGTGGCTGCAGGTAGGGGTTCCCCGCCTGGTAGGTATATTCATCCAGGAAAAATAAAAACGGGTTCAGGTCGCCATAATCCGGCCGGTCAATACGCCTTCCAAAATTGAAATTGAAGGAATTCTTATCATTCAGCTCATAGGTAACATATGCTGTCGGGAATGCATTGACATAAGATTTTTTGAATGAAGAATCATTGTTTTTTATAGTATAAATATTTCCATACTGGTGGCCGTCGTAATTGGTATTTTCCACCCGGAGTCCGGCCTGGAAATTCCATTTCTTATATTTTTTTGTCAGGTTGATATAGGCCGCATTGATATTTTCATGGTAAACAAAATAATTGGTCTTCGTCGTATCCGGCATATATTCCATTCCGCTTACATTATAATAATTTGCTTTGTTATCTGTGGCGACAAAACTGGTTTTCAGTCC
Organism: uncultured Chitinophagaceae bacterium; assembly: GCA_963811275.1. Taxonomy (GTDB): domain Bacteria; phylum Bacteroidota; class Bacteroidia; order Chitinophagales; family Chitinophagaceae; genus Puia. Next base: position 426,807 of record CAWEQR010000005.1, on the reverse strand, counting down.
GGCCTCCATTTTGAATTCATGCTGAAAGGGATGTGAATAGTCTGTTTTGAAACTGTAGATATTGATAGTGGAAGGCAGGTCCCCGCTTAAGGTATTCGATTCCAGGGGTGCCATGGCCGGGTCATACGTGTTGTTCTGAAACAACTGGCTGCTCGAAGATTTGTAATAGATATAATCCAGGTCTGCCGTAAGTTCCCGCCCGCTGGAATCAAACTGTCTCCTGAAATTCAGGTTCATGGCACCATTGGACCAGAGGCTGTGCATATTACCAAACGACTGCACGAGGGAGTCTGTAACATTATTTCCATCTTTTAATGAAATATAACTCTGTGAATTATTCGTTTCATCATTCTGGTAGCCGCTGAGTACAATGCCCAGGGTCGTTTTACTGTCCAGGAAATAATCCATACCCACTTTTAAATTCAACTCGGGAGAACGGAATATCATATGCGTATTCTGCGTGAATATGGAATTGATTTGTTTATCACCCGCATTCAGGTAATTCCGGTTGATGTCCAGGTTCTGAAATCCCTGCCAGTAAGTATATCCCCCGTTAAAGAAAATATTGAATTGATTCACCCGGTAATTCAGGTTCAGGCTGCCGCCCGGTTTAGCATATTCACCCTGGGTATAGGTCATCGTGGTGGATCCGTTGAAACCCCGGGCTTTATTTTTCTTTGTTTTGATATTGATGATCCCCGAATTACCGGCTGCATCATATTTAGCTGAAGGATTGCTCATGATTTCCAGCTGGTCAATGGCAGAAGAAGGCAGACTTTTTAGATACACCGCCAGCTGGGCACTGGTCATATATGTTGGCCTGTCATCAATCATGACGGTTACTCCCTGTTTTCCCTTAAGGCTGATATTTCCGTCCTTATCAACGGATACGCCCGGGGATTTTTCAAGAACATCCATTACGGAGGTTCCGGAATTAGCCGGAGAAGCGTCCACATTCACCACGATCCGGTCAGATTTCTGTTCGATAAATGGTTTTTTAAATACCACGGCAACGGACTGCAGTTCGGTATTTTGTTTTTTCATAATCTGAACAGGCAGTTCAATCGTTTTCAATCCGGCCCCGATCGTAAAGACCTCGCTACGCAGGGGGCTGTGCCCGATGGCTGAAATATATACCTGATAAGACCCTGTCGGAACCGCGATAAAACGGAAATGACCTTCTTTATCGCTCATGGAAGTTTTAAAAGGAATGCTATCGGTTCCTTTAACCAGGGAAACACTTGCGGACTCCAGGGGCTTGCTATTTTCATCCCGGACGGACCCTTTAATAATTGTTTGGGCATTTAAATAGCCGGAAAAGGCCAAAAGCAGCAGGGTTGTAATGATTTTCATGTTTCAAAGTTTAGCTTGGTACTATTGTTCGATAGTTACAAGTCAAAGATTAGTACTAAGTATAACATAGAACAATGCAATGTGTTGGAAGGCTGATTTTATTGATAACCGGAAAAAGCCTTATAAATCATTGGACGCAATCCTTTGAAAGATGTTGCAGTCCAATGCAGTGAAATGGGAAGAAAGACGGGGTTGGCTGACCAGCGGTCAGTTCTTCGGCAGTTTGGATGCCTGGGTGGTGGTATACTGTTTTTTCAGGAAATAATAGAGCAATCCCCCTGCGAAAACGAGCAGGGTGGATATGATTTCAGCCTGGGTTGGATGAAATCCAAAGATGGAATACCGGGTATTGACCCTGATTTTTTCTATAAAAAACCGTTCAATCCCATTGATGAAGAGATAAAAGGCAAAGAGCGTACCCGGTACGCGCATTTTTTTACGCAGGGACCAGATCAGGAAAAATAATCCGACGCAAACGATGGTCTCATAAAAGGGGGTGGGAAATACGGGTAACGGAAGATAACTGCAATAAGGGCCGCTGCAGCCGGGAATTTTTACACCTTCTCCAATTACATTATGCGGGTAGGTATAGCCGAATAACCAGTTTGGAAGAAAAGAAGGCCCTTTTAAAGCCAGGTGGGGAACGTTTAAAGAGCCGAACTGGCTCATATAAAAATCGCTGTTTTTTGCGACTTCCTCCTGAAAAATCTGTGCGGAACCCGGAATGGTTTTCAGGTCCGGCCCAACGGCATATGCGCTGTTCATGATACCCCAGTCTCCGTCTCCCGCAACCTGGCAACCGATCCTGCCGGTTCCATAAGCCAGCATGAGTGCCGGTGCTGCGGCATCGTTCAAATGCCAGAACCCGATTTTATGTTTGCGGGCATAATACCAGATAGCCAGGGCGGCCATGATCAGACCGCCGTAAAAAGTAAGTCCGCTAAAGGAAATCAGGGATTGCACCGGATTTTTTATGAAGTCATCCCAGGTTTCAAGGCTGTTAAAAATTTTTGCTCCCAGGAACCCGAACAGGGCTGCAAAAATGACGATATCCCCTACCCGGTCGTGCGGCCAGATGCGGATCTTTCTTTCCTCCGGAACCGGTAATTTCTGCTTATTCTTTTCACGCCATTTTAAGCCGGCAAAGACCAGTCCCAGGGCAAGACCCGCCCAGCCGTTTCCTGCAGAAGAAAAAATAAAATCTGCCGGGTTCTGATTCAAAGAGGTATCCGCTGTGAACAGTCCGATGATTTTATATCCGATCAAAAAACCCAGGATGAAATTGGTTAACAATTCTCCCGGGCTGGCGATTTTACCTGCAACAATGGTTTCTTCTTCCGCCTCCAGGAGACCCTGTCTTTCTTTTCGCTTCAGTTCTCCGGTAAGCACAGCGGCAGCGCCGATAAAGGAAAGCGCCACAAAAAAACCAAAGGAATTAACAAAATGAAGGAACTTTAAATCCAGTCCAAATAAGTCCTTAACAGCGTAATATAAATTCGGATACATAGGAGTTGCAAGATAAGGTTAAAAACCTGAGAGAAGCTTCGTATCCTTGCCTGAAATTGAGAGCCTATGCAAAAAATTGCTGTCATTGGTGCCGGTACGATGGGGAATGGTATCGCCCATGTTTTTGCCCAATATGGTTTTCAGGTTCACCTGGTAGATCTGCGTGGGGAACAATTGGAAAAAGCCCTGGCGACCATTTCAAAAAACCTCGACAGGCAGGTACAGAAAGGGTTGCTCCCTGCGGAAGAAAAATCGAATATACTCGGTCGCATTCGTCCGGTGCAGCAGATCAGGGAGGGTGTCCGGGAAGCCGGTCTTATTATTGAAGCTGCCACGGAAAATGAAGCCATCAAAATGCAGATTTTTCGCGAGCTGGATGAACTGGCTTTGCCCGAAGCGATTTTAGCCAGTAATACTTCCTCCATATCCATCACCCGGATTGCTGCGGTCACCAGGCGCCCCGGGCAGGTGATCGGGATGCATTTCATGAACCCGGTACCGATGATGAAACTGGTGGAAGTGATCAATGGATTTTCAACGAAGCCCACCGTTACGGAAAAAATAATAGAACTGTCTGTGCAATTGGGGAAAACACCCTGTGTTGTGAATGATTATCCGGGATTTATTTCAAACCGCATCCTGATGCCGATGATCAATGAAGCGATCCTCAGCCTGCAGGAGGGTGTTGCATCTGTTGAAGCCATCGATACGGTCATGAAGCTGGGTATGGCCCATCCCATGGGCCCTTTGCAGCTGGCTGATTTTATCGGGCTCGATGTTTGTCTCGCTATTTTGAAAGTCCTCCAGGAAGGATTCGGCAATCCCAAATATGCACCTGCAACATTATTGGTAAATATGGTGGCTGCCGGTAATCTGGGCGTAAAATCCGGCGGCGGTTTTTACAATTATCGCAGCGGGTTAAAAGAACTTGTGGTCAGTGAGAAATTCAGAACCGCTCACTGATCCCTGAGTTTTCACCCGCCTTCGCCATGTTGCTACGGGGAAAGCATTTTCGGATTCCTATAATAACTCACCTGGTCCGGGCCGTAGGTTTCAGATTTTACAAATTGTGCATTCCCTAATTGAGGCGATGGTATGCCCCCGGGTAATACGAGTTCCTTGTTGGTAATGATGCGGACTTCATCCCAGGAACCTGCGTTTATAAAAGATTGCAGCAGTTTGGCGCCGCCTTCCACGAGCAGGCTCATGATCTGTAAAGAATGGAGGGCCGACAGGATGGAGGCCGGATCTGGTCTTTCCGAAGGTATTTTTTTAAAGATCAGGTCTCCGGAAAGTAAGTCTTTTTTCCCGTTCAGAATGATGGTGGGAGCAGTTCCGTCAAATATATTCAGGGAAACCGGGAGCCTGAGCTGATGATCCACCACGATACGTACCGGATTTTTCCCGGCCCATAAACGCGCGGTCAGTTGTGGATTATCCAGCATGGCTGTATTTGTTCCGATCAGGATACCGGCCTCCTCCGTTCTCCATTTATGTACAAGCCGGTTGGACCATGCATTGGAGATCCCGGTTCGTTTGCCCTGCTCCGCCGCAATGTTGTGATTGGCTGACTCGGCCCATTTCAAAATAATATAGGGCCGTTTATGCAGGTGAAATGTAAAAAAACGGTGGTTCTTATCTTTTGCCAGATCCTCCAGTACCGGGAATTCTACTGTCACCCCCTGAGCCCGTAACTTTTCTATTCCCTTCCCGTTGACCAGGGGAAACGGATCCCGGCAGCCAATGACCACTTTTTTAATTTTCTCTCCCAGGATCAGTTCGGTGCAGGGCGGCGTTTTACCATAATGACAGCAGGGTTCCAGGGAAACATACAGTGTGGAAGATGGAATCAGTACCCGGTCGGCTGATCTCACCGACTGTATGCAGTTGACTTCTGCATGGGGTCCTCCGTAAATCCCATGGTATCCCTCTCCAATAATCCGCCCATCATGAACCAGTATGGCGCCCACCAGGGGATTGGGCGCCGTATAACCTGCACCCAGGTCTGCCAGCTGCAAACATCTTTGCATGAAATCAGCATGTGGGGTATTTTCCATGACTTGAGCCGGAAAGTAAACGGGAGCGGTCATGGCTGCAATTTAAATCATTGTAAGTTTGCCGGATGACAATAGAATCTGCAAACCGGTTACTCATCGCATCCCTCACCGGTATGTACGACGAACGGGAAGCTGCCTCTGTCAGTTCCCTGGTCATGGAACGCATTACGGGAATGCCGAAGAGTTTGCGTGTGCTACATAAAACGGAACCGTTCACGCAGCAGCAGGAGGAGCTGTTCGGTCAATACCTGACAGACTTACTTAAAAACCGCCCGGTGCAGTATGTCCTGAACGAAGCCTGGTTTGGACCCCTGCCTTTTTATGTGGATGAACAGGTGCTGATCCCACGTCCGGAAACGGAAGAACTGGTCGACTGGCTGTTGAAAGATCAGGTTTCCGGGGAACCGGGATTACGGGTTCTTGATATAGGTACCGGAAGCGGATGCATAGCGGTGTATATCAAAAAAAAGCGGCCGGACTTCCAGGTGATGGCTTTGGACATCAGTGAAGCGGCCCTGGATATTGCAAAAAAAAACAGCGGGATCCATGGTGCGGAAATAGAATTTATTTTATGTGATATCCGCAGGCCGGAGCAATGGAAAAAAATACCGGTGACGGACCTCCTCATCAGCAATCCTCCCTATATACCTGAAAAGCAGAAGCAGGTCCTGGAAAAACATGTAAGGGATTTTGAACCGTCCCTGGCGCTGTTTGTGCCGGATGAAGACCCGATCCTGTTTTATAAAATAATCGGGGATTTCGCCATCCGGAAATTGCGGCCGGGCGGCACTCTTTATTTAGAGATCCACCATGATTATGCCCGGGATATCATACAATGGTACCAGGGAAAGGGGTTTGTTATGGAATTAAAAAAGGACTTCTCCGGTAAGCACAGGATGATAAAAGCGGGCCGGCCATGATTTGCCGGTTCATGCTGTTAATCCATTATTTTTGCGCATTCAAAAAATAATGAACTCTTTTTTTCGATTTTTTTTTATAATCCCGGTAACTGTTTTTTTGGTTGGCACAGCAGATGGACAGGATGCTTTACTGAAGGATTCCGGTTGGGATTTTCATTTCCAGTTTACCGGCATTATTCAATACAATCCGGCATTCCAGGCTCCTTACTCAGGAAAAAACAGTTTTCTGCCCGGGGCAGGTCATGCGTATTCTGTAACCACCACCGCTTATATCGGAAGAAATCTATGGTCCGGTGCTGCTTTATATTTCAATCCGGAAATGGCCGGGGGGCAGGGACTGAGCAGTACCCTGGGCATCGCCGGTTTCCCGAATGGAGAAACCTTTCGCATCGGGGAAGCAAAACCGGTTGTATATGTCGGTCGTATTTTTCTGAGGCAGCAGATTGTACTGGATCCGGAACATTTTGATACCCTGGAAGAGGGTATCAACCAGGTCAGGGAAAGGGTCTCCCGGAAACGCTTTACCATCAGCTTCGGCAAATTCGGGCTGGCAGATTTTTTTGATCAGAATGCGGTGAGCCATGATCCGCGCACTGATTTTATGAACTGGTCGCTGATGAATAACGGTGCTTACGATTATGCGGCCAATACACGGGGTTATACCGGAGGCCTGGTCCTCGAGTATTATACACCCGGCTGGGTTCTTCGCGCGGCAACCGCCCTGATGCCGTTATATTCAAACGGTCCTTCCCTGAATTTCAACTGGACAAAAACCAACAGCGAGACATTTGAAGTCCAAAAAGATTATTCGTTACAGGGTCTTCCGGGTAATGCCAGGCTATTGTTTTATTATAACACTTCCAAAGCGCCAGCCTACCAAACCGTGATCAATGAATACCTGAACGGAACGGACACCTCCCTGGATGTGATTTACGGAAAGCATTACGGAGGAAAGAAATACGGTTTGGGCATCAGTTTAGACCAGGCCCTGGGCAAAAGGCTGAATGGATTTTTCCGTTTTGGATGGAATGACGGGAAAACCGCCACCTGGGCTTTTGCGGAGATAGATAATAGCGGGAGCCTGGGACTGCGCTATTTCGGAATTGGTAAAGGAAGACATGCTGATAATATAGGTTTAGCATTTGTGAGTAACGGAATTTCTTCCAGCCACCGGGATTTCCTGAATACCGGAGGATATGGATTCATGATCGGGGATGGTAAACTCGTGAATTACTCGAGGGAAAATATTGCAGAATTATTTTATGAAGTAAAACTTTTTGAGCAGCTTTTCGCGACCCTGGATTACCAGTTTGTTGAAAATCCGGCGTATAACCGGGACCGTGGGCCTGTATCCCTGCTGGCAGCCCGTGTGCATGTCTATTTCTAAAGATTTCCCTTCTTCAGTTCATTCACGGCAAAATCGCAGGCCCTGGCCGTAAGTGCCATATAGGTCAGGGAAGGGTTTTGCCAGGCGGCTGATGTCATGCAGCTTCCATCCGTAATGAAAACGTTTTTCACGGTATGTAACTGGTTCCATCCATTCAGGACGGAAGTTTTTGGATCCCGCCCCATGCGTGCCGTACCCATTTCATGAACGGCCGAGCCGCCGGGCAAATCATAATTGAATCCAAGGATTCCACTGAAGCCGGTTTTATCAAGCATTTCCATGGCCGACAGCTGAATATCATTTTTCATAGCCTTTTCGTTGGCACCATATTTAAAATGGATATGCACGACCGGGAGACCCCAGTTGTCTTTTTTTGTATCATCGAATGATATATGGTTATCGTAGTTTGGAAGGGTTTCACCCCAGCCGCCGATCCAGAGCGTCCATGGGCCTGGTTTTAAAAGTTTTTCTTTAAACGTTTTCCCAAACCCGGGAATTTCCGTGCCCAGCTTATCCCAGCCTTTTCTTGACCCGCTGGCCTGGAATCCCCAACCCCTGATATAATCTTTCCGGCTGGTCTCTTCATCCAGGTTTCTGAATCTCGGTATATAAATACCTGCGGGTTTTCTTCCAAAATAATATTGGTCTTTCAAGCCTTCATAGTCTCCTGTTGCCCCGGCTCCCAGAATATGATCCATGAGATTATGTCCTGCCTGTTTCGAATCATTACCCAGTCCGTCCGGAAATCGGGATGAAACAGATCGAAGCAGAATGGACGCTGTATCAATGGTAGAGGCGTTCAGGAAAATGATTTTTGCAAAATATTCGGTCACTTCCTTTGTGTGGGTATCGATGATCCGTACACCCGTAGCCCGCTGTTTTTTATCATCGTATATCACTTCAGCAACCACAGCATCATACACCACTGATAAATTTCCGGTGGCTGCTGCAGCGGGTAAAGTGGCTGAATTACTGCTGAAATATCCGCCGAAGGGGCAGCCCCGGTCGCACAGGTTCCGGTACTGGCAGGGGCCCCTGCCCTTCCAGCCCCTGGTCAGGTTGGCTACCCTTGAAGGGGTCACCATGCGGTCTTTGTAAATAGCTGAAATTTTTGTGGCGAAATAATCTTCAATGCAATTCATGTCGATGGGCGGAAGAAAGTTGCCGTCCGGCAATTGGGACAGTCCTTCCGCCCGGCCGCTGATCCCCATGAAAGCTTCCACATAATCATACCAGGGAGCCAGGTCCCCGTAACGAATCGGCCAGTCCACGCCATGGCCATCTTTCAGATTGGCTTCGAAGTCCAGGTCACTCAGGCGGTAGCATTGCCTTCCCCAGGTCAGTGAGCGGCCCCCTACCTGGTAACCACGTACCCAGTGAAAAGGATCATCCTGTATATAGGGATGCTCGCGGTCATTTACAAAAAAATGTTTTGTGCCCGGGTTATAATTTTCCGATGAAACGGGATCTTCTTTTTCATCTGCCATGGTATTGGTCAGGCCGTGCGGAAATTCCCAGGGAGCCATCATGGCTGTCGGATAATCTTTTATATGAATCACATTTCTTCCTCTTTCAACGACCAGGGTTTTTAAACCTTTTTCACAAAGCTCTTTGGCAGCCCAGCCCCCGCTGATTCCGGAGCCTGCCACGATGACGTCGAATTGATGTTGCCGGAGTCCCCTGCTGTTTACATACACCTGACCCGGATCGCCCATTGCTGATTAATTTGTAGCCCAGGCTTTTTGATTTGGTTCCAGCGGAATGCAGGACAAATACCTGCCGGGTACTGCAATATAATGCATTCCCAAACTGGCTCCCTTTTCTGAAATGCAATAACCCTGAACCGTATATTTTTTAAGGGTTTCAAAGAAAGGGATGCCTGTGTATTTATTTTTTACTTTTTCAATCAGGGTAAGGGTCGTTTCGGAGTCCTGATCAAAGTATGAAAGAACAGATTCTTTTTCGCCCGAGTCGCATTCGGCAAAAGACCGGTGATAACGGGAATTTGTATAGTCCTCGAGTTCCTTCAGCCCGGTTACGAACCGGTTCAGTGTTTTCGTATCGGTGCATTCAGTGAGCAAACGCATCATGTATTCTACGGCGCCGGCTTCCCGTGCACCCGGTGTATCAGTAGCCGGGATAATCGTTTCTGCCAGATCCGCCAGCAGGGACTTTTTGGAGAGTATATATTTTTTATGGGGATTTTTCGTAAGGGCATACCATTCGTATCCCCCGATACCCAGGGCCGCAGCACCCCCCGCCAGCAGGATGGTCCCAATGGCTTTTCTTCTTTTCATTATTACTGCACTCCTTTTTTATCCACGGCTAAAACCGTCCGGGCACCCAGTTCGCGGGCTATCCGCATAACAGCCACCACGTCATCGATCGGAACCGTTTTATCTGCATTGATCACGATGGAAGGCTGATCGGTTTCCTTAGCTAAAAAGGGCTGAAGATGTGCTTTCAGTTCAGAAAGAGTCACTTTCGTGGTTCCGACAAAAAACTGACGGTTGGCATCAATGGAAACCACAACGGTTTGTTTGGAACGGGTATCACTTTTTGATTTGGGCTGGGAAAGTTTGATCACATTGGGATTGGCCAGGGTGGATACAATCAGGAAAAAGAGGAGCAGGATGAACAGGATATCATTCAATGGTCCGGTATGGACTTCACCTTCGTCTCTATGTTTGTTCCTTAGATTCAAAACTTTGATTTTTAAAGTGCGGGAGTATGTGAGTATGAATATAATTTCCGGACTCCCATAGTTACATACTTGTAACTCATCTGGTCGGTTCCTGCAGAATATCTATAAACTCCGCGCTGGCCACTTCCATTTTATTGGTCGATTTATCTATCTGCGAATTCAGGTATCGGTACATAATATAGGCGATGATACCGATGATCAAACCACCTGCTGACGATATCATCTTTACATAAATACCGCCGGCGATATTCGAAATGCTGTATTCCCCCGTAGATGCGATATTATAAAACAGCTGGAACATCCCGATGATGGTTCCCAGGAATCCGAACAGGGGCGCGATGTAACCGATCACCGACAGAACAGATACGTTCTTTTCCATTTTATATAATTCCAGTCTGCCTACATTTTCCATGCTTTTTTCGATGGCGTCGATGGGTTTGCCGATACGCTGAATACCCTTATCGATCATCCGGGCAATCGAATTGTTGGTGTTTTTTGTCAGGCTCCGGGCAGCCATCACATTGTTGTTCACAATATGATCCCGGATGATATTCATGAAATTTTCGTCTGTTTTGGAGGCCTTGTTGATAGCCATCACGCGTTCAATAAACACAAAGACAGCAGTAACCAGCAGGATCGCCAACGGGATCATCAGGGGGCCGCCCCGTTCCAGGATATCCCAGAGGTTTTGTTTTCCAGGCGCCGGGATAATGCCGGCGCGGGCCAGACTGTCTTTAATTTTGGAAGAATCAATAATAACCTGCAGAAAGAATACATTCATTCGAGAACCGGATTTTATGGAAGTAAAAGTAATTATACAATTGTTAATTGTTAATGGTTAATTGTTAACGCAATTACAATTTATCGTTAACCATGGATCATGAATCATTATTTTCCTTCTTCATCATCATCGCCTGGATCTGCCTCATGGTTCTATTCATGCCTTCAGCGCTGCCATCCAGGAATATCACATTTCCCTTTCCGAATTCTGCAAAGTTCTTTACGGCTTCGGTCCACATACTGAAGAGAATCACATTCGTGTCCAGGTTGGCCCGTTTCATCTGTTCTGCTGCTTCCGTCATGCCCCGGGCAACTTCTTCCCGGAACAAAGCCACACCCTGGCCCCGCAGGCGGGCCGCTTCCTTTTCGGCTTCTGCAGATATCTTGATGGCATTGCCTTCCGCTTCTGCAGCTTTGGTTTTGGTTATAAGCAGGGCCTGGCCTTCATTTTCTGCAGCGGCTTTCAGGTTATTGCTGGCTACCACTTTGCTCATGGAGTCGATGATCGCCTGGTCAAAAGTGATATCATTGATCTGCAGGTCGAGTAAATGATAGCCCCATTCCTCCAGGGAGTGGTCGATCTGGTCTTTCACGAATTCCACTATTTCCTTGCGAAGCCCCAGGATCTCTGCCTGCCTTTTGGTGGCAACAAAAGAACGGATACTGCCTTCAATGGTTCTGGTCAGGGCCTGCATCAGGTCCCGTTCAGCAAAGAATTTAAATGCAACCCGTTTGATCGTTTCCTCATCTGCGTTCTGGACGGCATAAAGTAACATGCTTTTGAAATACACATTGGCCTGGTCGGCTGTTACGGCCTGGAATTCCAGTTCAACGGAACGGTTCTGGATACTGATACGTTTCTGTATCTGCTCCAGTAACGGGATTTTAAAATTCAGTCCCGGGTGCAGTATCCTGCGGTATTTCCCGAACATGGTCACGACATCAATGTAACCCTGGTTCACAGTAACCAGCCCGCTGAAAATAAAAACCAGTATGGGCAAAACCCACCAGAATTGAATAAGACTTTCCATAAAATGTCAATTGTAATTTCCCCTTAGGGATTTATACATGGGTGAATGTACTATTTTTTGGAGACTGGAAACGGAAATCCCGCAAGCGCTTTTTTATGTTTTATCTTTGAATTCATGGGTGATATATTGGATATGCTGATTATTGGCAGCGGGCCCATCGGGCTGGCCTGCGGACTGGAAGCGAAGAAGGCCGGACTGACCTATCTCATACTGGAAAAAGGAGTGCTGGTCAATTCAATGTATCACTACCCTTCCAACATGACATTTTTTTCAACTTCTGAAAGAATTGAAATCGGGGGCATCCCTTTTGTAAGCAATAATGTGAAACCGACCCGCCCCGAAGCGCTTGAATATTACCGGCGCATAGCCGTTTCCGAGAATCTTAATATTCATTTGCATGAGGCAGTGCTGGATGTGAAGGAAAAAGGTGGTCATTATGAAGTGATCAGCAGTAAATCATCCTATCCCGCAAAGAACCTGGTCGTAGCTACCGGCTTTTATGATATTCCCAATCTGCTGCATATACCAGGTGAAGATCTGCCCAAAGTGAGGCATTATTATAAAGAGCCTCATTTTTATGCCATGCAGAGACTCCTGGTGGTAGGCGCCAATAATTCTGCCGTGGATGCGGCCCTTGAAAGTTTCAGGAAGGGCGCCCAGGTGACCATGGTGATCAAAGGTTCTGAAATTGGAAAGCGTGTGAAATACTGGGTCCGGCCTGATATAGTTAACCGGGTTGAGGAAGGATCCATCAAAGCCTATTTTAACTCCACCCTGCTGGCCATCCGAGAAAAGGAAGTGGACATCCGGACACCGGAAGGTACCCGCACAATTCCCAATGATTATGTTCTACTGATGACAGGCTATCAGCCGGATTTTGCTTTTTTGGAAAAACTGGGGATTGAATTGTCCAAAGATGAAAAACGCTATCCCAGCTACAATAAAGAAACCATGGAAAGCAACCGTAAAAATATTTACCTGGCGGGTGTGGTTTGCGGCGGGATGGATACCCATATCTGGTTCATAGAAAATTCCCGCGAACATGCCAGGCAGATCGTCCAGGCCGTTCTTGCAAAAAAACAGAAAGCTTAAGATTTTTCCTCCCAGATCCGGGCCAGGTGAATAATAGTTTCCAGGCTTTTTTCCATATCCTGTACACAAACATATTCGTGTTTGCCGTGAAATGCCATTTCCCCGGTAAACAGATTCGGGCAGGGCATGCCCATGAATGATAAACGGGAACCATCAGTACCCCCCCGCGCGGCGGATTCTTTTATTTCAATCCCGGCCCGGCGCATGGCTTCCCTGGCAAATTCAGAAACCTGCGGATGATTTACCAGTATTTCTTTCATATTGCGGTACTGTTCCTGTATTCCATATTCATAACGTCCCCCGGGGAACATACGAATCGTATCACTGGCTTTGTCTTTCAGGTATTCTTCGTAGGCCTTTAACCTGGCAGTATCGAAATCACGTATTATAAAATCCACGCGCATTTTTTCAGTGCTGCCTTCCATTTTCACAGGATGTACAAAACCATAGCGACCCTCTGTCGTTTCGGGAGAAAACTCATCTGAAGGCAGTTGTGTAATAAAAGCGGAAGCCATCTTGATGGCGTTCACCAGTTTGTCCTTTGCATGGCCCGGGTGGGCCGACACGCCGTAAAAAATAAAATGCATGCCATCGGCGGAGAAAGTTTCTTCTTCAAGCGTCCCCAGTTCGGGCCCGTCCAGAGTATAACCAAATTCAGCGCCCAGTTTTTTCATATCCAGCTTATTGACACCCCGCCCGATTTCTTCATCCGGAGTAAAAAGCAGGCGGATTTTTCCGTGTTTTATTTGCGGGTTCTGAACCAGGAAGCAAGCCAGTTCCATGATAATGGCTACGCCGGCCTTATCGTCGGCGCCCAGCAGGGTTTTGCCGGAAGCCGTAATGATATCCTGACCGGTTTTTTCGAGTAAATACGGATGATCGACGGTTCGGATTACCTGCTCGGGGTCGTCGGGTAAAATAATGTCTTCGCCGGAATAATTTTTATGCAGGAGTGGTTTTACTTCACTGGCCCTGCAATCGGGGGAGGTATCTACATGGGCACAAAAACAAATAACCGGTATGGGTTTTTCGGAATTGGAAGGAATGCCCGCATAGAGATATCCGTTATCGTCCACTTCCACATCTGTCAACCCCATGGATTTTAATTCATCCGACAGCAGCCGGATGAGATCGAGCTGTTTGGCCGTGGAAGGCTGTGTGTCTGAAGCCGGATCGCTTTGGGTATCTATCTGCACATACCTGAAAAAACGATCTGCCAGGGAAGAAGGATAACCGGTTAACATATGGAGAATTTAAATAGTCAAATGAAGGTTAAAAATATCATCTTTCGAATAAGTCCGGAGAAATTTATTCCCATAAATCTGAACAGGCTTGCGATCTTCGTGATGATAAAATGTTACTTCCATGAACACCCCCGGTTTTTCCAAACCCTTGCTGCGGTCCGGCTGGATGCGCGTGCTGCTTTATGTCGTTGCTTTTATTGTTGTGTCCGCAATCGGTCTGGGCATCTATATCCTGGGTAATAAAGGGGCCCTGGACGCATCCGGCCTGAAGACAATGACCACGGGAAACGGGCTTTTGATTGTAACCGGTTTTCTTTTCGTACTGACCCTGGTGATTACCTATATTTTCCGCCGAAAGGTTGACCGGAGATCTTTTATTTCCCTTGGATTGGAATTGAACGGACATATACGGGATGCCATTGCGGGCGCTATGCTGGCCATATTCATCATCAGCGCCAGCGCGCTAGTTTTAAAAGGGACGGACCACCTCAGGTGGATGGATATCATATTTGATCCGAAAGCCCTGTTCCTGGCTTTTGGCAGTATGGTGCTGGTTGCTTTTTATGAAGAATTGATATTCCGTGGATATATCCTCAATAACCTGATGGATTCATTTCCGAAATGGACGGCCCTGTTCATTTCAGCCGTTTTATTTATGCTGTTTCATTGGAACTCGGTCGGCTTTTTCCCCCTAGTTAACGGACTGATCCTGGGTTTGCTGACCGGGTTGAATTATACATTTACCCGGAACCTATGGTTCTCCATCTGTTTTCATATCGCCTGGAAATTTATGGAAGGACCGGTATTGGGATTCTCCGGTAATGAATCTTTCCAGACTTTATTGCAAATCGTTGTTCAGGGTGATGAAAATATCACCGGCGGTGCAAACGGCCTGGAGGGATCCGTCATCCTGATGGCGGTCTCCCTCCTGACCGGGGTTGCATTCTATTTATTTCTTCGGAAAAAACTCAATCCACGATCTCAACCAGTTCCAGGTCGAATATGAGGTCCTTTCCTGCCAGCGGATGGTTGGCATTGAGTATGATTATCTCCTCAGTAATTTCTGTGATGACGACTGGAAACTGATGGCCCTCCGCATTGTTCATATTGAGTTGCATACCTATTTCCGGCTTAAGATCTTCGGGAAGCCTATCTGCCGGAAATTCAATGATCATGGCAGGATCTTCCGGACCATAGGCCTCTAAAAATGGAATTTCAATTGTTTTTTTCTCACCTACCGACATGCCCTGAACACCTTCGTCAAAGCCTTTAATTACTGAGCCGCTGCCTACGGTAAATTCCAGCGGCGAACGGCCTGCTGAAGAATCGAACGTGGTACCATCTGTTAATCTGCCATGGTAATGAATCTTAATGGTGTTACCGGATTGAACGGCCATAAAAAAGTTTTAGATGTAAATAATATTTTAAAATGAGGTACAAGCCCGAAGTTCCCCTGCAATTTGCAAAGATAATCCAATCTGAAGATTGCAAAACCTCTGTTGTTCATGAATTGATTTACAAATGTTGCTTTTATTTTCTGATCAGTCTTAGCTTTAGGCTTTGAGCTTTAGGTCTTAAGTGTATAAAATGAACTCATCCCCCAGAATTGTTTTCCTCGGCACCCCGGATTTTGCGGTGGCGAGCCTGCGTGCGCTCGTGGAAGCCGGCTTTCATGTAGTGGCTGTTGTTACGGCTCCGGATAAACCGGCAGGCCGTGGTCTCAGGTTGACCGAACCGGCCGTGAAGCAGTACGCCATCAAAGAAAATATTCCGGTCCTGCAGCCTCAAAAACTCAGGGATCCGGCATTCCTGGAGCAATTGAAGTCCTTTCAGGCCGATATCCAGGTTGTGGTGGCTTTTCGTATGCTGCCGGAAAGCGTTTGGTCCATGCCTCCCCTTGGGACGATCAACCTGCATGGTTCCCTCCTGCCCCAATACCGGGGGGCCGCACCGATCAACCGGGCCATCATGAACGGGGAAGTCAAAACGGGGGTTACCACATTCAAACTGCAACAGGAAATTGATACGGGTCATATTTTATTGATGGAAGAAATCCACATCGGGCCCGATGAAACGGCCGGTGAATTGCACGACCGCATGAAAGCAATAGGCGCCCGACTGGTGGTTCAGACCATCCGCGGACTTATAGACGGAACCCTGCAGGGTAAACCACAACAGGCAGCGGATCCGGCTGCTTTAAAACCGGCGCCTAAAATTTTCACGGCGGATGCATCCATCAACTGGAGGGATCCGGTTTTAAAAATTCATAATCAGATCCGCGGCCTGTCTCCCTTCCCGGGTGCCTTTACATCTTTCAAAGAAAAAACACTCAAGATTTTCAGGTCGAGGCCCGAAAAAACCAATCGGCCGGGCGAACCGGGCCTGATGGAAACGGACGGGAAAAGCTGGCTCCGGTTTTCGGCAGCCGATGGTTATATTTATGTGGAAGAAATGCAACTGGAAGGAAAGAAAAGAATGAAAACGGTCGATTTCCTGAGAGGATACCGTCCTTGAAAAGTCAAAGTCATACAGGGGAGCTTTCATACTATCGATTTCAATTAAACGCCAAATGAAAAGGAGACATTTTATTCAGCAGGGCATAACGGCAGGCGGCACGGTCATGATGCCGCTGGCCATGAGGGCAAATAAATTGAAACCGGATCCGGAATCAGGCAAACCCTTTATACTGAATTATGCCTTTCACGACGGGATGTTTAAAAACAGTGCGGGTAAGGATGTGGGTGATCAGATCCGCTATGGCTATGACCTGGGATTCCGTGCCATTGAAGATAATGGCATGATGGACCGCAGTCCGGCAGATCAGGAAAAAATCGGGAACCTGCTTACCAAACTGAATATGTCGATGGGCGTATTTGTTCATGCATTTGATCACTGGCCGGTCAGCACCTCCCTCTGTTCAGGTAATATGGAATGGCGTGAAAAGTTTTTAAAATTTACCCGGGATGCCATTGACACTTCCAAAAGATGCACAGGAAAGCTGGTAACCGTGGTGCCGGGAAATTATGACCGGTCGATCCCGGAGGGTTATCAGACGGCTAACGTTATAGAAGCATTGAAACCTGCCGCTGAAATCCTGGAACCCCATCAGATCGTGATGGTGCTGGAACCCCTGAGTGATACGCCTGACCTGTTCCTGCGTCATTCATCCCAGGCATACGCTCTCTGCAAATCGGTGAATAGTCCCAGTTGTAAAATACTATTCGACATCTACCACATGCAAAGAAATGAAGGGGACCTGATTAGGGGAATAGACCGGGGCTGGGATGAAATAGCTTATTTCCAGATCGGGGATAATCCCGGCCGGAACGAACCGGGCACCGGCGAAATCAATTATAAGAATATTTTTAAACACCTTTTCCATAAAGGGTACAAGGGCATGCTGGGCATGGAACACGGCAATGCCATTCCGGGAAAGGAAGGGGAAGCCGCCCTGGTTGCGGCTTACCGCGAAGCAGATTCGTTTTAAGTAATCAATTCAGCGACGGGTGCACGGCGCCTGATCTGAAACCAGTACATAACTGACTTCCGTTTCATTAATGAAACTGTCATTTTTAATTTCCTGCAGGAGATCCCGGTCATTCAGTCCCTTATATGGATCTTCTAATGGATCACGAATGATATCTGTTTAATTTTACCGAATGAAAATAGAATGCTGGGCAATCGGGAAGCCGCATGAAACATATGTTGTGCAGGGGGTAAATGATTTTACACAAAGGGTTGGGAATTATTTTCCTGTTGAATGGCGGTTATTCAACCTGAAAAAAAATGCTGCATCCGGGCCGCCGGAAAAATTAAAACAGGAAGAATCAGCTATGGTCCTGGCCGCACTGAGGCCTGAAGACTGGCTGGTCTCCCTGGATGAAAGGGGGACATCACTCAGCTCACGCAAGCTGGCGGGATTTATCCGGGACCGGGGAAACGAAAGCGTCAAAAAACTTATTTTTTTGATTGGCGGAGCATACGGACTGGATGAGACCCTGTTAAAAAAATCAAAATTCATCTGGTCTCTGTCTGAGCTCACATTCCCGCACCAGCTGGTGCGGCTTCTGCTGGCAGAACAGATTTATCGTGCCTGCAGTATTGGCCGTAACGAGAAGTATCATCATGATTAGCTTGTTTTGAATTCTGTAATTAAAGTATATCTTTAAGGCCCTTTAAATTTTCCATGTTCAACATCACGCTTTCCATTATAATTATCACCAGTGTTATTTCTTTGGCAGGTTTCAGGAATGGTAAAGTGGTTGATGATCTGATATTCTGGCCTCCAGCGATTAATAAAAAATACCAGTACTACCGGTTTATTACATGCGGCCTGATTCATGCCGATTATATACACCTTATTTTTAACATGCTGACCCTTTATTTCTTCGGGACCATCATGGAAGTATATTACCAGGGTCAGCTGGGTTTGCAGAAGTATTATTACCTGGCCCTGTATATCGGGGCGTTGATTGTTTCAAATATACCCACCTATCTCAAACACCGCAATGATTATGATTACCGGAGCCTGGGCGCTTCAGGAGCCGTATCTGCGGTACTTTTTGCGTTCATCCTGCTGCGGCCCTGGCAGCAGATTATCGTATTGGTTTTCCCGGTTCCTGCCATCATTTATGGCGGCCTCTTTCTTTTTTATTCAGCGTATATGTCCAGAAAGGGCGGTGATCATATTAATCATGATGCACATTTCTATGGTGCTTTGTTTGGTGTATTATTCACCATTGCCATCCGGCCGGGAGTGCTGGATATTTTTATGAATGAATTAAAGCATCCTCATTTTTAACCCCCCCCAATCAGGAATATCATCCGGGATGACCGGTTACCTCCTCATTTTGTAAGAGTAAAAATTCAGTGGTAGACGGCCCGACGCAAAACCTGTTATCTATCCGCCGACCCACTACCCATATGATCCGGTTGTCCGTCACCAGCACCCATGTTTTTTCCTTGGCCGTTTTTGAAAGTTTCTGATCGATGAAAAAGCGGGCCAGCTTTTTCTTTTTTTTCATGCCCAGCGGATAGAAATAATCCCCGGCTTTCCATTTCCTGAGCAACAGGGGGAATTGAATTTTGCCGGCATCCAGGCAGGCCGTTTCGGGTGGAAAGGAGATGTTTTCAGGTGCGGTTGATGGCAATTTTTTTATATGGAGCTGACCTCCGGGATAAATAACCCGGGATTCATTTTGGCCGACAATAATATGGGAAACGGCAGCTTCTTCCACGGGCGCAATAATCAGCCAGCGCCGGTTTTTAATGATACGGTGGGTTGGGCTGGAAATATACTTTCCGTTTGTACTATCCATTAAACGGATCGCTTCATCTGTTTGTGCCGGTGTAAAATGAAAATCCTTTATGATTTCAAAAAGGATGGTCCGGATCGGAATGGATTTTTTCAGCAACAAAATGGGAATCTGTATCTCCGGGCCATTCGGTTTCAGCAGTTTTTTTTTGTGAAATCCGATGGCCTGGTTATACAGGATGGCAGCTTCCGAAAACCGGTGCAGGTTTTTTTCCAGGTTCTGTTGCAGGTCCGGAAAAATAGTAGCCACCGAAGGGATCAGCCGGTTGCGAAAATAATTCCGTGTATATTCGTCGGATGCATTCGAACTGTCTTCCACCCAGCGCAGGTTTTGTGAACGGGCAAATTCCTGCAAACGGTTTTTGGGGAAGAATAAAAGAGGCCGGATCAGATTTTCTTTTTTTTCCGGCATTCCGGTTAAGCCCGAAATACCCGTACCCCTGAAAAAATGCATGACCATGGTTTCTATATCATCATCCAGGTGGTGAGCCGTTACCATGAATTTAAAAGGGTCCGGACCTGTACCCGTCAGGGTTTTAAACCAGTCATAACGAAGGTTGCGGGCCGCAACCTGGATGGAGATCCTTTCAGCCTCCGCAATTTTTTTGGTATTGAATTTTTTTACGAACAAAGGCTTCCCGTATTGGAACGCCAACTGACGAACAAAATCTTCATCCCGTTCGCTTTCCGCGCCCCTTAACTGAAAATTGGCATGTGCGATGCCGAAATCCATTCCGGTCCCTGCGCAACAGGCTGCCAGTACAACCGAATCCAGTCCCCCGCTTACTGCGAGCAGGAGGCGGTCTTTTTTTGATACACCCAGCCTCCGGAGTGATTCCTGAAATTCAGTAAGCAGATTTTCCATGATTAATCTATAAGGTCCCCGTAAGCAGCCTGCAACTCATTTAATGCATGCCCGTCGCCAGCCAGTTTTGCAGCGGCCATACCCTTTTCATACCAGGTTTTTGCGTTTTCTGTTTCACCCGCCCGCTCCAATATGCGAGCGAGATGATAATAGGACCCAATATAGGAAGGATCCCGGGTAAGTACTTCTAAAAACAAACGCCTGGCATCTGACTCATTGCCCAGTTTGATATATTCCAGGGCGAGGGCATGTTTTAAAAAAGGATCATCCGGAGAACCTGCTAAGAAAGATTTGAGCTTTTCTATTTTCTCCATCGGGCAGAATATTTTTCGTTTTTTTTATCATAAACTTGTTGTTGCAAGACATACCTTTGTATAGTTGCATAAACAACTTTAATTTTACCGATTACCATGAAGATTTTAGTCTGCATCAGTAAAACACCGGATACGACGGCAAAAATAGCCTTCACGGATAACAACCGGAAATTTGTAACCGAAGGGGTTCAATGGATCCTGAATCCCTTCGATGAATGGTATGCCCTGGTGCGTGCCATAGAGCTGAAGGAAAAAGATCCGACTGCCGTTTTGCACCTGGTTTTGGTAGGTGGCGCGGACTGTGATACCGTGATCCGGAAAGCGCTTGCCCTGGGCGGGGATGAAGCCATCCGGGTAAATGCGGAACCATCGGATAGTTTTTTTGTTGCCTCCCAGATTGCAGCAATTGCCCGGGGTTCCGGATATGACATGATTCTTACCGGCAAGGAAACCATTGATTTCAACGGTGCTTCGGTAGGCGGAATGGTTGCCGGTTTACTGGACCTGCCATTTGTGTCCCTGGCTGCAAAGCTGGAACTGGCTGGCAGTACCACTACCCTGGTGCGGGAAATAGAAGGCGGGGAAGAAACGGTTGAAGTGAAATGTCCGTTGGTAGTCGGGTGCCAGAAAGGCATGGCGGAACAACGCATTCCAAACATGAAGGGGATCATGGGCGCCCGCAGTAAACCCCTGAAAATTGTTGAAGCAGTGGCAGTTGAACCGCTCACGGAAATTGTTTCCTTTGAATTGCCGCCTGCAAAAAAAGGAGTCAAAATGATACCGGCTGACCACGTGGAGGAACTGGTCAGGTTGTTGCATGAAGAAGCGAAACTCATTTAAAAAACATTACAAACCCACATTATGATATTGATATTTATCGATCACGCGGATGGGCATATTAAGAAGACTTCACTGGAGGCGTTGAGTTATGGGGCGGCGCTGGCAAAACAAACCGGGGTGGCTGCGGAAGGTATCCTGCTCGGGACTGTGACTGATGACCTGGCCTCCCTGGGAAAACAGGGGGTTCAAAAAATTCACCAGGTACCTCAGGACTCCCTGAATCAGCTGGATGCGGAGCAATACATAAGGATCATTTCCTCCATCGCCGAAACCAACGGAGCCACTGTGATCGTACTTTCCCATACCAATACCGGAAGAGCCATCGCACCGGGTCTTTCTGCACGCTTAAAAGCAGGTCTTGTAACGGGCGCGAACGCATTACCGGATACATCGAATGGATTCCTGGTGAAAAAAAATGTGTTTTCCGGTAAGGCCTTTTGTACAGTTTCCATAAAGACCGTCCTGAAAATCATAACACTCAGCCCCAATGTGTACCCGGTTGCCAATACCGGTGTTTCAGCAGAAATTATCCGGGAGGCCATACCGGTGCAGCCTGCCGGGATTACCATCAAGTCGGTATCCAGGGCTACCGGAGAAATTCCGCTGACGGAAGCAGAAATCGTCGTAAGTGGCGGGCGGGGCATGAAAGGTCCGGAAAACTGGGGTCCGATTGAAGAACTGGCTAAACTGCTTCATGCGGCAACGGCCTGTAGCCGTCCTGTGGCGGACTCGGGCTGGCGGCCGCACCAGGAACATGTTGGGCAAACAGGCATTGCAATCGCTCCAAACCTCTATATCGCCATCGGTATTTCAGGTGCCATTCAACACCTGGCCGGTGTAAACCGCAGTAAAGTAATCGTGGTTATTAATAAGGATCCGGAAGCTCCTTTTTTTAAATCGGCCGATTATGGCATCGTCGGAGATGCTTTTGAAATTTTACCCGTACTGATTCAGTCAGTAAAAAAACTCAAAGGCGTTGCTTAACTCATAATCCATTGTTAAAGGGATTAGTTTTTTATATTTGTCCTTTTAACAAAGACCTTTTAAGACAGCCCGCGGGGTAGATACGTTTTATGAAGAAGATCGAACTGGAAATTGTGGCTTTATCGCATAGCATTACGCAGACACATTCCTATGCGGTGGTTCTGGGTGAGGTCAATGGCCTCCGGCGTTTGCCCATCGTGATCGGAGGGTTTGAAGCGCAGGCTATAGCCGTTGCTTTGGAAAAAATGCATCCGAGCCGTCCCCTGACCCACGATCTGATGAAGAATTTTATGACAGCCTTTTCCATCGATCTGCAGGAAATCATCATTTCTGACCTGCAGGAAGGAATTTTTTATTCCAAGCTCATCTGCGTCAGCGAACACGATACGGTTGAAATTGATTCCCGGACTTCCGATGCCCTGGCCCTGGCCGTGCGCTTCGGTTGTCCCATATATACTTACGAAAACATCATCGAGAGTGCCGGAATCCTGATGGAAGACAGTGCCGGGAAGAAAAAGCTACCTAAGGAAACGGTTACCACAGAAGGCGGTGCCAAAGAGGATCTGGGTGGCCTCTCCCTGGAAGATCTCAACAGCCTGCTTTCTGAAGTTCTGGAACAGGAGGATTATATCCGGGCCATCAAAATCCGCGATGAGATCAACAGCCGCAAAAAAGGGCGGACCGGATGATTTCCTTTCCCCAAGCCAAAATAAACCTGGGACTTTCCGTCATTTCAAAAAGACCCGACGGTTTTCATAACCTGGAGACCATTTTTTATCCACTCCCCTTACGCGATGTGCTGGAAATAGTGGCTTCTGAAGAAACCCGTTTCTTTCCAGCCGGTATGAACATACCCGGAAAAGCGGACGATAACCTGGTTCTGCTTGCGTACCGGCTCATGAAAAAAAAATATCCGAAGACCGGGACCCTGGATATCCACCTGTACAAAGGCATCCCCATGGGTGCGGGACTGGGTGGCGGATCAGCCGATGCGGCCGGAATCATCCGGATGATCAACCGTTTTTTTGATCTGAATATATCCGGGAAAGAACTGGAGCGCATTGCTTTGGAACTGGGTAGCGATTGCCCTTTTTTTATGCAGTCCGCTCCCTGTTTTGCTACGGGAAGGGGAGAAATCCTGGAGCCCGTTTCCATCGATCTGACCGGATATTCTTTTCTCCTCGTCCACCCGGAAATTCATATTGAAACTGCCTGGGCTTTTTCCCGGATCAGGCCGGCTTCTCCAATATATGATTTAAAAAAAAGCATTCTGCAGCCGGTCCGGGATTGGAAAAATACCATTTTCAATGATTTTGAAAAACCGGTCTTCCACGCCTATCCCTCACTGCAAAAAATAAAACAGGATTTATATGCCGCCGGAGCGCTCTATGTATCCCTGACCGGCAGCGGGTCCACGATATTCGGAATTTTCAACAAACAGGAACTGCCTGATTCTTTCAAAGTGGCAAATGCGGGACTGACGGTCATTAGATGAAGTTGACGGTTGACGGTTGACGGATTATGAGATATGGACGTTAAGCGTTAGGCGTTAAGCGTTAAGCGTTACGCGTTAGGCTTTAAGCTTTTTTCGTATATTGCATGCTAATCTATTGTTTATTCCCCATCTGGCTCCGATATCGTTTCTTTCAGGTAATCTCGATTTACTCAATCATCGAAGAAGCTAGTCATTTAATCTCCCGGTTTTCTAAAGGTTTTTTACTCTTTAATTTTTAACTTTTACTTTTTATGCAAATGACAACTGCTGATACGCATACCACGGTTTCTTTTCTTGAACTGGAAGACCATTACAGCGCCCATAATTACCATCCCCTGCCGGTCGTTCTTTCCCGTGGTCAGGGTGTATATGTATGGGATGTGGATGGGAAAAAATATTACGATTTTCTGAGTGGTTATTCTGCCCTCAACCAGGGCCATTGTCACCCGAAAATTATTGCCAGCCTGATTTTGCAGGCTCAGCGGCTCACCCTGACTTCACGTGCATTTCACAGTGATCAATTTGCCGAATATGCCCGTTTCATCACCGGTTACTTTGGATATGATAAAGTGTTACCGATGAATACTGGTGTGGAAGCTGTGGAAACAGCCATCAAACTCGCCAGACGCTGGGGCTATGACGTAAAGGGCCTGCCGGAAAACAAAGCCCGCATTGTGGTTTTTGAAGATAATTTCCACGGCCGCACCAGTACGGTTATTTCCTTTAGCAGCGATCCCGGTTCTTATTCCGGGTTCGGACCCTTTATGCCGGGCTTTGACCGGATTCCATACAATGATCTGGATGCTTTGTCTAAAGCTTTGGAGAACCCCGATGTGGCAGCTGTTCTCATGGAACCCATCCAGGGCGAAGCGGGTGTGGTGGTTCCCGATGCAGGTTACCTGGCCGGGGCCTATGCGTATTGTAAAAAAGCAAACGTTTTATTTATAGCTGATGAAATTCAAACCGGACTGTGCAGGACGGGTAAAATGCTGGCCTGTGACCATGAAAATGTGCGTCCGGATATTTTGATTCTTGGAAAAGCACTCAGCGGCGGGGTATTGCCTGTTTCCGCCGTGCTGGCAGACGATGAAATCATGCTTACGATCAAACCGGGAGAGCATGGATCCACCTACGGAGGAAATCCACTGGCTTCTGCTGTCGCGATGACCGCCCTGACGGTTTTGAAGGAAGAAAATTTGATGGAAAATGCGGCGGTGATGGGAACTTATTTCAGGCAGGGCCTGGAATCCTTGCATTCTCCTTTTATTGAAACCATCAGGGGCAAGGGTCTCCTGAATGCAATCGTGATCAAGCAGACCCGGCCGGAAGCGGCCTGGGAGCTTTGTATGGAGCTGAAAGAAAACGGGTTACTGGCTAAACCGACCCACGGAAATAAAATCCGGTTTGCTCCTCCCTTGTCCATCACAAAATCGCAGATGGACGAATGTCTGGAAATTATAGAAGACAGTCTGAACATCCTGAATTAGTTTTAAACAATCTTACATTTAGATCTAAATCTTTTTTAATGAGTCCTGATAATGCTGAACTCCGGGCAGCCCATGCCGCAAACGGTCATACCGAAGAACATGTATTCGGAGCCGAGACAGTAAGGGATATAGTAATCGGCATGTCCGATGGTCTCACGGTTCCTTTTGCGCTCGCAGCAGGGCTCAGTGGTGCGATTTCCAGCACCAATCTGATTATCATCGCGGGTCTTGCTGAAATTGCCGCCGGATCTATTGCCATGGGACTGGGAGGTTACCTGGCAGGAAAAACGGAAGTGGATCATTATTTCTCAGAATTAAAAAGGGAATATGAAGAGGTGGAGACGGTTCCGGAAATTGAAAAACAGGAACTCATCACTTTTTTTTCCTCCCTGGGACTCAGTAGAGACGTACAGCAGCAGGCTGTAGAAGAAGTGAGCCAAGATAAGGATAAATGGGTGGAACTGATGATGAAGTATGAGCTCGGTCTTGAAAAGCCCGATCCCAAGCGGGCCAGGAAAAGCGCTTTTAATATCGGGTTCTCTTATATCGTCGGGGGACTGATCCCGCTATCCCCTTATTTTTTTGTATCGAATGGCATAGAGGGACTGAAAATATCTGCGATCATTACACTCGTGTGCCTCTTCATTTTCGGATACCTTAAAAGTAAATTCACTGGTGTAAATCCCTGGTCCGGTGCTTTCCGGGTTATGATGATTGGCGCTATCGCAGCCGGATGTGCATTCGGAATCGCACGATTAATTGAACACGGTCATTATTGAGAAGGCTGAAAGTTTCACGTTGACTGATTACCAATGGCAGGTGACGAATTATTCTAAATTGTTAAGCGCGTCAGGCCTTACGACTTTGGACGGATCACCGCCCTGGACAACAGGCTGCAAATGAGTATAACCAGCGAAAAAACCAATATGCCAATAAGTCCCGGTTTTACCTGTGGACAAATTGTATTGTAACAGGATGCAAAAAGAATATAGGTTTTTATTGCATAGGCAAAAATAAGCACCCCTGTAACCTGGTTGGCCCATTTAGCCCCTGTTTTTGGAACCAGGAATAATACAATGGAAATGATGGCAAGAAAAATAAATGTTTTCCCCGGCTTACCATAGTTGTTTTGTTTTGAATAAAAACCGGTAAAATTTTCCTGCAGGTCAGGATAATAAGCCCAGGGAATAAAACAAAAGACAATTAATAGCAAGGCCGCGGCGATGCCTATATACGGGGCATATTTCAAGGGGTGGTTTTTTTTATTTCTATTTCAATTTTTCCTTCAAATGCTTTTTCTGCCGGACCACAGAGCCAGATATTCATATAACTGTTATCGAAATTACGGTCGTATTTCACGACCAGTTTCCCTCCTTTTGTGATCACCGTTACGTCGTTATACCCCACCTCATTGTGGTGACAAACAAGGGCGCATGCGGTAACACCGGTACCACAGGAAAGGGTTTCGTCCTCAACACCCCTCTCGTAGGTTCTGACAACGATCTCATCTGCTTCTTTTTCTTCAACAAAATTTACATTGATTCCTTCTTTCGCGAATTTTTCACTGTAGCGGATTTCCGTGCCCTTTTTCACCACTTCCACATCCATGATGTCACTCACGAACTTTATATAATGAGGTGAACCGGTATCGACTATAAAATCCCCGTCAACTTCCTGATATCCCGGCACATCTTTCATTTTCAGGTTGATGATATTCGATCCGGATTCAATTTCGGCTTCATGTTCCCCGTCGCTTGCCAGGAAATGATAGGAATTTTTATGGATACCGAGATCGTAAGCAAAACGTACTATGCACCGCCCGCCATTGCCGCACATGGTGCCCGGATTGCCATCCGCATTGAAATATTTCATTTCAAAATCGTATCCTTCCTTTTGGTTCAGCAGCATGAATCCATCAGCTCCTATACTAAAGTGCCGGTCGCAAATCCGCTTAATTTCTTTCCCGGAGATCCCGCTGAACGAATGGTTCCGGTTATCCACCAGGATGAAGTCGTTACCGGTTCCCTGGTATTTGGTAAATGGCATGTTCATGGGGTGCAAAGATAAATTTAATGTGGTATGGAGCGTACCACCTGTATTGATTTTTCGATCAGGCGTTCTACTGTTAACAAACCATTATTGGAAAATGTTTTATTGATTCGGTTGGCAACGATTGCATTCAGGCTGAGACACTGGTGGCCCAGCATATGGCCCAATCCGTAAATAGCTGAAGTTTCCATCTCAAAATTGCTGATCCGGTACGGGCCAAAATGGAAACTGGTGAGCCGGTCGATAAGGTCCGGATGACTAAGTCCTAAACGCAGGATCCTTCCCTGGGGGCCATAAAAGCCAGGGCAGGTGATCGTGATTCCCGTAAAATATCCTTCGGTAAAATATTTCAATAAAAATCCCGAGGCAGATGAAATGGACGGATGCGCAAATTGCTGATGTATTTGGGTATGTGTGATGAATGCCTGGAGGATGTCCTGTTCTGCACCCCTGGGTTCCATACGGTAAAAGTTCAGCAGGTTATCGATCCCCAGTCCATGTGTGGAAGCTACAAAGGAATCCACCGGAATTTCTTTTTGCAGGGATCCCGAGGTGCCCAGGCGGATAATCTGCAACCGGGTCAGACCGGGTTTGATGGTCCGGGTGGCAAAATCAATATTTACCAGGGCATCCAGTTCGTTCATCACGATATCAATATTATCCGTTCCGATCCCCGTGGAAATAACCGTGAATCTTTCTGATCCGATATACCCGGTATGTGAAATGAATTCGCGATGTTGCTGTTTGATTTCAATCCGGTCAAAATATTTACTCACTACAGGCACGCGGCCGGGATCGCCCACCAGAAAAATTTTATGTGCCAGTTCATCCGGCCGCAGATCGAGATGATAAATGGCTCCCCGCTCATTGATGATCAGTTCACTTTCTTCGATGCGTTGCATTCCTGTATGCCGGTTTAGGCAAATTAATCCGAATATACTACTTTTGCCCAACCTCAAAAGGTTCCGTGGCCGAGCGGTTAGGCAGAGCTCTGCAAAAGCTTCTACAGCAGTTCGAATCTGCTCGGAACCTCAAAACCCGCAAGTCATTTTGCGGGTTTTTTAAATTACATTCATTATTTAAGAACATTTCATGTTCAATATCAGGGTTTACGGAATTCTATCTGGGAAAAACAGGGAAGTGCTTGTATCGGATGAATTCATCCGGGGGAATCAGTATACTAAATTTCCGGGGGGCGGACTGGAATTCGGCGAAGGAACCAGGGATTGCCTGGTGCGTGAATTCCAGGAAGAGATGGGCCTGGCCGTCCGGGTAACGGATCATTTATACACGACTGATTTTTTCCAGATGAGTGCTTTCAACCCGGAACACCAGATCATCTCGATTTATTACAAAGTAGAGGCTTTGGAAGCAATCCGCGTCCCGCTGCGGACAAAATTATTTGATTTCGACGAGGCCCAGATGGAAGTCTACCGCAAAACCGGGGAAACGGAAACCTTCCGTATGATACCCTGGGAAATTTTTTCAACTGAATCCGTAAGTCTCCCGATCGATAAAGTGGTTGCCGGATTATTAAAATCCATGGATGCGTTTTAATGGCGGATTATACATTACGGATCAGTAAATAAGCAAAATCAGCCTGTTTGTTTCCAGGTTTAATTCGCGTATTCACCGGGATCAGCTGATCAGCGGCTGTCCGTCTTTAATAATACCCATGATAAAGGTGCTCTGAACCTGGGCTATATTATCCACCTGTCCCAGTTTATTCACATGGAAATTGTAATAATCGTCCATGTTTTCAGACACCACTTTCAGCATAAAATCGAAAGCCCCTGAGATGATATAGAATTCAATCACTTCCGGCATTTCCTGTATCGTTTTGATGAATTTTCCGCCCGATTTTTTATTATGTTCCTTCAGTGAAATATAACAGATGGCCATCAGTCCTTTATTAATGCGGGAATGATTTAAAATTGCAGCGTACTGCAGGATCACTCCTTCATCTTCCATACGTTTAATACGTTCATGCACAGGGGTTGTACTCAGGTGTACCTGGGCGGCTATTTCCCTCACAGTTGCTTTTGCATTGAATTGTATATACCGGAGAATGGCTTTGTCTTTTTCGTCCAGGGGTACAACAGGTGTCGCCGTTTGTTCTTTTAAAGGGTCTTTTTGCATTCGGAATAGTTAAGTTGTTCCCAAAAAGTACAAAAAATTGTATACTTATTCCAAAAATAATAATAAATGGGGTCATCCTGTTCTGCAAACCTACCTTTATAGCCATAAAAAATTATATACATGTCCACGAAAACAAAAAATATCGACCTGACCCTTCCCTATAAAGTGAAGGATATGAGCCTGTCTGCATGGGGCCGCAAGGAAATGCGCCTGGCAGAAGCCGAGATGCCCGGGCTGATGGCATTGCGTGCCGAATACGGAAAATTGAAACCGTTGAAAGGGGCGCGTATAGCAGGTTGCCTGCATATGACCATTCAAACGGCTGTGCTGATTGAAACCCTGATCGAACTGGGAGCTGAAGTACGCTGGAGTTCCTGTAATATCTTTTCTACGCAGGATCATGCCGCGGCGGCGATTGCCGCTGCCGGTGTGGGGGTATTTGCCTGGAAGGGTCAGACCCTGGAAGAAGCTGACTGGTGTATCGAACAGACCCTGTTCTTCGGCAGTACGGACCGGCCTCTGAACATGATCCTGGATGACGGAGGCGACCTGACCAATATGGTGCTGGATGTATATCCGGAACTGGTTCAGCATGTGAAAGGAATTTCAGAAGAAACAACAACCGGTGTACACAGATTGTATGAAAGAGTTGCCAAGGGAACCCTTCCGGTACCGGCGATCAATGTGAACGATTCAGTTACCAAGTCCAAATTTGACAATAAATACGGATGTAAAGAAAGTCTCGTGGATGCGATCCGCCGGGCGACCGATGTGATGCTGGCCGGTAAAGTGGCTGTAGTCGGTGGATATGGAGATGTAGGTAAGGGTTCAGCGCAATCCTTACAGGGTGCGGGTTGCCGCGTGATTGTAACCGAGATCGATCCGATCTGTGCCCTGCAGGCGGCCATGGACGGTTTTGAAGTAAAGCGTATGACTGAAGCCGTAAAAGAAGCCGACATTGTAGTAACGGCCTCCGGCTGCCGGGATCTGATCACGGAAAAACATTTCCGTTCACTGAAAGACAAAGCCATCGTATGCAATATTGGTCATTTTGATATCGAAATTGACATGGCCTGGATCAATAAGAACTATGGTCACACCAAAGACACGATCAAACCGCAGGTTGATTTATATAATATTGATGGTAAGGATGTGATCATACTGGCAGAAGGACGCCTGGTGAACCTGGGCTGTGCAACCGGCCATCCCAGTTTTGTAATGAGCAATTCATTTACGAACCAGGTTCTGGCCCAGATGGAGCTTTGGCAGAACAATAAGAGCTATGAACACAAAGTGTATGTTCTTCCCAAACACCTGGATGAAAAAGTTGCCCGGTTACACCTTGCCAAGATCGGGGTTACCCTGGATGAACTGACTGAAGCGCAGAGCGAATACCTGGGTATTCCGGTGAATGGTCCATTCAAAGCGGATCACTACAGATATTAACAGACTTTACGCCTTAAGCCGAATGCTTAACGCTGTTTTGTCGGGCAGGCTTATAAAATAGTAAACCCTCTCTGTTTTTAGAGAGGGTTTACTATTTTATTGGGACACATAAACCTGAAGGCTTTAGGCTTCAGACGCTCAGTTTAATACCCCCAGCTTTTCATTATATCGTAATCCTGTTTTGAACAATCCAGTGGTGTCAGTCCCTGGTAGGATTCCTGTTCAATAATAAAATATTTGGTACCACCGCTTGTCTTCCCGATATCGCATATTTCTTTGGTGCCGACAATTCCTTTGCCCAGGATGGTGCTTTCATATTTTTCAGTTCCGGTTTTGGCCAGGATCTCATCTTTCACATGCATCAGTTCAAAACGACCGGGGTATTTTTTAGCGACATCGATGGCTTTGAATCCTCCGTTATACAAATTACCCATATCCAATTGCTGGGCAACCAGTGCCGGATCCGTGTTCTGGAGAATGAGATCATACAGAAGTTCCCCGTCGATCTTTGTACTGAATTCAAAATCATGATTATGATAACCGAATTTCATGCCCGATTTCCGGCAAAGCGCGCCGGATTTGTTGAATACGTCCATATAAGCCAGGAAGTCTTTCTTGTTCTTGCGGAGGCTGTCGTCCAGCCAGGGAGAGACCAGGAATTTCTGTCCTGCGGTAGCAGCGTCTTCCACAGTATATTTCCAGTTATCAGAAAAGTCCTTTTTCGTGAAGTCGTAATCATTTGGCCGCATCACCACATGACCACTGGGCATTTGCAGGTTATACCCTTCCAGCAGTTTTTTGAACTCGGTAGGTTTATAACCGTAAAATTTCCGGTCGTGATAGTCAGCATGTTCCACATAGCGATAACCCATGTCGGAGAGCTTTTTCAAGGTGCCGGCCGGATCCTTGTGCATATCCTCCCGGACCGAATAAAGCTGGATCGCGAGATAGATGTCGGGATCTGCCGCTGCCAGCAGTTTATGCGAACCCATGGCCAGTGCAGCAACAGATAATCCCCCTGTTTTCAAAAAATTTCTGCGAGAAGTTGTCATGTGCAATCGTTTTTTTGAAGTTAATATTTTAAGATTAAGGATTAGGCTTACAATGAACAGGTTTTAAATATACATACTATAAAAGAAAAATATACAAATATTCTTTGATGAAATATTTAAACCTTATTTATACAAACAACGGGCTTTAATCGCTCGGTTTTGGGCCTTACGCTTTCACCTGGGTGCTTTCGGCTTTAAAAGTATAATTCTTCTGGGTCAGATAGCTGAAGGAGACAACAATGGCCGTGGTAATTATTTTGGAAACGGTTGGATATAAATGGAAATGCTCTACAAATAGCCGGATGAAAATGTAGTTTAGCACGATGCATATCAATACCAGCAGGAAATACCGGAAAAGCTGAACACGTCCATGCAGAACGGAACCGGGAAAAACCACATGGCGCATCAGCATGAATCCGGTAGGAAAACTGACGAGAAAAGATATGATAAAGGCGGCAATATGTGGTTTGAATGAGATGAAACCCAGATGCAGAACCTCTTTGTGTAAAATATAATTGTAAGACACGAAAAAAACGAATATATCGAGAATCGTGTTGGCGCCCCCACAGGCAGCATACCGGAAAGTTTGTAAAGGGATGAACTTTCGGAAGGGCGGATAGAAAAAATCAATTAGGGCAATGATCTCCTTTTTTGGCATAAATCCTAAGATTCCGGCCGCGAAGTTAATATAAACGAAGCAGATAGTGTACCCAACAATTGCTACTTTTGCGCTCAATTCATATAGGATGGAGCTTGTACCCGGCATCAAAAGGGCCGTTCAGACTGTTTTAACAGAAAAATATAATTACCGGATTGAATTCCAGGATGTCCTGGTCAATGAAACCAAACCGGAATTTACGGGCGATTATACCGTTGTTCTATTTTCTTTCAGTAAAATTCTGAAAATGGGTCCGGATGCCCTGGGAAAGGAACTGGGAGCGGCCCTGCTGGCTTCAAAACCCGACTGGTTTGCGGGCTTTAACGTGATCAAAGGATTTCTGAACCTGGTAATGGCAGATGGTATTTTGCTGAATTTTCTCAACCTCCATTACCGCAATACCGAATACGGAAAACTGCCTGCCAGGGGTCGGCGTGTGATGGTGGAATATTCTTCTCCCAATACCAATAAACCCCTGCATCTGGGCCATCTCAGGAATAATTTCCTTGGATGGAGCGTGGCCGCCCTGTATAAAACCTGCGGTTATGATATTGTAAAAACCTGTATTGCCAATGACCGGGGCATCCATATTTGTAAGAGCATGGTGGCCTGGGAACTGTTTGGAAAGGGTTCAACCCCGGAAAGCACAGGCATTAAGGGGGATCATTTTGTGGGCGATTATTATGTCCTGTTTGGCAACGAATTGAAAAAACAGGTGGAAACCGGTATGGCATCGGGACTCACCAAAGAGGTGGCTGAAAAAGAAGCCCCTCTCATGAAAGCAGCCCAGCAGATGCTGGTGGACTGGGAAGCCGGGAAACCGGATACCATGGAACTCTGGAAGAAAATGAACAGCTGGGTCTATGCAGGTTTCGATGTGACGTACCAGCGCATCGGGAGTGATTTTGATAAAATTTATTACGAAAGTCAGACCTACCTGCTGGGTAAAGACCTGGTGGAAATGGGGTTAAATAAGAAAGTATTTTTCAGGAAAGACGACGGCAGTGTCTGGATAGATCTGAAGCCGGACGGGCTCGATGAAAAGATCGTACAGCGAAGCGACGGCACCGCGGTGTATATGACGCAGGATATCGGCCTCGCAGTTGAAAAATATGAAGAGTACCATGCAGACCTCAGCATTTATGTTGTGGCCGACGAACAGAACTATCATTTTAAAGTTCTCAAACTCATCTGCCAGAAACTGCAATTACCATCCGCCGCCGGTATCCATCATTTATCTTACGGGTTGGTGGAACTGCCCTCAGGCAGGATGAAAACAAGAGAAGGTACCGTTGTGGATGCAGATGACATCATTGAAGAAATGACCGGAATTGCAGCAAAACATACCGAGGAACTGGGTAAAGTGGCTGATTTTACGGAAGCGGAACGAAAAGAACTTTATGATATTATCGGACTGGGCGCCCTGAAATTTTTTTTACTGCGTGTGGACCCGAAAAAACGGATGGTATTCAATCCCGATGAATCGATCGACTTCCATGGATTTACGGGCCCCTTTATACAGTATACCCATGCCCGTATTAAATCCATTTTAAGGAAAGAAACCGCCCGTGATTATCCCGATGCTGAAATGACCGCCCTGCTCCCCCTGGAAAAGGAATTGCTGATCCTGCTTGAAAAATACAGTGGTTTACTGGAACAGGCCTGTACTGAAATGAATCCTTCGCTGGTAGCCAATTATGCATTCAGCGTTGCTAAAATTTTTAACTCCTTTTATACAGAGCATTCCGTAAGCCGTGCCGAATCCGAAAGTAAAAAACAACTGCGTTTAAAGATCTGCGTAATGACGGCGCATGTGATACAGTCCGCTATGGGTTTACTGGGTATCCGGGTTCCGGAAAGGATGTGATACCTGTAATTATTAAATGCACCCTGTTTTAAAACCTTTATTTGAATTTATCAAACACCAAAACCATAAAACCCAAACCCGGTGGAAGACGAAATAATAAATGTAAACGTTTACAAACCAATTTATAAGAAAACGCATATTCAAATTGCGACTTTCTTCGGAGGGCCGCTCGCTATCGTCTACATACTGGCAGAAAATTTCAGGCAACTTGGATATCCTGAGAAAATCAGGAAAACCTGGATCATCGGAATTGGCTTGTGTCTGATCTTTATTGGGTTAACTTTTTTTACTTCACGGTCTGGTAAAGTGCCCAATTTTATCATCCCTGTAATTTGTATTTTAATCGGTACAGCTATTTTGCAATCCTGGCAGGGTGAAGATATCGAACAGCATGTAAAGGAAGGCGGCCCGGTCTATCCTGTCTGGCGGGCATTACTGGTCGGGATCATCAGCCTGGTCATCACCATAGTATTTATGATCATCTTATTCCTTTTCCTGTTTAATATATTTGATTTTCCACTACCTGATTGAAGACGGCCTCCATGTAAATGATCTTATTGTTTTTAAATGAAATCCATCAGTTATACTGCTCAATCCGGATTTCTGCCTTCAGGCTTTTCAGGCAGGGATCGAGGGCGATGGCTTTCTGAAAATAAGGAATCACCGGTTTATAGTTATTCATAGCCACATATGCGTGTGCAATCAGGTAGGGTATTTCGGCATTCCCGGCTTCATCCATAGCCGCAGCAGGCAGGAAACTGAACGCATGGCCATAATCTTCCAGTTCATAATACGATTTCCCTATCATATATTCGTTTTTCTCCCCGATATGCATTTGCCGTGCTTTCGTTGCAAGCGGAATGCACTTTTCCCACTGGTCCGAAATTCGGGGAGTATTTTACCTTAGGCATTTAGCGTTATACGTTAAGTGTTATGCTTATTTAAGGATCACAGCTCCTAACGGGGGAAGATGGACGTTTATTTCATAGCGGTTTTCATTTTTGTCCACTAGAGTCACAATGGGTTCGGGATTGAAAGTATTACCCGTACCGCCATATTTTCTTTCGTCGCTGTTATAAATTTCCTTCCAGGCCGCTTTTCCATTCGCGTACACTTTCCAGTTATTACGCACCACCGGTGTCATATTCAGGATAACCAGGATATCATTTTCAGGGAGTCTTCCTTTCCTGCGGTAAACTATTACGGACTCCTGCCGGTGATCCAGATCGATCCATTCAAATCCAAATTCATTGAACTGGTTCTCATACAGGGCAGGTTCGTTCCTTAAAAGCAGGTTCAGATCCCGAACATAGTCTTTCATTTTCCAGTGCAATTCATATTTCAACAAATACCATTGCAATTCGCTCTTATGATTCCATTCATTTGTTGCCCCGAATTCATCTCCCATGAAAAGCAACTTACCACCGGGATGCGTAAACATATAGGCGTACATCAGGCGGAGGTTGGAAAATTTCTGCCATTCGTCGCCTGGCATTTTATAAAGCATGGGTGATTTGCCATGCACCACTTCATCATGACTCAGGGGCAGCATGAAATTTTCATCATAGAAATACATCATGCTGAAAGTAAACTTGTCCTGGAGACCTTTGCGCATCAGCGGGTCAGCCTTAAAATAATCCAGCGTATCGTGCATCCAGCCCATCATCCATTTCATACCAAAACCCAGGCCACCGGCAAAAGTGGGTTTGCTGACGCCCGGCCAGTCGGTTGCTTCTTCGGCAATTGTCTGAATATCCGGAAAATCCCGGTACAGGGTTTCATTTAGATCCTTTATGAAAGCAATGGCCTCGAGGTTTCCATCCCCCCCGTATTCATTAGGTTCCCATTGTCCTGTAGTTCTGGAATAATTCAATTTCAGCATGGAGCTCACGGCATCCACCCGGAGGCCGTCTGCATGAAACAGGTCGCACCAGAAGCGTCCGCTGCTGATCAGGAAGGATTTGACTTCCCCCCTTTTATAATTAAAAATATAACTGTTCCAGTCCGGATGATATCCTTTGCGCATATCGGCATACTCATAGGTATTTGCCCCGTCGAACAAATACAGGCCATGCGAATCATAAGGGAAATGGGAAGGCACCCAGTCAAGCAATACACCTATTCCCGCTTCATGAAAGGCGTTCACGAGCTCCATAAAAGACTGGGGGTCGCCGAAACGTGAAGTTGGCGCGAAATAGCCCACACCCTGATAGCCCCAGCTTCCATCGTAGGGGAATTCCATTACCGGCATAAGTTCCACATGGGTAAATCCCATTTCCTGTACATAAGGAACCAGTCTTTCGCGGATTTGATCGTAGGTGTTATAGGTTTCTTCGTCGTCAGGATGAGGCCGCATCCAGCTGGCCAGGTGGACTTCATACACGCTCCAGGGTTGATCCAGTGCGTTGATTTTTTTGCGGGTCTGCATCCACCGTTCATCCTTCCATTTATAATTCAGGTCCCAGGTAATGGTAGCTGTCTTGGGTCTTTGTTCCCAAAAATGCCCGAACGGATCGCCTTTTACGGTTTCCGAATTATTGAATCCGCGTATATGATATTTATAAATTTCCCCCCTGTTGATATTTGGAATAAAACCTTCCCAGATACCTGATTTTTCCAGACGTACGAACAGCGGATGTGCATCCGGTTGCCAGTGGTTGAAATTGCCAATTACGGATACAGCCGTTGCATTGGGCGCCCATACGGCAAAATAATATCCTTTGGTGCCAAGCACTTCACGGGCATGGGATCCGAAAATATCATATAACCGATAGTGGGTTCCATTTTGAAAATTGCTGATGTCTGTATCAGAAAAAAGGGAGTAATTCCACACGGGTTTCGTGGAATCTACAAAATGGGTATGTTCGTAAGCCGTAGTCATTTCTTTCACGTTTACTAATGTACAACCTTATTGGCATCCGGCCTTTTTTTTAGTTCCAGTATCCGTATGGAACGGGCGGGAATATTCATTACCTCAGAAACGGGGTAGTTATCACCGGTCATAATATCCGTGGCAGCTTCGAATTCCCGGGTCCTTTCAGAATAGTCCCGGAAATTAATGGAGGAGGCTACCGTATCAGTATTCAGGGCGCAGAGTATGGTTTGATGATCGTCATAACGGAAATAAACGTACGCTCCACCGGAGGGAGCATATTGCATGAGTGCACCTTTTGTGAGGGCGGAAGACGTTTTCCTGAAATTCGCCAGTTTTGAAACAAAATCAAATGCGGCATTTTCTGAAGCCGTTCTGCCGGAAGCCAGGAACTTATTTTCCGGGTCCCCCGGGAACCCCCCCGGGAAGTCTTCCCGCACCATGGCATCAGAAGGGTTTTTGAAATTTTTCATAAGAATTTCTGTCCCGTAATATAATTGCGGGATGCCTCTTTCTGTCAACAGCAGTCCGATCCCCATTTGAAAATTCGCATAGTCTTCTCCGACTACAGAAAAAAACCGGTCCTTATCGTGGTTGTCCAGGAAAATGCAGTTGTTCATCGGATCCTTGTAGAGC
Source organism: uncultured Chitinophagaceae bacterium (assembly GCA_963811275.1). Classification (GTDB taxonomy): domain Bacteria; phylum Bacteroidota; class Bacteroidia; order Chitinophagales; family Chitinophagaceae; genus Puia. The sequence goes on along the minus strand of CAWEQR010000005.1, from coordinate 388,715 downwards.
ATATCCTCAGCCAGAGTGGTATACAGGCGGTTTGGGGCATCCTTCCATCCATGATTGTTCCGGGTTGCTTCAAGCATTGCATCGCATACAGGAAAATCCAGGATGCCCGTACAATTGCTTTTGAAAGGAATGTTCAGGTTATTGCGGCAGAACCAGGCCCCTGCGGCCACTGTGCCCACAGTAGCTTCTGCCAGTGACGTGATGGAAGGGAATTCTTTTTCCAGTGCATCATTCAGTTTATTTAAAAATACGGGGTCACAATATTTATATGTATCCACCCGCCATCCGTCCAGCTGAAATGTCTGGGTCATCCAGATGGCCTGCTGGATCAGGAAGGTGGCGAGCAAAGGATTTCTAAGGTTCAGGTCCGGAAGGTGGGGAACAAACCAGCCGGATTCCATTACTTCCTTATCTTTTACTGATCCATGTATATCGAACAGGGCCTGTTCCTTGTGATTGGTGTTCTGGTAAGCGGGCCACTGGTTGATCCAGTCGTCTGCCGGGAGGTCATTCATGAACCAGTGGGTGGAGCCGATATGATTATATACCGCATCCTGGATCACTTTAAGTCCGCGACTATGTGCTGCCTGAACCAGATTCATATACGCCTCTTTACCACCGAGGCGTTTGTCAATTTCATAATGATCGGTGAACCAGTAACCGTGATAACCGCTCATCCACCCCGCCGATTCTTTTTCCAGTGGCATGTCATTTTCGATGACTGGCGTGAGCCAGAGTGTTGTCACGCCCAGTTGCTGCAGATAGCCGAGGTGGTTGATCACGCCCTGCAGGTCGCCACCATGTCGGGCCAGCGGGTTTTCCCGGTCGGCGACGGTATCGCGCAGGTTGTTGAATTTATCGTTGGAAGGATCCCCATTGCTGAACCGGTCGGGCATCAGCAGATAAATGAAATCGTCGGAATGAACACCACGGGCCCAGGTTTTTCCATTACCGGGAGCAGTCTGGTCGAGACGGTAATTGGTTACAAATGCCCAATCTTCAAAATGTATATTCAATTTTATATTTCCAGGTTTGGTATAGGGGGCAATGTTCAAATTCAAAAAAAGGTAGTCAGGATTTTTTATTTTCTGAATACTGGCGATGGTAATTCCAGGATTTATTTTCGGATCGAATTTAACCTGTCCCCGGGAAATATCTTTACCATGCAACATGAGCTGCAGGTGCGGATTTTTCATACCCACCCACCAGTTTGCAGGGTAAATTTTTATTTCATGCTGTGAGAAACTGAAATAAAAAAGAAATAATAGCGGAAGTAAAATGAGCTTTTTCATGAAGCGGCCAGTCTGGTCTTTTCCCTGCTGATCCGGATATCCCCTGCATCATATACAAAGAGCACACTGATGGCAGCGCAGAATAAAAAGAAGCCGGCCAGCACAATGGCATAGATGGGCTGGCCTCCGTACAGGTGATGCACGATCCATCCACCGAACAAACCATTTACAATCTGCGGCAGGGTGATGAAAAAATTAAAAATGCCCATATAGATCCCGAGTTTTCCCGGGGGAATGGAACCGGACAGGATCACATAGGGCATGGCCAGGATGCTGGCCCAGGCAAGCCCTACACCCACCATCGAATATTTCAGCATGACCGGATCTTTGATGAAGAAAATGGAAATCAATCCAACGCCGCCGGCCATCAGGGAAAAAGCATGCGTCGCTTTGCGGCCTATCCTCCTTGCGATAGCCGGAAGCAGGAGGGCATAAAACATGGCGACTCCGTTATATACCCCAAACGCAGAACTCACTTTATTTCCTGCTTCATTATACGCCACTGACTTGGAATATTCGCCTGTGAGACCGTACACATGAGTAGCCACCGCATCCGTGGTAAAAACCCACATGCTGAATAAGGCAAACCAGCTGAAGAACTGGACAAGTCCCAGTTGCTTCATGGTCTTGGGCATGTGCTGAAAATCATGGATAATTTCCCGGACACCGGATTTTTTATGCGAAGTATCCGCCTTGCCATGATATTTTTCATAGTCTGCCGGTTTATATTCTTTGGAAAAAAATACAGTGACCAGTATGGCAATGATAAAAACGGTGGCACCGATATAAAATGAATAGCGGATATTTTCTGCCACCCCGTTTTTGCCGGCTTCCAGGCTGAAACCGTGATTGCCCATCCATTCCGGAAGATAGGATCCTCCAACAGCTCCCAGGCCTATCAGGAAGGTCTGAATACTGAAGCCCAGTGTCCTTTGTTTATCCGGCAGGTTATCGGCAACCAGGGCACGGAAAGGCTCCATGGCAATATTAAAGGAGGTATCCATCACCATCACCATTCCGGCTCCTATCCATAATGCCGGAACAACCGATGCGACAGCACCTGAATTCGGCAGGAATACCAAGGCAAGAGAGGATAAGATAGCGCCTGTCAGAAAATATGGTTTTCTTCTGCCCAGCCGGTTCCAGGTGCGGTCACTGTAATGGCCGATCAGGGGCTGTACAATCATGCCTACCAGCGGGGCTACCAGCCAGAAAGCCGGCAATTGATCTACGTCTGCCCCAAACGACCGGAGGATGCGGCTTGTGTTTCCGTTTTGCAGGGCAAAGCCAAACTGGATGCCCAGGAAGCCAAAGCTCATGGTAAAGATCTGCCAGACGGTGAGTTTTGGTTTATCAACCAGTGTTTGCCGGGCAGTCGCAGTAGTTTTGCTCATAACAATCGTTGAGACTAAATCACAAACCCATTCGGGATCACAGCACCTTTTTTTACGACCACGATACCGTCTTTTACCGTATACAATGAATGGTCCGTGTTTTCCAGGTGGGATCCGCCATTGATCCGGACATCATCCCCGATTCGACAGTTTTTATCAACAATGCAATTACGGATATAACAACGGTCTCCAATGCCCACGGAGGGTAATCCATGTTCCTTATCGTGACGGATCTCATCGATGGTTTCGTAATAATCAATCCCCATCAGGTAACTGCTCACAATGGTGGTACCGATTCCAATCCGGGTACGGATGCCGATCACGCTGCTTTCAATTCGGGATGCGTTGATAATACAACCTTCCGCGATGATGGTTTTTTCCAGCGTGGTGCCGCTGATCTTTGCAGGCGGCAGCATGCGCGCACGCGTATAGATCGCATTGTTATTGTCAAATAAATTAAAATCGGGAATTTCTTTTGTGAGGCCGAGGTTGGCTTCGAAGAATGAATAAATATTCCCGATATCGGTCCAGTAACCATCGTACTGGTAGCTGACCACTTTGTATTTGTTGATGGATTGCGGAAGGATTTCCTTTCCGAAATCCGTTGCTTCCACGTATTCATTCTGCAGCAGGTCCTGCAGCAACTGCCGGTTGAAGATATAGATCCCCATGGACGCCAGGTAATTTCTGCCCTGGCCCTGCATGGCGGAACCGGTATCACTGGTCCAGTCCTTCAGCACATCTTTTTTAGGTTTTTCTATGAATGAAGTGATGAAACCCTTGTCATCCTTTTTTAAAATGCCGAATTCGGATGCTTCCCGGTCAGCCACCGGAATGGTTGCAATGGTGATTTCCGCTTGCTGCTGGATATGATTATTCAGCATGTCCATAAAATTCATCTGGTAAAGCTGGTCGCCCGACAGGATGAGGATATACTCGCTTTCGAAAGGTCCGAGATGTCGCAGGCACTGCCGCACGGCATCGGCCGTACCCTGGTACCAGGTCGGGTTATCGGGCGTTTGTTCAGCGGCGAGGATATCTACGAAAGCCGAACTGAAGGCGCTGAAATGATACGTGTTTTTTATATGCCTGTTCAGAGACGCAGAATTAAACTGCGTGAGTACAAACATACGATCGATGCCTGAATTGAGGCAATTTGAAATCGGGATGTCCACCAGGCGGTATTTCCCTGCGATGGGAACAGCAGGTTTGGAACGACTGGCAGTTAAGGGATACAAGCGGGTTCCGGCACCACCTCCTAAAATAACAGCTAATACTTTTTTTGACATACAATCTGATTTAATAAATCCTATTAAAGCGAGGCATAAAGGTCCAGGTAATGTTGCATGCTGGTTTCCCAGCTGAAGTCGAGCCGCATCATCCTTCTTCTCAGTTCTTCCATAAGCAGCGGTTCCTGATATAATTGAACAGCACGCCAGACGGCGTGGGTGATATCTCCGACAATTGCGTTATTGAATCGTATACCGTACCCGTCCGGATCTCCAAAATCCTTCACCGTATCCTTTAAGCCGCCGGTGTTTCGGACGATGGGTATCGTTCCATAGCGCATTGCATACATCTGGTTCAGACCGCAGGGTTCAACACGGGAAGGCATCAGGATGAAATCGGCGCCGGCATAAATAACATGGCTTAGTTTTTCATCATAGCCAATAAATATACTAAAATCGCCGTCGCTGAGTGCACGCACCCTTTCCAGGTTGTCCTGGATGTAATGCGCTCCGCTTCCCAGGATCAGAAAATTCATTTTCCGGCCGATATAATAAAATGAATCCCCGATGGCCTGTGGCAGTAAGTCCGCACCCTTCTCTCCCACCAGTCGTCCGATAAAAGCAATCAGGGGTTTGTTAATATCCAGTCCAAACCGGTTGCATAGTATCTCTTTATTTTTTGCTTTTCCTTCGGCATTGGTTTTAATATTATAGTGATTTTCAAGGTAGGTGTCTTTTCCGGGATCCCAGACCCGGGTATCGATCCCGTTGAGGATGCCGTAACACTTTCCTTTTTCATATTCGAAAAGGGCTTCCAGTCCGTTGGCAGACCAGCGCAGTTCTTCCAGGTACGTCCAGCTGACGGTGGATACTTTCCAGGCACAGCGGACACCGCAGGCCAGTGCATTGATGCTGTTTTCCCATTCCAGTAAACCGGACTTCCAGGTATCCCAGGCAGGAATGTAATAACTTTTATTCCAGTCCAGCCATCCCTGGTATTCTCCATTGTGTATCGTGAGCAGGGTGGGAACTTCGCGCAGGTGCTGGTATCTGTAACAATGTTTTAGCATGAAGGGGATCAGGGCAGCCTGGTGATCATGTACATGTACCACGTCGGGATGATGTTTCCAGGTAGACAGCCAGTCCACCACGGTAATCTGAAAAGCGATGAACCGTTCGGGATCATCATGGTAACCATATATTTTATCCCGGTCAAGCAGCCCGTTGATATCTACCAGGTACAGATCGAACCCCAGGGTATTTTTTCTTTCTTTGATAATCGTGTAGATAAACCACCAGTCACCCAGATTGGTATACCCTTTATGGACCACATCAAATTCATGGTTAAAAAGAAATTTGGTTTTGTACATGGGCATGACCACTTTGGCAATATGGCCGGCAGCCGTCTGGTATTTAGGCAGGGCACCTACCACATCCCCCAACCCACCGGCTTTTGCAACCGGATAACATTCAGCTGATACATGTAAAATCTCCATGAAAAGAAATTGTGCTTGAAGGCGTCTGTCAGATTCGAGATCAATTTAGGAAGGATTTAGGGATTCTAATACGATATGAAAAAATTTTTCATCAAGCCAAAACTTAACTACTTTCAACACTCATTTAAACGCTTGCCTGCTTATGAGCCAAAACAAACAGCCTACCAATACGGGCGCTTTAGCCACTTTAGTAATCGTGTTTTTTTTCTGGGGCTTTATTGCTGCTTCCAACAGCATTTTTATCCCATTCTGCCGCACACATTTTAGCTTAAACCAATTTCAATCACAACTGATCGGTTCAGCATTTTACGGAGCTTATTTTATTGGATCCCTGGCATTGTATTTATTCTCAAGTCTTGCCGGGTACGACATATTAAATAAAATTGGATATAAGCGGGGTATTGTGCTCGGATTACTAATTTCAGTTGCCGGGGCCTTATTGATTATACCTTCAGCAAATATGAATTCATTTCCTGCCATACTGGCCTCTTTTTTTATTGTAGCCCTTGGATTTTCATTACAGCAGACAGCCGCCCAGCCTTTTGCTATTGCACTGGGTGATCCATCCACCGGCACACACAGGTTGAACCTGGCAGGTGGTGTCAATTCACTGGGAACCACGCTGGGTCCGATCATTGTAAGTTATTTTCTCTTTGGAACCCCGTCCGCTTCCAATGCAAACGTTACAGTAACCAACATCAATACCTTATACCTTATTGTAGCATCTGTTTTTGCAGCGGTTGCTATATTCTTTGCTTTTTCAAAATTGCCGGAAGGTAAAGACGATGCTGCATTTGAGGGATCATCCAAAGCGTCAAAGTCTTTGATCACCCTGACGCTGCTGATGATCGTTGTCATTATGATCGGACAGTTTACGGATATTGGCAAACTGGAACTGACAGGACTTACCATCCTGCTTGTTTTTGCTGTTCTTTTCTTTTCTTACAGCAGTGCTTCCAGGAACAGTGAAGGCTGGGGCGCCATGAAATATCCACAACTCATCCTGGGTATGCTGGGTATTTTTCTTTATGTTGGCGTGGAGGTAACGATTGACAATAACTTCGGTGCGTTATTGAAAACACCGGGATACCTGACTGATACGGGGTTACTGGATAAGGATATTTCGAAATATATAACCCTGTATTGGGGAAGCCTGATGATCGGCCGGTGGACTGGGGCGATCAGTGTATTTAATTTGTCAGCAACGGGAAGAAAAATTGCAACCCTGGTAGTGCCATTTGTTGCTTTTGCGTTGGTGCTCTTCGTGAATCATACCTACGGTAATGATATTAATAACCTGATCCCTTATGCCGGGTGGGTCGCAATTGCTGTATTTGCCTTTTTCTTCGGACAGCAAAAACCGGTTAAAACATTGCTGACAGTGGCATTGCTCGCAACCATTGCCATGCTGATCGGTGTATTCAGTCATGGAGTATTTTCAGTATACGCGTTTATGGCCGGCGGATTATTCTGTTCCGTGATGTGGCCAAGTATTTTTGCCCTGGCCGTTGCCGGACTTGGAAAATATACCAGTCAGGGATCTGCCTTTTTGATCATGATGATCCTGGGTGGCGCCGTTATTCCGCCTTTCCAGGGATCTATCGGGGATACGACAAAGAATATGCATCTTTCTTATCTGGTGGCTGCCGGTTGTTTTGCCGGGTTGGCGCTGTTTGCTATCCGAATGAAAACGATATTAAAATCGCAGGGGCTGAATTTTGATGAACAGATTGAGGGCGGTCATTAATTAAAAGAACCTTTTGTAATGTATGTCAAAAGCAACTTCAACATCCACACCCGCATCCATGGAACCCTTAGCCATCGGGATTGATATCGGTGGCACGGGAACCAAGTTCGGAATCGTAGACCGCGTCGGAAACGTGTTGTTTTCCGGAGAGCTTTCTACCAAAAAACATAAGCGGGTCGAAACCTTTATTGATGAATTATATGATAAGCTCTCTGCCCTGGTACAATCCGTTGGCGGTTCCGGCAGAATACGGGGCATTGGTGTGGGCGCACCCAATGGGAATTTTTATACCGGAACCATCGAATATGCGCCAAACTTACCCTGGAAAGGCATCGTACCGCTGGCACAGCTGATACAGGATAAATTTCAATTGCCCAGTATCCTGACCAATGATGCCAATGCGGCTGCCATTGGAGAAATGATGTACGGGGCTGCACAGGGCATGAAGGATTTTATCATGATTACGCTTGGAACAGGTGTGGGCAGTGGTATTGTGGCGAACGGACACCTGATATTGGGCCACGACGGGTTTGCCGGCGAACTCGGTCATACGATCATCATTCCTGATGGCCGTTTTCATGAAGGAACAGGCAAATACGGATCCCTGGAAAGTTATGCATCTGCCACCGGCGTTACACTTACGGCCAGGGAATTGCTGAAAAAATCGAAGGAAGATAGTCTGCTCAGGAAAATTCCGGCAGATGATATTGATTCCCGCAAAGTATATGATGCTGCCATCCAGGGCGATAAACTGGCCAAAGAAATTTTTGAATATACCGGGAAAATCCTGGGAATGGCTCTGGCTAATTTCGTCATGTTCTCCAGTCCTGAAGCGATTGTTTTATTTGGCGGGTTAACCAAGGCAGGGGACCTGATCCTGAAACCGACCCGTGAACATATGGAAGCAAACCTGATACAGGTGTTTCAAAACCGGGTGAAGATCCTGGTTAGCCACCTGCGGGAATCTGATGCAGCCATCCTCGGCGCGAGCGCCCTGGTCTGGGATATGGCTTAGTAAGCCTAAAGCGCTTAAAGTGTAACGCTTTCCTCCAGCCACTGTTTTCTTCCGAAACCGGCAACCACATGTTTTTCACTGTGGTAGGAAGAACGGACGAGGGGGCCGCTTTCCACATAATCAAGTCCAAGCCCGTAGCCTATTTCCCGGAATTCTGCAAATTCATCCGGATGAACAAAACGAATTACGGGTAAATGTTTTTTCGTGGGCTGCAGGTATTGACCGATGGTAATCACGTCGACCCCGTTATTGGCCAGGTCCCGGATGGTTTGAATCACTTCTTCTTTTTTCTCCCCCAGACCCAGCATAATCCCGCTCTTGGTGCGCATGCCGCCTTTTTTGAGGATCTGAAGGGTTTGCATACTTCTCCAGTACCTTGCCTGAATACGTACCTGCCTGGTAAGCCGTTCCACAGTTTCAATATTGTGGGAAACCACTTCCGGTGCGGCTTGAATGATGCGATATATGTTTTCGGTTTCTCCCTTAAAATCCGGGATCAGGGTTTCGAGTGTGGTTTCTGGATTGAGGGATTTAACCGCCCGGATGGTATTCTGCCAGATGATACTGCCACCATCTTTAATTTCATCGCGGTCAACTGAGGTAATGACCGCATGTTTTACTTTCATCAGATGGATGGCCTCGGCTACGCGCTGGGGCTCATCCCAATCCACGGGAAGCGGTTTGCCGGTGGCTACCGCACAGAATCCGCAGCTGCGGGTGCAGATATTCCCGAGGATCATGAAAGTGGCTGTTCCGGCGCCCCAGCATTCACCCATATTCGGGCAATTGCCGCTTTCACAAATTGTATGCAGTTTGTGCTGGTCAACCAGGTTCCTGACCTGTTTGAAATTTTCCCCGATGGGAAGTTTAACACGCAGCCAGTTTGGTTTTTTATTCCTGCTTTCAGGAGTATCAAGAGAAGAAAGTACGGGAAGTTCCTGCATATGGTAATGAAACTGCAAAATTAATCACTTTCTTTTGCCAAACATAATACTTATGTATGCGTTAAAAAACAGGTGTTTGGGAGGAACATAGGCCATCAGGGGCATTTCATTCAAATAGTATTCTGCCGTAACGCCTGTTTCAAAGGCGGTAATGGTCTGGTTAAACCGGCCATAATCAAAACGCATGGCCAGTCTGGCATTCAGGCCGGGTGAAAAACTGAGGTGGTTCCAACCCCCGCCGAGTCCGGGAGAGTTATATACAATATAGGCACTGTCAAAAATAGTCGGGTAGGTACTCTGGATGGTATAGGTTGACTGGCCCGGGTAAACATTCAATACATATTGCTTGAGCATGCCCAGAGATAAACCCCCGCTGTAAAGATAGGTAATAGCGACCCCGTTTTTATTTCCTTTTCCACCCAGCAGGAATTGCTGCCCATAGGAGGCTTTAAACTCGTAAAAGTTATTCAACCGGCCTACTGAAACATAATTATAGGTATACCCGTCGCCGGATACCGCTTCTTTATGGTCTTTCGGATCCTTTACTTCATTGATTTCGAATGTGAGGATCCGGCTTTTCTGATTGTTGATAAATTTCCCCCTCTCATAGAAGATACCATAACCATTGGTAGCCAGTTTAAATCCAAAAAGTCCGTAATGATCAAAAATCAGGTCCCCTTCTTCTTCCATTTTCATCATCTGATTGAACCGCTGTTTTTTTGCAGCATTTTTATCATTGCTGTAAACAGGTATGCCGGATTGCTGGGCTAGAACAGGAAGGGTAAACAGGGCGAGGCAGACTAGGAACAAAAGGTTTTTTACGGGCATGATTGCAATTACTGCTGTAAATTTATGAAAAAATATATGACCTCCAGTGTTATTTACGATGGTGACCTGCGAACGGTTGCTCTGCATCATGCATCCGGTACCCGGATAGAAACAGATGCGCCTGTTGATAATCATGGAAAAGGAGAAAAGTTTTCTCCCACAGACCTGGTGGCGACGGCCCTGGGTTCCTGTATGCTGACCATCATGGGTATGAAAGCCCGGGATTTACAGATTGACCTGAAAGGAACCCGGATTGAAATCCAAAAGACCATGAAAGCGGATCCCCGGCGTATTTCAGGTATTTCTTTAACATTTTATTTTCCGTCTGCCCTGCAATTATCTGAAAAAAATAAAACGATTCTTCAGCGGGCGGCAGAAACCTGTCCTGTTTTTTTCAGTATTCATCCGGAAATAGATGTGGATATGAATTTTAACTGGCAGGTAGCTGCTGAAAAAACCGTTTAAATGCTTCCCTGCATTTCAACGGGCTGCAAAATCTGTTTGCCAATTTCGCATTCCAGGCATCTGCGCTGATCACAAAATTGTTTTTTCAATTCAGTCAGCGCCTGGGAGCCCGATGCCTTTTTAACTGAGATGCCTGTCCGCTTCCACCCTTCTATTAACCGGTTATGTTCTGCGGGTATTTGTTCCAGCCAGCTGACCGCTTTTTTGAGGATGACAGGGTCGGGAATTATTTTTCCATAAGTATATAAGAGCGGGATGATGCTGTTGATGATAATGTTATTGCACATTTCAACCCCAAGCATTTTTTCCCGGAACGGGGAAAGCTTTTCAAAAACATAATGATGATGCCAGTAGTCATTTGCCGGGATCATCAGTTTTTTTCTCAGCAGCAGGATGGATCCGGATTCCAGTACCCAGTTAAATAAGGAAATGTTTTCGCTGTAAAAGGAAGCAAGCTGGGAGAGCCGGATACAGGGGAAATTTCCTGGCCGCATACGCAGGAAATGTACCGGCACATAATTTTTTTTTAACCTGTATTTCTTCTTAAGGAAAATATATTCCTTTTTCAGCATCACCGGATAGGGATCCCGGAAATCAGTTTCCAGCAGATTCGCCTGGCCCATGAATAATGCTTCCATCTGAATAAACTGCTGCCGGTGTTTGGCAATCAGTGAAAAGGGAATGCTGCGGGCAATGACTTCAAAGGCGGCCGTATTTGCGGGATTGCCGAAATTCGCCGCGATCATCCACCACAACTGTTCTTCCCAATGGTATTTATTTGAACGCAGGGAATCCAGGATTTGGTGCATCTTCCGGTTCAATCGCATGATCAGTAACCGGGATTCCCAGTTTTCCCATTTTTTGTTTTCTGTTTTTGAAGCGGATAATTCGCAGGGAATAAAATGCGGTTTATCCATCCATCCCGCATATGTTTCCAGCATGAGCCGGGGGACCCGGTTGCACAGTTCCAGCTGCGGAATATTTCTTTTGATATCCAGACGATCCTGTTTCCACACTACGTGGAGCATCACATTCCGGTAGTTATCGTCTTCGGTGTGACTGTGTTTCAGCCATCCTGATGAATATAAATGCAGTTCCACGCTGCCGATCCAGTAATTTCCACTGATACGGATCCGCGCATTGATAAAATCCGGTCCCTGGTTTGAGTTTTCTTCACCGGGATATTCAATCGTTACCGGTTCACCTGTGATCAATTCCAGTCCCTGCTGATTGAAATACCGGTGCTTCCAGATGAATTGCAATAATTTTTCCGTCATAACCTGTCATCTGATCTCCTTTCAAAAATAAAGCGAAGAGCAGTCGCCGAAAAGCAGCAAGCTGCAATTACAGGCGGTTAAAAAACAGGTATTTGCTGTTTTTAGTCCCGATAGGAAGTAAATTAAAGGGCAGATTCGGAAATAATAGCAGCTGGGCAGGCCCATTGGAAAACCATCAGGAGGTTTCTCAATGTAACAGGAGGTACATGTTGCTTAAAAATTTTTCAATTCCTGTAAAACGCGGCTGACAGGCAATCCCATGACATTATAAAAATCGCCGTCGATGGAATGAATGCCTGTAACTCCGATCCATTCCTGTATGGCATATGCGCCGGCCTTATCGTAAGGTTTATAAGTATCCACGTAGTGTTCGATGCCGGTCTGTGTGAGGGAATGAAACCGGACACGGGTGGTTTCGGCAAATAAAATTTCTTTTTTTGCATTTGTCAGGGTAACGCCTGTGATCACTTCGTGTACCTGTCCGGACAACAGGGAGAGCATACGGATCGCATCTGCCCGGTCCTGCGGTTTTCCAAGCATCTGACGGTCCAGCACAACAATGGTATCCGCTGCCAGGATGATTTTTCCGCCTGCAACCTGTTTTCTGATGATGGCCGCTTTCTGGCTGGCTAGGAAAACCGGGATTTTTGAAACAGGCATACCTTCCGGGATCCATTCATCGGCGTCACTCGGCATCAGGTCAAAGGGAATTTCCGCCCATTCGAGTAATTGTTTTCTCCTCGGGGATGCAGAAGCGAGAATTATTCGATCCATGAAGTATAATATTTGAAAAAAATCATGGAAAAAATACCCATCAGCATAACGGCCTTGATCATCCGGCTGAGGCGGTGAAACTGGGCCGGTCCTGCAGCCCTTGTCAGATTTTTCAATATGCGGAGGATGGGATAGATCACACCGAAACAGGTGAAGGCAATCACAAGCCACCATTTGTACTGTAAAATATAAAACTGCAATAAAATCAGTGCGATTACCAAAACCATGAGCCAGCTGACGCAAAAGAATTTAGCTGCGTTCAATCCCCAAACCACGGGCATCGTCCGGCAACCATAACGGGCATCTCCTTCCATATCTTCCATATCCTTGACCACTTCGCGCACCAGTGAAATGATAAATGCAAAGGAGGCATACAGCACTGCGAATTTATAAACCCGTGAAAGAGCTCCATGAAATTCCGGATCTACAAAACGGTGCAGGCGGAATTCACAGAGGTACAATACGCCGATCACCCAGGCCGTGAGAAAGGAAATCAGCAGGTTCCCGATCAGTAATTTTTTTTTGAACGTGGTACTGTAAAACCAGAGCAGTAATACACAAAGCAGATTGGAGGGCCCGATAAAAATATTCCGGGTTTTCCAGGAAAGGTAAAATCCGATGGCAATGCCGGTTCCGGATAAAATCCAGTGCCAGATGATTGCCCATCTTCTTTTGATTATTTTTTCCACCACGATTTTGCCGGGTTTGTTAACCCGGTCAATATGCAGGTCAAAATAATCATTGATGATATAGCCGGCCGCCGCAATTAAAACAGAAGAAAGGCTGAGCAACAGGAAATCAGCCAGCTGCAGGATATTCCCGTGTACCGGCCTGTCCTGGTTAAAACTCGGGATTAAAATGCAGAAATAAAACAGCGACTGGGTCAGGGCAATGAACAGCAGGTTGGGCCATCGGACCAATCTGAAAAAAGCAGGTACTGCATTTGATTTGATCATACATGTTCACCTTATCGCGAAGCAATGCCCGAATCCATTTCCCAATGGCCATGCAGGCGGAGCAGTTTTTCTATAACATCCCGTACGCAGCCTTTTCCTCCCCCATAGGGTGAGATATAACGGGCTGCCTGGAGGATTTCCGGTGCCGCATCTGCTGGCGCACAGGGCATGCCCGCTTTTTGCATGGGCCGGTAATCCGGGATATCATCCCCCATATACAGGGTTTCAGCCCAGCTTAAATGATGCTGAAGTAAATAATCATCCAGTACTTCTGTTTTGCTTGTCACGTTCAGGAAAATATTTGTGATACCCAGTTTCCGTAATCGGATTCCGGCACCAACCCCGTTACCTCCCGAAACCACAACCAGGTTATATTTTTTCTTTACTGCCAGCTGCAGGGCATATCCGTCTTTTATATTCATCCGCCTAACCTGTTCTCCGGTTTCAAATACCAGTATATTCCCATCGGTCAGCACCCCGTCAATATCAAAAACTAGTGTCGTAACGGGCTTGAAATACTCGAGCAGGTTCATGAAGACTTTTGGGCAAAAGTATTGGTTTTAAGCTTAATGCCTAGGGCTTAAAGCGTACGGCCGGAGCGGATTTATGAATTTCTTTTGTGAACATCTCATACAGGCGTGAAACGGCCGGATCGTTTTTTATCAACCTGCGGTGTTTATCAAGGGTCCTGAGGTCATTTCTAAAAGCAGGACCGGTTTGTGCTGCCCTGGGAGAAATATGCTGCAACCGCAATACGGTTTCTTCCATGAGCGGTTGTAAAACAGCAAAAGATATATTTTCTTTTTCGCAAAATGATTCCGCAACTGCAAACAGGTGATTGGTAAAATTATTTACGAGCGTAGCAGCCAGGTGGTATTTTAAACGGGTATCGTCATCTGCCTGTATCACGGTTTTTGCGATGCCGGAAGCAAAATCTGTTAACTGGTCCCTGGTTGAAGGTGAATTTCCGTCCACCAACAGGGTCAGTACCGGCAGGTTTTCTATTTCCTTACGCAGGCTTTGCAGCGGATAAAGTACACCGTACCGGTCACCCGCATTGCGGACTTCATGGATTGAAAGGGCGCCTGCCGTATGGGTTAGCAGGGACCTGGTTACGCCTAATGCCTGTACGAAATCAGCAACGGCCTCATCCTGCAGGGCTATGACCAGCAGGTCTGCATTTTTTTCAATGGATGAAACGGAAGTGACTGCCTTCGCGTTCAGGCATCCGGCCAGCCGGGTTGCATGATTTTCACTGCGACTGTAAACCTGCAGTATCCGGTGTCCGGCAGCAAACGATTTACGCCCAAGCACGGTAGCCGTGTTTCCGGAACCAATGAGTACTATATCCATGGGAAAAAAATTCCTGTGGTCCGGCAGATGGAAGACTTAGGATTTCTTTTTCTGCGATTTGGGAGCCCAGATCGCGAGCATTCGTTTGCCTTCCATTTTGGGCATACCTTCCAGTACACCCACTTCATTCAATCGTTCGGCGAATTTAAGCAGTAGCAGTTCTCCCCGTTCGCGGAACTGGATGGCACGTCCTTTAAACTGCACATAGGCTTTCACCTTATCGCCGTCTTTTAAAAATTTTTCAGCATGTTTTGCCTTGAAATCAAAATCGTGATCGTCTGTATTGGGTGTAAACCGGATCTCTTTCACTTCGGAGGCCTTGCTTTTGGCCTTCATTTCCTTTTCCTTACGTTTCTTTTCGTAGAGAAATTTATTATAGTCGATGATCTTGCAGACCGGCGGATCAGCATTGGGGGAAATCTCCACCAGGTCAAGTACCTGGTCCTGGGCCATCCGGAGGGCTTCGGTTGTGGGATAAACCCCGACCGTTACATTATCTCCCACCAGGCGCACCTGGGGTACGCGGATCATATTGTTGGTACGGTGTTCCTGTTGTTGTTCTTTTCTGAATCTTGGATTAAAATTACCTCGTGGAGGTCTCGGTGGAAATGCCATTTACTGTTTTTAGATGAACGATAGATAAGATCCGCTTTTCGTTTTTTAGGATCTTAATTTTATTTCTGTTTTGATTTCTCTGATGAATGATTCTACATCCTGTTCGCCCAGATCCCCCCTGCCCTGCCGTCTGACCGATACCTTACCGGCGGTCACCTCTTTCTCTCCAATGACCAGCATATAAGGTACCCGGGCCAGTTCGGTATCCCTGATCTTCTTGCCAATCTTCTCGCTCCGGTCGTCGATACCTGCGCGAATATCCGCATTTTTAAGTGATTCTAAAACTGTTTGTGCATAACCCAGGTACTTGTCACTGATTGGCAGCAATTTAACCTGCTGGGGGGCCAGCCACAAGGGGAATTTACCGGCATAGTGCTCCAGTAAAAAACCTATGAAACGTTCGTGTGTTCCCAGGGGGGCCCGATGGATGATCAGGGGTGTGTCCGGGCGATTATCCCGGTTTGTAAATTCCAGTTTGAAACGGCGGCCCTGTGCAAAATCCACCTGGTTGGTGGCCAGGGTAAATTCCCGGCCGATGGCACTCCAGATCTGTACATCAATCTTCGGTCCGTAAAATGCCCCTTCTCCACTCACTTCCACAAAGGGGGTATTGGTTTCCTGCAATACTTTCCGCACCATCGCTTCCGTTTCCAGCCAGAGTTCCGGTTCATTGATATATTTTTTACCCAGGTTGGCCGGATCGTGCAGGCTGAGTCGCATCACATATTTTTCAATCCCGAATATTTTGAAATACTTCAGGTACATCTCATTGACGGCCCTGAATTCCTGTGCAAATTCTTCCTTACTGCAATAGATATGCGCATCGTTCATGTGCAGGCACCGCACGCGCATGAGACCAAACAGTTCCCCGCTTTGCTCATAGCGGTAACAGGTTCCGTATTCAGCCAGCCTTAAGGGCAGGTCTTTATAACTCCTGGGTTCCGCAGCGAATATTTTATGGTGATGCGGGCAGTTCATCGCTTTCAGATAGTATTTAACCCCTTCCAGTTCCATGGGCGGGTACATACTGTCCTGGTAATAGGGCAGGTGCCCACTGGTCAGGTAGAGGTTTTCCTTGGCGATATGCGGTGTGACCACCCGCTGGTAACCGGCTGCCTGTTCGGTTTCTTTGGCCAGTTTTTCCAGTTCCTCAATGATGATCGTGCCATTAGGCATCCAGAGTATCAGCCCGGGACCCACATCGTCGTCCATGGTATATATGCCCATTTCCTTTCCCAGCTTTCGGTGGTCGCGTTTTTTGGCTTCCTCAAGCATCAGCAGGTATTCATCCAGCTCTTTTTTAGATGGGAAACTCACCCCGTAAATGCGGGTCAGTTGTTTGTTTTTTTCATCCCCCTTCCAGTACGCGCCTGCAATATTGGTCAGTTTCAGGGCCTTGATGTATCCGGTGTCGGGAATATGGGGACCCCTGCAAAGATCCGTGAAGCCGCCCTGTGTATAGAATGTGATTTCCCCGTCTTTTAATTGCTCCAGCAGGTCCAGTTTGTATTCATCCCCTTTCTCCCGGAAAAAATGGATGGCTTCGGCTTTCGGCACTTCTTTTCGGATAAACCGGCTTTGCCTGGCAGCCAGTTCCGACATTTTTACTTCCAGCCTGCGCAGGTCTTCTTCCGTAATCTGCCGGCCGCCCAGATCCATATCATAATAGAATCCGTTTTCCACGGGTGGGCCAACCCAGAATTTAACTCCCGGGAAAACCGACTCAACGGCTTCTGCCATCAGGTGGGCCGTGGAATGCCAGAAAGTGGATTTCCCCCCGGCATCATTCCAGGTGAGTAATCTGAGTTCAGCGTCTTTTTGAATGGGTCTTGTTGCATCCCAGACCTCTCCATTCACGCTGGCTGCTATTACTTTTCTTGCTAGTCCCTCACTGATGGATCTGGCGATATCCAGAGAATTGCTTCCTTCCGGATATTCCCGTACCGCGCCATCAGGTAATGTAATTTTTATCATGCCGTACTCCCTTCCTTTAAGGGTTGCAAAATTAACAAACTCTTGCCAGATTTAGCTTCCGATAAAATCAGCTGAAAATATTTTTATCTAATTTGCCATTGATGAAAAACAGCATCCGTTTTATCTGCTGCCTGTTTATGCTGAACGGCTTCTCCCTGTCTTTGGTTCATGCCCAGAACCTGACGGGCATCTGGCGGGGGCATTTCCGTTCCAACGATGGACTGGAGCGACTTGCCGGAAGTTATGACGACCGGTATAAAATGGAAGTGCAGATTGCCCAGACCCATAATCATTTTGAAGCGGTGACCTATTCCTATAAAAGTGCTGAATTTTATGGCAAAGCGGAGGCAACCGGGAGTCTGAATCCACAATCAAAAAAAGTACTGCTCAAAGAAGAAAAATTACTCGAAGTACGGCTGGCAAGCGGTTACGTTTGTATTATGACCTGCTTTTTACGGTATACCAGACTGGGCGACGACGAATACCTCCAGGGTACTTATTATAGTACGAACAGCAACGACTCCACGGTTGGCTGCGGTAAGGGCAGTATTTTTCTTCACCGCGTTTTGGAATCGGATTTTCATAAAGAGCCGTTCCTTATGAAAAAAGAAAAAGAGCTGCTTGCGTTAGAAAATGAAGAACATATTGTTAAAAAACCTTCCGTCCCTGCACCAGCCAAAACGTCCGGTAGTCCCGGAGGACCCGTCGTAAAAACACCTTCAAAAAAAACTCCGGCTAAAAAACAACCTGCGAAGGCACCGGACTCCCAATCCCTGGCCGCCGGCAAAAAAACAAATCAGGAACCGCAACCTGGGAAAATCCAGATCCCCGGGGATAGTTCAGAAAATATTTATCCGCCCGAAAACCGGGTCCCGGTTCCCCCCGTGTTGAGAAACCGGACCAACTCCGTGCTGAAAACGCTGACCGTCAATCATACCAGTGTTGAAATCAGAATCTATGATGACGGGGCCATCGACAACGATACGGTATCCGTTTATTATGATAATAAACTGCTTATTTCCAGGGCCCGTTTAAGTGACCAGCCCATCACCGTCAGGTTACCGGTAGAACCTTCGGAACATCCGCACCAGTTGGTAATGGTAGCGGAAAATCTTGGAGATATTCCACCCAATACGTCCCTGTTGGTCGTAAGAGACGGGGAAAAAAGGTATGAGGAAAGAATCATTTCCACCGAACAAAAGAATATCGTGCTCAATTTTCAGTATAAGAAAATTGAATAATCCTTTTTATTTCCTTGGTATTTTTTCATCCCATTGTGCCGCATCGTAAACAAAGGCGGCAATAATGGTTGCGGCCTGTTTCAGATCCCCGGCACTGAGATGGTCGTAACTGTCCATATTGCTGTGATGGGTCCTGGTTCCGTATTCCATGGGGTCTTGTATGAACTGGAAACCCGGAAGCCCGATTGCATCAAAGGAAAGAAAATCTGTTCCGCCTGTATTCTGTAATGTGAGCGTCTTGGCACCCAGGTCATGAAATGGTTGGAACCACCGGTCGAATACAGGACCGGCAGCCGCATTGCCCTGCAGGTAAATGCCCCGGATCTTACCCGTTCCATTGTCCAGGTTCAGGTAAACAGAAAGTTTGTCACCCGCGGCATTGAATTTTTTGGTGGCTGTATCCGTAAAATGATTCTTCACATAATTTTTAGATCCGTGCAGGCCGGTTTCTTCCCCGCCCCATAAAGCGATGCGAATGGTACGGCGCGGTTTTATACCGACTGCTTTCAGAATGCGCACTACTTCCATCATTACGGCGGATCCTGCTGCATTATCGGTTGCGCCTGTTGCCCCCTGCCAGGAATCAAGGTGTCCGCCAATCATCACCAGTTGTTCTTTCAGTTTCTGATCTGTTCCGGGAATTTCCGCAATCACGTTATACCCCTGCTGATCGTCGGCATAAATTTTAGTGCGTAGTTCCAGATCAATGGTTACCGGAACATGGTGCTGCAATAAACGCTGCATGGTCATAAAATCCTCGTAAGCGATCGAGATATCATTCAGGGCCGGTTCCATTTCCCCGTTATATGGAATTCCGTTCTGAACAAAAACAGTTCCGTCCGAATTCTTAGGGCTGGTCGTCAGAATGCCCAGGGCGCCTTCCCGTACCGCCATTTTTTTTACCTGAGTCAGGAATCGGTAGGCAGCAATATAAGCATCATAAGCATGGGAAGGAGGAACCGGCGCTTTTGGATCAAAGGCGGCCAGTTTGAGGAGATCCGAATCACTGTACCTGCCTGCATCCGGCTGAAAACCCAGGGTGAGGGAATCTGTTCTGCGGATCATGACTATTTTATCCTTTAACTGACCCTGGTAAACGGCCAGGCCCGCAGAATCGGTTGCATCCAACAGCAATACCTGTGCATGGATCAGTCCGTCCGTGCCTTTTGAAAAAGTTTTCGGAAACCCGATCAGCGGTTTATAGTATGGAGCCGTCATGGCCAGATAATATTTCTCCAGTTCCCACCCTTTTCCCCAGGGACCCCAGGGTTCCAGGTTTGCATTTTCAAGTCCCCAGGAAGCCAGTTTTGTTTTTGCCCAGCGGGCTGCCCTGAAATATCCGGGTGATTGCATCAGACGAGGACCGCTGGCATCCGTCAGGTTATAAACAATTTCCATTACCTGTGAATGGTTCAGGCCTTCATCCCTTATTTTGGCCATCATGGCCAAATCCGGGTTTTCTTTTTGGGCATATAAACTGCCGGCAAGTAATAAAAACGGTATGAAAATTCTTTTTCTCATGTTCTGGTATTAAATGGGAACGAATATAAATGTTGCCCGGGTTATGGGTTATGGATTTTATTTAAACGGAAAGTTCAATAATGAAAGTTCCAGGTTACGGAAGGCAGGATGGGAAACAGGGAGACTTTTTTTGCCTGTACCTGGAGGGTACCATCATAGGCGCTGCCGGTCTGGTCGAAGTAAATAAAATAAGGATTCAGACGGCTGTACACGTTGTAAATACTGAAAACCCAGCTGCTGTGCAGTTTTTTTGAAATTTTATGTTTGGGGGTATAGGTGGCTGCCAGATCCAGCCGGTTATATGCGGGCAGCCGGTATTGGTTGATCCGGCTGTAATCCTGCGTAAGTGTTCCTTCGATCAGATAAAATTTTTCAGGATATGAAGTGGCATTGCCACTGGCAAAAACAAATACCGCAGAAAATTTCCAGCGTTGGTTCAACTCATAGGTGTTGACTACAGAAAGGTCATGACGCCGGTCATATTTAGCCGGGAATTTCAGCCCGTTATTGAGGTCCGGGAATTGCCTCCAGGTCCAGGATAACGTATAGCCGATCCATCCTGTCCAACGTCCCTTCGTTTTATTAATAAACCATTCTGCCCCATAACTCCAGCCCTTTCCGAATACAAATGAGTTCTCCGGATCGCTGAGGGAGGGTGTATATCCTTCCTTATATTCGATCTGGTTTTGCATTTGTTTGTAATAGAGTTCAACGGAAGTTTCAAACATATTATCCCTGAAATTCTTAAAAAGACCTGCCGCATAGAGCCAGCTGGCCTGGGGTTTTACACGATACGTACTGGGAACCCAGAGATCTGTTGGCAGTGTGGTTCCCGCATTGCTCACGAGATGAATGTATTGGAGATTCCTGGAAACCGAAGCTTTTAGCGAGGTTTGTTCGTTCAGCAGGTAACGAAAGGTAAAACGGGGCTCCGGTCCCCCATAGGTAATTATATTCTGACCCCGGCCAAAGTGGGTGCTGTCGGTTTTATTGCCATTGGCATCCGACTGGTAAATGGTATAGGGCCCCACCTGCTGGAAGCCACTCCAGCGCAACCCCATGCTGATATCAATCCGTTCGCTCACCTGCCAGTCGTCCTGGATATAGATGGCCGCTTCGCGTGCATATTTAATATTCGAATTATTCGGTGTGAATACAACCGAATCCTGGTGTCCGGTAAGGATATTGGGTGTAAACGTATGGTAAGTATAGATCCCGCCAAATCGCACTTTATGTTTTGGGTTCAGATAATAGTCAAAATCGGTTTTGGCTGAAAGATCATGGATGCCTGAGGAAAGATTCAGGGCGAAATTATCCTGTGCCCCGTTAAAGGCGAACCTGTAATCATTATACAATAAAGTGGTGTTTGCAAATAGTTTCCGGTTGAATACATGATTCCAGCGCAGGGTGGCCGTGGAATTTCCCCAGGGAATATCGGTGCTGAAAGAACGGCGGGAATTATTGAAATCAAATACATCCCTTCCGAAATAACCGCTCAGGTAGATCCGGTCTTTTTCAGAAAACTGAAAATTTACTTTGGCATTCAGGTCATAGAAATAATAGCCCGGATCCATAAAAACTGCTGGATTTTTTGATGAAAGGGCTTACCAGCAGGTCCACGTAGGTTCTCCTGTAAGACACGATAAACGAGGCTTTGTGTTTGATCAGTGGTCCCTGCACGGATAATCGCGAAGCCAGCAGGCCGAGGCCCCCGTCTACTTCGAATTTATTCATATTGCCTTCCTTCATGGATATATCCAGTACCGAAGACAGCCTGCCGCCATATTGTGCCGGCATACTCCCTTTGATCAGGGTTGTATTCTTTATGGCATCCCCGTTGAATATGGAAAAAAAACCAAACAGGTGACCTGTATTGTAAACGATGGCGTCGTCCAGCATAATGAGATTCTGGTCGGGCCCGCCGCCCCGCACATACAGACCGGTATTCCCTTCGCCGGCATTACTGACTCCGGGTAAAAGCTGCAGTGTTTTCATAATATCCACTTCCCCGAATAAAACAGGAAGGGATTTAACCTGCGCCATCGACAAATTGATTTTTCCCATTTGGGCATTCGTCACGTTGGCATCTTTTTTCTTGGCATATACAACCACTTCCTCATTGAGAATGGAACGGGGATTAATCAGAAAGTTCAGGCTGATATTCTTATCCAGATTGATTTCCGCAGATTTGGACTGATATCCGACATAGGAAGCCGTAATCAGGTAATGCCCTTCGGGCAGAGTGATGGAATAAAATCCGTACCCGTTGGTGTTAACGCCTTTCAGTTGCCCGTTGAAGCTAACGGTTGCACTGATCAGGTTTTCGGATGAAAGGGAATCTTTAACATATCCAGTAATACTATACTTGTTCTGTGCCTGTACAGCAGTAACCCATCCCCATAAACAAAAAAGCAGGATTTTTTTCATCATTCACTCACCGGCACAGAATAATGGATACTGTCTATCAATTCGCCAGTATCCGGCATTTTGTTTTTAGACACCGGATTATTTTTTCCCAGATAAGGATTTGAGATTTTATTCGTCGGGCTTAGCCAGTACGCTTCGGAAGAATCAGAAAAAGCCATGGGACAGCGCATATGATAAATAGTACTGCCATCATATCTGACCGTCCGGATCAGGGAGTATAACTGATCCGTAATCATATTGAATTCCCTTTTCTTTTGTTCCATTTGTGTTTCCCCGTTCAGCCCGGCAATTTCTCCCTGTATGGACTGGCCGAGATTCATGGCTGTTTCCACGATGGCCGTATCCGCTTTGAACTGATCAAACCGGATACTGTCTATGGCCACACTGAGTCGTCTGCAGTCTGGGTGATCCGGGATGTGTCTGCCGCAGCAAAACCTTCCGATAACCCATAATAACTGCTTAATACCCCTTCAAAGGAACGGTTAAAGGCGGATGTTTTGGAACTAATGGCTAAAGGTTCATCTCTTTCTTCCGGGTTTCCATTGCCCGTACTGCTTTTATGAAGCACCAGATAGGAAATGCCGAGGGCCATGGCCAATACTAAAACCAAAATAAGGGCCTTCCTCATAAATAGAATTTAATCAAAGGTAATTCTAAATGCATTTGCTTTAATTTTGCGCGTTTGAATTAATACCCAATCAACTATATGCTGGCAGGTTTTCAGAATGTGACATTTGAGTTTGGCGCCCGTACAATCGTTGAAGATGTCACATGGCATATTCAACCCAATGAACATATCGGCCTGATCGGTTATAATGGTACCGGTAAGTCCACCCTGCTGAAACTGCTCGCCGGTGAATATTCTCCGACGGCCGGGACCGTGGAACGCAGCCGGAATACCAGCATCGGCTACCTGCATCAGGACCTGCTCAGCTTTGATACGGGGGATACCATATTAAAGGTTGCCATGGGGGCTTTTGAAAAAGTACTGGCACTGGAAACGGAACTTGAATCGCTGGCTTCCCAGCTGGAAGCGGAAGAAAAAGCCGGGAAACAACAATCCGAGCAATTATTGGTCCTCTATACCGACAAACTCCATGAAATGGACTTGCTGGACGGATACAATATCCATCATAAAACTGAGGAAGTTTTACAGGGGCTGGGTTTTTCCAATGCGGATCTGCAAAGGCCTTACCGTGAATTCAGCGGGGGCTGGCGCATGCGTGTGCTTCTGGCAAAAATGATTCTTCAGAAACCGGACCTGCTCCTGCTCGATGAGCCCACCAATCACCTGGATCTGCCCTCCATCGAATGGCTTGAAAAATATTTGCAGCATTATCCCGGTTCCGTTGTAATCGTGAGCCATGATAAATTTTTTCTGGACCGGATGGTGGATAAAATTGTTGAGTTGTACCAGCAGGACCTGCATTTCTATAACGGGAATTATTCTTTTTACGAAAAGGAAAAAGAGATGCGGATCTCCCTGCAGCAACGGGCCTATGAAAATCAAAAAGATTATATCCGTCAGCAGGAAAGATTTATAGAGCGTTTCAAAGCCAAAGCCAGCAAGGCAGCTGCTGCCCAGTCGGCCATGAAGCGTCTGGATAAAATAGACCGGATTGAAAATGTGGAAATGGAAAGGCCTGATATGCGGATCCAGTTCCGGGTGGAACGGCAGCCGGGGAAAGTGCTGGTGCATTTAAAGGATGTCAGTAAACATTTCGGTGAAATAGAAATCCTCAGCCATGCGGAAGCAGAAATTGAACGGGGTGACAAGATTGCACTCATCGGCGCAAATGGCAAAGGCAAATCCACTGTTTTGCGTATCATTGCCGGAACAGAAACTTTTACGGGTCACCGTACCTGGGGCCATCATGTGGATTCCAGTTTCTATGCACAGCATCAGCTGGAATCCCTGAACCTGAACGATTCCGTACTGGAAGAAATGAAACAATGCGGTTCCCAGAAAAATGAACTCGAACTCAGGAC
This sequence comes from uncultured Chitinophagaceae bacterium, assembly GCA_963811275.1. Lineage (GTDB taxonomy): Bacteria > Bacteroidota > Bacteroidia > Chitinophagales > Chitinophagaceae > Puia. The sequence continues at coordinate 364,178 of CAWEQR010000005.1, read as the reverse complement.
CCTGCTGGGGTGTTTCCTTTTTTCAGGAGATGACGTTGAAAAAAAGATTAAGGTTTTAAGCGGTGGCGAGAAGGCCCGGGTCGCACTGGCAAAAACCATTGCAGGCAAGGCCAATTTCCTGATACTGGATGAACCGACCAATCACCTGGATATTCATTCCTGTGAACTGCTGGCAGAAGCCCTGAATAAATACGAAGGAAGTTATATCCTGGTGAGCCATGACCGCTTTTTTATTTCTAAAACCGCCAATAAAATATGGGAGATAGAAAACGGCCGGATCAAAGTTTTCAAAGGGACCTATGATGAATGGGTGGAATGGAACAAACGCATGAGCACCTTGTCAAAACCGGCTTCCAACAAACCAAAAACAGAAAAGCCGGTTGTAGAACAGTCCAAACCGTCCCTGGTTTCCTCCCAGCCTGTAAATAAGGAAGCAAAAAAACAACTCCAGAAACAGCAAAAGCTGGTGGAGCAACTCGACGGTGATATCAATCGTCTTCAATCGGAGAGCGACCGCCTGGAAAAACAATTGTCCACACCTGAAATTTATGCGGACAGGCAGAAATTCCTGGTTGCCGAATCTGAGTATAAAAAAGCAGCCCTGAGTTTAACCCTGGCCAGGCAGCACTATGATGCAGCTCTTGAAAAACTGATGGAACTGGAAGAATCGCTTTCCTGATCCGGATTGAATCTTCGGGTCCTTTTTGTAATTTTATAACAAACCTGCCGTATTATTAAAAGAGATCCATTTCTTATTTCGGTCCGTATTCTGTTGATCACCGGCTGCCTTTATTTTATTTTCATCCTGCCTGCCGGCGCACAGGATTCAACAAAAGGTAAAAGGCCAAAAATCGGCCTTACGCTGAGCGGCGGCGGAGCCAAGGGCCTGGCACATATCGGCATTCTCAAGGCCATCGATTCGGCCGGACTTCCCATAGATTACATTACAGGTACCAGCATGGGGAGTATCATCGGGTCCTTTTATGCCGCGGGATATTCTGCAGATTCTATTTTATACATTGCCCGGCATATGCAATGGGACCAGATCCTGTCCAACCAGAGTTCCATGCGCAATATAATCATGGAAGAAAAAGATGAATATGGAAAATATGACCTGGAACTGCCCTGGGTAAATAATTTCTTCAGGATCTCAACCGGTGTACTGGAGGGCCAGGAATTGTGGCTGAAATTTTCGGAGCTTTTGTTCCCGGTATATAAGATTAAAAACTTCGATTCACTCGACATTCCTTTTAAATGTATAGCAACCGATATTTCCACCGGGCAGGCCGTGGTTCTGGACAGCGGTGAAATCGTTTCTGCTGTGCGCGCCAGTATGGCCATTCCATCTGTATTCACGGCAGTTGAATATAATGGCCGGCTCCTGGTGGATGGAGGTATCGTACGTAATTTTCCTGTAAAAGATGTTCGGCAAATGGGCGCCCAGTATGTGATCGGAAGTAATGTGACCAGCAGTTTACTGCCGGCCGGTAAAGTAAATAATGCCCTGCAGGTGCTCCTGCAGGTCGCTTTTTTCCGGGAGGCAGATGATACCAAACTGGAAGTGCCGCTTTGTAACATTTATGTGCAAACCCCCCTGGAACAATATACCATGGGCACTTTTTCGGATGCAGGTGAAATTATTGACTCGGGGATAGAAGAAGGAAGAAGATTATATCCGCAACTGAAAAAACTCGCTGATTCCCTAAACGCTTTATATGGACCGGTTGAAAAAGTAAAGTCCCTTCCCTCCGTTCAAAGCGTGAGAATTTCCTCTTATGAAGTAAACGGGCTGAAATATACCACGCAGGATTTTTTTGTGCATACAATGGGTCTGCTGACCAATCATGTGTATACGCCGGAAATACTTGCCTATATGGTACGCAGGGCAGGTGGTACCCGATATTATAACCGAATAACCTATCGTTTGAATCCCCAGCCGGATCATTCTGCCAGAATCATTTTCGATGTGTCGGAAAACCCGCTCACTTTCGCAAAAGTTTCATTGCATTATAATCAGTTTACCGGTATCAGTGCGATTCTAAACCTGACTTCCCGGGATTTTTTTACGCCCAACTCCAGGAGCCTGGTAACACTAAATATTGGTGAAAATTTCAGAGTCCGGGGGGAACACCTTCAATACCTGGGCAGGGGACGGAAATTCGCATTGAAATTATCAACCCAGTTCGACCAGATGAATTTCACTACGTACCGTAACACAAAGGAAGCCGGTATCTATAACCAGAATTATTTTGTTACGGATGGCAGATTCGGTTATTCCACCAACCGGGATTTAACCATTGGCATCGGGACAAGATTTGAATGGACCCGTTATAAGCCTTCCATTACCTCTGGGGTGGAGTTCTTGGGAACCGATAATTTTCCCACCAGTTATTTTTATTTCAACACAAATTCCCTGGACCGTCCGGTATATCCGAAAAAAGGTATCCTGTCGGCCCTGGAAGGCGACTGGGTATATACCCAGAATCCCAATTTCCAGTTACATTCCAATACGCTCGATGCAGATACAACAACTGCCAGTAATCCCTATCCGAGGATTACTTTTCATTTTGAAAGTTATACACCCCTGTCCGATAAAAGTACCCTGCTGTTTGTACTGCAGTCCGGCCTGAACTTCCAGAAGGGAAATATAATGAATGAATTTTCCATTGGCGGACTCACCCAGGGTTTTCACAACCAGATCACTTTTGCCGGATTAAGGGAGGGTTCCTTTTATGCCTCCAGCACGGCAGCTGTCCAGGCCGGTTTCCGCTATAATTTCTATGGAAATCTGTACCTCACGGGCCGGGCCAATATGATGTTCAATAATTTTGTGAATAACGAAAAGATGTTTTACGATACACCGGATTTTTTATCCGGGTATTCGCTCACTTTCACCTATAATTTCATACTCGGACCTCTCGAGCTGAGTGCCATGTATTGCGACCAGTGGAAAAGAGTGATGGGGTATGTGAATATTGGTATTCCGTTTTAAAGCTTAAATCCTAAAACCCGGGACAAATTCATGGACCGGTGTTCGAATTTTACAATATAAAAAAACGATCATCGGTCATCGGCTATTGTTTGGTCAGGCCTACCCTGTCAAGTATCTCCTTTTCACGCTGAATCGCCTGAGCCTGCATCTTTTTACCTTCCGCCATCATGGCCGAAATGTTTTTATCATTTTCTGAACCGGCTGCATTGATACAAACATTCAGGTAAGCGCCGAGCACCGCACTACGCGCACATAAAGCACCTACACCGGCATCAGATTTTGAATTCGGGTTTCCGGCTTCAGCCATGGCCTGTATCACTTCCATAGACTGCAGGGCCACCTGCATCACCCGGAAAGGCACTTCTATAGCCTTCAAAGTGGCTTCCTGAATTTTTTCCAATCTGAATGCCATTTCAGATTCCGTGGTTTTAGGCAGTTCCCGGGCCTGCATGATGCCCTCAAATGCTTTTGTATCCGCATCCACCAGGGCTACGAGTTCCTGTTTATATCCGGAAGCCTTTTCCGCCCAGTCACTGAACCGGGCCCAGTCTTTTTTTTGAGCGGACAAATTCGCAACCATGGCGCCCAAACCAGCCCCCAGGGCGCCCAGGTAGGCAGCAACCGAACCTCCGCCCGGAGCCGGCGATTCACTGGCCGTTTCATCTGCAAAATCAGAAAGTGAAAGACTGACAAGTTTTTCATCCGACGGATCTTTGAGTAAATATTCGATGATCCTTTCCTCAGGTTTAAATGGAGCCAGTTCATCCAGGCCCATGGTCAGGATGGCAATCCGGATCAGTTCTTTTTCTGACAGGCCTGCCGGGCGGCTCTGCTTTTTCAGGAAATATTTTCCTGCATCGAGCAGCGATTGAAGCGGGATCAATCCGACCAGCTCACTGCCGGTAACCCGGATTCCCCTGGCATCTGCTTTACGACAGACTTCATCAAATGCAATATGCAGTGGTGTGACGGAAAGGTTGGTCAGATTCATGGAAATCTGTGCGATACCATATTCTTTGATAAACCATCCGATGGCTTTTACGGATTTGAGTGATCCCGGAACCATGACCGGCTGGCCCTTTTCATCTTTTACAATATTCCCGTAAACCGGATCCCCTTCTCTTTTTATGCGTCCGGCTTCCCGTATGTCAAAGGCAATACTGTTGGCGCGCCGTACGGAAGTCGTATTGAGGTTCACATTATAAGCCACCAGGAAATCCCGGGCCCCGATAACCGTCGCACCCCGTTTCTCATCAAAAACCGAAGGGCCGAAATCAGGTTTCCATTCCGGTTTTTTAATTTTTTCAGCAAATCCTTCATACTCACCAGCACGTATAACCGATAAATTGCTCCGTTCCTTATTCCGCTGGGCCGCTTCATATAAATAGACCGGGATGTCCAACTCATGCCCTACCCGTTCTGCCAGTTTCTCAGCCCACCGGGCAGTTTCTTCCATGCTGATGCCGGACACGGGGATCAACGGACAAACATCTGTTGCACCCATACGCGGATGGGCTCCCTGGTGCCGGCGCATATCAATACATTCACCCGCTTTGCGGATGGCCCGGTAAGCTGCTTCCGTAACAGCTTCCGGAGCCCCGACAAAAGTTACAACAGTTCGGTTGGTGGCTTTACCCGGATCCACATTGAGCAGCCTGACCCCTTCCACACTTTCAATTTCATTCGTGATTTCCTGAATGATCCGGGGATCCCTGCCTTCACTGAAGTTGGGAACGCATTCAATTATGGGTGTCATATTGCGTAATTGGAATGCGCAATGTTAAGGAAAGAAAATCAATCCGTTTCAGAAAGCTGCCTGCGTGGCCGGATGAAATCCAGCGGTTTTTTGAGGAAATACCGGCCCAGGATTCCCAGGAATTCCGGGTAATCCCTTAACTGTATTCCCCGGGATTTTACAGCCACTACAAAAGCAAGTGAAAAACTCACCAGGAAATTTAAAAATCCAATGGCAAGCACCCCAAAAAATATAGAGACCAGGTAAGCTGTAGGTACAGAGCGGATTCCCAGTCCGTACAGGGCCACCGAAACATTTCCTGCTGATATGGTAATGTGACGGATATCAAAAGGGAATCCCAGGATCTTACTTACAATAGAAGACATGCCCAGCATAAAACCCAGGGAAATATTTCCTATCACGGCACCTGCATTCACTTCCATAAATTTTACGAGGCGAAAACGTTTTTCGTGTGAAACACCGGGAGGCCACCAGGGGTGGTATTTTAATCTTTCCCCAATGCGTCCGTAAAGGATCTTATTCTGGACATACCCGGCGATAATTCCGCTTAAAAAGAGAAACACACCGGTATTACAGGCATAAAGCAGGGAAAGGCTATGCCAAGGGTGCTGGCTTTCCAGCATGGCCATGGCTTGATCTCCCTCCAGGATTTTTGTCCCGGTCACCAGGTCATATAACCAGGCTAAAAGGAACGTACCGGGAAAAACCAATAGCAGGTTGCCTGTAAATGAAGCAATCTGGCTACGGGAAACCCGGGCCACTGTAATCGCAAGGTTATATAAATTCGGTTTATAGGTATTTCCTTTGGTGTCCAGTGAACTGGCTACCGCGCTGGCAGTGAACGCAGGTTGTTTGGTGGCCAGGGTTCCTCCGGTCGCATCGATCAGCAGGAAACCGATACTATAATTCATGCTATAGGCAAACCCATGCCAGAACAGGGGCAGTTCGATTTTCGAAAGCAGGTTTTTAAAAATCGTTATGAAAGCCGTGATACTGCCACCTTTCATGGCGCTCCAAATCATTTTCCGGTATTCCTTATTGTTAGCAGTAATATAATGGCTTCCTTTTGACCCCTTGTGCTCGGCAATCTGGTATGCCACATAACCCAGGGACTGGGAAAGAAATTCACGGATGCTGTTCTTGGTATTTTCATTTCTTACCAGCATTTTAAAAAAAGAAATGAAATTATCCGAATCGAATTGGGAATTACCATCCAGGATATCCGTGATCAGTTCGATCCGTCCCAGTTTATTGCTCAGGATTAATAAAATATATGTTTGATGAATACTGGTGCCGTTTCCGGAATGATGTCGTCGGATATATTCAATGGAATCAATACACCGTCTGGACAGCGCATACAATTGCTCACTGACCGAGTTCAATGTGTCAGCATCCTCAGCAATGAAGGATTTTTCAAGTTTGCGGACCAGTACGGTCTGATCCAGAAAAGGATTATCTCTGATGTCCTGGCTGTCCAGATGTTTGCGCACTTCTTTTTCAAGCCCCAGACTGGCAACCTGGATACTGAGGATTTTAAGCGACTGCATCAGCTGCACCAGCATATGCTTATCATCCACAGTAAAAGCCAGACCGATGGATTCAAAAAATTGTTTCCATTGATCATGCGGAATGGTTTCCACCCATAGGTAGTCGTCAGACCGGTAAAAAATCCTTGATATCATGTAGAGGAAATCATTCTCATTCTGCAGGGCCGGGATGAGTTTGTGCCGGAGCCTGCCGGAGAATTCCTGCCAGAAGCCATTTCCCAGCGGGATGCCGCTTTCCGTGAGTGCAGAAGTCAGATCCGTTTGAATCAGCTGCGAAATCAGGGCATTGTGCAGGTTCGTAAGGAGGATCGGGTGCTGGTCCATCTGCCGGAGCAGCATCTGCAGATTTTTTACAGGATCTCTTTTCCCCCGGGCCGGACGAATGGCAGAAAAAAAAGATATGAGAAATTCAAGTCCTCCTTTTTTATCTCCTGTTCGCAGTACGGTGCTTCTCCGGGTGACGGAATCGATGAAATCAGCGGGTTTTTTTTTGCCGGAAAGGAGGTTGGTCATAAGCACGGGTATGAAATTCAATATGCAAAGCTCAGGCCACGAATTGCCCCCGGATTATTACTTTATCAATAAGATTTGAGCCAAAACGATAGGGAAGATAAGCGAGGGAAGGAACGGGGGCACTGATGAGGCAATTGGCCATTTTACCAACAGCAATTGAACCCAGTGTATGGCCCAGTCCCATAGCGAAGGCCCCGTTGAGGGTGGCTGCATTCAATGCTTCCTCCGGCAACAGTCTCATTTGAATGCAGGAAAGCGAAACGACTGTATTCATATTTCCCGAGGGCGAAGAACCCGGGTTATAATCTGAAGCAAGTGCTATAGCAAGTCCGGATTCCAATAACTGCCTGGCGGGGGGATAAGGCATTCGTAGAAAAAATGCGGCAGTTGGCAACAAAGTGCAGAAACCCTTCCATCCGGAATTTTTCAACCGGCTGATTTCACCGGCTGTCAGGGTTTCCAGGTGATCCATCGAAAGGGCGTTCAGCCGGATCCCTGTTTCGATGCCCCCGATCGCGTTGAGCTGGTTCACGTGCATTTTAGCCTGCAATCCATATTGCAGTCCGGCTTTTAAAATCGTTTCTGATTCTTCCGGGTTAAAAAAGCCATTTTCACAAAACACGTCAATATAGTCTGCCAGTTTTTCCTTTGCAATAATTGGCAACATCTCCTCTACGATCTCACGAATATATCCTTCATGATGATCCCTGTACGCAGGCGGGTATGTGTGGGCACCGAGAAAAGTGGAGCGGATCTGCAAGGAGGACTTTTCTTTTAACTGCCGGATCACCCGCAGCATTTTCAATTCACCTTCCGGCGATAATCCATAACCGCTTTTTATTTCGATGGCACCTGTGCCCATCCTGGCCAGTTCTTCCAGCCTTTTCCACGATATACGGAACAGTTCATCTTCGGAGATTTCCTTTATTTTCTGAACCGTATTCAGGATGCCGCCACCGCGGGCATTGATTTCAGCATAACTGAGTCCGCGGATCTTGTCAACGAATTCATTTTCCCGGCTGCCGGCATATACCAGGTGGGTATGGCTGTCACACCAGGCGGGCAGGACCAGTCTCCCGCTGCAATCGGTCTGCAACCGGGGAAAGCGGGGTAAATCCCTTTTAATTGAATCCATTCTTCCAAATCCGGCAATTTCATCTCCTTCCAACAACAGCCAGGCATCATCCAGGCAGGGCAGTTCGGCCATTTCTTTTCCATACAGGGGCTGGTCGCCGGTACGGACGTTCACGAGTTGTTTAATATGGGTCAGGAGCCGGCTCGACATGTATGAATCAGAGTTGAAATGCTTCTTTTGTTTTTTGTGCCAGCGAATACCCGGCGTCTGCATGGCGAATCACACCGAGACCAGGGTCGTTGCGTAAAACCCGCGACAGGCGGGCAGCGGCGGCATCTGTTCCATCTGCCACGATCACCATCCCGGCATGTATGCTATATCCCATTCCAACCCCACCCCCATGATGCAGGCTTACCCAGCTGGCACCCCCCGCTGTATTGACCAGGGCATTCAATATGGGCCAGTCCGCCACGGCATCACTGCCATCCAGCATAGCTTCTGTTTCGCGGTTAGGAGATGCGACGGAACCTGTATCGAGGTGATCGCGGCCGATGACGATGGGTGCCTGCACTTTTTTTGAGCGTACGAGTTCGTTGAATGCCAGTCCCGCTTTTTCCCTTTCTCCCTGACCCAGCCAGCAGATACGTGCGGGCAGTCCCTGGAATGCAATTTTTTCTTTGGCCAGTTTTAACCAGCGTTGGAGAGAATGGTTCTCCGGAAATAACCGGAGCATCAGGTCATCTGTAACCGCTATATCCTGTGGATTTCCGCTGAGGGCGACCCAGCGGAACGGGCCTTTTCCTTCACAGAAAAGGGGGCGGATATAGGCAGGAACGAAACCGGGAAAATCAAATGCGTTTTGGAGCCCTTTTTCAAAAGCCCGCGCGCGGATATTATTTCCATAGTCGAAAGTGATAGCGCCTTTTTTCTGAAGGGCCAGCATTTTTTCCACGTGAAGCTTCATCGATTCATAAGCCAGTTCCAGGTATTTTTCAGGGTTTGTTTCCCTCAATACTTTCGCTTCTTCCGGGGAAACCTGGTGGGGCCAGTAGCCGATCAGCGGATCATGCGCCGAAGTCTGGTCGGTGAGGGTATCGGGGATTATATTTCTTTCCAATAATCTTTCGAGCAGGTGCACGGCATTACAACAAACGCCGATGGATATTGCTTTCTTATCTTTTTTCGCCTGGAGGGCTTTATCGATCGCTTCGTCCAGGTTCAATATGCCGAAATCCAGGTACTTGGTTTCGAGCCGTTTCTGAATGCGCCACCATTCCACTTCTGCAATCAGGGCGACTCCTTCATTCATGGTAATGGCCAGGGGCTGGGCACCACCCATTCCGCCCAGGCCGGCTGTTACATTTAATGTGCCCAGCAGGGTACCGTTGAAATGCTTATCCGCTGCCGCGGCATAGGTCTCATAGGTGCCCTGTACGATGCCCTGCGAACCGATATAGATCCAGGAGCCGGCTGTCATCTGGCCGTACATCATCAATCCTTTTTTCTCGAGCTCATCAAAATGTTCCCAGGTGGCCCATTTGGGAACGAGTTGTGAGTTGGAGATCAGAACACGCGGTGCATCGGTATGAGTTTTCATACGGCCGACCGGTTTGCCACTCTGAATAAGCAGGGTCTCATCATCCACGAGTATCTTCAGGTTTGCAATGATATCATCGAGGGCCTGGAAATTCCGGGCTGCTTTACCACGACCTCCGTAAACGATCAGTTCATCCGGACGTTCCGCTACTTCCGGATTGAGATTATTCAGCAGCATACGCAGGGCGGCTTCCTGGATCCATCCTTTACAGTTTAATTCAGAACCGGTGGGCGTTTTATATTTGACCGGGTCGTATTTCGAAAAAGTTTTTTGCATGGGATCAGTTTAAAGAAAAATCTTCATAATCAGTATTGAGGCCGGCGCCGCGGGCGGCGGCAAAAGCGTCCACTTCACGAATCAGACCAAAGGATTCGATCATCGATTTTATTTTCCGGATATCATCAGCAAAGATCCGGTCCTCATTGGCAAAACTGACCTGTTGCCTTACGAATTCATGCGCATGTTCGAGAATTGAACTGCTGTGAAGGGGACGGCGGAATTCGATGGCCTGGCAGGCTGTCATCAGTTCGATGGCCAGGATATATTCCAGGTTATCCAATACCATTTCCAGTTTGCGGCCACTGATACTTCCCATACTCACATGGTCTTCCTGACCCAGGGAAGTCGGGATACTGTCTGCGCTGGCAGGAAAACAAAGCGTTTTATTTTCACTTACCAGGGCTGCGGTCGTGTATTGGGGAATCATAAATCCACTATTGAGCCCCACATCTTTCATAAGCAATAAAGGCAGTCCCCATTTTCCTTCCAGCAGCAGGTAACAGCGGCGGTCAGAAATATTACCGGCTTCCGCAGCTGCGATGGTTGCATAATCCAGCGGGATGGCGAGCGGCTGGCCGTGAAAATTACCACCACTGATCGTATCATCGGGAGAAAAAATCAGCGGGTTATCTGTCACTGCATTCAATTCGATCCGCGTAAGTTCTTTCAGGTGCAGCCATGCATTCCGGCTCGCCCCATGCACCTGTGGCATACAGCGCAGGGAATAGGGATCCTGTACGCGGCCGCAGTCCATATGGCTCTGCATGATCTCCGAACCCGATAGCAGCCTGCGCAGTCGCTGGGCCACCAGTTGATTTCCCCGAAAAGGCCTTAGTGCATGCAGGCGTTCATCGAAAGGCGACTTAGTTCCCGTAAGCGCTTCCAGGCTCATCGCACCGATCAGGTCGGCCGACTCAAGACAATAATGCATACGCCGGAGATTGGCAACAGCATAAGCCAGGATAAACTGGGTGCCGTTGATTAAAGCAAGTCCTTCCTTGGGGCCGAGTTGCAAGGGTTTGAGCCCGTTCTGCGCCAGTACATCCGCACCAGGGACTATCTGTCCTTTCACCCAGACTTCTCCCAATCCGATTAATGGCAGAAAAAGGTGGGCCAGGGGTGCGAGATCTCCCGAGGCGCCCACGGATCCTTTTTCAGGAACCACGGGAATGATATCCTGATCTATGAACCAGCAAATGCGTTCCAGGGTTTCCGGCCGGATGCCGGAATATCCCTGTGCCAGCGACTGCACTTTGGTAATCATCATGATCTTCGAGAGGAAGGGGCCGATGGATTTACCCACACCCACACTATGGCTTTGCAATATCTTATGCTGCAGGGTCTGTGTGTCTTCAGCAGAAATAGGTGTGTTGGCCAAAACCCCAAACCCGGTATTGATACCGTAAACCGTTTTATCGCGGGAAACGATTTCTTTCACATGATCCCGGCTTTTAAGAATCCGGGCCATGGAATGATCAGGAATGATTCCACGCCGTTTGCCTTCAGCCAGGGCGAATACGATGGACGGGGTCAATGTATCTGAACCGTAATGAAATGGATCGGGCATGGTACTGTTCAATAATTTGCTTATGGATATATTTGCGGGCGCCGGGATGTGAACACCCTAAAATTACCATGCATAATATCACGAAAATAAAAATCTTTAGGATACTTCTCCGGATCAGTTATTTCCCTTCGCTGGTTTTCGTTTACCCATGGGCACTTTTACGGAAAAAATCAGGTTCAGGCCTGTTCTTTTTTTTTGACAGGTATTCGATGGGCGGGGCACAACGCATTCACCTGGACATCCTGAAATCCGTTCCGGAAATGGAGAAACAGATTTTTTTTACCCGCTACTCCCCCAATGCCGCTTTCCGTGCTGAGTTTTACGGGATCCCGCATGCAGGGAGCCGGGACATCCATTTGTGGTGCGATTATTTATTGCTGAGGCTGTTTTCCGTTCATTATTTCAGTTTTTATATAAACAGGCACCCATCGCCCCATGTATTTGGCGCGAATTCCACTTTTTTTTACGATATGCTGCCGTTTTTAAACAAAAAATCCACCCGGACCGAGCTGCTTCATAATTTCACTTTTGGAAAAAACGGAATGGAATTTTTCGGTTTGAAAAATCACAGGCTACTGACATACCGGGTTGTCTATGATTATTATACCAGGGAAAATATCGAAAAGCAATACGCTGCATATCACATAGATCCGGTTTATCTACAGCGTTTACTTTTTATAGAACCCGGCGTGGATATTCCTCCGGAAAAGAAGAAATCATTTTCGGGAATACTAGAGGTGATTTGTGCCGGTCGCGGAGGGCCTCAAAAGAGAATCTGGCTGGTGAACCGGGTTGCCGAATATTTTATGGATCAGGGTCTGCCGGTCCGGTTTCATTTTGCCGGTACACTGATCGGGGAACTTTCCGTGAAAGTGAAGGCCAAAGCGGTGATTCACGGAGAAATCAGCGACCCCCGGAAAATGGCGGATCTCCTGTCAGCATCCGATATTGCCCTGCTAACCTCTTTATTTGAAGGGTTTCCCATGTTTATCAAAGAATCCATGGCAAATGGCTGCATCCCCGTGGTTACTGCATTACCTGGTAACCTGATGCATTTAAAAGATGGTTACAATTGTCTGCTTATACATGAAATCCTTAATGAAACGGAATTGGTCAGGGAGGCCATTGAAAAAATCATGGAGTTGGTCAGGGATCGGCATCTTTGCGCCCGCCTGAGCGATACTGCTTACGGGTATGCAAAAGATCACTTTGGCCGCGATGCCTTTAATAAACATTACCGCGAACTGCTGTTACCGTCCAGTCTACCTTAAAACGCTGCTCTTTACAAATACCTTTTGCTTTTTAAGAAATACAGGAACATAGAGATTTTGGAAGTCACACCCCATCGGAGCAGGGGCCGCGGGATTTTCTGCTGCCGGCCGATCATGGGAGGTATAAATCCGGGAATTTTCCCGCGGTATCCGGATTGTTCAATCTGAGCCATATCCCGGATGGATAAATTTCTCAGGAAACGCCACCAGGAATCAAAAACCCGGATATGACGGATCGACGTCCTGTCCAGTTTTTCACTCAGCATCAACCGTTCCGGTATTTCTATTTCCGGGTTTCCAAAACTGGAACGGGTAACCTGGCTTGAACTGATACCGATCCGGACCAGGTTTAGGGGAATATATTCCGCAGGCGGATGATTTTTCAGGTAACGGATATAAAAATCAATATCCACCAGCCATTGCATCCGGTTATCGAATTCAATCGAGGGATCCTTTTTGAAAATGGTGGTACTGGGAGGTCCCACCCGGTTGGCGGCAACCAGGATTTCAGGAAGCTTTTTCAGGGCATTCAGATCCAGGGTATTTATCTGAATTTTTTTAATATGACCATCCGGAAAAACATTGGTATAGGCTGAAAACCAGAACAGGGCCTTTCCTTTTTTGATGGCTTCGGTAAACAACCGGAGACTGTCAGGCCCGGTAAACCAGTCGTCGTCGTGCATGATTTTGATCCAGTCGCCCTTCGACCGGCGAATGCCCTCATTCCAGTTTTCCGGGGTTCCCAGGGTTGACGGGTTCCTGAAATAACGGATTTTTGATTTCAACGGGTGCCGCATTGCCAGATCCTGCACTTCCGGGCCCGGACTGTCATCCGTGATGACCACCTCAAAATTTCGGAAGGTTTGTATATAAATTGAATCCAGGAGACGCTTCAGGTAATCCGTCCGCTGGTAAGCCGGTACACAGATTGATATAAAAAACCCTTCTTCCATCCGGCAAAAATAGGATCCTGTGGATAAATGAATCCGATATTAATAATCCCTTATAAAATTATAGCACGAAAATTGATTATACGGGTTGAATACATCACCATGATCATTCAATTTAACCGGAATATACAGTTTACCAAGCTGATAAAAGCTGAAGGCCGTTTAAGGGAATTCAATTTCAGAAAAGTGAACGGGCTGCATGAAGAACTGTTTACTGTTGATGTAAGTGACGACCGGGGAAACCGCATCATGTTCAAAATGCGCAAGGAAGGGAATGAATGGCTGATCAACTCAGAACAGTCCATACCGGACTGGATCAGAAATAACAGTTCCAGGTACAATGAAGCCATAGAAGAGGAACTCAGAACTTCCTGAACCAGCTGTTTTTCCTTAAATTTATCCCGCTCATTTGCACTTTGCATGGTTCAGTTTACTGCCGTTATACAACAATTTGCAGAACAGGGGGAAAAAACAGGTTGGTCCTATGTGGAGATCCCGCCTGATATTTCGGAGCAGTTAAAACCCGGGTATAAAAGATCATACCGTGTTAAAGGAAAGCTGGATGCCCATCCCATTTCCCAGCAGGCCCTGATACCCATGGGAAACGGTGTATTTATCATGCCCTTAAAAGCCGGTCTCCGCAAAGCGCTTCATAAAAATAAAGGCGACCTGCTGAAACTTCGCCTGATGGAAGATGCAAAGCCTTTGGAAATTTGTACAGAGCTGCTCGAATGCCTGGGAGATGCGCCAAAAGCAGAAAAAAAATTCATGGCCCTGCCCCGCTCCCACCAGATGTATTACAGCAACTGGATCGGGTCTGCTAAAACCATCCGGACAAAGGCCAGAAGAATCGCATGCACCATTGAAGCGATGGAAAAAAATTTGACTTATGCCGAAATGCTCCGGTTAAATGCACAATCTGTTAATAAGTAAGTTGCCGGAAATATGCATTTAAAGAATTAAATTTGGTAACATGCGTTGGATATGCGGCATAAACCTAATTTGAAAACTTAAAATTCCCTGAATTGACCGAAACGATTATCAACCTGGAAACCGTTAACCCGATTGAATTTTTTGGCGTTAACAATGGCAAGTTAGATATCCTCAAAAAAAAATTCCCCTTACTAAAAATTCTATCCCGCGGAACACAGATCAAACTCAGTGGTGCACCAGAACAAGTGGAAACAGCAAAAGAAAAAATAGACCTCCTGCTCCAGTACCTGGAGCGAAACGGCAGTCTTACAGAAAATTATTTCAACCAGATATTGGGCGGCGATGATGCCGAAACGGTAGATCATTTTGTGGACAGGAATCCCAACGATATCCTGGTCTTCGGCCCGAACGGAAAAACCGTGCGCGCCCGGACAGTGAACCAGAAGAAACTGGTAACGGCTTCCGAAAGAAATGATATTGTTTTTGCTATTGGTCCGGCCGGTACCGGAAAAACCTATACCGCCGTTGCCATGGCGGTGCGTGCACTGAAAAATAAAATGGTCAAGAAAATCATCCTGACCCGGCCTGCCGTGGAAGCGGGTGAAAACCTGGGATTTCTTCCGGGAGACCTGAAAGAAAAAATCGATCCCTACCTGCGTCCCTTATATGACGCACTGGACGATATGATTCCGGCCGATAAGCTGGGTTATTATATGACGACGCGCACCATTGAAATCGCTCCGCTGGCTTATATGCGCGGACGCACACTCGACAATGCCTTTATCATCCTGGATGAAGCCCAAAATGCCACGGACCTGCAGTTGAAAATGTTCCTGACCCGTATTGGTGCCAGCGCCAAAGCCATCATTACCGGGGACCTGACCCAGATCGATCTTCCTAAAAATCAAAAAAGCGGACTGGCCAAGGCCCTGTATATCCTCAAAGGGATCGACGGTATTTCGCATATCGAACTGGACGAGGAAGATGTGGTGAGGCACCGGCTGGTGAAAGCCATAATCAAAGCATACGAAAAAGATAAAGTCATTGAACAGGGCGGTGCCTGATAACCGGAAGCCGCTTTTTCCTAACCATCAAAGCTGATCATTGAAAACCATTATTGCCGGTTTCCTTATTATTTCCATCATCGCCTGTCACGCCGGTAAAACTTTTAATAAGGCAGAAGATGCCCAGGAGGCCGGACGCCAGTTTATCCGTGCCTCGCTGGACGGCGATTATGAAAAAGCAAAATTTTACCTGCTCAATGATTCCGTGAATCTATTACTGATCAGTAAATGGCAGGAGGGTTTTGATAAAATGGACCGGGAAACCCGCCAGCAGTACAAGGAAGCAAGTATTCTTCCCATTAGTATCCAGGCAATAAACGATTCTGTTACTTCCTATACCTATTCTAACAGTTTCCGCAAAGACACCACTACGGTTCATATTGTGCGGGTGAATGGTGAATGGCTGGTGGATCTCAAAGAGATCCTCAATCAAAAACACTAACCCTCTGACCTTTTTGCGCTATGATACTGAATGAGTAGGTTTGTAACCTCAACAGCAACTTATGAATAAAACAAATGTCTCCCATCCCTGGCATGGGGTTCCCTATGGAAGTAACGCCCCCCGTATTGTCAATGCCATTATTGAAATTCCCCAGGGCGCCCGCGCAAAATATGAAATTGACAAAGCGAGCGGTTTGCTCAAGCTGGACCGTGTTATTTATTCATCTTTTTATTACCCGGTTAATTATGGTTTCATTCCGCAAACCTATGGAGATGATAAAGATCCCCTGGATATCCTGGTTATTACCTCCCTGCCGGTAGTACCCCTCTGCCTGATGGAAGCCAAAGTAATGGGTGTGATGCAAATGATCGACAGCGGGGATGCCGATGATAAAATCATAGCCGTCGCTGCCAGGGACCCGGGTGTAAATCATTATAACAATATCGAAGAATTACCCAGGCATTTTTTCGATGAACTCCGGCATTTTTTTGAAGAATACAAAAAACTGGAAAACAAAACGGTAAAAGTGGAGGAATTCGGCGATAAGACCATGGCATTAAAAGTTATTGAAAATGCCATTGAAGCTTATAAGCAGGGATTCGGAAATAAATAAGCCGGTCCTTTTATGTATTCGGACGGTTCCTGCATCTCTACTGAAAGATGATAAATTACGGTGCATTCATCCCCACATATGCGTTTAACAGACCAGGAACTGTTAAAACATTTTTATACCGATCATAACAACGAGTGGCTGGGACCCCTGCTGGAACGTTATACCCTGTTATTGTATGGTGTTTCCCTGAAATACCTGAAAAACCCGGAAGAGGCGCGGGATGCTGTTCAGCAGATTTTCCTGAAAGCTATTACTGAACTGCATAAATATGAAGTCAGCTATTTCAGTTCCTGGCTTTATATGATTGCAAAGAATCATTGCCTGATGTTATTGCGCAATCAGCGGCGGGGTATTTCCGTTGACCTGATCACTGAGCCGGTTACAGATACGGAAGACCCGGATCCATTGAAAAATGAAAGCCTGCTGAAGGATCTGGAAGATGCATTGCAACACCTGAGCCCGGAACAAAAAATCTGCATCCGGCTGTTTTACCTGCAGAAAAAATCTTATCAGTCCATCGCCACTGAAACGGGCTTTAACCTGTTACAGGTAAAAAGTTATATCCAGAATGGAAAAAGAAACCTGCGCTTGTTACTGGAAAAGAAATTAGATAAAATGAAAGAATAAACATGACTGAAGAAATCCATGATATGCTTCCGGATGATCCCGGGAAAAAACGGTCTGCCCCGCTGGACAGTCACCTGCGTACCATCATACCGGAAAAGGACCTGGACCATTTCCGGGAACAACTGCCTGCGGCATTTCTTGAAGATGCTACCGAAGGTTTGGGACATCTTCCGGATACAAAACAACTGGAGGCTGTTTTACAGCAGCTGAACCAGCAAATGCATCAGCAGCTCAACCCTAAAAAAGCGCATAAGCGCAGAAGATCGGCCTGGGACCCCAGCTGGGCCTACTGGGCAATTTTGATCATTCTGCTGCTCACGATTGCGGCGTTTATAGTAATCCGGATCTTGCTCTACCGGTAAAAGTTACTGGTATTGGATATATACCGGCCTGGGTTTCAGATTTAAGACTTCTTCCGGTGTCATCATCCGGCTGTTCGGTTCCCTGAAATCATTCTTGTAAAACAATTTGAATCCCGTGAACTGAACCGGTTCCCTGGAAATAAATTCGCGGTAAGTGCTGAGTTTTCTTGATTGGGCACCCCATCCGTCCATGTCGATCACCACCTGAACCTCAGGTTCCGGTTTAATCTTTTTATAATTTGTAATCATCGCCTGTGTAAAGCGGTGTACTACCAGAATTTTAGGTGGAAGCTGGTTAGCTTTAGTGAGATCTGAAAGATATTTAATTGTAAAGTTGATGTCTGATGCATCCATGGTCCCGATAACTGATCCAGGTTTTTTCCCGGTTTTCATGGAAAACTCAGGGTCAATTCCAAGGTGAACCTGCGGCATTTTAAGGTAGGGTTCCAGCAGGGGAACTTCCTCCTGAACCGTGCTTTGACCAACCTGGATATCCAGAAAGACCAGGGCATTGATCCGGGCAGCCATGCGGATTACTGAATCGATTTGTTTAAAGGGCATGCGCAACCGGTATTTATCTCCTTTCCCCGGATAACCCTGGGCGGTTACGGCGATATAGTGCAGGGCTGGCTGCACATGAACGGTAGAATCGGCCATTTGCCATTTCTTAACCTCTTCCTGCAGTTTTTTAAACATTTCATCCGTCGGGTATTCTCCCAGCACCCCCATCTTTTTTGAATAGAAATTACCGTAATAAGCGACTACCCGGTTAAACGGGAAAATGGCTCCTGGTAAAGGATATTCCAGTTTAACTGGCCAGCGGCCTGAGCTGTCTCCATTGTTCAGAGCCCGGTTCAGCCGGTCGTAATTTGCAGTATCCAGGACTGCAAAACCGCCATGTAAGCGTATGGAATCCTTATGGGACGATGTATCGCTCCTGTTTAAAAGCAATTCACTGGAATTCCGGTGGAAGAAATTGCCCGAGCCAAAAGCCTTGAAAAAATATAACCCGGCTATAACGGAAGTGCCAACAAAAACGAAAATCAGGTATTGGGTCTTAATCACACGGGCTTCCTGAACCAGTTTTGGAAGAAATTTGCATAAGGTTTTAGATTGACGGATGGATCTGGATGATCCATTTATAAAAAACGTGATAAATCTGCCTTTATTTTAGTTTGATTCGGTTAAAAAGATATTTTTTTATACCAGTTGATCAATCCATTGGTGGATCCGTCATGACCGGTTGTTTCATCGCCGTTTTCCAATTCCGGGAGAATTTTTCCTGCCAGTTCCTTTCCCAGTTCCACCCCCCACTGGTCAAAAGAATAGATATTCCAGATCACACCCTGCACAAATATTTTATGTTCATACAGTGCAATCAGTTGGCCCAGGGTATAGGGTGTCATCAATTTAATCAGGAAGGAATTGGTGGGCCGGTTTCCGCTGAAAAATTTAAAGGGGATCAGCTCCGGTTTTACCCGGGCTGCCTGGAGTTCTTCCGGTTTGCGTCCATTCATCAGGGCCTCTGTCTGCGCAAAAAAGTTTGACAGCAGTTTGGCGTGATGGTCGCCCAGGGGATTGTGGCTGATGGCCGGTGCAATAAAATCGCAGGGAATCAAAACGGTTCCCTGGTGGATCAGCTGATAAAAAGCATGCTGACCATTTGTTCCGGGTTCACCCCAAACTACAGGTCCTGTGGAATATGTAACGGGAACCCCGTTGCGGTCAACCGATTTCCCATTACTTTCCATATTTCCCTGCTGAAAATAAGCAGCAAAGCGGTGCATATACTGATCATAAGGCAGGATGGCTTCTGTTTGTGAACCGAAGAAATTGCGGTACCAGATGCCCAGCAATGCCATAATCACCGGTATATTTTTCTCAAAAGGCATGTTTCTGAAATGCTTGTCGGAAGCATGGGCGCCCTGCAGCATTTCCTCAAAACGCGCATAACCGATCATCAGCACGATGGAAAGTCCGATCGCACTCCACAGGGAATACCTGCCTCCCACCCAATCCCAGAACACAAACATATTGGAACGGTCTATTCCGAACCGGACCACTTCATGCTCATTGGTGGAAAGCGCCACAAAATGTTTGGCGATATGGGATTCATCGCCGGCCGATTTCAAAAACCAGTCCCGCGCACTATACGCATTGGTCATGGTCTCCTGGGTCGTAAAAGTTTTGGATGCGATCAGGAAAAGGGTTTCTTCAGGACTGATTTTTTTCAGAGTTTCCACAAGCTGTGTTGCGTCCACGTTGGAAACAAAATAGGACTGCATGCCATCAATCCAGTAATGTTTTAATGCTTCTGTGACCATAACGGGCCCCAGGTCGCTGCCCCCGATACCGATATTGACGATATTGCGGATGGGCTTACCGCTATATCCGCGCCATTCACCGGAATGTATTTTATGGCTGAAGTATTTCATATGTTCCAGTTCCTGCATCACTTCCGGCATCACATCTTTCCCATCGCTGAAAACAGGTTCTCCGGAAAAATTCCGTAAGGCGGTATGTAAAACGGACCGGTTTTCTGTATGGTTTATTTTTTCCCCGGAAAAAAGGGCCTGCATGGCTTCACCCACCTGACATTCCTGTGCCAGTTCAAATAAATGTGAAAGGGTTTCCGTATTCACCAGGTTTTTGGAGAAATCGAAAAGGATATCCCCGAATATGATGGAAAACCGGTTAAATCTCTCCGGGTCTTCGCTGAACAGGTTCCTCATCTGGATACCCTTCATGTACTGCTGATCCCCCTGGAGTTTTTTCCAGGCACTGGTTTCTACAGGGGAAATATTTGGAAACATAAAACGTACGGGCTTTGGTTTGGCCACAAAATTACGATTAGAATTTTGTTATTGGTAAAGGAAATGGAACGGGGCTAACTGATATGTGTAAGGGCTTTTAAAAAAACCATCACCATATCAGCTGAAATGTCCAGGTGGGTAATGATCCGGAGTCTCCTGTCGGAGATGGGGAGTAACAGAATTTCTCTTTCACGTAACTGGGAAATAAAACCACCCATGTCCACCCCGTCTTTTAACTCAAAAATAACCAGATTGGTTTCAACCGGTAGAACCATTTTCACCAAGGGATGATTTTGCAGGGCCGCTTCTATTTTTTTTGCATGCAGGTGATCTGTGGCCAGCCTTTCTATATGATGGTCCAGGGCATATACTGCGGTAGCTGCGAAAAATCCGGCCTGCCGCATGCCCCCTCCGAATACCTTGCGCACACGCCGGGCCTGGTGAATGAATTTTTCACTGCCCATCAGCATACTGCCGGCCGGGCATCCGAGTCCTTTGTTAAAACAAACTGAAATGCTTTGAAATAGGGTTCCATAATCGCCGGGTTTTTCATTTTTAGCTACCAGGGCATTGAATAAACGGGCGCCATCCAGGTGCAGGTTGAGCTGGTGGGTATCGCAAACCTCTTTTATTTTTATGATTTCATTAAAATCATAACAACTGCCCCCGCCGCGGTTCGACGTGTTTTCCAGGCAAACCAGCGAGGTCCTGGCTTTATGCACGTCTTTGGAGTTGATGGATTTCAAAACCTGTTCGGCCCGGATCCTTCCCCGGTCGCCGGCCACAGGCCGCACCTGGCAGCCGGCATTAAAAGCAATACCGCCACCTTCATATATGTACACATGGGCTTCCTGCTCACAGATCACTTCATCACCGGGCCGTGTATGGCTGGTAATGGCAACCTGATTCGACATGGTTCCGCTTGCACAATACAGGGCTGCTTCCATTCCGAAAAGACCGGCCATCCTTTTTTCAAGGAGATTAATTGTCGGATCCTCACCAAAAACATCATCTCCCACGGAGGCATGCATCATAGCTTCCATCATGCCGGGTGTCGGTTTTGTTACGGTATCGGAACGAAAATCAATGATCATATTCTGTTTTTAAAGTTATTGATACCTGATGGCGGTTACCAGGATGATTGAAAATACCACATAATAAAATTAAAATTAAGTAGAATTTAATCGTGAAAGGAGCTGGCACTTTTACACAATTCCCATCTGTTTTTACAGAAGGGTTTTTATTTTCGCGAACGTTTCCCGTATTTGTAAATGAATCTTTAACTTGCGTGCCTATGACACAGGAAAAGCTTATCGATATGAGGTCCCGGCTGAGCGGACTGAGGAGGTTTCTTTGACGTCGAGAACCGCCAGATCAAAATCAATGAAGAAAGACAGTTAACCGGAAGTTCAGGCTTCTGGGAAGACAATGAACGGGCCACGGCTATTCTCAAAAACATTAAGGTGAATGAGTACTGGTTAAAACTCTATCAGGCTGTGGAGACAGCTATAGAAGATTTTGCCGTGCTGATGGAATTCTGGAAATCAGGTGAAGCCACGGAAGAAGAAACAAAGACTGCTTACGGGAAGGCCCTGGAACTGCTGGATGAAGCCGAATTCAAATCCACCCTGAATGAACCTGAGGATGAACTGCCTGCTGTACTGCAAATCAATTCAGGAGCTGGTGGAACAGAAAGCCAGGACTGGGCTGAAATGCTGATGCGCATGTACCGGATGTACGGGGAAAAACAGGGTTGGTCCGTTTCCGAACTCGACTACCAGGATGGCGAATCCGCGGGAATAAAAAGTGTTACCCTGCAGTTTGACGGACCCTTTGCCTATGGATTCCTGAAAGCAGAAAGCGGGGTACACCGGCTGGTGCGCATTTCTCCTTTCGATTCCAATGCCCGTCGCCATACTTCCTTCGCTTCTGTGTATGTGTATCCCCTGATTGATGATACGATTGAAATTGAAGTGAATCCTGCAGATATCGAGTGGGCTTTTTTCCGGAGCGGAGGTGCGGGCGGTCAAAACGTGAATAAAGTGGAAACGGCCGTCCGGCTAACGCATAAACCCAGTGGTATCATTGTTGAATGCCAGCAGGCCCGCACCCAGGGTGAAAACCGCGAAAAAGCGATGGCCATGCTCAAGAGCCGTTTGTATGAAGAAGAAATGCGCAAACGGGAGGCCATCAAGAACGCTAACAATGCCAGTAAGAAAAAAATTGAATGGGGCTCACAGATCCGTTCCTATGTTTTTCATCCTTATAAAATGATCAAGGACCACCGCACGGGTTATGAAACAGGAAATATACAACCGGTGATGGATGGTGAACTGGATGGATTTATAAAGGCTTATCTGATGTCAGAAAAGGAAACTGCGTAAGCTTAATTCCCGAATTCACAAATTTGTTATATGAACATCGGCTACTTCAACTATCCCCTGCCTGCCAATGAACCGGTGAAATCTTATGCTCCCGGCTCAACCGAAATTAAATTACTGAAAGCAGCCCTGGCAGATTTGAAATCCGCAGAACAGGATATTCCCGCCATCATCGGTGGAAAAGAATTCCGCTCGGGCAATAAAATTAAAATCAGGCCGCCCCACGAGCTCTCCCATACCCTCGGATACTTTCACCGTTCTTCAGGAGAACAGGTGCAGGAAGCAATTGATTCGGCCCTGAAAGCAAAATCCTCCTGGGAATCCATGAACTGGGAAAACCGGGCGGCCATTTTCCTGAAAGCAGCCGATCTGCTGGCTGGAAAATACCGGTCACGGATGAATGCGGCCACTATGCTGGGCCAGAGCAAAAATGTTCATCAGTCAGAGATAGATGCCATTTGCGAATTAATTGATTTTCTTCGTTTTAATGTACATTACCTCAGTGAAATATATAGGCAGCAGCCGATCAGCTCCCCAGGTGTGCATAACCGGATGGAATACCGCCCGCTGGAGGGATTTATAGTGGCCATCACCCCTTTTAATTTTACGGCCATCGGAGGCAACCTGCCTACTTCGGCTGCTTTATGCGGGAATGTGGTGGTATGGAAACCAGCGGATACCCAGGTTTTCAGTGCGTTTTTGTTCATGAAGATTTTACAGGAAGCAGGACTGCCGGATGGAGTAATCAACCTGGTATATGCAGATGGTCCGGAACTCGGGGAAATCTGTTTCAGCCACCGCGATTTTGCAGGTATCCATTTCACCGGTTCAACGGCAGTATTCAACACCATCTGGAAATCCATCGGGGAGCATATCGGTAAATACAGGTCCTACCCGCGTATCGTTGGGGAAACAGGCGGGAAGGATTTCGTGCTGGTTCACCGGGAAGCCGAAGTGGATGTGGTGGTTACGGCACTGGCCCGGGGTGCTTTTGAATTCCAGGGCCAGAAATGTTCCGCCGCTTCAAGGGCCTACCTTCCTTCCAATCTCGCACCGGAGATCCTGGAAAAACTGTTGTCTGTTCTTCAATCAATGAAAATGGGTTCAGTAGAGGATTTCAGCAATTTCATCAATGCCGTGATCGACGAAAAAAGTTTCGATAAGATCAAGGGGTATATTGACCGCGCAGCAGCAGATCCGAAAGCAAAAATTCTCGCTGGTGGAACCGCCGGAAAAACAAAGGGATATTTTATCCAGCCGACGGTGATTGTAACCACAGATCCGGATTTTGTGACCATGAAAGAAGAGATCTTCGGGCCCGTACTGACGATTTATGTATATGAGGAACACAAATTTGAAGAGATACTGGGGCTGGTGGATACCACTTCGAATTATGCTTTGACCGGCTCTATCATTTCCACTAACCGTCAGGCCATCGAACGGGCCACGGAAAAACTCCGGCATGCGGCGGGAAATTTTTATATTAACGACAAACCTACCGGTGCCGTTGTCGGCCAGCAGCCCTTTGGTGGTGCCCGAGGCAGCGGCACCAATGACAAAGCCGGATCCATTCTCAACCTGTACCGCTGGCTCAGCGCCCGTACCATTAAGGAAACTTTCGACCCGCCTACCGGGTATGGATATCCTTTTTTAACGGAAGCATGACCAGCTTTTGTTATTTTTATAAAAATATTCTGATTGAAGACGATCCTGACTGAAAAAGAACTCAACATCACCATCCGGCGGCTGAGTCACCAGCTTCTCGAAAACCATCTCAGATACGACGATCTGGTGGTCATCGGTATCCAGCCAAGGGGAATATTTTTTTCCGACCGGATCGTACAAGAGATCAACCGGCAGATCTCCCCGGATAAGATAACCTACGGGAAACTGGATATTACTTTTTACCGGGACGATGTGCGCCAGGGACTGCACACCCTGAATCAGACAGATATTCCCTTTAGTGTGGAGAACAAAACGGTGATCCTGGTGGATGACGTATTATATACCGGCAGAACCATCCGCGCTGCCATGGATGCCCTTCTGGCTTTCGGAAGGCCGGCAAAAGTGGAACTCTGCATCCTGATAGACCGCCGCTTCAGCCGGGAAGTGCCAATTCAGGCCGACTATGCCGGACGCTGTATTGACACCATTATCACCCAGAAAGTGAAGGTTCTCTGGAAAGAAAGGGATGGGAAAGAAGAAGTTGTCCTATTATAAGATGAATCCCTTTTTGGCGTATGGCTATGAAAATATAACTTTGACTTTTAATGCAACTCAGTACCAAACACCTTCTTGGGATTCGAGATTTACATGCCTCCGACATCCAGACTATTTTAGATACAGCCACCCAGTTTAAGGAAGTTCTTCAAAGGCCCATAAAAAAAGTACCCACCCTGCGCGATGTAACCATCGTCAACCTGTTTTACGAAAATTCCACCCGTACGAGGATTTCTTTTGAACTGGCAGAAAAAAGGCTTTCTGCCGATACCATCAATTTTACGGCTTCCGGTTCTTCCGTATCCAAAGGCGAAAGCCTGCTGGATACCGTAAACAATATTCTATCCATGAAAGTGGACATGGTGGTGATGCGTCATAGTGCCAGCGGAGCACCTCATTTCCTGGCTAAACATATTCCTGCAGCGATCGTGAACGCTGGCGACGGCATCAATGAACATCCCACCCAGGCCCTGCTGGATGCTTTTTCGATCCGTGAAAAACTGGGCTCCCTGGAAGGTAAAAAAGTAGCGATTATCGGGGATATCATGCATTCGCGGGTGGCGCTCAGTAACATCTACCTGCTGAAAAAAATGGGCGCGGAAGTCATGGTCGCAGGCCCTCCCACCCTCATACCCGTCCATATCACTGAGGCATTCGGAATCCCGGTGGAATATAACCTGCGGAAAGCGCTGGAATGGTGCGATGTGGCCAATGTGCTGCGCATCCAGCTGGAAAGACAGAACCAGGTGTTATTTTCATCTCTCCGGGAATACAGCCTGGCTTATGGTATTAACCGGAACATGCTGGATAGCCTGTCTAAAGAAATCGTGATCATGCATCCCGGACCGATCAACCGGGGTGTGGAGCTGGACAGTGATGCGGCTGACAGCAAACAGTCCATCATCCTGCAACAGGTTGAAAATGGGGTAGCCGTACGAATGGCGGTGCTTTATTTACTCGCTGGCAAGGCTTCGAATCTTTAATCATTCAAATAATCATATGAAGCGGATCGCACTTTTCCCAGGCACATTTGATCCGATCACCATCGGTCATCTCGATATCATCAGCCGATCGCTGGGTTTGTTTGATAAAGTCGTTATAGGTATCGGCCGGAATGTGAATAAACTGCCCATGTTTTCAGAAGAACAGCGGATCGCCTGGATCAGGGAAATTTATAAAGACAACCCAAATGTGGATGCAGTTCTATACGACGGACTCACCATCCGCTGTTGCCAGCAGGTAAGTGCACATTATATTATCCGGGGAATCCGGTACGTGAACGATTTCGAATATGAAAAGGCCATTGCCGATATGAACCGCAGTCTTGATTTCCAGATAGAAACCGTTTTCCTGACCTGCCTGCCCCAATATACTTCCGTTGCATCCACCCTGGTGCGTGATGTGATACGCAATGGCGGCGACGTTACCCAGTTCCTGCCCAAAGTAGTTGCTGATTCCATAAAAAATAAATCCACCTGATATGCCGATCTGGTTTAAAAAGGACTGGAATCTGGAGAAACTGAACCGGTTTGCTTCCAATACCCTGAATGAATGGATCGGCATTCAATTCATTGAAGTGGGAGAAAATTATCTGAAAGCCAGCATGCCTGTAGACAACCGGACCCGGCAGGCTTATGGATTATTACATGGCGGCGCTTCCGCCACCCTTGCGGAAACAGTCGGCAGCGTAGCTTCTGTTATGGTGGTGGATCCGGAAAGGTACTATTGCGTGGGGGTGGAAATCAATGCCAATCATTTGCGCAGTGTAAAAGAAGGCCTTGTCGTTGCAACGGCCATTCCGCTGCACCTCGGCCTTTCATCCCATGTATGGGAAATCAAAATAACAGATACACAGGATAAACTGGTTTGTGCCAGCAGGCTGACGGTGTTTGTGAAAAGAAAAAAACCCTCGGTTTAGTGTGGGAGTTCAGTCTTATACTCCCACACTAATAGAAAGTCCCTCCTGCTTTCAATACTTCGATAATTCCCGGATAAGTGTTTTGCTGAACGATTTTAATATCATCCGGGCCGATCCATTTTAATTCGGTGATATCTTCTTCGAACTGAGGAACCAGCGGCTGGTAACTGTTTGTTTTCATCAGGTACCAATAGGTTTTCTTTCTTATTGCCAGCCCCCTCTCTTCATATTCATGTTCTGTAACGAGCAGGAATTTTATCAATTCCGGTTTTTGTAACCCTGTTTCTTCTGCCACTTCCCGCAAGGCACAGGCTTCCAGGGTTTCTCCCGGATCGAGTTTTCCCTTGGGCAAATCCCATTTGCCCCTGCGAAACATAAACAGGACCTCGCCTTTTTCATTTACAACCAATCCCCCGCCTGCCCGTATCAAAATCCTGCCATCCTGATTTATCATAGCAGTAAAGATAAAGCCGATGATTGCAATGAAGGAAACAAAAGGAATTTTTTATCTTCACCCCATGACAAATGAAATGGCAGTTGCTGAAAAACTCCTTGAAATTCAGGCAATCAAACTAAACCTTGAAAAACCTTTTACCTGGGCATCGGGATGGAAAAGTCCTATTTACTGCGATAACCGGAAAACACTTTCTTTTCCACCCATACGGGAGTTCATTAAATCGGAAATGTGCAACCGGATTTTTGAAGAATTTCCCGAGGCAGAATATCTCGCTGCTGTGGCGACCGCCGGGATCGCCTGGGGCGCCATGGCGGCCGATCAGCTGAAACTGCCTTTAATATATGTCCGCTCCAAACCCAAAGAACACGGGATGGGTAACCAAATCGAAGGCTTTTTTGAAACGGGCAAACAGGTAGTGGTCATTGAGGACCTGGTATCGACCGGCAAAAGCAGCCTGGCAGTTGTGCAGACACTCCGGACAGCCGGTTTGCATATTGCCGGACTGGTTTCTATCTTTAATTATGGTTTTGATGAAGCGGCCCGGGTATTTGCGGAAGCCGGTATTAAAACCAGATCGCTGACGGATTATTCTACCCTGATTGCATTGGCGGTAGAGAAAGGAACCGTTACGACGGCACAACATGAAACACTTGTTAAATGGCGGGAAGATCCGGCGAACTGGAAATCCGTTTCGTATTTTTGAAAATAAATGAGATCGTATGAAAAAGATTTTGTACCTGTCGGTGTTATTCAGTGGTTTTTTCGTTTACAGCCGGGCCCAGCAGCCTGTTCGCAAAGGCGCCCTCGAAACAGCTACGATTTCTGTACCCACGGTGCAGTGTGATGAATGCAAGGACCGGATTGAAAGGTACCTGACCCGGGAAGACGGGGTCACGATGGTAAAAGTGGATTACAAGAAAAAAACCTGTAAAGTAACCTATTACTGGGACCGTACCACCATTGAAAATATTAAGACCGCTATTGCCAATATCGGATACGATGCCGGCGATGTAACCGCGGATGCAGAAGCTTATAAGAAACTGCCTACCTGCTGCAAAAAACCGGAAGATGGAGGCGGTCACACAAAACAATAAATGGATGATTTAAAAAGAAGGGAATTTATCCGCAACACCCTCCTGGCCGGGGCAGGGATTTCCCTGACCGTCCCGGAAATTTTGCATGCCCAACCTGATCAGCCGCCCCGGTTACAAGCGGTTCCTTTCATTCAAAAAAAATTCTCAGGAAAAAAAATAATTGTTGCCGGAGCCGGCATCAGCGGGTTATGCTGCGCTTATGAACTGGTGAAGGCCGGCCATCACGTGGTGGTACTGGAAGCCAGCGGCCGGCATGGCGGACATGTGTTTACCGGCAGGGACGGACTTTCAGATGGTCTATATGCCGATTATGGCGCGGATCACATTACACAACCCGGCTATGAAATTTTTTTTGAATATACAAAGGAGTTTAATCTTACCGTACTCCCTTACCGGCAGGGTAATGAGGGTCTGTCCATGATAAAAGGTAAATTTTATTCTGAAGCACAACTTCGCGATCCGGTCATTTTAAAAAAATTTGGTTTTAATGAAAAAGAAGTGCAGCTGCTTTCACAGAATCCCTGGTGGTCACTGGAATCTTTTTACCTGCAACCCTATATTTCAAAATTTTCAGACCCTTACCAGCCATTTGGCGTCGGGCTGGATGAACTGGATCAGATTTCCGCAGCGGACCTCTATAAAAAACAAGGAGCTTCTGATATGGCCCTGGACTGGCTGGGAGGGAATCAGGTTTCGGCCCTGTATAAAGTCTGGCGGTTTGCTGTGATGGGTTTTCGTGGAATACCACTTTCAGAAGGAAATACTTTTCGTTTGAAAGGAGGTAACCAGGAAATGACCAATGCATTTGCTAGAAAACTCGGTGCGCGCATAAAACTGGCTTCACCCATCCTCGCCATCAATCATAAACCAGATTCCGTAACGGTACAATACAGGGAATTCGGATATGATGAAGTAAAACAAATGACTGCAGATTTCCTGGTCAACGCCATTTCCCTACCGGTCTTTAAAAAAATTCCGGTAAGTCCGGCTCTTTCAGCAGAAAAACAATTTGTTGTTGACAACCTCTCCTACACCTCCCATCCGCATTATATATTCGAGGCCAGTTCCAAATTCTGGCTGGAAGACGGACTGAAAAGCATCAATTTGGAATTTGACGATCCGGATATCCAGGCCACCTGGCAAACAGCAGATGACGTGGATACGGAACAGGTCATTATCGTTGCCTATGGTCCTTCCGGTTTATCTCCGCAAAGAGTGCTGGCTGCCTTCAGGAAATTGTATCCCGGGAAAAGAGACACTATTGTGCAGGCGCTGACGAAGGACTGGTCAAAAGATAATTTAGCACCCACCTGTGAGATGGTTCCTTTTTCTGTTGGTCAGATGAAAAAGTTATGGCCACAGATTTTAAAACCGGAAGGAAGGATTTATTTTGCGGGTACTTATGCAGATACTCTCAGCCGCGGTATGGAATCCTGTTTGCGATCAGCACAACGTATTGCGCAGGAAATCAATTCGATCTAATCAAATCCTCTTTATTTTATTACCTGTTTTCCTTGGCGGATGGATTGAGATCCACGATGGTGGACAAACAGGAAACGAAACAGGTTTAGGGGAAGCCCCCATGATTTCACAACCTGAAAACCATGCACCGGTTGTTAAAATTCTACAACCACTCCATCAGGCAACATTTGCCTGGAATGCCTTTGTTCCTTACGACATCCGGGTATCGGATGCTGAAGATGGCGAATCTAAATACCAGGAAATTCAGTCAGCGGAAGTGCTGGTAAGATTAAAATATGCAGAGAATTCTGTAAAAGCTGCAGCCTTTTTAAAACAAAAGATATTTCCTGATACAGCGGGAGTAGCCGGCATGCTGGTGTCGAATTGTTTTAACTGTCACGCAGTTAAAACAAAATTGGCGGGGCCCTCCTTTCAGGATATCAGCAGGCGGTACCCGTTTACAGACAAAAACGTCGATCTGCTGACAGCACATATTCAAAAAGGATCAACCGGTATATGGGGGAAGGAAGTCATGCCGACACATCCGGAACTGACGGACCCGGAGGTCAGGAAAATGGTTAAATGGATACTCAGGTATACAGATGTTCCGGGCTTGAATTTTTTTATCGGCCTCCAGGGAACGCTTCTTTTAAATAAAATCGGAATGAACCCGCATGGCGGTTATTTTATTGTTACTGCTTTGTATACCGATCACGGGACTGCTGATTATCCCGAAAAAAAAATCACGGGGTCTGACCAGGTCATACTCCGTGTGAAATAAGGCGGGTCATACGAATCAGTATTTTACCTCTACCGGAAATTTACCTTCCCCGAGACCCAGTTCGGCGGAAGCCGCATTACTGATGCGGATGAGAAGCCCGCTGCTTTCTTTCATCTCCGGAAGCTGTCCCAATACTTTTGCATAAATCGTTTTACCATTCGTTCCGGAAACCCGTATAATGGTTCCGACCGCAATTCCATTCATTAAAGCATAATATTTACCGTCTGACCAGCCGCTGGTACTTTTAAATGTTCCGGCCAGGCCGCTGGCGGATTTTCCGTTATTCGCATAATCCACACTGAAAAATCCTCCATTACTATGAGTGGCTGCATAATTGTTTACCCGTTCAGGTGTATTGCTCACAGGTATGACTGGGGTAACAGCAGGTGCATTGGAAACTGATGAATTTACAGGTTTTGCAGGGGATTGTGTACCTGTATTGACATTTCCGGAAAATGCTGTTTTATTTGTTGATTGCGCCGGCACAGGATCAGCGGATTTTACCGTTTTATTTTGAACTTCTGATACCGGATTTCCCGGTGCCGGATTGGATGGTATACCCATTGCGAGCGGAGAAAGATCCGTTTTAACTTTCAGAAATCCTATAATAAGCGGCATGCCCTGTTTTACAGCGTCTCTCTTGATCTGATTCCATTTCTCCAGACTGGTAACTGGTACATCATTATAAATGGAACTGATCCGGAACATCCATTCCTGGTCCTGAACCACATGATACAGGGGGACCAGTGTTTCACCGGCAGATTTTTTCTGCTTCTGATCAAAATTGGCTGCAGTCAGGGGAATATGCAGTTGCTGGGCCACTTCAAGCGGTTTATCCATATTCTGGTTGTTATATGCGGCGATTTCACGTGGGCTCAGGTTGAACAGACGACCGATACTATACCAGTTTTCTTTTGCAACCACCGAATGGGTTAGGTAGAATTTTCCGTTAGTGCCTTCAATGGTTAGCTGGGTATTTTGCGAATATGCGGCAGAAAAAGAAAAAATCAGACAAATCAAAAGAACCTTCCCGTTTTTCATATCAGGTATTTTTGGATGAACGCAAAGATGCTGAATAATCTTGCAAATAAAATATTAAAAAAACCGGCTATTGCCTGATTCTCCACGATTTGGGATAATAGTTATTCATACGTTTATCAAGAAATTTAACCCAACCCAATGACTGGTTCCGGTAGGAAACAATCTGCCAGCCTTTTTCTGATATACGGGTGTCAAATGTTTCGCCCCGTAAGTATCGGAGTGTATCCGATTTTGACAGGTCCATAGATCCCTGTTCACCCTTCAAAATATTTGCCAAAGCCAGTTCGGGATCGGGTATCCAGTCGTTTTCGCCTGCTTTCCCAATCCGGATTCCGGCTTTTTTTAAATAAAGTGTGTTTTTCAGCATTTCGAAATCATGCACCAGGTCTGCCGGCAGGGCATGAATGGAATCTCCCACCGGAATCATTTGAAGGTTATCATCTATGATCCGGGAGCGTATCTGTAGTTCAACGGATTTTGGAATTCGCGCCGGATTCCGGTTCTGTTTACCTGAACGTGCATTACTGTTATTTGAATGACCCTGGCTGACCGCTTGTTTTTTCCGGATGACTGAAATAAAAAATCCTTCACCCGAGACTTTGTCCGGGTAAAACCTGTATCCAAAAGCGCCGGTCTTTTCTGAAACGGTTTCAACGATATGCCATTCCGGATCCGGCGAAAGAGGTGTTGAAATACAGTCATATTGCTGAAAGATTGAATCCAGAATGTCCTCATTTTCTTCTTTTGAATAAGAACAGGTGGAATACACCAGGACACCATCTTCTTTTAAACAGTCCCAGGCATCAGCCAGGATTCTTTGCTGGCGCTGGCTGCAAAGCCTGACTCCGTCAGAGCTCCAGCTGGAAGCTGCTTCCGGATCCTTCCTGAACAGTCCACTCCCGCTGCAGGGCGCATCGATGAGGACCAGGTCAAAAAAACCAGGCAGTTGTTTGAAATGGGAAGGATCGTTATTGGAGATCATACCATTGGCACGTCCCCATTTGGCCATGTTTTGATATAGAACCGGCACACGCGTTTTAATCACTTCATTACTCACCAGCAGGGACTCCGGGGAGATCAGGGATTGAATCAAAGTGGATTTTCCACCAGGTGCGGCACATAAATCGAGAACCTTTATTTTTTTTGACAGATCAACAGCCTGTTTTAATGCAAAAGCCAGGAACATGCCGGAGGCTTCCTGAACATAGTAGTTGCCTGCGTGGAAAAAAGGATCCAGGGTGAAGGAAGGACGGGCTGAAAGGTACCAGGCATCAGGGGCCCAGACCAGTCTGCCTGAAATATGAAAGGGCGGTTCAGTCAAATCCGCCGGCCACCTGCCTTCCTGCAGTATGGGTTTCTCCGGATTCATATGTACCGACACCACCTGTTCACCTGATGCATGAACGGCCTCAAATGCTACCGGATCAAAATGATCCAGTACACGGAGTGAACGAAGGAATGCTGCCGGTAAATAAGTTGCCAATGATCGTATTTAATGAATTTTTTTATTCAAAACCGGATCATAAATTCCTGTTTTACCCGGAATTCATCCCTGAAAAAAACCAGGCCGGCTGAAAAAATATCTATACTCATTTTCACCCGGGGGTGATCCCGGATAATAGACCAGGCTTCTTCCATTTCCCGGCTCCAGTGTATATCATGAATGATGATCCCGGAAGAAGGGGACATTTTATCCAGGAACTTTTCAAAATAGGCAAGCAACGGTTTTTTCCTGTGATTCCCATCCAGGAATACCAGATCCGCCGGCGGGTTTTCAGCAATCACCCCGTCCAGGGTTTCATCAAAATTTCCGCATACACTTTCAATATTTTTAAGCCCCAGCTGATGAAATGTTTCTTTTGCGATTCCGGCTATAGGTGGTGATCCTTCCAGGGTGATTACCCGGGCAGATGAATCGGCCGATGCCAGGTAGGCAGCTGAAATGCCCAGGGAACTGCCCATTTCAATGATGGTCCGGGCATGGTAATAATTCGCCAGTCGGAATAATAGTCTTCCGAATTTTCTTGAAGACACCGACCTTCCGGCAATTGCAGAAACTTTTTTTTCAATACTTCCTTCCGGAATTGAACCGGCGCCCGGATCATGCACCTGCAATATCCGGTGATCCCGCAACAGGGTTTTCTTTACCTGTTCAATTTGCTGGTAGGCATCATAGGAACGGCGGTCCTGCAACACCTCCCTTACCAATTCATATACGAAAGGTGAATGAATGCCATGACCCCTGCCGTTGGAAGCATGGAGAACATATTGAATCCATTGATAAGCAAGCCTGGATTTGGAATACATAGGACCTAAACGGAATGTTCCGGTATTGATTTTATTTTAGTCCAGGTTTGAAATTCCATGGCATAGGCATGTTTCTCATCTGCCGGAACTTTTTTGGAATAAGTCATTTGAAAAACATCTTGGGGAATCACAGGGAAAAAAGCATCTCCCTCCAGGGTGGCAAATACCCGGGTCATATAAATGGTATCACATAATAAGAGCGACTCTTTATAAATCTGGCCGCCTCCGCCGATAAATGCTTCTTTCGCATCCATTTTTTTTGCCAGATCAATCGCTTGAAACAGGCTGTCTGCTTCCTGAACCTCCGGGTTTCCCGCTTTATATCCGGGCCGGCGGCTGATTACAATATTGAACCGCCCTGGAAGTGGTTTATTCCCCAATGCTTCAAATGTTTTTCTTCCCATGATCAGCGGTAATCCCCAGGTGGTATTTTTAAAAAACCGCATATCCTCCGGCAGGTTCCACAACATCTGGTTATTTTTTCCGATAGCATGGTTCAGGGATGCGGCCACGATGATGGATAACTTCATGGGATCTGATTTATACAGCTACCCGAGCCTTGATGGGAGGATGGGGTTGATAATGTTCCAGAATGAAGTCTTCAAACCGGAAGTCGAAAATATTTTTTATCTCAGGGTTCAATTTCATCTGTGGCAGCGGGTTCGGCGTCCTGGACAGCTGAAGTGCTGCCTGTTCGCGATGATTATTATATAAATGAACGTCTCCAAAACTATGGATGAATTCCCCCGGCTCCATGTCGTTCACCTGGGCGATCATCAGGGTTAAAAGCGCATAGGAAGCAATATTAAATGGCACGCCGAGAAAAACATCGGCACTGCGCTGGTACAACTGGCAACTTAAACGCCTTCGATCCCCGGGTCTTTCAGGGGGCGCTACATAAAATTGGAATAATACATGGCAGGGCATCAGTGCCATCCCGGGCAGTTCAGCGACATTCCAGGCACTGACAATCATCCGTCGGCTGTCGGGATTTGTTTTCAGCTGAAGCATCAGTTCACTGATCTGGTCAATTTGTTTACCGCCGGCCCCGGTCCAGCTCCTCCATTGTTTACCGTACACAGGTCCCAGTTCTCCTTTTTCATCGGCCCATTCATCCCAGATCCTGACACCATGTTCTTTGAGATAACCGATATTGGTTTCACCTTTCAGAAACCAAAGCAATTCATAAATGATGCTTTTCAGGTGAAGTTTTTTTGTGGTTACCAGGGGAAATCCTTCACGTAAATCAAAACGCATCTGGTAACCAAAGCAACTTTGGGTGCCGGTTCCTGTACGGTCGTCTTTCTGAATTCCATTTTCAGACACATGCCGGAGTAAATCCAGGTATTGCTTCATATGCACAATTTAATATTTAGCATCGGGCGCCGGGACTTAACCCGGCTTTTTATTTTCCCGGGCCCAGGTATCTTTTAAACCGACTGTTCTGTTGAAGACCGGCTTATGCGGACTGCTTTCCTTATCAAGGCAAAAATATCCCTTGCGCAGGAACTGGTATCGTTCTTCGTGCTGTGCATGGGCCAGAGAAGGTTCTGCAAATGCTGTTGTAATGACCCGGAGTGAATCGGGATTAATATATTCCTTAAAATCCCCATCTTCCATGGCGGGGTTTTCTACCCTGAATAACCGGTCGTATAATCGCAGTTCTACCGGGATGGCCTGCGCCCGGCTCACCCAGTGCAGGGTTCCCTGCACTTTTAAACCCGACAGGTCCGTTCCGCTTTTACTTTCAGGCAAATAGGTGCAACGCAATTCTGTAATTATTCCTTCCTGATTCTTTATCACTTCTTCACATTGAATGATATAGGCACTCTTCAACCGGACTCTTTTCCCGGGAGCCAGTCTGAAAAACTTTTTAGGCGGATTCTCCATGAAATCTTCCTGTTCGATATATAATTCACGGCTGAACGGCAGTTCCCGGCTGCCGGTCTTTTCACCACCTTCGGGGTAATCTTCAGTGACCAGCATTTCCACCTGGTCAGGATAATTAGTAATGACCAGTTTCAGCGGATCAAAAACCACCATTTTTCGCATGGCGTTTATATTCAGGTCTTCCCGCAGGCAAAATTCCAGCAGGGAAACATCGATCAGGTTATCCCTTTTCTGCACACCGATCCGGTCAGTAAACTGCCGGATACTTTCTGGAGTATAACCGCGGCGGCGCAGACCGGAAATGGTAGGCATGCGCGGATCATCCCAGGACTGAACATAATTTTCATTCACCAGCTGCAATAATTTTCGCTTACTCATTACCGTGAATGTGAGGTTGAGCCGGGCGAATTCATATTGCCGGGATGGGAAAATTTCAAGTTTTTCGATGAACCAGTCATATAGGGGCCGGTGAGGGATGAATTCCAGGGTGCAGATGGAATGGGTGATGTTCTCGATGGAATCACTTTGTCCGTGCGCAAAATCATACATGGGGTAAATACACCAGTCATTCCCCGTGCGGTGATGAGGCGCTTTTTTGATCCGGTATATAATCGGGTCGCGCATATGCATATTGGGCGAAGCCATATCGATCCTGGCCCGCAAAACTTTTTCACCGTCTTCATATTTACCAGCCCGCATTTCGCTGAATAACTGCAGGTTTTCTGCAATGGTCCTGTTCCGGTAGGCGCTGGCAACACCGGGTACGGTGGGTGTTCCTTTCCCGGAAGCAATTTCCTCACTGCTGCTGTCGTCCACATAAGCCAGTCCTTTTTCAATCAGTTTCACAGCAAACCCGTAGAGCTGGCTGAAATAATCTGAAGCATATAAAACCTGATGCGGGTTAAATCCCAGCCATTTTACGTCCTCGATAATACTGTCCACGTACTCGGTTTCTTCTTTTGCCGGATTGGTGTCGTCAAAACGCAGGTTTGTTTTACCGCCATATTTCTGGGCCAGTCCGAAGTTGAGGCAGATGGATTTCGCATGGCCGATATGCAGGTACCCGTTGGGCTCAGGGGGAAACCGGGTAAGGATTGAATTGTATTTGCCCGCCTTCAGGTCTTCTTCAATTATTTCTTCCAGGAAATTCAGTGATCTTTCTTCCGCATTCGTTTCCGTCATAAAAAGTATGATATCAGGGGGCGAAATTAATTAAAAGCCCGCTATTTACGTGCAACGCTCCGTTCCCCGAAAAGCAGGCTGCCAATACGGACCATGGTGGATCCTTCCAGAATGGCCAGGGGGTAATCATTACTCATGCCCATGCTTAATGTATCCACGGGATCGGATGGAAAACCTGCTTTTAATTTTTCAAAACCCGACCTGAGGAGTTTGAATTCGCTGCGGAGCTGCGCTTGATCATCTGTTAATGAGGCCATGCCCATACAACCCGAAATAAGCACATGGCGGAATTTTCCCTCCATTCTGTTTTCATTCACCATGAATATCAGCGAATCCAGTTCGGCTGCATTCAGTCCAAATTTGGTTTCTTCCCGGGCAATGAACATTTGAAGCAGGCAACGGATGTTTCTTTGATTTTTTGCAGCATGCTTGTCTATCTCCAGTAAGAGCTTCAGGCTGTCCACCGACTGGATCATATACACAAAGGGGGCAATAAATTTTACTTTATTCGTTTGCAGGTGTCCGATAAAATGCCACCGTATATCTCCGGGAAGAAGGGCCTGTTTTTCCACCAGTTCCTGAACATAATTTTCACCGAAGTCCCGCTGGCCGAGATCGTACAGCGAACGGATTTCATCAGCTGTTTTCGTTTTGGAGACAGCCAGCAACGATACTCCAGCCGGGCGCAGTTTTTCCAGTAGGTTTTGATAAGCGGATGCCTGCATGGGGATCATTTTAAAATACTTCTGGAGATTACAATACGCTGCACCTCGCTGGTACCTTCATATATCTGGGTAATTTTGGCATCCCGCATAAGTCTTTCCACATGGTATTCCTTTACATAACCATATCCTCCATGGATCTGTATGGCTTCCGTTGTCGTCCACATCGCGGTTTCACTGGAAAACACCTTTGCCATTGAAGAGCTGATGGCATAATCCAGGCCCAGGTCCTTGTCTTTTGCAGCTTTCAGACATAGCAAACGGGCCGCTTCAATCCGGGTGGCCATATCGGCCAGTTTAAACTGTATGATCTGGTGGTTCCTGATTTCCGTACCAAAGGATTTTCGTTCCTTCGCATATTTCACTGATAGCTCATAAGCGCCTGATGCGATGCCCAGGGCCTGAGACGCGATCCCGATCCGGCCACCTGATAAGGTTTTCATGGCAAACTGAAATCCGAATCCGTCTTCCCCGATCCGGTTTTCTTTGGGAACGATCACATCATTGAATCCGATACTGTGTGTGTCACTGCCCCGGATGCCCAGTTTATTTTCTTTGGCGCCTACCACAATGCCCCTGGTATTTTTTTCAATGATGAACGCGTTGATTCCCTTACTGCCTTTGGCTGCATTGGTTTGGGCCATTACCAGGTAAACAGAAGCGGAATGGCCATTGGTTATCCAGTTCTTCATACCATTTAACACATAGTGGTCCCCTTTTTCAACAGCCGTGGTTCTTTGCGAAGTGGCGTCGCTGCCTGCTTCGGGTTCACTGAGTAAAAATGCGCCGATATAAAGGGCCCCGTCTTTTTTACCAGCAGCGAGGTGTCTGAGATAGTTTTCTTTTTGAGCCGGGGTACCATAGGCCTGTAATCCCCAGCAAACGAGGGAATTATTCACACTCATGGCAACCGATACGCTGGCATCTATCTTGCTGATCTCTTCCATCGCGAGTACATAACTCACGGTATCCATTCCGGCACCTCCGTATTCTGGGCTCACCATCATACCCATAAACCCGAGGTCCGCCAGTTTTAGCAACTGTTCCCGGGGCAGTTGTTGTTTTTCATCTCTTTCAATAACGCCTGGCAAACATTCCTGCCGGGCAAAATCCCGGGCGGCCTGCCGGATGGCAAGCTGTTCTTCGGTCAACGAAAAATCCATGATAAAAAAAATGGTCCGGGCAAAAATAACAGAATTAACGCGAGAAAACTAACAACTGTTAGGTTTTGAACGCGAAAGGGGTTTAACTACCTTTAGCCCTTCGAAAAAAAGTTATGAGCAAACATGAGCCAGTAATAAAAGTAAGTTCTGAAGTTGGCCGCCTGCGGCGCCTCCTGGTACATAGTCCCGACAGCGGATTGGGGAAAGTAGTTCCTTCCAAAGCGCAGGACTGGCTTTTTGAGGATATCGTTCACCTGGCTACGATCAGGAAAAAGGAGTATGATTTTTACACCAAATTGTTATTGTATTTTCTGGATCCCGGTTTGATTACTGGCAAACTCAAATCCATTGATGCGGAAAAAAACAAAAGAAATTTTTACAAACCGGCTCATAAGGATTTTTTCCGTTCTGATAAAGTGATTGAGCTGCAATGGCTGCTTGCTGAAATCCTGGATGACCTGGAAATCCGGTTAAAACTGGCTGCATCCGTATGCGCCATCGAAAACTGTTCTTACGACACACAGAAGGAACTCCTGAACCTGGACCCTATTTCCCTGGCCAAAACATTTATTACCGGCACGCTGGACAGTGACCGAATGTTGTTTGCGCCCATACCAAATTTTATTTTTACGCGCGATATCGGTATTGTAATCAATGAATATGTTCTCCTGAATAAGCCCGCCAAAAAGGCGCGTACCCGGGAGGCCCTGATTGCGAAATATATTTTCTTCAATCATCCGTTTTTCAAAGACTACCAGGATAAGATCCTGGAGCTTAACGACGGGTATCATCATTTTTTACTGCCCCGGGAATCTGACGACCGGAAAGTAACCCTGGAGGGCGGCGACGTTATGGTGGTTACCCGGGACCATCTCCTGATCGGGGTTAGCGAAAGAACCACGATGGAAGCGGCACACCAGGCGATACAATTACTATTCGAAAAGAACGTGGTTAAAAAAATAACGGTGATCAGGATTCCCAAAAAAAGGGATTATATGCATATTGATACCGTGTTTACCCAGGTTCGCCGGGATGCCTGGGTGATGCTGGGCGTATTCTCCAAAAAATCCATGAAACATGAACATGAGGATTCCGTTCAAAGGGCACTGGAAGGTTCTAAAAAGGATGAAAAATTAAAGATCATCCAGTTCCGGAAAAAAGATATTGACAACCCCGTTTATTTTGATAACCTGGAAGACCTGCTTACAGAAATCAGTCGTGAAGACCTGCAGTGTGGGGGTAAGGTGAAATTCATTTTCTCCGGTAACAATGAATTTCCCTTTGATGCGCGCGAACAGTGGACCGACTCCTGTAACCTCCTGGCCTTGAAGGAGGGAGTTGTATTGGGATATGACCGTAACGACAAAACAATCGAAGCTTTTAAGGAAAACGGTTTCCGGATCGTGCATGCACATGAACTGATACGTGACCTGGAGGAGGGAACCGTGAACACCGACCAGGTAAAAGACACCCTGATCCTGATGCCTTCGGCCGAACTTTCCCGCGCCCGCGGCGGCTTCCATTGTATGAGTATGCCCTTATTAAGAGACGATTTATAAAGGATCCATGCAAAACACCTCGAAGGTTTTAATGATCAGACCCCTGCATTTTGGTTACAATGCAGAAACTGCCGTGAATAACAGTTTCCAGATGAAAGGCGATCCTGAAAACCTGGCTGAAAAAGCAGTTCAGGAATTTGATCTTTTTGTAGCCGCATTAAAAAACGAGGGCATTGATGTGACGGTAGTGGAAGACTCGCCTGATCCGCATACTCCTGATGCCATTTTCCCCAATAACTGGATCTCTTTTCATGAATCCGGGATTTACTGTTTGTATCCCATGTTTGCTCCCAACAGGAGAAAAGAACGAAAGGCCGAAGTGCTGGATGTTATCCAAAATAAATTTCACTACCACCAGCTCCTGGATTTTACCGGTTACGAATCGGAAAACCGTTTCCTGGAAGGAACCGGAAGTATGGTCCTGGACCGTGAAAAACATCTGGCCTACGCCTGCCTCTCCCCGCGGACTGACATCAGGGTACTGGAAGACTTCTGCAAAAAGATGAATTACCGGCCCGTCGTTTTTCATTCCACCGATGAATCAGGTCAGGCCATCTACCATACCAATGTCATGATGTGCGTGGCTGACAGCTATGTGGTGATTTGCCTGGATTCCATTGCGGAACCGGAAGAAAAAAAATTCGTTACCGATACGATCCGGGCCAGCGGAAAGGAAATCGTTCCGATCAGCACCGGACAAATGAATCATTTTGCGGGCAATATGCTGCAGCTTGAAAACAACCGCGGGGAAAAAATACTGGTTATGTCCAGTGCGGCCTGGGATTCGCTGTCCCCGGCACAAAAGGAAAAACTAACCCAATACAACCGGATCCTGCATACTTCCCTGCAAAACATCGAAACCAATGGCGGTGGCAGTGCAAGATGTATGATTGCCGAAATTCATTTATAAAGTTTGAAATGAATTAACCGGTTTACTCCATGAGGATTCAATTCAAATGCTTATTTTTGGGACTTGTTTCGGAAAGATTGAAGAATTTCAATAATTCTTGCAGTTTGATTAAAACCGATGCAACAAATACAACCCTTTTCTAATTAATGCAACAAAAAGTCTCAAAAATCGGGGTACTCACATCCGGAGGTGATTCCCCGGGAATGAATGCCGCCGTTCGCGCCGTTGTTCGTACAGGAATTTATTATGGATTGGAAGTTTTCGGAATCATGCGGGGTTATAGTGGTATTATAGAAAACGATATCATTCCCCTCCATTCCCGCAGTGTAGCCAATATAATTCAGCGTGGAGGCACCATATTAAAGACAGCCCGTTGTAAGGAGTTCTTTGAATATGAAGGAAGATCCAGGGCCTATAACAACCTGAAGAAACTGGGTATCAACGGGCTGATCATCGTCGGCGGGGACGGTTCTTTTCGCGGTGCACATAAATTCAGTACAGAATTCGAAATCCCCTGCATCGGGCTTCCGGGCACGATTGATAAGGATATTGCGGGCACTGATTTTACCATTGGTTTTGATACAGCCGTGAATACAGCCGTTGAAGCCATTGATAAGATCCGGGATACAGCCGATGCGCATGACCGGCTTTTTGTGATTGAAGTTATGGGCCGGGATGCCGGTTATATTGCGCTGCATAGCGGCATTGCCACAGGGGCTGAAAATATCATGATCCCGGAAAGGAAAACAGATATTGAAGAACTGATCAGTTCCCTTCAGGAAAAGGAAAAAAGAAAAAAGCTGGTGAACCTGGTAGTGGTAGCCGAAGGTGATAATTATGGTGGCGCTGCAGAAGTGGCTAAAATAGTAAAAAGCCGGTTGCCGAATATTGATACCCGCGTCGCTATTCTCGGACATATACAGCGCGGTGGCTCTCCCACCTGCCTTGACCGGGTAATCGCCAGCCGGATGGGATATGCTGCGGTGGAATGCCTGCTTGAAGGAAGATTCAACATCATGGTGGGCATCGTGAATAATAAAATCCATTACACCCCGCTGGAAAAAGCAGTAAAAGCCAAACAGAAAATCAGCGACGACTGGTTGAAAATCATTAAGATCCTGGCTTCTTAATTCAAAAAAACAATCTGATTACCATGTCAAAAAACATCGACAAATATATTTACGGCCAGATGGATAAGAAGGCCGGACTGGAACATACATTTCACAAGACAAAAATTGTTGCAACGGTTGGTCCTGCCTGTGATACCTATGATAAACTGTTATCACTGGTCAAGGCCGGTGTGAATGTTTTCCGGCTGAATTTTTCCCACGGAAGTCATGAGGATAAAATCAAAATCATCGAACATATCCGGAAGATCAATTCTACCGAACCTTTTAACATCGCCATTCTGGGTGACCTGCAGGGCCCCAAACTTCGGGTGGGTGAAATTGAAGGCGGCAGCATGCTGGTGGAAGAAGGGGAAATACTTACGTTTACTAATACCAAACTGGTCGGAAATAAAGAGCGGATCTATGTTTCATATCCGAACCTGCACGAAGACGTGCAGGTGGGAAATATCATCATGATTGATGATGGAAAACTGGAAGTAAAAGTGATCAGTGTCGAACCCAATCATGATGTAAAGGTACAGGTGAAACTGGGCGGCATCATTTCTTCCAAAAAAGGTGTTAACCTCCCCGATACCAAGATTTCACTGCCAGCTATAACCGAGAAAGACGAAGTGGATCTGGCCTTTATCATTGAACAGCAGCTGGACTGGGTGGCCCTTTCTTTTGTGCGGAGAGTAAATGATATTGTGGGGCTTCGGGACAAGCTCAATCAGAAGAAAAGCAAAACCAAAATCATTGCCAAGATAGAAATGCCGGAAGCGCTGATCAACCTGCGGGAGATCATCCTG
Organism: uncultured Chitinophagaceae bacterium; assembly: GCA_963811275.1. Lineage (GTDB taxonomy): Bacteria > Bacteroidota > Bacteroidia > Chitinophagales > Chitinophagaceae > Puia. The sequence continues at coordinate 320,773 of CAWEQR010000005.1, read as the reverse complement.
GAATCAGACGGTATTATGGTGGCCCGTGGCGACCTGGGCGTTGAACTGCCCGTGGAGCAGGTTCCCCTTATTCAAAAGCAGATCATACGTAAATCTATTCACCGTGCCAAACCGGTGATCGTAGCTACCCAGATGATGGAAAGCATGATCGACCGGACCAAACCCAACCGCAGTGAGATTACCGACGTGGCCAATGCCGTGCTGGAAGGCGCCGATGCCGTAATGCTGAGCGCAGAAACGGCCACCGGCAATTATCCCACCCTCGTGGTCGAAACCATGCGCAAGATTATTATCGAAGTGGAAAGAACGGATTATTACTATAACCGCGAAGATGAACTGGAGCCTTTACCCCATTCTCCCTCTTTCCTCAGTGATGCCATTTGCTATAATGCCTGTAAACTGGCCAGGGACACCCAGGCAGATGCGCTGATTGGAATGACCCAGAGCGGCTATACCGGTTTTATGTTATCCAGCTATCGCCCGAAATCGCCTCTATATATTTTCTCCAAGGAAAAAACCCTGATTAACCAGCTCAGTCTCAGCTGGGGTGTACGCGCTTTTCATTACGCCGAAGAAGAAGGAATTGATGAAATCGTTGCCGATCTGACGGAAATCCTGAAGCAGAGAGGATTCCTGAAAAAAGGAGACGTGGTCATCAATACGGGCAGCATCCCGGTGGATGAACACCTGCCAACCAATATGCTGAAGATCTCGAAGGTTGTTTAATTTTCAAGAGACAACTGAATCACCATTTGCTCAATTTCATGACGGTCAGCCATTACAGCCGATTGGTCTTCATCCATGAACGGGGAAATGAATTCCATGGATGATTTTTTCAGTATGCGGGCTGAACTATGAAAATGGGTGGCCCGGGTTTCCTTTTTCAAATCCATGATATTCGCGGCACGCACACCCGATCCGGGCATGATCTGAATACGCCCATCCGCCTGGCTGATCAGGTCCCTGATCAAAGAAGCACCCAGGATGGCCGTGGGTTGTTGCCCGGAGGTAAGGATTCTTTCGCATCCCGTTTCAATGATATCTTCCAGGGCTTCGAAAGGATTGCGCGTCCAGTCAAAAGCCCGGTGAAAACTGACTCCCATGGGATATGCCTTTTCAACAAGCATGGCTGAATGATTTTTATCCACGCGGCCATCCGGTAATAACATACCAAACACAACACCATCACAACCGGCGGATTTGCAGTTTTCCACTTCATGCAGCATGATTTCGAATTCCTCTTCGGAAAAAAGAAAATCGCCACCCCGGATGCGGATGATGGGGTAAAGTTCGATACTGATTTTTTTCCGGACCGTTTTGATCAGGCCGATGGCCGGTGTGGTGCCGCCGCCTGCCGGGTCTGCACAAAGCTCTACCCGGTCGGCGCCGGCATCTGCTGCAATCCGGGCAGAATCCAGGTTAAAACAACATATTTCAAGAATGTTTTTTTCCATCAGCTGAACCAGCTTTCCGATTCATATATCTTCTCTTCCGAGCCGGAGCGAACGGCATAGGTAAAGCCTTTCTGGATACAGAAAGCGCCGTAACTGCCGTCCTTTTTCATGGCGAGAAAGCCAACCTGCAGACCCTTTGCTTTTTGCGGATCCCGGGTCACAATTCTTTCCACCGCTTTACGGCAGGCATCACGAGGTGAAAGTCCGAGCCGCATATTTTCCACTACCAGGTGCGAACCCACAATACGGATTACTTCTTCCCCGACCCCGGTCGACGTAGCAGCCCCGATTTCATTATCTACAAAAAGCCCGGCACCAATTATGGGCGAATCGCCTACCCTTCCGTGCATTTTAAATGCCAGGCCGCTCGTAGTGCAGGCTCCACTGAGATTGCCGGCGGCGTCCAGTGCCAGCATACCAATCGTATCATGATTCTGAGGGCCGCCCGGGGCAAATGATTTATCAGCTGTGCTGTATTTTTTATTCTCCACGTTGATGACGGGTTCATATTTGGACTGGCGCAGCCATTCCTTCCAGATTTTTTCACTGTCAGGCGTGAGTAAATTTTCCTTTTTAAACCCGTTGGCCAGGGCAAACTGCAATGCCCCGTCACCGGCTAACACGATATGCGGCGTTTTTTCCATGACCAAACGCGCCACCGAAATGGCGTGTATAATATTTTCCAGGCTCATGACTGAACCGCAATTGCTGTTTTCATCCATGATGCAGGCATCCAGAGTCACGTGTCCGTCCCGGTCCGGCAGGCCTCCGTATCCAACGAAATGATTGTTGGGATCTGCTTCCGGAATTTTCACGCCGGCTTCAACAGCATCCAGCGCCTTTCCCTGCCTGCTCAGCAGTTCCCAGGCCGCGGCATTGGCGGCTTTGCCGAAATCCCAGGTTGAAATCACAATGGGTTTATTGACGTACGTAAAGGATGTGGTTCCGGGTGTTCTCAGGAACCAGCCTGTAGATGCGAGCAGGGAGGATCCCAGGAATTTTCTTCTGTTAAACATTCTATCGTTTTATTACTCAAATTAAGAAAATTGAGTGGTGTATTTGTTATTTTCACAGTTCCACATTGATATATATTATGAAGCTTCATTTCATTTTCCTGCTCTTACTGATCAGCGGAACCGGCCGTTCCCAAAATATAAACCAGGACAGTGCCTGGTTCCGGGATAATTATTACAAAATTGAAAAAGCGATCCCGATGCGAGACGGGGTAAAACTGTTCACTTCCATCTATGTGCCTAAAGACAGCACGGAAAAACATCCCATCCTGATGGAAAGGACGCCGTATAACTGTGCGCCTTACGGCCCGGATGCATTCCGGGATTTCTGGAATGGATTTGACCGTTATTACCTTCGTGAAGGGTATATTATGGTTATCCAGGATGTACGCGGGCGCTGGATGAGTGAAGGAAAATTTGTTGATGTGCGGCCATTTATTAAAGAAAAAAAACCAACCGATACAGATGAGTCAACCGATGCGTATGATGCGATTGACTGGCTTGTGAAAAATATTCCGGGCAATAACGGGAAAGTGGGCGTGAAAGGTATTTCCTATCCGGGTTTTTATGCTGGCATGGCTGCCGCATCCGGACATCCGGCTTTGAAAGCTGTAAGTCCACAGGCGCCTGTAACAGACTGGTTCCGGGGCGACGATTTTCACCACAATGGGGCATTTTTTTATATGGATGCATTTGATTTTTATGTGGCAGGAGGATTTGGAAGACCCCACCCCCTTCCGGTCGAACAGGAACCTCCCATGCCGGATCCTTACACCAGTAAGGACAATTACCAGTTTTACCTGCAACAGGGAGCGGATAAAAATTTATTGAAAATGGCGGGCGACAGCATCGCGTTTTTCAGGGAACTCTATGTTCATCCGAATGAAGATGCCTGGTGGAAAGTGCGAAATGCCCGTGTGGCACAGTATCATACCAAACCGGCCATTCTTGTTACCGGCGGATTGTTTGACGCCGAAGACTGTTATGGCGCCTGGAACCTCTATAAAGCCATCCGGACGCAAAGTCCGGAAACAAAAGTACAACTCGTGATGGGACCCTGGTACCATGGTCAGTGGAAGGACGCAGACGGCACACATCTGGGGAATATAAATTTCGGATCCAATACTTCAATCACGTATCAGAATCAGATCGAGCTTCCCTTTTTTAATTATTATCTGAAAGGGAAAAATGACCCGGCCCTTGCCGGGGCCACCATTTTTTTCTCAGGAGAAAATACATGGCGGAAATTTGACTCCTGGCCAACAACCCGTGCCAGTGTGGTAAAATTTTACCTGCGGGAAAAAAATGGAATATCCACAGAGCCGCCCCCTGGTGAAAATTCCTATGATGAATATACCAGTGATCCCGCACATCCGGTTCCTTACACGGAAGATGTCCACTTCAACAGAACCCGAGAATACATGACGGATGACCAGCGCTTTGCCAGCCGCAGGCCGGATGTGCTGACCTATCAAACCCCGTTACTGAAAGAAGATCTGACGATCGGTGGCCCGGTGGTTGCTGATCTGCGCTGCAGCATCACAACGACCGATGCGGACTTCGTAGTGAAAATCATTGATGTTTTTCCGGACAGCCTTTCTTATCAGCGCGTAGATATTTATAGTGTGAATGAACCGGAAAAAATCTATCCGATGGGTGGTTACCAGATGCTGGTACGGGGAGAAATTTTTCGTGGGAAATTCCGGAATGGCTTTGAAAAACCGGAACCCTTCCGGCCCGGGAAACCGGAAACGGTCCGGTTCAGTCTGACGGATGTGGCCCACACGTTTAAAAAGGGCCACCGGCTGATGATTCAGATTCAGAGCAGCTGGTTTCCGCTGTCAGACAGGAACCCGCAAAAATTTACCGATATCTATACCTGTGATGATACTGATTTTCAAAAGTCAACCATTCGTATTTTGCGCGACCGCCTGAATGCCACTGCTATTTTGCTGCCGGTTATTTCAGGTAAACCGGAGTGAGCATGAATTCAAGGCGTAAATATTTCCAAATGCGGAATCAGATAATTAATTTCAGAGTGTACTATTCCGTGCATGGAACCGACAAGTCAAGAACTGCCTTCGCTTGAACTCTGGCTGCAGGATCTCCAATCGTATATATATAAGGTGACCTGCGGCCCCATGAAGCATGCGCATTTTCATTTTAACAGATCCGATTTCATTTATTCAAGAAAAAACAAAAAAAGCCAGGATGAGCTTTCCATCATTTTCCTGAGTCAGTTCCCTGTGAATTACCGGGTTGGTTTCCAGCTTGAAATCTGGCACCCTCCCGTTAAACAGGTTAAGGAAACATTTATGAGCGAAATTCTGAACAGGGAATCCAACCTCTGCAGTATTATATTAAATATGAAAGATTTTCCTTCCAATGATCCGCAGCAGAAATTTTTTAAAGATTATACCATCTGTAATTACCGGGATTTATTTTTGGCCGGCGACTGGCTGGCACAGACGTTTCAGTATCAACTGGTGCCCCTGTGCGATCAGAAGAGCACTGTTGCCCATATGGATGCCTTTTTTGAATCAAAACCTGACTGGTCGCTGAATACACGCAGCGGCGGAAACGTCTGTACCGATTTGATCACGGCCGGCCTCGGCCACAGAAGGGATGTACATCAGCGGTACCGGCAACTCCTGGAAGTCCTTCAGCAGAAAATTGAAAACCGGCAGATGAATCCCGAGAGCTGGCAGCTTTTATCCCTCTGTTATGAATCAATAAAAAGATAATGGGTAATGGTTAATTGATTCCCGTTAAAATATTTATTTATTATCAACCATCAGCCATTAACCAGGAATGTCACCGGGCATTTAGCTTTAGGAGATTGGATAATAAGCCCCTATTTTCGCAAATAATTTGAATAAATCAGCTGCATATGAAAATGGTAGATTCTTTCGAGAAGATCCCCCTGGAAATTTTTCCGAATGCAACAGCCGGCTCCGCCTTTGTTGCCCGGCAGATTGCTTCCCTGATCCGTGAAAAAGAAAAAAAGAAGGAACGTTGCGTGCTGGGGCTTTCCACCGGGAAATCCCCTCTGAAGCTATATGCGGAACTGATCCGGATGCACCGGGAAGAAGGGCTCAGTTTTCGCAATGTGGTTGCCTTCAATCTGGATGAATATTATCCAATAGAACGGAGCGCAGCACAGAGTTATTACCGGTTCATGAAGGAAAACCTGTTTGATCATATTGATATCGATCAAAAGAACTGCCATATTCCCAACGGGGAACTGCCCAAGGAGGCTATGAAGGGATTTTGTACAGCTTATGAACAGGCTATTACCGACGCCGGAGGAATTGATCTGCAGATCCTTGGCATCGGTTCAAACGGTCATATTGGTTTCAATGAACCGGGTTCAAGCCGATTCTCGAAAACACGGGTGACTCCACTTGAAAATTCTACCCGTTTATCCAATGCGGGAGATTTTGAAAACGTAACCCAGGTGCCCCGTTTATCGGTAACCATGGGAATCAACACGATTCTCAAAAGCAGGAAGATCATCCTCATGGCCTGGGGAAGCAGCAAGGCACCGGCTATACAGAAATCCCTGGAAGGACCGGCAACGGAAGAAATGCCGGCATCCCTGCTGCAACAACATGAGGATACTTTATTTGTTGCTGACGAAACCGCTGCCGCCGATCTCATACGGTTCAAAGCGCCCTGGCTTACAGGAGACTGTGACTGGAATGGAGACATCCTTCGTAAAGCCGTTGTCAGTACGGCCCTGAAACTGGGAAAGCCCATATTAAGCCTGACGGATAAAGATTATAACGATCACGGGCTGAGTGATCTGCTCGCCGTGAAAGGCGATGCCTATGAAATTAACCTGGATGTGTTTTATATGTTGCGGGACAGTATCACCGGGTGGCCGGGCGGGAAAAATCAACCCCTGCCCAACCCGCCGGAAAGAATGGCCCCCTATCCGAAAAGATGCCTTATTTTCTCGCCTCATCCGGATGATGATATTATTTCCATGGGAGGCACTTTTATGCGCCTGCACGACCAGGGTCATGAAGTGCATGTCGGTTACCAGACTTCCGGTAATATCGCTGTGACGGATGAATTTGTGACCCGTTTCATTGATTTTGCAGTAGGTTTTGAATCGATGTTCGGGATTGATAATAAGCGTTCGACTGAAATCCTGACCAATGCCAAGAATTACCTGAAGGAAAAAAAGTCCTCAGGTATTGATTCTCCGGAAATCCGCAATATCAAAGGACTGATCCGGCGATGTGAAGCCAGTGCCACCTGCCGCTATGTGGGTATCCCCGAATCAGGTATTCACTTCCTGAACCTTCCTTTTTATGAAACCGGAACGATAGAAAAGAAACCCATGAGTGAGGAGGATATACTTATTACGATGGATCTGCTGCAAAAAATCAAACCCCACCAAGTTTATTGCGCCGGTGACCTGGCTGACCCGCATGGAACGCATAAGGTTTGCCTCGATGTCGTATTCGAATCCATGAAACGGCTTAAAAATGCCGGTGAATCCTGGGTAAAAGACTGCTGGGTCTGGTTGTATAAAGGAGCCTGGCAGGAATGGGATGTCAGCGAGATCGAAATGGCTATTCCCATGAGTCCGGACCAGGTGTTGAAAAAACGTTTCGGTATTTTTATTCACCAGTCACAAAAAGATATGGTTCCTTTCCAGGGATCCGACAGCCGCGAATTCTGGCAAAGAGCTGAAGACCGCAATGGAAATACCGCCGGCCTCTATGCCCAGTTGGGTCTTACCAAATATGCAGCCATGGAAGCATTTAAACGCTGGTATTTTTAGGCATAATGGCTATATCCTAAGGCCATATAGGGGGTTTTACTTGATATAGATCAATTTCTGATATAAATTATTCTTGATTGAAGGAACAAAAAACAGGATCCAATAAAAATAAAAACGGGGAAAATGAAGCGGACCTGACTTTAGGCCTGAGGGCTTCAGCTTTAGGCCTAAAATGGTCTTCTGCATGGAAAATGCCATCATACAGGTGGAAGTTTTTCGTTGGCATGGGCATTTTAGCAGGCATTTTGATTTCGTTTCCTTTCTTTTTTAAAGCCATCGAAACAAGGAATGGCTACTTATTTTCGGATATTTTTCTGGAATGGATACCGGCCCGTAATGTATCGGTCGCTGTGTTTTTTTTAATCTGGTCCTGCTTTGTCCTGATTCTTTACCGCGTCGTAGGGGATCCCCAGATGCTGCTGCTCACATTATGGGCCTATAATGGGGTTACCCTGCTCAGAATGGCCAGTATCGGCCTGATATCGCTGAATCCTCCGGCCGGGCTCATTCCGCTCGCAGATCCGATTACCAACCAGTTTTATGGCGAACAGTTTATAACCCACGACTTGTTTTTTTCGGGCCATATGACTTCTGTTTTCCTGATTTTCCTTTGCCTTAAGAAAAAAGCTGACCGTATCTATGCACTTTTAGCTTCCATCATACTGGGCGTATTGTTGCTGGTTCAGCATGTGCATTATACGATTGATGTACTGGCAGCACCGGTATTTACATATGCCGTTTACCGGTTAGCCGGGCTCTTTACAAAATCGGAAAGTACAGGACTTTATTCAGGAACGGTCAGCGGGGGAAACTCATTTTTATGAATACCAAGCCAGTCATTTATACGTTTTATTAAATCCGGGAATCAGTCCCCGGCAAGAAGAATTTAAGACAAGGCTGGTTAATAGGACTTTATTCATTAATTTTGCAAATAATAATTATTACATAATTAATTTTAAGTTAATTTCATCCCGTTCAAATAAGGGTTTTATGCAGATGGATTTCCCTGCTAAAGACTTAAATGCTACCATGATATGAAAAAATTACTTTGCCCTGAATTCATTCTAGGTGATAAGATAACCCCGGAACAATCAGCCTTTTTCCATAAAAACGGGGTGATCGTATTTCGCAATGTCCTTAAGCCGGAAACTGTTGCATTTTTTATCCAGGAAATCAACCGGATTGAAAAGCAGTTGCTTGATGAAGGAAAGGATAAAATAAACGGGGTTCCACTAAAATTCGGAAAGGATCCCAGCGGGAAAACCATTATTCAGCGATTATGCTTTTTGTCGCTTTTCAGCCCGACGTTCCATGAATTCCTGAACGATCCGCGTTTGCAGGCCCTGCTGGAGCTTTTGCAGCCTTTTGAAGGCCGTATAGCGGAAAATGAAAAGGACGGGCTTATTCTCAATCATTATGTTCGTACCCCTGAAAGTAATTTTTCCCAGATGGGATGGCATACTGACAGTCCCAGGGATTTATTCCTGGGCCAGAAGATTATGCCAATGCTTAATGTTGGGATACATCTGGACCCCTGCCCTTTTGAAAATGGTGGCCTGCGTGTTCTTCCCGGAACACATACACAGGGCGTACTGCGGTTATTATTCAAGAAAAAATACTTTATAGACAATAACCCGGATGCTCGTGAAGTGGGTTTTGATATCCATGCGGGTGACCTGACGGTTCATGATGGCAGGATCTGGCACCGGGCCCAGCAGTCTCCCTTCCTGGGTGAAGCCAGTCGGCGCCGCGTCATGTATGTACCGATCATAACAGGTAAATACATGCCCAAACACGAAAACAGCAAAACACCTTTTTACCACCGTTTGGCTTCCAAAGTACAGAACTAAGGATACCTCGAAATTTAAAACGCTGCAAATGCCTTTTGCACTCATAACCGGAGCCAGCAAAGGAATCGGAAAGGCCATTGCGGAATCGCTTGCGTCCCGCGGATATGACCTCCTGCTCGTTGCCCGCTCTTCCGGCCTGTTAGAGCAGGTTGCAGCCGAAATTCATACAGCAACCCAAAGGAACTGTCAGTGGCTTGCCGTGGATCTTTCCGGGGACCAGGCGGCGGAAACTGTTTTTGACTGGTGCCAAAATAAACAGTTTACGGTTTCTGTCCTTGTCAACAATGCGGGTTATGGTCTTAGTGGCCCTTTTGAAAAATATTCCGCGCAGGAACACGCAGAAATGCTGCATGTCAATATCATCGCCCTGACGAAATTAACCCGCTTATTCCTGCCCGGACTGCTCAGACAACCGGCAGGGTATATTCTCAATATTGCCAGTTCGGCTTCTTACCAGGCTGTTCCTTATCTTTCAGCCTATGCTGCATCCAAATCCTATGTGCTGAGCTTCAGCCGGGGACTCCGTCAGGAACTTAAAACAACAACTGTTTCTGTAACCTGTATTTCTCCGGGCCCCACGGATACTGATTTTGTAAACCGTGCCAGGGTTGGTGCCAAGGGTATCAAAGCAGCTGAACGTTTTAATATGTCGCCCCGGGTGGTGGCGCATATTTCGGTGGAAAGCATGTTTCGCCGTCGTCCCGAAGTGATTACAGGCGGCATGAATAAACTCAGTGCTTTTTTTGCCTGGTTAATGCCAAAATCCCTGGTGGAAAATGTGGCTAAAAAATTGTACGACTAAAACCGGTCATCCAAATAATACGGATGTTGAAGAAATCCATTTTACTGATTTTTAATTTTCTTTTTTTCACACTTGCTTATGCCTGGCAAAACATACCGCCAGTACGCACCGGCGCCGACCAGACTGAAAAATATTTTTCCATCCTGCGCGGCAAACGGATTGCAGTTGTCGCCAATCCCACTTCCCGGATTGCAGACACTCCACTGGTGGATAGTCTCCTGCATTCCGGCATCCGTGTCGTGAAAGTATTCGGTCCGGAGCACGGATTCCGTGGGAATGCCAGTAACGGTGCCACCGTGGCTGATAGCCATGATCCGGCAACCGGTATTCCCATTGTTTCCTTATATGGAAAAAAATCCATGCCCTCCCGGGATGACCTGCAGGATGTGGATATTATCCTCTTCGATATACAGGATGTAGGGGCCCGGTTTTTTACCTATATCATCACCCTGCAGAATGTAATGCAGGCCTGTGCAAATTTTCATAAACCACTGCTAATCCTGGACCGGCCGAATCCAAATGGTTTTTATGTGGATGGCCCGGTACTGGAAGATGCTTTGCGTTCCGGTGTGGGGCTGCAACCGATACCCATCGTGCATGGAATGACCATTGGGGAACTGGCCAGAATGATCAATGGGGAAGGCTGGTTATTAAATAAAGCGAAATGCGATCTGCAGATCATCAAAATGGTAAATTATACCCACGCAACGGTCTATACTTTACCGGTTACCCCCTCACCCAACCTCAATACTCCTGTGTCCATCCTGCTGTATCCCGGTTTATGCCTGTTTGAAGGAACTGTTATCAGTATCGGAAGGGGTACAGAGCGGCCGTTTACCATGATGGGCGCACCTGCGCTGGCAGGAAAATATACGTATCATTTTAAGCCGGTATCCATTCCCGGCATGAGCGAACATCCTCTTTACCAGGATTCAGTTTGTTATGGTGTTGACCTTTCAAATTACAAGACGGATCAGCTGAGAATCAAAAAACAAATCAACCTTCAGTGGTTAATAGAATGTTACCAGGCCTATCCCCGGAAAGAGAGTTTTTTTGACGCTTCCCAAAACAAACAAATCGGCAATTTTGACAAACTGGCCGGTACGTCCATGCTGCGCAAACAGATTATAGCCGGTTTATCCGAAAAGGAAATCCGCAAAAGCTGGGAGCCGGCCCTCTCCCGTTTTAAAAGGAAAAGAAAAAAATACCTGATTTACCCGGAATAACCGACAGCGTGCTGATGGCAGTAAATGGTGAATCATTTCAGTCTGTGAACGATTCTTAGTATTTCAATAACATCTGTCAACGGTTCATTGCCCACAGCAGGCTAAAAGTGTTCTGCTATTATACTTAAATTTATAGCCTAAAAATTTTCAGTTATGGAAAATCAGGATTTATCAAGACGCACATTCATACAGACTGCAGGCAAAGCCGGTTTAGCAGCGGGACTTACGGGTTCTGTTCTGACATCCATGGCAAATGGCCATTCAGGTGCTGGTCACCAGACGGCACCGGATCTGTTCCCATACAAACAAAAACCACTCCCATATGCATACTCAGCGCTGGAACCTGTGATTGATGCCCAGACCATGGAAATACATTATACCAAACATGCGGCGGCGTATGCGAAAAATCTGGCCGAAGCAGTGGATGCAGAAAAAGTGGACACGAACCGGGTTTCACTGGAAGAACTGCTGGCTTCCATTTCCAAGTATTCCATCAAGATGAGAAATAATGCAGGCGGTCATTTTAATCATTCCCTGTTTTGGGAACTGATGACTGCTCCCGGGAATACAACCGCTCCTTCAGCTGCTCTGATGACGGCGATTCAAAAGGATTTCGGATCCATGGATGCATTGAAAACGAAATTCAATAGTGCTGCCATAGGCCGGTTTGGCAGCGGATGGGCCTGGGTGATTTTGAAAAAAGATAACAAACTCGATGTGGTCTCAACCCCCAACCAGGATAATACGCTGATGGATATCAGTGAGGCGAAAGGACAGCCTTTATTTGGTATCGATGTCTGGGAGCATGCGTATTATCTGAAATATCAGAACCGAAGACCCGATTATATCAATGCATGGTGGTCCGTTATCAACTGGGATTATATAAATATCCGGTATGGCAAACTGGTTTGAATAAAAAAAATAACGGAAATCCGGGCCTGACTGAACTGTTATCTGTTTATATTGTTCCCCATTAATATATTAAGACATATAACAAATGACAAAAACAAAAGGATTTGCAGCGCAGGATGCGCAAAGTACATTGGTTCCCTGGAATTTCGAACGCCGCAGTGTGGGTCCAAAAGATGTACAGATCGATATTTTATATTGTGGCGTTTGTCATTCAGACATACACCAGGTAAGAAATGAATGGGGAAATTCCGTTTATCCCATGGTTCCCGGTCATGAAATCGTCGGGAGAATAACCAGGGTCGGATCTGATGTGAAAAAATTTAAGGTGGGTGAGCTGGCAGGCGTTGGCTGCCTGGTAGATTCCTGCAGAACCTGCGAAAACTGCAGGGAGGGGCTGGAACAATACTGTCTGAACGGAAATTCGCCGACCTATAATGGATTTGAACAGGACCGGAAAACACCCACTTTTGGAGGTTATTCAAAAATGATTGTGACAGACCAGGACTTTGTACTCCGTATTTCAGATAAACTTCCGTTGCAGAATGTAGCGCCCCTGCTCTGTGCAGGCATCACCACCTATTCACCTTTACGTCACTGGAAAGTGGGGAAAGGTCATAAACTGGCCGTACTCGGACTTGGCGGACTGGGACATATGGCTGTGAAATTCGGTGTTTCTTTTGGTGCGGAAGTGACCATGCTCAGCACATCCCCATCCAAAAAAGCCGATGCCGAGCGGCTGGGTGCCCATAATTTTGTACTGACTAAGGATCCCGAACAATTGAAAGCCATTCAGGGCTCCTTTGATTTTATCATCGATACGGTTTCTGCCCCCCATGATTATAATCAGTATCTGGGCCTTCTTAAAACCAACGGAGTGCAGATTTGTGTGGGCGCACCTCCTACACCGGCAGAAATTTATGGTTTCACATTGATCATGGGAAGAAGAAGTATGGCCGGATCACTGATCGGCGGCCTGCCCGAAACCCAGGAAATGCTCGATTACTGCGCAGAACATCATATTGTATCCGATATTGAATTAATCAATATCCAGGATATTCACAGTGCTTATGACAGAATGCTGAAAGGTGATGTGAAATACCGGTTCGTGATAGACCTGGCAACGTTATAAACTGAAAACCTGAAAAAAAGGAGATTAAAATTAAATCATAGTCCTTTCAACTTTCAACAAAAAGCCTGATTTGCAAATTCGCATTTCAGGTTTTTTTTACAGAATCAGTTTTACAAATTGTAATTGTCCGGCTAAAGATTGCATGAATGCCCTATTTACTAATCGCTTTTTCAATACTTCTGTCGGGAATCAGCCAGCGCACGGCAACGATGCAAAAAAGAATGGCAGAGATTAAAGTATTGTAATGTGCAGCTGCAATGGACAGACTATAACATACCACTGAAAAAATACCCTTTCTTCTTACACAGGCAAATGCATGGACCAATTTCGGATTATTTTTAGTTATTCGTTCAATGCAAATCTGCAGTATAGTAAAGGAGATCCCACATAAAAGGAGCAGGATAGCATATAGAATCACCGTATTCTGCGCATAATGATTTTCTCCCATCCATCCGGTTGCAAACGGTATCAGGGATAACCAGAACAGCAGGTTCATATTTGACCAGATAATCGCGGCATTTACATGCGAGGCGGCATTCATCAGGTGGTGATGGTTTCCCCAATAGATTCCTATGAAAACAAAACTCAGGAGATAACTTGAAAAGACCGGCAACTGTTCTTCCAGTGCCGCCCAGCTGGTATTGTGGGGTGTTTTAATTTCCAGTACCATGATCGTAATGATGATAGCAATGACACCATCACTGAAAGCTTCCAGTCTGTTTTTATTCATAACGGTTTCGCCGTCTTACTCAGGATATGTTAAATAAAAACCGCATGTTATGCGTCGGGATGCAAACAACGTGTTGAACGGGGAGGTTAAACTTCTTGTTCCAGTATGGCCGGGTGAAACTGGGCAACCGCTTCCTGGATCCAGGCCGGAAGATTTTTTTCCTGCACCGTCCAGGTATTATCTTCCAGGAGCAAATTGATATAATACCGGTTTCCGCGATCATCACTCACATCAACGTGATATACGGGTCCTGCGATACCATTACTCTTCCTGAAATTGAATTCCCTCAATCTTCCTTCTGCTTTAATCAATTTCGAAAACTGCACATTTTTCAATACTGCCATGTGGCAAATGTAATTCTTCCTGCATAATTTTTTGCGTTTAAAAACGGTATAAAGGAAAGATGTTGCATTTACAGCCAGACCGGCAAAATGGGTTATTAACATTAGGTTTATAATTCAACCGTTCGTTTGCTTCTGATTCAGGCAGATTTTCCAGAACTTTATATAAACCCTTTGCATGTCCATAAAAATGCATGATTTAAGCTTGGAGCAGGTAGAGAAAATAGTAACCAAATATGAAATGCATCCCGTTTTTATCGGGCAAAACCCTTATATCGCCAGCGGTCCGCATCATGAGATCCTGGTAAGTCTTTTGCCCGGTGGTTTATACCAGGTTGAATTGCTGGATAAAAAACAAATGGAAGAATCCCTGCAGCAGACAATTAAAGCATTCAGGGAATTTGCAGCTGCTGCTAAATCTTAAATTACTTTCCCTTTTTATTGATTATTAAATAATTGAATCATCTTTATCCCCGGGTGTTTGTATGCTTTCCGGTTGTGGAATTTGCAATCAACGAGTATGCCAATGATGTATTTCCTGAGAATTTGCGGTACCTGTTTAATAATGCGATATGATGAACCACGGCGGTATATTCTTGCAGGAAGGCAGATACGGGAAATTGTTTGATCAGTCTGCGGCAGTTCAGGAAGATTACAATATGCATCAAAGCAAAAACAAGGAACAGTTGAATGGCGGAAAGGGAAATAATGGTTATCCACCAGGACGGCCACACCGGATTCTATAAGTTAAGCCAGTTTATGACAAAAAGTAAGTGTTTTAAACCGGAAGGGCATAAAATATATGGTTGAATAAACAGGAATGGTTCATAAGTTGTATAAATGTCGTTAATAAATTCAGCGGGACGGATTGTGCGGAAACCGGGCATGATTTTTACAAAGATACAACCGGAATTTATGGGGTTGACTAAACAATTCTGCAGAATGATATTATGAAAACAAGGAAATTACTAATCGTAGCCGGGATAGCCGGGACCCTGGTCCTGATTATGTACCTGAAAAAAAGAGAAAAATCAAAAAGAAAACTTCACAGGGTCGCTGAAGAAGGTTATGAAACTGCCGAGGATATCCTGTTCCCTAAAAGAAAATTTCTGCATTTGAGATAAAATCAACGGCAAGGGGGAACCTGTAATATGAAGTTTTATATAATATGAATCCTCATAAGCATTTGAAAGTTAGATAGATATAAAATATATTCTACATCAGTTCTAAAACTTTTTTTCCCGGTTTTCCAGATAGGATATGGTTTTCTGAACTCATAATTCAGGTGAGTCCCGGGATTCAACCTTCAGAATTCAGATTGCCGGTCAGAGCATGAACGCTCATATAATCCCCTGTTTTTATTCAATCGGGAAAGAAAATACTCTGTTTATACTTTTTAGTATAAACGGTTTCGTAAATTTGCTGAATGAAAACAGAACTCATTCAAGTTAAATCCCGGGACGCTGAAGATGAACTGAGTACGATAGAAAAAACGGTTTACAGCGACTACAAATACGGATTTGTAACCCACATTGAAGCCGATGAAGCACCCAAGGGTCTGAATGAGGATGTCATCCGCTTTATTTCAGCAAGGAAAAAGGAACCCCAGTGGATGCTGGAATGGCGTTTAAAAGCCTATCGTCACTGGCTGACCATGAAAACGCCGGAATGGGCCAATATCAAATTCCCGCCGATCAGTTACCAGGATATCATTTATTATTCTGCACCCAAACAGAAAATCAACCCCAAAAACCTGGATGAAATTGACCCGGAGCTGATCCGGACCTTTGAAAAACTGGGCATTTCCCTGGAAGAGCAGAAAAGATTAACTGGCGTTGCGGTGGATGCTGTTATAGACAGTGTATCCATCGGTACATCCTTTAAAGGTCAACTGGCCGAACTTGGTATCATCTTTTGTTCCATGAGTGAAGCCATCCAGGAACACCCGGATCTTATTCGGGAACACCTGGGCTCTGTAGTTCCCGTTACGGATAATTATTTTTCTGCACTGAATGCCGCTGTATTCAGCGACGGCTCTTTCTGTTATATACCCAAAGGAGTTCGTTGCCCTATGGAACTTTCAACCTATTTCAGGATCAATGCAGAAAATACCGGTCAGTTCGAAAGAACCCTGATCGTTGCCGAGGCAGGAAGTTATGTGAGTTACCTGGAAGGATGCACCGCACCGATGCGTGACGAAAACCAGTTACACGCCGCTGTGGTTGAACTGGTAGCGATGGAGCATGCGGAAATCAAATACTCGACTGTTCAAAACTGGTACCCGGGCGATAAACAGGGACGCGGAGGGGTATATAATTTTGTGACGAAAAGAGGCATCTGCAAAGGAAATCATTCAAAAATATCCTGGACCCAGGTAGAAACCGGTTCAGCGATTACCTGGAAATATCCCAGCGTCATTTTAAAAGGCGACTATTCTGCCGGTGAATTTTATTCGGTTGCCGTAACCAATAATTATCAGCAGGCCGATACAGGTACAAAAATGATGCACCTGGGAAAAAACACGCGCAGCCGCATTGTTTCCAAAGGTATTTCAGCAGGGTTCAGCAATAATAGCTATCGGGGATTGGTACACGTGAGCAAGAATGCATCAAATTCCAGGAACTTTTCCCAGTGTGATTCCCTGTTGCTCGGAGATAAGTGCGGGGCTCATACTTTTCCCTATATAGAGGTAAAAAATAATACAGCGGTGGTTGAACACGAAGCCACCACATCCAAAATCGGGGAAGACCAAATTTTCTACTGTAACCAGCGGGGCATAGATACCGAAACTGCTGTGGCCCTGATCATCAACGGATTTGCCAAAGAAGTGATGAACCAGCTTCCCATGGAATTCGCGGTGGAAGCCCAAAAACTTTTAGCAATCAGTCTGGAAGGAAGTGTAGGGTAATTTACAGGTCATCCGTTATCGGGAAAATTAAGAGAACTAATAATTATAAAGAAAGATTATGTTGACGATTCAGAATTTGCATGCAGGTATTGAAGGAAAAAAAATCTTAAACGGGATCAACCTTGACATTAAAACAGGGGAAGTTCACGCCATCATGGGTCCCAACGGGTCCGGTAAAAGCACCCTCGCTTCCGTACTTGCCGGCCGCAGTGATTACGAGGTCCTCGATGGTACCGTGGAATTCCTGGGAAAGGACCTGCTGGAAATGTCGCCAGAGCAGAGAGCTGCGGAAGGTCTGTTTCTCGCTTTTCAATACCCGGTGGAAATTCCGGGATTAAATACAGTGAACTTTATAAAAACGGCGGTTAATGAAATACGCAAATACCGGGGAGAAGCGCCCCTGGACGCAGTTTCATTTCTTAAAAAGATGAAAGAAAAAATGGCACTTGTCAACATCGAACAAACCTTATTAAGCCGTTCCCTGAATGAAGGGTTTTCCGGGGGCGAAAAAAAACGCAATGAAGTATTTCAGATGGCCATGCTGGAACCCCGGCTGGCTATCCTGGACGAAACGGATTCCGGCCTGGATATTGACGCAATCCGGATCGTTTCCAACGGAGTCAACAAATTGCGGAATAAAGACAATGCCATCCTGGTCGTTACGCACTACCAGCGTTTACTCGACTATATTGTTCCGGATTTTGTGCACGTATTATATAATGGAAGAATCGTGAAATCCGGTACCAAGGAACTCGCCCTGGAGCTTGAGGAAAGAGGGTATGATTTTATAAAAAATGAAAACAAGGCAGAAGTCGCTTAAATGCGAGGATCAATCAGTTCATCATGAATACGTTCGCATATTTTAAAGAAAGATTTGAACAGCTCCAACCCCAGGAGGATCAGGGCGGCCTGGATAAACTGCGGGAACATGCATTCCAGGCATTTTCCCAAATGGGCATTCCAGGTTCAAAAAATGAGGAATGGAAATATACCCGGGTTGCCGGTTTATTCAACAGGGAATTTCAGCTGCCTGCTGATCCGCTGACCGGTTCCATTTCAGCAGATGACCTGAAAAGTCTTCGTTTACCCGGCCATGAACAGGCCAGTGAGATGGTGTTTGTAAATGGATTCTATTCATTTGCCCTTTCCCGGATACGTTCTTCCGGTCTGCAGGTACTGCCTTTGGAAGAAGCAGCTAAAAATGGTTTCCGCGAAACTGTATCCAAATGGCTGGGCGACAGCGGACAGTACCAGAAGGATGGTATCAATGCTTTAAATACTGCATTCGTACATGGGGCAGTATTCATTCATGTGGATAAAGAACAACATGTAGAACATCCTATTTACATTTATCATATTACCGATGCCCGTTCAGTAAATATTCTTTCGCAACCGCGCAGCCTGATGTTTGTAAATGAAGGGGCGCGGTTGCAGGTAGTTGAAAACTATGCCACCCTGGGAAACAATGAAAGTTTTACCAACCAGGTCATGGAGATTATCGTAGATCATGAAGCCAGGCTTGAATATTATAAAATTCAAAACGACGGACCTCATACCAACCAGGTCAGCACCACCCATATCCGTCAGATCGGCAGGTGTTTTACCCATGCCGTCACCATTTCATTGAACGGGGGCCTTGTACGTAACAACCTGAATGTGGTTCTTGACGCAAAAAATTGTGAAGCGCACTTATACGGACTCTATTTTCAATCTGGCCGGAGTCATATTGACAACCATACCATCGTTGACAATATCAAACCCAATTGCCTGAGTAATGAATTGTACAAAGGCATTTTGAACGAGCAGGCAACGGGTGTATTCAACGGGAAAATATATGTACGCCAGCCTGCGCAAAAAACAAATGCCTATCAGAGTAATAAGAACATACTGCTCTCCGATTCCTGTAGCGTGAATACCAAACCCCAGTTGGAAATTTTTGCGGATGATGTAAAGTGCACCCATGGCTGCACAGTGGGACGGCTCAATGAAGAAGGTCTTTTTTATCTGCAATCCCGCGGCATTTCAGAAAAAACAGCCCGGAATTTACTGCTCAGCGCCTATGCGTCAGACATCCTGGAACAAATAAAACCCGAACCCCTTCGTAGATATGTGGAGAAACTGATTAACCATCGTTTGGAAAAGGATTTATCATGAATGCCCCGCTCATCATATCAAAGCCATTGGATATAACGGCCATCCGGCAGGAGTTTCCGGTTTTGAACCGGGAGGTAAAAGGCTGGCCGCTCATCTACCTGGACAATGCCGCGACCAGCCAGAAACCCAGACAGGTACTGGATACGCTCATGCATTATTATACAAACTATAATGCCAATATACACCGGGGCATTCATACCCTGGCTGAAGAAGCGACAGCAGCATTTGAACTGACACGTGACGAAGTACAGTCATTTATCGGCGCCCCTTCCAGGGAAGAAATCATTTTTACAAGGGGTACTACGGAAAGCATCAACCTGGTTGCATATTCCTGGGGAAGGGCAAATATCAGGGCAGGTGATGAGATTGTGATCAGCACCATGGAACATCATTCCAATATAGTTCCCTGGCAGATCCTTTGCGAAGAAAAGAATGCGGTTCTGAAAATAATTCCAATTAACAGGAATGGTGAATTATTAATGGATGAATATGAGAAATTACTGGGGCCAAAGACCAGACTGGTCTCCATTGTGCATGTTTCGAATGCACTTGGAACCGTAAACCCGGTAAAACAAATAACGGCCCTTGCCCATGCCCTGGGTGCGGTTGTTTTGGTAGATGGGGCACAATCTGCCGTACACCTGGATATTGATGTACAGGACCTGGATTGCGATTTTTTTGCGTTCTCTGCGCACAAACTGTACGGGCCTACCGGTGTAGGGGTGCTTTACGGAAAAAAACAATTATTGGAGGCCATGCCTCCTTTCCTGGGAGGCGGTGAAATGATCAGAGAAGTAAGTTTTCAAAAAACAACCTACAACGACCTGCCTTATAAGTTTGAAGCCGGTACACCCAACATTGGCGATGTGATCGCTTTCCGGTCAGCTATCCAGTTTATTAATACCACCGGAAAAGAGGAAATCCGACGGCATGAACAGGATCTGCTGGAATATGCACAAAGTGAGCTTGTAAAAATACCCGGGTTGCAGATCATCGGAAAAGCTAAGGAAAAAGTGAGCGTGATTTCATTTGTCATCAACAATGCCCATCCCCAGGATATAGGTATATTGCTCGATAACCGGGGCATCGCTGTGAGAACGGGTCACCATTGTGCCCAGCCCCTGATGGAACGGTTTTCCATTCCCGGTACGGTACGGGTCTCTTTTGCGGTATATAACACCAGGGATGAAATTGATGAATTGGTGAAAAGCTTACAGCGGGTGGTTAAAATTTTATCATAAAATGAATCCGGACAAGAGTATAACGGAAACAGAAAAAGAAATCATTGAAGAGTTTGCCCTCTTTGATTCCTGGGATGATAAATATGAATATATCATCGACATGGGAAAAAGACTGCCTCCCCTGGATCCAAAATACAAGATCGACGAAAACCGGGTAAAGGGTTGCCAGTCATCTGTATGGCTGGTGGCCGGATTTCAAAACGGGAAGCTGTTTTACGAGGCAGATAGTGATGCGATGATTGTGAAGGGGCTGATCAGTATGCTCATCCGGGTATTATCGGGCAGAACCCCGGATGAAATCATTGAAGCCAGGCTGGACTTTATCCGGGAGATCGGAATGACCACGCACCTGGCCCAGACCCGTTCGAACGGACTGTTGAATATGGTAAAACAAATGAAACACTACGCCCTGGCATTTAAAATAAAAGATCCGGTTCCTACAAAAAATTAGGTTATGGACGATTTGCGGGAAAAAGTTATAGAAAAATTACAAACGATTTTTGACCCGGAAATCCCGGTGAGTATTTATGAGCTGGGGCTGATTTATGAAATCAATATCCTGCCCATTAATAATGTGCAGATCGTAATGACATTAACTGCTCCGGGTTGCCCCGCTGCACAGTCACTACCCGTGGAAGTGGACCAGAAATTAAGGGAAATAGAAGGTGTGAACGATGTGCATGTTGCCGTTACCTGGACGCCGCCCTGGGATAAAAGCAGGATGTCAGAAGTCGCGCAGGTGGAACTGGGCTGGTTGTAAAAAAAGAATGGATTGAAACGAAGGCAAACCATCTGATAATAACAATATGAAAATTACTGCACAGGAAGAATTTGGTCTACGGGTCCTCATCCGGATCGCTGGTTGCGAAACCGAAGATGGCATGAGTATTCCGCAACTCAGCAAGGCAGAGGGCCTGAGCAGTCACTATGTAGCCAAACTTACCAGAACCCTGCGCATGGCAGGGTTTATCAACAGTACACCGGGATATAAGGGTGGTTATGTGCTGGCCAAACCTTCCAGGGAAATAAAAATAAAATATGTGCTCCAGGCCCTGGGCGGTGTCCTATACGACAAGGATTTTTGTGGTCAGCATACAGGTTCTGTGAAATTATGTACCAATTCAGTTGATTGTTCTGCCCGCTCCTTATGGCAGATGGTACAATATACAGTCGATCAGCTGCTGGACAAGATCACGCTCCACGATATGGCTAATCCTAAAAAAAATGAATCCTCCCAATTTCTCCGGAGGATTTTGGAAGAAGTTCCAAAGCTGGTATGAACCCCATTTTGATATTCGGTACTAAAATTTGTTTGTAAAGACAACGGTCTTTGCGGTTATTCAAATCAGTCTTTTATTCTCCCGTATTTAATATCTCTTCTGCTGCAGAAAACAGGACATCAAACTGAGGGTTGACTGCTGGATGAAAATCCGGACAGCCAGGCACCGGGTTCCCGGGAATGGAAGCCTTCAAATTATTTTTACAAAACACTATCTTTAGTTAACGATAAAAAATAAAAGCCAATGAAAAATTCCAGACGAGCCTTTATAAAAAATTCAGCCCTTGCCACTTCCGGTGTTTTCATCGCGCAGTCAGGTTTTACGGCAGCCAGTTATAACCGGATCATAGGTTCCAACGAACGGGTCCGTGTCGGAGTCGTCGGATTTTCAGACAGGCATAAAGACACCCATATGCCCTGTTTTATGAATCATTATAAAGAACTGAATTTCGATATCGTGGCTGTATCAGATATCTGGAACCGCCGGCGCGAAGAAGGGGCCGCGCGGTGGCAGCAAAAAATGCAACACGATATTGTGGCCTGCAGGAATAATGAGGAATTATACGACAGGAAACTGGTGGATGCGGTATTCATAAGCACGGCAGATTTCCAGCATGCCCGGCACGCGATACAGGCTGTGGAAGGCGGATGTGATGCTTATGTAGAAAAGCCATTTGCTGAAACCATGGAAGATAACCGGGCTGCCCTCAAAGCAATAAAAGCGTCCGGCAAAATCGTCCAGATCGGTTCCCAGAGAAGAAGCGGAGCCAATTACCAGGCAGCAAACGAATTTATCCGTTCCGGTAAATTCGGGAATATCGTAATGGTAGAATTGACCTGGAACGTAAACCAGCCCGGACGTTGGCGCAGACCTGACTTGGTTCCCCTGTTAAAGGAAGAAGACACCGACTGGAAACGATTCCTGATCAACCGGCCCGAAGTTCCTTTCGACGCAAATAAATACCTCGAATTCCGTTTGTTCTGGCCTTATTCATCCGGATTACCCGGTCAGTGGATGAGTCACCAGATTGATACAGTGCATTGGTTTACCGGCCTGCAGCACCCGCGTTCGGTGGTATCGAACGGAGGTATTTACATGTGGAAGGATGGAAGAAAAAACTGGGATACGCTGACGGCGGCATTTGATTATGGTCCTGCAGATGACCCGGGTTCAGGTTTCCAGGTTAGTTTCCAGTCCCGCATGGATAATGGAACGGAAAACCCTTCCGAAATCTATTACTCAAATGGCGGTGAACTGAACCTCAATACGAATAAAGTTACGCCTGCAGGTGGTCTTACCAAACATTTCGCAGATGCCATGCATATGCAGGCAAACCTGCTTCCTGAGTTGGATTTATCAAATACGGAAAAAGTAGTTGCCTCCGCAAATACGGGAGGGGACAGACTAACATCGGCCCATATCCGTAACTGGATGGAATGCGTCCGCAGCCGGAAACAGCCCCATGCGCCGGTGGAAGCAGGTTATAGTCATTCTATTGCCACGATCATGACCAATGCAGCGGTTCACACCGGGGCCAAAGTAACTTTTGATGAAAAAACCCAGGAAGTAATGGCCGGTAGCAGGCCTTTCCAATATTGATAACCCCAATCTGAATCCATGATTCCCTGGAAATTCGTTTTATACCTCAGCCTCACTCCCCTGCTGTTAGTCGCCCAGCAATCAACTGAAGTGAAACTGGTAAAAGTAAAAAATCAAAACCGGGTGAACGTTTATATAGGATCTTCTGCATTCACCAGTTTTTTATACCCGGACAGCCTCGAGAAGCCGGTTTTATATCCCATCTTTGATGCGGCCGAAGTTCCCGTCACACGTGGATTTCCCATGAATCCCAGGCCCGGCGAACCAACAGACCATCCACATCACCTGGGGTTCTGGTTTACATATGAGAATGTAAACGGACTTGATTTCTGGAACAATTCCTTTGCCATTCCCACGGAAAAAAAATCATTATACGGCTGGATAAAAACAGACAGCATACTGGAAATTTCAAGTGGACCTACAGGAATTCTGCGGTATCATGCCAACTGGGTGAACCAGCGTAACCAGGTGCTGCTGGAAGAAACAACGCGCTTTCAATTCGGCGGTCAAGACCAGGATAGGATCATTGATCGTATTACAGACCTGAAGGCAGATACCGATGTTTTATTTTCGGATGCAAAAGATGGCTTGCTGGGATTGCGCCTGGCCCATGAATTGCAGATCCCCGGCACGGCAGATCAAAGTTTTTCTGATAATAAGGGAAATATTACCCTTATAAAAAGAGATACCACCGCCACCGGGAATTATCTGACCAGCAGGGGCGTCCGGGGTGATGCAGTCTGGAGTACACGGGCCGAATGGTGTAAAGTATTTGGTAAAATCGGAAAGGATTCAGTGAGTATTATCATATTTGATCATAAAAAAAACCCGGGATATCCCACGTTCTGGCATGCCCGCGGATATGGCTTGTTCGCTGCAAATCCCCTGGGAGCATACCAGTTTACCAACGGTAAATATTCCCTGAACCTGAAACTGAAGAAGGGCGACAGTATCCGTTTTCGTTACCGGGTATTAATTCAAAACGGAAAAACCACTGCTTCAACAGACTATTTAAACCAGGTTGCCCTTGAATTCAATAATCAATATTGATGTGTAAAGCATGACTATTTTGACAAGGCGGGAACCAGTCCGTTTTGCGGATCTTTTACCAGGAAAAGGGAATCATTTAAAATATGTTCAATTTTGGAGCAATCATCCAGGTAGTTAATTCTTGAATACATATTTATCGTATTCAGGTCGCTGATATTGATCCCGAAAGTGACCGATTTCATATTTGAAAACACGGAGTCATTCTGTAATATATAATCTGAAGATGTTTTGTTATTAATCCTGATATTCAAATCCTGGTAGGATTTCATCATTTTAAAAAAATATACCTGTACATATACGGAATCATTATTCAGTTCGTTGATCACCCGGTCCACCATGGGACTACCTTTTGTACTCACCAGGAATCCATGTTCATCGTATGTTTCACTGTAAACAGGTTGCCGGTTCTGGTAAAAGGTATAGGATTTGAGGAATTCGTTTGGATAAAAAAGATACGCACCGCCTTTTAAACTATCCCATCCCGCATCATAAAGTGCCGTTATTTTATAGCTGCTGTCTTTGATGGCTATTAATTTCCCGGGGGCAGATTTGAGGATATCCGTGGCATCTATTAAACAGGCAGGTCCTTTTGTTTTGCATGCAGACAAAGAGAATATCAGCAACAGGGTATACCATTTCATCTTGAACTTTTTTATATAGCCATTGCACTACAAAATCCCTTATCACCCGTTTAAATTAAGAATAATTCGCGAAATTATTCAATGAAAGCTGATGTTAATTACATAAAAGGAGAATACAAATAGAGATCCATGCAAACTCTGCTCACCTTATATTTTTTATGCAGGCTGACAGTACCACCCTGGGGGTAAGTAAAGTGATTTTCAGATTTCCAGTAACGGGAGTGCCACTCATGCCGGTAATCCCGGGAAGCTATTGTTGTTTTTCAATCAGGTCCCATAATCCGGACAGATCCGGGTTCAGGATAATATCGGTTCTCCTGTTCTTTGCCCTGCCTTCGGAGGTTATATTATCAGCAACAGGATTGTATTTAGCTCTTCCGCCGGATGTAACCCGGTCCATGGTCACCTGGTATTGATCCCGCAATTCTCGTACTACACTATTGGCTCTTTCTGTGCTTAGAGTCCAGTTATCTGTAAATCCTTTGGTAACCTGTATAGAATCGGTATTCCCGACAACAAAAATTTTCAGAGTTGGATATTCATTCAATACCCTGGCCACCACCGCAAGCGCTTCCTTTCCCTTTTTACCCAGCCGGGCACTTCCCGTATTGAACAATAAATCGTCCTGCAAGGATATATCAACCACACCGCTTTTATAGGAGACTTCCACGCCGGCATTGGCAAATTCATTCAGGGTGTCCGCCACTTTCCTTTGAATTTCCTTCATGGATAACCCATTTGCAGCCAGGGCCTGGTTCAACTCCTCCATCCTGCCGGCTGCTGCTTCTTTTGCACGTCTGCAATCGTAAGCCTCCTGCATGGCAACGGCATTTTGAATTTTCAGCCGGTTGATCATAGAATCGTTTGCAGTCTGCAATACTTTCAATTGACTTACCTGGCTGTTGAACTGGTCAACCTGGCTGTTGAGCTGGTTAATCACTCCCCCGAGGCTGTCTGATTTTGCCTGGGATTCTTTCAATTCTTTTCCGGATCCACAGGAAGATATGCAGATGGTAATTAACAGCAATAATGCACCTGTAATCTGTTGCATATAAATTTGTATTCTTATTTTATTATTTAAAAATACAAATGATCCCGGCTCATACAACTATTTTTAAATTCAAAACCCGTTCAACCCTTGGGTATTAATGCCTGGAAATTCACCACATTTTGCATTCTTTTCAGGTTGCCGTGCCATAAGCTTATTATTCGTAAAGGGTACAGGGATCAGGCTGAAACAACTTTTAAATTACCACTAAAGCCCGGGCAATCCATACCGGACGATATTTAACTGTAAAACGCCGGTGTTTTCGACCTGCGAATCCGGTAATTCACAATGAATAATCAGAATCCAATATTCAGGCGGGCTATTAAAAATAATCTGCATCTTGCATTTAAAAAAAGCATGAAATTTTTCAGTCAGGCCAGGTTCTATCTGAACGTGCTTTTTTCAATATTTTTCAGCATTCAAACCGCTTCGTCTCAGGATACCTTTAATATATACCTCGTGGGTGATGCCGGGGATCATACAGAATCCGGGGAAACGCTGAAGAATCTCCGAAGGGAATTAATCAGTCATCCGAACAGTGCAGTTATTTTCCTCGGTGATAATTGTTATAAAGACCTCTTAGGGGGTATCATTCCCTTTGGATTCAAAGGATTTGACAGCTCACGGAATACAATGGATAAAATAAGGTCTCAACTCGGGCTGGCGGATCATTACCAGGGTGCTGTTTATTTCACACCGGGTAATCATGACTGGTGGAACCGCACAACATATGAGAAAGGGAAACATAAACTGGCCATGGAAGAATATTTCATTGAAGAAAATCTGAAGCAGAATACCAGTATCACCAACCCGGGCAAGGTTTTTCTGCCGCAAAATGAAGATTACGGACCGGAATGGGTAGAACTAAACCATAAAAAAATCCGGCTGATTTTTATCGATACCTACCGGATCATTCAGACTGGAATTAAAAAGGGCGCGATTCCGGCAGAAGAAAATCTGTTTTACGGAAAACTGGACAGTGTTATCAAAGAGGGTTATCTGCTGAAACAAAAAATATTTGTAATCGGACACCACCCCGTTTATTTAAAAGGGCCCTATAACAGGAAGTTAAAACATCCATATCTTTTTGCGCGTATAAAAGCATCCAATTCCAGCTTTCCCTCCTACCATCTGATGGCATCCAGGATCAGTGAGGTTCTGCGTCGGTACCCCGGTGTTTATTATACGAGCGGGCATGTGCATGCACTCCAGTATTTTTATACTCCGGACAGCATTCATTATATCATCAGTGGCGCAGGAAGTAAAGAAAACAGGATATCTCAAAAGGATATCAAAAAATACAATGATTCCCTTAAACAGAATGAGTATTTACTTTGGAATTCGGGCGGGTTTTTTGAGGTGGAATGTACCGGGCAAACGACCCGTACGTTCCTCTTTTACGACAACGGGGTTTTAAAATGTTCACTCCCATGAAAAAAACGCTTAATTTCCTGTTTCGACGTTTTTAATCACCATTGATAATTCAATTTCCAATTCATTGACAATATCCTGGTATTCAGCTAACGCCTGCTTTATTTCTTCCATTTCAAGTGTAAACCCATGAATCATATTTGTGCAAAGAAACAAATCGGCGCAGAGTGATTTGAAATCAGGATCTCTTCTGTATAAAAAGTCAATGATTTGCTGATACTCCGGAAACCTGGCTTTCACCAGGCCAAGTTCTGTTTGAAGCGTATTCATATCAAGCCGGAA
The DNA here is from genome assembly GCA_963811275.1 of uncultured Chitinophagaceae bacterium. Taxonomy (GTDB): domain Bacteria; phylum Bacteroidota; class Bacteroidia; order Chitinophagales; family Chitinophagaceae; genus Puia. Next base: position 292,887 of record CAWEQR010000005.1, on the reverse strand, counting down.
TTTTGAATACACCGCATGTAATTCAATGATATTACGCTCATAAACTTTAATATAAAAATGATGTAAATACCCCGGATCTTCTAAAGGTACCTTATTGTAAAATCGAACGCGCTTCAACCAGGTATTTAACCGTAAATCAAAAAATTACGCCCGTATTACACCAGGCCAAAAAGAACATATGCAGGAACAGGCAGTAATATTATTTGCGAGTTAAAAAAAAGGGCATATCTTTTTCAATGTAGTGTGGATTTAGTTACTAAACTGATTTCCCCTTTATTTATCGGTTAAATGGGTTAACAAAAGACAATTAAATGGTTATTAAATTACCTTTCAACATGGTTAAGCAGCCATTAAATTACAGTTGCTTATTCATGACGGATTTCATTACCCGGTAAGTTATGCAGCTGTTGCCGGAAACTCCGGCCTGAATTAATCCCTCCCTGATTTAAAATAATTTAAAAAAATATTGAGTGAATACATACAGTAACTATAGGGTCAGCAGACTCGTTCTGGTAAACTTCCTGCTTTTTCTTAGCCTGATTGGTTTTGGACAGAAAAAGCAGGTTGACACATTTAATATACATGAAGCCAGTTTCTTCCTGCCCCAACCGTTACCGGGCGGACATTATTCATCATCCATCTCAGTATTATACGTGGTTACGCCGCAGGACTGGACGCTGGATAATATTACGGCTCCTATGTTTTCCTACCAGGGAAAATATACTTTACCGAAGGGATTTAATTTGCAGGCTGGCCTGGCCAGCATGATTATTTCCAATCAGGTCAAACTGGGACCTTTCTGGAATTATAAAATGGACAACAATTATATCGGGTTGGGATGGCAGGTGGCTTTTGATTATGGCATCCTGAATCAATTTGGCTTTGCTACATCCTTAACTGGCTGGGAGCAACAGCCATCGGTTACACTGGGACATGCATTCAATAAAACGGCTGTTACCATACGGGGCGAATTATATTGGACGAATGCCTTATATTTCATCGAAGGTAAAAATGCAATTCCCTACACAACTTCCTTTATCAACGGGTATAGTTTCACCGCAAGTTTTGAACAAAGATTATTTAATAAGCGGGCACTGGTGTTTGCAATGAAATGGTATTATCTGCGATACCATATCATTGCCTGGCCGGCTTTTCCTGTAAATCAAAAAAGGTATTGGTTCCCTGAGTTCCAGATAGGTATTAACTTATAATTGAAACAACAGATTTATGACCACCCGACACATATATAAATATTTAATCGTTTTATCCTTTTTCATCTCCTGCTCGAAAAATCAGATTGTCCTGCAACCGCCAATAAATATCGGAAACACCATTTTCATTTCTGACACTTCTATGAAGAAGATGGAAGGCATTTACGCCCTGAATTCCGGCAGTAATGCCCTGGGGTCCCAATTTGTATGTAAAGCCTCCAAATACCGGGTATCTTTTTTCAGCAATCAGTCCGGTATTTTTATCATCCTGAAATATGGATTGAACCCTGCAGACAGTTCCTTAAAATTCTCCGGGTTCTGGAGGTATTCTGAAAATGAAACGCAGGGTTTGATAAACTTCAGCATTCCGAAAGATGAGGCGACAGCATTTCTGAAAACCGGAGATATCAGCAACCTGGCATTGGATGGAAATATTGTGGACGGAAATGGAAACCCCACACCGCTCAGCTTCAAATTTGAAAAACCATTCTCGAATTATGTTTTGACGCACGAATTTGAAATTTATTCCCATCATGGGGTACAAACAACCGCCAATCCGCCATTTGCTGAAAATTCACTTGGAGGCGTTCTGAATGATGAAGATTATGGGGTAAACGGAATTGAGTTTGATATCCATCTCACCAAAGATAAAATTCCCATTTGCATTCACGATCCCAATATCGATGTACGCCTAACCAAAAAAAGTCCTTTATCCGGGGATTTTTACCAATACAATTTTAAATTCCTGGAAGACTATATCCAGCTGGTGGATGGGCAAAAAATACCTTCGCTGGATCAGGTATTGACTGCATTTATTGATTCCACAACTATGAAATATATGTGGATGGATGTAAAAGGTGATGATAGTGTTTTCCAGTCCCTGCTCCCCGTAGTTCAGAAGGCATATGCACATGCAGCGGCTTCCGGGCGGGACGTAGTGATTTTTGCTGATCTTCCATCAGAAAAAGTGATTGGACAATTCCAGTCTTATCCTGCCTATCGGGATTCCGGACTGCCTACCATGTGTGAACTGGAACTGCAAAATGTAATAGATAACGGAAGCACGCGCTGGGGGCCCCGTTATTCCAGAGGATTACTTCTAAGCGAAGTAGAGCAGGCGCATGCACAGGGAATCAAAGTGGTCAGCTGGACCCTAAACGACAAAACCCTTATCAGAAATTATATTGAAAACGGGCAGTTTGATGGTTTTATTTCAGATTATCCGGCATATGTAGTTTATGATTACTATACACTGAAGTGATTAATGGAATCCATATTTTCCTAACATAATATTAAATTATGCGAATTCAAAAATTGATTATAACTATCTCTGCCTTTTTTATCACCGGCCATTCCATCGCCCAAAGCGATCAGGCTGCCACTCCCAGGTATAGAAAATTCGCAGTATATGCAGGACTTGGACCCAGCTATTTTTTTAACAACGTGGTGACATTCAAAAATGCTGTCAATTCGTTCAATTATTCATTCTCGGCACGGGTCATGTGGGAGCCCCGGCACTCCTTTTTAAGTCTTGGATTTGAGACGGGTTATTACCGGTTATATACAGCCAATTCAACCCAGCAGTCTACCGAAGCACACGTGGTTAATACGGCTGTCCCCCTGCAGCTCGTACTTTCCATGAAATATTCAAAACACCTGTATTCAGATTTTTCATTAGGCCAATCCCTTTTGTATAATAAAGTGACTGCTGCTGGTTATAATGATAATTTTAATGCCCGCTCGGCCTCTTTGTCTGATTTTGCCGTAACCATGGGCTACCGTTTTATTACAAAACCCAGGATCTCCTATGCGGCGGAAACAAAATTTTTCTACTCTTCCCTTAATGAAGATGCTACCATCGCCCTCCTTTTTATAGTAGGTTTCAAACTATAAGCTTTACTTTTCCAAACATCCTGTTTAAATATTCATCGAATACCTGCCGGATTGAATAAAATAAAAAAGGGAGCAGTCTCCCTTTTTCTCCAGGTGCCTGCTTAATAACCGTGATCTTATTTAGATGTCCCCGGAGGAAATGCTGCCATAATCTTTTGAACGGCTTCCGGTATTTCTTTATCAGGATTTTTTGAAGGGGCATCAATTTCTTTGTTGCCCACACCTTCCCAAACCAATTTTTTTGTGGATGCATTGACTATTTCAACGATTAAAGAACCATCTTTATATTCCTGCACATTTACTGTGGTAGACATATTTCCGCCACCCCAGGCATAGGGTCTGTAACCCCCGCCATAACCGTAGGTATTGGCTACAATCTCCTGTTTGTTCTTTAAAATGGTAACAATGTTTACCAGCATGTCGGGATTTTCAGATTCTGTAAATCCCTTTGCGATCATCTGTGCCTGTACCGCATTGATGATGCGGGTCTGGTTCAACTGGCTGAGCGCCTGAAGCTGCTGTTCAAGTTTTACTATTTTGAAAGTTTTAAACTGACTGAAATTCGCGTTGCGGTCATAATCCGTGGTAACTGTTAATGTAGGTCCGCAGGAAGTAAATAAAATCAGAAGGGATAAAAAAGTTACATGCAAAATGATTGATTTTTTCATATTTGTATTTTTTAAAAAATAATGTGTGACCGGCTGCTTTTTGAAATGGCTGACTCCTTGATATAAAGTTAGACTGACGATATCAATAATACCGGGCAGGAAGGCTGTTTAACCGTAAAACCATTACAGATATCCCTTTGAATCGTGTTTTCTATTGCATTAACAAAACGGAACAAATGGGATGTCATTTGGATTAATATACCGGAGCGAATCGTTTATCGGTTAAATGGCTTATGGATTTCCAGAATGGGGTAAATTTGGATAACTGTAAATCATGGCCAGGTATATCAGGTATTGTTTCATTCTTATTTCCTTCCTCACTTCAGCTTTCACCCAGGCCCAGCAGTTGTGGCCAAAACTGATCAGGTCCAATGGCACAACGATTAAAATTTATCAGCCACAGGTGGAAAGTTTCAATGGGGATGTTGTAAAAGCCCGCGGGGCTTTTGCCATTTTGGAAAAAGGTACGGATGAGCCTGTATTTGGTGCGCTTTGGGCAGATGCCAGGCTGCAGACAGACCGGACGAAACGTACGGCGGTCCTGAAACAAATCAAGGTGAACGACATCAGGTTTTCAGGTGATACCAATACAGCCCGTGTTGCCAATCTGAAAGCCCTGCTGGAAAGGGAAGTTCCAAAATGGGATATGGTGATTTCCCTGGATCAGCTGGAAGCAGCTATAGAAGGGAGTGACAGCAATCCTATGACTTCTGCCGATGGCCTTTCAACTATTCCGCCAAAGATCATTTATGTAAATAAACCTTCCACACTGGTCCTCATTGATGGTGAACCCAAAGTAAAAGAAAACGGGGAAATGGGGGTTGAAATGGTGATGAATACAGCTTTTACGATCGCTAAAATCAAAGAACTTTATTATTTATACGGCAGTGGTAAATGGTATACATCCAATGATATCAGGGGACCCTGGAAATATGAGAAATCCATTCCGGGAAAGCTGGAAAAACTGGATAAGGCGATTAAGGATAAAGAAATGAAGGACTTGGATAAAACGGCATTGGACAGTGCTGCAAAAATGATCCCTGAGATCATTGTCAGTACCGAACCGGCTGAACTGATCCAATCCAATGGAGAAGCAGATTTTGCACCCATTCAGGGTACTACGTTGTTATACATGACAAACACGAACAACGACTTGTTCATGAATATCACCGACCAGCGTTACTATGTTTTGTTGTCAGGCAGATGGTATCAGTCTGCAAGCCTTCAGGGTCCATGGACTTACACAGCATCCGATAAACTGCCAGATGGTTTTGCAAAAATTCCCGTGAATTCTGCAAAGGATGCCGTATTGTCCAGCGTAGCCGGGACGGATCAGGCACAGGATGCCGTTATGGATGCACAAATACCGCAGACGGCCAAAGTGGACCGGTTAACAGCTACAGCCCATGTCAGCTATGATGGTGAACCAAAATTTGCATCCATTGAAGGCACCGGACTCCAGTATGCTGTTAATACCGGCTCCACTGTTTTATTATCAGATAACACCTATTACTGTGTTGAAAACGGGATCTGGTTTGAAGCCTTCAGCCCGGAAGGTCCCTGGAGGGTAGCCGTGACCCGGCCTTCAGAAGTTGATAAGATCCCGGCAACCGTACCGGTTTATAATGCAAAATATGTTTACATCTATGATGTGACACCCCAGTTTGTATATGTAGGTTATACGCCTGGTTATTTTGGTTGTTTTGTTTACGGAGGCACGGTCATATACGGGACCGGCTATTATTATTATCCCTGGTATGGACCCTATTATTATCCCAGGCCGGTAACCTATGGTTTCGGTATGCAGTATAATCCGTGGTATGGATGGAGCATTGGATTTTATTACAGTGCCGGCTGGTTCAATTATGGTTACTACGGAGGTTGGTATCACGGGGGTATTGGGGCCCGCCGATATACAGACCCCCTTATTACCATCGCCCGGGTTATCCCCCCTATTACCGCCCGCCGTATTATCCCCGGCCCGGATACAAGCCTCCGGTACCTTTGCCCTATTACCGTGGTGGAAATGAAAAAATGGCGATCAACAATAATATTTACAGAAATAATAATGCGGTAAGTACCACCGACCGGATCAGGCCAATGCCGGCGGCTGTCGTTCCATCCGTCCGGCCTTCTGCAGGAATGCCTGTGAATGGCGTCCCGGCCACGCAACCGGCTACCAGGGTACCTTCTGCGCCTGATAACCATGTTACGACAGACCGGCAGGGAAATGTATTCCGGAAAGACGGAAACAACTGGCAGGAAAAAACCGGCGACGGCTGGCAGAATCTGAATCAGACCCGGCAGGCGGAAATCAACCGGCTGAACCAGCAACAGGCATTGCGTGACCGGGGTAATATGCGGACAAACAATTTTAATCAGTCGAGGCCCCCGGCTCCAAGTCCACGCCCGTCCATGCCGCGGCCGTCCATGACAAGGCCAGCACCGGCTCCGGGAGGCAGAAGGTAAAAATATCACAAGATACTTTTGAAAAAGTCAGCGGTCGCGGTCGATCAACAGTATATTTTCCCGCCTTACTCCTGCCGTCCAAAATCAGGCAGGTTGATGATCGGGGTCATCAATTGCTCCTGGTATTGGGTTTACATTCGGTATCAATATGGGATTTATGTCTCAATCCATAACAACCGGAAACCGGATCGTTAATCCCAATCTGAGGGATTATGATTCTCTTTATCATTCCTTTACATGGAAAAATGAAGAGGTAAACCTGGATGGATTGCCGGATAATAAGGGATTGAATATAGCCCATGAAGCCGTCGACCGATGGGCGAAGGGAGAAGATTCGCAAAGGATCGCTTTGCGCTGGATCCGAAAAGACAGGAGCTTCCAGGATTATTCTTATTCCGCTTTACAGCAGTTTTCGTCACGTTTTGCCAACATACTGACCACATTGGGAATTGTGAAAGGTGACCGTGTTTTTTCTCTTACCGGCCGTATACCGGAATTATATATTGCCGTACTGGGCACACTCAAAACAACAGCCGTATTCTGTCCTCTATTTTCCGTTTTTGGCCCGGAACCTGTATTGCAACGCCTCTCACGCGGCGACGCCAAAGTGCTGATTACAACTTCTTCCCAATTTGATAAGAAAATAAAACCACTGATGGAGCGTCTGCCAGCCCTCAGGTACATTCTACTTACAGATGAAGCAATACACCGGGACGACCGGGTGTTGTCACTTTCCTGGTTAATGGAAGAAGCTAGTCCGGATTTTCTGATTCCCCCGACCGATCCGGAGGATCCCGCATTGCTTCACTTCACCAGTGGTACGACCGGTATGCCCAAGGGTGCATTACATGTTCATAAGGCTGTGCTCATGCACTATGTTACTGGTAAATATGTGCTCGATTTTCATAAAGGAGATGTTTTTTGGTGTACGGCGGATCCGGGTTGGGTAACAGGCACTTCATACGGCATGCTTGCACCTTTGGTCTGTGGCGTTACCAATTTGATTGATGAGGAAGAATTTGATGCCATGCGCTGGTATTCCCTCCTGGAAGAGCATAAAGTAAATGTCTGGTATACCTCACCGACGGCCATCCGGCGGCTCATGCGCATGGATATTCTGCCAAAGGAACAGTTCAATCTTCACCTGCTCAGACTGATTTGCAGTGTGGGTGAACCTTTACACGGGGATGCTGTGCTTTGGGGTGAAGAAAATTTTGGAATGCCTATTCTCGACAACTGGTGGCAAACGGAAACCGGCGGTATTATGATTGCCAATTACCGGTCCATGAAGGTTAAACCAGGTTCTATGGGAAAACCTTTGCCCGGAATAGACGCAGCTGTTGCAGAAATAACAAAAGACGGAATACAGTTTATCTCGGAAGCCGGTAAACAGGGTGCGCTGATATTGAAAAGTGGCTGGCCTTCTATGTTCCGAAATTACCTGCATGATGAAGAACGATATGCCAAATGCTTCCAAAACGGATGGTATATCACCGGGGACCTGGCAAAAACGGATGCCGATGGATATTACTGGTTTGTGGGACGGGCTGATGATATCATCAAAACCTCAGGACATATGGTTGGTCCTTTTGAAGTGGAAACCGCCCTCATGGAGCATGCAGCGGTTGCAGAAGCGGCGGTGATCGGGAAACCGGATCCTCTGATCGGTGAAATGGTAAAAGCTTTTATCGTGCTGAAAGGGGGTATCACCGGTGATGAAAATCTGAAACAGGATATTATCGGATTTTCAAGAAAAAAACTGGGACCTGCCGTAGCACCCAGAGAAATTGATTTTATAAATGAATTGCCCAAAACAAAAAGCGGGAAAATAGTCAGGAGGTTATTGAAAGCCCGTGAACTCGGATTGCCGGAAGGAGATATTTCAACACTTGAAAAATCAGGATAAATATGGAAAACATCTCTGTCATATCATCCATTCAACCCGTTGATCGCGCATTGGGGTTACAGCTTCTCTATCAAATGAAGCTTATCCGGAGGTTTGAAGAAAAATCAGCTGAAATGTATGGCAAAATGAAGATCCGCGGATTCCTTCATTTATATATAGGTGAGGAAGCAGTTGCCGTAGGCGTCATCCATGCACTCCGCCCCGAAGATAATGTACTCTGTACCTATCGTGAACACGGGCATGCACTGGCACGTGGTTTGGATCCGGGCGCAATCATGGCCGAAATGTACGGAAAGGCGGAAGGCTGCAGCCGCGGACGCGGCGGATCAATGCATTTGTTTGACGCGGAAAAAAAGTTCTTTGGCGGTAACGCGATTGTTGCAGGTCACCTGCCCGTGGCAGTGGGCATGGCCCTTGCATCAAAAAAACTGAAAACAAATCAGATTACCTGTTGTTTTTTCGGAGAAGGAGCGGCTGCAGAAGGGGAATTTCACGAAGCCATGAACCTGGCTGCCCTGTGGAATGTACCACTCCTGATGGTATGTGAAAATAATTTATATGCCATGGGAACAGCCCTCCGTTACTCTCATGCCGTACAGGAATTGGAAAAAAAAGGTGCCTCCTATGGAATTGAATCCAGGTCAGTGGACGGTATGGATGTACTGGCCGTTGAACAGGCCGCCAGGGAGGCTGTTGAAAAAGTGAAGGCTACCGGCAAACCTTTTTTCCTGGTATGCAATACCTACCGCTTCCGCGCACATTCGATGTTTGATGCGGAATTATACAGGGAAAAAACGGAAGTGGAAGAATGGAAAAAGAAAGATCCCATTCCGGCATTACAAAACAGGATGATGGAATCGAAATCTGTCACGAGCAACGATCTCAAAAATCTGGAAGAAAAAATAGAAGCGGAAATACAGCAGGCAGTGGATTTCGCGGAAGCCGGAACCTGGGAACCGGTGGAAGATCTGAAAAAATTTGTATACAGTGAACCAACCATTACCGGTAATTCCGCTGAAAAATTAATAAAGATTATTGGCTCATGAGTACGACGGACCGCTATATTAAGATCACTTACCGGGAAGCACTTAAACAGGCTTTGCGGGAATCCCTGAAAAATAACGAACGGGTTTTCCTGATGGGTGAAGATGTGGGTCGCTATGGTGGTGCATTTGCCGTGAGTAAGGGACTACTGGGTGAATTTGGTCCTGACCGGATTATGGATGTGCCTTTGTCTGAATCCGGCTTCACAGGTGCCGGTATCGGGGCAGCGTTGGGAGGGATGCGGCCCATCGTGGAACTCATGACGGTGAATTTCAGTCTGCTTGCTATGGACCAGCTGGTAAATAATGCAGCCACCCTGCTGCATATGTCCGGTGGACAATTAAATGTTCCGGTTGTAATCCGTATGAGTACCGGCCTGGGACGACAGCTGGCAGCGCAACATTCACATAGCTGGGAACCTATGTACGCGCATATTCCGGGATTAATAGTATTGTCGGCCGGAACACACGAAGATGCGCGTGGTATGTTACCCGCCGCAATGCAAAGCCCTGACCCGGTTGTGATTTTTGAATCCAATTCCATGTTAAACCTGGAAGCTGAAATACCGGCAGATTCGGGCAGGGTTGATATTACAACAGCACATGTGAAAAGAGAAGGGAAAGACATTTCAATCATTACTTATGGCGCAGGGGTTTATAAAGCCATGGATGCCGCACGGATATTAGCAGATGCCGGCATGGATCCGGAAGTCATCGATCTGAGGGTGCTGCGTCCACTCGATGAAAAAACGGTGATGACTTCGGTCAGGAAAACACACCGGGTTTTGCTTGTGGAAGAAGCCTGGGGCTCGGTGAATATATCCTCTGAAATGAGCGCCCGGATTATGGAGCAGGTGTTTTATGACCTGGATGCACCTGTTCAGCGGCTGGGCGGAATGGAAGTGCCAATGCCCTACCCCAAACATCTTGAAGATGCCTGCGTACCGCAAACGGCAGATATTGTAACACGAATTAAAAAAATGCTACAGCATGATTGAATTTTGCATGCCAAGCCTGGGAGCTGATATGGAGGCCGGCACTCTTTGTGAGTGGCTGGTTTCACCGGGATCAGTTGTGAAACGGGGTGATATTATTGCCGTCGTGGATACACAAAAAGGGCTTATTGACATTGAAGTCTTTGAAGAAGGAACCATTCATAAATTATTAATTAAAGAAAACGAAAAGGTGCCGGTGGGAACATTAATGGCTTTGATTATACCGGCAAAAGAAACTGCACCTAAAACAGAAAAAAAGCTGCCGGAAAAGATCATAACAATCCAGCCAACTCCTGCAATACAAACAACGGCAGGGGGAATGGCAGCCGCCGATATAAAAACTTCTCTTAAAGTTTCTCCGCTGGCAAAACGAATGGCAGCTGAAAAAAATATTGATTTATCATCTGTTAAAGGTTCCGGTGAAGGAGGTGCCATAACCCGGGAAGACGTGGAGAAAGCCCTGGTGGAAAAAGGGGCGGGTATTCCTGTTGTGAAACCGTCAGCTGTTGAAAATATTCGTATGGCGGTAGCAGCGGCCATGACCCGTTCGAACCGGGAAATACCGCATTATTACCTGGAGACCCGGGTTGATATGAGCAGGCCGCTTGCATTTCTTCGGGAGGCCAATAAACAAAGAACCGTGAAGCAGAGATTGCTGCCTGTGGTTTTATTGATCAAAGCCGTCGCCAACGCATTGAAAGAAGTACCTGACCTGAATGGTTATTGGGAAAACGGGCTGAAACGTAAATCTGAAATCAATATCGGGTTTGTGGTTTCACTGAGAACCGGCGGCTTGATGATCCCTGCCATTCGTGAGGCTGATAGAAAAACCATGGGTGAACTGATGGATTCTTTAAATGATATGATCCCCAGGGCGCGGGCCATGAAACTGCGAAGTTCAGAACTTGCTGACTCTACCGTTACCATCACCAGCCTGGGAGATGAAAATGTTGAAACCGTATTCGGAGTTATTTATCCGCCACAGGTGGCCATCGTAGGCTTCGGCAGTATAACAGAACAACCCTGGGCAGAAAACGAAAAGCTCGACAGCAGACCGGTACTCCGGATGACCCTGGCCGCCGACCACCGTGCAACTGACGGAAATACCGGCAGCCGGTTTCTGATGGCCGTTAAAAGAAACCTCCAAAAACCAGAAACATTATGAATGAGTCAGAATTAAAACAAATCATTTTTCAATCACTGAAAAAGGTAGCCCCGGACACGAACCCGGAAATATTACAGGCGGGAGATAAAATTCGTGAAAAACTGGATATGGATTCCTTCGATGCCCTGCGCTTCATTGTAGAACTGAACGAAAAAACCGGGGTAGATATACCGGAAGAGGACTATGGTAAGATTGTAACGTTAAAAGACCTGATGCATTATATCCTGAAAAAATAATTCTGAACTAAAAAGTTATTTATGGAAAGTTTAGCAGCTGAGTATTATAACGAGGAACTGGCAGACTGGAACGGGATCAATCAATATTCCATTGATGAAATACTGGAATTCGAGCAGCGGTTAACAGATATCATCAGAAGGGACAGCATTCCGGCCGTTGCGGGTCCTGCAGAACATTTCCTTCAGCAATTCGAGGTGCTGCAACAGCGTTTTTTAGCGCTTCAGCACGATGTGGAAATTCAGGAAAGCAAACTGGTCCGGGACCATCTGCCGGTGGAGAACAAAACCATCACGGAGCAAATCATTTTAAACCAGACTTTATTGCGAAAAAAAATGTTTCAGGCGGAAAAGGAGTTTCTGGATGCAAAATACAGTTGCTATGAATTTTTTTCCGGTCTGCTGCATCTACAGGATGGCGAGGGTCACTGATCCGTCAGTATATAAAAAACAATACAGTTTCCCTGGTTACAAATTTCCCTTTTTTAATTCTGCCACGGCATGATTTGCTGCACGTGCTGTGATGGCCATAAATGTAAGTGATGGATTTTGATTCCCGACGGAAGTCATGCAGGCTCCGTCGGTAACAAAAACATTTTCGCATGCATGTAACTGGTTCCACTGGTTCAACAGGGAGGTTTTTGGATCCTTACCCATCCGGACCCCGCCCATTTCATGTATATCCAGACCCGGCGCCTGTTTATTGTCGTTCGGTACAATATTTTTACAACCGGCAATATCCAGCATTTCTGCTCCCTGCGTTAAGAAATCTTTTACCATTTTTTCATCATTCTCATCATAACCAACCGAAGTGATGAGTTGCGGGATACCCCACTCATCTTTTAATTCTTTGCTGAGGCGCACATGATTTGTTTTTTTAGGGATCACTTCTCCCTGCATTGACATATAGACAGACCAGTCGCCGGCCTCCGTCATGGATTGTTTGAATTCAGCACCAATGCCTGTCTGCTCCTTTACATCACCGGTATTGCGATACGCCCCCCAGAAAACCAGGTAACCCCGTTGAAAATCTTCTTCCTGTTTATATACGTTCCTGAAATTCGGCATCAGGGGAGAAACCGGTCTTCTGCCGTAATAATATCCATCTTTAAATCCGTCAATACCTGCAGAAAGCGATCCCCGGTAGTTTTGAAAAGCCATATATCTTCCCAGGATATCATGGTCATTGCCCAGGCCTTCCGGAAACCGGCTGGAAGTTGAATTCAACAGGATCAGGTTACTGTTCAGGCAGGCGGCATTTACAAAAATGATCCTTGCAAAATATTCTGTGGCCTGTTTTGTTTTGGCATCAATCACCCGTACGCCGGTGGCCCTTCCTTTTTTCTCATCATAGATGATGGAATGAACCACAGAATCCGGCCGCAGTGTCAGGTTGCCCGTTTTTTCAGCCCAGGGTAAAGTAGAGGAATTGGAACTGAAATAACCGCCATAGGGACAACCCCGGCTACAGAGATTGCGGGCCTGGCAGGAACCGCGGCCCTGCTGCAACTGCAGCTCACCGGCTTTTGTAAGATTGGCACACCGGCCCATTAACATACGGCGGTTTGCATAATGGGCGTTTACTTTTTCCTGCATACTTTTTTCCGCGCAGTTGAATTCCCAGGGTGGCAGGAATTCACCATCAGGCAGGTTGTCAATACCATCTTTATTTCCACTGATGCCTGCAAATTTTTCTACGTGCGAATACCAGGGTGCCAGGTCATCATACCTGATAGGCCAGTCCACAGCAAAACCATCCCTTGCCGGTGCTTCAAACTCATACCGGCTCCAGCGCTGCGTTTCCCGGGCCCACATCAGGGACTTGCCACCCACCTGGTAACCACGGATCCAGTCAAATGGTTTTTCCTGTACATAAGGATGTTCGCTGTCCTTTACAAAAAAATGCTGGGCAGATTCATCGAATGCATAACATTTACTGATGATGGGGTTGGCCAGCTCAAGCTCCCTGGTAATGCGTCCCCGGTGGGTAAACTGCCAGGGATGTTTGGTGGCTGTCGGATAGTCTTTGACATGCTGCACATTTCGGCCTCTTTCCAGTACCAGTGTCTTGATTCCCTTTTCACATAATTCTTTGGCCGCCCATCCCCCGCTGATGCCGGAACCAATCACGATGGCTTCAAAGGTATTTTCTGCTCTGCCTTTGGTGTTTGTATAGAGGGTATCTGCTGGCATTGTTGAAAGGTTGTAAATGGAGAATAATATTCAACAAATGTTGGAAATTAATATCAGAAAGGACCAAATATTATTTTATTAGTAATCAATTTATTATACATTCTTATTGCTTGTTTTCAGGTGTTTTCACCTTGCAGATCCTGAATATTCTCTCTACTTTAGAGCTCATGATTTGCCTCTGTTTTGGAACCGAGGCATAATCCGTTTAAATCCATACCCGTACATGAAATCCATCTTTACGATCCTTTGCTCTTTTATTGGATTTTTACCATTTTCATCCCTTGCCCAGCTTACCAATGGCGGCACCAATGCCTATTTTGGTGTGGACGGGGATACCCGGAACAACTACGTAAAAATATGGTACCGTATCAGGACTGATAGCAAGTGATGACTGGTTTTCTTCCTCATCTTCCTCTTATAATATCATCGATACTTCCAACGCTTTCATTTACTCCGGCCAGCTGCAGGCCAATATAAATTTAGCTTTTAACAAAAGGATGTCCGTACCACTTTATTCCAAGATAAGCGGAAAATTATGGCTGGATGCGGTATATGGCAGGGACTACCTGGCTACCAATCCCCTCTTTGATTCGACTGCTTTCACCATTGCGAGTAAAAACGGGGACAACCCAACGAACTGGGCTGGTGGTGTTACCAATATCCCGGATAAAAATGATCTGGTGGATGTATACGCTCATATGCGACGGGATGGAACCACCGTTCATGATTCACTTTGGTTTTTTACAGGGGTCTCAACGGTAGGAACCTCGGGCTCCAGGTATTTTGATATTGAACTGTATAAAAACAATTTCAGTTATAACCAGGCAACCGGAACTTTCACCACGGCCGGTACAGATGCAGGTCATACGCAGTGGTTATTTGATGCCAGTGGAAATATTATACAAACCGGGGACATGATTGTGGCGGTTAATTTTAGTCCCGGAATAGCTCCTGTGGTAGACCTGCGCATCTGGGTCAGCTCCACAACATATACAACGGTAACTCCGGCTTACTTCAGCTTCGGACCTAATTTCGATGGAGCCACGCCCGTCTATGGTTATGCCTCCATTCTTTCTAAATCAGGTGGTACGGCTTTTGGCTCCGGTATTTCAAATTATTCTGCTACACCTGCCCAGGATACGACTTATGCCACTCCCTGGGGTACAGAGCAATCAACAAAAAACTGGGGATCCCAGTATCAGTCATTACAACTCATAGAGGTGGGCCTTAATTTAACCAGGATCGGTGTGGATCCGGCACTTTACAGCGCCATAGGTTTAAGTCCCTGCCAGAGGCTGTTTTCGGATATTTTTTTCAAGTCCAGGTCATCCAATTCATTTGTATCGAACATGCAGGATTTTGTGACGCCGCTGGAATTCACACGTAATCCCGTAATGGATTTTTCTTTAACACCTGATACCTTACGCTGTAACCGCACCACGGGTACGATTCAGATAACGAACAATTCAACCATTGGTTATTATACCTGGCAAACAACAACCGGGAATATAACAGGATCAAACAGCGATAGCTCACAAATCAATTTGAACAAGTCGGGCACTTATATCGTCTCTGCGTCCCCGGCCCCCGGATGTCCGGCCACGCGGACAGATACTGTTGTGATTCCTATTGACACATTTCCGCCGGTTGCCTCCGTAACGGTAGGAATCGGATCCGGCTTTTCATACCTGCAGTTTTACGGGGGCGATGTAACCGCTAGTAACTATATGACACCATTCGGCGGTTCCCAGGGGCTTTTATGGGACTGGAGCGGGCCAGGCGGTTTTGCATCAACTATACAAAATCCAACCAACGATACCACCTGGGGCACCTACCAGCTCATTGTAACTGAAAAAAGAAATGGCTGTAAGGATACGGCCCTGAAAACAGTGAATTTTTGGGATTTCGGTGTATTGGCTGCAAGATATCTGATATTAACCGGGGGTTATGTTAATCAAACCATCCAGTTAAACTGGCAGGATATTGCTGAGAATAATGCAGGTTATTATGAGATTCAGAAATCTTCAGACAATTCAGAATTTGAGACGATCGGAACAGTATTCAATGTAAAAGGCAATGAATCCGGCACCGGTTCTTACTTTAAATTCACCGACCCGAATCCCGATTACGGTGATAATTATTACCGGATAAAATGTACCTCGAATACCGGGTTGGTACTATATTCCAATATTATCAAGATGAATGGTGATATCAATGGCAAAATGAAAATTTATCTGATACAGGGTACAACAGATAAAACGGTTTCCCTGGCATGTGCGTCCGATAAGGAATTCAGCGGGAAAATAGCCATCCACAATATGACCGGTCAGCTGTTGCAATCCAGTGCTGTCCATATGAACACCGGACTCAATATAATTACGCTTCCGGCATTCAATAAACAACAGAACGATGTTCTGATCGTGTCCCTGTTTGTCAATAACCAGTTGGCATTCTCCCAAAAAGCATTATTCTGATTGGAGAGGCTGATTTTTAAATCAGGCCGGTTTGAAAAAGGATTCCAGACTGCAGTTTAAACCGAACAATTTCACTACATTGGGTTTGCAGAAAGTTTTTTCGCAATACCTATGACCCCGATATAGACTAATCTATAAACAGGCAGAAAGTGAAATCATTTACAGAAAAAAATGCCGGAACCCCAGCAGGTAATCCCGGTCAAAGTTTTACAAGGCGGAATTTTTTACAGGTCAGCGGCATGGGTTTTCTTGGTGCCGCGCTCCCATTATCTGCCTTACCCTGTTCCGGGATGGGAAAATGGAAAACAGCCGGATTATCGGTTCAACTCTACACCGTAAGAAACCAGATCAGTACCGATATCCCGGGCACGCTGAAGCGCATAAAAGATATTGGCTTCAATTATGTGGAAACAGCCTTCTGGCCGGATGGTGTAACAGTACAGCAGGCCGCGTACCTGATCAAAGAAGCAGGACTCTCCGTATCATCATCGCATATTGAACTTCCCCTGGGGGATAAAAAGAAAGTCATGCTCGATACGGCGTCTGCTTATAACTGTAAGAAAATGATCTGGCACGGGTGGCCCGAAGATAAACGATACAGTACGCTGGAAGGAACCAGGGAACTTATCTCCATCTATAATGAGGCCGGAAAATTTGCCAAAGCCAATGGACTGCAGTTCGGACTTCATAATCACTGGTGGGAATACCGCAACAAGGTGGGCGGGCGTCTGGTATACGAAGTGCTGCTGGAAGAACTGGATTCGGATATTTTTTTTGAAGTGGACACTTACTGGGTGAAAGTGGCCGGACAGGATCCCGCAGCAATCGTTCAGAAACTGGGCAGCCGGGCACCCCTGCTACATATTAAAGATGGTCCCGCCCGGTGGGACGATTCCTTACCATTGGATAACCCGGATCCCATGACAGCCGTAGGCAGGGGAACACAGAATTTTCCTGCGATCGTAAAAGCAGCCGACGGAAATACTGAATGGATGGTCGTTGAAATGGATAAAACCGCTACCGATACCTTTGAAGCCTTAAAGGAAAGTTTTGATTACCTCATAAACAACAAGATGGCCCGCGTCGTATAAACAGCCTTTTTGCCTGGTCAACGGACGCGTTAGCAGCTTACATTTTTATTTCCGCAATCTCATACAATTTGGGAACTGTGCCATCCCATCCATAGGTGTCTTTAATTTTTACGCGGAATGTATCAGCGGATTGTTTTTCTCCATGCACAAGAAAAACCCTTTCCGGCCTGTTCTTGATTTCACTCATCCAGTGCAGCAGGTCTTTCTGGTCCCCATGAGCCGATAAACCCTGAATCATCTCAATCCGGGCTTTCACTTCATAATACCTGCCGTAAATTTTTACTTCATGGTTGCCATCCAGTATTTTTCTTCCCCTGGTTCCTTCGGCCTGGTATCCTACAAACAACAAAGTGGTTTCAGGTTTCCCGATATATTCCTGCAGATAATTCAAAACCCTGCCTCCCGTGACCATACCGCTTCCTGCGATAATTATTTTTGGGAATGCCGTTTTAATGATCTCAAGTGTCTTTTTAAAATCACTGACAATATTGAATATTTTGAACATGGAGGAAAGGTCTTCTGAGGACAGTTTGTGCCAATCCCGATATTTTTGAAATACTTCCAGTACATTGGCACCCATCGGGCTGTCCATGATAAAAGGAATATCCGGCAACTCGCCTGATCTCCGTAATTGCCAGATCAGGTACATCAGGGTTTGGGTGCGTTCGATGGCAAAACTGGGAATAATTACGGAACCACCCTTTGATATGGTTTCCAGGATAATCTTTTTCAAATGTTCCCTGATATCCTCCCCCGGGTGCATCCTGTCTCCATAGGTGGTTTCAATAAAAAGTATATCAGCCTCACGGGGGCGTTTGGGGGGAAACATCAATACATCATCTTCCCGCCCGATATCGCCACTGAAAACAAATTTCTTTTCCCCGATATGTATTTCAATAAATGCGGAACCAATAATATGCCCGTTGGACTGATAGCGCACTTTGACATCATTGCCGAAATCAATCCATTCATCCAGTTTGATTTCAGTAAAATGCGGGATGGTCTGTTCCACATCTTTTAAATCATATAAAGCCTTTGCCGGTTTGTGCTTTGAATATCCCTGGGTATTGGCATGTTCGGCTTCCTCCTCCTGGATCCTTGCGGTATCTTTCAGAACGATCGCGGCAATATCGATAGTCGGGGCGGTTGCATAAATTCTCCCTGTAAACCCGGACCTGACAAGGCGGGGCAGATAACCCACATGATCCAGGTGCCCATGTGTTAACAAAACAAAATCGATAGATGCAGCATCCACCGGGAGGTAATCCCAGTTCAGTAAACGCAGTTCTTTCAATCCCTGGAACAGGCCGCAATCTACCAGGATTTTTTTCTGAGGTGTTTCAATAAGATATTTTGACCCCGTCACGGTTCCGGCTGCCCCCAATATGTGTATAAATACGGATTGATTCATCTGAATATTATAATATGAATGCAATGACTAACCACGATTGTGAAAACCTGGTTCAATTTAGGCAATTTTAATTCAGGTCATATCCCTTTTATTCCACCGGATAACCCGGATCACTGTAATGAGAAAGCCGGCCAGATTCCTCCTGACCGGCTTTAAAAAACAGCATGCCGGACCAACGATTAATTAATACTTTTCTACTGTAGTATAAAACTGCCAATGCTGGTTTCTTTCGGATTTCAATATGATTTTCTGATCTGCATTTTGCAGCGTTACATAATAACCCGGCTGGTTATTCAAATTGAATTGAATCAGGTCCGTGATCCAATAATCACTGTATTTCGTTTTTAATTCTGATTGCAGGGAAACCGGTAATTTATCGGAAAGTAAACTATGGGTAATCCCGATAAAACCGGCATCATCCGTATAAAAAGCATATAATGTCTTCCCGTGCTCGTCGAAACTCGCTTTATAATAACTGCCGGTAATCTGCCAGTTCACATTGCTGGCACCGGAAAAATCGCGGTTGAATTCGTAAATCACCTTGTCCGGAACTTTGCTGTCATTAGCGTAGGACGCTGTAAAAACTAATAGGAAGGAAGCCATTAATATCAGGATTCTCTTTTTCATTTGAATATTTTTTAAATATGAATGATTTATTAAAATAATTGCACCACAAAAATAGACTGGTTTGTATGGGAATTTGAGCAAAAGAGATATAACGACGAAATTCTGCGACTAACTTCTAAAAATCCGGCGGAAAACCGATTTCAGGTCACCTGGCCGGGGTTTCCGGTCCCTGTTTACCTGCTATTCCGGGATGTTGACCCACCCCTCCCCAAGATGCTTTTGCATATAGAATTCAGGCAATGTTTCAAAAATGGCACATGTTTTACAAATGCTGTAAACAGATTTCTTAATCCATGTAACATAAGTCATACTTTATTTGGTGGATTAGTCAAACCTTTGCTTAAAACTTGAATATGAGCACCCAAAACTTTGCTCCTGAAACATTAATGATGGGTTATGGATATAAACCTGAATTGAGTGAAGGCGCTGTAAAATGCCCCATTTTTCAAACTTCAACTTTTGTTTTCAAAACAGCTGAAGACGGTAAGGCATTTTTTGAAATGGCACATGGCAAGCCCGGACACGAAGGCCAGGAAATGGGATTGATATATAGCCGGATAAACAACCCGGACATGGAAATACTGGAAGAACGCCTGAAACTTTGGGATGGAGGTGAAGCAGCGGCGGCGTTTTCAAGCGGTATGAGTGCCATTGCCACTTCGCTGGTAAGTTTTTTAAAACCCGGTGATGTGCTGTTATTCAGCAACCCCATTTATGGCGGCACGCACAAATTCATTCATTTTATGCTGCATAACTGGGGCATTCAGTTAGTTGGCTTTAATGCAGGTGACCGTGAAGGAGATATTATAAAGCGGATTGAAGCTGAACATGCAGGCAATAAATTGAAAATGATATATGCAGAAACACCTGCAAATCCCACCAATGATTTAATTGATATTGAAATGTGCAGCCGGATTGCTGCTAAATATTCAACCCCCGGAAAGAAAGTCATGGTGGCCGTTGATAATACGTATATGGGACCCTTATGGCAGCACCCGCTTAAACACGGGGCAGATATTGTATTGTATTCTGCAACAAAATATATTGGGGGACACAGTGACCTGATTGCGGGAGCTGCCATTGGAAGCAGGGAGACCATTAAATCCATTAAAAGAAGCCGAACTGTTTTTGGCACCATGATTGACCCGCATACCAGCTGGCTGCTGATGCGCAGCCTGGAAACCTTAAAAATCAGAATGGAAGCTGCAGCGGCCAATGCCGAAAAAGTAGCCCATTATCTCCTGCAGCATCCAAAAGTGGAAAAAGTGTATTACCTGGGTTTTACAAAAATTAACAACCCCGGCCAGACAGCCATTTTGGAGAAACAATACCTCAGTAATGGTGCCATGCTGAGCTTTGATGTAAAAGGCGGGGAAAAAGAAGCCTTCACTTTTTTAAACCATCTCAGGCATATTAAACTGGCGGTAAGTCTCGGAGGTACTGAAAGTCTTGCGGAACACCCTTTCACCATGACGCATGCCGACGAGCCGGCCGAAGAAAAGAAAAGGCTCGGGATTACAGAGAAAATGGTAAGAATCAGTGTCGGCATTGAAAACCGGGAGGATATTATACAGGATATAGAGCAGGCATTGAAGGCAGTTTGATACGTATCTGAAGTAAATCATCATAAAAAAGGATTTCCCATGAAAAGGATTACATTTTTTTCATTTATACTATTCATTTTTATTGCATGTAATAACCGGGACGCAGGTAATAACAGGCAGAACGATGACCAGGCCGCAACTTACCTTAAAAAAGGCGACAGTATTGTAAAAATCACATTTGACACCCTGCGTAAAACTTTGATAAAAACCATCAGCACAAAGGGATTGACCGGAGCATTGAGGTTATGCAATGTACAGGCAAAACCCATAACAGGTATGTATGCATCTGAAGGAATTACTGTAGGGCGTGTATCTGATAAAAACAGAAATACTGAAAATACGCTGTCCGCATTCGACCTGGCTGTTTGGGAAAAATACCGGGACCAGGTCGCCAGGAAAGATTCATTAAAATCAGTGTTGATTTCCCGAAAAAATGAATTCCATTATTACAAACCCATTTTTATACAGCCCATGTGTCTAAGCTGTCATGGCACGCCCGGAAAGGAAATTTCAAAAGAATTGCTGACGGTCATAGATTCTTTATATCCGGCAGATAAAGCGAAAGGCTATAAAACAGGTGATTTAAGAGGTATGTGGCATATCGTTTTTACGAAGCAAATGGCTGGCATTTAATTTTTAGTCTTTCAATTTCTTTAAAAAAGGGCTGTTCTCAAATAAAAGCTTAAAATTATCAGGATTAAAAATAATGTCATTATGCTGCCTTAAACTGTGTATGTAAACCAGCCTGTAGTTTTGTAATTCCAACGGAGTTAACATTGATTCTTCAGTTTCTAAATATGGGATTTGTTCCTGCGTAAGCAGTTTCACCATTTTTTGGCTTTCATCCTTTGGGCCGTATCCATAATCGGTATATAAGTGAATAAAGCGATTGGTTGTATCATCCTTAATCCAGCTCAAAAATTTACCAGTTCCATCATACAAGGCATCAAAAAGTACGGCTTCATTTATTTTGATTTGTCCATTTTCAACAATATAGGCCATTACCTCTCCGCCACCGCTGTGCCCGCCGAGTAAAATATGTCCGGGTTTGCAATGCCCGCCTATAATATGTCTGTTTTTAAGCTCTTTTAAAATATCATCTACCAGGGACTTAAACACACCTGGCTTTTCTAACTTGCCGCCATAGCTATCTGCCGCATCTTTGGCCGCTTCTGGCAAAACCAAAACGGCATTAATTTTTGAAGCTATAAATTGTCTGGTAAGCTGGTAGTATGCGGCGGTATTGTCAATATTATTATGCCAGCCATGAAACCAGAAAATCATATCAACCTTCCTGCCCGCATCCAGGTTTTTAGGAGCGATGATGAGCACAGTACTATCGCTGTAATGATCAACGGCACTGTAAAAAACACTGTCGCCAACATGACCTTTAATCCTGCTGCTATCGGGGAAAGAAGTATGTGAGGAATGAAAATGTAAGACAACAGCTCCACTATTATCCTGTGCATATGTAGGCACATTAGCGTAAAATAATAGCGCAAATAAGAACAATGAAAAAATCAATCGCATAATGTAAAAATAGCATCCATCGTCTTTAGTTTCATGTCATTTTTATTAAAGAGTAAATAAGAGCAACTGGATTTGAGTATCCCACTTCTTTAACAATCAGATTTATTTAATGAATACCTTTTTATGCTTTCTTTCTTATCTGCGATTTGGCTGCTTTCAAAATTCAGGAAAGAAATCTTAGCCATGTTAAGTCTATATTTAGGGTAGTTCCCTGGGCTCCAATTGTGAATCCAACGCTTATTTTGGGATTGCACTTTAACGTCTAAAAACGACAAAACCCTCTCTGAGAGCGGGTTTGTTTAGTGACCCCGTCAGGATTCAAACCTGAAACCTTTTGATCCGTAGTCAAATGCTCTATTCAATTGAGCTACGGGGCCGTCCGGCGGGGAAATCGTATGATTCCGGCGCCAAGGGCGGCAAATATACGCCGAAAACTTTTAAGCAAAAAACACGATCCTCCACGGCCCTGCCTTTGATTTTTGTTGTATTGTTGCGAACATTTTGACCTGGATGAAATCTGGCACTGTCCGCGTTCCCCAAATCATACGTAAAATCAGCGTGCTGCCCCTGGCGGCCGTCATTTTCTTTACTGTATCCGGCGGCCCCTACGGCCTCGAACCGCTGATCGGTTATGCAGGCAGTTATGCCATCCCCCTTTTAATGGTCACGCCCCTGCTCTGGGATATCCCCATGATCCTGGTGGTGCTTGAACTCAACAGTATGATGCCGGTGGAAGGAGGTTATTATGAATGGGTAAAACGCGGGCTGGGAATCCGCTGGGCGTTTATGGAAGGCTGGTGGAGCTGGCTGTATTCTTTTGTAGACCTCGCAATCTATCCCGTTTTTTTTGTGGAATATGCCGCCTTTTTCTTTCCCCAGATTGAAATGTATAAAACGCCGGTTTGTCTCGCCGTAATCTGGCTCATCGCAGCCCTGAATATCCGCGGTATTGTTCCGGTGGGAAGAACTGCATTATTCCTCACAGCAGCCGTCATGATCCCTTTTTTGATTTTGTTTTTCACCGGTTTTTTACACCCGGTTTATACAGCACCGCACGCGCATACCGGTATCAGCTCACTCAGCATGGCCCTGTTTACCATCATGTGGAATTGTATCGGCTGGGATAATGCCACTACTTATGCCGGTGAAGTGAAGCGGCCCGTGCGTTCTTACCTGACAGCCATCCTCCTGGCTTTTTCAGGCGTCTACCTGTTTTACCTTTCTTTCACTTACCTGGCGCTGCATTCCGGAATACCCGGTGCCGTATTTGCTGAAAAAGGGATTCCCTATCTCGGGACCCTGATCGGGGGAAACTCGCTGGGAGCCATGCTTTCCATGGGAGGAATGGCCAGTATGCTGGGCATTTTCAGCGCCGTGATGCTTTCGGTTTCCAGGGTGCCCGCCGTTATGGGAAAGGACAAACTGCTCCCCAAAGTATTTACAAAACTTCACCCCCAATACCAGACACCCTATATATCCATCATCGTATGTTCATCCATTGTGAGCCTGCTCGTTCTGAGATCGCTTGCAGATTTACTCATCATGGATATCTGCCTGTATACTGCCGGAATATCTCTTGAATTTGCCGCCATGATCCGCCTGAGGAAAACAGCTTCGGGCGACGACCGCCCCTTCCGGATCCCTTTGCAGAAAAAAGGCCTGATCCTGCTTTGCCTGGCGCCCATACTGGTATTTGGAGTTGCGCTGGGCGGTGCGCTGGCCGGCTCGGCAGAAAATCTTCAGGCAGCGGTGATTGCCATCCTGGCCATCATGTCTGCTCCGGTTGTATGGGTTTTTATCAGAAACAGCAGAAATGAAAAAATGCTTTAGGCCTTAAGCTCATGACATGTATCATTAAACACGTTCAACCGCTGAGATCAGTATAAAAGCGTGTTGTATGTCCCGGTAGTTATTATAAATCAGGATGCGTTTGCAGGAAGAGCGGTTCCCCTTTTTCTTAATCAGCAGCGGAGGTACGAAGTCCGACTGAACAATCTGAATGGCGATCCAGCATGCAAAGGAAGAGGCCGTGCAATATTCTCCGCAGAAGTGTTTGAACCGGGCAACAGGAATCGATTCATTGAAGTAAGATTCAACAATATCAATATAAGGAGCCATCCGGATATCTCCGTTTTCCCCCGTCAGAACCAGATCCGGCGTTTCACCGGATGGCATATTTTCAGAAAGAAATTTTTCCATGGTTTTTAAAACAAGCCCCGGATCCACTGTATGTATGGTTTTCACAGCCATCATTTCTGCCTGAGCCCCCGTGCGCTCATTATTCATCCAAACCATAAATGCCCCTTCACCGGCGATGGTCCCTTTGGCCGGCTTTTGAAATAATCCGGTGTTCAAAACGGGTTCATCCCGGAACCATCCGGCAATCCGGTCAATATTATAATTGTAGGCAGAAATTTCATCGGTGGAACCCAGCAGGTAACCGGCCTGCGGGTTTTCCTTTAATAACATCACCACATCCAGCAGGGCATTTTCAAAAGCCAGGCCGCGGTGCACATGGGTAATATTATAATTGTGGTTTTTTGTCAGGATGGCAATCTGAGCCGCCGCCGCATTGGATGTGCTCTGCACAAAACTGCCCGGTGTCAGCAGGCCTTCCTTATATTCGTGGATCTGGTTTAAAAATCGGATGCAGTCCTCCATACCTCCGTTGGCCGTTGCAATCACCATGCCGTCGGGTGGTGGAAATTTTTTCAGCAGGGGAATCGATGCACCCACGGCCATACGTACCGATTTGCCCATCCTTCTTTTTACAGCAGCCGGGATGCCGGGATAATCAGGTTCTGTAGCGTCTAGCCAGTTATTTTTCGATTCCCGGATCCGGGAAAGATCCGTTTCCGGAAAACTCTTTTGTGGTGATATGCAGACGGACTGATGAAAATAGGGCATGGATCAGGTTTTTGAAAAGATCAGGGTACTGCAATTACCGCCGAAACCGAATGAATTCGACATCACATGACGGATGAAATGCCTGGTATAATGGAGCACCGGTACCAGTCCGGTTTCCGGGATCGGATGCTGAAAGGATAAGGAGGGATACATTTCCTGGTATACCAGGCTCTGGATGGCAAATACCGCTTCCATGGCTCCGGCCGCTCCCAGTGTATGCCCGGTAAGGGATTTGGTAGAAGAAAAGGGAGGCACCTGATCAAATAACCGGAGCATGGCCCTGCTTTCCGTTTCATCATTATTTTCTGTACCCGTGCCGTGGGCATTGATATAACTGATATCCTGCGGACCCAGTCCACTGCGTTCCAGCGCTTCCATCATGGAAAGATAGGGCCCCTGGCCTTCCGGTGAATTGGAAGAGGCATGATAGGCATCATTCTTATTCCCAAAACCGGTCAGCTCGGCATAAGTCTTTTTCCCGTTCAGGTCCTCTTCCTTTTCAAGGACCAGAAAGGCAGCCCCTTCACCCAGATTCAATCCGCTCCGGTCCCGGTCAAACGGGGCACAGATCTTTGAAGAAAGAATATTGAGTGCGTTGAAACCATTGATGGTAAATTTTGCAAGGCTGTCAGCCCCCCCGACAATGGCCCGTTTTGCAAAACCATGTCGGATGAGCCGGGCGCCGTATATGATCGCATTTGCCGAAGAGGAGCAGGCTGTATTGATGGTGGCTGTTTCTCCCAGAATTCCGTACCGTTCCCGTATAGCCAGGGTAACCGAAGCATAGTCGTAGGAAGACAGATAAGGCGTGCCGCCATCCCTGGCCCGCGCATCATGGTACAGTTCATCGGTCAGGCACATGCCTCCTACGGTGGATGCCCCTACCAGGGCGGTTTCCGTAGTTGAAATTTCTTTTAAAGGGAGCTGGCTGTCCCGGATGGCTTCCCCTGCTGCATGCAGAGCAAGTAAAGAAGTGCGCGTGACCGAGGGATCCGGTGTGCTAAATAATTTTTTATTCAGCTCATCCGTGGTATGTTTGACTTCTGCAGTCGGAAGTTTACCGGCATAAGCTGTCTTGTAAAACCGGATATGACCAATTCCACAATGTCCGTTTATAAGGGAATCCCTGTTTTCTTCCACAGAATCCCCTATCGCACTGATCAATCCCATGCCTGTAATAAAGATCCGGCTCAAATGGCGCTGTTTATTTGGTTCTGTTCTTTTCTATATAATTCACCATGGTATTGATGTCGGTCAGAATCTTTCTGCCTTCTTTGGGATCCTGGATCGTGATGCCGTATTCCCGTGATAATAAAACGATCAGTTCGATGGAATCAATGGAATCCAGTCCCAGCCCTTCTCCAAATAAAGGTTCATCATCTGTTATGTCTTCCGGTTTCACCGTTGTCAGGTTCAGGAAGTGGATAATCTGCTCTTTCACCTGCTGTTTTAATTCAGCTGTTGCCATCATGTTTAAATTAAATTTTTCTTCTTTAACCCGTATAGAGTTACCAGTTGAATCAGTCCTGTTATAACCAATAAAGATATAATATTCATCCAAATGTCCTTTAGTTTTCCCCCTTCGAGAAACAGTCCGTAATAGGCTTCCAGGGCCCAGTGTAATGGAGAGACCTGCAGCATTTTTTGCAGGTGAGACGGCATGGCAAAAGAAGGAACGAGCAAACCACCGATTGCTGCCAGGATCAGGACAGATATGGCACCGAATCCGTTAGACTGTTCCGCGGTGCGGGCGTAGACCCCCACACAGATCGCATAATTCACGGCACAGTATCCGCTGACGATCGTCACAATGAATAATCCCAAAATGTCTTTTGGCAAATGCAGAACAGGCAGTCCGATCAACGGGAACAATTTATTGCCGATCACAAAAATAACTGCAGCCTGCAGCATCGTTACCATGCCGTATACAAACTGTTTTGAATACAGCGCATGGAGATAACTGGCCGGCAGGGTTTTCAGACGGATCAGGCTGCCGCTGTTTTTTTCCTTCACCACAGCCCCGCCCAGGGATATAACGATGAAGAACATGGCAAAAAGGGTCCAGGCCGGAACGTTATGCTGGGATGCGTTGGGTACGGTACGGCTGCCGCTGCGGGAAACCGGGATTTCGGAAATGGGCAGTTGTGTGAATAAAATCTGTTTTTCAAGATCCTGCGGAATTTCTTTTTGATTCACAGACTCGTACAATTTTTTAACGATGGCCTGTCCCTGTATTACCTGTACCGCACTGCGTAACGCCCCTTCAACAGATTGCCGGAAAGTCGCCTGCATCACGGGATGATAATACATTTGCAGTGAGTCCGGCAAAGGAACGGATTGCGAAAGGTTCCGGAAATCTGAATCCGGATCTTTCAGCGCCCTGGATGCAATATCTTCTGCTTTGTTTTGAATGTATTCAGTAAAACCGGCAGGGATTACCAGGGCAACCAGTGCATCCCGATCATGCATCCGTGCTGGAATGTCAGGATTCTTTTGAGTGGTATCGGATACCTGTAGTCGGAATAAACCGATTTTGCGGATACCCTCCACTCAGTGCTGCACCGAGCGGACCCTGATCCTTATTATAAACAAGCAATGAGATTTTATTGTTGTTGACCAGTTCAAACGTACTGTTTTGCACACTGGTGATTACAATCACCAGGAGAATGGGCATGAAAAATATCAGGAACAATCCTAACCGGTCGCGCAGTAGAATTTTCATGATCCTTGATTATGGTTGCCTTTAGTATACGCATATCAATCCCGGAATCGTTTACCTGTGAGTGCCAGAAATAATCCTTCCATATCTTCATACCCGTGTTTCTGCATGAGCGCTCCGGGACTGTCGTGCGCTATAATTTTCCCGTCATCCATCAGGGCTATTTTGTCACACAGTACTGGCTGCTTCTTCCAATCTGGTGGGAAGTATATATGAGTGTTGTGCCGGATTATTCTGGCTTTTAAGATACTCAATGATGTCATGCCGCGATTGTACATCCACGCCCACGGTCGGTTCATCCAGGAAAAACAGTTTCGGCCGGTGCATGACGCCGATGGCCAGGTTGACCCTGCGTTTCATTCCGCCGGAAAAACTTTGCAGATAACGGTCACCCACTTCCGACAATCCCAGAACTTCCAGCAATTCGTCTGTCCTGGTTTTGATTTGTTTTTGTCGAGCCCGTACCAGGCTCCGTAAAAAGCCAGGTTTTCTGCGTGGTGTCAATTCCGGATAATAAGGAAAAATCCTGGGGTACGAAGCCAAAAAGGGAATTGATGGATTTGGGATGATGATTGATTTCATGGCCCAGCAGACGGATGCTTCCTGCTGTATTTGAGCAGACCTGTCATCAGGTGACATTAAGGTGGTTTTGCCGGCCCCGTTGGGACCAAATAATCCGAATCTTTCTCCCGCCTGTATTTCGAGATTAAAGTTTTCGAAACATACGCCTTCATGAGCGGGGATATTGAAACGCCAGCTTTTGAATGGTTATGGCAGGTATGCTTCATGCCGGCCACTTTATTTTCGAAAGCGCCTGGAATGCCTGTTTCTCTATGTCTGCCGCGGCGATACAGGTAATCACTCATGACATTGAAATCAGCCTGGCTGCCGATCCGGCCTTTATAGATGCCGGCAGCCTGTACAGCTGCCGAACGCCAGATATCGCCTGATCGGGTAAACCGGGCGGAAATATCTATCAGTTCCTGCAAGGGGTGGTAGGCATAGGCTTCCTGGAGAAATGCACCATAAATAAAACGAAAACCGCCCCCGCCGGTACCGATCTCTTCCTGCATGCGCACCAGCTGGGCCAGGTAACTCCCGGCTTTCTGCGGACCCAGCTTATCGCGCCAGTGCCGGATTCTTTTGGCAGTAAACCGGATCCCGCTCACTCCCGCAATGGGGCCGGGAATATGAAGCATATCACGCACATTGCGTTTAATGCCCGACCGGATCGCCTGTTTCATCTGTTCATTCGTTACAGCATGTTTTTCTTTCGGATAATATAACTGGCCTCTCGGGGCAAAAGCCCCTTTGGCAAAGCGAACCCTCTGCAATTCATAACTGCTCAGGGAGGTGGCCATTTCCATTACCGGATCACTGATCAGGTAATGATCTTCTTCCTTTCCATACACGATCAGGTTATGGGCATTGAAATGGAAACGGTATTCCTTGGGGAAATAAGTCAGATAATAAACGCCCACCTGGCAACCCACGGGCTGCCCGGCTTCCAGGCATTCCATCAGTATGTGTTCAGCCTCCTTCTCCGACCGGAATTTTTTTCTTTCTACCGGAATACCAAGGGCACGGCAGGTCCGGTTGAAAATCAGTCCGGGCTGGGTACGGAAGGCGATTGCCGGACCGTTATTGATCTTCATGAAAGGAATGTATATAAAGAACAAACCCGACCCGATGCCAAATGCCAGGGGTTCTGTAATTTGGTTAACGCCATGATGCCGGAGCAGGCTGGTAGTTACGCCGTTTTCACAATGAGCCGCCTGGGTATGCTGAAAATCTAGCTTCATGCACGACATTGTTTTTAATTCCTCCACCGACACTTCAAATAAAGCCGCATATTTAGCGAGTTTGGACTCCGGAAGTTTCTGGAAAACAGCAAATCTCAGATGCTTTTTAACCTGCCATTTCCAGAAATCCTGTATAGGCAGCTACAATCGTAATGTCCATTACCCGGAGTTCCATAAAATAAAGAACCGGACTGGCCTGCTGCTTATTCACTTTTTGCCGGGCTGCATCGATGCGTTGTTCCACATCTTTCCAGGCCACTTCCAGTGCGGAGGATTTCACTTCCCATCCATTGCTGAGAGCTGTGGTATATTTCCCGGATTCATCCACGGCATATACAAACCTCTCCGGTAATTTTTCCCAGGGCGCCCAAGATCCTGCGGGATTTCTTCTTTTTTCATTCAGTTGTAATTTAGTGCCGCTTTAGAAACTTAAAACTTTCGGCGATGAATTTCCTAACAAACCGTGAGCAGCGCATACATATAGGAGAACCGGGAACTTTCCGGAACAAGTAATAAAATCTTCTGCCCGCCTTCAATTTTGCACTTTTGAAGACCTCATCCACCATAAAATATACAGAACCTGCACCTACATTTCCCAAGACTGCTCAAGTTGACCACCCATTTGTCGTAGGGAATGGGCGTTCCGTTTTTTTGAAGCTGGTCATAAATCTTGGCCCGGAAAATTCGCTGGACATATGCGGGAGAAAATAGTCCATTTCTGCCGGATCTCAGGCCCTTCTCTTTGAAACAGTTTTGAAAGCCTGATTCCTCCCAGGGGAACAATATTTTCACTGAGTAATTTCACATCCTGTTTGATGCTCATTATGGATTGGGCCTGTATTTCCTCCGGGCTGTAATCCAGGTAACCCTTCAGTTTTCCGGATCTGCCAGTTTTTCGCCGCCCATATACATGCAGGGTTCCATTTCATTGGCATAGGAAACGCCTTCAATCCATTCGATCCGCAAACTGAATCCTTCCGGTTTTTTTTGTCTGACAAAAGAAAAGACGATGCCCCGTCCGATAACATCCATCTCAGGAATTCCTTTTCAAAACCGATATAAGGATTTTCTTCCAATTCTTTGAGTTTCTTGGCCTCATCCTCGAAATATCTCGGATTTAAGTGCAGCTGAAAAACGTTCGGATCCGGTAGCAACTGCCTGGTGGGCATCCCCGGTTTTAACGGCCATATAGGCATATTTAAGGGCATGCATGCCGGCACAGCACACGCCGGAAGGAGACACTACTTCGATGGATTCTGTTCAGGAATCTCTCCGTGCACCATCACGGCATGAGAAGGCATAATCTGGTCGGGAGAGGAAGTACCACAGACCAGCAGGTCAATTTTCTTAATCTGCTGCCGGGTCGTGATCCAGCATTTTCCGGATGGCCAAAGCCGTCATTTCCGCATTGGTATGGGTGGGCTTCCCTTCCCGGGTCAGGGCATAATAACGGGTTTTTATCCCGTTATTTCGCAGTACAATACGTTTTGGATTTTGAAGGGCTTTTATTTATAAGTCCCAGGAAATCCTCCATTTCTTCATTGGAAACCGGTTCATTCGGGAAATAGGTAGCTGTTTTTGTTATATAGACCTCTTTTAACTCCATCTGCATTACCTGATTAGTTCACTCCTGAATAATATTGTTTTTGCCTCTTTATGCGCCCGGAAAGAAAAGGTTTGAAAAAAATTGCATCAACCGTCAGGATAATCGGGGCCGCTATAAATAGCGCAATTAAAAGATAATATTTGAATGCAACAAGCCAGGCATCTCTTTTTTTGCGTTTGGAAATGATGCCTGCCCAGACCTTAAAAATCTTCCGGGCTTTGCTTTCAATAAACATCAGCGCATATTTTACAGGTACGGCTCCCTGCTTCACCATTTCCTCCTGGAACCCCTTCCAGTTCCCTGTTTCAAGAAAAGGCAGGGCTGCCTGCCCATAATGTTCGGTATTCAGCATATCTGTTCCGACACGCCGGGTACGGGGAAGATATTCATAAATCTTTCTTTCTTTGCCTTGAACATCCAGTAAAAAATAGTAATGAAACTGATGAAATTATGGTGCCGGTCTACCAGGGCAATGTTTCCCACCAGGCGCGCATCCATACTTTTTAATACCGGTTTGATTTTCTCCATGGCGCTGAGCCACATATTCCGGGCGCCGGTTATCGTAATAACGGGTGTGTCCTTCGCTATTTCCCTGAACCTGGGATCCATTAAAACAGTATTTGACGGAATGCTGGGCGATAAAAACCAGGCCTGGTAGCCGAAGATAATCAGGTCGTATCCGGATTCTTTAAACGAAAAGGGCTGCAATTTCCCCGGAACCTGGTTTACGCAATCAGGCATAACGGAGAAAAAGGACCTGCCTGTCCAGGGAAAGGGATAGGCCCTTTCAGGATAAACACGAATCTTTTCAACGGTTGCCCCGGATTGTATGAGGGGCCGGGTAAAATGATCGATAATCTCTTCTAACTGGCCGGACTGTGAGTAATATACCGCCAAAACTTTTTTGCCCATGTAGGCCCGAAGTTAAGAAACCCCCAGCTTTAAAACCTTCGATTTTTTGTTGTAACCGGTAATGGACTGTTGAACATCATCAGGCAGGGTTTTATAAGATTTCCTTATGAATTCACAGTCTTTTTCTATGTCATTTTTATAACCCAGTATGCCCGGAGCATGCTCCTGAATCATGAGCCTGAGAAAGCGGTACTCAGCATTTGCGGAATCCTGTTTTATGGCAGTTTCGAGCATTTTATGCCCTTCGTTAAATAAGTGCAGTTTGTCTGCCGGACCGCCTCCAAGCCCGGACTTTTTCATGAGCATGGCCCCCAGGAAAGCCCTGCCTTCTTCCTCAGGCAGCGATTTCAATAAGGTCAGCTGCTCATTTACCAGTATCTTATTATTCTCCTGCATGGCTTTGTAAAAAGCGGGACGGTTAAGCCCGTTGATCGTTGATCGTTGGCCGGTGATCGTTGGCCGTTGGCCGGTGATCGTTGACCGCTGGCCGTTGATCGTTGGCAGGTGGCCGTTTTCTTTGCCTACACCGGCTTTTATACAAGCCGGAATGATCAATAAAATGATGAAAAAAAATTTCATTTTAAGAAAGTATAAATCAAATCAGCCGGCCAACGGTCAACGGTCAACGGTATCTGTCTGCGGTTATCTATAAACTTCGCGGTTTTCTGCCTATCGGAGGGAAACTGCAATTTTTGAATTTCCTCAGCCTCTACGTACCTGATTTGCGGGGTCACCCTCAGCTTGGCCTGTAAGATAGGACACGGATCCGGTGATCCGATTCTTCGCCATATTGCAGGGGAAGCAGGTGGAACAACACTTCATCGGTTCCGATTTCATTTGAAAACACTTCTGCAACAAAATCTGTGATATCTTCCATGCCGGTTAACAAATCAAAAAGTGCCGGAGCAAATAAGGTGGTGCCCTTGAATTTGATCATTTGTTTTTTTCTGCCAATTACAGGGGATAATCGCTGCGTCTGACGGCCGCAGCTGCAGGGTTCCTGTGGGCAATGCAAAGATCCCCCGTTTTATACCGCATGAGCGGCATGCCTTCCACGCCCAGTGTGGTAATCGTTACCTCGCCCGCTTCGCCATCGGGCACCGGCTTGCCCTCTGCATCCAGTAATTCCACGATCACCAGTTCGGCCTGGTAGTGACCGCCCCTGCCGGCTTCACATTCGGTAAATGCGGTCTGCATTTCAGTTGACGCATAAGTGGAGAACAACCCGATATTCCATGATTCGGTTATTTTCCTTCCCAGGATATTCAATGAAAAATCCGGCTGCCGGATATTTTCACCAATGCAGATGGCTTTTTTAACCGATGAATTCGCCGGATCGATTTTATGATCGGCAGCATAACTGATCAGTTTCAATATAAAGGAAGGCACGGCCACCAATACCGTTGGCTGAAGGCGAAAAATGGTTTCCCACTGCAGGGAAGGCACACCGGGACCGACCCGGATGATGCCGGCGCCCAGTATCCGGATTCCGGAATAATAAGCCATGCCGGCCATAAACTGGCGATCCAGCGTAAGCATTAGTTGATATAAATCTCCCGGGGTTCCGCCTGCGCAGGTAAAGGAATTGAATTCATTATAAGCCAGCCTTTCCAGATCTTTCTCGGTAAGGGCAATTGTAACCGGTGTACCCAGGGTTCCGGAAGTGGAAGTATATTCGATCACGCCGGAGATCGGGGAACGCAAAGAAATTCATCATTGAACGATTGAAGGTCTTCTTTGCCGGTTGTGGGGAGTAAAACCAGGTCCTTCAATCGTCGAATCTGTCCGATATCCGATGGACTGTTTTTTGAAAATCCTTTGATAGTAAGGCGAATGATTTTTTACATATCGCAGGAGTTCCTGCAATTTTTTCTCCTGGATATCCCGGATCTCCGCTTTCTGAAGAAATTGATTATGGATGGAAGTTTTCATGATTCCAGGATGACTATGGCCGTAGCCATGGATTTTAAATGTGACAGGGAAACATGTATACAGCGTATACCCAGGGGAGCGAGTTCCTTTTCTGTTTGCCCGGATAATCGCAAACCGGGCCTGCCCTGAGCATCGTTGACCACTTCTATTTCATGCAGTGCCAGACCGCCGGACCATCCCCTGCCGATTGCTTTCAGAAAAGCTTCCTTGGCAGCAAAACGCGCTGCATAGTGTTCGAATCGGGATGCTTTGGAATCACAATAATTCATCTCGTCCCTGGAAAATACCATCTCACGGAAACCGTTTTCCCTGCCAACACGTAAAGCGACGCGCTCCACTTCAATGATATCTATACCGGTTCCAATAATCATGTCAATAGGTGCAAATTGATTTTCAAAAAATCTGATTTTTTTCTTTATCTTTTATATGAATCTTTTCATGCGTCAGGCGTCAGGCTCATTTTATTTTTTCTTCACAAATGCTCACCTGGTTGCGGATCTCGTTCTGTTCATTTTTAGTGGCAATTTCCTTCGACAGGGCGAGCCGGTAATAATGCAGGGCATCCGCGAATTTCTTTTCCCTGAATAATTCGTTTCCTGCCAGCTGATAGGCCTGGTAAAAATTGGGATTGCTGGCGATCAGGCTGTCCGGATTCACTTCCCTCCCATCCATCAAATCTTTTTTGTGCGCCCGGTATTTCAAAAAAAGCTGAAAACGGTTCGTCAGCAGGAAACTGTCTGCCGGCAGGTTCAGGCTGCTGTCCGCTATTTCCCGGTTGGTTTTCATTCCCGCCAGCGAAAATACCTGATTCAGATCATAGCAGACATATTCGCCAAGCTGCCAGGGTCCGGTAGATACCCAGACGAGTTTTTTCTGCGGTTCAAAAATAATAGAATGATGGGCAATCAGCTGGTTGACGGCTTTTTCATTACCCAGACCGATATCCGCATTTTCCAGTCCACCACGATCCCTCAAAATCTTAACTGTTTCTGCCACGGTATTTTTACCTGCTGCCGCAAGCAGTTCCTGCATTCGCTGGTACCGGTATTCGGAAGCGCTTTGCCGGATCTGTACCTGGTTTGACTGCAACCCGGCCAGTTCTTTGCTTTGAAAATGATTGGCACAGATGATTTCATTTCCGCCCGGATCGTATAACCCCACGGAGTCGGGTGTTTTTTCAATGATCACCGCTTTCCCGTCTGCCGCGGAACCGATCAGGAAGGATTCTGAAACAAACATTTTTCTTTTCTTCGCGATGGCCAGGGCTTCGGAAATATTACCGGCATATTGTAAAATTTCACGCGCCACCAACGATACAGGCGTTGCAGAACCTGTAGGGACATCCGATTTCGCCGCATTGATGGTCACCGTGAGTCCCTTTTCATTCATTCCGGAAACTACGCCGATAAAGCCTCCCCAGGTAACAGACATAAACTTAAATCCATCGGAAGGGTTCTCAAACGAAACTATTTTATTTTCCGAAAAATGATCCCCGACATAAAAATCAAAATTCCGCCCGATAATCATGGTTCCATCAGCAGACTTCGTTCCCCAGGTGCCAAAAGAGGTGCATCCGACCAGCGCGAGGTTCTGCAACGCATGACCAATATCATGGGCCGCATGGTAATTGAGGATGCGCTGGTAATTACTGCCGATATAATCATATTTGTCGGAAGCGGCGTCGGAAATACCATAGATTTCCTCCTTATCCTCTTCGGTAACATGTTTGTCCAGGTCCCGGTTAAACCAGCCCACCACATATTTTAAAAAATGCAGGTAAAACCGGGAAGGGATCATCCGGTTGATCTGGTCATTGAAATATTCTTCCTGTAATTGAATAAGTTCCCGGGTCAGTTTGCCGTTCACCACACCCCGGTCGAAAGGCCGCCCTTCCACATAAAGTTCATAGAGGCCGGACTTACTTTTCCGGAACCAGTTATTTTTCAGGGTATAAAACCCGGGACCGGATTCGGTGCGCTGCCAGCTTAACGCTGATTTGTTTTTTATATACGGCGGATTCGTTTTGGAAACGATCAGCAGGTAGACGATGCCCGAAATAAGGACCAGTCCGGCAACGCCAAATATCCAGGCCAGGGCCCGCAGTATTTTTTTTCTTTTAGGCATTTCTTATTTTTTCAATAAAATCATCCCTGCCGGTCACGGCGATGGATGTAATCAGGCCGCTGATTGCGGTCCCGAGAATCCCGTGGAGATTCAGGTACTGACCCGTCAGGAATAAATTCGGGATCCGGGTTTTCGGGGAAACCAGGTTGCCCAGGGGATTTTGATAATCCTTCACAGATCCGTACAGGTTCCCATCATCATTGCCGATATAGTCCCGGAATGTGAGTGGCGTGGAGGTATAAGTGCGGAGGATGGAATTTCTTAATCCCGGAAATTTTTCTTCCACCCGGTTCAGCAGTTGCTCAGTCTTTTGATGTTTAAATGCTTCATAATCTTCACCCCGGTCTTGTTTTGAAGAAACCGTATTGAAACTGGATGCCCATGGCCGCACTTCCTCATAACGCATATATGCAAAAATAGTCATCCCCGTGGCATATTCATTTTTTGCCCCGGGCGACAGATAGACCGCATATCCAAGGGGCCAGTCCTTTTCAGCATACCCTTCCATCTCCCAGACTTTCCCCGTTTTATGATAATAATAATTGTGTTTGAAATAAGGGACACGATCCTTTTTAAAAACAATATTTAAGATGAAGCATGAAACCGTTGTCCGCATGGTTTCCATACGCTTTCGCGTAACCGGACGGATCAGGGATGAATCCGTCATCCGGTAGGTATTGGCCGGGCTTGTATTGGAAACAATAAAATCAGCCTGAACCGAAGATCCGTCACTCAGTATCGCGCTCCGTACGCGGGTTCCTTCCATAACCAGTTTTTTGACTTCCCGGTTCTTGATGATCATCCCACCGGCTGCCCGGATATTTTGTACCAGGATGTTTACAATCTGTGAACCGCCATCCAGCACCCGCCAGGCGCTCTCCATATAACTGTTTACCGTAAGCGCATGAATGTATAATGGCGTTTCCTCACCGGAACCTGCATAGAGCATATTATTCCCAGCCAGCACGGCACGTAGTTTTTCATCCCGCGTAATGGATTCAATAAATTTTTTGGCAGAAACCACCATGGCTTCCTCCTTTTTTTCAACACTTCCTTCCACACGCAGGCGGTAAAGCGGAAACCGGTCGCATATTTCCCGGATGGTAAGAAGGTATTGGCGGATACCCTTTTCTTCAAGCGGAAATGCACGGATCATTTCCTGTTCAAAAGCCTGATAACCCTGCATGATCCGGTATTCCTTCTCATCGCCTTCCAGCAGGATCCGGTCAAAAGCAGGATCCATTTTTTCCAGGCGGAGCCGGTCCATGAGACCCAACCACTTGAAGATCTGGTAAAGGTTCTGTCCCGGATCCAGTCCGCCGATATAATGCACGCCTGAATCAAAGATCACTTTATCACGAACATAAACCTGCAAACTGCCCCCGGGTTGTTTGTTTTTTTCCACCATGCATACCTGGTATCCTTCCCTCGAAAGTATATTGCCACAGACGAGTCCGCCCATACCGGTTCCGATGATCAGTGCGTCAAACTTTTTCATAGGATTTTACGGGGTGGGTGATTACAAAAACTAAGGTTTGAAGTATGGGACGATGGGTCCAGCGTCCGGCAATCCATATGTTGACGCCGGGCGAGGTCGCGGATTGTTTCTCCTGAAAAAAATTGCAGGGCCTGCCCGGCGGTTTTATTAAATGTAAAAAACCGTGTAGAAAAAAATTCTGTCATTCGGGTGGCTTCATGTCTTTTTTGTAAATCCCGGTCGCCGTCCCGGATGAGCAATACCCCTCCCGGGCGAATGGACTCCATACATTTCCGGACCATTCCTTCCTGTTCTGCCGGCTGCAGGTAATGTAGTACATCAGAAAGAATGATGGCATCGGCCCTTCCCGGTCCGATATGATTGATATCAGCTTTTATGAAATGAATCCTCGCATTCCGGCTGAAACAATGACTGGCCACTGCAATTTTTTCTTCGTCATAATCATACCCCAGGACCTGCCGTCCGGGTGCAGCAAAATGCAGCATATAACTCATAAACCCGTATCCGCAGCCCATATCCAGCA
The DNA here is from genome assembly GCA_963811275.1 of uncultured Chitinophagaceae bacterium. Taxonomy (GTDB): domain Bacteria; phylum Bacteroidota; class Bacteroidia; order Chitinophagales; family Chitinophagaceae; genus Puia. The sequence continues at coordinate 254,351 of CAWEQR010000005.1, read as the reverse complement.
CAAGGCCCTGCCTGGGAATTAATTCATGAAATAAGCCGGTAATCCTTTTCCAGCCGGATCTTTACACGCAGGTACCATTCCAGCACCGGACCTTTATAAATATAGTTGTAAATCAGCAATTCCCTGAAATAAGGCGGTTGTTCCGTTTCCTCTTTCAGTTTTGCATATTGCTGCCTGAAATATTTCCCCAGAAATCTTGCTCTTTCTGTATAGTCCACCCCATAAAAAAGATCGCCAGGTTTGATCCGGGAAGGATATTTGATGGTGATATGGCCGTCTTTCAGTAAAAAATCTCCCTTGGACATAGTATACCCTGTGCCGTGAATCAGTATGGGCAGTATATCCAGTTCCAGCTTTTCAGCAATATAAAAAGCCCCCTTATGAAATCTCCTGATCTGCTCGTCCGGCGACCGGGTTCCTTCCGGAAAAACGGCAATGGAAAAACCCGCCTTCTACCTGTTTTTCCAGGTAATCCAGGCTGTTTTCAATACCCCGGGCCACCGGATAATAACCGGCCATCCTCACAAGCCTGCCGAATACCGGAGAATTCCAGACCCAGTTATTGGTGAGCAAAATCACTTTGGGATGCAGCATGGTCATGATCAGGATATCCAGGAAGGACTGGTGATTGGCAATGAACACGGCGGGTTTTGAAAAATCTTCCTGCTGCGGATTGATGATTTTCTTTTTCACATTGCCCATGATATAAATAACAGACCAGGTATAGGCAGAAATCATGCGGTGATATAAAGTGGCGGGCCCGCGATTTCGGAAAGGGATTCCACTTCACGAGAATAAATCCGAATCCGGTTACCAGCAGACTGCCCAATGCAAAATAACTCAGTGAAAAAACAGACTTGAATAACCCAACAGCTGTAAGTGGAAACAGACCCTTCTGAACCCGGTTACGGATCAAAAAATTAAAGAAAAAGGGGATCAGCACCTGCGCAATCAATACCACACTTAAAATGCCGGTAATGGAAATAAGCGCAATGGACCGCAATGCCGGGTGCCTGGCAAATATTAATACGCCCAGTCCGGCCAGGGTGGTAATCGCAGAAAGCACGATGGAAGACTTATAGCTGGACAGATTTTTTTTACCCGTTTTATATTCCTGCAACAGGCCATCCATGATAAACAGGCTGTAATCATCACCCAGACCGAAAATGAGGGCGGATAAAATAATATTAACAATATTGAATTGCAGGCCGGCCAATTCCCATGATGCCCAGGATCCATATAAAGGCAATGACCATGGGAATAAAGGAAACCAGGGCCAGTTCAATCCTTCCATAGGTATAACAGTAATACCCGAATACCAGCAGGGAAGTCATCCAGCCGATCTGGCCGAAATCTGCCGTCACGATGCCCAGGAGTTTTGAAGTCATATACTGTCTATCAATGACCGTAACTCCGGGCGTTCGGAAAATGACTGATACATCCGTTTTTTATCCTCCGGCTCCGCCTTCAACAGGCTCATCAGGGAGACGCTGGTTTGACTTTTCGATGATATAATCATTTGCAAACCCATTCTTCAAATCCGGGTCTCAGCAGGATCCAGTGGCTTATATTATGTGTTGAGTAAATTCGCTGAAGGGTCAAATGCAGTTTCACAAGTAAAACCCAGCTTCATACCGAGTACGTTATTACAAGTGAATCAGCGTTCAGACTTTCTGTTTGCTGACCAGTATTGATTCCAGTAACGGATTCTCTCCTGCTGGAGGGAATCTGAAATCAATAATCGGAAAACACCGGAATATTTTTTAATGATATTTTTTTGTTGTAGTCCTTTTAATTTTTTCCTTACATCTTCCTGTTTCCTCAAGGCAGATTCAGTCCATTCCCGTCAGTTATCAGGTAAACGGAGCGGAGACTATATGTCATTGATTCTGTTGAGTGTCAGTTTTCCGATTTTTTAATTGCTTCCGGCATATAATTCATGTGCATCATATCCTGGTCAAAGCTTACCCGATTCATAAAAAAAGAAAACACCACAGTGAGAATAAATATGACGGCAATCAGCCATTTATTATTTTCCGGATGATATACTGGCAAGCCGGCCGGATCCAGGAATCCCTCTCAGTCGATTTTTCCGGAACGGCTCCGGATTTCGGACTTAAATAAGGTGGGGAAGAAAAACCAAGGAACTGAGGAAGCACCGATCAGGCTGAAAGCGGCAAATAAGCCGAGGTCTTTCAATATTTCTGATTGAACAAACTGGAGACATAAAAAATCCGCCAATGGTGGTCAGTCCCCCGATCGTGAGCGGAAATGCCAGGTCCTCCAGTACGATACCCATGTTTTTGCTGTGCCGGAAATGGTTATATACATGTAAGGGAATAATTGATGGCAATACCCAGTACGATGGAGCCTGCTGCCAGGGCGATTACTGATATGCTTCCTTTGATCCAGTAGATGATGGTAAGTGAAAATAAAGCGCCAAGCACTACAGGTAGTAAAATCAATAACGGTGCCCGTTTCGTTTTAAAATACCAGCTGATAAACAATACCAGGAAAAGTGCAGTGATTCCCAAAGTCAGTCATGGAATCCTTCCTAAGCTGGGCGGCATTTCCAGCAGCTACAGCCACCCCGCCCAAATATTTGGACGTCTACTGCATGAATAAACCCCGTGTTTGCAGATCTCCCGTGATCTGATCCATGCCCTTCAGCAGCCGGCTGTTTTGGCCGGTATTGTCAGACGGGAACGCCGGGTTAATAAAGACCAGCATATACCGGCTGTCTTTGCTGATGACATGTCCTTCATACAAATCAAAATTATCGTCATACTGCAGTTGCCGGATCTTTTTGAATGCCGGGCGGCCGATGCCCACAGGATCCCGGCTGATAAAGTCTTTCATCGCGAAGCCGGCCGGAGAAGCCAGCGTTTGAATGTCTTCCGACAATATTTTTTTGAGTTGTTCCGGATTTTCCAGGCTGTCTATATATGAATAATCTTCCGGCTCCAGGAAAACCGGTAAATGCCCGGTTACCATGGACAGCAGCCGGGGAACGAGGCTGTCATTTACCCGCTTTCCACGGTATGAACAAACGCCGGGTACTGGTTGCGCAGCCTGGAAGCAAATGAATCGGAAAAAAGGGCGAGTGTGTCCGGAGAAATCCTGCTGCTGTCTTTCATCGAAACCATCAGGACCAGTTTATCAGCGAAACGGGCATGACGGAGCAGCTCATTTAATTTCTCCGACTGACGGTCTTTGGGGAGGATTTTCGAAATATCTTCTTCCGGTTTTATTTTCAGGGAAAAAAAACCCGTCAACAGGAATAACCCGATAAAAACCGCAAAAAAGACTTTCCGGTTGGCTGCAAAATAAGCATAGATATAAAGGAATGGTTTTGCCATGGCTATACAACCACCCGGTTTTTTTTGCTGAAAACTCTGAGCAAAACATACGTGATCAGTCCGGCGGCCCCTCCTGCAAAAAGGGCCAGGCTGACACTACCCACCAGGTATTGTTTGAAGTTATAGCGGATCGCCGATAAACTCAGGAATTTTGTCATGGAAACTGCATGCGCTGATCCGGGCATCCATAAAGCGCCTACGCGATAGCTGGCATATATAATCAAAGGGATCATGGGGGGAATACTGATATTGGCAAAAACGATGACCAGCCCCTTATTGAGACGCAGCAGAACAGCCAGGAAAACAGCCGTAATTAATTGAAAACCCCAGATGGGCATAATTCCCATACAAATGCCCAGTGCCACGGACAGGGACTTTCTTTCCTGGCTTAGCGCCGAGTCAAAAATCTTATCAATAAATACATCCTTCCATTTTTGTTTCCCGAACAGCAGCCTCAGGAAATTTCGCGGCATAATATAAACAAAACTGATGAACACGAGGAAGGTGTTGAGAATGCTGATCCGTGTAAAGTCTGCAAAAGGCCTGAAATGAGAAACCCGTTCTCCGGGCGGCGCATAATATACTGAAACCGGCACGGAGATCACCGGAATGTCTTTCCAGGCAGCCCGCACGATCACTTCGATCTCAAATTCAAAACGACGGGTAAAAAACTTCATGGATTGCAAACGGGCAACCGGATACAGACGGTAACCGGACTGGGTATCCGGCAGTGTGATTCCGGTTTCAACCCGGTACCAGAAATTTGAAAACCGGTGTCCGAAACTGCTTTTTGCAGGAACGGAGGACTGATCCATATTCCGTGAACCGATTATCAGGGCCCCGGGATTTTTTTCCAGCGCATCGAGGAAGACCGGCAGGTCTTTTGCAAAATGCTGACCATCTGAATCAATGGAAATGGCATATTCATAACCCTGTTCCACGGCTGCGCGGAATCCCCGCCGAAGGGCAAATCCTTTTCCGCGGTTTGGCGCATAGGAAAGTATGTGAATTTCCGGGAACAGGTGGAGTATTTTTTCCGTTTCATCTGTTGACCCGTCATTGACCACAATGATATGAGCCTCGTAAGTCAGCAATTCCCTGATCAGCGGGGCCAGGGTTTTGGCATTGTTAAAAGTCGGCACCAGGATACAGACTTTCAGCTTCTCAAATAAATTGCCTTTTGGCTCCATGGTCAGATAAGTTATTAATGAAGCTGAATGAATTGTTTAAAGGGCTGAAAACCCGGAATCGGGGAAATTAACGTTCTCGTAGTTAAAATATGCGGGGGATGCGACCCGGAAAGACCACCTGATGTTATCAGATACAACCTGCGGTATCTTTCTGAATTTATAATCCGCACCGCCGGTCGGGAATAAATCGAAACCAATACCGCTGTAACCATTCGTTTTATTTCCACAGTGGCTGAATAACCGGTGCGCCATAGGTACTGATTTTACAGGGATCATACCAGGTGACGCGTTAAGACAGATACTGTTTATATTCCGCAAAGGTAAGAAATGTCTGGTTTGCGATTCATTTTACCCCGTCTGCAAGCGTTCCTTTCTGCCATTGATTAAATATGATCCGGATCTTCGGCCGGGTGAAGATTTTTTATGTTGAAACGAACCTCCCTGAAGTATGCTGTACCGTCCTCAAATCGAATTTGAATGAAGTTGGAGGTCATCGTTTTCATCATGCAGGAGCATCGGTAAACACCGGTAACTTCTGGTCCCGTTTTTTCAGATTTTATTCAGGAAAGATATAAAATACGAAAGTCCTGAACCGTATTCAGGACTTTGTACTTTCCCCCTATCCAAAACCAGGGCATGTAACTAAAAAGAGAATAATCAAAAAATCTGCCAGATAAAAAAAGAGATGATCCGTTAAAAACCGTGCCGGAATGTGGAAATAAATTCCCATCCACTTTTAATTGTAGATCATGTTACTTAAACGAACAGAACCTTATACGCGGTCAATCACCTTATACACTTCGGAAATGTCAATTTTATCCAAATAAGGGAAAAGTTCGGAGACTTCTTCAAAACTCCGGATACAGATATAAAAACTCCGGGTTTTATGATAATAGATCTCCACGTAAAAATCATTTACCTGGAAAAGGCTGATCCGGAAACAGCCATCATTCCGTTCAGCCAGGTATACTCCTTCGGTAGAAAGCACTTCCGTCTTGGCCATTCCGTCCATAAAATTGAAATCCCTTATATCCATAAAGCAGTTTTAAACGTTCTAATACCGGTTTCAGGATATTTAATTCAAATCACATACCGATAAATGAAAAACGGGATGTTCTGAAGATCTAATTCGAAAAAACTGAAAAATGGATGAGCCGGTACTTTCCCTTACCCATGCGCAGCTTCTGAAAGCCGATAAGGACTATGAAAAAGCTGCCCAGGCGGTTAACCTGATCTATGTCAGGGACCATATGCCCGGCATCCGCCGTTTTAAAAAGGGGAAGGGATTTACCTATATACTGGACGACCGTACCCTGAAAGATACTTCCCAGCTGAAACGGATTAAAAAACTGGCCATTCCGCCGGCATGGACGGAAGTCTGGATCTGCCCCCTGGAAAATGGCCATATCCAGGCCACGGGGCAGGATATCCGCAGGAGGAAGCAATACCGGTATCACGGCCTCTGGGCCCATGTACGGAGCGAAACCAAATTCCACCGGCTTTATGAATTCGGGAAATTATTACCCCGCCTGCGTGCGCAGCTGGAATCCGATCTGCAGATCCGGGAACTGAACCAGGAAAAAGTGCTGGCCACGGTCATCAGCCTGATGGAAAGGACCTATATCCGTATTGGCAACAGCAGTTATGAAAAATTATACGGTTCTTACGGACTGACCACGCTGAAAGAAAAACATGTTTCGATTACCGGTGACCGCATTCGATTCGCGTTCCGGGGAAAAAAGGGCATCCAGCATGAGATCACCCTGAAAAATAAAAGACTGGCCAGAACGGTGGAGCAATGCCGGGATATTCCCGGGAAAGGAATTATTTCAATATTATGATGAATCCGGAAACAGGCGGATTATTGAATCCGGCATGGTGAATGAATATATTAAGAAATCTACGGGCAGGGATTTTCAGTGCCAAGGATTTCAGAACATGGGCCGGTTCCGTACATGCACTGGAAACACTCTGCACCCTGTCTGACGTGATTACGGAAGCCGAAAGAAAAAAAAATATTGTAGCGGTGCTCGACTCCGTGAGTAAAAAACTGGGGAATTCCCGGGCGATCTGCAAAAAATATTATGTCCATCCCGGGCTGATCCGCCTGTATGAGGAAAATAATATTTCCAGGTACACCCGGTTGCTGGACCAGATTGAAACCATGGAGGATCCCTCCGGCCTGACGCCTTCTGAAAAGGTTTTACTGAAAATTCTGAAGGAAAGTTAAGCGTGCCGTTATATCGGATTGAGCGTACATTGTCCGGCAGTATCAATTCAAAACTCATAACTCATAACTCATAACTCCCATAACTTATCACACTTCCATAACTCTCATACTAAAATTACGCGCTCTTCAAATTTCAGAATGAAATTTGATCCCTGGTTTACCCCGGTCTGTACATCGATCGAGGCCTTATGCGACTGGATTATATTGAGGGTGGTTGCCAGGCCCAGTCCCAGGCCATTTCTTTTAAAAGTAAAATAAGGTTCGAACAAATGGGGCATGGTTTCCCTTGAAATACCTGTTCCATTGTCCTTGATGGAAACCAGGTGGTGCCCGTTCTGACTGGTTACGGATATATCCAGTTTGCCCTGGTTCTCATGCATGGCTTCTATGGCATTGATGAGGATATTGGTGAAAGCAATATTTAATTTTAAGGGGTCAGCCATGATGTATGCCGGTTCATTGGGATAAAAAACTTTCCAGTTCACCTTTTTAAGCGTGATCCGGTCAATAATCGCTGCGATTGATTCGTCCAGGATATTTTGAAGGGATCTTTTTTCACGGATATTTTCAGGAGGCGGTGAAGAGGATAATAAAAGTTCGGAAATCAGGTCGTTTATCCGTTTGCAGTTCCTGCTGATAATATCCATATAAACCAACCCGGATTCCGTTATGTTTTCCTGTGCCAGCTGCTCCACGGACAGATTGATATTATTTAAGGGATTCCGCACTTCATGGGCGAGTGCACGAACCAGCCGGTTGGCGGCCCCCAGTTTTTCAGCCTTCAGGGTTGCTTTTTCAGCCATTTTCAGATTGGTAATATCATGTATGATGCCCTGTATATAGAGATTATTATCCGCATCCATTTCCATGGAAAGCGACAGGATAGATAACATGGTTTCCCGCCGGTGGTTTACCAGTTCCACTTCAATATCTTCCACATTACCTTCTGTCCGCAGCAGATTATTGACTACACGTGCCTGATCCGGGTCTGCAAAGAAATGAATAAGATCGAGATTCATCAGTTCATTCCTGGAACAACCGAGCATTTCAGAAGTGATCATCATTCACTTCTTTAAAAACCAGGGATTCATCGGTCAGGAACACGGCATCTTTCGATCTTTCAAAAATGCTCCTGAATTTTCTTTCGTTCGACCGGAGTACTTTCATCGCAGACGCCCGCTCCAGAGAATACCGGATGCACTTTTCAAGTCTTTCTGAATTCATTTCAGGTTTGGCCATGTAATCATATGCTCCGGTCTGCATGGCTTCCAGGCCTATTTGCTGGCTATCCATACCTGTTAGCAGAATCAGGGGTTGTTCGCAGTTATGATCAAGAGCTTCCTTAATCAGGCCCAATCCTGTCCCGGCAGCCAGGCAATCGTCTATTAAGTAAATGTCGTACCGGACCTCTAAGATGGCTTGCAGCGCTTCTTTGTAACGATAACACCAGTCAACGACAAATTCCTTACTCCGTATATTTTTTATATACCGGCTGGTTAGAAAAAAATCTTCCTCATCATCATCGATGATCAGTATTTTTATCGGAATATTTTCATCAGTCATGAACGGGCATCAAATGTGAAAGGTGTTATTCAGGTCGTTCTTTTCCGGTCAGGTGATTCTTCATTTCTTCATACAGGGACATCTTGTTGTATAAAGTTTTCCGGTCAATTTTAAGCAGCTGGGCCGCTTTGCTTTTATTATAATTGGATTCTTTAAGCGCCTGCAGGATCATCTCATATTCCGCATCTGCACTGGCTTCTTTCAGGGAACTCTGGCTTAAATTTATTTTTCCGTTCCCGGTTTTGTTTTCCGGCATCACCAGGGAATACGGGTAAGACGAGCCTGCAACCGGCTGTTCTGCAAACTGGAGTTTGCTATAGTTCGAAATTTCAAATGGAAGGGTCTTCGCCTCTATAAAATCTCCTTCGGTGAGCAGGGTAGCCCGTTTGATCACATTTTTCAACTCACGGAGGTTGCCATACCAAACATATTTTTTAAAAATTTCTTCCACGTCCGGGTCAAAACCCTTCACCTGTTTATCGAGTTCTTCATTGGTGGTATGGAGAAAATGGGTGGCAAACAACATGATATCATCTTTCCGCTCACGGAGGGGCGGAATTTCAATGGAGAATTCATTGAACCGGTGAAAGAGGTCTTCCCTGAATTTACCAGTGCGGGTTGCATTCCAGAGGAGCTCATTGCTGGCGATCAGGATGCGTACATCCAGGTCAATGTCCCGGGTTCCGCCCACCCGTCTCATTTTTCTTTCCTGTACCACACGTAAAAGGGAAACCTGCACATCATAGGGCAGGTTGGTCACTTCATCCAGAAATATCGTACCCCCGTTGGCCAGTTCAAAGGAACCCGTTTTCCGGTTCAGGGCGCCGGTAAAGGCCCCTTTCTCATGGCCAAATAATTCACTGGCAGCGAGTTCTTTGGATAATGCCCCGCAATCTATGGCAATAAAAGTCTGGCCGCTTCTCTTACTTCGCTTGTGGATCTCCAGGGCTATGGATTCTTTTCCGCTGCCGGTTTCTCCATATATGATCACGCTGTAACCGGTGGGAGCCACCAGGGAAACCTGTTTTAAAATTTTCCGGAACGCTTCCGAATTTCCAAAAATATATTTTCCGGAATAGAATACCCCGTTGTTTTCAGGAGCTGGTTTTTCAGCTGCTGTCCCTCTGGATCCGGCTGCCGGCCTGGCCGGATGGTTTGCATGATGTTCAATTGCCTGCTGTATGGTATGAATAATTTCATCCGGAAGCAGGGGTTTGGTTATATAGTCGTAAGCCCCCATTTTCATAACCCGGACTGCCGTGCGCATATCGCTGTATCCTGTAATGATGATTACCGGGAGATCCGAATATTTATGCTTAATACTGGTAAGCATCTCCAAAGCATCCATATCCCCGAGGCGGTAATCACACATGACCAATACGGGTTGGTGCAAATCCAGCCAGTCGAGGGCTTTTCCCCCTGTGTACATTTCAACAACTTCATAACCCCGCCTGCTGAGAAAGCGGTTCAGCAGAAAGCAAATATCTCTGTCATCGTCAATTACCAGGATTTTTTTCATGAAGAACAAATTAGTATCGGGTGATTCACTTTATAACGGATCGGGTTCCGCCCCTGTTTGATAACCCTCCTGTAAATAAATCCCGGGCAGAACTGGTATAACTGAAACCGGCTGAGCATACGACGATCATCGATTCCTCTGTTAAAATCAAAAAAAAGACCAGAAAATCAGCCTTTGAATGTATCCTCTTTGTCCATGAATACCTATTATCTGGGCAAATAATTCCCCAATATGGGTAATTTCATTGCTTATCTGCCGGATTATCAGTCGATTCTATTGCCTGTTGTCAGGGTGTCTGATCTCCATCAGGGATGTACCCGGGTTCTGATAAATACGCTCCGGGATTTCGGATCCAATACAACCTTACACCATTTTCCGGTTCTGACTCTATGCTTCATATGTTCCATCCATTGGCTGTTTCGATGGAAAGTGAGCAGAAAGGTGAATAGGGCCATTGCGATGAAATCGCAGACCAGTTGCGGGACCCGGTACGGAGTATTTTAAAGTAACTAACTTTGCATAATAATTCCATATGACTTACTTCAATTCCATCAAGACGCTGATAGATCAGTCGAAAGATTATCTGGATACAAAAATTGAGCTGACCAAACTGAAAGCAATTGATAAATCTGCTGATGTTTTATCATCGGTTGTCGTTATGGTTGCCATGATTTTTATAGGCTCCCTGTTCATCCTTTTTATAAGCATCGCCCTGGCCCTGTTACTGGGTAACATGATGGGGGCTTATTATTATGGATTTTTCACGGTGGGCGGATTGTACGCCCTACTGATGTTTTTGATTTACCTGCAGCGGGATAAATGGATTAAAACCCCGATAGCCAATGGGCTGATCAATAAAATGCTGAAATAGATCCGTATGAAAAAAAAAGTTACAAATGCAGAAGAACTCGCAGAAGCGATCGCTGAACTGGAACTGAAAGCGGCTGTCCAAAAAAAACATATACAGGAAATCTTCGCTGACCTGTCTGAGAACATGAAACCGGTTAACTTAATCAGGAACAGCGCAAGCGCCGTTTTTTCGGATATACATACAGAAGACGTATTGAACGCGCTGATTGGTGTGGGAACCGGCATACTGAGCAGGAGACTGATACTGGGACGAACCCGTGGATTGATCGGGAAAACACTCGGCAGGGCCGTACAATGGGGAATGGCTGCACTGGTTTCGAAAAATGCCGAGAAGATCAAAGAAAAAGCAGGAGAATGGATCGATATGATTTTTAAGAAACATAAAACGGATTCCAATCGTTCGCCGGCTCCCGGCCCAAAACAGGTTCCCGTTTCCTAACCGACTTACCCGTTAAGGAATATCTCCCCCTGACAGGATACAATTTATTTCAGGCCCTCCTGATCACTCCCAATATTAAAGCAATAATTGCGATGACCAGTAAAATATGGATCAAACCGCCTGCACTATATACAAAAAACCCCAGGATCCACCCGATAACTAAGATAACTGCAATGAGATACAATAAGCTCCTCATAAAAATAATTAAAAGATGAATGACGATGTCAGTTTATCGTAGATAATTTTCTACATCAGAATCAAATGAAGTTACAATTTAATTTATAAACTGTTGCTATATTTGAATGCTGCAGCTCCCCCTATCTTACAGGCGCAATTTTAAAAATGGAACAACTTCCTCATTCCGGTAAGCGCGTGTTCATTATTGATGACGAAACAGATTTTTGTCTGCTCATGAAAAACTATTTCATCAGAAAAAATTTTGAAGTACATATTTTCCATACGCTCGAAGAGGGGATGAAAAACCTGGACCTGATCAAACCGGATATCCTTTTTCTCGATAACAATTTACCGGATGGCCTGGGATGGGAAAAAACAGAGTATATCCTGGAGCATTTCCCCGGGATACCGTATCAACCTGATCAGCGCCTACCAGTACGATCATCGTTTTCCCGGAAAACTCCATTCGGTCAGAATCTGGGAAAAGCCAATCAGTCTGTCTGATTTGAATCAGTACCTGAACTGAACGTTCCTGACCGGCCGGCCGTTCGTTTTAAACGGGTAATAAAATATGCACCTGATGCTTTACCAGGTCGTTCACCAGTATGATTTCGCTGGTATCCTGTTCCATACCATCCAACACCAGTTTTATGCTGCCGGCAGCCGGATCCTTTTCAAATTTTAATTCATACTCCGTTTCTTCAAATTTGTATCTGATATCGAAAGAAGACCAGCTGTCCGGTATACAGGGTTTGACCTGAAGCCGTTTCCCATTTCTTTTCAATCCGAAAAAAGATTCTGCCAGCAACTGATACATCCATCCGGCGGAGCCGGTATACCAGGTCCAGCCGCCCATGCCAACCCGGTTTTCCACCGCATACACATCGGCTGCAATTACATAGGGTTCCGTCTTATATTTTTTTATACCCTCCGCCGTGGAACCATGATTGAGCGGATTGATCATCTGTATCAGTTCAAATGTGCGCTCTTTATCCCCGAGGGCGGCCGCAGCCATAATAAGCCAAACGGCAGCATGCGTGTACTGACCGCCGTTTTCACGTACACCGGGAAGGTACCCTTTGATATAACCGGGATTGGGAATTGCCAGATTGAATGGCGGACTGAAAAGCTGGATAACAGACTGGTCTTTCTTCACCAGGTGTTCATAGGCTGCCTGCATGGCCATCCGGCTGTGTTCTGTATTTCCTGCACCGGACAGGACAGACCAGCTTTGCGGAATCGAATCAATCTTACATTCATCATTCTTCGAGGAACCCAGGGGCGTTCCATCATCAAAAAACGCACGCAGATACCAGTTGCCGTCCCAGGAATTCAATTCAATATTCTTTTTAAGCTGAACAGATTCTTTCTGACAACGATTTGCAAATTCCAAATCCCTGCGCGAACGGGCCAGTTCTTCAAAACGGACGAGTACGTCATATAGAAAGAAAGCCAGCCATACACTTTCCCCCTTCCCTTCATTTCCTACTTTGTCCATGCCGTCGTTCCAGTCGCCTGAACCGATCAGTGGTAATCCGTGGGAACCAAAACGCAATCCATGTTGTATGGAAAGCATGCAATGCGCATAGAGGCTGACCGCCTTATCAGAAATACCCGGCAATTCATAACAGGAATCTTCGCCGGGATTCAATATCCTTCCCTCAATGAATTTTACCTTTTCATCCAGAATGGACAGGTCCCCGGTATGTTTCACATACCTTGACACCACATAGGGAAGCCATAAATAATCATCCGAGCAGGTTGTGCGCACACCGCGGCCCATCGGGGGATGCCACCAGTGCTGCACATCCCCTTCACGGAACTGCCGGGAGGCGCTTAACAATATTTGTTGTTTCACCAGGTCGCTCCGGTTATGCATCAGGGATAATACATCCTGGAGCTGGTCGCGGAATCCGAATGCGCCGCCCGACTGGTAAAAGCCACTTCTTCCCCAGATGCGGGATGCGAGGGTCTGATAATTCAGCCATCCGTTAAATAAAAAATTTATCGACGGATCGGGAGAATTGACCCTGAAAGTTGACAGTGTTTTCTTCCAGAATTCTTTAACGCGCACCAGTGCCTCCGCCGCAGCAATGGAGCCTTTGCATTTTTTTGCGGTTTGCAAAGCACTGTTTATATCTTTACCTGCACCCAGTCTGAATACCAGAACCCTTTCTTCCGTATCAATCAGCTCTAGTACCGTCTGAAGTACGCCACAGGCATCCTGTGCCGCCCCCACCCTGCCGGAAAGCTTGGCCCTGCCCATCCCTTCGGGGTTTTTATAGGTCCCGTTTCTTCCAAGAAATTCACTGCGGTCCGTGGTATAAGCTTTTACGGGATCATCCACGTCAAAGAAACTGATATAATTTCCGAAGTCGCTGTTGTATGCATTACCGGCTAGTAAAATACCCGTTTCCGCGTTGATTTCCGTTGTAATCTGCATACCTGTTTTAGCCCTCAGGTCACCGAGCACCCATTCCACATAACCGGTCAGGGACAATTTTCGCGTGCGGCCCGATGCATTTTTTATTTTGACCAACAATGTACTTTACCGGTTCTTCCAGATCTGCAAATACCGTCATGGAAGAATGGATACCGTCTTCTGCAAATCGGAATTCGCTGTAACCAAAACCATGAATACAGTGATAATTTGATTTGCCCGGACTGGGCAACAGGCAAGGCGACCAGTATTTTCCGTTTTCTTCATCACGTATATAAAAAGCTTCCCCGTTTAAATCGGTTACGGCATCGTTATTCCAGGGGGTAATCCGGTATTCATGGGCATTCTCCATCCAGGTATAAGACTGTCCACTCTCTGTAACCACCGAACCGAATACCGGGTTGGCCAATACATTACACCAGGGCGCCGGAGTGGGATTTTCTGCACATGGTTATAATATGATATTCCTTACCGTCGGACGAGAAACCGCCGATACCGTTAAAGAAAACAGGTCCTGGGGAATCTCGGTTCTGGATTCCTGTGAGCATGAAATTTGACAGGGGTAAAATAAGGGATCACCGGTTTTACCTTACTTCTGCGCTTAATCTGTTCCTCCAGTGTTCCAAAACCATCGGAAAGAATAATCCGGGAAACGGCCTGGAATAAAATCCGGTCTTCCTGCGAAACCTGCTTCGCCGGACCTGATATAATATTCCGCCTGGTTTATCTTTTACATCACTGATAATTCCGGGTGAGATCAGGCTGAGCAGTTCATTTTGCAATGCCAGCCGGTACCCGCCATAATCCTCATTCCAGATAACCAGGTCAACCATGAGCCCCTTTAACCGCCAGAATGCATGTGCCTGCACCATTTGCCGGGCCAGTTCAATATTGGCAGCGTCCTGGATCTGTAAAAGCACGATGGGCAGGTCTCCGGAAATGGAATAACTCCATAATCGCGGACTGGCTTCGGCGATTTCGATAATCAATGACGGATCTGCCCGAATGCAGGATTTGAAAATATAACGGAGCTTGCGAGACGGGAATATAATTGCGCATCACCTTCAGAAGCATTTATTTGGCGAAGCACAACCTGGCTATGTGTCCAGGCCAGTTCAAAAGCGCGGTCCGTCAGTGGCCTGTCCTGGTATTTTTCCACCAGGGCCATACAGTCTTCTTTATTATCCGCGATCCCCATGACCATGTCGACAGTAACTGAGTCGTGAGCATCTATGGCAAAGCGATATCGGATAGCGACGATGGGATCCAGCACCGCCCCCTGGGAATTGGAAAGCGGCCGGATACTGCTGAAGGCTTCCGGGTCATGTACGCTCCGGGTTCTTCCAATAAACCGGTTACGGTCTGTTTCAAAAGACATTTCCATGATTTCCGCATTATGCACTTTCATCAGGTGGAACATCCAGGGTTGCGGATCTCCCGTACCGCGCGGTCTCCGCGTGCAAAGTATCGCATGACGCTGGGGAAGAATTTCTGTCTGCACAAACAGATTGCTGAATGCCGGATGGGCAGCATCCGCCGCCGCCGCGGTAAGTACCACTTCCGCATAACTGGTTACTTCCAGCCATCTTTTTCTCCGGGAACGGTTGCTGATATGAATGCGGCGCATTTCCACGTCGTCTTCTGAAGAAACGACAATTTCAGTATGTGTTTCAAAATTTTGTTCCTGCCGGCGGAATTCCGCCCTTCCCTCTGAGAATACGACTTCATAGGATTCTGCGTTTTTCAGGGAAGGCTGATGGGCAGCCGACCAGGTGTTTTCAGTATCCAGGTCCCGTATATAACAAAAAATCCCGGTATTATCCAAAGTCGCATCTTCACGCCAGCGGGTTACAGCAATGTCTTTCCATCGGCTGTAACCGCTTCCGGAATTTGTAATCATCGAATAATAGCGCCCGTTAGAAAGCAGCTGGATATCGGGTAATGCGGTGGCCGGCGTCCGGATCACACGCATCTGAACTTCCGGTTCCCGGATGCTGGTATCTGAAACGTGAACGGTAGGTGAATAAAATTCAGTAACGTGCGGCACCCTTTCCTGCAGTAAGAGCATGATGGCCTTGAACTGTGCTTCATTTTCAAACCTTTTCTGCATGGGTTTATCATGAAACAGATAAGAGAGGGAAAGAAATGACATTCCCTGGTGGTGAGCCATAAATGAGCGTACCAGGGCAATGGCTGCCCGCGGCTAAGCCGGGCGGTTGTATAATCAATCGCTTCATACAGGCCATATTTCCCCCTGAATCCTTCCTTCTCCATCTCCATGAGATTGGAGGTCGCCTGTTCCGGCTGTACCATCAGGGCCATCACGGCAGCATAAGGGGCAATCACAAGGTCCTCCCCCAGCCCGCGTTTCAGCCCCAACCCGGGAATCCCGAATGCCCGGTACTGGTAATTCAGCTGAACATCTACCATGTTATAACCCGACTCGGAAATACCCCAGGGAACATCTCTTTTTTTGCCGTATTCTATTTGTTTTTGAATAACCGATTTATTGGTTTGATCCAGCAGGGTGTTTTCAAATTCAGGCATTACCAGTTGTGGCATCAGGTATTCAAACATGGAACCGCTCCATGAAACCAGTATCGGTGAGGATCCCGGATTGGTGAGCTGCCTGCCGAGTGCAAACCAGCTGTCCTGTGGAAGTTTTCCCTGTGCAATCCCCAGGAATACCGTAAGCCTGGATTCGGAAGCGAGCAGATCATAATAACCATTGTCGCGACGGTGATCCGCAACATTATAACCGATGGATAAAAGCCTTTGGGATTTATCGTACAGAAAATCAAATTGCAGATCAGAAAATTCTTCACAAAGCTGTGAAAGGGACTGTAAATTCAGCAATCGTTCCTTTGCGCGCCGGCTGGTTTCAATGATTTGTTTGCTGAATACCGCCAGCCAGGTTTTTTCTTCCGTATTCAATTCCCCTTCACTCCATTCATGCACCCGGGGCAGCAATAAAGATTCAAGTGAGGCCAGTTCCTGGAGCGTGGATGAACGGGATGCCTCCACCTCCAGGCTGTTCAGCCTTTCCGGGCTGCCGGGGATGGAGAGCCAGGGTGCAGATTCAACAATGTCATGGAACGCATCCCTTACCTGTTTGATCAGGGCATCTGCCCACCAGGCTGCTTCAGAGTCCTTTTCAAATAAGCCGGTCAGGGATTCAGTTGCCGGTAAAAGTTTTTGCAGGTCATGATATAACAGGCGAACTGATCCGGTTTCATTTTTCAAGGCTTCTGCCAGCAGCTGTTCTATAGGATCAGTGCTCTTCCGGTTACCCGCTTTTTCCTTTAATATCCCGAGCGTTACCAGCAGCCCCTTGAACAGATGGTCTGATATAACCGGTTTTTCACCCAGCATCAGGAGTCCCTGTTTCAAAGTCATGAGATGACCTGCCATATTTCCACTGTCTACAGTGGAAATATATTTGGGAGGCAAGGGCTGCAGGGTCTGGGTATCGTACCAGTTATAAAAATGATCCCGAATATCTCTCCATTCTTTGCAGGGTTTGCATGGTATTGGAAATGCGGTCCAGCAAAACCTGCATGGGTATATAACCAAAATCAAAAGCGCTCAGATTCGCCAGCAGGGAAAGTCCGATATTGGTTGGGGAAGTCCGGTGGGCAACCCGTTCTACGGGGCCTTCCTGGTAGTTATCCGGGCGGAAGCCAGTTATCAGCAGCAACAACAAAAGTTTCAAAAAACGCCCAGATTTTACGGGCCAGTTTATTTAAGAAATAATTTCTGTTTTTCATCCAGGCTTACCATTTTGCGCTTGTCCGGAAGACTGATTTTCCAGGCGACAGCGCCGGAGCCAGCATCCAGGAAACGAGAAAAGGCAGGCTGATCCCCTTCCTTCTGCCTGTTCGTATTGCATCCATTCGAAAACCACAGGGCCAGCAAAACCGGAAACCACATGGAAATATAAGTCCGGAATAAATTCTTTGTTTGACCGCTTGTGATGTGGTGGGAAGGATTCCATTGAAGCAGATGACGGTGACTTACCAGTAATCTCCAGTTGGTTTTCCAGATAGCATCCGCATATACAAAAGCCTCATATGGAATGTGAAAACAGAAACAGCTGGTGGGCGAATTGCTGAACCTTGAAAACCGGAAACTCATCACCATATGCGGCAGCATTTGCATATCATCAGGTTTTTGCCAGATTCCCAGAAAAAATTGATCAGGGAATTCAGCATCAGTACCGAACAGAACGGAAAGGTCCAGAAAAAGGTGAATGGGAATAAACCCATCCAAATAAGAGCATACCCAGAAAGCAATCGGCACCATACTCCGCCGAGGTTGTCGAATATTTTCCATCTGGATAATGGCGAAACCGGATTTTTCAGTATTCTGCCGGAAGGACCCGGAACCCAGGGAAGCAGCCAGGAAGCGATCTGCCAGTCGCCCCGGATCCAGCGGTGGCGGCGCTTCATATCCATATCATACCGGGAGGGATAAGCTTCGTAAACTGAACATCACTCAATAACCCGCATCGGGCATAACTGCCTTCCAGCAAATCATGGCTCAGGATCCTGTTTTCAGGAAACCGGCCGCCCAGGGACTTTTTCAAAAGCATCCACATCGTAAATTCCTTTGCCGATAAAGGATCCTTCTCCGAAAATATCCTGGTAAACATCTGAAATCGCGCGGGTATACGGGTCAATGCCCGGTTCATTTCCATGCATGCCGGGCAAACAGGTGTGCTTTCACTCGAAGGCAGGCTCACGGCTACCCTTGGCTGAAGAATTCCATATCCTTCGGTAACCCGTTGTTTCTTTTCATTGAAATAGAGGATGGTTCATCGGATGCGCCATCGTGCCTGTAATCTTCCAGGCTGCGTCGCGGGGAAGTTGCGTGTCCGAGTCCAGGGTAATCACATATTTTACCGATTCATATATTGCGAGTGTCCTACAATCACAGATGAATTTATCTCTTCCCTTTCCCCGGAGAAGGGCATTCATTTCCGACAGTTTCCCCTTTTTCGTTCATATCCCATCCATGCTTTTTCTTTCGCATTGTATTTCCGGGGCGGTGAAAAATAAAAAATATTTCATCTTTGTCGCTCCCGTACCGTCCTGTTCAATCCTCAATCTGATTCCTGGCCGATTTCGCAGCAATTCCTCTTCCCCGGGCAATGATTTCCGTTTTTGCATCTTTAAAATCCGTCAGCAGTGCAAAATGCATATGGGCTACCCCGGTTTGCCAGAAAACGAACTTCCAGATTTTCAATCAGGTCTTTAGTTCATGTACTATCATTGAACATCGATGGAATCACGACCAATGTCCGGAAGTTTTCCGGAATGCCTTCGGAAAAATCCATCCGTCGGAAGAATCATAGGCCGAATCATCAGTGTACTAACCCAGTTGATCAGTGTTATTGAAAGCTGGCTGCATCCAATCAGACAAAAAAAACTTGCCACAAATAGCATACCAGGGATTTCTGTATCCGTCCTCCCATGCCCTGAGTATCAATGTCCCGGCCATAATAACGGCCAGCAACATCGGCAGTACCCGCATAAAGGAACAATGGAATCGCGCTGACCTATTTGTTTCACCGTTCAATCAAATGAAAACCGTGCGCCCGCTTCCCTCGTCAACTGTCGAAATCCTTTACCAATCAGGTAATAACCCAGGTGACCTGCACGGGGATATTCCGGATGATTTTGGAGTCCGTTATTGGCAAATCTGAAGCGCACAGTGCGCAACGGCTGATTCCGATAAATTGCTGGCTTTTGCAATCCTTTCCACGCTATGCCGGTATTCATCCCTTGTATGAAAATCCATCAGCGGATAAATACTCCGGAATTTTCAGATGAAAGTATCTTTTCCACAACACTGATCTGCTCAACAAATTCCTGCCAGTTATTGCTGCTTAAAAAATCGAAGACTGCCGATACTGTTGCTGATGGAAACCTGGTCTGCTGCCTGTTTCTGATTTTCAATATGGACCAGTTCATCACTGGTCATTCCTTTTTCAGAAAGCCGTTGTTCAATCCAGCTGATGGGCAGGGAAAAAGCCGACCCTTTACCAACCAGCCTGCGGGTGAGTTCCGCAACAAATGAACTTTCAAGCGGCGGTCCGTAACGTGCCATGTCGGCAATTACCAGTATCAGACTTTTCGGATCTTTTTCGGCTGTTTCCGTCATCTGGTCTGCCCAGTAATCTGCCAGGTTTTTATTTATCCGGTTTTTCGCAATCAGCGCTGCAAGTCTTCGAAGGTTTTCGATCAGCGCCAGACGAAGCATGATGGGAATGGCCCACAATTCACCCAGCTTCAGTTCAGAAACTTCCTGGTAAGCAGATGTAAAACTGTTCAGGCTTTTAAAGTCTACCCGACCATCACTGTGTGCGATAAGTTCTACGGCCAGATCGTAAACCCGGGGCAGTCCGGCTGAAGGACCTTTTGCCAATTGCGGTAACCCTTTACTGTATCCTTTGGGTAAATGTTTTTTTCCCGTATAGATTTGCTCTTCTATCAGATAGAAATTATCCAACAACCATTCACCCGCGGGGGAAATTCTTTTATTTTCCTTGGCAGAAGCAGTGAGCAGATTATGCACTTCAAGCAGGATCTTTTCATTTTCTGCGAGCCTCTTGAGTAGTTGCTCTGAAGGTCGATCAATGGTTAACGGATGATTTTTGGCCAGCGTACGGGCATAGCTCTCCAATTGTTCCAGGCTGAAAAGCTCCGAACGTATGGGGGCTTTTTCATTGTCGTATTTATGGAGCAGATCATCTCCCAGGAATGATATACGCAACTGGGATATAAATTCCTGAATCGGGTGGTAATATTGACTTTCAAAATTAAACAGGTTGGGTTTTTTTAAATTGATACCAGTTTCATCGCAATTTCATGCCAAAGCTTCGTACCGGCACCTTCTTAAATCCGGTAATACAGGAGTACTCTTTACCCCGTTTGAAACCCGGTATTTTTAAATCCGGGTCTGAAGGTAGGCCGTTATTCCTACAGCCGGTTTTATGAACAGTTAAAACGGGTAGCCGATCGCAAAATTCAGCACCGCATTTTTTGAATCAAAAACCCAACGTTCACCGGGTGCCAGCCAGGGTTCACGAACCGGTATTCCCAGGTCCAGACGCAGGAGCAGGATGGATATATCGAGCCGAAGCCCCGTTCCAATGCCTACAGCAATCTGGCTCGGCCAGTCTTTCGAGATCTGGGAACCTACCCGGGAGCTGTCGTATTTCAGGGTCCATGTATTGCCCGCATCTGCAAAAAATGCCCATCGCACAATAGAAAATAATTTAAACCGGAATTCCGTATTGAATACCATCTTGATATCCCCCGGCTGATCCGGAATATAAGCCGTATCCTGGTTCCCGGCATAATAAGCGCCGGGCCCTAATGACCTGGACCGGAAAGCCCGGATATCATTGGCGCCGCCGGCAAAAAATTCTTTTATAAACGGCATGGTTGTGCTGTTCCCGTAGGCATAGCCCATGCCGCCGGTTATCCGGCTCGCCAGGACCGTGGTTTGCGAAAAACTCAGGTAATGCCGGAAATCAATTTCTCCCCGTACATATTGTGCATACGGGACATCGAATATCTTTTTTTTCAATTCCCGAATTCACATTCGCGCCGCTTGCAATGCCCAGGATATTGGCCGACAAATCAATATTCGCATTGAAGTAAAAATTATTTTTATTCCGGTTTGGCCGGAGTAATGTATTTATATTAAAATTATAGGTGGGCCCGATAATAAATGTCTTTTGCAGGCTGCGTGCCAGAACGACATTTGTATCCAGTTGCAACTGAAATAAGGAATCAATATGTGTGGGTTTACCAGGTTGACGCGGATTATTTCCAGGGTATGCTCTTTTATAATACTTTGCTTCCATAAATAGGCGAACCCTGCCTTGAAAGAATTCAAAGTATATTCAGCCGACTGATTGTAATATTCATATCCGGCATTGAATCTTGTTTTTGGAATAAACCCACTGTTTTCCTGGAACTTTACGGGCCCGATGATGCGGGGTATAAAAAAGCTGACATCCACACCCAGCTTGGATGTATTGGTATAATTCCCCTGCCCGAGGTTCTGTCTTAAAAACCCCAGGTACGCCGTTGCGGTCAGCAATTCCGCCCCGCGGAAGGTATTCCTGTTCCGCCAGTTGACGGAGAGCTGGCCTCCGTTTCCATCATTGGACTGGGTTAAAGCAGATACTTCAAACCGGATGGATTTTTTTTCCGTAGGGGTCAGGTAATAATATGGGTTTAATTTATTCTCCGCCGTATCTTTTTCATCAAACCGGATTTTGACAAACTTGAACACACCGAGACTGATCAACCGGTTCAGCGAAAGATCCTGGATCTTTTCGGTTATACAAATCACCGGACTTAAACACCAACGCCCGGCTGAATATGTAGGGTTTAAATTTTTTATTCGATCGATAATCGTATATCCATCGTATCTAGGCAGGCCGGACACCTGGATGCTGGTATCCACATGTACATTATAATCTGCGAAAACAACCACATCGTTGATCCTGTATGCTCTTAACGCCTGCGCCGGCGTGGATTTTTTGACGACCAGGTTCATATCAACCTGGTGGTCTCCTATGGTTGAATCAGCTCGAATCAACAGGTTATCCGGGCTGAAGTAATAATAATCCTTTTGTTTGAGCCGGGTATCAATCCGGGATCTTTCATTTTTTATTACATCCAGATCATAAGGCTGACCTGTTTTCAACAGCGACCGGGGGGCCATCCGGGCGATCTCCAGGCTTAGTGAATCGGGACCGGACGGATAGTTCACATTCCGGATTATGTACTGTTTACCTAATTCTGCTGTATAAACAGCAGTGAGTTTCCTTCCTTTATAAAAGGTATCCAGCAACACACTGTCTTTAAAATAACCCCTGTTTTCAAGGCGGTTTTGCAGAACAGCACGGTTTTTTTCAAATGCACTGTAAGAAGCCACCACAGGTGCTTCACCCATTTTATTTCGAATAAAATACCGGAGCCCCTTTCCGGTAGGTGTCCCGGCCAGGTTGTATAATAATAATTTAAACCGGATACCCAGGAAACTGCCGTTCGGTTTTGGACGGAGCAGGTCTTTCAATTCCCTTCTTAATGCCTTTGACCCGGACGATGACATGGCGGAGTCGGGTTTGATAATCACTTTTTGCACCGTCATAGAGATATTGTCCCTCTTCCAGGCTTTTCGTTTCACTACAGGAGTAAAACAAAACCGGTAACCAAATAAAACAAAGTATTCTGATAATTGATCCATTCATTTTGCCTGCGGATTATTTACCGGTTTTTCCTGAGGACGCGGTTTTGAAATAACCGGTTCTTCTTTTTTATTTTCAAATAACTCGCGGAATTTATTGAAGTCAAAAGTGATTATAAAACTCAGCCCGGTTTCAATCACCTGTCCCTGCACAATGGTTTCATACTGATCTTTCCGGAAAACCCGCAGCATGTACCGGCCGTCCTTACTCAGCCGGTAATCTACACTTATATCGCCGGCAATATTCGTTGTATTCTGTCCGGGATTGGTTTGTTCCAGTTGAAAACCACTGCCCACACTAACGCGAACCCTTTCGTTAAAAAGGTTTTTAGATACTTTCACGTTCAGTTCAGTCTGATTCAGTGCAGTGCCTGTTGTATAATCCTGGTATGCATTCATGTCAACATTAATATCCACCCCTTTCACAAGTGAACCGGCCAGTTGATTCAGCTGGTCACCCAGAATTCTGCTGGCACTCTGACGGGCAAGTGTACCCGCATCCACCGCAGCGGAGGCGGATTGAAAAGGATTTTCCATTACAAAACGACCCAGGAGCAGTAAAGCAAATACCTGTTTATTTAATTCCGCCTCATCCGAACGCATCTGCGCCAGTTTGGTGTCCACATCCGGCCATTGTGCAAGCATACCTTCAGGCAAAGTAATATCGAACCGGATTTGTGGTTTTAACAGTTCCCCGGTCATATGCAGTTTTACCTGGAAGGGTAAACGCTGGTTGTAACGGTAGACGTCGCTGGTACTGCGGCCGGCCAGTTGTTGCTGTAAAAGATCAATCGGCGGGGCATTCACCGTATAGCTGGCCGTTATATCAATAATGGCTTTTTCCGGATCACCGGTCCAGGTAATCGTACTTCCGCGCTGTAAAAGAAATTTTCTTTGCAGCACACTCAGGGTGAGGTTGTAGGAGCCGTCATCCAGTTCATAGTTACCGGTCAGGCTGAGTCTCCCGCTTTTATCAATGCCGCTGCTTAACCGGGCCCTTCCCCGCATTGTCAAAGCATCCCCGTTTCTTTCATCAATGACCAGGGTGAACCGGGCATTACTGTCTGTTTCAATATTGACGGTGACATCCATACCCTTTAGCTGCTGGTTGACAGCCAGTGAATCGAAAATAGTTTCCAGCCGGACAGAATCCGGTGTTTTGTTTTGACTGACGAAAACAACGACTCCCTTGCGGTCAACCACTTCCGGATCTTCGCTCGGAAGGATTACAAAAAAATTGGTGCTCTTATTAACCCGTAAATCGGCATTCACTTTGGGCAGATTGAAATCACCGGTCAGGTTTATGTCTGCATTGATATTTAATTTGCCATAGTACAGCCTGTCCGGTGATTTCGGCGCATTCACTATCCGGAAATTCTGGGTGCTGAAAGTCAGGTCAAACCGGAAATGACGATAGTCTTTGGTAAATACATTGCCATCCAGGGTGGCCGGATTGCCTGCGGAATCATAGGCAGTAAAATGATCGAAATTGAAACCCGATTCATCAAAATGGATCTTTTCATTAGAAAGTTTTAAGGGTTCGCCCGTCAGCAGCGGTGTCAGCGTGGCGTTATTGAAATAAAGATCCCCTTTCAAAACAGGCTGGTCCAGGTTACCACTTGCGTGCATCGTGCCTTTGAGAAAACCGGTCATACCCCGCACCTGCGAAGAGACCAGGCCGCGGAAAGAAGCCAGGTTTAGCTGGTTTACTTTGATATTCATATCCATTTTACTTTCACCGGAAAAATATTTGCCATCAATCAGAAGATCATTATCATGTCCCTGTAAGGCGATATGTGCGTTAAATGCATTTAGCGCTTCATTGTTCACCTGTAACACCAGGTTGCCCAACGTGTCTTTATTAAAAGAAAGGGTGTCAATTTTAATATCAGAAGTAAACCGGGGTTCTGTAAACAGGTTTTTTACTTCTGCTTTTCCATGGATGGTTCCGTCCAGTAACAGTGAATCCTGTTCTGCAAACTGGGTGATCGTCTTGATTTTAAAATTGGAGAAAAGGATTTCAAGCGGGGCTTCCGTAGTTTCGCCGGCGCTGTTGACACTTACTGATTCCGCCTGGTAACTGAGTTTGAGATTCCGGACGACCAGACCGTTTGAACTATAATGGATGTAATTATCGGCAGGAATCTGCCAGGGCTGGTAATTGAGCAGAAGGCTGTTCGGGATTACAATACAAATCGCAGTCCGCTGTCTTTCTCTGTAAAGGCGCCCGAAATCAAATACCGTTCTATTCCCTTTTTATCTTTCAACTGCAGTGTGACACCCAGTTGGTTATCTTCCAGTGTACCGTAAAGGGCGGCCTGGTGCAATGTAAACCCCGGGTGGCCGGCATCCGCTACTGAAATCGTTATAATCCAGCCCCTTCCCTTTTGTATCCGCGATGGCATGAAATGCATGTATTTCCTGCTGGTTGAATTGTATTTTATTGGAATACAGATCCAGGCCAAAATCTTTATTCGCGCTGTTGAACCGTATGTTTCCTGATAAACTGTCTGATCCTTTAAGTGATGGCATCAGCGTGAACATCAGGGGTGAAGGCCTGATAAGCACATCGAGCTGCCAGTGTTCGGGTTCGGTACTATCCCTTCGGGAAACAGGCAGTGTATAATAATGATTGATGAATTGCCTGAAGGATTCAGGCACCTGGGTCAGCCGGTATTGCCCGGTCCAGTCCAAATCGGCCATTTCTGAACGAATCCGTATTTGCTGGGCGGTATCTGTATGTTCCGCCGACAGAAAAGCAGAATCCGTATGATAATGACCGCTTCCCAGGGTCCATCCGATGTCGCCCAGAACCAGCCTGCCCTGCAAGGCGTCCGGGTTGGTTGAACTGAAATCGGCATCCAGCATCAAATGCATTTGCAGGCTGTCTTTCAGGAGATGCAGGGCCTGGGCATTTACAGTATCCAGCTGCAGTTTTATTTTAACGGAGGGGTATTTATCCACCCATTGGGTCTCTGCCCGGAACGCATAAGAAATATTCGGATCCTGCATGGATGAAACCAGGGTTCCGTGTCCGTTTTGCAGGCGGGCATCTGCCTGGAAACCCTGATAGGTATAAGATTTGAATCCCGCCTTTTCCAGGTCAACATGAAATTCGCCGGTCATTTCTTTCGGATCGTAACCGCTGCCTTTTGCAGTGGCATGCCCGGTAAATGTACCCAGCAGGGAATCCTGCTTTAAAATATATCCAAGATCCAGGGACTGTACACCGGCCGTCAGATCGTAAGTTTTCCGGTCCAGGTCCAGGGTTCCTGTTACATCTGCATTGCCATTACCGGTTACGGTATGCAACTGCACAAAAAAACTTTTAATGGTACCCTTGAATTTTCCGCTGGCCGAAATATTTTCGGGTATCCGCAGGTCTGCCGGTATGGACTTAGCCGGTAACAGTCGGTATAGGTCTTTTCCTGAAGTTTTCAGCTTCGATATCTGTACATCGTAAAAGGCTTTGTTTGCATCGGGAAGTCCCCTGATATATCCCGATGCAGCCAGGGATGTATTACCTGCCCCTTCCAGTTCGAGATAGTGGATATGCAGGTCATTTAAATGCCCGGTCAGCTTTCCATTGAGCCGGAGTACAGCCTGCAGATTGTCTTTCAAAGGCTCTTCCAGGGAAGGAACAAAGATTAATATATCTTTTACGGCAATACGTGCACGATCGAACAACAGGTTTGTTTCCATTAGTCCGGGATGTTTTTTCAGTTCATCCAAAGACCGGTATTGCAGGGAAGTCTGGTTCCTGATTTCTGAATAAGGGGTTTGTATAACCAGATTTTTCAGTATAGCGCCGGTGGAACTGTATAACAACTGTGCAGAAAGATGATTCAGTACAAATCCACTATGTTCATCAAAAGAGAATCCGGCGATGATCGCCCGGTAGTCGTCAGTACCCACACGCAGGCCCGATAAACTTGCGTTGAGATGATTTACATCCAGGTGATTGTAATCCATACCTTTTTTTAGTGCCTGCCTGTTATCATCATCATATTGAAACCGGGAACTGTCGATTGTAAAACGGGCGATGTCCAGTGCTCCAGTTTCCGGCAGTGGTTACGGTATCTTCCGCAACAGTTGTCTTTATTTTATTCACCGGGGTCATTTTGCCTACCCGCAGTCGCCAGCCACCGTGTTATGAAGTCTTAATTCATCTACTTTGATGTGCATGGACGCGAGGTTGATCGAATCCACTTTCGTGTGGAAATTTGTAATCCGGATGGCTGCATCCATGTTTTGCATTTCATTCCGGTAGTCCAGCCTGATCCGGGTAAAATCAATACGTCCCAGTTCCAGTTGAACCGGTTCGGAATGATTATTCCGTTCCCGAATGGTATCGGCTGCCTGCTGCAGGACAAGCAGGGGCTTATACAGCCTGATTTTCCCTGATAAATCTGTCAATGTAATATCCGGGATGGCATATACCTGGTGCGCCGGATCAAAGGTTTTCAGTTTGGTTGTAAAATCACCCAGGTCTGCGTACATATCATTCCCCGATGCATCGTCGGTATAAACTGCATGGACATGATGCAGATGAATGGCTCCGACCAGGTATTGAAATCCCCCGGCCGTGTCAGTGATTTTTGCCTGTGCCGTTCCCGGACTAAACGCATCCACGATAAACTGATAGTTGAAAACCGAATCCGGCATTTTTCGTTTAATCTTCAGCGTTATATTTTCCATATCCAGCCGGTTAATCCGTATTTCCTTATGGAATATCCTGAGCATACTGATATTCACTTCTATTTTTCCTCCATACAATAAAGTGTCTTTACGACCGGTCTTCCAGGTAAATATTTTTCAGTATGATGCGTGAGGGAAAGCCAATGAAAAGATTACCAATACGAACCCGGGTATGCAGTTTATTTTCGAGATAGGCTTCTATTTTTACCCCGGCCATAATGCTGAACCGGCCCGGTCTGAATCAAAACCAGGATTAACAGGATGATGCCCAGGATAACAAGTACGGTTGTAATTGTGATACGCCAGATCCGCCTGGCTGTCTTCTTCACAGATTCGCTGATCGCCATACGCTTGGTCCGGGTTTCATTTTAAAAGCAAAGAACAGGATGTAGTCAATACTTTCCTGTAAATGAACAGCTCCTCAGGTCCGGAGGAAAATATTCTGTAAATAATCCATAATTTAACTCTTTTCTAGGCTTTTTCTTCGCCCAGCAGTATGGCCCAGGGCTTCATACCCGGAACTTCTTCGCTGATAAGCCTCACCATGGCTATCAGCGGTATGAACAAAAACATACCCGGGATGCCCCAGACCAGGTGTCCGATGAGTACGACCAGGATGGTGATGAATGGGTTCATTTTCATTTTTCCTCCCACCACATGCGGCAGGATCACATTGGCATCCGCAAAATGGGTTACCAGGAAAACAATGCCCACGGCCACCACATGGCCCGTGGAATACAATGCTGCAGTAATCAGCATCGCAACGGCCATGGAAAAATAAATACCCAGATAGGGAATGATATTCAGAATAGCGGCCATGATGCTGATCAGCAGGGCATATTTCACACCGATGATCATCAGGCTGCTGAAGATAAGGACGGCTACCACACTCATTTCAATCAGCAGTCCCTGCACATAACTGTGGATGAGGGAACGGATACGTGTTATGATGTCCTGCAACCGGTTATTATGGCTCTCGTCGAAGAGTTCAATAACAAACCGCATCAGCAGATGCCGGTATTGAAGGATGAAAAAAGTAAATATGAAAAAGAATATGGTGAGTACCAGGGTTTCAGCTATGCCTACAAATGTGGTGGCAACCGAATTCATGCCGTTGTTTAAAATACTTTCTGCGGACCTATTCATATAAAGCACCTGCTGCTTGTTGGTAATATGGTAGTTGTCGCTGATCCAGCCCTGGATATCCTGCCATTTTTCAAAAACCTTTGCCTGCAGGGAAGGCAGGTCCCTGGAAAGACGTACCACCTGGTGACTGAAAAAATAAAATATACCGCCGACCAGTACCATAAAAATGAGCAGCGCGATCAGGGATGCCAGCGCCCGTGGAAAACGCCGCTTTTCAAAAAAGCGGGCCAGGGGGTGAAGCAGGATGGCTACCAGGAAAGAAAAAAACAAGGGTATCAGCAGGCTTCTCCCGAACCACATCAATGCGAGGATCAGGGAGACGGCAAACAGCGTTAATGCCAGGCGTGCATAAAAAGGAAACTTCAACATGAGGAATACCCGAATTTATAAATAGTCCACTAATGTTACGCTATTTTTAACCGTTAAACCAAATTCAATAACGGAGTCATCCGCGGCCACCTGATGGTTTTTGCTCTTTCCTCTGTAAACCGGAATGATAAAGCGTTCAGCGTATTCAACGAAATTGAATCAGGGTCGGCTGCGACATGGCGAAAATCGGGAAGTTGAACGCCGTGACGGATGTGAGATTGATAAAAATATTCTTTGGCCCATAAGCTGCCTGGTATCCCTGACCTACAAAAGGCTGATAGCTGATGGAGATCTGCAATGTATTGAAAGATAAATTTTCATTTCTTATCTGGCATCCGGCTGTGAACCCCGTATATAAGGGACCATTAAATATGGATTGCTTTTCGGAAGACAATAAGGAAGCCTGCAGGAGCAGGTAAAAATTAAATCTAAATCCGTAGATATTGACCGGACTATAATAATTCGTCTGTGCACTCAGGTTGAGTCTCTGGTAATCATTATACTGGGTAAACCTGTATCCGTAAATACCGTTTTCCCGGTTAATATCTACCGGCTTATACAGGTTGGGATTGAAGCATATAATGTAATCCGCATGCAGGAACTCACGCAATTTCGGGCCATTCAGCCGGAAGAGATTGCTGTAATAATCGGTTGTAATATGTAATACAGCATCCTGGGACTGATGGTTATACCAGAAACCTCCGAAACCAGCCGTGGTGCTGATCAGATTTTTTCCAACGAACCAGTATTTCTGTCCCTGGATGGCAGTATAGGCCCTGTTATAACCGGTCCATTTATCCAGGCCAAAACTTGCCGCATAGGTATATCCGAGGGGAATATCCTCTGTTCTTCCGAATCCGAAGAAATAGTTCGTCTTGAAGAAGTCCTGATGAAAAAAGACCAGCTGACCCAGAATGAAATTATGAGAATTATAATAGGGGATCGTATTGCAGGTGCAGGGAGGTATCGGGCTTTTGAAAAAAATCCATATTATAACTTCGCCCCTCGATACCAATATTCGGCTTTATACTGTTATAGCCGGTTTTTTTATATTGGTTCGTAAAATTATATCCCGCCCACGAGATCCACCAGGTTGTATTTATAATTCCGGTACTGGGCAGGCGGCAGGCTGAAAATATTAACCGACTTATTAGCCGATAAAGTCAGACCTCCAGTAAAACAGGCCCAGCTGCTGTACAGGGGGCGGTTGACAATTAAATAAACGGAATTTTCATATTGCCCTGTATCCGCATTCGGTTTATCATTCAGCATGGTATAGCCAACGGAAACATCTGCAAAGGTTCCGCCCACATTATATTTGGTATAACTGGCCCCTGTACGCCACTGCGGCCTGTAGTATTTCTCCCAACTGAAACCAAATGCCACTTTCTGGCCCGCACCAAGCAGGTTATTATTGAAAACCGTTGCTGCAGCCTGGGTATTATTCAATTGCTGAATACTGGTTCCCCCGTATTCAAATACGTCTTTTGTCAAAACCACGATATCAATCGAATCATTGTTCTCATAACTGTTTATCACATATAATACGGGCGTCCAGTATGAAAGGGAAGCCGGCGCAGATATCTTTCATTGTCAACCAGTTTATAAGCATTCACAGTATCTCCTTCACTGAAAAAAAGAGACTGTTTGATCATCCAGGTTCTCGTATTATAGTGTAAGCATTGTTGGCAAAGCGCACCAATTTGGAAGGATACGACCGTCGTATCTTCAATCGTGGTTCCAAAAACCTTCAGCTGGTTATAATAAATATAGCGGATATATTTCCCCCGGTAAACATTAAACAAATTTTCTCTTGATTTCCATACTGAACTGTCTGATTGTGGCGCCGGCGACGTTGGTGCGGGCCAGTTTCACAAAAAGTGAATCTCTTTGCTGCTGATCCGTGATGATATTGAAATATCGGATGATTTTACTGCTTTTTTGGGCGTTTGTTGTGTGGGAATCGTATCGGAACTTATGGGAATATCAGTAACCGCTCCGGCTTTTACGGTTGAAAAAAAACACAGAAAACAGAAAAGCAAGACAAATCGATATATTGATATGCAAAAATGTATTCAAAATTTCTTCGCGCTAGCTTTAACATCCTGGTAATCACCATCCATTCACTATTTTCGACAGGAAGGTAATTCAATGCCGGCAGCAATGGAAATTCTACCGAAATAAAAGGAAATCCGGGGATTCCCAAAATTATTTTAAACAACCGTCCTGACTCTTTCATTTTCAGAATCTTAGGGAAGTAATAATCATACCCCGGCTGCGTTTCATTTCAGGAAGATTTTTTTTACCCGTTTCCTGAATATCTTATTGAAACCCGCCCTAAACCCAATTTCCATGTTCCGCGCACTGACTGTCTTTCTTTTGATCTTCATGTTCAGGCCGGATTCCTACGGACAGGCGAATCAGTCACCCCCCGCTTTCAAAAACGGGCGGTTATCGGCCGGAAGCAGCCTGCTCCATCATAAAATCAACCACCCGCTCTGGCAATCTGCCCGGTATGGTGGAGATTATTATGTAGTGATTCAGATGGACCGGATCGCAGATGCGAATGAAAAATCAGAATTGGCCAGCCAGGGAATCAGGCTGGAACAATGGTTGTCGGGCCAATAATTACCTGGCTACCTGTAAAACCGGATTTTTCATCAGGAACCCGGAGCGGATGGGTATTCAGAATATCTATGCTATCCCACCTGAAATTAAAATGAATTGCGCTCTGCGGGATTTTCAGGCTGCTAACCCAGGGACCCCTGGATTTTATTGCCCTCACCTGTTTTCCAATGGATAAAAGCCTGCTGAAAAGGCCTTGCGGGAAACCGGCGCCCAAATTGCGGACACAAAAATAAAACCGGCACACACCTGGTTTATCCGGGGATCATCTGCCGTCAATTGAAAAATGTTCCCGGCTTCCTTTTGTGTTCATTAAATCCCATACACCTGGAAGACGTTCCATTAAATTATAATAACCGGGCCCTACATAGCGTACAGTCGCTTGCTGCCACTGTTGGCAGAAATCTGAATGGGAAAAACCTGATCGTCGGCATCGGAGACAATGCCGATCCTTCATCCCATATTGACCTGGCGGGTAAACTGATTATGCGCACGGATGAACCGGTATCGGATCACGGAACACATACCAGCGGAACTATAGCGGGCGGAGGGATTATCAATCCGATGTACGCAGGTATGGCGCCCCGTGTGCACCTTCGTAATGAATGATTTCAGCAATATCATTGTGAATAGTCCAGCCTATATCGCTGATTATAATATGCCTCTGACCAATAACTCCTATTATAATGGACTTCCAGGCTGCCCGGGTGACGGAGAATATAATGTGCTGAGCAATTACGTGGATTCCCAGATGCTGGCTTATCCCAATCTCTTACACGTGTTTGCTGCGGGCAATGACGGGGGAACGACCTGCGCCCCATTCCCTGCGGCCTTTGCAACGATCAAGTCCGGATTTCAGACCGGTAAAAATGTGCTGACCGTGGGCTCCATGTATTACTCGACCTATGGGATTGGATGGATCCAGCCGGGGACCGGTGGCGGATGGACGTATTAAACCTGAAATCACGGCCAGCGGCGTTTACGTCAACTTCTACCATTTCTTATAATAACTATGCTTCTATTTATCGGGACCAGTATGGCCAGCCCCACGGTTGCTGGAATCCTGGCTCTAATAACGGAAAGATACCGGCAGTTGCATGGGGGCACGTATCCTGAGGGTGCTTTGCTGAAAACACTTGTTACCAATAGTGCCGACGACCTGGGTAATCCCGGACCGGATTTCACTTTTGGCTTTGGAATGATCAATGGGCGCAAAACGGTGGAAGCGCTGGAGCAAAACCATTATTTCAAAGGATCTGTGGTCAATAATGGCAGTCAGCCATTCACGATTCCTTCTCTGCCTGCAGGAAACCATCAGCTAAAAATTATGCTCTACTGGCCGGATGCCCCGGCCCTGCCCCTGGCGGCAACTACCCTGGTCAATGATCTGGACCTGACCGTTACCGAACCGGGCGGAACCGTTCACCTGCCCATGATCCTGGATCCCTCGGCTGCGAACCTGAACAATAACGCGGTGGAAGGTGCCGATCATCCGAATAATATCGAACAGGTATTGATCAATAATCCACCCGCCGGAAATTATTCATTGAATATAAAGGGCAGTTCCGTACCTGAAGGGCCGCAGTCCTTTTATATTGCCTATGAAATCATTCCTCCTTCCGTTACTGTGGAATATCCCTATGGCGGAGAAACCTGGGTGCCGGGTCAGACGGAAACCATACGATGGAGCGCCTACGGCGGAGACCCCAATACTTTTACGCTGGAATTTTCCAGCGACGGTGGCAGCAGCTGGAGCACCCTGGATAATGCCATCCCTTCAACTGCCCGGTCTTATGCCTGGACAGTTCCCGCCGTTGTTACCCATCAGGCGCTGATCCGGATTACCAGAAACAGTGCGGGATATTCCGATGCCAGCGATTATCCTTTTACCATCCTGAACCAGCCCACGCTGACTTTGACCAATACCTGTCCCGGTTACGCACAACTCAACTGGAACCCTGTCGCAGGCGCCGACTCTTATGATATCATGAAATTATCGGGCGATACCATGCAGGTCATCGCGCATACTACAGATACCATCCTTCCTGGTTACCCCCCTGAATACAGACAGCAGTTACTGGTTTTCTGTCAGGGCCCTGTATGCCGGACTTCCGGGCAGGCGTTCCGTTGGCCGGCAAATCATCCCCAACAGCGGATCCTGCACCACCGGCTTCCCGGATAACGACCTGTTACAGGACGCGTTGCTGGCGCCTGTAACCGGACGGCAATTCACCAGTTCCCAACCCGGCATACAGCGTATAAGCATTCACGTTATAAATCCGGGCAGCCTGCCTACTTCGTCCCCCATAAGCTATACATTCCAGGTGAATGGCGGAACGCCGGTAACAGAAACGGATGCCACGGTCATACCGGCAAATGCGCGGTTATGTTTTTACTTTCTCCCCGGCCGACGGTTATGATTTTTCTGCGCCCGGCAGTATATGTTATTAAAACCTGGATCCATTATGCGTCAGACACCATCCCGCAAATGATACCCTGGTAACAACTATAAAAAAACTGCGCAATGATCCCCTGGTTCTGAATCCATCTTATATCGAAGGATTTGAATCGGCAGCCAATGCGACTTACAACCTTACACAGTACTGGTCTGGATAGTCTGGACCGGGCTGATTTTTCGAATTCAGCTCCCAATGGAAGAATGAATAGTTTTTTCAACAGTGGTTTTTCCAGAACCGGCAAACGAAGCATGTTACTGGATGTTAATGAACAGGGAACCGCTGCGGCGGATTCCCTGACCAATACCTTTAATCTTTCCAATTATACGGCAACAGACCAGATCTGGCTCGACCTGTATTTTAAAAAACAATCCGTCGTTCCGGGTCTTCCGGGAAACCAGGTATGGATACGGGGAAATGATCAGGCCGCCTGGATCCCGGTGAAAAATCTAAGCGATCCGATGGATCCGCCGGGTGTCATACATCAAATTGAATCTTGATGTTACCGGCATACTGGCCGGAGCGTCCCCCGCACAAACCATCAGCAGCAGTTTCCAGGTGCGATGCGGAGCAGAAGGAAAAACACCGGCTGCTTCTCAAACCCCATGGCACTGCCGGGAGGCGGCATCAGTTTCGATGACTTTATGCATCACCAATGCACTGCATGACGTAGGGATGCGCGCAATGCTTCAACCCGGCATTAAAAAATATCTGCGCCTTGAGAAATGCTGAAAAAATAACTGTCCTCGTCCGGAATTACGGGACCGATACCCTCAAAAATATTCCGGTAACCTATGCTGTTAACCAGGATACCGTAACCGAAATCATTCCCGTGCTGAGCCCCGGAGACAGTCTGCAGTATACATTTATAAAAACCGCAGATATGTCTGTCTATCAATCTTATCAAATCAAAACATGGGTAAGCAACCCGACCGATAATTACCGGAATAACGACAGTTCCGGTCGATTACACCATTCAAACCATCCCCCCTGATCAGCCAGTATCCCTATCTGGAAGGATTTGAAAATAATAATGGCTATTGGTTTACGGACGGGCTAAATGACAGCTGGCAATGGGGAAAGCCGGCTAAAAAGCTGATTCATAAAGCAGCCAACGGATCCAAAGCCTGGGTAACCAGCCTCACCGGAAATTATAACGATAACGAATACTCGTTTTTGTACTCACCCTGTTTTGACCTGACCGGACTGACCAGGCCCGTTCTGTCGTTCAGCCATATATTCCAGACAGAAGACGATTGTTTCTGCGATTTTCACTGGGTGGAATACAGCCTGGATGATTCGGCATGGACCCCCCTGGGGAATGCCTCCACCGGTGTGAACTGGTACGATAATGCATCGGTGAACGCCTGGCAAATGTCAGACCCCCGCTGGCATGTGTCCAGTTATGATATCCCGGTCATAGCCAGTAAGATCCGGTTCCGGATTGTGATGTATTCCGATCCCGGAACGAATTATGAAGGGATGGGCATTGATGATGTGCACCTGTTTGATAAAGCGCCTGTATTCACGGACAGTCTGACCACCAGCCTTACACGGCCGGTGAGCGGATCCGGATGGATCGATTATGAAGAAAACGGCCAGCGGTTATTTTCAATCAATCCCAACGGGCAGGACCTGGGGACTACCCGGCTGACTGTTTTCCGTGATACATCCGTTATCCGGGACACAGCCAGTCAGTATTACGGAGGCAGGAACTGGGTGTGCATCCGGCAAACCCGCCAACTGCGGCTGTGGGTGTACGTTACTATTTTACCGATTCGGAAGCAAACCGCCTCATCCTGGCAAATAACTGCACTTCCTGTTCAAATCAGGAAGACGCATATGTTACAGGTATTACTCAATATAGTAGCAGAAATAATTCTGAAGAAGACAGCAGCCTGCAAAACAACCGGTCGGGCGATTATCTATTTCACAAACCGCAACAGGATGTACAGGTGATACCCTACGATAATGGCTACTATGCAGAGACCTCTGTACAGGGGTTTTCTGAATTCTGGATAAACGGAGGCGGCAAAAATCAGGATCATCCCCTGGCTGCCTGGTTAAAAGATTTTACGGCGGTCCGGTTAAATGCAGGCGGTTTACTCAATTGGTCGAGCTGGCAGGAAACCGGTTCGGTAAAATATATCATTGAAAAAAGTGAGGACAGCCTGCAGTTTAACCCGATCGGGCAGGTGCCTGCCCTGCCCCACCCCGATTCCGTTCAGACTTACCAGTTTACGGATCCCTGGCTTTGGAGCGGAACGAATTACTACCGCCTGGTTCTTTATTATCAAAACGGGGACAGCCTCGTTTCACCGGTCCGTAAAATAATCTACAGTTCCTATGCCCTTGGCGTCAGCGTATATCCGAACCCGACCGCAGGAGATATTTTAGTGAACACCACAGCATCCTGCCGGGAAATCCAGATATTTGATGTATTGGGCAGAAAACTGGCGGATAAGGCCTGCCAGGGCTTTGTACAGCAGCTGTCCCTGGCCCCGTTTTCGCCCGGGGTTTACTTCCTGAAACTGTATACAGATAAAGGAAATAAACTCATAAAACTGGAAAAAAGATAGGCAGAATATGGCCTAAACATGCTACCTTTGCCGACTATTTAAAAAAGTGCTCATGAACAGCCGCAGAGAATTTGAACTTGCGTTTGTGGGACTAAAGCCCGGTATTCATGCGTATGATTATAAAATAACAGACCGGTTCTTTGAAGCATACCAGCAGCAGGATTTTACGGACTGCAATGCAGACGTAAAACTCTTCCTGGAAAAAAACCTGGGTTTCATGTTACTCCGGTTTGAAGTTACCGGAACGGTGAATGTGTTTTGTGATCGATGCGGAAATCCCCTGCCTTTAGATCTCTGGGATGAATTCCAGGTGATCGTAAAACTGGTGGAAGACCCGGAAATCATGAATCAGGAAGAGGAGGATCCGGATGTATATTATATATCCAGAACGGAAAGTCATCTCCACCTGGCTGACTGGATTTACGAGTTTATCAACCTGAGTATACCGGTTCAGCGGATGTGCCGGGAAGATGAAATCGGTGGCCCGAATTGTAATCCGGAAGTGCTGGCCATGCTGAAGAAAATGGATGCCAGTGCCAGCAATGCGGAGAACCCGTTATGGAAAGGACTTGAAAAATTCCGTAACCCGGAATAGATTATAGATTTAAAAATTGATGAGTCATGCCAAATCCCAAAAGGAGACACTCGCAACAGCGGAGTGCAAAAAGAAGGACGCATTATAAGGCTTCTAAACTGACCCTGAGCAAGGATTCCACTACAGGTGAACTGCACGTGCGCCACCGCGCACATGTAAGCGAAGGAAAATTATTTTACAAGGGCAAAGTCGTCGTAGAGAAAGCTCCGTAAAATAATTGTTCATAGCTTATCATGTAATTTACGCGGATGAATATTGCATTAGATATGATGGGCGGAGACTTTGCACCGGAAGAACTGGTGAAAGCTGTCCGCGATTATATATCAGAAAAAACGCCTGCACAGGTATCGCTGATCGGTGATGAGCTGCAGCTTAAACCGCTGTTGGACCAATACCAGGTGCCGCCTGATACCTACCGGATTATTCCTTCCACGGAAGTCATCGGTATGCACGAACATCCGCTGAAAGCCCTGAAGGAAAAACCGAATTCATCCATCGCTATGGGTTTCGGTATGCTGGCTTCCGGAAAAACGGATGCTTTTATCAGTGCAGGCAATACCGGCGCCATGCTCATCGGCTCCCTTTTCACCATCAAACCCATTGATGGTATCCAGCGGCCAACGATTGGTACGATTGTACCTATGGAAAACGGTTCCACCGGGTTACTGCTGGATGTAGGCGCCAATGCAGACTGCAAGGCAGAACACCTGGACCAGTTTGCCATCCTGGGTTCACTGTACGCCCAATATATCCTTGGCATTGAAAAACCCCGGGTAGGTCTGATTAATATCGGGGAAGAAGAAGGCAAGGGCAATGTACTGGCACAGGCTACCTATCCCCTGCTCAAAGCAAATAATCAGATCCATTTCATCGGCAATGTGGAAGGAAGGGATGTATTCCTTGACCATGCCGACGTGCTGGTTTGTGAAGGATTTACCGGCAATGTGATCCTGAAACTGGCCGAATCCCTGCACGGCATTATGGAACGCCAGAATGTCCATACCGAATACTTCGACCGCTTCAATTTTGAAGACTATGGCGGCACTCCTGTACTGGGTGTAAACAAACCGGTGATCATCGGTCACGGTATCTCCCGCGCCAAAGCATATAAGAATATGCTCCTGCTCGCACAGAAAATGATTGAAACGAAATTACTGGAGAAAATGGCCTCCGCCTTCAAAGCGTAAACCGCCAACCGTCAACCGTCAACCGTCAACCGTCAACCAAAAAAAGGTTACCGGCTCATAAGCCGGATTCTGTTCTGCTGCCATCATTTATCTGGCCCTTTCATTACTGAAAGGATCTAGCTGCCTACCCATCCCGTAAAGCATTGCTGCCCTGTGAACGGACCGCTCACCCCCCGGTTTGCCTACCGGGTAACCGGGATTTACATGGCATTTCAGCATGCAAGGTTTACCCGCAACATGCATTACTGCATGAAGCCGTAGGCTCTTACCCTACGTTTTCACCCTTTCTCATCCGCCGAAGCCTTGGCGAAGGCGGTCCCTGCCATGGATTCGACGGAAAAGAGGTTATTTTCTGTGGCACTGTCTGTATCATGGAGCCCCGCTACGATGACCCCGGCGATTAACCGGTACATTGCCCTATGCTGTCCGGACTTTCCTCCACCCGCCGGTTGGCGGATAGCGATGGCCCGGCCGGTAACCTTTGCAAATTTACAGAAATATCTCCGTAGCGCCGTATCCGTAACGGGGATCATACTGGTTGATGAACGACCTCACTTCCCTGCGCGTTTTAATATCTCGTGAATTTCATCCTTTAATTTTCCGGTACCCACACCATGAATGACGATCAAGTTATGCTGGTGATGCGCGATGGCCAGATCCAGGTATTTTTCAAATGTATTCAGTTGGATGGTCAGGATCTCAAAATTGCTCAGGTGTTGCCATTCCGGCAACAACTTTTCAATATGCAGGTCCACTTCATATTTAGCAGGCTCCAGGTGCTGACGCCCTGTTTGGCATCATACAATTTTTGTCCCCTTGCTGCCAGAAGAAACATATTCATGCTTCTCTTCCTCGACGGCATTTTATCCGGGTAACTTATCGAAAAGTTTATAAGCAAAACTCGCCTCCCCTTTTTTCCGGATTTCGTCTATTCGCGTAAAAACCTGTCTGGCTTTGGGTTTGAGTGAAGTCTCAAAATGGGGCGCTTTTGATTTTTCAGCGGCTCATCAGTGTCAAATCAAATTCGAAAAAGCGGGCCGTCATTCAGTGTTTCAAAAGCGATATCGTGCAGATAAAAATCCTTCGACGCCGGCAATCTCGTTGGAGATTTCAAAATCCGGCTTGCCGGAATAACTCAGTTTATATTGAAATTGCAATCCCCTGTCCGTATGATTCACGAGGTAGATCTTCAGGCTTTCCACCACTTCATCCCCGAATTCATCTGTATCCGACACGGGTAAAACCCGCAACCAGCATCCATCCAGAGGATTTATCGCTTTTTTTGATTTGTCGGCAGGCAACTGGTCAACAAAGATTTTGCCTTTCTTTACCGGCTGGATTTTCTTCTCTGTAAACCGTTTGAAATAAGGAAAATCCAAGCTGATCTATATAGGCCGGAAATTTTACCCCGCGCACTTCCACCAACACCATTTTATCATTTATCATCTCCACCACTTCCGCTTCTTCATTGGAATGCAGAACCGTTACTTTATCACCGATCTGGAATTTCATCAGGCAAAGTTACCGTGAATGGTCTTAAGATGATTTCATAAAATTACTGTTACCTGACATAACAAAATCCGGCAGACAGCAGCGCAGGTCATCACACGGGAAACGGTCAGCCCGGTATCTTCGCCAGCTTACTCTTCCTTCTTCCGTAAATCAGGTAAATGGCGAGCCCGGTTCCCATCCAGCAGAAGAATACCATCCAGCTTTTTGCCGGAATTTCTATCATGAGGTATAAACAAAATAAAACGCCGAGCACGGGTATCACGGAATAATTCCGGGTAAAAGTCAGGATCGCGATAATGATTGCCGAAACCAGGAACAGGAGAAATAATATTTCCTGGTAAGACTCAGCATTCAGGTGAGATAATGCATTGCCGATGCGATGCCTGGCAAAAAATATAAATACGGCCAGCACAAAAGGAATCATATACTTCCCGTTGAGGTAAGGAATACTGAATTTCCCTGGTACGCGAATGAGTTTGGGCAGATACAGAACACCTCCGCAGACCAGCACAAAAGCAAACAGGGTTCCGATACTGGTCAGGTCCGTCATCAGTTTATCATCCACGACCAATACCGGGATGCCAACAAAAAATCCGGTCATGATGGTTGCAAATCCGGGTGTTTTAAACCGCCTGCTGATGCGGCCGAAAGCCGGTGGCAGCAGCCCGTCCCGGCTCATGCTCATCCAGATCCTCGGCTGGCCGATCTGGAACACCAGCAATACGGAAGTGGAAGCCACCACGGCACTCACGGAAATGATAAACCCGATCTTTCGCATATTGATCTTGTCAAAAACATAAGCCAGCGGGTCGGCCACGAATTCAAATTCCTTATAATTGACCAGTCCGGTGATCACCAGGGCGGTGACCACATAGATTACCGTACATATCAGGAGTGAATTCATCATTCCCTGGGGAAGGTCTCTTTGCGGATTACGGCATTCTTCTGCCGTGGTGGAAATGGCATCGAAACCGATATAGGCAAAGAAAACGGAGGATACACTTTGCATCACGCCGCCCATGCCTTCAGGGAGAAAGGGTTTCCAGTTGCCCTCCGAGCCCGTGGAAAAAATCAGCCAGAACCCGATTAATGCGATGAAAAGCAAGACGACCAGTTTAAGTCCGACCATGAAGTTGGCACTTTTGCGGCTTTCGTTGATGCCAATATATGCCAGGGCTGTAATCAGCATAACGATGATGAAAGCGGGCAGGTTGATGATGAAACGGATGCCGCCGATTACGGGAGCATTGTAAAAAACCAGGTCAGCCACCGGCTTATGCGCTTCCAGGGCTGACTGATACGACATTTTCGCTGTCAGGTAACCGATAGAAAGCCAGTCGGGCAGGTGAATGCCCATATTCCTTAAAATATTATTGAAATAGGCGCTCCAGGAAATCGCCACGACCACGTTGCCGATGGCGTACTCCAGGATCAGTGCCCACCCGATGATCCAGGCAATGACTTCGCCAAAACTCACATAAGAATACGTATAGGCGCTGCCGGCAACGGGAACGCGGGATGCAAATTCAGCATAACACAGCGCGGTAAAACCACAGGTGACGGCAGTAATCAGAAAAAGAAAAATCACTCCCGGCCCGCCATGATAAGCGGCCGTGCCGATCGTGGAAAAAATGCCGGCGCCGATGACCGCCGCAATACCCATGAACGTAAGATCCCGTACGCCAAGTACTTTTTTGAGCCTGTGCTCATGAGCATCCCCCAACCCCTCTTCTGCATCCCTGATAATTTTATCTAACGATTTTCTCCTGAAGATGGAAGAAGCCATGGAATGGAATTAGGGAATTTGTGAATCTGGTCCGCCAACGGGCGTATGAAAATGAAAGATAAGCATACAGTTCCTGCTTTAGGCTTTAAGTGTCAGGCTTTCAGCCTTGGGCTTCAGGCTCACCAGGTATTTTCTCAACTGTTCATGATAAGGTTTGCTCAGGGGTACCAGCGGCAGGCGAAGTTCATTTTTAATGAGGCCCAGTTCTGCGAGTGCGGCTTTTACGCCGGCCGGATTATTTTCAACAAAAAGCAGTTCATATCCTTCGATCAGTCCGTCGTTTATTTTTTTTGCTTTTTTAAGATCTCCGTTCAGTGCAGCCCGGATCATTTGGGAGAAAGGCTGAGGAAAACTGTTGGCCGCCACGCTGATCACCCCCTGCATGCCGATGGCAATCTGGGGGAAGGCCAGGGCATCGTCGCCGCTTACCACCAGGAAATCCTCGGGACAATCCCTCAAAATCAAAGCACACTGGGCCATATCACCTCCCGCTTCCTTGATGCCTGCGATATTAGGTAATTCCGCCAACCGCAAAACAGTGGATGCATGTACATTACGAGCCGTTCTTCCGGGCACATTGTACAGCAATACCGGTTTGGGAGAAGCGGCCGCGATGGCTTTATAATGCTGGTAAATTCCTTCCTGGGAAGGTTTGCTGTAATAGGGACTGGCGCTGAGTATGGCAGCGGCATGATCCGTCGGCATTTTTTCAATTTCGCGGATCACTTCCCGGGTATCGCTCCCACCGGCTCCGATCACGACCGGAACCCGCCCGTTTACCACATCGAGGGTAAATCGTGCAATACGGATTTTTTCATCCCTTGATAAAGTGGGGGTTTCACCGGTCGTACCCAGGGTCACGACATATTCCACACCGCCGGCAATAACATATTCAATCACCCGCGCCAGCGCAGGTTCATCAATTTCCAGATTTGAATGGAAAGGGGTAACAAGGGCAACGCCTGTTCCGGATAAAAGGGAGATCAGGTTACTCATGGTTCACGGGTATGATTTCATTGATTTCCGGATCCGGTTCACTGTGATGTTTCACTTCAGCCTGTTCCGGCAGTTCATCCCAGAATCCCATTTTATTGAATTTTTCAATACGGTCATTGATGCGTTGTTCAGCAGGAATTTCCGAAAGTTCCCGGATTGCTTCCACAATCCGGGGTTTTAATAAAGCGGCCGCTTCATTATAATCCCAGTGTGCGCCGCCCACCGGTTCCGGTACGATGCCGTCGATGAGTCCGAATCCATACATATTATCCGGTGTGAGGCGGAGTTCTTCTGCTGCTTTTTCTTTCTGATCCCAGCTGCGCCAGAGAATGGAGCTGCAGTTTTCAGGAGAGATCACCGTATACCAGGAATTCTCGAGCATAAAGATCCGGTCGCCTACGCCGATGCCGAGGGCGCCGCCGGATGCGCCCTCCCCGATGATCACGCAGATAACGGGTACGCGCAACCGGATCATCTCATAAATATTCCGGGCGATGGCTTCGCCCTGCCCGCGTTCTTCGGCTTCCATGCCGGGGAAAGCGCCAGGGGTATCTATCAGAGTGACAATCGGTTTATTGAATTTTTCCGCCAGCCGCATCAGCCGGAGGGCCTTGCGGTATCCTTCGGGATTGGCCATACCGAAATTGCGCATCTGCCGCATCTTGGTATTGGAACCTTTCTGCTGGCCGATGAACATAACGGTATGTCCGTCGAGCCGGGCAAACCCGCCTACCATGGCCTTATCATCTTTCACGTTCCGGTCCCCGAAAAGTTCGATGAAATCTTCCGACATCTTTGCGATATACTTCATGGTATACGGGCGGTCGGGATGCCGGCTCAGCTGAACCTTCTGCCAGGGGTAAGATGGGCGGTAATGTCCCGTCTGCGCTCGGATACCTGGTCATAGAGCTTATTAATGGAATCCGTCAGGTCAACCTTGGTTTTTTCAGCCGTCTGCCTGAGTTTTTCTATCTCGTCGAAAAGTTCTTTAATCGGTTTCTCAAAATCCAGGAACTGCCGGTTTTTGTCCAGTGGCATAGGCTTGTTAATGTGCTGTAAATTTAAGGGAAGCGCAAAATATAGGAAAGTTTAATTCGGCACCTCATTCCTTTGATTTATAACTGATTCCGAAAAAATCGGATCAGGAAAGTTTTGCCGGATTGATTAAAAAACTATTATCTTTGCCCTCCTTCGGACGAAAAAACGAAGCGGGAACGCCGGAAAACGGCTGCTGCGTGAAAATCGTAGTCCCGATATAAGAGGATCGGTAGTTCAGTTGGTTAGAATGCTGCCCTGTCACGGCAGAGGTCGCGGGTTCGAGTCCCGTCCGGTCCGCCAGGTTGAATCACAAAACATATCAAAAGCCTGCAAATCACTGATTAGCAGGCTTTTTTTATTTCAGCACCTTACAAAATCCATCAAAACTGCTCATAATCTGGGTGAGCGTATAGGTGAGCGTGTCTAGCTCGACCAAAAAACGCTCACCTAAAACAGCTCAAAACCTTTACTGGCAAGCAGTCCAGCGAGTGGACATCTTGTCTTCAGTGAATTGCGGTCCTAATTTTATCACGCTAAAAAAGAGATCCAAATGAGCACACTGAACAAGCGGTTTAGCCTGTTTTTTTATCTTAAAAAGCAGAACAATGTAAAAAGAGATTACGCAGTTTATCTTCGGTAAGTTTTCAATTTTATTTTGGTGGGATTCGTCTTTTAAGTTCCTCTATTTTTAGTAATTCAAGGGAAACGGATTATTGTATAATTTGTACGTTTTACAATCAGATAAATAATTAAATAAGCCTTTGATCCAGATCATAAGGTTCCGCGGCGATTACCTTCACAAGATCATAGTATGCAGGAAATAAAGGATTGAGCAAAATGT
This sequence comes from uncultured Chitinophagaceae bacterium, assembly GCA_963811275.1. Classification (GTDB taxonomy): domain Bacteria; phylum Bacteroidota; class Bacteroidia; order Chitinophagales; family Chitinophagaceae; genus Puia. Next base: position 209,469 of record CAWEQR010000005.1, on the reverse strand, counting down.
TATATTCTTCCGGATTTACAGCAGATCGGACCTTTATGCCGACATATTGATTATCCCTGAGGAGCTTGTCTCCTATTTCCTTTAACTCAATATTTTCCGGCCGTCTCCAATTCGCTGGAAGGTTATCATCCGGAAATTGATATATGAAAGCTGTTTCATCAATTTCAATATGCATGATAAACATTCGGGGTGGCAATTCCGATTCATCGAAATGTACCATACTCTCAAGTATAGCCAGGGAGCTGTTCATGCTTGTATATAGTAGAAAGATCCCCGGGTTATTCCAGCGGCCACCTTCTATAAAGGCGCCCTTGCCGCTCAGGTCCCTGGTTCTTGCTTCAGATTTTACTATTCTATAAACAACCATATTAGGAATATACTCCTTCTTCGATGCGTCCAAGAATCTGATTTACTAACTTGATTCCGGTGGAAGTATCCAGAAGATCATACGGCTTGGCACCATTTAAAGCCCTGTTTTCCTTATTTAACCATCGATTTAGGCGGTCTTCATCTTCAAATACAGCAAGCCCTTTTGCAATGGTATCTGCGATTTCATATGCATGGGAGGAAACGGGCGTGTCTAATAGATCAACTTTATTTTTACGCGTAAGTGTCTTATAGGATAGATTTAAAAGGATCGCCATTTTGGTCATGGGAATATTCATCACCTGGGCAAGAAAATCAATGGACAGTTTCGGAACGCCTTTTCTCACTGCTCCGTAAAATTCCAATGATGTTTTCGGCTTATGAGTCATAAAATGCCGTCCTCCCAACAATTTCCAGGTCATTTCCGAATGAGATAATCCTCTTGTAAGACCCAGTTCGTTTTGATGTGATTTTGATGCAGCGGTCTTTCCCTCTTTTACAACTCTGATTTTAGATTTTATAGAACTTGCCATATGGGTAAATATACCCAAATATAAGGGTAAATTATCCATGATGCAAATAAATCCCTTGTGCTATTCGACCGAACTAATCTGCCCCAATTTAAGAGCCGATTTTCTTGGAATGGGACCGCGGTTCGGGTCCCTTTTTGCTGGAATGGGACCGCGGTTCGAGTTGAATAAAATTATTTTTATTAAAATGATCCCCTGTACAATTTTCCAGCGATGCTGTAAAACAGGGATATTTATTTATCACTTTATTTTTTTGCCTGCTTCAGATGCTTCATTAACCAGGATTGTTTATTTGGCATAATGTAAATGAAGTGGTTTATAGGGTTGTCCTTTTACCTTTTCGGGATTGAAGAAAAAATTATAGACGTACTCAAAATTAAAATTGCCGGTTATGGCTTCATGTTGTTGTTTTTCAGTTGGGTCAACCGGGTAATATTGCCAGCTGATCATTATCCATTGCGGTTTATCTTTCTTACATAATTCTGCCATCGCCGGATCAATTTTATAAACAGGATATCCAACTGAAGCAGATTCCGGGTCTGTTAAATATTGGCCACTAAATAGATCTCTTCCATTATCCAGATCATTAATAGAAGGTCCTTTGCTGGTCAGGGCGATTTCATCCAAACGGTTTTTATATTTTTCTTTATTCTTTGTAATACCCGTTTTAAATCTTTCTATTTTTTCATCTAAATATTTAACAGCAACGGAAACCCTTTTTTGATCGCCTTGTTCCGCCTCTGAAATTTTTTTCTTTTCTGCTTCATAATACCTGGTTATTGAAGCCTCCCATGCCTGCAAATATTCAGCTTTGGTTATTTTAATAAAAGGAGATTTATTGTCTTTACATAATAAAACGTTCTCCGCCCCACCGCCAAATCCCATATTCTTCACCCAAAAACTGATGTAGGGCTTAATATTCTCATTTTCAGATAAATCAAGAAGTTTCTTAATGTTCTTGTCATCTACCTCTGTTTCAGAAGTAGGCATGGTGAAATAATATTGGCTGGAAGTGCAGATATCCCGGATAGGCCAGTCTCCCGGCACCTGATTGGCAAATACGCCCCAATAAATATTACTGTTTGTTTCCGGCTCTAATTTGTGGCTACTATTGTATTTGAGTTCAAAATAGGATTTGGAATATGCACCATAACTCTGCGGTTTACCAGCCGTGTGCTGGTTATACAAGCCTAATTTCTCAGAAACAGATCTTTTGACATCACCCAATGCACCTTTCGGCATATAGCTGGCCTGTATCCAGTTGGCAAAAGAATCGCAGATAGATAACTGGGCTGCAGAATAAAATTTATCGTCAACCTTTTTAGTTTCTTTGGTTCCTTTAAAGTTGTACACTTTCATCCAGCCAATTACACTGTCCTCAATCAATTGACGGGAGACGGGTTGAGCAAATAAAGCTGATACAGAAAATAAAAGGCAGCAAAGTGCAATTAATTTTTTCATTGCATATAATTTTGATAGTACATTTTTATTTCCCCGGCATATTTTTAAGTGTGGCAAAATCAACGGATTTCATGATGTCTTCATTAAACTTCGATGCAATTGGTTCGTTTTGGCTCCAGATGCCTGGTTTTATACTTTATTTAATACCCTCTAATATTCCCTTACCTGTTGTGCTCACACCGCTGTTGACAGTTACTTTAACATCGGCGCCGGCAACAGTTATACCACCTGCTTTGGCTTCTGCACCTGCAATGGTTCCAACATCAGTAACGCCTGTATTATCCCATTCAACCAAAGCAGCAACTGAAGCTTCTAACTCTGCTCCTGCCGGCCCTTCAAAACTTTTACTTGTGCCAACCATTGCCGAACCGGAATAACGGCCGGTTTCCACATTATCATTCATATTAATTTTTACTCCACCAAAATCAAATTCGCCAACTAAATTGCTGCAGCTTGAAGTAATTTTGTAAACACCGAGATTCAAAGTACTTACATAGTCGCAATGAACGTCATCAAAATTTTGCAATGAATCTGTTTTTGTTTTGGTAACTTCTTCATCGAGTGCAACGCATTTTTCTTTAAAGAATACCCGTTGGTCTTTAATTTGTGTTAGCCAGGTAACCTGGGCATTTACTTTAGCCAATTCAAATTCTTCGGGCCACATGGTATATTGGTAATAATATAGGAGGTCGCTGGCTCTTCGGCTTGAATAAGCAAAATAATCTTTGTAGGCACTTTGTAACCCACCATTAGCTGCTGATAAAAATTCTGTATGAATGGCGTTTTCATCTTTACATAATGCCGCACTTGGGTTTGGCCGTCCTTCACCAAACTGGTCAGCATATTTTTTATCTATCTCTTTTTGTTTTTCATTCATTAAATTTTCGTAATCTTCCACAGCCAGTAAAGCTTTTGTTACCGGCTCTAATGCTTTGGCAAATACAAACGACATATTTCCGTTAATATCATTTACTCCCGGGCCTAATTTTTTTATGGCTTTGGCAGCATAACCGGGCATCAGTTGTACATATTGTCCTTTCTGCCCTTCACTTATAATCAATTTACTCCGGTATTCGTTTGCAGCCATCCATGCTTTTTCTAATGATTGTTGCTTTATCTTCAGTTCACTTAATTTTTGCTCGCATTCATTTTTAAAATCGTTCCATTCCGTCATCAGCAGTTTATTTTGTTCCACTTCCAAAGGGAATTCCGGCCACGTAAATTTTGTTAACCCCAATGCGTCCTGCGGCATAGGCCGATCCCAATTAATATCATCACTTTTTAATTCGTATCCCAACTTTTTCAGTTTGTTTTCTTTTTCGGTGCTGTATGATTTGCTGATAGCTTTTTTTGCAGCAGCAACAGCAGCAGGGATATTACCTTTGCTTTCTTCAATTAAACATTTAGTCATGTTTGCCTGCGGATGATATGCATAAATACGAATAGTGCTGTCGGCATATTTTTCTGCCTTTGTTATGTCGCCTAAGCCTAACCATGCCTGGGAAATGTTATTTAAGATGCTGCTGTTTTTCGGATATCGCGCATTGAGGTTTTTCAAAATAGGCAATGCGATTTGTTCGGCGCCACACATGGTCAAAAAAGATGCATAATTATTTAAATTGAAAGTATTTGCCGGCTCGGCTTTACATGCTTCACCCATCAGGTATAGTGCAAGTGTTGGTTTCCCATCCATCCATAAACCAACGGCTGTATTAGCAACTGAAGATTTCAGTTTTATAATTTGCAGAAATATTTCTGCGGCTTCTGATTTGTCTTTCGCGGGTAATTTACTCAATACTGCCAGATGTGCTTTATTTATGTAAGAACTCATTTCAGCATTTGAGATTGTTACAGCTAATGCTGTATTTATTCTTGTGACGTCTTTTTTCGGAACGATCCGGTTTTCATCTTCTACAGCCTTTTCCATTTGTGCATTATTAATGCCCGACACACTTTTTTGAATATTTTTTATGTCAGGCATTTTAACTCCCAGGCTATCCATCATTTTTTTATCTTCCGGATTCATGTCAGCCGCTGACTTTTGCATTTCCTGCATCATATCATTCAATTCTTTTTGAGTGGGCGCGGTTTCTTCCTTTTTAGGTTTTGTTTGAGCAAGGGTTGCTCCCATAACTAACAGCAGGATTGATGCAAGGAGATATTTTTTCATACAATTAATTTTTGCTGATGCAAAAATGAACATTCAAACAATGGCCTCCTATCCTGTAAAAACAGGATTTTTGCAGTTGCTAAAGCATTTGTATCAATTACGGGGTGTCATGCTTTCGTTATCAGTTGTAACGGCCAGGGGGAATACTTTTTTTCTGGGGTCATCAAGCTGATATTTCCATTTGGTTTCTGGTCATGCTGGGATTTGCCAACTCAATGATCCGGGCAGGCATATGGCCACTTGCATCAGACAGACTGGGAACCCACCTGAAACCGGGTGCCTCCCTACTGATCATGGGGCTTAGTGGAAATGCCATCGTTCCCTTATTTTATGGTTATTTTGCAGATAAGTATAGTTTGCAAATGGGTTATTGGATTTTATTGCCCTGCTATGTATATCTTGCTTTCTATGCCTTTTATGGATATAAAATAAAAAGCCGGACATTTTCTTAGACAATTTTTACAATTTTTTCTGACCGGGATAACTTGGGTAATTTTAAAACGATCCATATGAGAGCACGATTATTGATTCATCGCCTTTCTTCTTTGTGGTAATATATCACAGGCAAAAACAGGTGGTGCTGAAGATAGCTTTCATATCCGCGGGTTCCACCTGGATCTTCGGATACAGGTGATGAAAATGCAGGCACTTAAAAATTTTATCCATCATTTAAGCAAACAGGGAATCAATACCCTGGTCATGGAATGGGAAGCCACTTACCCTTTTCAGGAGGACCCCCTTATTCCTAACCGGTTTGCTTATACCAGGCAGGAAGTAAAAGACTTTATTAAATATTGCCAGTCGCTGCATATTGATGTGATCCCGCTTCAACAAAGCTTTGGCCATGTTGAATATATCCTGCGAAATTATAAATACGCCCAGCTGCGTGAAGATGATAAGGATTTTTCACAGGTATGTCCAAGTGAGCTCAGATTTAAACAGGGAGTTGTTTACCCGCCTGTTTAAGGATATGGCTGCCGTGCATCCCTCGCCGTATTTTCATATTGGTGGTGATGAAACCCATCTGTTGGGACATTGCGAAAAATGCAAAAAAAGGGCTGCGGAGATCGGGATATCCCGGTTATATTTTGACCATATAAAAATGCTTTGCGATATCGTAGTCTCACTGGGTAAGCGACCCGTTGTCTGGGCTGATATTGCCCTGAAATATCCGGAATATATCCATCTGCTGCCTCCGGAAACCATTTTTGTGGATTGGAATTACGGCTGGGCGCTGGACAGGTTCGGGGCGCATGAACAACTCGCTGAAAAGCGGTTATGAAATATGGGGAGCTCCGTCCATCAGGAGTTCGCCGGACAATTATTTTTTAACAAGATGGCAATCCCATTTCAATAACATCAGGGACTTTATACCCATTTGCAAAAATCTGGGATATAAGGGAATCGTGATGACATCATGGTCTACCTCCGGCGTGTACTCCCCATGCTTATGAATCTGAAGACGATCTGGTTGAACTGTATGCCTTACGCCATGTGTACCCGATAACCGGCTTCAACATCCTGATCAGCGCTTATATAAAGGCGATAAACGCTGATCATCCACTCAACATTGATCAGTTTATAAAAGATTATTGCAGGTCAACATTTGGGTTTGATAAAAGTCAATCGGAACAATTTCAAAAAGCCCTTTTTACCGCACCCTATACGATTACAAACGGGAAAGTCAACGCTCCCGGCGATATAACCGTGAACGACTTACTAGACAGCGTGAACCGAGGCCTCCAAAATTTTCCACAAACTCCGGCCGGAAAAAAATAACAAAATGTTCAGCCATTTTCAATTAATGGCAGATATCAGGGTATATTACGTAAGCTATATGGAAATTGAAAAAGAAGTGAACAGCGATAAGTTCAGCCGGAGTAAAATACCCGTTTACCTTACCCGTTTAAAAGCATTGATGAATACTGGAGCCCGAATTAGATAAAAGGTTCAGGACATTAAATCAGGATGTACTTTACACAGCCGCAATCGATGAAGAAAACAATCTGAGAAATCAGAAAATACATAATTTATATAACAGATTATCCGGAATCAAATGAATCAGATGAATAAATTTCTTTTTAAGGTGTTTGTTATTGCTGCGCTTATGATATCGGGTGCCGGACATTCAAAAGCCCAGAACATCAATCTCATACCTTACCCCAGCCAGGTTGAAGTATTAAAAGGGAATTGTGTTCTGTACAATTCGCAGCTTTTTACGAATAATAAAGAGCTTTCCGGTTTACTTTATTATTTCAATAGAGAAATGGGCCTGCAACAAAAAAACAGCCATACACCCAAGCAGTTTATTGACCTGAAAATCCTGCCTTCTCCGGATGTTTACGGCTCTTATGAATTGACAACATTTGAAAATCAGGTGGCCATCGCGGCTCCGGATTCTGCAGGATTGTTCAATGGCCTGGTTACCTTGTTACAGCTTTACAAAGCAGCAAAGCTGCTGCAATGATAAACTTGTTTTGCCTCATCTGGTTATTCATGACCGGCCGAGGTTCGGCTGGAGAGGTTTTATGCTGGATGAGTCGCGCCATTTTTTTGGAAAACAAACAGTAAAAGAATTACTGGACTGGATGGCTTTCTACAAGCTGAACCGTTTTCACTGGCACTTGAGTGATTCGCAGGGTTGGAGGATAGAAATAAAAAAATATCCTTTATTAACCAGTATCGGAGGAATAGGAAATTTCACCGACTCGCTGGCAAGTGCCACTTATTATACCCAGGAGGATATCCGTGAAATCGTTGACTATGCAAAAGAAAGGTTTATTACTGTTATTCCTGAAATAGACATGCCCGGGCATGCTACAGCAGCCAACCGTGCCTACCCGGCGTTTTCCGGTGGCGATGCGCCCGGGTATCCTGCTTTTACGCTGGATCCGGCTAACGAAAAAACCTATGCTTATTTAACAGATATTCTTAAGGAAATCAGAACCCTTTTTCCCTCCGGAATAATACATGTAGGCGGCGACGAAGTTGCATTTGGTATTGCTGCATGGGAAAAAAATCCCGGGGTAACCAAATTAATGGCAGCAAATCAAATGACTGATTTGAACCAGGTAGAACATTATTTCCTGAGAAGAATGGGAGACAGTGTTTTAGAATTCAGTAATTACCTGATGTGCTGGGATGAAGCCGTTCCTGCCGGTTTACCTGTGAACAGAACATATATTAGCTGGTGGCGACAAAATCATCCTGAAAGTTTGAACGAAGCCATTTCAAAAGGCTACAAGATAGTTTTATGTCCACGCTTGCCCCTTTATTTTGATTTTGTGCAGGACAGTACGCACAGGTCCGGCAGGAAATGGGACAAGAAAAAATTCAATTCATATCTTGATATTTATCATTTCCCGGAAAATTCAATAGCCGCCGGTTTGTCCGGCCAACATACTTGGCCTGCAGGGAAATTTATGGACGGAGACCGTTATCTCAAAGAAAAGACTGGAATATCTGATATTCCCAAGAATCGCTTCGCTTGCAGAGGCCGGATGGACCGCCGGTCCGGCTAAAAATGACAGCCTTTTTAATACAAGGCTGAAAGCCCATTTATTATTATACGAAGAGAAAAACATCTATTACTATAATCCTTTCCATCCGGATCAACATCCTGAACCTGTAGATGTAAAGAAGGACGATCAGGACTAGCGAAAAAATGAAACAGCCAATAATATTTGGCGTTGGGAGTAATATTTCCGTAGAACTGCCTGGAGCCTAATTTTTGGGTATTTCCGGGTAAATATTGGGGTAAATCCCCTCTTTTGGGTATTTTTGGGTAATAATACAGGTAATGATTAATGCTCAACATGTACAGATTACTGCAGAATTCCTTTCACTCATAGCGGAAATAGATGAATTTAAGGGAGCCTGGAGAGCATTGGGCCAATTGGCTCCTGAGCAGCTGCAATCACTAAAGCGGGTAGCCACCATAGAAAGTATCGGTTCTTCTACAAGGATCGAAGGAAGTAAATTGAGTGACCAGCAAGTAGAAGCATTGCTCAGCAATCTTCAAATAAAAAAATTTGATACAAGAGACGAGCAGGAAGTAGCAGGGTATGCTGAAATAATGAATACCATCTTTCAGCATTACACGGATATAACTCTTACAGAAAATTATATCAAACAGTTTCACAGGGATCTTCTTCAGTATAGCGAAAAGGATAGCTGGCATCGGGGAGAGTATAAAAAGAACAATAATCCTGTAGAAGCTTTTGACGCTGATGGAAAAAGTTTAGGAATCGTTTTTGAAACAGCAAGCCCCTTTGATACACCATTTAGAATGGCCGAATTAGTGCAATGGACAAGGGAAACAATGGAGAAAAAAACATTACACCCATTACTGATCATCTCCGTTTTTATCGTTGAATTCCTGGCAATACATCCCTTCCAGGATGGTAACGGAAGGCTATCAAGAATTCTAACTACATGGCTTTTGCTTACGGCCGGTTATGCCTATGTTCCGTATAGTTCGTTGGAAGCCGTAATTGAAAATAGCAAAGAAGGATATTATCCTGGACTAAGACAAACACAGGGAACGCTGCGTTCAGATGCCCCTAACTGGCAACCCTGGATATTATTTTTTTTAAAGGCGCTGAAACAACAAAAGCAACGATTGGAAGTAAAACTGGAAAGAGAAAAATTGTTGTTAGGTCAGCTTCCGGAACTATCCCTGAAAATTTTGGAACTGGTAAAATCCAGAGGACGTATAACAATCAGCAACATAATAGTGCTGACAGAAGCCAATAGAAATACAATTAAGAAGCACCTGGAAGCGCTGGTCGATGACAAATATTTGCAAAAGCACGGTATAGGAAAAGGGACCTGGTATTCGCCCGGTTGATCATCGGATACCAGGCGCATACACCTAACGACAATAAAACGAGAGAAGCAATTCCGGATTTTACGACCTGCGATTGACAAAAACATTAAATCGATAATTTTAAATTTTAGGGCCATGCAAAGAAGGCAATTTATCGGCAATTCGGTTAAGGCATCCGCTTCAGCCCTTTTATTTTCTTCCGGAGTATTTAAGACCGGCCCATTAATTGAAAGGGTGGGAATTCAGTTTTTTTCTCTTCCCAAAATGCTGGACACTGATATGACGGGTGCCCTCTCCATGTTGTCGAACATAGGGTATAAAGAAGTTGAACTTTATGGTCCTTACCCGTTCAGCAGTCCTTCGGCAATAGAAAGCTGGAACGCAGTTACTCCTTCACTCGGATTTAAGGGAAGCGGATATTTTGGGCATAGTGCAGTGGAAATGAAAAAACTTCTGACGCAAAATGGCTTTTCTGTTCCGTCCGTCCATACCGATCTGGACACTTTACTGACCCGGATGGACAAACTCGGTGAAGCGGCGCAGGTAATGGGAAATACTTATGTAGTATTGCCCGCAATTCCCATGGACAAGAGAAAAACGCTGGATGATTTTAAAAAGATGGCGGAGGTTTTTAATCAGATCGGGGAATCGGCAAAAAAACAGGGAATAAAATTCGCGTATCACAATCATGGCTATGGATGGAAGGAAATTGACGGGCAGATTCCTGTGGAGCTGATATTTGCGAATACCGATCCTTCCCTCGTCTTCTTTGAGATGGATCTTTTCTGGACCACGGCAGGAGGTGCGGACCCTGTTACCCTGCTTGAAAAATATAAGAATCGTTATCCCCTGATGCATGTCAAAGACATGAAAAAGAAAGTGCACTTTTCCGGTGACGGAGGTGATCCCAAACAGTGGATAGAATTATTTCCGGAGATGACTACCGCGGGCAACGGCGTTCTCGACCTCAAAACGATTGTTTCCAAAGCTAAAGAGAATGGAGTCAAACATTTTATTGTGGAGCAGGATATGGTCAGTGAACCCGAAAAGGCACTCAAGGCAAGTTATAATTACCTGGCTTCTTTGTGATACTATTCGGGAAAAGGAATTTTACAACCAATTCGTAAAAAAAGAATAAATTCAGGAATGATTCATGATTAAATAAAAAAGCAATGAATACTGAAAACATCACTTTAATGAGAGCGGCCCGTGAGTCACTCAAAGGCAAATGGGGCTTAGCCATTCTCACCTTTTTCATATATACATTGATTACAGCGGCTCCGGGTTCCGTTGAATCGCACGGCTCATTCCTGACATTAAGCTCCATGCTGATATTGATAATCGGCGGGCCGTTAGCACTGGGAGCAGCCATTTTTTCCCTTTCCCTGTCGCGCGGCAAAGAAGCAAGGCTGGAGCAACTCTTTCAAGGCTTCAATAATTTTTCAACTTCTTTAATTGCCTACCTGCTTATACTTCTTTACGTGTTATTATGGGCTCTGCTGCTCATTGTCCCGGGTATTATTGCTGCCCTGGGTTATTCCATGACGTTTTACATCCTGGCTGATGATCCACTCGTTAAACCACAGGATGCTTTAAGGAAAAGCAAATCCATGATGGATGGGTTCAAATTGAAATTATTTTATTTGTGTCTTCGTTTTTTTCTGTTGGCATTACTATGCATACTCACCCTGGGTATCGGATTCCTCTGGTTGATTCCTTATGTTCATGTAACCATGGCTACATTCTATGATGACTTAAAAGGAAATTAATTTTACTGTCAGCTCTCCGGCTTACCTTCCCAGGACACTTTATGATGCTTGATGTTACCAGGCCTGGAACCCTTTCTGCCACTACGTACAAGAAATCGTCCACGGAAAAAGTTCAGACTACGGAAGTGTTCGAATAGCTGTACAAAAGGATACACGATTTGCACGATCAGGTTACCTGGCAGTCGCGATACCCGGACCTTGTCTTCGGTTGGAAATCGCGTGTCGTCAATCCCTGTTTGAGGATAGACATCACGGGACGGGCAGGCGGTTCCAAACAGGTGGTCATACAGGCTGAAATACACGCCAAAATTTTTGTCCAGATGTGCTGGTTCCACTGAATGGTGGATCCTATGGAATTGAGGCGAAGTGAACAACCAGCCAAGCCAACCCAAATTGATTTTTAAATTGGCATGAATAAAACGATTGTGGATGGGTTTATAAATGCCAATTACAGTTACTGCATAAAAATTGGATACATGGAAAATGAAGAAGGGGACGAACATCAACAGCGATCCGACAAGCAGGTCAACAATATGGGCCCTGTCATCTGTGAAAACGTTCAGTTCCTTCTGCGAGTGATGAACCGCATGAAAAAGCCAGAGGGTGCGAATTTTGTGCCGGGCAAAATGGTTTAACCAAAGATAGAACTCAGCTACCAGCAGGGCAGCAATTATTTGTAAGTACACAGGCCAGGCTGTTGCGTTGCCTAAAGTTAAAAATCCCAGGTATTGTTCGAATAGCCTGTGAAGTATTCCGACAACCGGGGAAATGATCAGCAACATGAGCGGCGTATATATTACATACCAGATTGAATCCTGCAAAAACCCTTTACCTATGAGAGGCTGGGAAGGATTACATGGGAACAGGAATTCAAGGAACAACAGGAATGGTACAACCAGGTACAAGGTGATGTTGCCATATAGATTACTGACGAGGTTTCTCACCTCGGCGGGAAAAAAATTGTGATAAACCGTTCGCAGACTGATGAATTTGTTTACAAAAGATCCCGAATTAGTGACCGCCCCGAAGGTTTCGATAATCTGACCGTGCCCGTGCTGTTCGGAGGTATTGATAATGTGTGCAAGTGAGAAACAAATAAAGGCGAGACCGGTCACAGCGATGGCGTTTGGCACTACCGGGTTGGCTTCCGTAAACCGAAGCCACCACCCCGGCAATTTCCTGGGCTTAAATAGCTGATCATATATTATCACCTTTCTTAATTTGTTTAGTTTCCAGCTCTTAAATTAAAGCGATTAATAAAACATAAACATTCATCTAACCATAAGATTATGATGAAGATATAAAATTTAATTGAATAAAAGGTCATCCCGCTGGTACCATGGTAGCTGACCGGTCAGGTGTTTTTAATCAGAATAGCCATAGACCTTCAGAATAGCGATAGGCCCTTCAGCCAGACCTGGTCATGAACGCTCCTGATTCCAAGTTCACTATTGAATAACCGGGGTATAACAGGGGTATAACAGGGGTATATACCTAAAAAACCCCCATAAATACCCTGTTATATCCCTATTTTACTAACTTTATACAGCTATAGAACAATATCCGTCTATTCTATTGGTTAGAACCCTTAATTATTTAAACCTTGTAAAACCTGAACGATGGGAAAATTCAGACAGGGTATCAACGGACCTTTTTCCGGAAAGGTCGGCGCAGTGGTCGGCAGCACCTGGATGGGCATGCCGGTGATGCGCAGCCTGCCCTCCCGCAGAACAAAACCTTTCTCACCCCTGGAATTACAGCAACAGGCGAAATTCGCCATGATGAGTAAATTCCTGCGGCCGCTGATTCCTTTGCTCAACCAGACTTTCAGTCCGGTGGCCGTCCGGATGACGGGCTTCAATAAGGCCTTTTCCTATAATGTAAAAAATGCCATTACTGGCGTTCATCCGTCCCTTGCTATTGACTACTCCATGGTGCTCCTGGGCCGCGGCGATCTGCCTCAGGCCGTTTCGCCGGCTGCCGCCTCTCCGATAGCGGGGAAGCTGGACTTCACCTGGACTGACAACAGCGGAAAAGGCAGAGCCCTTCCGACGGACAAAGCGTTTGCGGCCGTGTACAACGAAGAAATGGACCGCTGGATTTATGAGTTGAACCTGGCAGACAGAAGTGCCGGCACCTGCAGCCTGGACCTGAAGTTATTCCCCGGCAAACCGGTGCATACTTATATGGGTTTTATTTCCGCTGATGGAAAGGATGTGGCTGACAGCGTATATACAGGTTTGGTCAGCGTATAACCGGCCTGAGGGTGATTTTGCAAAAGGAGAACATTCCGGAAGTATGGATACATTAAACCGGTTGCCCGGTTTTTCGAAAAGAATCTGGTAAAAATGGAAGTAAAGTTAGGCCTGAAAGAAAACCGGAAGCAGTTTATCCTGCTGGTTATCATCAATGCCTTTGTAGGGGGCATGGTGGGCCTGGAGCGGAGCATCTTACCAAGGATAGCCGGTGTTGAATTTCATATTGCCGCAAAAACAGCGATCCTGTCTTTTATCATTGTATTTGGTATTGTAAAAGCTGTCACCAATTATTACACCGGCGCACTGGCTAATCAATTCGGGAGAAAAAAATTACTGGTGGCAGGCTGGATCATTGGCATTCCCATTCCTTTTATTTTAATGTTTGCTCCCTCCTGGAACTGGATCATCGCCGCAAATCTGCTTTTGGGAATCAACCAGGGTTTAACCTGGTCCAGTACCGTCGTCATGAAGATTGACCTGGTAGGTGAAAAACAAAGGGGGTTTGCCATGGGCTTAAATGAATTTGCCGGATATGTTTCCGTCGCCCTGATCGCATTCCTGACCGGATGGATCGCCAGTGAATATGGGTTAAGACCTTATCCGTTTTATGTTGGCATTGTGCTGGTTTTTTGCGGACTGGCCGGCAGTGTGTTTTTTGTAAAAGACACCCAGCATCATGTAGCGAAGGAATCGGTTACGAATACCAGGCCCGGACTGAAGAATATTTTTTGGGATACCACCTGGAAAGATAAAAACCTGGGGTCGGTAACACAGGCAGGTTTGGTTAACAATCTGAATGATGGCATGGCCTGGGGCCTTTTCCCAATCCTGCTGGCCTCCAAAGGTTTTACGATTGAAAAAATCGGAATCATTACAGCCGTATATCCTGCCGTCTGGGGTATCGGGCAATTATTTACCGGCAAGATGGCTGATTTCTTTTGTAAGAAGGATATGCTGTTCACCGGCATGTTTTTACAGGCGATTGCCCTGATCGTTTTAGTCCGGGCCAATACCCTGTTCCATTTTATCATCCTCTCTTCCATTTTGGGTTGGGGAACGGCCATGGTATATCCTACGTTCCTGGCAACAGTGGCTGAAAATACAAATCCGCAGGACCGGGCGAAAAGCATTGGCATATTCCGTTTATGGAGAGACCTGGGTTATGCCATTGGCGCTATCCTCACCGGGATCATTGCCGACCTGATCAGTATCCCTGCGGCTATTCTCTTTATTGGCTGCCTTACAGGAGTATCAGCGCTTATTATCCGTTACCGAATGAAATGCAAAACCGATGGCTCTGTGAAAATATGGGACTGGATAACCAAATAACAGCATCGTGGATGTCTTTACAGATATCGCAGTATGGCTCTGAATATCTGTTCCCTCACCGGATTCAGGTTATAGTATTCCCCCCGGGATGAAAGTCCCATATGCTGCCGGTTCACCAGAAGAATCACCGAGATATGATGACTGGGAATAACAACAATACTGGTGCCGGTAAAACCCGTATGGCCAAAGGTTCCTTCGGGGCCATTCTTCATAAATGAATCCGACGGTATCCATCATCCAGCCAAGCCCGTTATTGAATGGATCTTTGGTAAGAAATTCGTTAATGGTGTTTTTGGAAATAAACGGCTGCCCGTCCAGCATTCCTTTATTCATGAGTAAATCAACCAGCCGCTGGATATCATCCACCGTGGAAAACAATCCGGCGGCACCGGAAACACCCCCGTTGGCATACCAGGCATTTCCATCATTGACTTCACCCGACAAAACATAGTTTCGCCAGCCATTCCAGCTGTGGGGATCAATTTCCTTCCTGGTAAATCCCAGGGAGGAATCATAAACCATTCTTTTTTCATACGGATTGCCAAAAGAAGTTGCGGCAAATTTTGTAAACCGGCCGGTTTTGAGCGGGTTGTAGGTCGTGTGTTCCATTCCCAGCGGTTTAAAGATTTTTTGCTGCATAAACTGCTCGAGGGGCATTCCGGAAACCCGCTCTATGATCTCACCCAGAATGGTGAACCCCAGGTCGCTGTACCGGCGCTGCCTGCCAACCGGGAAATTCAGGGGCAGCCCGCCAATCAATGCATAGGTTTCCTGCCTGTTGGAAGCCCGGTAAAATAAAGGATACCATTCAAAAAGTCCGGCCGTATGGGTAAGGAGGTGGCGTATGGTAATGGTTTTCTTATCCGGCGTATTAAAAGCTTCTATGTACCTGCCCACCGGGTCATCTACGGAAAGCAGTTTTTTGTCTGCCAGGTACATGATGGATGTGGTCGTGCCAACCACTTTGGTAAGGGAAGCGATATCAAACATATGATCCACCGTCATTTTTTCAGGCGACTCCATTTTCTGGTGGTTCCGGTCGTATATCCGGGCATAGCCATATGCCTGTTTGTAAATGACGCGGTTATCTTTTTTAACCTGGATGACAGCGCCGGGGATCAGGTTACTGCTCACCTGGGTCTGCAGGATACTGTCAATCGTTTGTATCAGCAATTTCTTTTCGGCATCCTGTCCACCCTGCTGTGCATAGCTGTACAGGCTTGCTGTTGTCAGTAAAAAAACCACCAGGCATTTTATTCGCATAATCTATGAATTACGGGGCCCTGTAACCGCTGATGGCGCCGGCTGTTTTCCGGAGCAGCAGTTCAGTATACCCCATTTTTACAAAATTTTCAAGTTCCCCGACCTGTTTAAACCCATAATTCAGGTAGAGCCCGAGTGCACCCTTATTAAAAGAAGATACACAGATAAATATATTAGGGGAAATTTTTAAAATTCTTTCTTCACAAAACTTCAAAATTCCTGTACCCAGTCCCCTGCCCCTGAACCGCTGATCCACGCACAGGGTCTGTATATAACCTTTGAAGCTTCCGCAGATCTGCAGAATGACAAAGCCGGCAATTTCATGATCCGTTTTCAGAATATAAAATTCCCTGCAGGGACCCTCAAAGGCCTTCAGACATTCTTCGTAAGGGATCCCGAGCGTAATCCATGGATCGGTTTCAGCCATCATCCGGGCACAGGTTTCTATATGATTTCGCGCTGTGGTCAGCTCCATATTAATGCCCGGCCGCATGAGCAGATTTTTTTTGTTTGAAGGTAAACAGAAATAAAATCGTGAGCGCCGCATTTACCCCGATATTCATAAATCCAAAGTCAAAATGAAAGGTCCTGTTGAAAAATTCATTCAAAACCCAGGTTAACAAAGCCGCTGCGATACAGGCAACAGGCACCCATTTTTCCCTGGGCCTGATGCCGGAGAACAGCCCGGTCAGGTATAAGCCCAGTAAGGGGCCATAGGTATAACCGGCAATTTTAAAAATCGTGTTGATGATGGCTCCCTGGCTGTTCCAGAACATCATGACAATCATAAACATGACGATATTTACACCCAGCAAAACCCGGTTCTTGATTTTACGTTTTGTTTCATGCGACTGGTTTTCAAAATCGAGAAAATCATAACTGAAAGCAGTGGTTAACGCAGTGATGCAGGAATCCATACTGGCAAAAGTAGAAGCGATTACCCCGATAAAAAAGGCGACGGCTCCTATCTGCCCGAAATAATGAAGTGTCAGCAAAGGATACACATCATCCGTATTTAAAAAACTGCCATTAAGCGAAGACAGGTGGATTCCCTTCTCTTCGACAAACAGGTACATCAGGATGCCCAGTCCGAGAAAGAGGGTCTGGGCAAAAGCGATGAAAAAACTGAATGTCAGCACATTTTTTTTCGCATCCTTCATGTTCCTTACGGTCAGTGTTTTCTGCATCATGCTCTGATCGAGGCCGACCAGCGCGATGGTGATCAGCATACCGGATACGAATTGTTTGAAAAAATTGGAGCCTGCCCGGATATCCCAGTTAAATATTTTCGCATACGGATGATGCACGATTGACCGTAACATGCCGGATGTTGACAATCCGAGCGAGTTTTTGATCGTGATAATGGAAATGATGATTACTGTAATAAGGAAAAAAGACTGCAGGGCATCTGTCCACACAATGGTTTTGATACCTGATTTATTGGTATACAGCCAGATCAGGACCAACACCCCGATGATGGTTAAAAAGTAAGGGATATGAAGCGTATCGAAAAAAGCGGCCTGTAAAATCTTTATGGAAAGCAGCAGCCTGAGCGCCGCCCCGAAGGACTGGGATACGAGGAAAAACAGGGAGCCGGTTTTGTACGTGGTGCCGCCAAACCGTATCCTGAGATAGGTATAGATAGAAACCAGTTTGAGCTTATAAAACAGGGGTGTTAATATAAACACGATAAACAGGTAACCGGCAAGGGTACCCAGGATGAACTGGAAATAGTAGAGGTTATTATTTCCCACATTCCCCGGAATAGACACCAGGGATACGGCAGAAATACCCGAACCAATCATCCCGAATGCCACCAGGAACCAGGGCGAACGGCGGTCGCCGTCAAAAAAAGTGTTATCCCGGGAATGCCTGGAAGTTAATCCCGAAATGATCATGAGCAGGGAATAATAGACCAGGATGATAACAAAAATTAATAAAGGACTCATACGTACCCGATGGATTAACCTGCTGAAATTCCGAATTAAACGTTGAAATTAAGTTTAATTAACTGATGCGTTTATATTTGGGTAAATAATATACATTTTTGAAAATATCAGAAGTCATGAACTTATTGAAGGTGTTTATCATTTCCCTGTTTACCCTTGTGTCATTGAAATGCCAGTCCCAGAACAACGGTTTTTTAAAGGCGGATGGAAAAAGAATCGTGAACGGCCGGGGCGAAAACGTGTTGTTGCGCGGTATCGGGCTTGGCGGCTGGATGGTCCAGGAGGGTTATATGCTGCACATTAACAAGGAAGGGCAGCAATACCGGATCAGGCAGCGGATAGAAACCCTGCTCACACCGCAACAAACAGCAGATTTTTACAAATCCTGGCTTTCCAACCATACCACAAAATCAGATATGGATTCCCTGCATGCCTGGGGATTTAATGCTGTCCGCCTGCCCATGCATTATAATCTGTTTACGCTGCCTGCAGATCAGGAACCGGAACCAGGGAAAAATACCTGGCTCCCGACCGGTTTTGCCTTAACGGACAGCCTGATATCCTGGTGCAGGGCAAATCATATGTATGTGATACTTGATTTACACGCCGCTCCCGGCGGACAGGGAAATGACCTGAACATTTCCGACAGGGACCCGTCAAAACCTTCTTTGTGGCAAAGCAGGGAAAACAGGAATAAGACCATTGCATTATGGCATCAAATTGCGGCGCGTTATGCTAATGAAACCACGGTGGCAGGTTATGACATTTTAAACGAGCCCAACTGGGGATTTGAAGATACGTTACATGATCGCAATGGCCTGAAAGAAAAGAAGAATATACCGCTGAAACAATTGCTGGAAGATATTACGGCGGCGATACGGGAGGCAGATAAAAATCATATCATTATCATAGAAGGAAATGGCTGGGGGAATAATTATAATGGCCTGCTGGGTCCCTGGGATCCCAATATGGTTCTGAGCTTCCATAAATACTGGAATCAAAACGACCTGCAGTCCATTCAGCATATTTTAAATTACCGCGACCAGTACAACGTGCCGGTCTGGCTGGGCGAAACCGGAGAGAATTCCAATACCTGGTTTACAGAAGCCATCCGCCTGTTCGAATCCAATAATATCGGCTGGTCCTGGTGGCCTTTGAAAAAACTGGGCAACAACAATCCCCTGCAGATACGGTCCAACGCGGATTATGATGCGCTCGCTGATTTCTGGAATGGTAAAACGGATAAGCATCCCTCATCAGGTGATGTTTATAAAAGCCTGATGGACCTGGCTGCCCAAAGCCGGTGCGAAAACAATATCGTGCACCGGGATGTGATTGATGCGATGATCCGGCAGCCTTTCAGCAGGGAAGCACTGCCCTTCAGGCCCAATATCATTTCTTCCGGGACGGTCATTGAAGCGGTCGACTATGATCTGGGGATAAATGGTGTGGCTTACTATGATCTGGATACGGCCAATTACAGCATATCAACAGGAAAGCCAGGCATCGGTAACCGGGGCAGGACCTACCGGAACGACGGGGTGGATATTTACGAAGATTCCGTTCAAAAGGGAACATATTTTGTAGGTCACATAGAAGACCGGGAATGGCTGCAATACACAATAGATGTGAAAAGGACAGGTACATATAATCTGGTATTGTCCGTTTCCTCACCCGACGACAGGGGCAGGATCTCCGTTTATGATAACGGCGCGAAACAGGCAGAGACCCTGAGGGTATCGGAAACCGGAACCGGTGAAAAAAGAGAAAAACTTAACCTGAAAAACCTGCAATTGAACCAGGGTATTCATCACCTGCGTATCCAGGCTGTTACCGGGGGATTCAATTTCTATAACCTGAAATTTTACAACCAGGGATCATAAAAATTACGAAGCGACTTTCCGGCTTTATACTATTACTGGTAATCAGTCAAGCGTTCCTTCTTTTGCCTGGGCTTTCATCTGGTCATTTGCCATAACGCCCACTTCCACACGCCGGTTCAGGGCACGGTTTGCTTCCGTATCATTGGGATATTTGGGCTGTGTTTCTCCATACCATTTTATATTAAAACGATTGGAGTTAACACCTTTTGATCCCAGAAATTCACTTACCGCATAAGCCCGCTTTTTTGAAAGTTCCAGATTATATTCTGATGTTCCGGTATTATCCGTATGGCCTTCGATCAGTATATCTGTATCCGGATATTTTATAAATACACCGGCAATTTTTTCAAGATTTATTCTTGCTTCATCACTTAATACACTGGAATTGATTTTAAAAAGCAAACCTGAATTGAAAGTCACATTGATTCCCTCCCCGACACGCTCAACCCGGGCATCCGGAACAGCCTGCTTAATTTCCTCAGCCTGTTTATCCATTTTGTGGCCAATCATATAACCCGCTCCGCCGCCGACGGCCGCGCCGATCAATGCGCCCCATACTGAACTTTTACCACCGCCACCGATCAGGGCACCTGCCGTGGCTCCGGCTGCCACACCAATGGCCGTTCCCTTTTGTGTATTGTTCAGGCTTTTACAGGCAGGCAGCAGCATAACGATCATGACGGGAATAAACAATAGTTTTTTCACTTGTATTGAATTTGAAAATTATTTACAAACAGCAACCTGCAACATGTCTATATTGATATCCTTCATCCCCCGGTCCTGTGCCGTTCTGAGGGTCTCGCAGAGGTTTTTCTTTTCAGCGGCATTCATTTTTGCAGCAAGTACGGAGGCATTTTCGGTGCCATATTTTTTCTGATTCATTCTTATCAGGAGCACTGTTTTCGCCTTCCAGGCAACCGCATCGTTCCTGCCCTTCCCTATCGCCTGATCGTAACTGTCCATTGCTTCCGGATACCTGCCGGAAGAACTCAGAATGTCGCCCTGAAGGATATAAAAATCCGGGTTGGCAGGATCGAGAGACATGGCCTGCTTTATATTGTTCAATGCATCAGCATACTGCTGCTGCCTGCTGTCGATTGCAGCTATCTTTGCGTACATGGTGGCACGTTCTGCCTTATTCTGGTTTTTTTCTGTGAGGGAAGTGATCATCACCAGGTCTGCTTTGGCTTCACCATTCATGCCAAGCCCCTGTTCCGCGATGGCTTTTTCGAAAAGGTTGTCAATACTTGTTTTATTGACCTGTAACCCCGCTTCGGCGGCCCCCAGCGCTTCATTATATTGATGCAGGCCGTTCAGTGCAGCCGCTTTGCCGGCATACCCCTTTTCTTTTGCATCGTAGGCATCGCATTTCTTAAGTACTTCATTAAAATTGGAAAGGGCATCTGAATAATCGCCGGATGTATTCTGGTTCCGGGCCTTTTGGATCAGGTCATAACAGCTATTTGACGTAGTGACCAGTCCGCTTTTACAATGGGTGAAGACAAATCCTGACAGGACCAGGAAAACAAAACGCAGACAGGTTTTCATAGAAATGTATCGGGGGTAACTGATTAATTTTTGCAATATTAGTTATTTTTTTTCATTTGGTTTTAACAACCCGTTCGATTGCATTAACGAATTCATGTATCTGAAATCAATAGTACCGGTAACGCCCGTCATTGTTATTGAATCCGGGTTTTAGTTCCTTTGAATACGGGGTTTATCACCTTTTAAAATATCAAATTATGAAAAGCGATATTCAAATTCAAAAAGACGTAATGGAAGAAATCCATTGGGAGCCATTTCTAAATACTGCAGAAATCGGGGTGGCTGTTAAAAACGGTATCGTAACCCTTTCCGGGGAAGTTGATATGTATGCAAAGAAAATAGCGGCTGAAAAGGCAGCTAAAAGGGTTTCCGGCGTGAAAGCTATTGCGGAAGACATTCACATAGGTGTTTCCCCGGCTTTTGCTAAAACGGATGCCGAAATTGCAGAGGCAGTATTTAACGCCCTTAAATGGCATACGGCTGTCCAGGAAGAAAAGATTAAAATTAAAGTCGAGAATGGCCAGGTGAAGCTTGAAGGCGAAGTGGAATGGGAATACCAGCGGGACAATGCAAAAGCAGCTATTGAAAATTTAGCAGGTGTACGTTCCGTAAAAAACCAGATTACGGTAAAACCCAAGTTCCAGCCTTCCGATATACAGCAGAAGATAAAAGCCGCCTTTCACCGCAGTGCAACCGTAGATGCAGGAAAAATAAATGTTGAAGTTTCCGGAAGCCGGGTAACCCTGCGTGGAAATGTCCGGTCTATAGCGGAAAAGGAAGATGCAGAAAGAGCCGCATGGTCAGCTCCCGGAGTGATCAGCGTTGAAAGCAAGATTGAAATAGAAGAACCCGAATATGCCTTTGAAGATTAAAAAAAGGCCGGTGTGATGCATGCATGGAACTAGAGGTCATAACTTATACATTCTTGTATGATACGGACAGTAAACAGGAAGCGGAATATTGAAACAGGTTTTACATGAAAGTTTTTGCCTTAAACAGCAGCAGGAATTTTGGTGAGCTGGTCGCTAAAGAACTTCATATACCATTAAGTCCCCATGAGGAAAGGGAATTTGAGGATGGGGAACACAAATCCAGACCCCTCGAAAATGTCCGCAACCAGGAGGTATTTGTAATTCACTCGCTTTATAGTGATGAAGCCCAAAGCGTGAATGACAAACTCTGCCGCCTCCTTTTTTTACAGGCGCCCTTAAAGATGCTTCCGCAAAAACTGTTACAGCCGTGATCCCCTATTTATGTTACGCACGGAAGGACCGTAAAACAAAACCCCGCGATCCGGTGACTACCCGTTATATAGCCCGTTTGCTGGAGGCATCCGGGATCGACCGGATAGTTACCATGGATGTGCATAATATACAGGCATTTCAAAATGCATTCCGGATTCCGGCAGAAAACCTGGAAGCGAAGAATGTATTCGCGGGTTATATTATGCCATTTTTGAAAAAAGAGGAGCCGGTAATTATGTCACCGGATTTTGGTGGAATTAAAAGGGCAGAACAATTTCAGCAAACGATGGTAAAACTCCTGGGCAGGGAGTTGGCTCTTGTTTATATGGAAAAATACCGGAGTGGCGGCGTCGTAACAGGTGAACGGATTGCAGGAGATGTTACTGATAAAACCGTAATTATTGTTGATGACCTCGTCAGTACCGGCGGCACGCTGGCAAGGGCTGCAACCGCCTGCATAAAATCAGGGGCTAAAAAAGTGGTCGCCTTTGCGACACATGGTCTTTTTACAGGCCGTCCTGACGAAATATTAAATACAGATGCATTGCAGCAAATGATCATTACCAATACCATTCCCCCTTTCCGGTTAGAGCACACCCGGGTTAAAGAAAAACTAACCGTATTGAATGTGGCCCCGCTTTTTGCAGAAGCCATAAAAAGAATATATGAAGGCGGTTCCCTTACAGAATTGTTTTATGAATAAACCCTTTCACTGATGACAACATATACTGACATCATATCTGTAGCTGAAAAAGAAATGAAGCTAAAAGAA
This sequence comes from uncultured Chitinophagaceae bacterium, assembly GCA_963811275.1. GTDB lineage: Bacteria > Bacteroidota > Bacteroidia > Chitinophagales > Chitinophagaceae > Puia. The sequence continues at coordinate 186,099 of CAWEQR010000005.1, read as the reverse complement.
AAGGTTATCTTTTTAAAACAACCATGGGCCTATCCACATCCGGTTTTGAAAGTGGAAACAAAAGAAACGCACATGTCCTGGATTTTCCTGGCTGGCGATTTCGTATATAAACTTAAAAAACCTGTTGAATACCGGTTTCTCGATTTCCGGACACTGGACGCCAGGTTGCAGGATTGCGAGGAAGAAGTCCGGTTAAATAAACAACTGGCCGGATTTATTTATTTGGGAATCGTACCGCTTGTCCTGAATGAAGAAGACAAACTACAGTTGGAAGGAAAAGGCCAGGTGGTAGAATGGCTGGTAAAAATGAAACGCATACCGGATGAAAACTTTCTTGATTATGACTTAAAACATCAAAAAACAGATGAAACATCAGTGAAAGCCGTAGCCCGGCTATTATCCGAATTTTATAAAAATGCTCCCGCTGTAACCATAGAACCGGCCTTGTACCGGAAGAAATTACAGGATGAAATTATATCAACACGGGCAGAACTATTAAAGCCCATGTATCATTTTCCTGTTGAATTCATTGAACATATTAATAATAACCTGACCACTTTTCTTACCGGTCAGGCTGCACTGTTTGATACAAGAATGGCCAACGGAAGAATTATCGAAGCACATGGAGATTTAAGACCCGAACATATAGTTTTGTCTCCCCGTCCCGCCATCATTGATGCGTTGGAATTCAACAGGGATTTAAGAATAATGGATATAGCTGAAGAACTATCCTTCCTGGATATGGAATGCGAAATGATGGGAAGTCCGGTTACAGGGCAACTGTTTTTAGATTACTACCAATCTTTCAGTAATGATGCGATTCCCGTACCCTTGATCCATTTTTATAAAACCAAGAAAGCGTTCCTGCGGGCATACCTGGTTGCAAGACATGTAACAGAACCCGCCTATAAGGACGAACCCCGGTGGCTGAACAAAGCTTACGGGTACTTGCAGTTGGCGAACAAATATATTTAAAACCTATACGGTTGCGTTTCAGTTTTTAAGAACTAATCCTCTTTCAAAACACCTTTCTCCATTTCCCAGCGATCCATGAATTCCAAAGCTGCCTGGTCGGTAAGATTATTAAAGGTTTCGTAAACCTGCGACACAGCAAAGAAATTATAGGGCTTATGGAGTATAATCACTTCATCCGCTTTATCAATCAGTTTTTCATCCATACTATGACTGGAAACAGGTGCAGCAACCACAATCCGGGCAGCACCCCTCTTTTTACACATTTCAATAGCGGCGAAAATAGTGGCACCGGTAGCGATACCATCATCTACCAGTATAACTGTTTTACCACGTATCTCAGGAAAAGACTTTCCTTTCCGTAATATATTTATTCTTCGCTCAATTTCCTTTTTCTGTTCCCCGACTGTCCGATTAATGGTTTCTTCCGATATTCCCTCCCTGGCATAAGGGTTAATATAAATACTACCATCTTCTGCCAGGGCTCCAAAAGCATATTCCGGATTGTCCGGATGACCCAGTTTGCGCGAAACCAGCAGGGAAAATTCTGCATGTAAATGACGGGCTACATAATATGCCGTTTCGACCCCGCCTCTCGGAATACCCAGCACGACCACATTTTTATCCTTATAATCTTCCAGGGCATTTGCCAATTTCAGCGCCGCATCTTTTCTGTCTTTAAACATGGCTTAGATTTTAATAAACTTTAATTTTAAACACATTTATACCTTTTATATACTGTTGAAAATGATTTCCTTTTTTTCAACCACTACATCCCCCTGGTCACTCACGTTCGTTCCGAATTTACCAGATAAGTATTGCATGCGTTCTATACTCCATTTGAAATCATCAGCCATTGAAAGATTCACCTGGCAGGCTGATATCAAAACAGGGATGAGCTCCAACTTCGTAATGCCCTGTTTACTGACTTCCACCCTGAAGAAAAAAGAATGATCATTTTTAAAATAACTATCAACCATGTAATCGTCCACGAAATCTCCGGTATCATAGAGTATTAATTTATGATTATATATTTCTATACCCTGGAAATTGTGGGCACTATGACCGTGAATAATATCTGCCCCCTGTTCGACCATTTCATGTGCAAAACCAATGAAATGATGATCCGGAAATTCCTTCCTGTTCGGTCCCCAATGGATGCTGACTATAACAATATCCGATTCCTTCTTCAACTTCCCTATATGGAGCAATGCCCTGTTTCGGTCTTCTGATACGGAAATATCAATATAATTAACCCCACAGCAGGAAGGACCGGCTTTCCATTCCGGCTCATTATCAGTAAAACCCAATACTCCGATAATTATTTCGTTCCTGTTGAGAATAACAGGTCTTGCCGCTTCTTCATCATCCAAACCCGCACCGGCATATTTTATACCTGCCGAATTCAGTGTATGAATCGTATCTATTAAACCTTCTTCAGAAAAATCCAATATATGGTTGTTGGCAAGATTAACCACGGTTACACCCGCCCTGGTCAATGATCTGACTTTATCAGGACCTGCTTTAAAATTAAATGTTTTGACCTTCTTACTTGTACTGCTGGTCAAAGCGGTCTCCAGGTTCACGATATTCAGATCCGTTCCCAGCAGCAGCGGCAGTGTATTCCCCCATATATACGAATACCCTTTCTTAGCGATCATGACATCCACGCCCCTTCCAATCATGATATCCCCCGTTAAGCCGATAATTAATTGATCATTATCCATTATCAAGGTTATGAAAACTGCAGGCCGGAAACAATGATGGGGAATGGCTGATGGACTAATTGGCGTCATTCTGTCATATTATTGAAATTGATAAGCTTAGAAAATCAGGTTCATTGGTTACGGCCAATAAAGATCTGCGGCAGGAAATATGTAAACGGGATGGCTCAGGCAGTAAATGGCAACATATCATTGCCAAGCCCAGGACGTATTTTTTACCTTTATAAAATTCATCTTTGTACAAAAAATGGTGGACATCCGGCAATTATTGGAAATAGCAGCATATGCCGCGCAGGAAGCAGGTAAGGCGATCATGGAAGTGTACCAGTCCGGGAATTTTTTAACCGAGATGAAGCCGGACGAATTCCCATTAACCCGGGCCGATAAAAACTCCCATATCCTGCTCACCAAACACCTTGCCAGCACGAATCTGCCCGTTCTTTCTGAAGAAGGCATGCCTGTTGATTTTATGGAAAGGAAACGATGGGAGTATTTCTGGTTAATAGATCCGCTTGACGGAACCAGGGAATTCATAAATAAAAACGGCGAGTTCACCGTTAATATCGCTCTGATACAACGAAATCAACCGATCGGTGGTGTGATTTATGCTCCTTGCCAGGACATATTATATACGGGTTCAAAGGAAACCGGGGTTCATAAGAATGAAAAAGGGACGCTGACCCAGTTTCCACCATTAGCTGACAGAATTCAATTCCAGGATCTGCTGCAAAGAAAAAACATAACGGTTGTTGCTTCCAGGTCCCATTCATCGCCCGAAACTAAATCCTTTATAAATCAGTTCCCCCAGGCCAACCTGAAATCACTCGGCAGTTCATTGAAGTTTATGCTGCTCCTGGAAAACCAGGCTGATATTTATCCAAGAATGGGCCCTACCATGGAATGGGATACTGCTGCGGCACACGCCATTTTAAATGCATCGAACCGGGGCGTTTATCAGACAGATTTACAATCAGAGCTTATGTATAATAAACCTGACCTGACCAATCCATTTTTTATTGCCTTTTAAAATGGCCTGCTCATTTCAGGGCATATGCCGTGATGATTATATTCAAAGAACATCTCATCGGCACGACTATAAACTGATAACAGTCAATATCTTTTATGATCCCGCTCATTTGAAAATGCCGGGAGGCTGCGTTGCTTTGGGAATGAAACAGACCCTTGCGGACAGAAACCATAACCGGGAACTGGCCGATATCTTTCATCGTATGGCGGGCTGCTACCGGTACATGGGTGCGAAGGAACGATTTCGCGAAATCGCTTACGAAAATGCTTCACGCACCCTTCATGGATTAAAAGAAGATGTCAGTATTCATGCCACCGATGTTAAATCGCTGGATCAGCTGAGTGGTATCGGTGAAAGTATTGCTGAAAAAATCATGGAGTACCTGGAAAGCGGAAAGATAGAAACCTACGAGAAATTAAAAGTAAAAGTGCCAGAGGGTTTACTTGAGCTGATGGATATAACCGGATTTGGCCCGGCTACGGTAAAATTGTTATTTAAAAAATTCGGTATTACCAACCGGGAAGAATTGCTTGCAGCGATAGAGAGCGGCAGATTAAAAAAACTAAAAGGTTTTGGAGAAAAAAAGATAAATAATTTACTGTCAGGGCTGAAGCTCTATAAAGAGAGCCATACGAGAATGTTATTGTCCTATGCGCTGGAAATCGGGAACGAACTGCTGGTTGTTGTTAAAAATACGGAAGGCGTGATAAAAGCTGAACTGGCAGGCAGTCTCCGGCGGAGAAAAGAAACCATTGGCGATATAGATATCATTGCGTGCGCACAAAGAAAAGACTGGAAAAAGATCATGAATACCGTTATAAAATCACCCCGGGTGGGCAGGGTGCTGGCAAGCGGGGAAACCAAACTGAGCTTTTTGCTGAAACAGGGACATGCACAGGTAGACATCAGACTGGTGCATGAAGATGAATACGGTGCAGCCCTGCTCTATTTCACCGGATCCAAAGAACATAACATAAAATTAAGAACATGGGCTAAGTCCAGGGACTGGAAATTGAATGAATATGGTGTGTTCGACGCGAAAACGGACAGGAAGCTGGCAGTTCAGACAGAAGAAGAGATATACGATTTGTTTGGAATGCAATATATTCCCCCGGAACTCAGGGAAGAAAAAGGAGAAATTGAACGGGCAAGGGAACATAAGCTGCCAGTGCTGGTTGAAGGGAAGGACATGAAGGGCGACCTTCATATGCATAGTAATTGGAGTGATGGCTCCGAGAAGATCGAGACCATGGCCCGGTATATTCTAAAGCAGTTCCCGCATTACCAATACATCGTCATAACGGATCATTCACCCAGTCAGCGGGTGGCGGGAGGTTTGCAGCCGGAGGATTTCAAAAAACAGTTTCTGGAAATTGATCTGATCAATGAAAAACTCGGAAAGAATTTTATAAAAAAAGGCGTGGAACTGGATATTCTTGCTGACGGCAGTTTAGACCTGCCGGATGATGTACTCAGCCAATTTGACTGGGTTACAGCGTCCATACATTCCGGCTTTAGCAAAGACAATACCGAAAGATTCATAAAGGCCTGTGAGCATCCGGCTGTTCACTGCATAGGACATCCCAGCGGCAGACTGATCGGGAAACGGGAAGCTTACCCGGTTGACTGGAATAAATTATTTAAAAAACTCAGGGAAACCGGAACGGCTGCTGAAATAAATGCCCAGCCAGAAAGGCTTGATCTGAAAGATGACCTGGTGAGGGAAGCCATCAGGCAGGGTGTTACCTTAACGATCAGTACGGACACCCATATGCTGAGCCAGTACGATTTTATGGAGATGGGGGTTTCCGTTGCCAGGCGGGGCTGGTGCACGAAGCACAATATTTTAAATACGCAATCCTGGGAGGCTGTCACAGCCTTTAAAAACCGAAAAACGGGTATACGCCGAAAAGCAGCAAAAACTGTCCACCCGTGATTTTCCTTAAAATCCCGGCTTCCCAGCCAATATGATGCTCATTCCTGTAAAAAGAACATTTTGGATTATCAGGCTTCACCCCCAAATTCCTTATACCCTTCTTCAAAATCTGACAGGATAACTTCATCTGAAGAATTCCGTCCTATTTCATTCAATTCCTTTAATGTAAAGCTGTCCATCCCGGTAGTTTGTTTCCATCCGGAATTGTCTTTGCTGAACACCTGGACAGAAAGACTGAAACGTTCCTGAAATTCTTTTTCTATTTCGGACACTTTATAATAGGGCTGAACCTCCAGAACTCCGGAAATATGCGTTTTCTTAATATCACCGAGGGTCTTTTCGGGGTCAATCTGGTCTGACAGATCTGAAGCTTCATATTTTTTATGACCTTTCCGGTAAAACTCAATCTTCAGGAAAGGATAAAAATTGGAGAATACTTCCTTGATCTCGCGGAGCGGCGTATTATCATTTATTTCTATATGCATAATATCAATATTTAAGATAAGTTTCGTGAATAATTTAGAATCATCACCTGGTAATCTGTTTCCCAACAGGAACACTTTTTCAAAGCTAAAAAACCACAGGCCCGGTACCAATGACCTGTATTAGTCCATTGAATGATGATGGTTCATGAAACAGGAATCAACAGGTGTTACTGTTCCGATTTGTTCTTTAAGCTCATCAAAAGAGAATAGGCCCCCTTCAAAACAAATTCTTTTGATTTCATGGGTTCCGCATCCAAAATTTCAATGAACCCGTTTTCGGTAATCCCGGTGTTCACCTCCACCATTTTGAATTCACTGTCGATATTTTTTATAAAAGCATATTGTTTATTCTGAAATCTTACAACTGCATCTTCCGGCAACACATAGGCGTCCTTGTTTACTATCTGAATTTCCGCATTCATATACGTCCCCGGTACGAGCCTTTTATCATAGGATTCAAAATGACAATGCACATCAGCGTTGCGGTCCGCCGATAAATCCCGGCCAATCAGTAAAATATTGCATGGGTATTTCCTTTGCGGGTCATTATTGGTAAATGCGGTCAGTTTTTGACCGATATACAGTTTTCCCAGATCCTTTTCAAATACTTTTAATGCCAGGTGTATATCTGTGGGGTCTATCAGTTCAAAAAGTATTTCCGTAGGCGATATATACCTGCCAATATTCACATTTACTTTAGAAACATACCCGTTGATCGGTGCATAAATATTTACACTTCTGAGAATATTGGATTCACTGATACTGCCGGTATGAATACCTGCCATCTCCAGCTTTTCTCCCAGGGCTGTCAATAATACTTTCTCCGTCCGGTAATCAGATTCCGCCTGCTGGTATACCTTGTCGCTGCTGGACTTACTGGCATTTAATTCCTTCTGCCGCTGGTATTCATTTTCTAAAAAACGGATCCGGGCTTTTGCCGTTAAATAATCCTGCTGAAGCTGAATGTAACGTTGATCTTCCAAAACCGCAATAACCTCTCCCCTGCTTACATGCATTCCCGGTATTAACCGGGTTGATTTTAAATAACCTCCCAGGGGAGCGCTGATGGAAACCATATTTTGCGGCGGCACGTCCACCCTCCCGTTTAACCTCAAAATGGAAGAAATTTCCCGGTGCAGCAAAAAGCCCGTACTGACAGCTGCATTTTTGATCTGGGCACCGGACAATTTCACCAGGTTTGCCTCCTCCGGAGAAAGGGAAACTTCCTGGCTTTTTTTGTTATCACCGCAGGAAGAAAATACGAACAGAAACAGGGGAATCCAAATGATGAGTTTCATATCCAAATGATTTATTTATTGCTGAAATAATTTAACTGAATTACCGCTTCATTCAGGTTTTTAACCGCGTCGATATAATCGCTTTTTATCAGGGAAGCCTGGTTGATCAATTGAACCCATTCCAGGTAATTGATCGTTCCATTTGATAACTGCTGGTTCGCCGTAGAAACAATCACATCGGCACTCTGTAAACCATTTTTTTCAAAATAGCTGACCGCCTCCTGGTATTTTTTGTATTGGGCCACAGCGACCCGGTATTCGGAATAAAAAGAATTCAATCCGATTTCCAGATTACCCTCAGCCACCAGTTTGTTAACACGGGCGCTTTTTATTTTTGCCCTGGATCCTTTTGAAAATATAGGAATGCCCAAACCGGCCTGAAAAGCATTAAACCGGTATGAACTACTGTAGATTTTATCATCGGCGCCCAGGCCCTGGATACTCGTATTATTATATCCAACCGATATATCAGGCAGTAACCGGCTTTTTTCCAGCTGAATATTCGCATCCGCTACCTGGATTTGCTGGCGGATCAGGCTGATCACCGGGTGCTCCGCAATAGAATCCGGAGTAATCACCTCCGTCATGCCCAAACGAAATCCGTTCTGAACCGGAATCAGCAGGTTGGCAGTATTGAGCAACCACTGAAACTGCAACTGCCAGATGGCCGAATCCTGTTTCAACTGACCCAACTGGATATGAATTTGTCCCAGCTGGGATTCCGCAAATGTTTTTTCAAGTATATTACTTTCTCCTTTTTCCAGGCGCAGGGCCGCTTTATTGTAAAATGCCGAATAGATGCTGTCTGAATACTGCAGCAGTTTCTTTTTCTGCTCCGTATATAAAATCAGATAAAATACCTGTGAAACCTGTTTTTTCAGCTGGGCTTCCCGCATGGAGACATTTAATTCACTGCTTTTCCATTCCTGCCGGTACACCTCTTTCTGGCTGGAATAGACCCTGGGAAAATTAAAAGATTGTGAAATCGTGAATTTCGTATCTGTATACACACTGTTAATCTGCCCGACCTCGGCAAGGATACCGGCCTGCGGGATATTGGATGCCGTATTGACAAGCATTTGCTGGTATTGGGCTTTCAACTGCTCGTTTTTGATCTGCAGATTATTCTTAAGGGCGCTGTCCATTGCAGCCTGAAGTGAAATGGGCGATTGTGCGCGGGAATAGGTACCGGCTCCCAAAAGGAAAATAATTACAGACGCGGTAACCATTTTATGATTTTCATTTTTGCCGGTAACCTTTCCTTTCTTTTTACCCCTTTCAAACATCATATACAAAACCGGCAATACGAATAGTGTCAGGAACGTAGCGACCAGCAGACCCCCGATAACAACAGTCGCCAAAGGCCTTTGCACTTCCGCGCCGGAACCATTACTGACCGCCATAGGAAAGAATCCCAAAGAAGCTACGAAGGCCGTCATCAACACAGGCCTCAAACGGACTTTTGTCCCCATCAGCACAATTCTTTTCAGGTCGGTCATCCCCTCACTTTTTAACAGGTTAAATTCCGCAATCAATACAATGCCATTTAGTACAGCTACCCCAAACAGGGCTATGAAACCAACCCCGGCGCTGATACTGAAAGGCATCTGTCGAAGGGCAAGAAATAATATCCCACCGATGGCCGACAGCGGGATGGCGGAGTAAATCAGGAAACCCTGTTTTATGGAATTAAAGGCAAAATACAGGAGTAAAAATATAAGCAACAGGGAAACCGGAACAGCAATCATCAACCGCCCTTTGGCCGCATTTAAATTTTCAAAAGACCCGCCATAAGTCACATAATAACCTGTCGGGAATTTCAATTGCTGATCAACTTTGGATTGCAACTCATTCACCAGGCTTTGCACATCCCTGCCACGTACATTAAATCCGATCACAATTCTTCTTTTCGCATCTTCTCTCTGTATCTGGTTTGGCCCGTCTTTTATCTGCACGTCTGCAAGCTGGTATAAGGGCACCTGGCTTCCTAAAGGTGTCGGAATTAGCAGATCCCTTACATCCTGCAAATTCGTCTTTAATTCACTCTTTAATCTGACCACAATGTCAAACCTTTTTTCACCTTCAAACAACATCCCGGCACTTTGCCCGGCAAATGCGGTATTAATTACCTTGTTGATGTCGGAAATATCCAGATTATACTGGGCGAGTAAATTCCGGTTAAACGTAATAATGATCTGGGGCATACCTGAAATGGATTCCACATAGAGGTTTTTGGCTCCCTGTACGGTGTTGATTATGCCTCCCAGTCTTTGAGCATAAGTTGCCAGGGTATCCAGGTTCTCTCCAAATATCTTACAAACCACATCCTGCCTGGCCCCGGTCATCAGTTCATTGAAGCGCATCTGGACGGGAAATTGAAAACCTGCCGTAACTCCAGGGACTTCTTCAAGGGCCTTCCCCATTTTTTCACTTAATTCATTGAACGTTTTTGCAGAAGTCCATTCTTCCTTCGGTTTTAAAATAACCATCATATCACTGGCATCCATGGGCATCGGGTCTGTGGGAACTTCACCACTTCCGATTTTGGTAACTACTTTTTGTACTTCCGGAAACCGGGTCAGTAATATATGAGCTGCTTTCTGTGTGTTGGCGATCGTTGTCTGCAGGCTGCTTCCGGTCAGCACCCTTGTGTCCACCGCAAAATCACCTTCTTCCAAAGCCGGAATAAACTCACCACCCAGTCTGGTTAGCAGCCAGACAGACGAAATAAACAGGGCGATCACAACCAGTAATATGGACTTTGGAAAATTCAGCGCCCTGTATAATGCCTTTTGATAAGACCTTTCGATACTACCCATTATTTTGTCGGAAACATTTAGCTTGTGTTTAATCTTCTTACTGAGAAATATCGAGCTCATCATGGGTATATAGGTGAGTGACAGGAGGAATGCCCCCAGCAGGGCAAAAGCTACCGTCTGCGCCATGGGCTTGAACATTTTGCCTTCAATTCCCTGCAGTGTGAAAATGGGCAGGTAAACCACCAGGATAATGACCTGCCCGAATACCGCACTATTCATCATTTTACTGGCCGACTGGTTCACTTCCACATCCATTTCCGTTTGGTTAAGCCTGGTAATATTTACAAAATGCTTGCTATGACCCAAACGATGCATTACCGCTTCCACTATAATTACGGCTCCGTCAACAATTAACCCAAAATCCAGGGCCCCCAGGCTCATCAGATTGCCGCTTACGCCAAACAGGTTCATCATAATGACGGCAAATAACATGGCCAGCGGTATAACAGAAGCAACCAATAAACCCGCCCGTAGATTACCCAGAAACAACACCAATACAAAAACGACGATCAGCGCGCCCTCCATCAGATTTCTCGAAACAGTGCCAATGGCATTATTAACCATTTTGGTACGGTCCAAAAAGGGTTCAATTATAATTCCTTCCGGGAGCGTTTTTTGTATTTGCGCGATTCGTTCTTTTACATTCTTAATTACCTCGCTGCTGTTCGCTCCTTTCAGCATCATGACGACGGCCCCGGCCACTTCACCTTTATCGTTATAACACATGGCGCCATATCTCGTAGCATGCCCGATTTTAATATCAGCGATATCCCGGATAAACAATGGGGCGCCCGCGCCGACGGTTTTCACTTTAATATTTTTAATATCATCCAGGTTGCCCACCAGTCCCTCCGTCCTGATGAATAAAACGGTGGCGCCTTTTTCTATATAAGCGCCCCCGGTATTCTGATTATTATTTTCCAGTGCTTTAAAAACATCTGAAATCGTTACATTGTAAGCCATTAATTTATTAGGATCCACTTCGATGGAATATTGTTTGAGTTTTCCACCGAAACTGCTCACTTCGGCAACCCCTTTTACACCCAATAACTGGCGACGGACAATCCAGTCCTGGATGGTTCTCAGATCCGTTTCATTGAATTTATTTTCAAAACCTTGCTTCGGCCTGACCACGTACTGATAAATTTCACCCAATCCGGTACTTACGGGTCCTAATTCCGGAATACCAATACCCGGAGGAATCTGGGATTGCACTTTCTGCAACCTTTCAGCCACCTGTTGTCTTGCCCAGTACACATCTGTGGCATCGTCAAAAACGATGGTTACCAGCGATAAACCAAATCTGGAGAAACTCCGGATTTCCTTCAGCCCGGCAATATTATTATTGGCCTGCTCTATGGGAAATGTGACCAACCTTTCAATGTCGGCCGCCCCGAAAGAAGGTGCAATGGTAATTACCTGTACCTGGTTATTTGTAATATCCGGAACCGCATCAATGGGTAGTTTAGTAACCTCGTAACCGCCATAACCAATGAGCGCTATTATAAAAATCCCGACAAGGAGTTTGTTTCTTACTGCAAATCTTATTATTGCATTCAGCATATGGATCTTGTTTAAACATAATGAATTGCCCGCTTTGACATGCATCAAAGCACTTGTTCATAAAGGGTATCCTTTATGAAACATCCAACGAACTGAACTTTAAGAGGATTTGGGAGGCTGCCAGATATTGGAGAGATAGGACGAGCTAACAAATTGGTCTCGGTTAATGAACCTTTCCATTTCAGGAATTCTCACATGCCCTTCGATGGAAAATTGATTGACCAGGGGCAAAAAACCAGGAGTTACGGAAGAATATATAATCGTTCGAAGTTTTGAATGGCAATTGCATGTCCCTGTTATAGTCTTTATCCCTGGGGCTCCCCTGGAGATAATGTATTTTCAGGAAATGCAGGAAGGAAATAGTCTTATTTTCCTTTTGGTGTTCTTTAAAATGCTGGAAAACAAGCGGAAGCTTCAACAACTGCTTCGCTTCTGTTGTAGAAAAAAGGTAGACCAAAAGAAAAGATATCGCTATGATTTTTTTCATCATCCGTTGCAAAGTTATCTAAAAACGCCGAAAGTTGTTCAGAAATTACCCTTTTACGGTGTTTTTGCTTTCTCTAAATACCGGTCCTGATGACCCGCTCCGGTCTCGTAACAAATCATCTCATTTATTATACATTATAAATCGAAAATTACCGGATGCCCCTGATTTTTTTCTGCCGGCTTTTCTTACAATCTACTGCATTCAGCCATACACTCATTATCAGGCTCACGAGGAAAACTATCAGAGTTGCCCGTTCTACCATCAGCTCATTGAAATCAATTCCGGTTAGTTTTAGCAGCAAAAAATGAATATAAGACCTGCGCTGGTCGTGGTAACCCAGGTGCTCACGAATTTTCCAATGCCAGTCCGTACAATAACAATATCCCCACCCGTACCAGATGCCCAGCACAAACCAGGAGAAAGTTGTCAGTAAAAGTGTAACCAGGTTCCATTTCCTTGTTTTCGGAAATATCCACCCGGTCATATTAAATAAAGTAAAAAGGGTATGAAAAACAAAGAAAAAATAATTGAGCACCTGGAACCACATACAATTGACTTGCTGTAAATTACTATTTTAGTTTTTTAATCCGGTTACTTTACAGGCTATTCTGTCATGACCTTAGTCATCAAAACACATGATACTGCTCATTTTTTATTATTCATGATTCCGAAGAATTTCCCTCATTCTGATTATAGTTGTCTTTATGAACTTTCCGGAACAGATAAATAAAACGGTATCACCATCGAATTTCATACACCGCAAAGACAGGTAAAAAAATGGGTAACTGATCATATAAGGGACAAAGGGATGGCGGATAAGTCAGTCATTTGCTCCCTTCAGGCATTTTGCCACAATCCGCAATAATTCATCCCCCTCGAAAGGTTTAGCCAGGTATTCACTTGCCCCGTCATATACGCCGTCGATTTCATCTGGTCTTGCATCCGGGGCCGTTATCAATATAAAAGGAATTTTATTCAACCCATCCGTCATCCTGATTTTTTTCAAAATTTTCATTCCATCCATACGGGGCAACATCTCATCACAGATGATCACATCGGGATGCTTATTTACTGCCATTTCAAATCCCCTGCTGCCATTTTCAACCGACAATACCCGGTAATTTGAAAGTTCCAGAATCTCAGTGGTATTTTCGCGCATCATCCTATCTTCCTCTATTACTAAAATCGTTTTCATAAATTCATCCTCCCGAAGTTTTGCATGTTCAACCGGATTAGAAATAAATATTCATAATTTGTTAAAAGTAAGATGTTAAAAGGCCGGAGAAAATGACAATGGTCATGCCTAACGATTATTCCCGTTATCAGTCCGGGAACAAACCTGCCAAAGAAGAAATGAGTATATGGGGAAATTATTGATTGGCCGAAGGGAACTGAATGCTGAAAGTTGACCCTTTGTTCTCTTCACTCGTAAACTGAATCCTGCCTCCCATAATATCCAAAAAGCGTTTCACAATATGGAGACCCATACCGGTTCCCTGGATATTGACCGCATTATTGGCCCTGAAAAATGTCTGGAAAAGACGCGGCTGATCGGAAACCGGTATGCCAATGCCTTCATCTTTAATGAAAAACTGCATTTGCCTGTTTGCATATGCTGAAGTCAGCCAGATTGTTTTACCTTCTGGTGAATATTTGGAGGCATTGGAAAGCAGGTTAACCAATACATTCCTCAGATGTTGCCTGTCGAGTGAAAAAACATGATTCATCCCTTCGTGATGATAGATAATGCTTTGTCCTTTCTTCAGGGTAGGCTGAACCTCATCCGTAAGTGTATCGCAGAACTCAACCACATTAAACTCACTGACCATATTCTCCACTTTTCCGTCTTCAATCCGGCCCAGGGAAAGGAAATCGTTGAGTATATCCGTAAGAGTCCGAACCGAAGTTTCTATCCGGTCAATATGCTTTTGTGCTTTTTCCTGGTCCTGCGACTGGCTGTATTTTGAAATAAGAAAAGTGGAGGAAAGAATCGTACTCAGGGGTGTCCTGAATTCATGTGACGCAATGGATACAAATTTTGATTTCAGTTCATTCAGCTCCATTTGCTGGGCAAGTGCTTCTCTTACATGTTCTTCTGCCTTTTTTCTTTGAGTTATGTTGTAAAGCACCACCAATAACTGCGTTTCTTTTTTATCACTCCCCGGCAGGGGCACGGCGCTGATCGAATAGATCTGCCCATTCATTTCGGCTTCAAACATAACTGATTCACCGTCCAGCGCTTTTTTCAGGAAGGGAACAGCTTCAGAATTACTGCTTTGAGAAAGGTGGTCAAAAATATTTTGTCCGATGAATTTTTCAGGAGTCTGACCCAGTTTTTTTATTTCAGCACCTCCCACAAAAACATAATGCAGCCTTTTATCCAATACGCCGATGATCCCGTCAGGGAAATTTCTTGCGATGGAATTGAAAAGTTTCTGCCGGTGCTCCAGCGCATCCTTTATTTTTTCTGCTTCCCTGGCATGAATCAATTCAGTAACATCAATTCCCACCCCTATGAAATTCTCCAGTTTGTTGTTCTTGAAAACAGGAGCGATATCCATATTCATCCAGAAATCCGTGCCATCCTTTTTATAATTTTTAATGACTTCCGACACCGGCAGATGTTTTTTTAGTCGTTTACTCATTCTGGTAACTACCACCGGATCCGTACCCGGTCCCTGCAGTATGTCGCCGGGTTTTTTTCCCATTAATTCCGCACCACTATAACCCGTTATTTTTTCAACACTTTCATTGATCCAAATGGTCTTACCCAGCCCATCCGATATAAAAACGGCATTATTGGTTTTACTGGCCACCAGTGACAGACGTTCCAGTTCCAGCTCCGTTTCTTTCTGATTCGATATGTCATGCAGGGTACCAACAATTTTACATATTTTAGAATGCATAAATTCCGGTGTTCCGGTAACCCGGATCCATTTTTTTCCGTTTTTACCTTTATTCATGGCCAATTGAAGATCAAAAGGCTTTCCCTGCCGGAGGGCCTCATTCCAGGCTTTCCGGATGAGTGGTCGGGAAACCGGGTCATAAATGTTTTCCATCTTTTTTTCGACCGTAAGCCTGTTTAAAACGGAGGAGGTGATTCCGAGAATATCATACATTTCATCCGTACGCGTGATTTGTTTTGAAAGCACGTCATATTCCCATCCGGCTATCCGGGCAATTCTTTCAGTATTCAGGAAAAGATTCCTGTACTTCCTGGATTCCGTAATATCGCGGATGGTAACCATTAAAAATTTTCCCGCTTCCGAACTGTAGATCAATTTAGCTGTCCAGTAAACAAAAATGGTTTCCCCGTTTTTTTTAAGGACCTGGCTTTCTTCTTCCCCCTTTCCATTTACAAACAGGTTATTAAATTTATCGTGAACCTCCTTTTTCTGGCCGGGCGGAACAGTGCAGGTATATAACCGGCCATCCAGTTCACCGCTTTCATATCCCAACATTTTATTATAACCGTCATTGGTTTTTATATACCGGCCCGTTTCATCTATCACGGCAATGCCTATATCTGTCGTATTAAAAACAGAATGGATTAATTCCTGTGATTTCAAAAGTTCATTCCTGGCTTTCTTCATGAACACCATTCTTTAAAGTAAACTCTTTTGTGTACCGCCCAAGGGCATATCCGGGTTGATCAGCAATATAATATTGAGAACCAGCTAATAAGCTGAATTAAGTCACTTATCTTATTGATTAAAGTCATACCGGTTTATAGCCCTGAAGGAAAAGAATCCCGGACATTTCATGAATAAATTACACAAAAACCGGGATGATGACCAAAATCATTGTTTCGGGCAACCCAGGTCATTCAATCCAATTACGGGTTACTGTAATTTTCTGCTTTCTTTATCCAGAAAACAAACAAAATGAGTGAATCCGCAAGCAATAAGGAAAGTCTGGTTTATCCGGGCATATTTATGCCCTTGCAAAAGGACGCAGTAGTAAAGGCTGGATTAAAACACCTCGAGAGGGACAAAAATGAATTACCGCCTTTTAACCTGGTGGAAACAAACGATTTATACCAGGTTGAAATGGCTGTACCCGGTGCAAAAAGGGAAGATTTTTTTATCCGGGGCTGCGGAAATACATTATCCATTGGCATAATACAAAGGAAACCCGCATTGGAAAGAAAAGAAAAATTCCAATTGCAGGAAACGGAATATAATGGTTTCGAACGCAAGATCACTTTACCGGACAATTCAGATACCTTATTTACCAGTGCCGAATATTTATCCGGGGTACTTCGATTACATGTTCCGAAAGTGATTCGCCGGGGGAAACGCCGGCATTCCAGGATCGTAGTTTATTAAGACTTTGAACAGGTTTTTCGTTACGGATCTCCCTGCCCGGTAAATGTGAATCTGGATTTACCCAGGTTCCAAGCATATTTTTTTTTAATGAAAAGAATCCTGGTTATTGAAGACAATCCGGAAATCCGGGAAAATGTAGCTGAGTTACTGATATTTAACGGGTACGAAGCTTTAACAGCAGCCAATGGCAAATCAGGTCTTGAAATTGCCCACTGTGAGATACCAGACCTGGTAATCTGCGATATATCAATGCCCGGTATGGACGGGTTCACCGTACTGAAACTTCTCAGAACAAGTAAATCGATAGCCCTTATCCCTTTAATTTTCCTTACTGCCCGGGCAGATAAAACCGATATCCAATTCGGGCTCTCGGAAGGAGCCAGGTATTATCTTATTAAACCCTTTACAGAAGAACAATTGATGCGCGCAGTTTCTTCCGGGCTGGGGGAATAGGAAAATGACCCTTATCAGTGATCCGGTTGATCAACGTCTTTGATTCAGGATGAAACATCAGATACTTTTACATCGAAACATCATTCTTTAATACTAAAACAAAGGAGGTTTTATGGAAACAAAGGCAATGACAAGAAAAACTGAGAGTACCCCATCCCTGTTTGACGATTTTTTCAAACCATGGAATGAATGGTTCGATGGAGGGTTATTAAATCGCACCATGAAAATACCCGCAGTAAATATAACCGAACATAAAGAGGAATATCTCGTAACTGTGGCGGCACCGGGTTTGAAAAAAGATGATTTCAAACTGGATATAGAAAATAATATGCTTACCATCAGTTGTGACAAGGAAGACAGAACGGAAGAAAAAGAAAATAAGTTTACACGCAGGGAGTATAGTTATTCTTCTTTCCGCCGCTGTTTTACACTACCTGATGAAATCCAGAAAGAAAAGATAGAAGCAAAGTATGAAGATGGCCTGTTGAAAATTCATTTACCCCGTAAAGAAGAAGCAAAAAAGCCATCAGCGAAACACATCGATGTAAAATAAATGATCCGGCATTTTACTATAAGCCCTGCTATCCTGAACAGCAGGGCTTTTTCATCCAATTGGCGAAGAATTAATTCAGCAGTTTCCCCAGCTTAACCGGGTTCAGGATGGAAATGGTACCATCTTTCTTTATCTCAATCAGTTTTTCGTTCTGAAAATCACCCAGGGTCCTTATAAGGGATTCCTTAGCTGTACCGGCAATATTTGCCAGGCTTTCCCGGCTGAGGTCAATAGTAAATTTTTTCTCACTCTTTTCATTGTATTTTTTTTCCAATAACATAAGGGCCTCAGCCACTTTTTTACGCAGGGAATTATAGGCCAGGTTCAGGAGGTTGTCTTCCTTTTCAGATATATTTTTTACAAGTAACTGAATTAATTTTTTTGTTACCCCGGGATTTTTATTGACCAATTCATCAAATTCCTCCTTGGGTATGATCGCGAGTTCAGTTTCTTCCATGGCTTTAGCCGTATCCTTATAGGTGGTCCCTTCCAGCAGGGTTGTATAACCAAAAAAATCACCCGGACTGAAAAGATTGGTTACCAGCTCTTTACCATCCTCATTGGTACGGCAGGTTTTTACCTTACCTTTTACCACATAGAACAGCACACTGGGATGATTACCTTCTGAATAAATGACCTGTTTCCTTTTATATTTATTAACCGGCCGGCCCTCACTCAGTGATTGAAGAGATGTTTTGGTGCCGGCAGCTTCCATTAATTGCTTTATGCCTTCCAATCCGGAAGCTATTACCTGTTTTAAGGATTCATTTTTCTTCAGGCGGCTGTCAACTGCATTGAGTAATTCAGTACCTGTAAAAGGTTTGGTGAGATAGTCATCTGCTCCCATGTCCATACCTTTTCTAAAATCATTTCTTTCCGTTTTTGCAGTTAAAAAAATGAAAGGCGTATTCTTAATGGCTTCGTTCTTATGTATGGCATGCAAAACACCAAAACCGTCGAGAACCGGCATCATAATGTCGCAGATTATCAAATCTGGTTTTTCCTGCAGGGCTTTTTCAACTCCGATTTTACCATTCCGGGCTACGATTACGTTATAATTCGATAACTCCAGTATTTCCGAAGTATTATTCCGTATATCATCATTGTCTTCTATGAGAAGAATCTTTTTCATTTGATCTGGTTGAGAAACCGAAAATTTAGGGAAAGGTGGTATTAATTATCAGATTATAACTTGATAAAAGTTATTTATAAAAATGATTATAATCAGGTGGAAACAGGCAGAAACCGGTAATTCTCTGTGCATCAATAAATTGCCATTGAACCAGCTTGCATTCTGCCTCGCCGGGACCAGGAAATAAGAGAAAAGGACAAGACTTCGATTCCTTATTAGCATATCCGTTTATAAGTTACAAAGCGAACAATGAAGATCCAGGTGAACGGTTTTTAGCCACCAACTCCCATTTCTTTTCTGAAAATACATGATGCAAAGCCCATAACCATGTTCATTTTTGATTCTTTGCAACAGGGCAGGGTCCAAAAATTCCAGCCCGGTATTCAGACTGACAGCCTGACGGTTGTCTGAATACATGATAACAGTTTGCGCATCCCTTTTCAATACATGTTTCAGTGTTGAATGAACTGCCGAATCAACCATGGCATTTAAGAGGCTTTTCTTGCCCAGAAAGTTCTCATGGAACCATTGTAGCATGAAATCATCCGGCAAAAACCGGTTCATGGTCGCAGTATCCCCAAGATTAAACATAGAGGTAAAGCGATTCGCTGTGCGCCAGATCAGGGTATCATCATCCTGGATTGAAACATGGTTTGGTACCACCGGAACCCCGGGGGGTTGAAAACCTGATGCCAGGATGATTATAATAAAAAGGCCTGTTAAAGTCCGTTTCATTATTTTTTACTAAAGATATCCCGGTCCGTCCCAATAATATATGATCTTCTTCATTTTCCCGGCTGATCATTATCATTAAGCTCAGCATGATCGGATAAATTATGCAATTCGGTGCTATCGGGCTATAATATGACCGTGAATTTTGGAAGATTTACTCCTTTTTATAGAGTCCGATTAATTCCCCAAATCCAATGATATGTCCGCTCATGGCTTTTTCAAGGTCCTCTTTCCGGGCACCCGCGGGTAGTTCCAGATCGCAATCCAATGCATATACTTTGAAGAAATAGCGGTGCGTTCCCTTCGGAGGGCAGGGACCGCAATAAATGGTTTTACCAAAATCATTCAGGCCTGGTATGCCCCGGGATAAATTCTCTTTCAAATGGTGCGTAACCGGGATATTCCATATCACCCAATGCACCCAGGTGCCTGCCGGTGCATCCGGATCATCTACAATGATTGCCAGGGTTTTTGCTTTTTCAGGTATATGATCCAGATTCAGAGAAGGGTTTATATTGGCTCCGTCGCATGTATACCTGCGTGGTATGAATTCATTCTCCTGAAACGCCGTGCAACTGACATGTATATTCTTATAGGTTACTGCAGTTTCCTGTTCAACAGGTAATTTGAAGTCAGACATACAATATATTTCATTCAATTTATTAAAAATGAATCCCGGGAGGAATGACTGCAATCAGGGTGCCGGATGATTTCGGTTACAGATCCGTACCATTATGTGGGAATCAGATTCCTGCCTTGCAGAAATCATTGACAAAGAGGAAAATAAACCCATAGTTTTACGGAAACTTTGAGAAACCCATATGATCATATTAACCTGTATTGCAACATTCCTTGCCACCCTCTCAGGCGGGTTATTTGCATTAAGATTTAGAGATAAGCTCCATCTGATTTTAGGTTTTAGTGCAGGTGCCGTAATTGGAGTCGTTTTCTTCGATCTGCTTCCTGAGGCGCTCACATTGGGAAAAAATAAATACAGCGCCGGTGAGATGATGTCGGTCACTATGACGGGCTTCCTGATTTATATGATCCTTGACCGGCTGGCCCTCTTACATTCTCATGATGAAAATGACGATGATAAAAAAAATCACCGCAGGCTAAAAGGTAAACTGGGTGCAGGAAGTTTGTCCATTCACAGTTTTCTGGACGGGATTGCGATCGGATGGTCCTTCCAGGTATCGCCTGCCCTGGGAATCGCGATGGCCCTTGCCGTTGTAGCACATGATTTTTCCGACGGAATTAATACGGTTAGCTTCCTGGTGAAAGAAAAAGGTGATAATCATGAAGCGGTTAAATGGTTGCTGATAGCTGCATCGGCTCCTGTTTTGGGTGTTATTTCAACTTATTTTTTCCGTGTGCCGGAAGCCGGTTTCGGATTATTATTAGCCTTATTTGCAGGATTTTTCCTGTATATCGGAGCCAGTGATTTATTACCCCAAAGTCATGCTCAGTATCCAAAGTTATGGACCACGTTCATGACCCTGATCGGAGCGTCCGTCTCATTCCTTGTGACCAGACTTTCCGGATTTTGAAGGGATGAAATACCGAATCATCAGATTATTTCGGGCTTTTTGAATTCCTTTTATAAATGTCCTCGTTAAACCGGACATCGTCGAGGGAATTTATCCACGCGGTATTGTATAAAACAAAAACCGGGATTTTCTCAGAAGCAGGCAATACGCTCGGGGACTTTTTTTGAAGACAACCTTTTTCCACCAGGGTATCTATCGCACGGCTATTTTCCTTCAAAAGGAAATGAGCCAGTTCAATGGCTTTTTCAACCCGTATACAACCATGACTGAAAAAACGTTTGTTCCGTTTGAACAACTCCTTTGCAGGTGTATCATGCAAATAAACCCCGTAAGGGCTATAGAAATTGAATTTGACGATACCCAGTGAATTGTCACATCCGGTTGACTGCCGCAATTTGTATGGGAAATAAGAGGCACTCAGCATATCCCAGTCTATTCTTAACGGGTCAACGACTTTTCCCCGGTCATCCATGACCTGCATATTATTGGCATCCAGATACCCCGGATTCCGCTTGATCAGGGGCAACAGTTCCCTGGTAGCAATCTTATTAGGTACGACCCAAAAGGGATATAATACCACTTCTGTGATACGACTTGCCAGGACGGGCGTCCGGGTTGACCTTTTCCCGACAATAACTTTTGAATCCAGCACCCTGTTGCCGGATGCATATACCATTAAACTGGCAGACGGGATATTAATAACGATGATATGCGGTGAACGGCCGGCACACTGTAGCCACCGGAACGTATTGATCGCCGATTTGAGTTCTTCGACCCGCGCGATCAATGAAACATTCATCGCTTCCATGGTTTTGGAATTCAAAACACCGTCATCCGGCAGACCGAATACATGCTGGACCGCTTTCACCTGCTCTTTCATTTCCTCATCAGAATATTCAAGTCCTGGATTTTCGTTCATCCCCAGCTGGTAAAGTCTTTTAATCAGTGTGAACTTTTTATTATCTGCTATACCAGGCCGGATGCGGACTTCCTTAAAAGAACTGTCATTAATACGTTTATTAAATCTGAAAAGCTGGCGCTTCAAAGCTGCATAACCGGCAAATTCAGGCTCCAGCTTATTCAACAAACCCTTTAACTGATTGTCAGACAAAGCCTCAGCCAAAAGAGCCGGGATATCGAAACATCCGGGGGTATATGCTAATCCGTTGTATCCCAGGGAAGGTGGTGAATTGCCATAAGCAACGTCGCGAAAAAAATGAAGAGCGTCATCGGTAATATGTATTTCGGCGAGCAGGGAATCATGTACCGATAATAATCCGGCAGGGTTACCATATAAGGATTTTACAGAATCGTATTGGTAGTCCTCTTCCCGTAATCCCAGTTCCGGCGCTTCATGTAACAGCAGCAATAATTGTTGTACATGCTCCCGGTGGTTGATCCAGGCGCTGTTAGACTGATACCTGCTGTAAAATTTCCTTACATTATCCGGGCTTTGAAGAACCATACCGGCAAAACCCCCACTTATTGCTCTTCTTATGCTATCCGAACTTAACTGCCCGTTTACTGCAATGGCAGCGGTGCAAAAAATAAAAATCAAAAGTCCATTTCTTCGCATGAATACATCATTTCAGAACCCCGGTACCCATCATAAAAGCCCTGCCTGTAACAGGCAGGGCTAAACGATTAGGATAAGGCCAGAACTATTTTACTGCAATGTGTTTTGACAGTGCCATTTTTTTTGCTTCTTCCTTTTTAGGCAGTGTCAGATTCAGAACGCCATCTTCATAAACAGCTTCAATTTTTTCTTTCATCACTTCATCCGGCAATGTAAAACTGCGGCTGAATGAGGAATAATTATACTCCCTCCGGGTATGGCGGGCATCTTTTTCATCCTTTTTTTCTTCCTTTTCACAACTGACAGAAAGCATGTTTCCTTCTATATCAATATTAAAATCACTTTTTTTCAATCCGGGTGCCGCTACAGCAATTTTGTAATCATCTTTGTTTTCGATGATATTTACACTGGGCATTGTTAACGGTTTGCTCCATAAACCTCCTCCGTTATTAAACCATGGATCCCAGGGTTTTAAAAATTCATCAAATAAAGTCGGAAAGGACTCGGTTCTTTTTGTTAATGCATTGGTTGACATAAAATATAATTTTAAGATTGACAAATTAAAAAGCAACTATAATAAATATCCTCATTTAACGAATTTCAAAATACTCCCCATTTCTCTAATACCTGAAGTATTTTACAGAAACGAAGTTATCCCAAACAGTCCCCCCGATTAAATGACCATGATCAGTAATTTTCCTGATTGTAATCACTGGTTCCGGGAAGATGGAGAACCGGGGTAAGCTGAGGTGTTTATTTTAAGAATGAATCTGATCCGGATTTTGAACTTCCTGAATTTTCTAAATGGCCAGTGTATTTATATATTGTTCCATAAGCCTGAGATATCTGCCGGTTTCCAACAGGTATTGGTTTTTACTATGATTGTTCATGCTGCTGCGGGCCCGCAGGCTATTCACTTTTGCCCTTATATTAGCCCGATAACTTTTAAAATAGGTAAACAGTTGTTTTTCCTCATCGTTCCTCATAGCATTAAATAAACGGTTATAATTACTGATGAATATATCTGACAGATCCTTTCTGTTAAAATAATCCAGATCCATACATAGAAAAGCGACATCGTTCAGCACATCTATCTGCCTGTAATCATCGTTAAATTCTATACAGTCAAACGGCTGGGGTTCGGGTAACAAAAATATATTTCTGGAGTGCAAATCCCCATGGCAGTCCCTGGTAAAACCTTCACTCAGCCTCTTTTCAAGCAGCGTCCTGTTTTCCTCTATAAATGATCCTGCTTTTTTAATAACGCGATCGATGATTTCAGCATCATCCGGGGAGAGTTCCCGGCTCAAAAAACCCCTCTCCCTTTCCAGGTCCATAAATTTGGTTTGAACATCCAGCAAATCCTTCTGATAAATGATTTCAGTGTTCAGGTGGAAGGCCGCTATCTTTTCTGCAAGTTTCTCCATATCCACCGCTGTAACTTTATTTTTTAACAACAGAATATCCATTTGCCTGCTCCTGTCCACTTTTCGCATTCTTACGGCATAATCTATAATTTCTCCTTCTTCATAACCGATCTCATACCGGCCCGCAGTTTCCCTTACCGGCAATACGTCCACATATATATCTTTTGTGAGTCTTCTGTTTAATTCTATCTCCCGTTCACAAAAATATTTCCTTCTTTCCAGGCTGGAAAAGTCAAGAAAGGAATAGTGAACCGGTTTTTTAATTTTGAAAACGAAATGACTACATAACAGGACCCAGGAAATATGGGTTTCAATAAGTTCAGCATGTTCTTCATTGCCGGTAATCCTTCCTTTTAATAGCAACTGGTTTATCTGGTCCTTAATCATTCGGAATGGTATGGAGGTATTCTTTCGCCTTGTTCAACATCATCTCAATATTGTCGTTGGTTGACTGCAGCATTAAATGCTGTTCCTGTATAGGTTCCCATGCTGCCTGTATTGTTTTATATATTTTAAAATCAGCCTCACTGTCCGTCCTCGCCCGGCTCAAACGCTCTTTTACCAGTGGTTCTGCAGCCTGCACTTCAATATAAAATAAACTTCCGGCTTCCAGGGCTTCTTTCCGGAATTTCATACGAATCCTGTTCCTGTAAAATGTGGCGTCCATGACCAGGTCCCTTTTTTTTAATATATAGTCCCTCATCTGGACAAGCATTTCGTCATACACCATTTCCTTTTCCTTTTCGGAATATGTCCTTTTCGAAATCATTTTCTTTCTCAGCCGGTCACTGTTTATGTATCCGGCATGGAGTTCCCCCGCTAGTCTTTCAGCAAAGTAGCTTTTACCTGACCCTGGCAATCCCATGACCAGTACAATCATTTCTTTAATTTTAATTTGAACCGGTTCACACTAAGTTTCAGGATAAAAAGGCGGAATTTCCTTTGGAATTTCAGGTTCTTCTGCGGGGTGAATCTCCGGTTCTTCATCCGGTAATGGAGGATTTTCAGGCAATGTATATGGTCTTACTTCAGGTCGTTCCGGTTGATCCGGAATTTCAGCAGGCCGGTCTGGCTGTTTTTTTTTATCTGGCATAACTTCAAAATAACCAAATCCGGAGAAATAATTCAATGAGTACTGTCATGATTTTAATTGATTACGGTCATAATTACAGGAACCCGATTGGGGTAAATTAGCGGAAAGTAAATATCAATACCATGACAGAAAATAACCTCCCGGTAACGACCCTTCACGAATTACTTGACAATGATGTTTCCAAATTTTCAAGTGCGGAAATACAGTTGCAAAAAGTTTTACCTGATTTTATAAACATGGCTGTTTCCATGAAATTAAAGAATGTGTTGCTTAAATATCTGGATTTTATAGTTAAGCACGTTCAGAATATGGAAAGCTTTTTTGAAGAAGAGAAAATCAATGCACTCAGCCTGAACAACCGGATCATGCATGCTTTTATCGAAGAAGCGAAAGAAAAACTGTCCGACTGTAAAAGTGCGGAAGTAAAGGATGCCTGTCTGTTATCCTGTATCCAGGCGATCAATCATTTTAAAATCAGTATGTATGGCACGGCTGCTGCTTTTGCCAAAGAACTGGGAATGGAAAAACAGTCAGCTTTTTTCAGGGAAGCCGAGGTGAATGAAAAACAAATTGACGATCGCCTGTCCCAATTGGCAGAGCACGAAATAAATATCATGGCCAAGGCTGCCATTACATTACCCGGGTAAATGGCTGCTGATCATAAAAAGGATATTAAACCAAAAAAAGAACCATCATCCGGAATAAACCGGTACTTATGGTGGTTATTGGTTCTCGGCGGGCTGATATTGATTCAAATGCTGTTTAAATCCGAACCGGCGAGAGAGATCAGCTGGCAGGAATTCGAGAAAAATATACTGGTTAAAAATGCGGTTGAAAAGATTGTTGTGGTAAACCAGGAATATGCGGAAATATTTTTAAAAAAGGAATCCCGGAACGACTCCGCTTTCAAAGAGGTATTCAAACCCATTTTAGGTAAGGAACCCAATCCAGGCCCGCATTACGTGATCCAGATCGGTTCGGTTGAGACCTTTGACCGGAATCTGGAAGCTGCAGAAAAAAATCTGCCAAACAGGGAACATATACCGGTTTTGTATGTAAAAAAATCAAACTGGTACTGGAATATTCTCGGATGGGTATTGCCCCTGATATTGATGTTCGCCCTGTGGCAATACTTATTCAGGAGGGCAGGAACCGGCGGCCCGGGAGGTTCCTCCCCTTTTAGCTTTGGCAAATCCACAGCCACCCTGCTGGATAAGGAAAATAAAAGCACATTTACATTTGATGATGTGGCCGGACTGGATGAGGCTGAAATGGAAGTCAGGGAAATCGTTGATTTCCTCAAAAATCCGCAGGACTTCACCAGGCTGGGTGCCAAAATTCCAAAAGGTGTGATATTGGTAGGGCCTCCGGGTACAGGTAAAACTTTGCTCGCGAAAGCGGTTGCCGGAGAAGCCCAGGTACCCTTTTTTATCATATCGGGTTCAGAATTTGTTGAAATGTTCGTAGGCGTAGGTGCTTCCCGTGTGCGTGACTTATTTAAAAGGGCAAAAGAAAAAGCCCCCTGCATCGTTTTTATAGATGAAATTGATGCCATCGGAAGATCCAGAAGCAGGAATGCGTACTTTTCCGGATCCAACGATGAACGTGAAAGCACATTGAACCAGTTGCTGACCGAAATGGACGGATTTGGCACCAATACAGGTGTCATAGTATTAGCAGCAACGAACCGGGCCGATATGCTGGATCCTGCATTACTACGTCCCGGCCGGTTCGACAGGCATATTTACCTGGAACTTCCCAACATCAAAGAAAGGGAAGCCATCTTTAAAGTTCATTTGCGGCCGCTTATTCTGGATGAAACAATAGATATTCCGTTTCTGGCAGGCCAGACGCCTGGATTTTCCGGGGCAGATATTGCCAATATCTGCAATGAAGCTGCCCTGATTGCTGCCCGCAAAAAAAAAGATAAAATAGGGCGCCAGGACTTTTTAGATGCCATTGACCGGATTGTGGCCGGACTGGAAAAGAAAAGTAAAATCATTTCCCCTGCAGAAAAGAAAGTGATCGCATACCATGAAGCAGGGCATGCCGTGGTAAGCTGGTTACTGAAAACAGTGGACCCTTTGATAAAAGTTTCTATCATACCCAGAGGTAAGTCATTGGGGGCAGCCTGGTATTTACCCGAAGAAAAACAGTTGAGGACCCTGAACGTCTTCAAAGAGCATTTTTGCGCCACCTTAGGTGGTCGTGCAGCCGAAGAAGTGATCTTCAGTGAAGTATCCTCCGGCGCGTTGGATGATCTGGAAAAAGTCACCAAAGAAGCTTATATGGTGGTTGCCTACTATGGTTTCAATGAAAAAATAGGCCCTGTCAGCTTTTATGATTCTTCCGGACAGCGGGATACGGGGTTTCAAAAACCTTATAGTGAAGAAACAGGTAAACTGATTGATGAAGAAGTAAGAAAAATGGTAACCGACCTGTATGGGCAAACAAAACAACTGCTGATCCGGAATAAAGAATCACTCATACGGGTAGCTGAATTGCTACTTAAGAAAGAAGTCATTTTTAAGGAGGATCTGGAAAATATTTTAGGGAAACGCATGATGGAACAGGAACCGGACCTTAAAAATGAAATTAAACCCGGCCTGATCCCGGTTTAGACCAAATGCAGTCTGCTAATACCAGTCAACTTCTTCAAACCAGTAACCCCTCCCACAATAGTCAAAAATTAAATGACACTCTCATAAGATCCGTGGTTCATTTCATATCAAAAATACTGCAAAGCGGATTTTTACTTTTATTCTTTACATTCATTTCATGAATTGGGATATTTTCACTCCGTTTATTAAAAAATGCGGTGTCGTCGTGTTAGACGGGGCCATGGCTACAGAACTTGAAAACAGAGGCGCCGATCTGAATCATGCTTTATGGTCGGCCAAATTGCTTACCGGAAATCCCTTTTTAATAAAACAGGTTCATCTGGATTATCTGAAATCCGGTGCAGATATCATTACGACGGCCAGCTACCAGGCCAGCTATGACGGATTTTCAAAACAGGGTTACAGCAGGGAAAAAGCAACCGAGCTGATGCAGCTTGCGACCCTGCTGGCGGTGCAGGCAAGGGAAGAAGCGAGGGAACGCCATTTCATTCAGGGTCCTGATCCCTTAATTGCCGCATCAGTGGGGCCGTATGGAGCATCACGTGCAGATGGTTCGGAATATCGCGGAGATTATGGCCTGAGTGTAGAAGAACTGATATCATTCCATCGTGAGCGGATGAAAGTGTTTGCAGAAAGCGGGGCGGATTTACTTGCCTGTGAAACGATACCCTGCCCGGAAGAAGCCATTGCCCTGATCCGTTTGATAAAAGAATTTCCTGGTTTGAAGGCATGGATCAGCTTTAGCTGCAAAAATGAAAAAGAAGTTTGCAGCGGGGCCGGTTTTGCGGAATGTGCCGCATTGGCTAACGAATCAGACCAGGTAGTTGCAGTTGGCGTGAATTGCACAGCCCCCCAATATGTTAAATCACTAGTGCAAATAGCGGCGACTTCCAGCAATAAGCTTGTAGTAGCTTATCCGAATAAAGGAGAAAATTGGGATCCCCAAAATAAGTGCTGGCTTCCCGGTGTAATACATGCTGATTTTGCAGAAGAAGCCCTTCAATGGCACCAGGCCGGCGCCACACTGATAGGCGGATGCTGCCGTACGACCCCGGAGGATATTAAAAAAATGAAGGCTGTATTATGTAATTCATAAATCCATTCACCGGGTGACCCGGATCGTTCATAAGTGACAAATAAAAATCCCCCTATTCAGGGGGATTTTTTTCAAAAGTATTGAAATGGCTTATTGAACCAGACTAATGCTGAAGATGAACTGTATCCACCATGGTTATTTGTCCTAAGGTTACGGTCGTATTCACAGATGCCGGCTTATAGGCAGTATCTGAAGGGATAAAACTTAAAGTATAATTTCCTGCAGGAACGTCCTTAAACAGGTAATTGCCGTTAGTTGTATCCGTAAAAGATGATGCAACTGTATCTGAACCCTGTATCGCCAGGATGGCGGTTCTTATAGAATCGGGAGCCACCACACCACGGATATCCCCGCCGGAAGGTGTCAATGAAAGGATGCGTAACACCGGTTTTAATAAATAGTTGCCGCTGTTTCCAGCCTGGATTATAGATTTTCCGGCATCAAAATCCAGAATCAATCTATAAAGGATTCCCCCGGCAACATCCTGGTGAACCTGTACCTTCAATCCGGATTCCTGTCCGCTGGGTGTTTTTAATGGAATTTTTTCATTGCTTTCGCTAACAATGTAATTGTTGTTCCCCAATATCAGGCGGATCTGACTGATCGTTCCCGGCGGGATGGTTGCATCCGCCAGAAGGGTGTCTTTTCCATTTGTGAAATCCATCAGATTATATAATCCGGGATGTGCGCCGTTTAAAACAACCGGTTTGCTGGAATCTCCCATGATAATCTCAATTTGCTGAACGTCCACCCAGACTTCCCTGGCAAACGGGTAAGGACTATCAGTCAGCCTGACCTGCAGTTGTGCGTTAGTCGAAGTATCTGAACTTTTCTGATTTTTGGAACAGGAAGACAAAATAATTAAGAACGAAAAAAATAAAGCAGCGACAGCAAATATCCCTGGAGTGCGTTTCATTTGGGTTTATTTAGATTAAATTATGAATTACAAGATACTGCTTGCAAAGACTATTCCAAAGGGACTTATATTCCTTTAACAGGAACGAACTATTTGAAAATAATAATATAATTATTTGATTACCTGTAAGTTATATGATTTCTGCCGGTGGCAATAAAAGTCAGGCTTCTTTCTCCGGGAACGCAATAACAGGAGCACGCACCGTACTATTACAGGTGAAACCAATATGAAAATCTTTGTTAAAAGTTATTTTAAGCAACTGATTGTTCCGCCTGAATAACGCCCTCTAAAAAACGAAACAGATTGGTTATATGTTAAGCAATTCCGGCTTACACAAAAAGCATATGTACACCTTCTCCTTCACTCTTATTATAAAATTCCCCTACGGTAATCACATCTTCCACTCCTTCGTACAAATCTTCTTTTTTGTAATGAAACATGTCCACCGCCATTTTACATGCCCATAATTTAACGCCTGAGGCGGTTAAAATGTCCAGGAATTCATGTACGTCCGGCATATCTATTTTTTCCATTTCCTTTTTCATTATGGATGAAGCCATAGCTTCCACCCCCGGCAACCCACCCAGCATGGTGGGCACATGCATTGCCGGATTTCCGACTGTTGCCACATGCAGATGCTCCAGTTTACGTTTATGAACTGCTTCCAATCCAAAAAAAGTAAAAAATATTTCCGCATCAATACCTTCCATCCTGGCACCGTTTGCCAGCACAAAAGCTGCATACACATTTTCCAATGTGCCCTTTGATAAGATGATCATCATCTTCTTAATTCCTCCCTTATTCTCATTCATAACTAAATTATTTTATCGTATTAAATACAACTTGCCGGTTTGGGTATCCCGGCTATTTTTGTTGCTGTTTTTAACGGGGCAGTGGGAAATAACTGGTAGAATTCTTTAATATCCACCACGCCACTTTTCCCGATTCGCCGGATACTGAGTGCTGCCTGGTTCTTTTGTTCATTCTGCAGGTAACTGATCACGTCCCAATGCCTGGGGGTCAGTGATATATTGGCTTCAGAAGCCAACGCTTCACCCACGTTTTTATCCCATTGGCTGAAATCAGTCAGGTAGCCTTCTTCATTAACGGCAATTGATTTGCCGGCTATTGTCTTTTCCATAAAGGTTTATTTTAATGATTAAATATTTAATGGTTGTGTTTTGCGTTTTCTGACATGGTCGCTGAAACAAAGGGAATATGCGTTCCCTTTAACAAAACGTTCCAGTAAATCCATCGGAAGGCAAGCTTACCCATATGGTTCATCCTGCTTTCCTTTAACAATCTTAACGGACCTATGCCCGGAAAAGGAAAACTCCCTTCCACCGGTTCATGGGTGTAATTGAAATCAATAAGCAGTGCTTTGCCATTGCCGGTTTCAATAAAGCAATTTGCATGTCCGTCAAACTCTTCCTTCAAAGGTTTCCCATCTATATAAAGAAGAATATTCTCAGTCAGTATTTCAGCTTCAAAGTGGGCCACCGATCCGGCCTTGGAAGCCGGGATATTGCTGGCATCACCTAAAACAAAAATGTTTTTATAATCCTTTGACTGGAGCGTGGCTTTATGGGCGGGAACATAATTCAGGTCGTCCCCCATACCCGATCTTTCCATCAGGGCATCCCCCTTATTGGTGGGCACAGTAACCAGGATATCAAAGGGAACTGCCTTGCCCCCATAGTCTACAATTTCCTTCTTCTCATTATCTACCTGTTCTATGGCAAAATCACTGACGATATGAATTCCTTTTTCCTGGAGCAAATGTTCCAGTGCCTCGAGTCGCTTTTGGTTTGGTAAATGCACCGCTCAAAGGAGTTACATAAGTGATCTCCACCTGATCCCGCATATTTTTATGCTTGAAAAAGGAATCGGCCAGAAATGCAAATTCCAATGGTGCTACAGGGCATTTTATCGGCATTTCCGTGATATGAACCACCAGTTTGCCTCCCTTCCAGTCTCTCAATTTATTTCGTAAAGCCAGTGACCCTTCAAAAGTATAAAAATCAAAAACAGATTTACGCCATTCGGCTCCCAGCATGCCCTGGGTTTCCTCAGGAGCTGTTTTAGCACCTGTGGCAATGATCAGTACATCGTAAGGAAGTTCGTCCCCGCCATCCAGCTGAATTTTATTTTCTGCCGGCACAATCCGGTTGACAGGCTTCCTGAGCAGCTTTACATCACCGGGTATAAACTCATCAATTTTTTTTACAATATCTTCAGGCGTATATATGTCAAAAGGAAGAAAAAGATATCCGGGCTGGTAGTGATGTTCTTCTCTTTCATCAATAATGGTAATCTGCCAGTCGGGATGTTTCAACTCATGATGTAAATGATTAGCCATCATGGTTCCGGCAGTACCCGCGCCCAGTATAACAAGATTTTTCATTTAAAACTGATTTAATAATTCAATACAAAATTCAAACAATAATATCTTTTATCCAGTGATTTACATAATGTGCAGGTATGACTTTTATCAGTTGAAATTATATGTTAATTTTATTTCTTAAAGTGCTTTAACTTTTCCGTGCCCCGAAAATCATGAACAATTTTTATAACGGTCATGCCCAGTGTTAAATTAAAATCTCTCCTATTGGTTATCGTGCAGTTTGCCTGCATTTTATATTTTCTGATAACACCGGATTTTGCATCCTTCCCCTTATTCAGCTGGCTTCTTCTGGGAATAGCTGTGGCACTCGGAATCGCAGCCTTTTCAGCCATACGAATTAGTAAATTTTCAGTTTTACCGGAGCCGAAACCCTTTGCACAACTGGTCAGGAGGGGACCTTATGGTTACATCCGCCACCCGATGTATACGGCAGTACTCCTGTTATGTTTGTCCGTGTTAATAAGTGAATTTTCAGGCATTGGCCTGTTGGTATATTTCATTCTGATCGTGGATCTGATCATAAAAATCCGCAGGGAGGAAAATTACCTTTTAATTGCATTTCCGGGATATGATGTTTATATGAAGACAACCAGGAAAATAATTCCCTTTATCTGGTAGCGATCATTCTGATCACAGCTGCTTCCCCTTTGTGAAAGGAACCTTCGTTCAAATCTATTATTTTTTCCTCCAGCAACTGTATTTTCAAACTGCCAAAATCTTCCAGCAGTTCATCAATCGAATACAGCATCGTGGCGGTTTTTGGCCCCCCGGAATGATATTTTACCTGGTTCTTATTAAAAGCCTCTAAAATGACAAATCCCCCGTCTTCCAGCGAATCTATCAGGTTTTGATGAAAATTTTTTCGAAGGGAGGGATCCATATGAACATATATGGAGGCGACCAGTTTATACTTTTTCCGGGGTATAAAATCTTCGATGCTTTTCTGTTCATACTGAATGGATACCTGTTCATTTTTAGCCCGTTCCAATGCTTTTTCCACTGCTACCCGGCTAAAGTCAAAAGCATCTACCTGCCATCCCCTCTTTGCCGCATACAGGGCATTTCTTCCCTCCCCTTCACAGGGCAGCAGTAAAGTACCCGGTCTGGTTTTTTCTATAAATTCCCTGAAAAATGCATTTGGCTGAAGACCGTAAACCGTTTCATTTTCAGCATAACGATCATCCCAAAACGAAGATGCACCCATAATATATTTTTATAAGTTATACCTACGCCGGTAAAAAGCCGGCCCATAATATATAATGCTGATTTTTTATGGAGGCATGGTTATAGGGATAACCTGGAGACTTCCTCCGTAAAGTTGTATTTATATCGAAGTACTTATTTTAATTTCCCACCACCTTTTCTTTTGCCAGCGGTTTCATACAAAAGAACCAGTCCTTGCAATATACACCTCCGTCTTCTTTTCCGCTCATGCGGTCTTCGGCGACACCACAGCTGCCGGCGGTCGGCACAATGACGTCTTCTCCGGGTTGCCAGTCAGCAGGCGTGGCAATTGCAAATTTATCAGCCGTCTGCAGGCCGATGATGACTCTTTTCAGTTCTTCAAAATTTCTTCCCAATGACAGGGGATAATAGATAATGGCCCTGATTATGCCCACCGGATCAATAAAAAATACCGCGCGAACTGCCTTTGTGGTGCTTTCGCCGGGTTGAATCATCCCGTATTTTTTGGCCACCGACATGGAAATGTCTTCAATTAGCGGAAATTTTACCTCCACATTTTTCCATCCGCGAAATTCAATTTTATCCTTGATGGTTCTCAGCCAGGCAATATGACTGTACAAGCCATCCACGGATAAGCCAACCAGGTCAGTATTCAGTTTTTTGAAATCATTTTCCATTTTGGCAAAAGTCATAAACTCACTGGTACAAACGGGTGTAAAATCAGCCGGATGGCTGAACAGTATCACCCACCTGCCTTTATAATCCTGCGGGAATTTGATATTACCCTGGGTAGTTACCGCTTCAAAGGAAGGAGCCGGATCGCCAATCCGGGGCATCGGCCTGACGCCGGTTATAGCGCTTTCACTATTAATAATTTCAGACATAAAAATTTATTTTTAGTTAATACAATGTCATATGGGATTACAGCAAATCCACGCGGGAAGGATTTTTTATCATCCTGTCAACCAAAAAACACGTGCTGCTTACGCAACAAGGCCTGCTACAGCTTCTGTTCTTTTGTTTTACAGGTGGATAAGCCAAAAATTGTGTACAGCGGGCAAAAGCTTACCAGGCTGGTCAGAAGGAAAACAACGGAAAGAACCAGCAATACAATACCGGCTGTCCCGGTCACTTTATTACTGAAGTATAATGCTGCCATGATAACAGCGAGTACGATGCGGATACCGCGATCGGCCGATCCCATGTTCTTTTTCATATGCGTTCTTGATTGAGGTTAAAAAATTATATTGTAAAAATAATCTTACTACACCTGATTCAACTTGACGCTCGTCATGTACCGGCATGATTCTTATTAAGGCGGATTGTTACACCAATAATCATCTTTCAGCCTGATCCAGAGCAGATTTCAGCTGCCTGGCCTGAACCACCCCGCTTTGCCTCCATTTTACCTCACCCTTTTTGAATATGATCAGGGTTGGAACGCTCTGAATATTATACAAAGAGGCAACGGCCGGATTTTTATCTATGTCCACCTTGAGAATCGTCAGCCTATCGCCGGTCTGCTGTTTCAATTCTTTGAGAATGGGAGGCATCATTCTGCAGGGTCCGCACCATTCGGCAGAGAAATCAACCAATACCGGTTTATCACTGTTTAATATTTCAGAGAAGGATTTAGGTTTGTTTTGTGTTTCCATCTGACTTCTTTTTAAAAAGGCTTAAAAAAAGAGCACCCATCATGCTAAAATAGAGGGTACTGTTCAATGGTTTGGAGGTGATCATACAGGTACCGGTCGCACAACCGATAAAATGATAATACGCATAACCCCCGGCCGCACCCAGTATCGCACCGCCCAGGATTAACTTATTTTCAAGCATCCACTTCTTCATAAATGACGTCTTTTGGTGATCCGGCTGTGCCGGTTTTCGTTTTGATCATGGGCTGACAACTGTTTACACCACAGCATCCAATATTCATCAAAGCCGTTCCGGCAACAAAAACACCCGCCAGGCCCAGCATCCATTCCTGCATCACGATGGATTGCCATCCTGCATATAATCCGATAAGTAACCGGATTACCCGCATAAAGTTCCAACCTTTTAATATCCTTTGCATAATTTCTTTTTATAATTTTCTTTCCAGGTGATCCCATGCTCCGCCGTTATAGGCGACCAGTCCATTGGCAAGCAATATGGATTTGGCCATACCGCTCCGGGCGCCGCTGCGGCACACCGTAATTACAGGTTTTTGAAGTTTTTTGATTTCTGCCAGTTTGCTTTTTATGCTATCCAGTGGAATATTCCGGGACCCCTTGATATGACCGCCCTTGTATTCACCGGTGGTTCGTACATCAATAATGATGGCGCCCTGTTTAACAAGTGCCGCAAAATCCGTTTGTTCCCTGTTGAATAGTTTACTGAAAAATGTACTCATTATTTAGTATTTGTTTTATAATTCCCTGTTTTAAATGAATTTGTCTGGTATATTCTGATGATTCCTATAACATCGTTGTAGGACAAACGTAATCTGTAATCTTAAATTTCCCCGATTCTTTCAGGGCCTTGATAGCCACCTTTAACATTTACCAGGTTGTCGAATCCCCTGGCTTTCAGGATGGAAATAAAAACAACAGAACGGTACCCTGTGGCGCAATGCACATACCAGGTCTTATTTTTATCCACTTTCCCCATGCTTTCGTTAATATAATCCAGCGGGATATTTTCAGCTTCCGGCAGTCGCTCGCTCTGGTATTCACTGGTCTTCCGGATATCCAGTATATGAACCGGTTTTTTACGCATTTTTTCAGCCAGTTCAACGGTGGAAATGGATGGTATATAGTCCGTTTCTTTACCAGCCTTTTTCCATGATTCGAATCCTCCCTTTAAAAAACCAATGGTGAAATCATAACCTACCCTGGCCATCCTGATAATCACTTCTTCCACCCGGCCTTCATCTGCAACGATTAAAATCTGCTGCCGGATGTCCGGGATGAGTGCACCTACCCAGGGAGCAAAATTTCCATTGATGCCTATATTGATGGAATTTGGAATAAACCCTTCAGAGAACCGGTCGGGATCCCGGGTATCCAGGATAATAGCCCCCGTTTCATTGGCAGCGGCTTCAAAAGCATCCGGATCCATGGCATGACTGCCTCTCTCCAGCACATCATCAATGCTCTCATACCCCTTACTATTCATCAGCACATTCAGGGGAAAATAAGCGGGAGGCGGTGTTAACCCGGTCAGCAATTCTTTTATAAATTTCTCTTTTGTCAAACCCGCTCTGAGCGCATAATTCATGGCTTTCTGATGCCCCAGCGTATCAGTGGTTTCCTTACTCATGTTCTTACCGCAGGCACTGCCTGCCCCGTGTGCGGGATAAATGATGATATCATCGGCCAGCGGCAGGAGCTTTTCATGCAGTGAGTCATAGAGGAGCGCAGCCAGTTTTTCCTGGGTGAGTTCTGCCTTTACCTTTTGAGCGAGATCCGGCCTCCCGACATCACCGATGAACAGGGTATCGCCCGTAAATAAGGCGGTTTCCTTACCCTTTTCATCCGTAAGGAGAAAACAGGAACTTTCCATGGTGTGTCCCGGAGTATGTAATACTTTGATAGAGACATTTCCCAGACGGAATATTTCACCGTCAGCAGCAATATGTGCTTTGAATCCGGGCACTGCCGTCGGACCGTACACTATGGTAGCTCCGGTTTTCTTTGCCAGGTCAATATGACCCGACACGAAATCTGCGTGAAAATGCGTTTCAAAAACATATTTAATTTTTGCATTGTCCCTCAATGATTTATCAATATAGGGCTGCACTTCACGCAACGGATCAATAACAGCTGCTTCGCCGTTACTCTCGATGTAATAAGCCCCCTGGGCGAGGCAGCCCGTATAAATTTGTTCGATCATCATATATCAGGAACTTAAAGGTGCAAAAATCAGGCATTGGAACGATTCAGGATGTGACATAAATCACACAGAATCAAATTCATTGGGTAAGGTTTCAACCGATAAATGCCATCCGGCAATCACATCAGGTGATCACCAGATGAATGATCTCTATTTGCTGGTTTTTCAACAATTTGATATTCCCTTTTTCCGCCAGCTTCTTCATTAACCGGGATATCACTTCCCGGGATGAATTCAGCTCCTGGGCAATTTCCGTATTGCTGACCGTCAGGATATTTGTCTTTAGCGTTGTTTGCTGCCGTTTGAGATAGAAAAGAAGACGCTCATCCATATTCCGGAATGCAATATGATCGATGGTCACGAGCAACTCTTCAAACCGGTTACGGTAGGATTCCAGAACAAAATAATACCAGGATTTATATTTGCTGATCCAGCTATCCATATAATCCAGCGGAATGGAAAGAATCCTGGTGTCAGTCATTGCTTTTCCCATCAGCTGGCTGGCCTCTTGCCGGGTGGCGCAAATCATGGAGAGTGCGCAGGCCTGTCCCGGTTCCAGATAATACATAAAGTACTCATTGCCTTCCTCATCTTCACGGAATACTTTAACCAGTCCGCTGACAATCAACATCGTTGAACGGAAATACTGTCCGGTTTTCATGAGCATTTCTCCCGCTTTAATATCTTTCAACTGGGCATGTGCATCAATTTCCTGAATCAGGGCCGGCTCGAATTCCGGAAAAAGCCGTCGGATTTTCTCCTGCATAGCGGTTGGGTTTGGGTGCAAATTAACCAATGCAGGTCATACTCTCTCAGCTGGAAAAACCCGCAATCAAGCAGGGTCAACAGTATCCGCATGTAAAAAGGGCCCCGGTCCACCGTCTTTGCAGGGACCTTCGCTGCCTGGGTTATCTACTTTAGATAAACTTTCTCCGCAGAAAAAGGGAGCGGAAGACCTTAATAAGTTTTCCGGGTTAACACATTGCAAATCTTATTGGTTTAATATTTGCTTTTTTCAAAGCCACGAACTACCATTCTTACCTTTGCAGCAGGGTGTGGATTTTGTTAAATTCCCTGCTCCCATTCGATTCCCCCTGGGGGAAAAATCCGCCATATACATTCTATTTTTATAAAAATTTTACTGATTATAAAAAACTGTCCGGATTATTAGGCGTATTACCATATGGATGGTGGCAATTGCATGGAGTCATTCCGTTACCGCACAGACCAAACTAATCATTGGGAAAGTGCTGGATTCCGCAACCCGTTTTCCTTTACAGAATGTGAGTATAATAATAAAAAACAGTCCGCACGGAGGTTTGACCGACTCGATTGGCAGATTTTCGATCATTGCCGGTAAAAACGCCCGGGTTATCAGTTTCAGCATTACCGGATATCATGGGCAAACCCGCCATCTTACGGATGAACCAAAGCAGGAATTCACGATTTTACTTTCAAAATCATATACAATACTCGGAGATGTCAATGTCAGCGCCAAAAGGGGTAAATACCGGAATAAAAATAATCCGGCTGTAGACCTCATCAGGCTGGTTATTGCCAATAAATCCATTAACGGCCCGGGCGCCTACCCCTATTCCTCTTTTAAGGAATATGATAAGACCCGTGTGTTTACTGATGGCCCCTGGAGAAAGCTCACCCAGAATTTTGCCCTGAAAAAGATGCAGTTCTTCTTTGACAACGCCGACACGACCCTGGTGCCCGGCAAGTCACTCAATTCCATTTACCTGCAGGAGATGATTTCAGTAAATTATTATCGAAAAGAACCAGAAGCGAAAAAAAAGCTGATCACGGCGACAAAAAACGGTCAATTACGGGAAATATCATTGATATGCGGGGAATCAATGGCGCGCTTCATTTTCTGTATAATGATATGAATATTTATGACAATGCAATCCAGGTTTTCACCATTCCCTTTACAAGTCCCATTGCGAATATTGCGCCGGGTTTTTATATGTATTTCATAAGGGATACCCTGGTTGAAAATGGCATCCGGATAGTAAAACTGTATTTTACGCCGAGAAATCCCGAAGATCAGTTGTTCCAGGGAAACCTGTATATCACGCTGGACGGACGATATGCCGTCTCCCGGGTGGAACTGGGCGTTAGTAAATATGTAAATCTGAACTATGTCCGCAATTTCCGGCTAAGTCAGCAATTCATAAAGGACTCCGCGTCACGTTATCACCTGGCTAAATCCGATATGTTCGCCTTCCTGAGCCCTTTTCCGAAAAGTCCCGGATTATTTGGCGAGCGTAAAATCACGGTCACGGATTTTTCAGATTCCGTATTGCCGGAAAAAGTTTTCGAGGGGCCGGCGCTCGATAGCCTGCCCGGTTCCTCGAGCCAGCCGGATATTTACTGGTCGGGTAACCGGCCCGACACGCTCAGTCACTCCGAAGTCAAAACCTACACAAATGCAGACAGCCTGTTAAAATTACGCAGCTACAACAGGTTGATGGATTGGGGAAGTTTGTATTTTGTCGGATACAAGTCTGCCGGAAAATTTGATATCGGCCCCATCCGGACGTTTTATTCTTTTAATACGGTGGAAGGTCAAAGGATCCAGTTCGGAGGACGTACCAATGACAACCTGAGCACCCGGTATTATGCAGAAGGCTTCCTGGGTTATGGATTTAAGGACGAGAAATTCAAATACAAAATGAGTTTCGCCTACGCCCTTAATAACCATTCCATCTACAAATATCCGTTCAACTATATACAGGCGAGTTTCCTGAGGGATCTCAAGAACCCCGGCGAAGAAGATATTTTTTCAACCGGCAATACTTTTTTATCCTCTTTTAACAGGGGCTATAATTCAAATTGGTTATACAGCGATATTTTCCGTTTATCCTATGTACATGAATTCGGAAATCATTTTTCTTATATCCTGAGTACGGAATACTGGAAGCAGCAACCAGCCGGATCGCTTGTTTATATCAATAAACCCAGCCCTTCCCAACTGGATACCATCCCCGATATTACAACCGGCACCGTATCGCTCGCATTACGCTGGGCACCCGGCGAACAATTTTTTGAAAGCAGGGCGTCCCGCAGGGGCCTGATCAACAAAT
The DNA here is from genome assembly GCA_963811275.1 of uncultured Chitinophagaceae bacterium. GTDB lineage: Bacteria > Bacteroidota > Bacteroidia > Chitinophagales > Chitinophagaceae > Puia. Next base: position 145,757 of record CAWEQR010000005.1, on the reverse strand, counting down.
ATCCGGTTATAAACTTTCAATATTCCAAGGGAATCCAGGGCTTATACGGAGGTGAATACAATTTTGATGCCTTTCGCTTCATCATATCCAAGAGAATGTTCGTTTCACCCATTGGTTTTACCGATCTCAGGCTGGATGCCAGTTACCTGTATGGCACCCTTCCCTTCCCACTGCTCATCATTCACCCTGCCAACCGGTCCTATTTTTATAGTGCGCTGGCATATAATACCATGAATATTGAAGAATTTGTGAGTGATCATTATGCCGGGTTAAATATGGACCATTTTTTCAATGGTTTCTTTTTTAATAAAATTCCCCTGCTTAAAAAACTGCGGCTCCGCGAAGTGATTACCGCCAAGATATTATATGGCGGACTCCGGAATGAGAACAACCCGGAATATAATACAAATCAAATGCTTTTTCCCACTACCAACGGAGTCACTTCCACTTTTTCGCTGAACGGGAAACCCTTTGTGGAAGCGGGGGTGGGTATTTACAATATTTTTTCCTTTCTCCGGGTGGACCTGATAAAACGATTTACTTATCTCGATCATCCGGGTATAGCTTCCTATGCGCTGTTGTTCAGTTCAAACTTTAATTTTTAAAGCTCACGGTTGCCATTTACCTATCAACACCTTCCATCAGGAAAAACGAGTAGGGTTCGAGTATAAAATATTCATGATCCTCCCCTACTTCATGGTATTGTTCCTGCCAGTGATCAAAAAGCCGCCTTGGCGGGAACCCCCCTTCCTTAAATATATACCAGGTTACAAAGGCCTTCTGACCGGAAAAATTAAAAAGACCGTATAACTTTTTATCCCTGCTGAACCGGATAAAGGATGCCACATGAATATTGTGCGGGGTAAGCCAGGTCAGGTTACCCAGGTCGGCCAGGAGGGGCAACTTATTACGAATCTGCAACAGGCGGCGTGTTCCGGAAAAAATCTGTTCCTCCGGGCTGCCTTTTCTATCCAGACGTTCCAGTTTTTCCCAATGTATAACAGGCCGGTGCATCCACCGGTTGTCATAACTTTTCCCGGGATCTGCGAGATAGGAATAATCGTTGGTATATCCCATTTCATCTCCGTAAAACAACATGGGCATTCCTCCAATAAAAAAACTATGGGCCTGCATCATCAGTATTTTACGTATCGCAAGCACGGTAGCGCCGGCATCCCCTGTATCCAAAGCCTTTTCAAGACCACAAAGCGAGGCGAGTGTTCCGCTGATACGTGCATCGCCCGTTTTTGGATTGAAAGAAAATAAAGCGCCTTTGGCGGGCGATCCGGGATAATTTCCGGAAAAATAATTTTTAAGAAAATTCCTGTGTTCATACGCATTCCAATAAGCCTGCTCGATCATGTAATCTTCATATCCCAGCCCGATATCATCGTGACTCCTGGTATAGGTAATCCAGGAAGTTCCAACGGGCTTCCTGAGTATTTCGTGTTGTGCGGCCATCATGACCCGGACATCCCCGGTGGCCAATGCATCCCACTGCAGGGCCATATGAGTGGCATTATACGCGAAATCACATTCCTGGGCGGTATAATGACCGGTACCGAAATATTTCATAATTTCTTTGGGTGCGACGATGGCTTCACCCAGTAAAGCCATTCCGGGAGCGGCTACCTGCACGCATTGTTTGATCAGACGCAACAGGGTATGCGCCTGGGGCAGGTTCTGGCAGGTTGTCCCCAACTGTTTCCAGATGAATGCCGGGGCATCAATGCGTAACAGATCAACTCCCAGGTTGGCATAGAAAAATATATTATCCAGCATATCCACAAATACCATCGGATTGGTATAATTCAAATCCCACTGGTAACTATGAAATACCGTCATCACCCATTTGCCGCATGCTTCCACATAGGTAAAATTGCCGGGAGCTGATTCAGGGAAAATTTCAGGCATGGTCAGGTCGTATTCATCAGGCAGGCGGCGGTCTTCAAAAAAATAAAAATAGTCCTGGTATCGCAGCATCACCTGCCCGCGCCTTTTCAGCCCATTCATGGCGCCGGGAAGTGTGATTCAGTACGATGTCCAGCATCAGGTACATACCCCTTTTTCTAGCATGAGGTCCTGTACCGCCCGGAGGTCTTCCAGGCTGCCGAACCGTTCATCTATTTTCCGGAAATTACTGACGGCATAACCGCCATCGCTTTCGTTCTCCGGACTTTCAAACAATGGCATCAGGTGTAAAAAATTAACGCCCAGCTTTTCGAAATAATCCAGTCTGGAAGCCAGATTTCGAAATATTCCCGCAAAACCGGTCCACGTATAAACTCATGCCTGCAAGTTGATTGGATAAAAACCAGTGTTCCTCTGCTGTTTTTCACCGTCTCTTTCTTTCAAAACAGCCGGCCGGTCTTTATATCCCTGTATAATGGTTTGAATTAACTGACCAAATACTTCTTTGCCCCGGGGATGACCAGAATAAAGTTCATTATATAAGGGAACCAATATTTGAAGCATTCGCCAGAAACCGGACATAAAATGAATTATCAACCCCGGCAGTATCTGTTTCGCTTTATTAAATGACGATTGATAAACTGATATAACTGGATGGTCATACATCTTACTTGTTATTATATTGTTTGTTGCTGACCGGAATATAAGGAATGGGATGAACTAATGTCCGCCCACAGGCAAAGGAACCTCTATGTCCGGATCTGTTTTCACAGACCTGATCAGCAGTGTTGCCGAAGCCGCAATGAATAAAAATACACCCGCAAATGAAATGGCTTTACCCGGATCATTTCCAGCATATTCCGCAGCACAAAACCAAAAGTCAGGTTTTGCAATATCATCGGTATTACGATCATCATATTGATGATACCCATATACACTCCGTATCGTTCCCTGGGAATATGACCCACCACCATTAAATAGGGAACACCCATCATGCTCGCCCAGGCAATGCCGAAACCCGTCATGGGGGCAAACAGGAGGTATTTGTTTTCAATATGCGGAAAAATAACGAGCCCGGTTCCCGCCAGCAAAAGGCATATGAAATGAACGGTTTTCGGGCTGTATCTGCGTGCCAGTCCGACCAGGGCAAAGGCCGATAAAAATGTCACCACATTATACCAGCCATTCACGAGTCCCGTCCACCCCACAGCTTCCTCATACAGTATTTTGTTGTGCGATGGGGGATGTTTTCCAGACTGACTGTGCAATACTTTTAGACGCATTCTGCCAGTAACAAAACAAGGCATACCACTGAAATAAATAAACGAGCGCGAGTTTCCACATCACAGCCGGCATATGTTCAATGCATGGAAAATTTCGCGGAATGGTTCCAGAAATTCCACCCTTTTCAGCCTTTAATTTGGCAAGTTCTTCGGGAGTCGGCGGTATTTCGGGAGTTTTATAAATAGACCATCCGACAGAACTTATAGAGCAAACGGAGCCCAGAAAAAAGGAAGCAAAGACCCAATAGGGTATTCTTCCATGTTCCCCTGGTATATGTTTTTGAAAAATAAACAGCGAAACGTTGGCGAGGGTAATACCTAACCCGGTAAAAAAGCTTTGGGTTAGGAAACCGGTCGGCTGCTGGCTGGCCGGCAACTTATCGGCAATCAATGCCCGGTAGGGCTCCATTGCTGTATTGTTAGCTGCATCCAGTACCCATAATAATCCTACCGCCATCCATAAAGTACTGCTGAATGGGTATAGAAACAGGCAGAGGCTGCAAAATAAAGCACCTATAAAAAAATAAGGCTTACGGCGGCCGAAACGGGGATGCCAGGTTTTATCGCTTAGGGTTCCGATCAAAGGCTGAATCAATAAACCGGTTACCGGTCCGGCCAGGTTCAATAAGGGAAGCTGGTCAGGAGTAGCGCCGAGAAAATCATAAATCGGATTTACCGCACTCTGCTGAAGACCGAAACTATACTGGATTCCGAAAAACCCGACATTCATATTGATAATCTGCCTGAAACTGAGCTGGGGCTTAAATGGCATAATCAGTCGTTATTGGTAAAATGAAGATAAATAAAACCATGATAAGACTATAATAACCCAGGGACTTTCCATGTTACCACTATGACCTCAGCAGACCGGTTCCTGCCCATCCAGGACATTCAAATGAACCTTTTTTCAATAAAGGTCTTCACAACAGATAATACCGCTAACGTTTGCACTCAGTCCGGACCCCACCTCCTATTGCCATGGCAGACTGTATGATCTTGTACAATATTTGCACACTGAAAATAAATCTATTCAAAAACACAGCCGGGTATCCTGAACAAAAAGGTAAAATAAAACAAGAAGCCCCCGTTTAAACGGGGGCCGGTTAAAACCCGAAGGCCACTGCTAGTGTGTGAAATTCTTAAAACAATATTTTAATTTCCATTATATATTTCCCTTTTCGATTTATCCCAATGTTCTTTAGCCTTCAATAATTCCCTCGTTCCCCTTTCATATTCCCAAAATCTTGCTTCCTTTGAAGAACAGTGATATGTTGTTTCCCGGTTGCAGCCGTCTGTGGAATATAAGGGGAATCCGCAAACCACACATATCAAATTCAATTCATGAACCAACAGGTTTTCACCTTTACTATTTTCAGTTTTCATGAGTATGGGTATTTATTTTCTTTTAATCATCCATTTCAAATCCCATATCAAATATATAACGGTCACACATGATTGCCGCTTTTAGGGAATTAAATTATGATTAAAATCAGTTGCCCAACTCCATTTTTCTATAGGAAGGAACTTTAAAAATAAAAACGGTACCCTTTTTAACATCAGATTTAACTTCCAAACTTCCCTTATGCAGTCTGGTAATCACTTCAGCCAATGCCAGGCCTAATCCAAACCCCTTTTTCCTGTTTACATTGGAACCCCTGTAGAATGGCTGAAATATCTTTTTAATTTCTCCAGACGGAATAACACTGCCCTTATTCGTCACACTTACAAACATAAAATGATTTTCAAAGTAAAGATTTGTTATTGCAACATGGTCAGTCGAATATTTACATCCGTTCTCAATAATATTTTTTAATGCGCTATGCAATAGTTCAACGTTACCAAATACAATACAATCATTTTCATCTTCCGGAAAATCACCAAAATATAATTCAACATTATAAATTTTATTAACGCTTTTAATTTCAGAAGCAATCTTCATGAGAATTTCATCTATCCGTACCCTGGACAATTCGAAATTACCCTGAGAATCTGCTTTTGCAATTTCAAGAAGACTTTTTGTAAGTTGTATCATCTGCAACACGTCTTCATTTATGGACAGGAGCACCTTTTGATATTCCGATATGCTCCTTTCCTTATGAAGTGTTACTTCGAGCTGGCTTGAAATGGAAGTTAAGGGGGTGGACAATTCATGTGAAGCATTTGAAATAAAGCTCCTTTGTATATCAAAGGATTTTTGGAGCCGTTCCAGCAATTCATTAAATGTATTTGCCAGCTGATTCAGTTCATCCTTTCCGCTTCCGGCCTCAATCCGATGCGACAGATTGTATGATGAAATATGGTTCACTTCATAAATAATCCGGGATATGGGCCTTAAGAGTTTGCGGGAAAAAATATAACCAGCCACTCCGGTAATAAGAATTGATACAAACAAACTGATTAATAAAATATTCAGCAGTTCATCCAGGCGAAACAGCCCGTCTTCGTCATAAGCAGCGACAACAACAATATAACTCCTGTCATTCTCCCTGTGTATCAAAGCAATGGCATCCCGGTTGCCAATGTTGAAATACGCTTCCCCCTATCAGCTGTCTTTCCCAATATTTCATTATCAATAGGCAAAAGTTGTGTTTCGGTACTATCGAACTGGTACAGTATATTCCCCTTTGTTGAATATACTGCTATGCTTTTGTTCAGCAACAGACCATTGGAGGCATTTGAATTTATGCGTGAAAGAACGGCATTACTGCTATCTCCAAAAAGAGAATATATTTCCGCACTATAATTCGCCCGGCTTTTCAGGCGTTTATTAAAAACTATTTTTCTTTCTAAAAATGAAAAGTAATAAACTGAGAGGGCCAGCAGTGCAATGATCGCTGTAACCAGGAGCGTAAAAAGAAGCATTATTTTGTGCTGAATCTTCACGTCAGGCGTTTTCCTTCAATACATATCCCATTCCAACATAAGTATGAATGAGTTTACTGGGATATTTTTTATCAACTTTCTTACGGAGAAAATTAACATACACATCGATCACATTTGTTTTCGTATCAAAGTCGATATTCCATACATCCACAGCGATATCTGACCTGGATAACACCCTGTTTTTATTGCGTATGAAATATTCCAACAACTGAAACTCTTTTACTGTCAATGGAATAATCTCGCTGCCTCTTATAACCTGCCTGGTTTCCAGATTCATAATTAAATCAGCCACTTTTAACACACTGCCCCCATGTTCCTGTTTTTGCAATCTTTTAAGTAGGGCCCCGATTCGCGCAAGTAATTCTTTAAAATCAAAGGGTTTAACCAGATAGTCGTCTGCCCCTATATTGAATCCTCTCAATTTATCATCCATGGCGCTCATCGCTGTCAGCATAATGATCAATATCTTCTCATTAATGCTGCGGATATGTCTGCATAGGTCATACCCGTTCAGTGCGGGCAGATTGATGTCCAGAATGGCGATGTCATATAAGTCATTGTTGAATAAATCTCTGCCTGTCAGGCCATCGTAAGCAATGTCCACCTGGTATTGCTGTTCTGTTAATCCCTGCGACAGCGATTCAGCAATCTTTTTTTCATCTTCAACTAAAAGTATTTTAATCTTGTTCATGTTCAGACTTACCCTGGATGTGACAATTAAAATTACACGATAGATCTAATATATACAGCCGGCAGCCCGATTAAATATATCTAATCATACAGCTTTTCAAATTCAAAATTGAAACTACCGGTATATTAGGTCTATTATGAAATTCAGATGAATTTTAATCAAAATTTAATCAATTCGTGATGTCCGGTAATAAATCAGGCAGTAACTTTATTTCGAATTTACGGGATGGCTGATATGTGCCGGTTTTCCCATGAACATTCACGAATTGAAGGTCCTGGTCCGGATTGATTTGATAAAACCAACCTGCTCATCCTAATAAGGCTGGTTGGATTATCATAATTAATTTCCTGTACAGGGCCTTCGCCTATTTATATCAGTACAAAAACAAACACAGTTGCGTTTCTACAGGTAAAAATGGTATAATTATCCTGCGTTCAAAAATATTACGGCCGGGAAAAACAGCTTCATCACAAACCTAAAGGAGAAAATGATTCGGACCTTCCATTAAAGAATAAGATCTGCCTTTCCAGATGAAAGTACCCGTAGTATGTTTTGGCAATTCAATTTGCATATCCCATTTACCGCTTTCCCATGCATAGTTCACCCGGATTTTTCCACCGGGGTGCGGAATTTCTCCTTTAATATTCTTTAAAGCACCGAGCCGCGGTTCGATTTTCACTTTGGTAAAACCGGGAGCATCACTTTCCATTCCCAGCACGGTCCTGAAGAATTCAATATTCGGACTGGCTCCCCAGGCATGGCAATCCGAGCGTGCATTATTGATATCCGAAATCTCTGCCCATGTGGTCAAACCCATATCCATATTTTTCCTCCATAAACCCAGCCATTCAAGATAATGATTTCCAAGTCCCGCTTTTACCAGGGCCATATGCAGGTAAAATTTAAAGTAAATGGAAGCAGGTGCCAGGGAGCTATCTGAAATAATTCGTTCTCCGGCCGAAGCAGCGTCTTTGCCGTACACCAGGCCGGTCAGAATGGCCAGTGCATTCGTATGCTGGGAAAAAAGATCCTTTTCCCGCCTGTCTGCAAATAACGCCTTCGACCCGTCCCAGTATTTCCTGCGGATCGTATTTTTCAACTGATCTGCATATTGGTTATACTGCGCAGCATAGGCCGGCATACCGAACCTGGATTCGAGGTCAGCCGCCAGTTGGTAGGCCCATAATAATTGCAGGTCAATCATAGCAGAACAGCCATCCTTTCCAATGGGCCCAACACCGGCCTTCCAGCCTTTGGTTTCCACCCAGTCTGTAAACATCCAGTATGGAACACCTTTCAGGGAACCATCGGGTTGCTGATATTTTCTGAAATATTGCAGTACCTGCCGTTCTCCTGCGAGTTTGTTTTTGAGATAACTGATATCCCTGCCATACATCATATAATCATGCAGCATTCCGATATACCATAAAGAAAACGTTGGTATATACTGGGGTGTAAAGGAAGGATGCCTGCTAAGGGTTACGCCTTCCGGCCGGCGGGAATGGTCCATTTCGTCCATGGCATTCCGCAGCAGGCGTTCATCACCGCTGTTATATAATGAAATCAGGGCCTGGATCCTGGCATCACCGATATATTGTAACTGTTCGTAATAAGGGCAGTCCATATAGGTTTCCATGGCACATAACCGGGCGGTTCGCCAGCCGATTCCAAGTATTTTATTGATTTCAGGATTGTCTGCCTCCAGATGCGCATTCATTTGGAACGGGTAACCGGTAGCTGTTCCATAGATATCTTCAATGATCAGTGGTTCATCTTTTGTAATGATACTGATTTGAAGGTAGCGGTATGTGCGGAAACTAAGTGAAGAAAATACCTGGTGCGGACTGCCATCGGAAAGGATACGATCTTTTCGCCCGATAAATATCTTCCCTTCCGTTTCATTCCGGTTTCCTTTCGAAGGATACCGGGTGTACAAAGCTTCAGCATAACCCAGTGTAACAGTACCTTCCCTGCCGCCACTGAATATGATTTCGGGATATGCATTTGTCAGAAATCCCTGGTCGAGCAGGATGCTGGCATCGGTATGAGCGGGCACCGTAATGGAAGTTTTGACTGAAGGAAAACCGTCGGCTATCTCAACACCATCAGCACGTCTAACCTGCATCAGGCGCTGGTTTTTTAATTCCATCCGGGGTAAACTGGAAGGAACCAATAGCCAGCCGCTCACGGTTCCATATCCGCCCATAATATTTTTGGGAATGCCTGCCATGATGATTTCTGCGTTTTTCCAGGAGCTGTCGGAAAATTCAGGCTTGAGCCACCCTTTCCACTTTTCCTTCATTTCTATCTGCTCCCCGGGACCGGCAACATAATATTCGGATGTTTGAAATGGCAGGGACTGGAAAGAACGATCCCGGGTGCATTTCCATTCATTATTCGTATTTACCAGTTGTTCATAGCTTCCATTTCCCTGCAAAATAAAACCTGAGCGCAGGGAGATCTGTCCTTCCGCTCTCCATGCGCCTTCATTCCATACCTGTGCCGCGATCAAATTCCTGCCGGCATGAAGAAAGGGAGCGATATCGAGGGTTTCGTAATTCCAGTGTTCTAAATCACCCCGGGCTGGCCCAAGGGACACCTGAGTTTCATTAACAAATAATTTATACCGGTTATCGGCAGAAACATGAATCACAAAAGAATCCGGTTTCGCTGGCAAACTGATTATTTTTCGAAATAAATAAACACCGTACCCGGTAGGTGATTCGTCCGGGACAGCAATCCAGGAAGCTTTCCATTCCTGATTCAAAACGGCAAATCCGGCATGTTGCGATTCAGCAGCATGTGAAAGGAGAAGACAAAAAAGAACAAGGTAAAACGCCGGCAATCGTTTCATGAATTGTTGTTTTAATTATTCGGATACAGATAGCTGTCTGTTATCCCAAATAAAAGCTACCCAATTTATGAATTAGTATGGATACACATCTTACTTTTCATTGCAGGCAACAAATGATTTACTTAGTTAAAAAAAACCTACGTGGTTTTCTTATAGTTCCAAATAGCCCACCCATTCAGGAAAACAGCAAATGCCGTGATATATCCCAGTTCTTTTACCAAGTCCCGCATACCGCTTCCTTTGAGCATGATCATCCGCACAACCTTCATAAAATGAGTGATGGGCGTTGAATAGGAAATACTTCTTGCCCAGGACGGCATACTTTCTATTGAAGTAAATAATCCACTCATTAACATGAATATCATCACAAAGAAAAAAGAAATAAACATGGCCTGGATCTGGCTGTCACTATATGTGGAGATTAACAATCCCAGACCCAGGAGCGCAATCATATAAACGGCGGCAAAAAGATAGAGAAGCCCTAAACTGCCAACGGAAACAATTCCATATACCACCCAGCACAGCAGCAGTCCGATCGTAAAAACAATCATCCCGATGATCCAGAAGGGAATCATCTTACCCAGAATGAATTCCCATTTCCGGATAGGAGTCACGTTAATCTGTTCAATGGTACCCGTCTCTTTTTCCCTTACAATATTCAATGCAGAAATAAAACCTCCAATCATCGTCAGCAATAAAACCAGCACGCCCGGTACAATATAAAATTTATACTCAGCCCTTGGATTAAACCAATTCCTGTATGTGATATCTATCGTAGCTGCCTGGCCTGTAACGGCTGACCGCCCACCCTGATTAATTTCCAGGCCCTCATTGAAATCCGAAATGATTGAATTCAGGTAAGCTCCGCCAATCGTTGCCTTGGTGCCATTAATAGCATCCACTGAAATGCCGATTTTTTGAGTGCCCTCCCTGACCAGGTTCCTTTCAAAACCGGCCGGTATTTCCAACACAAGGTCAGATTCTTCCTTCTCTATGTGCTGTAAAGCTTTTTGATAAGAAAAATCAGCACTGATTAGTTTAAAATATCCGGATGAACCTATTTTAGAAATCAATTTATCGGAATATGAACTATGATCATGGTCTACAACAGAAATATTTATATGTTTTATATCAAAATCCATTGCCTGCGGGATCATGATCAACAGGACAGTCGGAAGAGCAAATATCAATACCAGGATGGTCTGATCCCTGAATATCAGCCTGAATTCTTTGAGCAGAATAAAACGTAGTCTTTTCATTCCAGGCGGATTTTAAAGTTCTTCAGGGAAATCGTCAGCAGTACCAGCGTCATTCCGATCAGTATGGCAGTTTCTTTCCACACATATTGAAATCCCAGTCCTTTAAGCATTACAGACTTTATGATGATGAAATACCATTTGGCCGGGATCACATTGGCAAACACCTGAAGTATCCAGGGCATGTTTTCAAGCGGGATCAGGAATCCTGTAAATACCAGTGTCGGAAGCATTAAACCCATATTGGATATTAAAAGAGCTGTCTGCTGCGAACTGGTCGTGTTTGAAATAAGCAGCCCAATACTAAGGCTGGTAATGATAAACAGGGCTGTTTCCATAAACAACAACAGCAGACTTCCTTTGATTTCAACATGCAGCAGGAAAACCGATAAAAGCAAAATGAAAACAAAATTCAAAAGGGATAAGATCAGGTAGGGAACCGCTTTGGAGATCAGAACACGGACCGGATTAAAGGGGGATACCAGTAGGACTTCCATGGTACCGAGTTCCTTTTCTTTTACAATGGATACGGAAGTGAGCGTGGTGCATACAATCATGAGGATCAGTGCCATGACGCCCGGGATATAATTCAGTGATCCATTGCCTTCTTCATTATATAACATCCTGGTTTCCGGGATAATCCGGTAGGGCAAGGAAGAAGCCGAATAAACGCTTTGCTGGTAATCCGTTATTATAGAACTCAGGTAATTGATAATCGTTTTTGCAGTATTTGGGTCGGATCCGTCCGCAATGAACTGTACCTGTGCCTTCCCGCTTCGAACAAGGTCGCTGCTGAAGTCTGCAGGAAAAATCACGGCACACTTAATTTTTCCCTGCTGAAACATCTTTTCCACTTCTTTGATATCCATGGAGGCCTCGTGCACGGTGAAATAAGAAGACGCTTTTATTTTATTTGTTATCTGAACCGTCTGTATATCCTTAGAATTATCTGAAATAACGATTTCCGCATTTTTGACTTCACTGGTCAGTGCAAAACCGAAAAGGATGATCTGTGCCAGGGGCAAACCAAACATGATGAGCAGGGTCCTGGGATCACGGAATACATGATAAAATTCCTTCCGGATAAAAACGAAAAGTTGTTTCATGCCAAATAGTTAGTCATCTGATCTCACAGCATTCCTTGCAAGCCGGTAAAACACTTCATCCATGCTATCTGCAGAAAACCTGTTTTTCAAATTCCCGGGTGCATCCAGCGCTTCCAGACGGCCGTCGACCATGATGGAAATCCTGTTACAGTATTCCGCTTCGTCCATATAGTGGGTTGTTACAAAAATGGTTATGCCGGAGGCTGCGGCTTCATAAATCATGTCCCAAAACTGGCGCCTGGTTACCGGATCCACCCCTCCGGTGGGTTCGTCGAGAAATACGATTTCCGGACGATGAAATATGGCGACAGAAAAAGCCAGTTTTTGCTTCCATCCCAGAGGCAATCCGCCTACGAGTTTTTTTGTTTCATTTTGAAGACTTAAATATTCAACCAGTTTATTTGCCCTCTCTTTAATTTCTTTCCGGGATACCCCGTATATACCTCCGAAGAATTCGATATTTTCCAGAACGGTCAGGTTTTCATAAAGGGAAAATTTCTGACTCATGTATCCTATATTTTTTTTGATGGATTCCTGTTGCTTATATACGTTAAACCCTGCCACAGTCGCTTCCCCTGAAGAAGGGTAAGACAAACCGCAGAGAATGCGCATTACGGTAGTTTTGCCCGCTCCATTGGCACCCAGGAATCCAAATATTTCTCCCTTTGCCACATCAAATGAAACCTTATTGACTGCATAAAAATCTCCAAACTTTTTGGTCAGGTCTTTGCAGATAATTGCCTTGTTTTCCATTTCAATTCATTGCTTTAATGGTATCCCGGGATCCTTCTCCCTGTTTTGTTTCATAAGACGGATAAAACTGTCTTCGATCGTTGGCTCAATTTCCTTTATCACGATACCGGAATGTCCGTTTTCAATAGCAATCCGCTGAAGTGATTCCATGGCGGATAATTCCTGATTTTTCAGGGTGATATGCAGGAATTCTCCAAAAGCATAACAACTTTCTATTTCATGATGGTTTCTGAAGTCGTTCAGTAATTTGTATATACCGTCCGATTTCACGGCAAATAGTTTTTTCGGAAAAGCCCTGATAATATTCTGTGGTGTGTCGACTGTCATGATTTTACCATTTTGAATCAGGGCAATCCGTTCACATAGTATGGCTTCATCCATATAGGGCGTTGAAACCAGTATGGTAATGCCCTGGGCCTTCAGTTTTTTCAGCATCTCCCAGAATTCTTTCCGGGAAACGGCATCCACACCCGTGGTCGGTTCATCCAGCAATAATATTTCCGGTTTATGAATCAACGCACAGCTGAGTGCCAGTTTTTGTTTCATCCCCCCGGACAATTTACCAGCCCGCCGGTTGATGAAGGGTTTAATCTGTTCAAAAATATCTTTGATCTGATCATAATTTGCATCGACTGTTGTTCCGAATACGGTCGCAAAAAATTCCAGGTTTTCCCGGACAGTCAGATCCTGGTAGAGTGAAAACCTGCCAGGCATATATCCTACCAGATTGCGGATGGAACGGTACTCATTGACAATATCAAAACCCGCTACTGAAGCCTTGCCGCTGTCGGGGAGCAAAACGGTCGTCAACATTCGGAAAATCGAAGTTTTCCCGGCACCATCAGGGCCTATCAATCCGAAAAGTTCACCCGGCTGCACTTCAAAAGATACATGGTCTACGGCAAGGACCTTTCCTTTTTCGTAGGTTTTGGTAATCTGCTGAAGTATTACGTCATTCATGGACTGATTATTTTGAAGAATTCAAACTGACTTCCCCATACATACCGATTTTAAGGTAACCATCATTTTTTACCCGGACCTTCATCGCGTAAACCAGGTTGGCGCGCTCATTTTTAGTCTGAATGGTTTTGGGAGTAAATTCAGATTTTGGAGATATCCAGGTAATGGCACCCATATAATTCTTATACCCGGATTTACCCTGGTCAATCCTTACTTTCACCAATTGTCCGATTTTAACCTGTGATAATTTGTCGCCTGTCATATAAGCTTTCAACGACAATGTATCTGTATTCGCTATTTTATAAAGGGGCTTCCCGGTAATCGCCATTTCTCCCCGGAGAGCATACCTGGTAAGCACGATACCGCTGATGGGATTCAGAATCCGGCCCTTATTTATTTGTTCCTGGTACTGCGCCACGGTTTTTTCAAGCGGGGCTTTTTCGCTCAGGATACCGATATTCTGGGTTGTCGAATTGTAAGTATTTACTTTCAATTGCTGGCGGGTCACGTAAATCTGTTTCTGCAGCTGATCTATCTGCGCATTGATATCATCCAGTTGCTTTCGCGTAGCTGCATCTGCTTTTACAAGATTATCCGTCCGGTTTCTTTCTTTTAATTGTTGGTCCAACTGTGCTTCCTGCACAGCCAACTGTTTTTTTACGAGTTCATTTTGATCATCAGGGGAAGAAGTCCGGCTATGCAGGGCTGTTATTCTTGCTTCTACCTGTTCTTTCTCCAGTTTCGGGATGGTCACATCTATCTGTCCGACAACTTCACCGGCATGCAGGGAATCCCCTTCCTGGATTCCAAAGGAAATCAGTTCACCGGTCTGCTGGGCAGAAACGATCACTTCATCCGCTTCAAAATTCCCGGAAGCATCATTACCGGTTTGGTTTCCGTTACAGGAACTGAGGAACAGGAAACCCATGAAAGCCAGAAAATGAAAATATTTCATAAAAATAATTGAACGGTTAATTGCCTGAAGTGTTTTTATATTGGTATTGCGCCTGTACCAGCTGAACGGAATGCAGAATTTTCGTCTGTCTTGCCTGATCTTCCTCATTGACTTTCGAAATATAATCATGTACCGTGACCACTCCGTTTTCAAGCTGGGCTTTTGCAGCCTTTGCAACCGCTGTCCTTAATGAAATAACTGCTTCATCCTTTTGCAGAAGGGCTGCGTATTTAACCAGCTCACCATTCTGCTGGGACATACTCAGTCTGGTATTGTAAATAAAGGTTTCCTTATCTATCTCGAGATATTCTTTATTTATTTTCAGGTTCGCTTTGTTATTCTTTAATGTATACAGGGTTCCGAGATTCCAGAATAACCGGATACCACCCATCCACCATCCTCCAAAATCATTACTAACAAAATTCAGGGTGGGCCGGCCATAAGCCGCCTGTAGGAATGCATTCAGCTTAGGCATGTATTCCGACCTGAGCTGCCGCTCCTGTACATCGTATTTATTCCTTTCCAGGTCAAATAAGTTCAGTTCCGGCCTCCGGATGACGGGATCCGGGAGAAGACTGGGTGGCATGATCAATACAGTATGCTCATCGATCGGCTGACCTATGAATATGGATAACATATCAGAGTAGGCCTTACGGTTCGCTTCCAAACCGATATTGGTCATCTCGGTATTCGCAATTTCGGCTTCCAGTTCATCCACATTGCTTTTCAGGGCTGTTCCATTCTGATAAGCAGCCAGAGCCTTGTCAGCGGCATTCCGGAAATTATCCTTCTTAATATCGTTTTGCTTTTTTTGTTCTTCCATCAACAGGATGGAAAAATACAGCTGGTTTATCCGGTCTTTTAAAGCATACAGATTTACTTCGAGGCTCTGTTGCTGGCTGGCTTCATTCACCCGAATCATATCCTGCTGGTTTTTGACCTGGCCTCCATCATAAATTGCCTGGTTCACCTCGGCCTGTATTTTATACTGATCCTTGCTGAGCGGTGGAATCAGGACTCCGGGTCCCCCTCCCACCACATCCTGGAAGTTTATGGTTTGTGACTGGTAGCTGGCAAATCCGCTGACGAAAAACTGCGGCAGGAATAATTTACCGGCATTTTCAATGGAATAGTTGTTGGTCCGGGTTATCAGGTCGTGCTTTTTTATAAGCGGGTAATTCTGCCTTGCCAGTTCATAACACTTTTCAATGGTGATGATCCGGGTCTGCGCCTTTATTAGAGGAGAGATGAGAAACAACAGGAAGCATAACCCAGCGTATTTATAGTTCCACATTGCACTGTTCATTTTATTAAAAAATATATTTATTGTGAATGGATAACCGGCTTTGTTTTCAGTATTGCCTTTAGCCAAACAGGAACCAGGATTTTTCTTTCCAGCATCATTTGTTCAAATGCGGTCTCTGCCATATGGGTCATGCTGAGCAATACCGGCTTCATAACAAAAGGGAAAACACACATTCCCAGCAGGCTGATTAGGAATTGAAGTGGGTCCAGTTCCGGTTTTTTCTCCCTGATTTGTTTCATAAAAAAAGAATTCATGAGAAAATCCTTTCGCTGAGCCACTTTAAAAATAAGTTCCGGATTATTTCTCGCTTCACCCAGTATAAAAAAGGGCAGGTCAGGATTGGCAAGGATCAGGTCGATATATTTAGATGAAATGTGTTCCACTTTTGAATCCAGTGAAGTGGTATGATCATCGAGGATGGGTATCAGGATGCCAAAAAAATTTTGCATTTTTTCCACCATAATGATCTCAAATAACTTCTGTTTGCTTCTGAAATAATAATTCAGGAGTGCCAGGTTGATTCCTGCTGCTGTGGCAATATCGCGGGTACGGGTGGCCGAGTATCCCTTTTGTGTAAATACTTTACGGGCTGCTTCCTTTATCTTTTCCTCGGTGGAGATATCCGGTTTGGGGGTTGGTTTCTTTACCATTTCATGTCCCGTTTGGAATACAAAGAAAAGCAGCTACCGTGATTTAAACAAATTATTTAATCATTTGATTAAAGATAATCAAAAAGGATTTATAATATGCATCCCGGTCCCCCTTTATTCAGCTTCTTATCGGAAGATTCAGGTAAAGTGGCAGGCAGCAGGAGGTGATTTCCCGATTCCATGAATAAATGCATGCAGCGGCCCTGATTTCGATGAATTGGGGGGGGGTGGCTTTAACAGGCGGGAAGGTTCTGGATATGTAGGATCATTTTCCATTACGCGTCTGTTAGCACAAGATTCAATCATTTCCCCCAAAAAAATGACCCGCAGAAGCGGGTCATGATGAGTCCGAAAACCTGAATATTAATTTTTAATAAACTTGGTTACCAGGGTTTTCCTGTTGGCAATATTTATTTGAATGGTATACAAACCGGAAGCCAGCGTACCGATATTTAGTGAATTTATAATAAGATCTCCTGTTTTTTCAGCTTCTGTAATAAGTACCAGTCTGCCATTCATATCATATACATTTATTTTTACTGTACCTGTAATTGCACTCGTAATTTTTACATTCGTCATATCATGTGCCGGATTCGGATACACCAGTAACTGATCAGCTGCTAAACCGGCTTCAACAGTAAGTTTCATGGTGGCCGTTGAAGTAGCCCCGGCGTTATCTGTTACCGTTACCTGGAACTCATAATCTCCTGCCTGCAATCCGCTGATCGTAACCTGTGGACTGTTCATTGAAGAACTGTTTACTGTGTTGGGTCCACCAATTTCCTGCCATTGGTAGGCTTGGATGGTGCCCCCCGGGTCAGTGGATTGAGAGGCATTGAGGGTGTAGTTATTTTGGGGTAGGGTGATCGTATCATTGATACCCGCATTTGCAACAGGTGGCAGATTCACTTTGGCAACTGCAGGGTTCACCGTTATGGCAACCTGGTCATTATTCGTCGCCCCGTTATTATCGGTAACAACCAGTTGGAATACATACTGTCCAACAACCAGCTTGGAAACGGCCGGGGTGCTGGTATTCCCTCCTGCGATCACAGCAGCTGATGGTCCTGAAAGCTGGGTCCAGCTATATCCGGCAATCGTTCCGTCCGGATCAAAAGAACTGGTACCATTCAGTGAAAGGCTGTTTTGAGGCAAAACGATGGTCTGATTGGATCCTGCATTGGCTACAGGCGACTGGTTAGGAACGATAGTCTTAGGATTTACAATAACGGTAATTTGGTTCGAGGCCGTTGCGCCCCCGTTATCTGTTACTGTAAGCTCGAATATATACACTCCTATTTGTAAACCGGTAACTGACGGAGTTGCCGTATTGGAATTATTGATGGTAACGGATCCCGGGCCGGATACAGTCACCCAGCTGTAAGCCGTGATCGTTCCATCCGGATCCGTAGATGCTGAGCCATCCAGGTTCACTGAATTAACCGGGGCCGTAATGCTTTGATTTGGTCCGGCATTGGCCAGGGGGGGTAAATTCGTTGCACCCATCACTATGATTTTTACCCGGGCACTTGAGCTGGCTCCGCTATTATCTGTTACCGTTAACTGATAAATGTATTGCCCGGCCACCAGTCCGCTTACGCTCAAGGTTGCAGTATTTGCCCCGCTTGTTGCCGGGTTGTTTGGCCCTGAGATTCTGATCCAGCTATAAGTACTGATCGTTCCGTCCGGGTCGAAGGACTTGGTTCCGTCCAGGGTTGTTGAATTCGCAGGTAAAGTCAGGCTGATGCTTGTTCCGGCATCGGCGACGGGTGCTTTGTTAGTTGCAGGATTCACCGTGATGGTCACAGAATCACTACCAGTGGCAGCATTACTATCTGTCACTTTCAACATGAATATATAAACTCCCGCCTGCAGATTATTAAGAGTATTCGTGATCGTATTGGAAAGACTTACAATTGAAGGACCTGATTTCTCCGTCCAGGTATAACTTACGATGGCTCCGGAAGACGCGGATGAACCGCTTCCGTCAATGGTAACACTATTAGTGGGGAGGGTAATGGTCTGATCCGCCCCTGCATTGGCAACGGGGGGCTGTATTCCGGAAGAAACAACGGTAATTTTTACACTTGCTTTTGCGGTAGCTCCCTGATTATCAGTTACCGTGAGTGCGAAAGTATAAAGACCGGCCACGAGGTTAGCGGCTGTCGCTACAGCCTGGGTTCCACCTGTAACAGTAGACGTTGAAGGTCCGGAAAGCTGGGCCCAGCTATAGGATACAATGCTGCCGTCCGGGTCTGAAGACAGGGACCCGTCCAGGCTGGTACTGTTTACAGGCAGGATGATTGATTTGCTGGTCCCTGCATTGGCAACAGGTGGTATATTGGAGGCAGGATTCACTGTAACCGCAATACTGTCCAAATTAAATGCCCCGCTGTTATCTGTCACTTTTAAGGCGAATACATAGACCCCCTGCTGAAGTCCGGAAATACCGGTTGTTACATTGGCTGGCGTTGTGATAGCAGCCGTTGAAGGTCCTGAAACCTGGCTCCATAAATAGGATGAAATGGTACCATCCGGGTCCTTTGACGCAGTTCCGTTCAGATTTGCTATATTTGTGGGCAATGTGACCGAAAAATTTGCTCCTGCGTTTGCGATCGGAGGCAGATTTGCGGGAGCAGCATTTACGATCACTTTGATAGTATCCAGCGCTATCGCCCCTAAATTATCCGTCACTTTCAGCTGGAATGAATACAAACCCGCCGTCAGGTTGTTGACAACTGTGCTGGCCTGTATGGTATTGCCTATAGTAAACTGGGTTGGGCCACTAATTTTAGTCCATAGATAAGATGCGATAGAGCCGTCCGGGTCACTGGAAGCGCTGCCGTTAATAGTAACGGAATTTGTTGGCAAAGTGATATATTGGTCTGGACCTGCATTTGCAATGGGGGGCTGGTTTGCAACCGGTGGGTTTACAGTTACCATCATGGTATCTGTCCCGATGGCTCCCAGATTATCAGTAACTGCTAAAATATATAAATAAACACCCTGAACAAGGCCCGTGATATTTGTATTCGCTGTGGCGGGTGAAGTGATGACATCGCCGGCGGGACCGGACAATTTTGACCAGGCATATGAAGCGATTGTTCCGTCCGCATCCGTTCCGGATCCTGCAAGCGAAACGGTAGAAGTAGGAAGCTGGATGATCTGATCGACACCTGCATTGGCCTTTGGCGGCTGGTTTACCGGGCCACCGGTTCCGACCACAATATTGCTCCTTAATAAATAGCTTCCATCAGCATTTCTGCCATTAATGTCTATGATGAGGGGCGCCTTGTAATTTACAGGATCCCTTACAATTAAATACATGCTGTATGTGCCTGCCGGAATTGATGATAATGTAAAATTATCTGAAGCTGCTGTTGGGCTTGCCTGAGGCAGAAAAAACCTGGGCTTAAATGCCGAATTTCCTGTCCAAACAACAGTACCATCGCTTTTTCTTAATTCATAAACCACATTCCAGTTTTCATACACCGGTGCCACACCGATATTCTGCCAGTTCAGCGTCAGGTTGAATACGCTGCCGCTTGTGAGTGTGGTAGTCATGTTTCCCCCAGTTAATATAAGGCGGAATCCACTAAGTTTTGAAGCTGCAATTACATTCGCCTGGAGCGCAGGATCCGTTGTATTGGGATAATTTCCATTTCCAAAGGAAGTTGCGTGATAAAGTTTTATTTCATTTGAAAGATCGCATTGCTGACTTCCACAACTGCTGATATTGGTCATTGAATTGTCCGGCTCACCCACTACCGGAGCATACTTATATTTATTCATTATAATTGGAGCAAAGGACACAGAACCTGAACCGGGATTATACGAACCTGGATTTTTATCAAGGATATTCGATTCTCCGGGATCGCCCCAATTGTCCCTTCGCCATCCGATCTGTCCCCATGCATTTGTTCTTGTCAGGGCATAATAGGAAACATCGGCAGGCATTAACGAAGCACCTCCCGGGTCATATGCTCCTGCCATGATCACATTGGGATAATTGGGAAACGCGGCAAGATTCATATCTATTAATGCCTTCAGGGTTGCAGAAGTTGCTTTTCTGCCGGTAGGTTCCGTACCGTACCAGGGCCAGGTATGCCACTCACCAAAGTCACCGTACCCCCTGATATCTATATAATAAATCACATCCCTATAGTTTTTCCCGTTATGTGAACCAGAGGCTATATGGGCCGCAACTGCATTCAGTAATGCCTGATATCTTGCCAGGTAATTTGGACTGTTCCAGTTTGGAACCCATAACCCCCCTGCACTATAATACCAGTCCTGACTATTTGATGCCTCCGCCTGCATTAAATTATGAAGATATGGGGGGTATGTTAATCCACCAATCCCGCCAAGCGTATTACAGGCAGAACACATAGGCATTAATCCAAAAGAAAACATCTGCCCGGCATCTATAGCAGCATTTATTTGTTGGTCAAATTTTGTCCAGCTGTATACGCCTTGCGAAGTTTCCAATTCAACTCCCCAGTCGAACCGGTAATAAGCATTCAGGCCTTTTGTATTGCCTGACGGAACCATAACGCCACCTCCCGATTGATTGTTCCATGAAACACCGTTCCAATTCTCCACCCCGCGGCCGGGTGTGATTAAATCCGTATTACTTAAAGGTATCTGCGTAAAAGAGAAGGCACTGGTCTGTGAATAACTGGAAAAACGGGAAGAAATCAGTAAACCGAGAATGATTAAAATTTGGTTCGTCTTCCTTATACTGAAGTTGGAACTGATTAAGTTCCGGGCTCTGTAGAATTTAATTCCCATAGCGCTGGATATTGGATTGAGGAATAAGTATGATAAGAAACTAAAAGCTCTTTCTTATTCCGTATTTGAAGTCAAATTTCTTGCCAAAATCCGGGTCAGGAAACCATCAATTCCGGCGTAACTGGCTATAAACGAATTAATTTATTGATTTCTAGCGTATAATAAGTAATCCACATTTGAGGATAACTCATAATATTAATTCACGTCAATTTTATCCTGAAATGGGAATGATATGTCTGAATTAATTTATCCAGATTTACAAAATAAGTAGTTCCAAATTTGGTTTTATGAAAATTAATGTTATTGATTATTTTTTTATAAACTTTCTTCCGGATCTGTCATTTCTTCGGGTATATTTTTGCCAATCCGAAATTTTTCTCTCAATAATAAGTAAAGAAATAATGAATTGGTAGTTGCATACCGTTTAAACAATCTCCGGGGTTCCTGTCCCAAACGATAAAACCATTCCAATCCGGACTTCTGCATCCAAATCGGTGCTCTTTTATAAACACCCGCCAAAACCGGAAGCGCTGCCCCGATTCCAATCGTTATTCCATGAATCCTGTTTTGCATGGAAGCCATCCATTTTTCCTGTTTTGGGCAACCCAGGACAACAAAAATCAATCTGGCTCCGGATTCATTGAACATCTGAATAATTTCTTCGTCCTCCAGTGCAGTCAGGGGTCTAAAAGGAGGGCTGTATATTTTTGCGAGTACAAGACCGGGATACTTCTTTTCAAAATATACCCTTGCTTTATCCAGCATTTCCTGCGCCCCTCCATAAATACCAACGGGAATTTTCTGCCTTTCGGCGGCAATCAACAGATCTGACAGCAAATCCATTCCCGCCACCCTGTCCTGCTTAATTCCAAATAAAAATCTTAAAGCCCACCTGAGAGGTATTCCGTCCGGAGTTACCAGACTTGCACGATTTAAAATTTGGGTAAACCGGTCTGAATGATATGCTTCCATGAGCATGTGAACATTTGCAACACACACATAGCCGGAATAGCCTTCAGAAGAAGCCTGTGAGATAATAGTTTCGACAAAAGAAGAATAATCTCCAAGATTTATATTAACACCAAACAATTTCTTCCTTCTCATGGATGCTTCAATTAACTGATGATTGCGATTTTTTTCAGCCCGGACCAATTGTTCAGGTTTTCATCCGTCCGAAGTTTTACAAAATCATATCATACCGGAATTATTATTTATTACAGACTGGTAAATGTATATAAGTTGTACGCGGTTCTTAAGGGGTGTATATAGATTTTCATAGGTTGAAATACAATTTTTCCTGTATTGTTCCTTTCCGGCCTCGTTCAGGTTTTTCCAGAAATCCAGCCGGTTACGCAGGGAACTCTTATCACCCGCTTTAAAAAACAATCCGGTTACTCCTTCACGGACGAGTTCCGTTGGAGACCCAATATCAGAAGCAATTACAGGACAACCGGCGGAGAAAGCCTCTGTAATTACCAGCCCGAATGTTTCAAAACATATCGAGGGAAAAATCAAGGCCGTGCTGGCGCTCAAAGCTGCTTTTACACCTTCTTTACTGAGGTTGCCGACATATTGAATATTGGAATTCCCGGAGCAGGTTTCGCTTATAATTTTCGATAAAGGTCCGCTGCCGGCAATAACCAGTTCATGAGGGCTGTTTTTAAATGCTTCAAGTAAAACATGAATGCCTTTTTCTTCAGATAAGCGACCGATAAACGAAAAATGACTGCCTCTTTTAGCAGATAAAACAACCGTATTAACAGAAAAGTTTGGCTTTACAGCAAACTTTTCCGGAGGCAGGTCCAGGTAACTTTTATTTTCGGTGAATAATTTTTTAACCGAACTCGTAGGCACTATATACAGGTCCACTTTATGCCAGGTTCCTATTTTTTTGTGAAAGTAAACTACAAAAGCCATCCAGAAACTTTGGAAAAAAGAATTGTGGTATACTTTTTTTTTAATAGCCAGCCAGGGAAATCCCCTTTTATCAATGCTGCCGGTAAATAGTTTGCCATTATGCACTAAAGTAGCAGAAGGGCAAAGAAGGCGGTAATTAGGTACATTGATAACAACCCTGACTCCCAGTTTTTTTGCTACCCGAATGATTATGGGCCCTGTAGCATAGTGCCAATTATATATCTGGATAATGTCCGGTTTAAACCGGAAAATGATCCGCTTTACCTTCCTTGCTACACTAATATTCCAGATTGACAGGAGGAATTGAACAGCTCCCCTCCAGCCGGTTAAATTGCGAAAGGTAATTGCTCTTACATCCTCTGTTTGTTTCAATAGCTCAAACTCCTGTTCAAATACCTCATCTTCCCCTCCCCTTAACCTGTAATAACTGTGAATAAGGATTATTTTCACTATTATTTAATTATTCTGTTAATATCACTTATCAGAGCCGCGGCAATTTTATCGGAGCGAAAGATTTCTGCAGAGCATAATGCATTTTTAGAAAACCGGTCATAATCTTTTAATATTCTGTAGATGCATTCCATATACTCATCATCCGTAAAAGTAACCGGCAGTAAAAAACCGTTTACATTATTATTTATAATCCGGGCAATATCACCAACATCTGTTGAAATTACAGGAACTCCTACCGAAAGAGCCTCTGCAATAGCCATTGGCATTCCCTCCAGCGAAGAAGCCATCAAAAGGATTTTTTTGGTAGAATTTGCTTCCACCATATCTTCATTTTTCAATTCTCCAAGAAAAATTATTTTATTCTCCAAACCTAAGAAAGAAACAAGTTTTTTCAGTGAGCCTTCAAGGGTACCGGTACCGGCAATATAAAACGGGTTTTCATTTTGAACCGACTCCGGAAGCCCTGCATACATTCTTATCAGCCTGTCTATATTTTTGACCTTCTCCAGCCGCCCTGAAAAAACCAATCCGCTTCGTTCTGAATTGGCCTTTATTTTTACCGAATGTAATACCGGGTTGAAAATTTTTGGAATTCCTTTTCGTTCTACACCTACCGTATACATCAGGCTTGCTGTTTTTATTATACGTTGTTCCATCCGGTCAAATACCGATTTAAAATATTTGCCGTACCAATACCTGGAATGCGACATTGGATTGGAATTCCCATGGAAAATATGGATGAAGGGGACTTTACCGAACGAAACTATATAGGACCCTTCAGGAACGTGAGATAAAATAACATCACAACTTTTTAACTGCTTTTTTTTCCCTAGCAGGTATAAAAGAAATATAAATCTTTGAGGGATGACTTTAATGCCTCCCAGCGAACCGGGAAGCACAATATAGCTAACATCAAATTCTTCCTGCATAAACGGATCCAGGTTCTTGATGAAAGGGGCAACTCCGCCATAAGACATTTTTATAGAAATGCTGTTAACAATACCTAGTCTGCGTTTTACCATTTTTTCAATTTAGTCGCATTCCATATGAAACCTGCCGCTTCCGGAATTGCATTGGGTATTCCTTCTGATCCTTATCAGAAAGCAGCGCTACGCTGTATATGGTCTGGATAAAGACCCGATTTTTTACTCTGGTACCAGGTAACAAAATGATCTATGCCATTTTTCAGGTCAAATTGCGGATTATACCCTATTTCCCTTCTGGCCTTTTCTATATCCGCATAGGTGATCTGTACATCACCAGGCTGCATGGGTTTCATATCCAGTATAGCCTTTTTACCCAGCCTGTCTTCTATAGTTTTTATCAGTTCATATAATAATATGATCCTTGATTCTCCGAGGTTATATAACTTGAAGCTTTTCATTTTGTGCAACGCGCAATCAATACCATCTGTAATGTCGCTTATATAGGTATAATCTCGTCCTGTACTGCCATTTCCAAAAACAGGTATTGGTTTACCTTCATCAATAAACCGCGTGAACTTATGGATAGCCAGGTCGGGGCGTTGCCTGGGTCCAAAAACAGTGAAAAACCGGAGGCAGGTAATATCAAATTCATACAGGTGACAATACACATGACAAAGCAATTCTCCACTTTTTTTCGTACTTGCATACGGTGAAATGGGGTTATCCACGAAATCCGTTTCAGCAAAAGGTGTTTTCGTGTTATTCCCGTAAATCGAAGAAGAAGATGCAAATAGCATTTTCGTAATTCCATTTTCCCGCATACATTCCAGGATGTTAACGGTACCCATAACATTTGTTTGGTAATAATCACCTATGTTTTCTATCGAAGGCCGGACACCCGCCTTTGCTGCCAAATGGATTACGACTTCAATATTGTATTGGTTAAATATATTATTTAAAAAATCTCTTTCCAGAATATCTCCTTCATGGAAAGAAAACCGGTTATTTCCAATTAAACCTTCAATATTTTGCAATTTAAAATGACGCGGATAAAACGGGTCAAAATTATCCAGTCCAACCACATAATGACCTTTTGAAACCAATTTTTCCGAAGTGTGGGAACCTATAAATCCGGCAGCGCCGGTTATCAGAATATTCATTTCATCATTTTAAATTCCGGGTAAAACTAAATTCCAGAGAGACCGTCTTACCCAATTAATCATTTCTTGCTTTCAGATTTAAATTTCGATATATATCAATATATTCTGTCGTTTTCTTTTCAAGATCAAAATTTTCCCAAACATATTTTTGTGCGTTTTCTCCCAATTCCTGTAAAAGATTCCTGTTATTATACAAATTATTGATCCTCTCTTTCAATTGATTTACATTGCGTGGATCAATCAAATACCCGTTGAAATTATCTTTTACCACCTCATCTGTACCTCCTCCTCGGGTAGCCAGAACCGGTTTACCCGAGGCCATATATTCAATTATGGAGTTGGATATCCCTTCACCATGATTTTCAGTGTTCGTCATTAAAACTCCGACATCTATGATCTGAAGTATAGATTCAATATCATCTCTTTTCCCGGTAAATATTATTTGCCGGTCCCTTAACAATTTTTCAGGGATTTTCTTTTTCAAATGTTCGAGTGTTGGACCTTTTCCTACCAACAGGAAGACAAGTGACGCATTTTTCGCACACAATTCAATTGCTGCATTTACCAACGTTTCAAAATCCTTTCTTTCATCAAATGAAGCTACCATGGCGATAATAAATAATTCACCTGATTTATCTCCTAAAATCTCCTTTCGCAAACCAATTACGGGTCGCAGGTTTTCAAACCGTTTGATGTCAATACCATTATAAATACAGATCGACTTTTGTCTTGGTGTTTTATAAGACAGGATCCCCGCCTTTGAATTGGATATAAATAAGCTGGTGAAAGGAGTTATTAATTTGACCCTGAAATAATGCTTGTTAAATAAATTCAAATGAAGCGGAGCATCAGCCAATACGGCACTGATCATGGGTGTTCTGTTAAATAAGTTAGAGACTGAAAGATAAACGCTTGCCATTGTGCTCCACGATTGAATGATATCCGGCTTAAATTCAGATATGATCCTTTTCAATTTAAACGGAATGGTCAGGTCCTTATTAAATTTTCTTTTTAAAACCTCAAACTTTATCTTCATTTCATACACATAATCGTAATCCACATGATCAGTTAGCGCAACAAGGTATATGTCAAACTGATCATCCACCTTTTTAAGGCCTTTGATAAGTTCAAGCATCCGCCTTTCCTTGCCTCCTTTTCCAAGGGAATCTATAACCATCAGGATTTTCATACCCGGCATGTAAAATACTTTTCCTGCATTTAGAATTTTATTTAAGGGTGTTATAAATAATTATTATTCATCCACCTGTCGTACCACATTTGAAACATTAACAGGAACCATATTTTTTGATCATTTTCCTTTTTAGCAACATAATAACTTCTTTTTATCTGCGAAACATATCCAACATTAAAAATATTCTGTTTCTTAATAAATGCATCGTCAAGGTATTTATCAACCAAGGGCTTCAAGACGTTATTTAACCAGCTATTCATTGGAACTATAAAGCCCGATTTTGGCCTGTTCATCAATTTCTCAGGTACATATTGATGAACAATCTGACGTAATATGTATTTACGCTGGCCATGATAAATTTTATATTCAACCGGCAAACTGGCTGCCCACTCTATAATGTGCTGGTCTAAAAAAGGCTCCCTGCCTTCAAGACTAACAGACATGGTAGCCCGGTCAACTTTTTGAAGAATATCATCTACCATATATGTCTGGTAATCTTTTACCATGGCATAGGTCAAAGGGTCAAACTGCTCAACTTTTAATTCCTGGCTAAAATGTGCTGAAAAAATGGTTTCAATTTTATCGCTGAAAAGATCACTTCTTTCCCTGTCATTATAATTTACAGTCATCCCGAGGAAAATATTCTGTGGACTGGGATCTTTCAATAAAGCAGTTAACTTTTGATACCTTCTTCTGAATATGTTATTATCCCGGAATGTTGGCCACCTGTCAATGGGAATGGATCTTAATAATGCAGCCCCGCTATTTCTGGCTATTGATGGAATGGCATTCATCTTCCTGTAATATTTTAGCATCCAGTCATATCGGTCATATCCTCCGAAAATTTCATCTCCGGCATCAGCTGACAATGCGACGGTTACGCTTGCCCTGGCCATTTTGCTTACCAGCATCGTTGGAATCGCACTATTATCGGCAAAAGGCTCATCGTAGAAAAATGAAAGCCGTGGAATCACATCCAGGGCATCTTTTTCGGTGCAATAATATTCATGGTGATCCGTACCCAGAACATTTGCGATCTGCTTTGCAAACGCCGCTTCGTTCAGTTTCTCATCTTCAAAACCAATTGTAAAAGTCTTCAGCTTCCGTGTATTATTCTTTTGCAGCAGGGCAACAAGGCAGGAACTGTCGTATCCCCCACTTAAAAAAACACCTACCGGTACATCTGCGATCATCCTGTAATTAAATGCCTTCTCAAGCACTTTTTCCGTTTCCAAAATGGCATCACTGATGGGTATTTTTAATTTTTCCTTATTATAAAAGTCATAAACGTTCCAGTATTTCCCCGTTTCTATTTTCTTTTTTTTCAGGTCCAGTATAAGGAAATGAGCAGGAAGCAATTTGAAGGTATCTTTAAATATGCAATGCGGCGCCGGGACATAACCAAATTGCATATAGGATCCCACGGCATTTATTTCTATTTCCTTCTGAAAATTTGGATTTGCCATTAAGGCTTTTAGTTCTGACCCAAAAAGAAACAAATCATCTTTCCAATAATAAAAAAATGGTTTTACTCCCGCCCGGTCCCTGCAGCAGAACAGTTCTTCCTTTAGTGAATCATAAATCACAAAGACAAACATGCCGACAAAATACTTCAAAGCGTTAATGCCCCATTCATGGTAAGCATGAAGGATAACTTCGGTATCAGACTGCGTTTCAAAGCGATGTCCCAGATCCGCTAATATTACTTTGATTTCTGCAAAATTATAGATCTCTCCATTATAGACGATCCAATATCGCCCGTTTAAAAATTGCATAGGCTGATTGCCCGCAGGAGAAAGGTCAATTATTGAAAGTCTTCTGTGCCCGAGGCCAACGGCATAGTCTGAAAATTGATTGAAAAAATATCCATGTGCATCAGGGCCCCTGTGCAGAAGGGCATCCGTCATGGATTTAAGCTCTGTTCTGCCATTTACGGCTTTAAAATCGATAAATCCAGAGATTCCGCACATAATTCTTAGGTTAAGGTCTAATTTTTTCGGTTTCTCAGGATAATCGGATAGCGTAACCCGTCTTTTTCCAGGTATTTATACGAAGGTTAATAATAGAAAAATTTCGTAAATAATCAAAATGAAACCGAAGAAAATATTGACTGGTATTCCTTTATCATAGACAAATAGGAATATTTAGCATTAAAATCGGTAAAAGCCCTTTCCGCAAGGTATTCTGCCAAAAGGGGATCTGAAAATATTCTTTTAATCGATTCTGCGAGCCGGGAACTGTCCTTTGTTTCGTAAAGCAGGGCGTTTTGTTCATGTACAAGCATCCGGTTTATCCCGGGAGCATCTGAAGCAATGATTGTCAGCCTGTTATACATAGCTTCCAAAAGCGAAAGCGAAGTACCTTCGTAATCGGAGGAAATAATGTATGCATCGGCTGCTTTATAATAATCCGGGATCGTATCCCTTGTAACAAGTCCCTCCAATCGAATGTATTTGCCCAGCTCGTAATCTGCAATCCTTCTCGTTAACTCCTTTTCCATTTCCCCCTTACCTGCAATAACAAGCCGGACATTTTCCTTTTCAAGCCAGCCGTTACCAATTTTTCTAAATGCATCAATGATTTTATCGGGGTTTTTCATTGCTTTCAGCGAACCAACAAAAAGAAGTATTTTCTCATTATTACCGAATCCCAATCGTGTTTTTAATTCCTGCTTCGATTTTACAGACTGCTGAAAAGGAATCAATGGAGGAATAAAATGAAATTCCTGGTCCGGAATGGACTTTTTGAATGAAATGCAAATCGGCTCTGAAACGCCAATAACCGCATGCGCATTCCTGAAATAATTCACAAATGGATACCTGAATTTCCAGTCCGGTTCTTTACCCCAATGTATTGTTATAATATAGGGGATTTTGAAAAATCGCAAAATGAAACTTTGGGAATAAACAATAATCCAGGATTGCTCGGCATAACTTAAATAAGCAAAATTGACCAGTTTTCGCACCTTAAATACGGAAATAAAAAACTGAATCGGATAAAATAATTTAACCGGCCAGCGTTTTTTAAAAGGTATAAAAAATCCATTTAGACTTTCTGTTCTTCTTTCCCCTAAATAATAAATCGTATTTTTTGTATCACTTAGTTGATAATTTAGGAAATAGTAATTAAAAATCTCCATTCCACCTGTAACATAAGGGTATAAGGAACCCAGTATATAAAGTCCTGCCGGATTAACGATATTCTTCGAGGTTTTCCTGTTCATTTTCCCGTACAATCAAGGATTTTCAGCTAAATCATCATGAGCCATGTCTTCCTTGTAATCCTGCATACGCAAAGAATGGAGTTCGGCTACCACGCAAAAAAGAAATAAATAGGTTGTTATACTGGTCCATTCCCTATTTTGACCCAAACCATATATGATGGTAAAAATTAACACAGCCAGTGAAGGAGAAAAATTTTTCCTCAATATTGATTGTATAATCGTTCCCCCTACAAGCAAAAGGAACAGGACAAACCCGACCATTCCGTTTTCAATCAGAAGCAACAAGGTTGCATTATGAGCATTATATCCCTGGCCTAAATCCCTCACTTCGAATCCGGTACTCCCGATTCCAAATATCTGCTCATTTAAATTCAAATTCATATAAGCTGCATAGGCATTCTCCGACGATTCCTCCCGCCAATACATAGAACCAAGATTATTTACATTATATGGCTGCCCCAGGGCCTTATTAAATATCGCAACCGGCTCATCTGACATACGTGAAATCAAATCATCAATAAATTTACTGTCCAGGTTCAGATATTTGCCAAATATCGAAAACATCAATAACCCTATTACAGCAGATCCCAAAAAAAATGCACCTATTTTTACAATCTTCCTTTTTTGTTCCCTGTAATTGATCCCGTTTAATATAATCAGTATGGAAACAACCAGCAATCCCAATAATGCACTTCTTGAAGTAGACATCAACACACCTAAAAGCATTACCGGGAGAAGCCAGGTGGTAAACTTTTTTGAAGACCGGTTTTTAATAATATCACTAAGCAAAAAAACAAAGCTCATGCCGCAAACCTGACCAAAAAAATTCCAGTTTGGTCCGTTTAATACCTCATAATACGAACCACTAAAATCACTACTTGCATACTCGTCGGAAAGTCTGTGCATAGGAAAACCGCCGAAAACAACGTAAGTATAGACCAGGTCGGCAAAACAAATGAGACCGGAAGCAATCACAGCTGCTTTAAGCTGATCCGCATTGTGATTATTAAGGAAAAAATAGTAAATAAAAAAAACTGCCAAAACAGAAGATATGCTTTCCTTAAGCAAATCCATTGTGAATAAATCCTGAGATAATGAAACAAAAATAATATACACCAGGAATATTATCAGAAGTTTCGTAGTCGGATTTCCAAGAAATGAATAAATTTTTAATTGAACTTTATCCATTAAGATTCTGCCTAATAAAACCAATGAGATAGTGGCCCTCGAATTTAAAGGCAGCCCTTTCAGATCAAAATTTATTCTGGCTATTATTAATGTAAATAATAATACAGCGATCAGTTCAGGCTTACGAATAAGTAAATACATGAACAATGCTCCACCCCCAAATAAAATTAATATATTCAAGATTCAAAATTATTTATACTTAAATATTTTTAATACTTCACCGCCTGATTTGACTTGCCACTTTACCAAATATCCTATTTGCCAGGCGTATGAGATAAGATGTTTTATTCAGCTGAAATAACCTGTTGTAAAATAGTTTTTGATAGTGCCTGGCATTGTATGTTATTACGATCCATTTATCCGTTATCAACCTGTAGATAAGTTTATGATCGAACCCGTTTTTACTTTTGATAATTGTATAAAATTTAATCAACCAGTTTTCAAGCTCTTTTATACGAATATCGTTATTAAAAAACCCAATGTTACTGTTAATAAAATTCCTGTGAATTTCCATATCCATTTCTGAGACCCGAATATTCAGATCAATTAAGATCTGATCGTTTATTTTATTAACAATAGCCAGCATATCATTCAATTTTGCAACACTGATGCTGCTATCATGTTCCCTGTAACAAGACCCGTAAAAGGGCAGATTGCCCACTTTCGTTATTTTTGAGATTCTATAAAATAATTCATAATCTTCTCCAACATAATATTGCTCAATATATTTTAGTCCTTTTGCCAATTTGGCCCTGATCATTACAGTTGAATTGCAAAAACAATTTCCAAGAATTAAAAAAGTTTTTATATTTCTATTATTCGTCGGGAATTGTCTTTTTTTTAGCAACTTCCCATTATGATCCATAGTAAAAAAAAAAGTTCCGCACATGCCATAATCGGAATGATTCTCCAAAAAGTTAACCTGCTTTTCAATTCTTTCCGGTAAAGCAATATCATCACTATCCAGGTTTGCAATATACTTACCCCTGGCTTCCTGAAGTCCCTTGTTTCTGGAATATACAATGCCTGAATTGCGCTCATTTTCGAATAAGCGTATACGGGGATCTGAATAAGACAGTATGATGTTCCTGCTTAAATCAGTAGATCCGTCATTAACGATAACCAGTTCGATGTTTTTGTAGGATTGAGACAAAATACTGTTTATTGCGTCCTTCAAATACCTGCTGCTGTTATAAACCGGCATTATGACTGAAACCAAAGGGCAATTCATAATCTTTTTACTATTTGTTCATAAGGTATTTAGCCTCTTTCATAAAAAGGGTGATGCCCCTATTTATAATCATTCCGGGTTTTATTCAAATATTAAAACAACAGAAACTATTCATTTTCACAATGATATTTCCGTCGCAATTCTTAAATCCTGTGTTGTATAATTGTACCATAACGTAATTTAACAGTGATTTGGTTTTGAATCGGGTATCAATTTGCACCTTTAATAATTTTTATTATATTTAAGCCTTGGATGTGTAAAACGGGCAGTTTATACAACCGATTGATTACCATCTATTTGCCTCCGTATTCCGCCTGAAAAACCCCTTTTTTAATACTGATTATACTCCTAATTAACCTATTACATTGATTTATTCAATTTTTAGAGCTTTTTCAGCTTTCCCCGGTAAATTTCC
Source organism: uncultured Chitinophagaceae bacterium (assembly GCA_963811275.1). Taxonomy (GTDB): domain Bacteria; phylum Bacteroidota; class Bacteroidia; order Chitinophagales; family Chitinophagaceae; genus Puia. The sequence goes on along the minus strand of CAWEQR010000005.1, from coordinate 112,653 downwards.
TAATAAAGGTTTTCAATATTCCTGTTATTTACTTTTAGTTCTTTTTGTTTCCTCCTGCGCAAGCCCTAAGGAAATGAATTATTTCCCGCAAATCAAAGATGAAATCATTGCCAACAAATTTCCCCTTGCGGAACCTCAGATTCAAATCAATGATTTATTGAGCATTATTGTTACCAGTTCCAGCCCTGAAGCTTCAGCAATCTTTAATGCACCTAATGAATCTACTAACATTACCAGTTTAGCAGCCACCTCCATCAATACCCTGACCATTGGATATCTTGTAAATCAAAACGGGAATATCCAGTTTCCAATTCTCGGCCAGATTCATGTACTGGGTCTGACTAAATTTCAACTTTCATCCATTATAACAGAAAAAATAATCGAAAAAAAGTTATTAATTGACCCGATTGTAACAATTCGCTATTTGAATTTCAAAGTAAGTGTAATGGGTGAAGTATTCCAGGCCGGGGGTATTTACAACTCCTACGGAAAAGTTAAGTATCCTGGAAGCACTTAGTTTTGCAGGCGATATTACCATATACGGAGAAAAAAATAATGTTCTTTTAATCAGAGAAAATGAAAAGGGTGAAAAAATAGTCAAGCACATAAATTTAACGGATCAAAGTATTTTAAGTTCCCCTTATTATTATTTAAAATCCAATGACGTTTTAATCGTATCGTCCAATGGCCAGAGACTTGTTAAAGAAAAGAATTCACAGACCATACCGATATTTTTTGCAATTCTTTCCTTTTTAATAGTTGCGGTCAGCCAGGTTAAATTTTAGTGTTTTTTTGTACCTAATTTGTATTAAACCTTAACTTATTATGGAAAAGACAAACCACAATACTCTGGAAAAAGAGAATAATGGTTTCCACAAGCTTTTAATAAAATTCCTTCCCTACTGGCCCTTATTTATCATCTCACTTATCATAAGTGCCTGTTGTTTATTTTTTTACCTGAAATTTACAATTCCCATCTATGAAACTACAGCGAGTGTTTTAATTAAAGACGAGAAAAAAGGACAGGAAGATTCCAAAATGGAAGAAATTTTAAATGTTTTCGGCACTAAAAAAATTGTTGAAAATGAACTTGAAATTTTCCATTCCAACTCATTAATTATGGCTGTCGTCAAAACACTAAATCTATATGCGCCCATATATGAAGAAAAAGGCTGGAGGGGCCTGGAAACAACATCTGCTTACCTCACGAGTCCTGTAATCGTGGAAGTTCCCGATCCAAGTAATATAGAAGAATCTAAAAAAATATATTTCAGCTTTACAAATTCAGACAGCAGCATATTGATCAATAACAACAGGTATCCTTTAAATGAATGGATTAATTCTCCATGGGGAACCATACGGTTTTTAAAAAACCCCCATTATTACCCCAACTTAAAAAAGAGGGAGGCAGGTGGAAAATTTTATTTTAACCTTATAACACTGGATCATGCCACAAACAGTTTGCTTGGAAATCTGATGGTTTCAGCTGCGAACAAACAATCATCCATAATAAACCTATCTATAAAAGATCCTATTTCTTTCAGGGGTGAACAGATTATTTCTGAAATCATTATTGCTTATAACCAGGCTTCAGCTGACAGGAAAAGCAGCATCGCATTTAAAACCCTGAATTTTATTGATGAACGTTTAAAAAATGCCTCAAAGGAATTGGATTCAGTAGAAGGCAGTATACAAAAATACCGTGATGCAACAGGCGTTGTTAACATGAGTGAGCAAAGTAAACAGTATTTGGAAAGTATAGAATCGAATGACAAGCAATTAAGCAGTCTGGATCTTCAGTTGTCTGCCCTGGATGAAGTTGAAAAATATGTAAAGTCAAAATCAAACAATGGAAATATAGTCCCGTCTACTTTTAATATTAATGACCCATCCCTATCCCAATTACTGAATACACTATCTACGACTGAAGCCCAATATGAAAAATTAAAAAGAACAACTGCAGAAAATAATCCAATTATGCTATCCCTGCAGGAAGAAATAGAAAAAACAAAACCTAATATTCTGGAAAATATACGCAGCCAGAGAAGAAATATAGAGGCCGGCAAAGCTACCCTGTTAGAGGCAAAAAACCGGTATTCCTCCATGCTAAGCACGGTTCCCCAGAAAGAAAGACAATTGGTTGAAGTGAGTCGCCAGCAAAATATAAAAAACGATATCTATTCGTTCCTTTTGCAGAAAAAGGAAGAGACTGCCTATTCTATTACTTCCATACTTCCCGATTGTTATATTGTAAGTAACCCAACAACATCAGGAACACCTGTAAGTCCCAAAAAGTTTTTTTTAGTTCTTTTAGCAATGGTTGTTCCTATTACTTTTGGCATTTCGCTAATTTCCATAAAGGACATATTCAATAGTAAGATTTTATACAGGAGTGATATTGAAAAACTTACCAAATTCCCAATCATTGGAGAAATTATTCACGAAGATCTGAAAAGTAAAATTGTAACAGAAAACGCACAACGAAGTTTCATTGCGGAACAGTTCCGGCTGATCAGAACCGGGCTAAAACAACAGGGAATACCTCCCGGTAATTTCAAACGGATATTAGTAACTTCCTGCATAAAAGGCGATGGCAAAAGTTTTGTATCCACCAACCTGGCTATGAGTCTTGCCCGAAGTGGCAAAAAAGTGGCGTTATTGGAACTTGATTTATATCAACCTAAATTAAGAGAAACTTTTTGTGTTCCCAAATCAAATGGTATAACTGATTATTTAATAGGAAACGTTACCGAAGAAGAAATTATCTATCCAACTACCAAACATGCAAATGTTTATATAGTACAAGCCGGCAATCTGGTTGACGAGCCTTCAGAATTACTTGTTAACGGTAAACTAGAAATATTATTGAATTATCTGGACAAAAAATTTGATGTGCTTGTTATTGACAGCACGCCTCTTAAGGTTTTAACGGATGGTCTTGTACTCGCGCCTTTATGTAATCTGGTATTAATTGTTATCCGACACAATCATACACCTAAGTCCCATATTGAGCTTTTGAATAAGGATATGGCATCCTATAACATTAAGAATGTGTCAATTATCTTTAACGGGGTTAAGAACCGCGGATTTGGCAAATTTAGTTACGGGTATGGCCACGGTTATGGATATGATATCAGATCTTCTTATGAAGAATACAATAAAAAAGCTATCAAAATATCCTGAAAAGACAAAATCTTATCCGGTATTAAAAAAAGGACATGTCTTTTCCACGATCCTCAATATCTATTGAACTGTAATACACACAATTAAGATGCATTTTTAGAGTTTATTAACAGGGAAATCTTTAAAAGGTTTTCACGAACCTTTTAAGAATCTCTATTAAAAAAATCAGTGCATTTCACAAATTAATAAATGACTCGAATTGATTGGTTGCCACTGTGACCGACATGGCGAAGCAGCAATGTAATAAAATAATATGCTGATCAAAGCAAAAAAAATACTTTCTACAGACCTTGTTAAGGTATCGTTTTTAAATGCCGTTGCAACAGTAATCAGAATGCTTACGGGTTTTGTAAGTGTTAAGGTCGTTGCGGCTGTTATCGGACCAATTGGTGTGGCACTTTTAGGGCAATTAAATAATTTCGCCCAAATTATGCTCAGCATTTCCAACGGTGGCATAAATGCTGGCATTACAAAGTACACTTCAGAATTTTCCAATTCCGAAAAGGATTACATACTTTATCTCGGCACTGGCTTTTGGATTACAGTTATTTTATCCCTGATATCAAGCCTCATTCTATTTGCCGGAGCCGGATATTTTTCAGAAAATATCCTGCATGACATTCATTATAAATCTGTCTTTTATTTATTTGGAGGCACCATTTTACTATATGCACTAAACGCATTGTTAACTGCCGCTATTAACGGTTTCAAAGAATATAAAAAATATGTAATTGCCAACATCATCGGAAGCATTGTAGGCATGTTGTTTGCTGTTATTCTTTCTCTCTGGCTGGGTGTTTATGGTGCCCTTGTATCCACGGTTACTTTTCAGTCAATCGTATTTTTTATCACACTGGGGATAGTAGCAAAATCCTATTGGTTCAAATGGAAATCGTTTCTTTCCAAATTCAATAAGCAGGTCGCCGTTAAACTCGGGCACTACTCCTTAATGGCTATCGCAAGCGCCATAACGGTTCCTGCAGGCCAGATGATTGTAAGAAATTTCATAATTACACGCAATTCCGTCACAGATGCCGGATTATGGGAAGGTATCAACAGAATATCAAGTATGTACTTAATGGTGATTACCACCTCTCTCAGTGTTTACTTTTTACCTAAACTGTCAGAATTAAAAACAAAAAAGGAACTGAAAAATGAAATATTGTCGGTTTACAAACTGATCGTACCATTTTTGATAATCACGACGCTCGTTATTTTCATTTTCAGGGTATTTATAATTCACGTCCTGTTTACAAAAGCTTTTTCTGGCATGCAGGGTCTCTTTGCATTTCAACTGATCGGAGATATTTTAAAAATCATGGGGTGGATACTGGGCTATTTATTGCTTGCAAAAGCGATGACAAAAACATATATCATTATGGAATTTATAAATTTCTTTCTTTTAGTCCTGGTTAGTTATTTTTTGGTAAACTGGTATGGTGCTGTTGGGGCTACCCTGGCTTTTGCCATTGTTTATCTCATTTATTTTATTGTATTATGTTTTGTTTTTAAGAATCTCCTGTTTAGTAAACAGGATTAAAATATTATATTTTTCAATAACCATTGTGCTACATATCAAAATCAAAGACGCCCTTAAATACAAAGCCTGATTTACAAATGAAATTTTTCACATTAAAAAATGAACAAATAATAAGCACTTCTGCAGAATCAGGAAGAAAAATGAACACACTACTGTTCTTTACAATCCTGTTTATATTCCAGCTTATCTTCATTTTCCAGGGTGTGGATATGGCTGATTCCGGATCCTACGCAAGTTTTTACCAGCAGATTTTCAAAAATCCGGAATCTGCTCAATACAACTTCATGTTTTGGCTATCTGGTATAATCGGAGGCATTTATCTAAAAATATTCCCCGGATTGGGTCTATGGGGACTGCGGTTAACAGGAGTTATTACATGTACAGCTACCATATACATAGCTTATAAATTACTGAAGAATTTCCTGAATACGGGTTACCTGCAATTAAGCCTATTGATCCTTGTACTTTTTATGAATAATAACCCTAAAGAATTTTATTACAACAATCTTTCATCACTTATTTACATTCTAGTTGCATATTTTCTATTTTTTGGGTTACATAAGAATAAACCAGGCCTTATTTTTTTAAGCGGCGCTTTTGTAGCTGCCAATGTATTTAACCGGACTCCCAATATATTGGGAATTGGAATAATTTCCGGAATTATTTATCATGGTTACCTTCAAAATACCGGTTTAAAAAAACAAATTATTCAATGCCTGATTTTTCTATTTGGACTCCTTGTATGTACCGGCTTTATTTTGATGATCATGCATCTGATCGGTCATTTACATATATATATGAATTCACTGAAAGTTGTTTTTGCGATGGGCAAAGCAACAAAACAAGTGGATGGAACGGATAGTCTCTACGGTATCATGAATTTGATAAAACTACTTTATGGCCAGTATAAATTCTCAATTATAGCTGCCACGCTGTTTTTCTCCTTTATACTTTTTGTCATCCCTGTTGTTCAAATAATCAGATTAAAATATCCTTTTACCCTTGTCAAATATATTTTTTCAAAATACCTGTTTCTTGCCCTGATCGTCGTTCTGATTGTAATAAAATATATTGATTATGTAAGTATTATATACCTTTTAAACGGAATATGCTTAACCATGGCTATTGCCATTATTATTCTGAATAAGAACAAAGAAATCAGTTTTCTGATGTATTTAGGCATATTTATAGCAGTAGTGCATCCTCTGGGCAGCTCCACTGGTATAGAAACCGTAATCATTTATTCCCTTTGGATAGCATTTCCGATCGTTTTTGAATACCTTTTTACGCTAACTCTTGTGGGTTTAAACACAAAGCATTCAGAAAAATTCGGAAATCCCCCCTCCAATCTTACTCTTAACCAGAGCCAGTTGTCTGAGGTGAAAAAATTTAGTAGTGGATTACTCATATTTGCCTGCCTGTATTATTCCTTTTATTACCCTTATTATGACAGGAAAAACAGGCTGAATATGCATTATGAAATCAACAATAAATTTATGAAGTGTATCTATACCACGAAGGAAAGGGCAACGGCTATAAATGAATTATTACAGGAAAGTTCAAAATATGTAAACCCCAATGACTACGTTCTGGCCTATGATTGTATGCCATTATATCATTACTTAACAGACACAAAACCTTATTTACGAAATCCATGGCCCTGGTTATACCAGCCCGACGTATTTAATGATGAATTATTGCGAAGCAGCGCCGAGATTAAAATACGTCCTGTCATAATTTTCCAGATTGTTCGAACATTGGGCATTAATGGATCAAAATGGCCGGACTATTCCTCAAATGAAACAACTCTGAACTGGAATGTTAGTAAAAGCAGGAATGAAATATTATTGGAATTTATTAAAAAAAATCACTATAGTGAAGTCTGGTCAAATAAAGCTTTTAAAATTTTTATTCCGGCAAAATCCGATCTGTCCATTAAATAATTTATAATAGAAACCTGTATAAATTAAATTTAAGTACATTTTAAACCTTATCCAAGTGTCCAACATTAACATCGGTGTAATAGGTTACGGTTACTGGGGTCCAAATATTGTAAGGAATTTTTTTGCCACACCGGGTTGTACGGTAAAAATGGTGGCTGATGGCCGGCAGGAAAGATTAAATTTATTGGCCCGGTCATTCCCCTCTATCCAGGGAGTCAGGGATGCTGAAGAGCTCATCGGCAGTAATGACATAGATGCAGTTATCATTGCCACGCCGGTATTTACCCATTTTGGCCTCGCGAAACGTGCAATCCTGGCGGGTAAACACGTACTCATCGAAAAACCAATGACCTCTTCCGTTGAAGAAGCGGATGAACTAATCAACCTGGCTTCACAAAAGGGCCTCACTTTGATGGCAGATCACACTTTTCTCTATACGGGCGCTGTGCAGAAGATGAAGGAACTTATTTCGACAGGAGTTATCGGCACCCCGCTATATTTTGACTCCTCCCGTATCAACCTGGGGCTGTTCCAGCCCGATATCAACGTATTGTGGGACCTGGCCCCGCACGATATTTCCATCCTGACTTATCTCATTACGGAAATACCAGAAAGCATCAATGCGACGGGCATATCGCATACCCGGAATAAAATTGAAAATATCGCTTACCTGACGGTTAACTATAATTCAAATTTTATTGCCCATTTTAACTGCTCCTGGTCTTCCCCGGTGAAAGTGCGGCAAACACTGATCGGAGGCGATAAGAAAATGATCCTGTATAATGATCTGGAGCCTTCAGAAAAAGTCAGGGTCTACGATACCGGTTATAATCACAAAACAGATGAAGACAAAACACATATTATGGTGGATTACCGAACAGGCGATGTATATATTCCGAAATTATCGAGCCGGGAGGCATTGGCCGGGGTAGCAGAAGATTTTGTTCAGTCCGTAATTCAAAAAAAATCTCCTTTGTCGAATGCCCTGCTGGGAAAAAATGTAGTCAGGATACTGGAAGCTTCCCAGGAATCCATTAAACATAACGGAAAAGAAGTCAGAATAAAATAAAGTTATGGAATTAGTCACCATCAATAACGATAAACAAAGCCTGAATAACGTCTACCTGGGAAAGAACACCCGTATATTCAATTTTGTCAACGCCTATGGTTGCACCATTGATGATAATTCAAAAATCGGGGCTTTTGTAGAAATTCAGAAGGGCGCATTTATTGGGAAAAACTGCAAAATCTCCAGTCATAGTTTTATATGTGAAGGAGTGCATATTGAGGATAATGTTTTTGTAGGGCATGGTGTCATGTTCACCAACGACCGGTTTCCCAGGGCCACGAATACAGACGGGAGTCCCCAAACGGAAGCAGACTGGAAAGTGATAGAAACGACCGTAAAAAAAGGAGCTTCCATCGGCTCCAATGCGACCATTTTGTGTGGGATCACGATCGGCGAAAATGCCCTGATTGGTGCAGGCTCGGTTGTAACCAAAGACGTTCCGCCCAATACCGTAGTAGCAGGTGTGCCTGCAAAATTTATTAAATCCCTATAACCGCATTCATTAACCATGGAGAAAAGAATTAACTGTCTTGACCTGAAAGCACAACACCAGCAGATTAAAAAAGAGGTATTCGAAGCTTTTGAAAAAGTATATGACCAAACCGCTTTTTCAGGAGGACCCTTCGTAGAAGAATTTGAAAAAGACTTCGCCTCATTTTGTAAAACCAAATTTACTGTAGGCGTAAACAATGGTACCAGTGCCCTGCATTTGGCCATGCTGGCCCTGGGCATCGGTCCTGGAGACGAAGTGATCCTTCCGGCAAATACCTTTATTGCTACCGCCTGGGGGGTATCCTATACGGGTGCAATCCCGGTATTTGTTGATTGCGACCCGCAGACCTGGGAAATAGATGCTTCCAAACTGGAGGCAAAAATAACTTCTAAAACAAAGGCCGTTATCGGGGTGCATCTCTATGGACAACCCTTTGATATCAGCGCGGTGCAGGCAATATGTAATAAACATGATATTTTCATGGTAGAGGATGCCGCCCAGGCACAGGGTGCCACCTATATGAGTATACCGGTTGGCGGTTTTGGAGAAATGGCCTGCTTTAGTTTTTATCCTGGTAAGAACCTGGGTGCCTGCGGGGAAGCAGGGGGAATAACCACCAACAATGAAAAATATGCCAAACAGCTGCAAAGCCTGCGTAACCACGGCTCCGTAACCAGATATTACCATGATGAAATTGGCTATAATATGCGTATGGGCGGCCTGGAAGGCGCGTCGCTGCACATTAAATTAAAATACCTGCCGGCCTGGAATCAAAGAAGAAAAGAAATTGCAGGCAGATACCACTCAGCATTGAAGAATCCGAAAATCAAAATGCAGGTTCAGCCTGCCGGGCATGATTCTGTATTTCATCTTTTCGTAATCACTACTGAAAATCGGGATGAACTTATTAAATTCCTGAATGAGAAAAAAATTTTTCCGGGCTTTCATTACCCTGTACCATGCCACCTGCAAAAAGCATATGCCGGCCTGGGATATAAAATTGGTGATTTCCCGAATGCGGAATATCTGGCCGGCCATTGCCTTTCTTTGCCTATGTACGCGGAACTGGCAAATGAGGAAGTGGACTATGTTATTAATGTACTGAATAGTTATTAAAGATGCTTATCGATAAACTGGTAAGGCAGGTGAACGCCCTGCAACTGAATTTGAAAGGCAAAACTGTGCTGACGGAGGCCGCCACCGGTGCTTATATTGTTACGCCTGTTCTTGCCGCCATCGCCGGAGCAAGGGTTTTTGCCTATTCAAAAACAACCCGTTACGGTAAAGTCGAAGAAGTATTTTCCGCTACCCGTGAATTGGCAGACACCTATAAGGAATTCCCCCTGGATATACATTATATAGATAATATCAGCACGGAAATCATTGCACAGGCAGATATTATTACCAATTCAGGTCATTTAAGGCCTTTGAATGAAACCATGCTCTCCCATGCTAAGGATGAACTGGTTATCCCCCTGATGTATGAAGCATGGGAATGGCGGGAAGCAGATATGGATATTCAATATATCAGAAACCGGGGATTTAAAATTGGGGCCACCAACGAACGGCATCCGGAAGTGGACGTATTTAATTACCTGGGCGATATGGCGCTAAAACAGATTTTTGACGCAGGCATTACGCCATATAAAAACAAGTTCATCCTGCTTTGCAATAATGATTTTGGCCCTTTTATCGCAAAAACCCTAGCTGGCATCTGTGCCGGACTGGCCGTCATTGACCGGAATGAACATAAAGAAAATTACATTCAGAACCAGATTGACTGGATTGGAGGTTTCCCGGATTTTCGGATTCCTCCATCCTACAGGGATGCGGAAGCTGTTATTTTTACTGCATATCCCTTTGATCAGCCGTGGATAGGCATAAACACCCCGGTAAGTATTCACCAGGTAATGTCCGAATTATCAGATCCGTTTATCCTCCGTTATGCAGGGGATATCCATAAGGGTGATTTGGAAAATAACCGCGTCAGATTTTTCCCGGAGCATGTTCACAGCGGACATATGGGTATATTGCCATCCGCCATAGGATATGATCCTATCATTCGACTGCAGTCGGGCGGACTCAAAGCAGGTGAAGCGTTATTGAGCGGGGAACATATGTATAAGAACATAAAAATTCTGGACTTAGTATGAGTTCCACTAAAAACATCATTGCCATTGGCCGCTCCCGCTATTTATATGAGGGGATCAGGTACCTGGTATCAAAGGGATTTGCCTGCAAGGCCATCGTAACTGAAGAAGCTTACGAAGAATATGATATTAAACACCCTGATTTTGAATTACTGGCTAATGAAATCGGTTCCCGCTTTTTCATGATGAAATCGCTCAGCAATGAAGAACTTATACAAATCATAAAAGAAGATAAAATCCGCGCAGCTATCAGTGTTAATTGGAAATATACCATCCCGAAAAGTTTCCTGGATCTGTTTGAGTGCGGGATTCTCAATTTTCATCTAGGAAACCTGCCGGATTATAAAGGGAATGCGACTGTTAACTGGTCAATCATTAACGGAGAAGATAAGATTTACGGGAATATTCATAAAATGGACCCGGAACTGGATGCAGGAGATGTAATATCCCGCAAGGCCATACCCATCACCAGTCAGACTTATATCGCGGACATCTTAAAAAAAGCAGTGCAGGATATCCCATTCCTCTATGAAGAAGCCTTGGAAAAAGTATTTCAAAATCCGAATACTTTTGAAGTAAAAGGCTCCCGGCATGGATTAAGATGTTACCCCCGGCTGCCGGAAGACAGCCAGGTAAACTGGAATCAAACTGCCCGGGATATCAGCAGGCTGGTACGCGCCTCGGCAGAACCATATCAAGGGGCGTATAGTTTTCTTAATGGGGAAAAAATCATCTTCTGGAGGGCAGGAGTTTTTGAAAACAAGGAGAAATTTCTCGCTGTCCCTGGTCATGTAGTCGGCATACAAAAAGATACTAAAACAATTCATGTGGCATGCGGGGAAGGTATGCTTGAAATACAGGAAATTGAATATAACGGGAAAAGGATGGCCCCGGCGGAATTCATAAAAAGCATCCGTGTCAGATTCAAACAGGATATACATGCATGAGTCAAACAACCATTATGTCTCCGTTATCATACCCATTTATAATGAGTATGAAGGAATCCCCTATCTGGTGGATAACCTGAATGCATTTTTTGGAGAACACCCGGTGCTCAGGCCGGAAGTCATATTCGTGAATGACGGTTCAAAGGATGGCTCTGCAGAAAGGTTGCAGGAAATGCATCACGTTACATATAAAGCTAAAATAATCAGTCTCTCCCGCAACTTTGGATCCCATGCCGCATTACGTGCAGGAATTTCCATTTCAGATGGAGATCTTGTCTGTTTTAATTATGCCGACCTGCAGGACCCTCTGGAACTGATCTTACAGATGGAAGAAAAAACAAAAGCCGGGAATGAAATCGTCTGGGCGCACCGGGAGAGCACTAAAACATCTTTCGGAGAGAAAACATTTTCTACCCTGTATGCCTACCTCATGAAAAAATTTGCGTTCAGTAATTTCCCGGAAAAAGGGTTTGATATTGTAATGTTCAATAGAAAAGTGGCAAACCAGGTTAAGAATAACGTAGAAGCGAATTCATCTGTATTTCTTCAGATACTGGGTATGGGTTTCCGACAGGCTTCCATTTCCTATAAAAAACAAGAAAGGAAATCGGGTGTCAGCAAATGGACCCTTTCCAAAAAAATCAAGCTGTTCATTGATTCCTTTGTGGCTTTTTCCTATGCTCCGATCCGCATGGTCACCATTATTGGCATCCTGATGTTCATTTTCGGCTTTTTATGGACCGTATACATTGTTACCAGGAAGTTGGTATATCATGATCTCGCCAGTGGATGGCCCGCATTGATGTCCATACTGACAATCGGGTTTGGTATCACCAATATCTCCCTGGGCATTATTGCCGAATACCTTTGGAGAACCCTGGATGCAAGCCGCAAAAGACCTGTTTTCATTATTGATAAAATCGTTGAACTGTAGACAGATAAATTTTTTTAATAATAAACGAACCCGTATGCAAAATAAAATAAAAGACAGCAGGATCCTTGTTACCGGTGGCGCCGGATTTATCGGATCCTATGTGATTGAAGAACTCATCCCCTTACAGCCGAAGAAGATTATCATTATCGATAATTTGGTACGGGGAGGCCTTGCAAACATGAAAAACTTCATTAATAATCCGATAGTGGAATTTCACCAAGGTGATATCCGGGATTTAGAGTTACTGGAAAATTGCATCGCTGGAACAGACTATGTTTTCCATATGGCTGCTCTTCGCATAAATTCCTGTGCTGCCAATCCCAGGGAGGGTTTTGAAGTTATGCTTAAATCAACTTTTGAAGTAGCCAACCTATGTGTAAAGCATAAAGTAAAAAAAGTAATCTACAGTTCCAGTGCTTCTGTATATGGACTTGCTCAGCACTTCCCTACCCCCGAAACGGATAATCCCTATAATAACCAGACATTCTACGGAGCAGCCAAAATGTGGGGGGAACAACTTTTCCGCAGTTTTAAATTCATGTACGGGTTGGATTATGTAGCCTTGCGCTATTTTAATGCATACGGCCCCCGTATGGATACAGATGGCAAGTATACAGAAGTTATGATAAAATGGCTGGATTGCATACGCGACGGGAAGAATCCGATCATCTTTGGGGACGGCTCAACAACGATGGATTTTGTTTATGTAAAAGACATCGCCAAATCCAATATAGCCGCTTTACAGGCCGATGTAACCGATGAAGCCTTTAACATCGGAAATTGCGAAGAAACCAGTCTTAAAGAATTACTGGAAGTGCTGCTAAAAGTCAACCAATCATCCCTCCGGCCCGAGTTCAGGGAGGGTAATTCGATTAACCCGGTTAGCCGCAGACTGGCAGATATCAGTAAAGCGAAGGAATTACTTAAATTCATACCCACCATATCCCTGGACCAGGGTATGAAGGAACTGAGCGCATGGTATTTTGAAAAAATTAAAATAACTGTAACCGAATGATACCCATAGCCAAACCTTACCTGACTAAAAAAGAAGCGAAAGCTGCTTACGATACCATTCTGTCCGGATGGATAACCCAGGGCCCGCGTGTTGCCGAGTTTGAACAAAAATTTGCCGATTATACCGGTGCAAAACACTCAGTTGCCGTCTCCAATTGTACAACAGCACTTCACCTGTCCATGATCGTAGCGGGTGTCGGTACAGGAGATGAAGTGATATGTCCATCCATGAGTTATATTGCTACTGCCAATTCCATCAAATATGTTGGTGCTAAACCTGTATTTGCTGAAATTGATCCTAACAACTATAACCTCGATATACAAGATGTCGAAAAAAGAATAACTGCCAAAACAAAAGCCATTCTTCTTGTACACCAGATCGGAATGCCGGCCGATATAGAAGCATTTAAAGATCTGGCTGTCAAATATAACCTGAAGTTGATTGAAGACGCTGCCTGTGCTGCCGGCTCTTCCTACAAAGGAAAGAAAATAGGCAGCCATTCTGAACTCGTTTGCTTTTCCTTTCATCCGAGGAAGGTAATCTCAACCGGCGACGGTGGCATGATTACTACCAGCAATGAGGCATATTATAACCGGTTGAAATTACTCAGGCAGCATGGAATGTCTGTAAATGACCGTACGAGGCATGAATCTTCCAAATTGATCTTCGAAGATCACCTGGAAGTCGGTTACAATTACAGGCTGACCGACATTCAGGCCTCTGTGGGCATCAAACAATTGGAAAAACTTGACTGGCTCATAGCTAAAAGAAGGAAAATAGCTTCGCGGTACAATAAAGCTTTTAAAGGGATTCCGGGAATTCAGTTGCCCAAGGAAAAAAAGGGATTTTTCAGCAACTACCAGTCGTACAGTATTTACCTGAAAGATGAATGTCCTCAAAACCGGAACGAGATCATGCAGAAAATGCTGGATGCAGGCATTTCAACCCGCAGAGGAATCATGACAACACACAGGGAAACGGCTTATAAGGAAGAATATGCAGGATTGTCACTTCCCGTTTCGGAAAAAGCATGTGACAGATCCATTATATTACCCCTATTTGTACCCATGAAGGATGATGATATAGAAAGAGTAATTGAAACTCTTTCGAAAATTTTAAAATATTGAGAAGCTTGTATTCCTGCTATTCTTAACATTCATAATTTAAAATGGTGAAAAACAAAACTTAAAGCCAATTCAGTTAATGAACAAGTCCTCCTTTATTTTTTTTCGCACTTTATTATGGTTATGGGACATCATCTCCCTGAACCTGGTATTGTTGTTTGCCAGCATAGCCATAATCAAGGCGGATGCATTGAACCAGCGGGAATATTATCTGTTTTTTGCGGTATACAACCTCACCTGGATGACCTTTGTTTACTTAACCCAGCTGTACATGAGTAAGAACTGGCTTGATTTTGAAATTTTCTTTAAGAGGACTTTTAAATGTTTCCTTTTTACAACTGCGGGCCTGCTTTTATTTATATTCATATACCATTATCAATTCTCCCGGTTCTTTATTATTTTCTGCTTTACCGGGTTTGCAACCATATTACTTTTCAACCGAATTGTTTTTAACCTGATGGTTATATCCTTACGCAGTAAATTCAGCCTTGCGAAAAATGTGGTTGTATTGGGTTACAATGAAGTTTCTGCCCGCTTAATCAATTATTTTCAGAAGGAAGCCAAACTGGTCAAGCTGGCCGGTTGTTTTGATGACCAGGGAATAATAAATGACACGCAGGAATTGAGGGTATTCAATAACCTGAAAGAATGCATGAATTTCGTAAAGGACCACCATGTTACTGAAATATATTCCACACTGGTCCCGGAGAACTATCCATACTTATATGAACTTGCCAAAGAAGCTGAGAAACAATTTGTGTATTTCAAATTCGTACCGGATTACCATATTTTTATTAACCGGAATATACATGTGGATTTTATAAATGATATACCTGTATTATCATTAAGGAAAGAACCACTGGAGGATACCGGGAACAGGATTAAAAAAAGAGCCGTTGACATTATATTAAGCACATTTGTAATTGTATTTATCCTTTCCTGGCTGATACCCTTACTTGCCATACTGATCAAACTGGACTCCCGGGGCCCCGTATTCTTTATCCAGATGAGATCCGGCAAAAACAACCAGCCTTTCCGTTGCATAAAATTCAGAAGTCTCAAAGTAAATAATGAAGCCGATTCCATACAGGTAAGCAGGAATGATAACCGGATAACCCGGCTTGGCCGGATCATGCGAAAAACCAATATCGATGAACTTCCCCAATTCTTCAATATTTTCATGGGAGATATGTCCGCGGTAGGTCCCAGACCACATATGCTGAAGCATACAGAAGAATTTGCTGAATTGTACAAGGAATACATGATCCGGCATTTCGTTAAACCTGGCCTTACAGGATGGGCGCAGGTAAATGGTTACCGGGGTGAGATTAAAGATAATGAGTTATTGAGAAAGAGAGTGGAGTTTGATACATGGTATATGGAAAACTGGTCTTTGTATTTTGATTTGAGGATAATCCTGTTAACTATTCTGGCCAGCATCAAAGGTGATAAGAACGCCTTCTAATCTTAAAAACAACCTTATTGTACAATATATACCCGGTAGCAAATAATAAAATGATGTATTCCAGTAATAAAATTACCTGCACTTTAAAATCTCCAAAATGGGAATAAAGATTCATGTATTGGAAATGACTGCTCATGAACCCAAAAACGGGGAAAGGGGTATGTATTTTCTCTACAGGATAATCCGGCAGGTTCCAAAAAAAACGGTAAGAAATGGATTGCAGGATAAATAAAATGTATAACCACCATCTTTGCGATGAATTAAAAATACCTCTTATTGAAATCCCCATTAAAACCAAAATAACAGGGAACCCCGTCATGAAAGTTATACGCTCGGTATCTGTTCCTCCAATGAATCCCAATAAAAAAGATAAAATCACCAATATTAATAATTCCTGCCTTTCCCACAATAACGATTTGTATTGCTTATAAAAATATGGCACCAATAAAATTAATGGTCCATAAGCTATAAAAATTCCCAATAAATATTCTGCCAGCGATTTGGTATATAACCAGGAAACAGCCGTTAAAAGATAAGAGTATGCCCCCGGATCAATGGGTGATATACACCTGCTTATCAGGACATTGGAAAAAAAAATAAATATTACAGGGATAAATAACAAAGATGTCTGCCTGTTGAAATATAATTTCAATTTATCCCTGAATAGAGTAACTCCATGCGACAAATTCAATTTATCTGAAGTAATATTTAAATTTTTTAACGGGTTAAGTATAAAAAAAGGTAATACGCATAAAACAGCATTGGATTCCCGGAACATGTTCCCGATTGCAGTCACAAATGAAAAAATTATCACATATCCTGCGAATGCGGAATTACTTTTATTATAATATGATTTCCGGATAGCCTCCAGTAATAATAATCCACCAACAAACCAGGGAGCCCCCCATGCATCTGAGGCCATGGGGCTATAAAACGAAAACCGGACAAGAACATACCATACCATCATAAAAAGAAAACAAAGCAGGCCCCTTACCCAGAATTCTTTAATAAATAATCTCAGCCACAGCAAGAGAAGAATAACTGTTATAAATGCACCTGTGAGGTTAACATGTAAGGCGCTATCGAGGATGTTAATACCGGTGTATTTTGAATAATAAGCGATTAAAAACGGGGTACCTAATCTTTTAATATAAGGAAGAACCCCTGTAACAGGATAGGCACCGTGTTGGATCTGTTCTGTCATCTGATAATAAAACGCCCCGTCCCAGCCCTTTCCTTCATGAAGTGTGACTTTATGCTGCCCCTTATAAATAAAACAAATAATAAAAAAAATTATTGAAATGATTACTATCTCATAAATTTTTCTCATGGCTTAAAAGGTTCGTTAAATAATCTTTTAAATAGGACAGAAATATACTGCAGTATGCAGGAAATGATTCTGACCTGAAAATAAGAATGGGCTATAAACACGGATAGCCCATTCTTATATAAAGCAGGTTTTAATATATTGTCATCTTTCTTATGATCGACTGACCCATCGCGTTCAGCCTGTAATAATACACCCCCGAACCCAATCCATTCCGGTTTACCTGAATACTGTATTGTCCCGGAGCTTTGTCTTCATCCAATAGTACCTGTACCGGTCTGCCCAGCTGATCGTAAAGCATGAGCAATACATGACCACTCTTCGGAATTACGACATCAATGATTGTACTGTTATTGAACGGATTTGGACGATTCTGTTTTAATTCAAGAATATTCGGACCGCCGAAGGTAACCTGCACTACTTTTGAAAATTGTGATTGTCCATCCAGATCCACCTGCCGTAAGCGATAATAATAAGTACCGGGCTGGAGGTTTGGATCCAGGTATTGATAGTTCCTTTGGGTCTGGCTGTTACCAGCTCCAGGTACAAATGTGATCGGGCTCCAATCCGCATCATTAGTGCTCCGTTGTATTTCGAAGCCCTTATTGTTTTCTTCCGTGGTAGTTGTCCAGTTCAATTGTGCATCATCCCCCTTAGGATACACCGTAAAGTTCAACAAAGTAACCGGCAATGGAGTACTGCTGTAAATGGCAACATAACTATTGGTATTGAGGCCGGCGGGGAAAACCCCGTACTGAATACCTTTAATCAGCTGATTGGTATAAGTGATCGGGGCTCCGTTTTCTTTAACCTGGATAAGTGTTCCTGTTGCCGAATTGACAGGCACCATTGCCTGCAGATTATTTGCAGATGTTGTAATGGTGAAACTTAGCTGGTTATTGTTCCAGGTCATCGGCCCAAATGCGGTACCATTGCGGGAATCCAGCCATGTAAGCATTTGACTGGCACTGATGACCGGTATTTTCCTTTGGGTCGCAGCCGCTATGATCTCATCTGAACCCGTATGAATGGCCGTATCGGTATGCATATTCATTACAAAAACACCATAATATCCCAGGTTGAGGGCATTATCCAGCAGCGTACTGATATGATAGGGAATATCCATGCCGGATTCATCCGTAATCTGGGTCGGGGCCTGGTAACAATCAATAACGGAACCATCCAAATCTGCAAAACGCATGGGCATCCCGGAACCGGTAAACATACCCGGCCTGTTTTGGATCCAGGAAGCCGGCCAGTAATAATAATTTGCATCAAGGCGGATACCTGCCGCGTTTTCAATTTTTGCCTGGGTTGCCCAGTCACTCCATGGCAGGCAGTGTGTCCTGTTGGTAACAGGCGGTGTCATTTTTGGCAACTGAACTGCAATTTGCGATAACTGGTTTGTAAAAAAACTATTAAGTGAAGCCGGTGTATAATCCAGACAATAGGTTGTTGGATGTAATGCGATTTCAAAACCCTGCTTCTGGTAATAATCTACTGTATCATTCGGAATCGTGGTCCCATTATAAATATAAGAAGTACCCCGGATTGCATCCCAGTTAGCTACGTCCGCAGGTGAATTCGGGCCTAAGTTCATATATTCATTAAAACGGCCCTGTGTACCCGTTGACCCCAGGGTAAAGATTCAGATTATGATCATCGCCGGTCATTACAACTGCCGCTTTAAAACCTCTTGGGAGAAACCACAAATGAGGCATTGGTTTCCGATGCAGATTGCCAAGCAGCATGATATTTGTTAATAAATGTTGCTGTTCATCAGCCTGCGGAATTTGCACTTTGTTAAAATCGATCCAGTCGGGGTAGAATAAATCATCGGACCTGATTTCCGAGTTTCCATCACTGTGCTGTCCTGCCCATGCAGGATTACCCTGCCTTGTATAAACAATAGACCTTGCGAGATCATATGAAAATGCGATCGCTTTCCCTCCATTTAATCCACCGACGTTGTTCATCGTAATCGCCGGATTATGATTCAGGGTCGCACTGGAAGCACCTGTGTACAAGGTAGCCAGGCTGGTTGCACCTGCCAGGTTATAAAGATCTGCCGTGTCATGGAACTGTATGGTTTGGCCAACAATACCAGCTCCCGGTTTGCCTGCAGTTGTGTCTACCAATAAATAACTATTTGCCAGGGTACCCCCTGCTGAACTGATTCCAAGTAATGGTAAAAGTCCTGCATCCGGGCGAAGGGCGATCAGGGTGCCTCCGGCATTGGCCCAGTTGGTGAACATAGTCACATCTGAAGCGGTCAGCGGCATTTGACCAAGAATAATGATGTCAATGGTATCCAATAAAGCCGGATTAGACCTTACCTCTGCAATATCCTTTGCATTAAAAGCATTATACCCTTCTGCTCTTAATATTTCAACCGGAAACCGGCTAAATGGATTGGCGGCATTACTTATAATAAGCACAGGACCCCCTGTTCCCTGATCGGGCGGCGCTGCAGGGGCCGGTGCTGTAGTAAATGTCCAGACATAATCTGCTGCCAGTACATTTCCTCCAAGATCTTTTATACCAGCACTGCCACCAATTATAGTTGCCGTGTACGACTGGGAATAGGCCAGCTGTGCAGAAGGAACCAGGGTGGCCGTTCTGGAGCTTACTGAATAACTGACGGTCCCGGGAATCAGAGACACCCCGTCACTTAATTGAACGGTAGCTGTACTTACAGTAGTTGGATCAATATCTTTGTTAAAAGTCGCAGTAACAGAACCAAACACACTGGCGTTTGTCGCCCCGTTCACAGGAGATACTAAGGAAATGAGAGGAGGCGAATTATTCACACCGGTATCCGGTATATATTTAACATCAACCCAGTAATTGGAAGCATGATAGGCCGACTGGGGGAAAATTGCAGAAGTTCCAAAATATTGGTAAACGCCATTGGATTTGACATTGTTAACACTGGGTGTAGTATCTGCAAGCGCCGTTAATGGTCCATTCACTACCTGACTGCTAAATCCAAATTGTGTACTGGAATAGTAACCGGTCGGGCTGAAGTAGGAAGCTACATAGGTAGTGTTTGAATCAATATGGACGGGGTTTGCGAATGGAACTTCCGTCCATCCCGGAGGAACCGGTGTATTCGTTAATATGGCTGTGTCCAGCCGGGTACCACCCAGGGTCCACAATTGAACCGTATTAAAAGATGAAGTATCCTGTGGGGCTTTGTAAAATCTTATGGCCGTAATAATTCCGTTCAAAGATGCACGAAACTTAACACCTAAGGTAATAGGCTTACCGTCGTTTTCCCCCTGGTTAGCAATTGCAGGTATCTGATCGGGTGTAAACAGGGTACAATGGCAATTGGTGGGTGTTACAGGAGTTGAGACGACCACTGTTACGGAATTTAATGCACCCCCCCCGACACTGGTTGGTTCGATATTTCCCGAATCATCATATCCGCGGCTTAAAATGGTGATATTACCGGCTGTTGCGGGCGTCCAGTATATATACCATTGGCCTGTACTGGTTAATGTAGCCGGCAGCCAGGTGACTCCCCCGTCAATCGATACATCCACACCGGCAACTACGCCTCCCACATCAGTGACGGTTCCCTTAATGGTTAAATTAGTACCCAGCGTCAAAGAATCACCATTTAAGGGCGCGGCAATGACGGATACCGGTGGCGTAATATCTGTTGAAGCGGCTGTCTGAACCAAGGGACTTTGCAGGGAACCTGCCTGAACACCCATATCGGCCAGTATATTGATGGTTGCCTGCTGCATATCCTGGCTGGTCACGTTAAACCCGCCTGCACTACGGTCATGGGCGCTATCCAAGCCCCAGGACCATTGTATGGTTCCGGCCCCAAATACCAGCGACCCGTTAGAAGTTTTATAAAGGGACATCCTGTTAATGTGATTATCAAGTATCGTACTGGACAATGAAATCCGGCCTGGCGGATAACTGCTTTGATATTGTTCAAAGTCCCATTCATAGCCTATTGTTCCAGGAGCCAGGGTGGCCGTCTGGCCACTGGCCAGCATGGACACATTGGGTGTATTACGCCAGAATCTTAAGGTTTTAAAAGTGTCCGGAACCATCATGGTACCATGAACATTATCCCAACTCATTTCACCGCTTAACGCATTCTCGGGTTTGCAGGCATCAGTAACTCCGGGATAACCACATCCATCCCGCCACAATCCCGTCCATTCCGAAGTGGGATCACATTTATATCCACAGGGATTCTCACCCGCCGAAGGCAGTGCGCCTTCTTTATAACAAACCATGGTCCGGTAAGGTGTATTGGTTCCATCGTTGCTGTTTTCCCACCTGGTTTTCCAGTATATTTCATTACCACTGAAGAAAGCCAGGTGTATCCCCGCTGCACGGGCAGCTTCCACATTATCGCGTTCCGGTTTAGACCAGTATTCATCGTGGCCAACTGAAAGAAATACTTTATGGTTGAGTATGGGATTCGTTGCGCTGTGCCCGCCGGCAATATCCACATCGGTGGTATAGGTCATATCATAACCGTTTGCTTCCAGAAAACGGATCATCGGATATTCCGCGTTCATGAACCAGTCCTCTGAAGTGGCAGGGTCGCCCGCACCATATCCATCCCTTGTTAAAAAGGGGCGGTTATAGCTCACTTTGTATGCATGATGGAATATTAAAGTGGGATCGGCGGCATGATACAAACTATTTCCTCCGTAATTATTGTATGCCTGCCAGGTGGCGTCGGAAGTTTTGAATAAAAGCGCCGAATTACTGCCATCGTCACGTACAATAAAAGCAATATGGTTGGAGCCCCCGCCACCTAGTGCAGATCTCGTTAGTTTGGCCACATACAAACCTGATACCAGGTTAGTGGGAACCTTCCAGCTTGCACTTACGTTCCAGTTTCCGCAATCCGTTAAACCAGTAGTATCATAACCACAGGCATTCTGTGAAACCTGTGTAAAGTTTCCAAGATCTTTTATTAAGCGGGCGCCGTTCCCCTGATAATAACCAATGCGATAAATAGTAATGTTATAATTAAAATCCGTTCCGCTATTGATATTGACCTTAAAATGAACTGTGTCCCCTTTGTTCACACTGATGTCTGTCGCATAGCCTACAATGGATAAGTCGCCATAAGTTAAGTCCGGATTCTGAACAAGATCCCATTGTGAAGGCGGTACACCTGGAAGTAAATTTTCTGTAACGATTGCATTCTGGGCGAAGGAAGAAGAAAATAAAAAAATTAAAATAACAGCAAAAACGGAACTTCTGATCCCATGGTAAAGGGCACTGGTTTTCTGGTACATAATACTCCGGATGAATTACGATAAGGTAAAAAGGTTAATTCTAAAAATACCAACGTTGATTTTGGGAAAGGATCTGGATAGATGATAAAAAGGATCTGGAAAATAAAATAAGGCTGATCTTGGACTTTATGGATTGATGTCGTTTAGAATGTACATCAATTTCGGAGGATTGGATGCCACAAAATAAAAATAAATTTCGGTAAAGTTAAATAAAAGGAGATCTAATTATCCAGATTGCATACCCTATGCAAAAATATATTTAACTAACTAATTAACAATGCGTTATAAAAACAATTCTACGGTGAAATTTTCAATTGTGGCCTGAATTTTTTTCATGACAATAAATATCCGGTCAATTAGTTTTTTCCAGCATAATTCCATTTAAACCTTAAACTGTCCTTAAGATTTTTCTATACTCCGTTATTCTGATTTTTATTGAATAACCAATTTTTTTACTGCCGAGTAATTTACAGAACGCATTCTATAGAAATAAATACCTTTTGACAGGTTCATTGTATTCAGGTCATAATCATAGTTGCCCGGATCTTTTATTTCATTCACCATCAACTTTACCGGCCTGCCCTGCATGTCGTACAATACAATTTCAACTTCCACCCTTGAGGGGACGCAATAATGAATCCGTGTATTCTGATAAAACGGGTTGGGGTAGTTCTGGCCAAGGGAATATGAAAGCATTTCGCCTGATGACTCTGCAGTCGGATTTACACGGATACCGTGGGTGCCTGTATTAGATACAGACGCAGACAGAGTTGATGAAAACACCAGGTCCACCCAGTAATTGGATTTTTGATAGGTATTAACCGGAAAAGCCGGGACCGGTGAATACAGATACACCCCGTTTGCCCCGTCCGTTCCATCTGCCAAAGCGGTTAACGGACCATTCACTACGGCCGTCGTGAAATAATTATTGGTGCTTGTATAATTACCGGCACTGCTGTAATAAGCGGCAATATAGGTCTGACCGGCTGCAACAGATACCGGTGTGGTAAACAATACCTGCTGCCATCCGGTGGCGGTTTCCCCGGTAAATACGGCCTGGGCCAGTCGGGTTCCCGTACCTGAATATAATTCCCCGGTATGCGTACCGGTATTACCCGTTGTTTTATAAAATCGAATGCCGTAAACAAAACCAGAAATACCCGCCCGGAATTTAACACCTAACTCCAGTGGCGCATCATTTCCCGTGCCTCCGGCTGGCGTTTGTGTAGTGAAAATGGTCGTCGCTGAAGATGCGGGATTTACATTCACGGTCACCTGGGAAACACTTGCCCCGTTATTAACGGAAAGCTGGAACACATAGGTTCCCTGAATCAATCCCGTAACAGTTGTTGTTACGGCCGCGGGGGTTGTAATAACAGGCGTATTGGGGCCTGAAATCTGCGTCCATAAATAACTGGTTATACTTCCCGTTGACGCAGTTCCGCTGAGTGTAACAGAGGAAGCGGGCAATACAATTGTCTGGTTTGCACCTGCATTGGAAACAGGCGCAGTCTGCGTAGATGAAAACACCAGGTCCACCCAGTAATTGGATTTTTGATAGGTATTAACCGGAAAAGCCGGGACCGGTGAATACAGATACACCCCGTTTGCCCCGTCCGTTCCATCTGCCAAAGCGGTTAACGGACCATTCACTACGGCCGTCGTGAAATAATTATTGGTGCTGGTATAATTACCGGCACTGCTGTAATAAGCGGCAATATAGGTTTGTCCGGCTGCAACAGATACCGGTGTGGTAAACAATACCTGCTGCCATCCTGTGGCGGTTTCCCCGGTAAATACGGCCTGGGCCAGTCGGGTCCCCGTACCTGAATATAATTCCCCGGTATGCGTACCGGTATTACCCGTTGTTTTATAGAATCGAATGCCGTAAACAAAACCAGAAATACCCGCCCGGAATTTAACACCTAACTCCAGTGGCGCCTCATTGCCCGTGCCACCGGCTGGAGTTTGTGTAGTGAAAATGGTCGTCGCTGAAGTTGCGGGATTTACATTCACGGTTACCTGGGAAACACTTGCCCCGTTATTAACAGAAAGCTGGAACACATAGGTTCCCTGAATCAATCCCGTAACAGTTGTAGTTACGGCCGCGGGGGTTGTAATAACAGGCGTATTGGGGCCTGAAACCCGCGTCCATAAATAACTGGTTATACTTCCCGTTGACGCAGTTCCGCTGAGTGTAACAGAGGAAGCGGGCAATACAATGGTCTGGTTTGCACCTGCATTGGATACAGGCGCAGTCTGCGTAGATGAAAACACCAGGTCCACCCAGTAATTGGATTTTTGATAGGTATTAACCGGAAAAGCCGGGACCGGTGAATACAGATACAACCCGTTTGCCCCGTCCGTTCCATCTGCCAAAGCGGTTAACGGACCATTCACTACGGCCGTCGTAAAATAATTTTTTGTACCTGAATAATAACCGGCACTGCTGTAATAAGCGGCAATATAGGTTTGTCCGGCTACAACAGAAACCGGATTGGTAAATGATACCTGCTGCCATCCTGTGGCGGTTTCCCCGGTAAATACGGCCTGGGCCAGTAATACGCCGGCACTGTTATATAAAAGCCCCTGATGCGTGCCTGTATTTCCACTGGCTTTATAAAATCGGATGCCGGTTACTGAAGCAGTGGCAGCCGGCCGGAATTTCATACCCAGTACAATTCCGTTTGTATTATCATTGCCTGTTGTTACCGCTGGGATGGTCGCACCAAAAACGGTACATGGACAATTTGCTGTCAGATTATAATTCAGGGTTATTGTTATCGTGGCGGAAGCAGCAGCAGTTGTAAAATTTCCTGAATCATCTATTCCCCTGGCTTTTATTGTATAGACCCCGTTTCCTGTTGGTGTCCAGGTATATGACCAATGCCCGGTTCCACTGGCAACCTGCCAGGTAACACCCCCGTCGATTGAAATTTCCACACCGGCAACCGTATTGGCATCTGTAGCCGTTCCGGAAAATGTTATGGGTGCTCCTGAAGTGATCGTAATGCCATTGGCCGGCGATGTGATGGATGTTACTGGCGCGGTCAAATCTGCTGATGCGGTGGCCGCCACTAAACCATTTTGTAAGGTAGCAGGTTGCACACCCATATCGGCCAGTAAATTGATGGTTGCCTGCTGCATATCCTGGCTGGTCACGTTAAACCCGCCTGCATTCCGGTCATGGTTACCATCCAAACCCCAGGACCATTGTACGGTTCCGGCTCCGAATACCAGCGACCCGCCGGAAGTTTTATAAAGGGAGATCCTGCTGATCCGGTTGTCAAGTATCGTGCTGGACATTGAAATCCGGCCTGGCGGATAACTGCTTTGATATTGTTCAAAGTCCCATTCGTAGCCTAATGTTCCCGGAGCCAGGGTGGCCGTCTGGCCACTGGCCAGCGTGGACACGTTGGGCGTATTACGCCAGAATCTTAAGGTTTTAAAAGTGTCCGGAACCATGATGGCACCATGAACATGATCCCAGCTGATTTCACCGCTTAACGCATTCTCGGGTTTACAGGCATCAGTCACTCCGGCATAACCACATCCATCCCGCCACAATCCCGTCCATTCTGAAGTTGGATCACATTTGCCGTTACATACATTTTCTCCCAGTGTTCCTTCTTTATAACAGACCATGGTCCGGTAAGGGGTATTGGTACCATCCGTGCTGTTTTCCCATCTGGTTTTCCAGTATATCTCATTACCACTGAAGAAAGTCAGGTGTTTACCCGCTGCACGGGCAGCTTCCACATTGTCGCGTTCCGGTTTAGACCAGTATTCATCGTGGCCGACAGAAAGAAACACTTTATGGTTGAGCAGGAGGCTGCCGCTGCGCGAAACATCCACATCAGTAGTATAACTGATATCAAACCCGTTTTTTTCAAGAAAGCGGATCATCGGATATTCGTCGTTCATGAACCAGTCATCCTGTGCGCTGCCGCCACCACCTCCATTTCGCGTCAGGAACGGGCGGTTATAACTCACTTTGGTAGCATGGACGAAATTCGGTACGGTTCCCACATACAAACTGTTTCCTCCGTAATTATTGTATGCCTGCCAGGTGGCATCAGAAGTTTTAAAAAGCAATGCTGATGTGCCGGCATCATCCCGGACAATAAAAGCAATATGACTTACTCCCCCGCCCCCCGCCGCAGACCTTGTCAGCTTCGCAATATACAGGCCTGAAACAGCCGTTGAGGGCACTGCCCAACTGGCCGTTGCAGTCCAGTTTCCGCAATCGGTAAGACCTGTTGTGGAATTGTACCCGCAGGCATTTTGGGCAATACCGGTAAAGTTCCCCAGATCAGCAATCAACCGCGCTCCATTCCCCTGGTAATAACCAATTCTGTAAATGGATATATCAAAGACCTTATCCGTTCCGGAATTGACATCTACCTTAAACGTAAGGGTACCGCCTCTGTTTACGCTTATATCCGCAGCAAAACCCTGTATGGAAAGATCCCCGGCCGTGCCACCAGGAATATCCCAGACAGAAGCCGGCACGCCTGTTTTTAAATTTTCTGTAACGATTGCATTCTGGCTTAAAGTGGAATTGAATGCATAAACGCCAAAAAGGAATAAAATAATAAACTTATTTATTCCAATGGAATAAGGGTTAAGGGTAATAAACATACGGTCGGTATAAGGTTTAAAAAAAATCGCTCACAGGGGATTAACCGGGATTTCCAAAAAGTACGCGGATCGTAACAAAGTGGGTAGGAATAACAAAACTGAAATCGGTATAACAGCAGGTATCCGGCAACTCAACGGCGTAACCAAATACTTTTTATAGTATAAAATTAAGTACTATTTTCTGGTAGATTTCGCAAAACAGGAAAAGATTTTTTAATAAAATATTTTTTTATACCATTAACGCAGAGTATAAAATCTCCGGACAAAATTTTTTAAACATGGAAGAAGTCGGATACTTTATGAATTACTTTTGTAGGGAATTCATCAGACAGACCACAGAGATCATCAGGAATTATCCCCACTTTATTAACAACTCTCACATTGAAGGATTCTGAAAATTATAAAGTATGTACTCCCCGATACTATATAAACCGGCGTTTCCATAGCAGGCTTTTTCCCCCTATTCATTCATCGGTTTAAATCCGGGAATATGATCAAGGTTTATTTAAAACTTTTACTGCAAAAACTGCTTGGTTTTGACAATTACCTTTTTGTCTTTGCCATTTTTAGTATAAGCCGGTTTCGCCTGCACTTAAATGATCAGGATTTTGATTGTTTTCTGAAAATGATACCGGAGGACGGACAGGTTCTCGATATCGGATCAAATATTGGTTTAACGGCCGTTCCGCTGGCAAAAAGGGTTTCAAAAGGCATCGTTTTTTGTTTTGAACCGATTCCCCTGCATAACAAAACACTAAAGAGAATTGCAAAACACTATCATCTTTCCAATATTGAAGTATTTGAAACGGCGCTGGGAGAATCGAAAGGAGAGCTGACCATGGTCATGCCGGTCATATACCATGCAAAATTCCAGGGCTTCAGTCATGTGGTAGAGAAGGAATCAGATAAAAAAAAGGGGGAATTATTCACCGTTCCCGTGCAAAGGCTGGATGATATCCAGGCTTTACAGGAACTACCGAAAATCGATGCCATAAAAATAGACGTCGAAAATTTCGAATACTATGTTCTGCAGGGAGCCGAAGAATTGATAAAGCGGCATAAGCCCGTTATTTATTGCGAATTATGGAACAATGAAAAGAGGATGCTTACGATCAACTACCTGAAAAATACCCTGGGTTACCGTGTCCGGGTATTTGAAAAAAACCGGCTGGTGGATTACACTGGTCAACAGGTTTCCGACTTTTACTTCATATAAATGGTCTGCCTGCCCTCTCCCATCTCCCTTCGGTTCCCTTGAAAAAATCTGGCCGTACATGAGAAATATCGTCCCGCGGCCAGATGTAACAAGGTGGCCTGAAAGAATGCGGTATTGAATGACTGCTCCCTTAAAATGCTTCCCCGAAATTTATATAGAACCCCTGTATGCCGCCGGGTCCAAATCCAAAATCAAAGCGAAGGTTGGTATTGTGTTTTGAATCTACTCTAATCCGGAGACCGGGGCCATAGGACAAATGGAATGCATCCAACGCAACGCTACTGTATGAATGGGCCACCTGTCCTGCCCCGAACCAGCCAACCAAACCAAATATATTCCATACATGTAAACGCAGTTCCACCTGGGCATCCACCAGTACATTGTCCCGCAGGCCCCCCTCATAATATCCGCGCATCTGGCTGTCCCCGCCCATCTGAGGCAGTTCATAAAACGGCACAACACCATTTGTATAACTGGTCGTTGCCTGACCGGCAATGATTTTCCCCGGCCAGGGCTGATAATATTTCCTGGCATCCAGCGTAAATTTGGAAAACGGGTAAGGACCCCAGCCGGATGGATAAAAGACGGCCGTACCCAGGATATAGGCTCCTTTTGAAGCATTATACCGGTTATCCCGGCTGTCGAAAGCAGCCGCGAGGCCCGTACCCACACTGGTTCCGCCCTTAAGACCGGTCACGCTGTCCGTTACCAGGAAACTGGTACTGTCGGCCTGGATATCGAAATAATCGGATACGTCAAACGGAATCCCGACATAAAAATTTTTTATGACCTGCCTCAAAGCCGTACCCGCAAACACAAACCTGCTTATAATGTCCTGTTCCGGCTCCTTAGTGATCGTGTTCCCGATGCCCCAGATATATTCCGGTTCTTTTTTATAATTCACATAACTGATGATCACATATTTATCTTCATCGAACACCAGTTGGGTTGATACGGAAGCATTGATCCTTCCCAGGGTAGATGCCGTGAATACCTCCGATAATTTCGAAGGTTTTGAAATCGTATCCTTTTTGGAAAGACTGAGTACGTTAAACTTGGCCAGTCCGAATATATTGCCCGCCTCCGGTGAATAGGAATAGATGGGAACAGGTAAAATTTTAAACAATGCTTCCGCTTTTTTATTGAACCGGTCAAATCCGGAGAGACTGTCTTTTTTTTCACCTGATATCCGGAGACTGTCTTTGTTTGAATCTGCAGGAGTCTGGGCAAAGAGCCGGCCATAACATACCCAAAGCATTATAACGGCAAATAGTTGCTTCCATCTCATGGGCTGGTTGTTTGAAAGAGTTTCCCGGATATGAATTTAACTTGTTTTTATTAAATCCTGAGAAAGCTCGTGGCAGCGGCGACCAACTACAAAAATCAAACAGGAATTCAGGGTGACAACTTTCACAAGACCGACCTGCGCTGGCTATTTGGATCTCAAACGGACTTTCATCCGGAATGAATTAAATTGATGCCTTAAAATTCCTTATGCTTGTTCCG
Organism: uncultured Chitinophagaceae bacterium; assembly: GCA_963811275.1. Taxonomy (GTDB): domain Bacteria; phylum Bacteroidota; class Bacteroidia; order Chitinophagales; family Chitinophagaceae; genus Puia. The sequence continues at coordinate 82,818 of CAWEQR010000005.1, read as the reverse complement.
GGTATTCTGATACTGATTGCCACGCTGGCTGTCTATTTATTTATGAATGAACCGCCTTTTGGCGCATCACCCGCCGGAGAAAGGTTAGAGAAAATTAAAGACTCACCCAATTACCGGGATAATCAATTCCAGAACCTGAGTCTTACTCCGACTTTAACGGAAGGTGCCGGTTATTTCAAAATCCTGAAGCAATTCTTTTTCGACAAAAGCACACAAAAGATTCCCCCCGCTCCTCTTCCCTCAATAAAAACAGACCTGATGCATCTCGATCCCCGGAAAAACATCCTGGTCTGGTTTGGACACTCCTCTTATTTTATGCAGATCGACCGCAAAACAATACTGGTCGACCCGGTTTTCAGCGGAAATGCTTCGCCCCTGCGCTTTACAACAAAAAGTTTTCAGGGAACCGATGTATATGGCGTGAAGGATCTTCCGGAAATAGATTACTTATTTATAACCCACGACCACTGGGATCATCTGGATTATAAAACCGTTCTGCAGTTGAAACCAAAAGTTAAAAAATTGATTACCGGTCTCGGCGTAGCCGCCCATCTTGAATCCTGGGGTTATGATAAAAATATCATCGAGGAAAGGGACTGGAATGTAGAATTCCGGCTGGATGACGGATTTGTGGTGAATACCGTGCCGGCCAGACATTTTTCAGGGCGTGGAATTAAAAGAAACAGAACGATCTGGATGTCCTTTGTCTTATCCACACCCGGCAAAAAAATATTTATCGGGGGAGACTCAGGTTATGACCGGCATTTTGCGGAAATAGGGAATCAATTCGGACCTTTCGATCTGGTCATTCTGGAAAATGGACAGTATGATGAAAAATGGAAATATATTCATATGAATCCGGAAGAAACGGTGCAGGCAGCCTTTGATCTGCAGGCAGGAAAATTGTTGCCTGTTCACTGGGCAAAATTTTCCCTGTCCGTTCATGCATGGAATGAACCCATCATCCGGATCAAAAAGGAAGCAGCCCGCAGAAAAATGAACCTGCTGCATCCCATGATCGGGGAAACAGTAGATCTGGACGGTGATCCGGTTTTTCAAACCTGGTGGGAAAAGATTCTTTAATTTTATTCATATTTTAGTATTCCCAACGAAAAATTTATATGAAAAAAGTCGCCGTCAATAACCTGTTTTCCCCAAATCGCCCGTTCTGTTACTTGTCTCGTTGTATTCTGTTGACTTTTTACTTTTTGTTTTTTACTTTCTATTTTTCAAAAGCGAATTCCACCGGGCATAACACCTATTTCGAATCCCCGCTGGAGGGTCGCTGGGACCTGACCCTCTATAATTCCGGAAAATCGTATCCTGCCTGGCTGGAAGTACAGCATTCCGGTTTACGTACCCTGGTCGGCCGTTATGTGGCACCGGGCGGAAATGCGCGGCCCATATCCAAAGTGAATTTCACTGACGGAATTGTCAGTTTTTCCATACCACCCCAGTGGGATACGGCCACCAACGACCTGCAGTTTCATGCTATTTTCCAGGGTGACAGTTTAAGCGGGAACATCATTGAGTCGAACGGAAAAATATTTACCCTGAAGGGTGTCAGGGCACCTTCCTTAAGAAGAAATTCAGAACCGGTATGGGGGGAGCAAATCCAACTCTTTAACGGAAAAGACCTGAAGGGCTGGCATACTTCCGGTAAAAATCAATGGATCGTAGAGAATGGTATCATGAGAAGCCCGGCTTCCGGTTCCAATATAATGACCGACCAGGTATTTAACGACTTCAAACTGCATATTGAATTCAGGTATCCCAAAGGAAGCAACAGCGGTGTTTACCTGCGTGGACGATATGAGATCCAGATCGTAGACAGCAAAGGCATGGAACCTACCAGAGACTATCTTGGAGCGATATACGGTTTCCTGCCTCCTATAGAAATGATGGCAAAGGATCCGGGCGAATGGCAGTCCTTTGATGTGACGCTGACCGGCAGGCTGGTCACGCTGACCGTAAATGGCAAGACCGTCATCTGCAACCAGGAAATACCCGGCATCACCGGAGGAGCCATTGACAGTCATGAAGGAGAACCCGGTCCCATTTTGATACAGGGAGATCATGGCCCTATCGACTTCCGGAATATCGTCCTTACTCCCGCGAAATAAGGTTAGGTGAATGAAGGTTTGGAAATGCCGAAGTGTAATGTATTCATTTGGGGATGAAAATCATGTTGCTGAAAATTAAGAATGCATAGGCAACAGCCACATCATATATACTTCCGCAAATTTCCATTTTCCCTTATGATTATAGAGTGATTCCGGTAAGCAGGCTGTATCACCCGGGTTAGAGAAACTAAAAAACAACTTCACTCAGTTAACCTCAATATCCGGATCCGTTTAACGGTAAAACGCTTAAAATAGAACTTTGTCGGGAGTAAATGAACGAATTTTACATCCAATAAACTTTTATGAAAAAAGCACTCATCACAACCGTTATTATTTTTATAACAGCAGCCGGTTATTCGCAGCATATATCCATCAATGCATTTGGCGGATATACTTTTCAGGACAAGATTAATTTTGGGAATGCATACGCTTATATCAATGCCGGTGGCATGTGGGGCGCATCTCTTGAAGGCGTCAATGCACAGGGATCAGGATTGGAATTGCTCTACCAGTACCAGAGCACCAATGTCCCGGCTTATAAATATCCAAGCGGTGATGCGCTGAATACCAAAACAGGTGCTGTTATTTCTTACCTGTTGTTAAATTTTGAACAATACATGATGAATAATCCTAAAATCGAGCCTTATGGAGGTATCGGCCTGGGTGCTGCTTTTTACAAAGGTGATTTTGAAGGAACTTCATCAGCGACCAAGTTTGCGTGGGACCTGAAAGCCGGCGTTAAATTCAAGGCAAGCGATGCGGTAGGTATTAAAATCGGGGCGCAGTTATTGGGAAGCGCCCAGGCGACGGGAACTGCATGGTATTATGGATATCCTTATACTACCTACGCCACCATCCTTCAATTTGGATTTACAGGAGGACTGGTATTTGATTTCGGCGGACATTAAATTTAAAGAATTTCACACTAACCCGTTACAGTCATAAAGGGAATCTGTTTCATATTCATAAAACCCTTTGGAATCTATGATTTTAAAGGGTTTTGCGATTTAAGACCTTTCTGAAAAAACAGGTTTCAGACCTCTGAAAAAAAGATTCATTTATAACCCGTCTAATTATTTAGTTGAAATGAAAGGTAAGGGACTGTTCACTACGGTTGACGAATATATTTCCCTCCATCCGGAACCCATTCGGTCAGGGCTGGAACTAATAAGAAAAACAATAAAAGAAGCAGCTCCCGGGGCAGAAGAAAGGATCAGTTATCAAATGCCCGCTTACCGGTTACATGGTATGCTGGTATTTTTTGCTGCAACAAAAACACATTATGGCTTTTATCCCACATCCGGTCCGGTCGCTGTATTCAGGGAAAAACTGAGGGCTTATGAAACTTCAAAAGGCACCATCAGACTCCCTCTGGATAAACCGATTCCGGTGAAACTCATTACGGAAATTGTAAAATGGCAGGTGAAAGAAAACAGGAAAAAGAAAAATTAAGGCAAAGGCCTATTCAAGGAGGCAGCCATTATTCACTTTAAATAGCTACATAAGTTTTCTGAAGAATGGCCGGAGTTCAGCTGCCAGTATCGCATGGTCCTCCAGATTGGGATGCCCGCCGCAACCCCGTGCCTGCATGGGTTTGAAAAAATAAAGAACAATGGGCTTATCTGAATGATTCTGTTTATCCACCTGATTTTTTACTGCGGTCAGACAATGCTGGAGCTGTTCTCTTTTTCTTCCATTTAACATCGGACTGCTCAGCAGGGCGATCCGGGCCTTCGGATATTTGGATTTAACCAATTTAACAAACCCGATATAGTTATTTACAAACAGGGTACTGTCGAAAGGTAAACGCGGAGTTCGTCCATCTCCGTCGCTAAAGTCATTTGTTCCCAGGGCTATACTCACGATGCGGGGTTGATAGGTTTTAAAATTCCAGTAACGCCTGCCACCTTCCTGGAAATCGGTTTTTTCATATACCTGTGGCATGACGGGGCTCAATGTATTCCAGTTCCGGTAAATTCCGATCCCGCTCACACTGCTTAAAATAAAATTGAGATTCAGGTCCCTCGCCACACGGGGGCCGTAAGCAAAATAGGCATTGTGCTGGTCATGGTATTCGCCGGTCCCACAGGGTATTTCCGACGGATCGGCCGCTGCCCCGCAGGTGATGCTGTTGCCGATAAATTCTATTAAGGGTCGGTCCGGCTCTTTTAAAGCGGTTACCTTTTTTGCAATTATTTTTTCAACAAAAACAGGGCCTGTCGCTGCTTCCGTAGCCTTATAAATCCAGATGGTATGTTTACCATTTGCCAGTCCGTTCAGAATCCAGGGCATTTGGCTGTTACCTGCTATCCGGATGCGCTTTTGATAAACCCCGTCCAACGTGTATTGCAGGTAATTATGGGCCGAAGGATCGGGAATAGATACATACAGACTGCAGGCCGTACCCTCGAAACGAAAACCAAAATGAACGGCAGAGCTGATCATTTCCAGGTCGCCCTGTGCACCCTTCGCATACCTTCCATACGGATATAGTGCTGATGCAAATAAAGTATCTTTTGAAGCGGCAAAGGATATTGAAATGTTTAAGCAAAGTAACCACAGGATGAAACCGGTAACACGGTAAGGAAATTTATCTTTCATTATACCACCACTAAGATTTTAGTAAATGTATTCAATTTCTCCTTCGCAGCTAAAGTGGTTTTTTAATAAACTTCCATTCACACAGATAACCATCTTCCGGGACATGCTCCGGTTTTTTCCTCCTATTCCTTAGCCGGAATGAGTTGAATCAGTTCATTTTTCGGGAAAGATTATTTGCTTTCAATAAAATTACTTCTCAGGTTTATCAGCTGTTTCTGCGCATTACTCAGGTTAATATAACCCTGCCGCGGCCGGTCCAGGTCAATCACCAGGTATAAAGCAAGTGTGGTCATCAGGGCAAAAGCGATTACCAGCACCCGTCGTCTTTCATGCCCCTTGCTTCCGTATCCGGTCAGAAATGAAGAGACAAGCGTTAGTGTTAACAATATGTACATAATGAGGCGGGGTACAATCGATTTGCGGGCGGCTTCCCGTGTTGTAACGATATCAATCATAGCATTTAAAGCCGGAACCATTTGTAAAGTGGGAACTGTATATGCCGGGTTATGCGACAGGCTGGCCGCCCGGCTCCAGCAAAGTCCTGAAAGGGAATCAGCCCTTGAAATTACTTTTTGGATCTGATCCGGACTGTCTCCAGCTTCGTAGTAATCAATCCGCGCTTCCAGGTAGTTTTTCATATCGGCCCTGAAAAGATTTCTGGCACTATCCGGGTAGAGATCGCAACGCAGGATGGCAGTCCCGATAGCATTGGCTTCTTCCACCAACAGCTGGCGCCTGGTTTCATATTTCGCAGCAGCAATCCCAAAGGCAAAAGAAAGTAATAAGGCCATTAAACCCAGCAAAGATCCTTCTGCCGTCCCCAGTCCTGCGGGTTCAATATCCGGAAATTTTCTTACCTGTCTTTTTTTATAAAGAAAACCTAACCAATTGAATAAAATCAACAGAAAAAAAAATGGGATGGCTAAATAAAAAGCGGGAATTTGTACGAAGGGTTGATCTTCCATAAAAATCAGGTTAGTTATTCAAATTCCAGCCACCCCCCAGTGCTTTGTAAAGCAAAACGATGGAATTCAGTTTCTGTTGCATGGTAGTGGATTCCAGCAACTGGGCATCAAATAAATTGGTTTGCATAATGATCACTTCCAGGTAGGATGTATAACCGTTATCATATCGGGCCTGGGAAAGCACCAGGGCCTTTGAGGCGGCATCCACCTGTTGTTTGCGCGCGATATATTCTTCATCGAGGTTCCGGTAAGAAGCGAGGGCATTGTCCACGTCCGCAAATGCATTAAGAGTTGTCTGCTGGTATTGATAATAGAGTGTTTCTGTTCTTTTGCGTTCCACAACGACCAGTTTTTTATTCTGTCCGAAATTAAACAACGGTCCGACCAGGGAACCGAATCCGTTGGCAACAAAACCATTATTGGTCAGCAGGGTGGACAACTGGGGACTGGCAAATCCCAGTGCGCCTGTCAGGCTGATGGAAGGGAACCTATTAGCCTGGGCCACGCCAATCCTTTCAAACTGGGCCTGCAGGGCATATTCGGAAGCGAGCACATCCGGCCTTCTTTCCAGTAACTGGGAAGGAAGGCCCACCGGGATATCCGGCGATAAGATCTGGTCATAATTACTGAGTCCCCGGTAAATCGTACCGGGCCCCAGGCCGATCAGCACGCGTAAAGCATTTTCGGTGAGCGTAATTTGCCTGCGAAAAGATGGAACAGCCGCCGCTGCGATCGCTTCCTGTTGCCGGGCCTGTAACAGATCCAGTTCGGAAACATAGCCGTGATTAAATTTATCGGAAATCAGCTTTGTATTTAATTTTCTGCCTGCGAGTGTATTCTCTGAGATCATTAATCTATTGTCCAGATCGCGTAATAAAAAATAATCGGAAGCTACTTCAGCCACCAGGCTCACCTGCAGCGCATCGCGGTTGGCCTTGCTTGCCAGGAATTCATCTACGGAAGATCTGCTTTGGTGGCGCAGCTTTCCCCATATATCGAGTTCCCAGTTCAGTACACCGAATACATTCAGCAGTCCGCCGTCCACTCCACCGTTTACCTTCTGGGCATCGCTTCCGGCTTTTCCACCTCCGGCAGCTCGCCTGGTAACTCAGGTGTGGGATACATATTGGCTTTGACCGCACCTGAAAAAGCCATGGCTTCTTCCATACGTGCGGCAGCCGCCAGTAAATCCCGGTTACTGTCAATCGCAGCCTTGATCAGGTCCTGAAGGCGGTATCATGGTATACTTCGAACCAGTTAGCCAGCGCAGAAGTATCCATTTTAGTTGCATTCGGATAACTGATCGTGGAGGTTTCAGCTGGTCTGGTATATTTTCCCCCAACCATACAACCGGTAAATAGAAATAATGCTCAATACCAGTAATCCATATGATCGCTTCTTTTCATATTATTTAAACATGTGGGGTTGTATCTGTGAACCATTCTTCACTTCTTTGGCTTTCATTTTCTTTTTCCTTTCAATCAGCACAAAAAAAGCAGGAATCAGCATAACGCCCAGAGTGGTTGCTGTAATCATCCCGCTGAAAACCGCCATGCCCATGACTTTCCTTGATTCCGAGCCGGCCCCTGATGCACGCACCAGGGGTATCACTCCCAGTATAAATGCAAAAGAGGTCATCAGGATGGGCCTGAAACGTAATTTAGCCCCTGCAATCGCAGCATCCATCACAGACATACCTTCTTCCAGTTTCATTTTGGCAAACTCTACGATCAGGATCGCATTTTTTGCATTCAGGCCAATCAGCATGACCAGTCCGATTTGAGCAAAAACGTTGTTCACATAACTATCCGAAGACAACCGGCTTAAATACAAGCCCAGCATCGCCCCCATGATCGCCCAGGGTGTGCCCAGCAAAACACTGAAGGGCAAACTCCAGCTTTCATATTGTGCAGCCAGGATAAAAAATACAAATATGAGCGCCATGGCAAATACAAATCCACTCTGTCCTTCCGAAGCTTTTTCCTGGAATGACATATTGCTGTACGCGAAGCCCACACCCTTTGGCAAAGACTCTTTCGCCACTTCACCCAGTGCGTCCAGGGCCTGTGCGGAAGTGTATCCCGGTGCAGGTGAACCGGAAATTTCGGCAGACCGGTATAAGTTAAACCGGTTCGTGTACAGGGGACCAACCGTATCTGAAACAATGGCAAGTGTGGAAAGCGGGACCATATTCCCCAGCGGATCCCGGATGGAATACTGGCTCAGGTCAACGGGTTTCATCCGGAAGGGCGCATCTGCCATGATATAAGTCTTGTACTGCCTTCCAAATTCATTGAAGTTATTTACAAAGGAACTACCTAAAAGACTTGAAATGGTACTATTCACTGAGTTCAGGCTCAGGCCGAGTTTTTCAACCTTGTCCTTGTCCACACGGATACTTTTCTGGGGAACATTGGGCCGGAAAAGCGTATAGATATTTCCGATTTCCGGATGTCTTTTTGCAGCCATTATAAACTTCTGCGTCTGTTCGCCCAGAAAAGACGGGGATTGCCCGGACCGGTCCTGGATTTCCAGTGTGAATCCCGCAGCATTACCCAAACCGGGGATGGGCGGCGGACTCACAGCAATAGTCGTCGCTTCTGTAATCCCGAGGGCGCATCTTTCATTCACTTCTTTTATGATTTCCCTGGAGGTCTTTTCCCTGTCGTGCCAGCCGGTTAACTGCACAAAAACAGTCCCGGAATTATTTGAATTGGTACTTGACAGAATACTATACCCGTTTACGACCGTATAGGACTGAATTTCCGGTATCTGCCTGAGAACGGTTTCTATTTTATGGGTAACGGAATCCGTTCGTTCAGAAGAGGCCGCATCCGGCAATAAGGTGCCCATCAAAAAATATCCCTCGTCTTCTTCCGGAACAAAACCACCGGGCACTTTTTTCAATAAGGAACCGGCAGATACCGTAATGATTCCCAGAATGACCAGAGTGATTATTAATTTTCTCGCGAAGTAACCGGCTACACGGGTATATCCGTTCGTGAATTTGTCAAATCCTCTGTTAAATGACCCGAAGAAGCGATCCAGCAGGTTCTTTTTCTTCCCTTCCTTTTTCGGACGCAGGAGCAGTGCCGCCAGGGCCGGGCTCAGCGTGAGGGCGTTAAAGGCCGACAAACATACAGAAACTGCGATGGTAATGGCAAACTGCTGATAAAGTCTGCCGGTAATACCACTGGTAAGTGCAACCGGAATAAATACGGCTGAAAGAACAATGGCAATAGCCACAACAGGTCCGGCCACTTCTTTCATAGCCTTTCGGGTAGCTTCCTTCGGACTGAGTCCCTGTTCAATTTCATGCATAACAGCTTCAACCACCACAATGGCATCATCCACCACAAGCCCGATAGCCAGCACCATGCCCAGCAGGGAAAGTACATTTACCGAAAATCCAAGAAGCGGGAAAAATATAAAAGTTCCAATGAGCGATACCGGAACTGTCAATAAAGGGATCAGGGTGGCGCGCCAGTCCTGTAAAAATATAAATACCACCAGGATAACCAGGATCAGGGCCTCCACCAGCGTATGCATGATTTCTTCAATGCCCGCACTCACTGCCAGGGTCGTGTCCAGTGAATAGGTATAATCCATGTCGTCCGGAAAATTTTGTTTTAGTTCCGCCATTGTTTTCCGGACACTCGCAGCCAGGTCGAGGGCATTGCTGCCCGGACACCTGATAGATTGTTATGGCAGAAGCATTCCGGCCATTGTAGCGGCAGGACTGGGAATAATTTTCTGTTCCCAGCTCAACCCTGGCCACATCGCCGAGTCGGACCAGGGCACCGCTGGTATTGGATTTGAGAATAATTTTATTGAAAGCGTCAACACTCACCAGCCTGGATTGCAACTGGGCCGTATAGGTATTTTGTATACCGGGCAGGGCGGGGTTATTCCCGAAAGGAACCACCCGGATAAATATTATTATAGACTTTTAATGCATTGGTTACATCCTCAACGGAAATACCCAGGGAATTCATCCGGTCAGGTTTTAACCAGATACGCATCGCATATTGTGCGGCGCCGAAAACAACCACATCTCCCACCCCTTTTAAACGCTTGATCTGATCGACTACATTGATATAGGAAAAGTTATTGATGAACTGCGCATTGTAGGTATTATTGGGCGAATACAGTGAAACGATCATCATGGGAAAGGCCAGTGACTTTTTCGTACTGATACCCAGTTCCTTTACGGGTCCGGGCAGACTGGGATTCGCAATCGCCACACGGTTTTGGGTAAGCATATTCGCGTTGTCCAGATTGGTTCCCACTTCAAAAGAAACCTGGATGGTCGTGCTTCCATCATTGGCATTGATGGATTGCATGTACAACATATTTTCGACGCCATTCACCTCCTGTTCTATGGGTGTGGCAACAGACTGTTCCACATTGACGGCATTAGCCCCACTGTAGGTACCGGTAATCTTAATCATCGGCGGAGTAATACTGGGATACTGGGAAATGGGCACTCCCTTTGAGAATCAGCAATCCCAGGATAATGGTAAAAATCGAAATTACCATTGCAACGATCGGCCTCCTTATAAAAAACTCACTCATAAATTATAGTTGGAAACATATTTCTTCGGGATCTTTATTCCTTTGAAGTGGAATCATAATTCCATTTCAACATAACCGGTCTGACTACCATCGTGGGATTTAAGAAAGTACTTCCAACGATGACAACTTTATCGCCTTCTTTCAATCCTTCATTTACAATCCAGTTGCTGCCCACCCGGCTTCCCACTTTTATAAGGGTTGGTTTTAACTTGTTGCTATCCGTTAATAAAAAAACCTGGTAAATATTCTGTAACTGGTTAACAGACTGCTGAGGTATGACGATTGCATTATTAAATTCGCCCGACTTAAACCGGACTTTAATATACTGACCGGGCCTTAAGATGCCCTGGGAATTTTTGAATATAGCCTGTACCAGGATGGATCCGGTGTTGGGATCAATCTGGCGATTCGTTAATTGCAGAGTACCCCTTTTCCCCGAAAACAGTTCCGTCGCCCAGGATCAGTTCCACAGGAATATCCCTGAAACTATTCTTCGCCGGGTCCTTCTTGTACTCACGGACAAAATTCAGGTAATCATTTTCAGAAATCGGGAAACGTACCCTGACTTCCCCCAGGGAAGAAATGGCATTAATGCCGGTACCCAGCGAAACCCGCTGAACATAATCTCCCACCTGAACCCTGGATATTCCGATTATGCCGGTAATCGGAGCAGTCATCCGGGTATAAGTAAGTTCTATACGTGCATTTGCCAGTCTGGCTTCTGCTATTTTTACCTCATTTACCGCAGCTTCATATGCAGCATTGGCTGCATCCAGATCGCGCTGACTCAGGGCATTCATTTCTGCCAGTGGTTTCACCCTGTCCAGGTCCGATTTTTTATTCACCATCTGAACCTGGGTTCTGGCCACTTCAGCCTTGGCCGCTTCTATACGGTTTAAGGTAGGATTGATCGTCGATCGTATATAATAAAGTTCCTTTTTGAACCAGGGAACCTTCCTTAAAGTGAATGCCTGTAATCCACCCTTCAATCCGTGGTTCTATATTCACGTCGGTAAGACCATAAACCTGTCCGACATATTCATTATATATCGGAATGTTTTCCTTTCCGGCCATCACCACGTTTACTTCGGGTGAAACCGAAGGGTTTTTATTTTCATCCTCCTTACAGGAAAAAAGTGAAAAAAATAAACACCCGGTTAACAACACTTTAGCTGAAGTGGTGGTCATGCGGAAACTTTTAACATAAAGTTATCCTTATAAATATGAAAAATTTTGCCGATTTTCTATTTATCGGTTAAATGAAAAACCGGCATCCCTATCAGGTTATTTGGTTTCTTTTTCCACGGAAGTAGAAAATTCCATGGATACCAGCCTTGCTATCAAAATGGCCGGATATAATTGCCCGACAAGAGACTCCAGGTTTGCCAGGGATCTTGCGTACTCATTTACCGGGGTGATATCCCCGTATCCCACGGTCGTTAGCGTAGTCAGACTGAAATACATAAATTCGGTGCGACGGAAGTCGGCCAGGCCATGGAATGTTCCCTGCCCGAACACCAGAAAAATGACATGGTATAACATGGCGAATATAAAACCTGCCAGCAGGTAGGCAACTATCGCACCCTGCACACGGTTACTCGTTACATGTCCTATTGAAAATGTCCGGATCAGAATAATGGCCCCCAGGCTGATACAATAAAGAACAATAAATAAATCAGCACATACAGTCATCCAGACCGATTTTATGAGCAGCCCGGAAAATAAAATCACAAAAGGTAAAATGGTCAAAAGAAAAACAAGCCCTGTTTTCCTGTTTTTTACTAAAAAGGGCACGCCGCCGGTTAAAAGGAGAAAATAGAAAATGATAAACAGCAGGTTCCCGACCCATCTTTCATCTACGAGTGGAATGACGGCAAAAATATAAATGATCAAAATGAGAAGCAGGAAGGAAAAACTTTTCCCTTCACTCCAGAAACTCCTTACTTTATGAATAACCCTTTTCAATACTGCATAATTATAATTCGGCATCAAGTAACCAGGCATTAAACAACCGGTAACCCAGGGAGAGGATTACGGCGCCGGTAAATAAACCGACAAATCCGGAATACATAAACCCGCCGAGCGCGCCAAGAAAAATGATGAGCATGGGAACGGGCGCTCCTTTGCCCATCAGGATCGGCTTCAGTATATTGTCCAGAAAACCAACCGGTATCATCCAGATGGTCAGCAGGATCGCTGTTGTGGTATTACCGGTAGTCCAGATATATGTGAGTACACCAAGTGACACCGGTAAAATTCCGATCTGGATAATGGCCAGTACGAGGCATAAAAGGGTCCATATACCTGCATAAGGGATTCCTGCAATAAAAAAACTGATACCAGCACAAAGGCTCTGGATAAAAGAAACCCCCAGTATGCCCTTTACCACATTCCGGATAGTGATGGCAGTAGTTGCAGAAACATCGAATTTGGCATGATCCATTATCCGGTCGAAAAACTTTCTGGCAAAATCGGCGGACTGCTCCGAATACGACAGGAATACGCCACTGATTATAATGGAAATGATGAACATCACCAATCCCTTACCGGCGGTCGCCAGCAGCCTGACCAGATAACTGCCGGCCGCTTTTACTTCTTCCGGATATTTTTGTACGACACTTTCTACCCCGGTTGTCAGCTGTGTCCAGATCTGATACGCTTTGCGGCCTACCACGGGCCAATCTTTCACGGATTCGGGAGGCGGCGGGATTTTTATTTTCCCTTCCTGCAGCGCGGTGATCTCATTTTTGATTTCCGCGCCGGTCCTTATACCCAGCCAGCCTCCTATAAAAATAAAAAGACCCAATAAAAACCCGGTCATCAGCACTGCAGCCAAAACACCCTTGCCCTTCATGATTTTTTTTAATCTCTGGTGCAGGGGATATAAAGAAACTGCCAGGATGGTTCCCCATATCAGCGGGGTAAAGAAAGGGTCAAGTATCTGAAAACACCATCCAATCAAAAAAGCCAGCGCAAGTAATTGGAGCGCTATGTGGATGATTTGTTTTGACCTGATAGCAGGTTTGGATGATTCAGGGTTATCCATTTTCTTTGATCTTTTAAGGATTTATTCAAGGCATTTTCATTTACTCCGGAAAAGCCTTTAGCCACTCCCCTGGATTTATGAAAATAAATTAATCACAAGCGCTTATCCGTTCTCCGTAAAGTCGGGATATAAGGTCATACCCCCGTCTACAAACAGGGAGATTCCGTTTACATAATCACTGTCGTCGCTGCATAACCATACAGCCGCCCGGCCGATATCATCCGGAGTCCCGATCCGTTTATAAGGAATCAGGGTCATCAATTTGTCTAATGCTTCCGGAGTTTGCCAGTCCCGGTAGTTGATGGGTGTCTGAATGGCCCCGGGGGAAATACTGTTGATCCGGATTTTTTTATGGGCGAATTCCTGGGCAAGCGTTTTCATAAGCATCATGATGCCCCCCTTGGAAGCAGCATAATTTGCATGCCCGGCCCAGGGGATCACTTCATGCACACTGCTCATATGTACGATCTTACCGGCCGCTTTTGAACGTTTGGGATCATAGCCTCTTCTCAAAAATTCGCGGATGGCTTCCCGGGCACAAAGGAACTGGCCGGTCAGGTTCACACTGAGAACAAAATTCCATTGTTCCAGTGTCATCTCTTCAAAAGGGGCATCTTTTTGGAGCCCGGCGTTGTTAATTAATATATCCACTGTCCCATACTGCTGAACGGTATCAGCAAACATTTTCTGAACCTCATTTTCCCTGCTGACGTCGCAGATGGCTGTTATACCCGTTCCGCCGGCAGCTTTTATTTCAGCCAGAACGGCTTCTGCTGCATCTTTAACAGACGGCACCGGATAATTAATGACTACGATGGCACCGGCAGCAGAAAGAGATTTCGCCACACCGGCGCCAATACCGCTGCTGGCCCCTGTAATGATAGCCACCTGGCCTGTTAATTTTTTATCCATATTTTCAAAATACATAATTAGTACCCTAAGTTATCCTGTTTAAAAATGAAAAATCATACGATCCGGTTATTTAACTGTAAAAAACATTGCCGAACCCATTTTAAACGGAAAAATGCGGTTGACTGCAGTTTAAATAAGTTTGCCGGATATTTGAACCTGTTCACATGCCCGGCCAGCCAGCATACAAAAAATTATTTTCCATCATCCGCATGTCGCTCAACGGCGAACAGCGCGATTATACGCAGGGAAATCTATCCAAAGCCATTTTCCTGCTCGCTATTCCCATGATCCTGGAATTAAGCCTGGAAAGCGTGTTCGCTGTAGTAGATATATTTTTTGTGAGTAAACTGGGACAACATGCCATCGCCACTGTTGGTTTAACAGAATCCGTCATATCGCTCGTTTATTCGGTTGCCATCGGACTGGGTACTGCGGCCACAGCCGTTGTTTCCAGGAGGATCGGGGAGAAAAATCCGGTCGGAGCTGCGCATGCCGGGGCTCAATCCCTGATCGTTGCCGTCATAGCAACCATTCCTGTGAGCCTTCTGGGCGTTCTGTATGCCGGGAAAATTTTATCCGGGATGGGTGCTGATGCACAGGTAGTCAGGGAAGGTGCCCGGTTCACCCGTATCATGTTCGGAAGCAGCCTGGTGATCATGTTACTGTTTCTCATAAACGGTATATTCAGGGGGGCCGGTGATGCGTCCATGGCCATGAAAAGCCTCTGGCTGGCCAGTATACTGAATATCATTTTATGTCCTGTATTCATTCATTTTTACGGACTACAGGGAGCTGCCATTGCTACGGTCATCGGACGGAGCGGTGGTGTGATCTATCAGTGTTATCATTTATTTAAAGGGAAAGGAACGATCCGGCTCCGATTCATCCAATTTCGTTACGACCCCCATCTGTTTAAATCCATCGTAGGCATTGGCTGGCCGGCCACCCTGCAATTCCTTATTGGAAGCGGAAGCTGGATCGTACTGGCCCGGCTTGTTGCTGAAACGGGCGGAACCACCGCAACAGCCGGATACCAGATCGCACTGCGAAATTTTGTTTTCTTTATACTTCCGGCCTGGGGACTGAGTAATGCAGCCGCCACACTGGTGGGGCAAAACCTGGGTGCCAAAAATCCACTGAGAGCCGAACAAAGTGTTTATATCACGGCAAAGTACAGTGCTGTGCTTATGGGAGCTGTTATGTTTCTGTTTGTTTTCCTGGCAGACCCCATTATCCGGCTTTATACAAAAGATGAAGACGTGATCCGTTTCGGTGCACTGGCCCTTCGATGGATCGGATCCGCAAATATTTTTTATGGCATCGGCATGGTGATGCTCCAGGCATTAAACGGGGCCGGTGATACGCGGACGCCTACCCGGATCAGTTTTTTCTGCTTCTGGTTATTCCAGATTCCACTGGCCTATTTACTGTCTATCGGATTCAACCTCAAAGCAACCGGTGCTTTTATTGCTATTCCGGTGGCTGAGACCGCAATCACCCTGGCTGCCTGGTATTATTTCAGAAAAGGGAAATGGAAAAAGATCAGCGTTTAAATATTTCCTCTCTTCAATTCCTGCACTCCGTGATCCACGGCCCTGGCCGTTAATGCCATATAGGTTAATGACGGATTCTGGTTGGCGCTGGAAGCCATACAGGATCCGTCGGTAACATATACATTCGGCGCATCCCATACCTGGTTAAACGCATTCAGTACCGAAGTTTTCGGATCACGTCCCATACGGGCCGTACCCATTTCATGAATACAAAGTCCCGGATTGGCTTCGGGGTCGTTAAACGTCTTTATATTTTTCAACCCGGATTTTTCCAGCATTTCAGCCGCACTGTTCATCATATCCGTCCGCATGGCCAGTTCATTTTCCCGCCAGATACAATCAAAATCCATCAGCGGAAGTCCCCATTTATCTTTTTTATCCTTACTCAGTTTTACGCGGTTATCCGGATGCGGCAGGTGCTCTCCCCATCCACCAAGCCACATGGACCAGTCGCCCGTTTCCGTCAGGTTGGCTTTCAGGGATTCCCCGATCCCTTCCAGTTCGGTTACTCTTCCCCGGTAGGCGCCGCCCTGGTAACCAAAACCGCGTACATAAGTCTTTCTGCCGGGTCTTCTCATTGATATTCCGGAACCGGGGCACGTATATTCCATTGGCCCTTCTCCCATAAAAATAACGATCCCTGAAATCCATCATAAGTTGCACTGGCTCCCACATGATAATGATGATCCATCAGGTTACGGCCCAGGGCACCGCTGCCATTACCCAGTCCGTCGGGATGTGCATCGGAAACAGAATTCAACAGGATCGCCGTGGTACCGATCGTCGAGGCATTCAGGAAAATGATTTTAGCATAAAACTCTTCCGTCTGCAGGGTATTGGCATCAATAATCCGGATACCTTTTGCCCTTTTTTTATCCTTGTCATAAATCACATCTACCACTATGGAAAATGGCCTTAAGGTCAGATTACCCGTGGCATATGCTGCAGGAAGGGTGACCCCGTTGCTGCTGAAATACCCGGTAAACGGACAGCCCCGGTCGCACATATTCCGGTACTGACAGGGACCGCGTCCATTCAGTCCCTTGCTCAGGTTGGCTACCCGGCCAATGATCATCCGGCGGCCGTCCGGAAATTTATTGTGTATGTTTGCTGAGATATGCTGCTCCAGGCAATTCATTTCCATGGGTGGCAGAAACTCACTGTCGGGCAGCTGGGGTAATCCTTCTTTCGAACCGCTGATGCCTACAAATTTTTCAACGTAACTATACCAGGGTGCGAGGTCCTTATACCGGATCGGCCAGTCCACCCCATGGCCGTCTTTTTGATTGGCTTCAAAATCCAGATCGCTCCAGCGATAACATTGCCGGCCCCACATCAGGCTCCTCCCGCCCACATGGTAACCGCGTATCCAGTCGAAGGGTTTTACCTGCGTATACGGATGCTCCAGGTCGTTTACAAAAAAATGTTTATTGGTTTCATTGCAAAAACCCCGAACCTGGATATGCTGCTCCCGGCGCATATCCTCGGTGATGGCCCCCCGGTGGTCGAATTGCCAGGGTGCCAGGGTTGCCGTTGGATAATCTTTGATATGCTCCACATTCCTGCCTCTTTCCAGAACCAGGGTTTTTAAACCTTTTTCGCATAATTCTTTTGCAGCCCAGCCTCCGCTGATACCGGAACCGACTACAATGGCATCGTAAGTATGCTGACTAACGGACCGGGTATTGATCCGGGGGGAATCGGGTGGCATGCAATCTTTACTGTTGAAAGATGAATGTAAAGAAAATATTCCGACCGGATAATTTTCTGGAAAATAAATAAAAAAAGCATCTGCCCTTTGACAAATGCTTATAAAACGATGCCGGAGAACCGGGCTTAACTCTTTGGATTATCCTTCAGGGATGATTTGGGAACATATACTTTTTTCCCCTTTTTGTCCACATAATAATATTTGGAATTGTGGTCAATATAAATAGGAGACTGACCGGCAGATCCAACCTTATCCTTGTAAACTTCATCCACCACGGCGGATTTGCCCTTGGATGCCAATTCAGCTGTTTTATTCTCTGCTTTTTTTGCTACACTGTCTACTTGCGCCTGCGTTGTAAAAGCTGCTCCCAGCATAACCAATAACACGATTACTGACTTTTTCATAAACACTATATTTTATTTGTAAATTAAAACCAATTAGATACTTACAAAATAGTGCCAGAAAGGTCCGATTTGCTAAATTAGTTGTTAATTAAAAAACGGATCAGGAAGAAAATTCCCAGGAGCATGATGATAAATGAAATAATGACTGCAACGAAAACCCGTTGAATTTTTTTTGAATTTCCGGAAGCTTTTAAAAGACTATCTTCCTGCACTTCCCTGGGAAGGAGACGGATGGCCAGGTTCAGCAGCAAAGGAACCACTACGATATCATCAGCAAAACCGAAAAACGGAATAAAATCAGGTATCAAATCGATGGGGCTTAACAGGTAGATGATGGGAAGAACGGCGGCCCATTTCACTATGGGAGAAGTCCGCTTATCCTTCAGGCCATAATAGAGAATGATCATTTCCTTTTTAAGCATCCAGGGCCTGATTTTTGGACGTTTTACAATCATAGGTTTTAATAAATATGATAAAATAACCTGAATGATATCAAAATGTACATCATATCAATGAATGAATGAATGATTATAAGAAATTAGTAATCGAATGTATCCGGGAGGAAACAAAGGATTTCAAAACCTTTGTTTTCCGGGAAGACCATGGCCTGCAATATCAGGCGGGGCAGTTTATTACACTGGTAGATAATAGCGGGCTGACTGAAATCAGGCGGTCATATTCTATCATCTCCTCTCCTGTTTTGAAAGAGCCGCTGTCCATCGGTGTGAAACGCATCGACAATGGATTTTTTTCCAGGAAACTGACCGACAGTATCCAGCCGGGAGATACCCTGTTCACGACCGGTGCAGGCGGCTTCTTCCGGCTTCCGGAAAATATTAAATCATTCAGCAGCATTTTCTTTTTTGCCGCCGGCAGCGGAATTGCACCCATCCTGTCTTTATTAAAAACTACGATCCATCTATATCCCGGCATTTCCGTTTACCTGGTTTACAGCAATCATTCAATCGAAAGCACTGCTTTTTTCAGGGCATTAAAACAACTGGAGCAACAATACCCGGACCGGTTAATCATTCATTTTTTATTCAGCACGGAAGCCGATTTAAAAAGGGCGCGCCTGAACCGGGAGCTTTTACTTGAATTTTTAACCATAGCGTCCTTTGACCGGGATAAAACATTGTTTTATACCTGCGGCCCGGAATCCTATATGCGTTTGATTATTTTTCTTTTGCAGGAAGAAGGTTTTCCAAAAGATCATATCAAAAAAGAGGATTTCAACCCCGGCGAAAAAAAACTTTTCTCCCGGACGCCTCCGGACAAAAATTCTTATCATATACAGCTTGAGCTGCATGCGAAAAACACATGATATCCCGGTTCAATACCCGGAAACGATCCTGCAGGCTGCTAAAAAAATAAAACTGGCCCTGCCTTACAGCTGCGAAACAGGGAGATGCGGCAGCTGCGCCGCAAAATGTCTGTCAGGAAAAATATGGTTGTCAAATAACGAAGTACTTACCGATCAGGACCTTGCCAGGGGTCTCACACTGACCTGCACGGGATATCCGCAGTCCGGCGATGTTGTTTTGAAAATTGAATAAATAAAAGTTCAGGGTTGTTTACTGATTGCATTTTTTCCAGATACAGGTATCTGTCCCGGGTATTGTCCGGATGCCTTCCGGTTTCCACACCGATATACTGGACGGGATCTTTCTGCCAGCTTTGATATAAAGGCCAGTAAGGCAATCCAAGGCCGTTCGGATTTTTAGTTTTAATAAAATTTATAAAATAGCCCTGCATGATGGAGGAAACCAGATAATCGTCCGGCTGCCAGTCATAAACCCGGTTGGTGGGCAGATTGCCCATCGCATATTCAATTTCTGCGGAATGAACGGCCCCCTGGTAACTGCCCGGTTTGCTGCTGGTTTCCCCGGCCGATGACTGCGTTTTATTTATTTCAGAACGAAGGCCCGGCCTGGCCCTGGTAAAATAATACCGGTAAACGGGGCTATTGGTTTTCGCGTGCAGTTCGGCCCATTTCCAGGTGCCGAAAGCAATAAAGCGGTCACTGGCCAGCGCCGAAGCAACCCTTTCCACATCTGCATCGCTGGTAACGGCATACAACTTCAAATATCTCGTCTGTATTTGCAGGATATAATTTTTGAACCGCTTTGACATAATTATCCTTTGTCGGTTCCTCATTACCTAAAATGAATTTCCAGCTGGCTTCTTCCGAGTTCCAGCCAACCATCAGGGGAACTTTCGCCACCTGGCCGGAAGTATAGAGGGCAAGGGGTGATTCAGGGAAAAAATAACCGTCCACATCCACGGGAAAGTTTCCGACGCCCATTTTGGCGGTTGCCTGTAATACCTGTTCAGCCGGCATGGCCCTTAAATCCCGGATGGAATGTGCCCCCAGGCTATCTCCAAAGTGAAGGCCCTTTTTTTCTGCCTCCGCCAGCGTAGTGGTCGGCCTGAAATTCATCAGGGATCCGCTTTCCCCGATAGCAGCAGCAAATAAATTCCTGGGTAAGGGAGAAGCCACCTGGGCACTCACTGAAAAAGAGCCTGCCGATTCACCGGCAATCGTGATATGGTCCGGGTTCCCTCCAAAAGCGGCAATATTTTTATGAACCCAGCGCAGGGCTTCCGTCTGATCCAATAGCCCATAATTGCCGGAAGCGTGATGTGCTGATTCCAGGGTCAGGTCAGGATGAGCCAGGAATCCAAAAACGCCCAGCCGGTAGTTAACAGTTACAGCCACAATACCCCTTCGGGCCATGCTTTCACCATCATAACGGTATTCGGAGCCGTCGCCTCCTACATAGCCGCCCCCATAGAAATAAACCAGCACCGGAAGTTCTTCTTTACCGGTTTTAGCCGGCGTCCAGATATTGAGGTAAAGACAATCCTCGCTCATGCCATCAGACCGGAATTGCATGTCACTGAAAATCGGGAGCTGCATGGCCCGTGCCGCAAAGTGATCCGCCCGGCGTATGCCTTCCCAGTTCTTGACAGGCTGCGGTTCTTTCCAACGCAGTTCACCTACCGGCGGTTGTGCATACGGGATTCCCTTAAACATACTGATCCCGGAAGCCTGTGTTCCCTGCACCAGTCCGTTGGCTGTTTTTACTGTTGGCAGGCTATTATCTTGTGTTAACTGCGAGAATGCCAGGGTAGCACATAAGACGAAGCAAAATATAAAAGCAATCGTTTTCATATAAAAAATTGTCTTCGAAGGTAAGGACAGCCAGCATATTTTTATTCATGTCTGTTTCCCTGCATGAAATTATATTCGACCCGGATAAAGAAATGGACCGGAACTGCAGTCGACAGCCGGCACAAGGTCAAGAAAAAATGAATATCTTCATCCGGCGGATAACTAAAAAATACCGGCCGGATAAACATGAATTCGTCTTTACAGAAATGCTGCCCGTTTGTTTTGATTTTCCTGGTTATTATTTTGATTCAAAATAAGGTAACAGCACAGGTCAAGCCATCTCCGGGGGGTTCGGGGAAATATACCCGGCTGGTCTGGCAGGATGAATTCAATCGTCCGGGGTTGCCTGATTCATCCCAATGGAAATATGATACGGGTTTTATCGCCAATCATGAAATACAATACTATACCTTTCGGCGGGCTGAAAATGCAACTATAAAAAATGGATTCCTGGACATTGTGGCCCGGAATGATTCTTTCAAAACAAACGGGGTCGTGCAACCGGTCACTTCAGCGCGTATCACTACAGAGGGCAAAAAATCATGGACCTATGGAAGAATCGAAGTACGCGCTAAAATCCCCTCTTCCCTGGGCACCTGGCCTGCCATCTGGACCCTGGGCAGTAATATCACAGAAACCGGGTGGCCTGCCTGCGGAGAAATTGACATCATGGAACATGTCGGCTTTATGCCAGACACCCTGCATTTTAATGAACATGCAACTGGTTCAGATAAAGGCACAAGGATCTATTTCCCCTCCCCGGAAAAAGATTTCCATGTATATGCCATAGAATGGTTCCCGGATCGTATCGACTGGTTTTTTGACGGAAAAAAAGTTTTTACTTATACCAATGACCACACCGGATCATCTCCTGGCCCTACAACAAGCCGCAGTTTATTATCCTGAACCTGGCTTTTGGAGGAGACTGGGGTGGTACAAAGGGAGTAAACCTCAAAGCACTGCCTCAGCATTTCTATATTGATTATGTACGGGTGTATCAATAAATTTTGAGGATTGGAAAATTTGAGAATTTGTGAATTAAACAAACCCCAATATAACCCGGGTCCCGGAACAGGATTCAACTTAGATCAGGTTTCAGATAACCGGTCAGCTTCATTATTCTAATACAGGGTCACCGGTTCCGGGTGCCGGAAGTTTCTCCCATTCCCAATATTCATTTTTTCCCTTCCCATCAGGTCGGGGTTTGGCACTTCGTATGGTATATACCGTTATAGCTTCCATTTCATCCTCCGGCATTTCATATTGGAGGATATCCTGGTATCGTTCCGCGGAAAGGTTCTTCTTCCAGGAATTCTTTCGATAACTCCAGCGGAAGGAACAGGGGCATACGCCCCCGGTTGTCGCCATCGTTATGAATTTTTTTCATCAGTTCGTTGCCATCACGGGTAATGAGGCTGAAAGTCCACCGTTTTAGCATTTCCCCGGTCTCCAGGTCTGGCAGATCAGCGACCGAATATAAACCCGGCAAAAAAAACAGGGGCTGGTTTTTCAGGCGGATGAAATAGGGTACTTTCTTTTTCCATCCTTTGATGGCCCGGTGTTCATAAATCCCGGTAACCGGGACCAGGCAGCGGCGGCTGCGGATTTTATACCAGTAACTCTTTTCATCTCCCAGGATACGTTCACTCCGGGTATTCAGCATGGACGCGCGCTGGCGGAGAAAACTTCCTTCGTCCTTTACATAAAAAGGGATGACGCCCCACTCCATCGGACGAAGCGAATAATTTTTGATTCTCCCGGTCCCGGTAAATGATGGGATGCAAATTAAAACTATGACCCATGATATGGGTTCCGTCGAAATTCGAGTTCCGGCTGTCCGGTTGTTTCAAGATCCGGAAAATAAGCCGGAAGTTCCTTCAGTTTTACAGTAAATGAAATGTCGTAACACATGGGAATTCCTGCAACGGTTTCCGGCAAAGGTAAGCCAGATCAGCAATGCCGGTTTTAATGGTCCCCCGGGGAAACCATTTGTAAAATTCCTTCAAACCGGAAACGAAATGCAGTTTTTCCGTTCACACGGTTTCAATCTCTTCGAATTTGATACGGATCTGCTGGTTACCGTGTTTGAGGATGATATACAACTCTCCGAAACTCAGCTGGATCGTTGGTTTCACCATCGTATCCCGGGAAATCCGCCAGTTGGTTTGTTTATCAACGTACTGTTTCAGTTTGTCCTTATAATTTTTATTGATTTGGTTTTCCAATTCCTCTGCACTTTGGACGACAGCAAAAAATATCCGGTAACCGGAGTCCGGTTGCAGCATTTCCTGGATTTTTTTCAGGTGTGCCGGGTTCTTCAGGTCGATGATAGCGGCGTAACGGTCTTTCTTCACCGCATTCAGGTGAAGTCTGGCCTCTCCAGGTTCCGCATAATCTGAGAACAGTAGGTTGATGCGGGAACTGAACGGATCGGCTTCCATGTCCTTCACCCGGCAATAGGTTTGCGATACGAGGTACCGCCGGCCCAGCTGAATCAGGCGGGGAAGGTAGACCGGTTTGAATTCTTCGAATGGCTGGAGCATCAAATTTATTTATCTTAAGTAATTTTCACTCATCCGCGTCGTATAACGGGGCGACAAATATTCCGCCTTGAGCCGGTATCTGCGTTCAAATCCCTGGACCGCCGGGCGCAAGATTTCTTTTCCCAGGCTTCGGTTGATTTGGTCCATCGTGCGCATGACAGGCTGTCTTTTTCTTCTGTCGGCCCCGTCAAAACAGCTGGTCTGCACGGCAGATTCCGGAACCAGGTCCATTACCGTAATCCCGCATTTCATATAGAGGAAGCCTGGCTTGAAAATCAGGTCCAGTCCCCGGAGGGCTGCTTTAATGATTTCCCCGCTGTGATTGGATGCCCGCTCCAGGTCCATATCGAATGGACCGCAGGTATTGCGCTTCTTCTGTTTTATGGGGATTGGTCTGAATGAACACCCGCAGGCTGCGGCAACAGGTTTTATCTTCGCGCAATTTGGCCGCGCATGCCGCCGCATAATTGGCGAGGGCCTCGGCAATGCGGCCTTTATCCGCGATGCGTTTTCCGAAAGACCGGGAGGTACAGATATTTTTACGTGCCGGCTTTGCATGCTCCCAGGCGATGGATGGAATTCCTCGCAGTTCATACAGCAGGCGAAGGCCCACCACCGATAAATGTTTTTTAACCCAGTCCTCCGGCGCACGCAGGAAATCGGCTGCTGTTTTAAATCCGGACCCCGATAAAAACAAGGCATGCTGGTTACCTATCCCCCAGATATCCTCCACCGGAGTGGCCGATAACATCTCTTCGGTAAGGGAAGGACTGGCCGCCCAGAATACCGCTGCCTGGCGGTAATTTTTTTTGGCATGCCGGTTGGCCATTTTTGCCAGGGTCTTTGTCGGCGCAATCCCGATGGAAACCGGTATGCCGATATTCTTCCGGATGGTCCTCCGGATTTTGAATCCCAGTTCCAGTAAGTCCGTATGACCCATGGCACGAAGATCCAGAAACGCCTCATCGATCGAATACATTTCAATGGCCGGAGCAAAGAAACCGAGGGTTTCCATGATCCGGTTACTCATATCGCCATATAAAGTGTAGTTCGAGCTAAAAACTGCAACATCATGCCTGTCAAGCATTTTTTTCATCATGAATGCAGGTGCTGCCATTGCAATGCCCAATGCCTTTGCCTCCTCGCTCCGGGAAATGGCGCATCCATCGTTATTGGAAAGCACGATCAGGGGCCGGCCTTCCAGCCGGGGGTTAAAGAGCCTTTCGCAGGAACAATAAAAATTATTGCAATCAACCAGCGCAATCATTTTTTGAGCGTTTCCGGTCTAATAAAAAGTAGTGCCCCGCTAATACAAAAAAATACATAAATGACTCATTATTAATCTCAAAATACATCCTCATTAAAGTATAAATTAAGGACACAGCATCACTCATCCCATTTGCAAGCCGCAAAGGAATCATATTATGAAGGTCTCAGAAGTATTCACAATTATTGAAATCCTTTAACGCATACATTTTCGCAGGTCCTCCGTGTCTGAAATGATATGGGTGACCACGCCCCAGACCTGCATATCCATATCCGCGCTGATTTTTATTTCCGGATATTTGCTGTTTGCCGGCACCAGCCAGCAGGCATGGTCATTCTTCCGGAGAAACTTTACGGTAAACTCACCATTGAACACCGCTACCACAATATTTCCATTTACGGGGTCAGAGACCGGTCCACCAGGAGCCGGGCTTTGGGGGGAATATATGCCCCCATCATAGAGTCGCCCGTGCATTCCACAATAAAAGTGGAGAGGGTGGCGGATCAGTTCCCGGCTCAGGTCGATCCGTTCTTCCATATAATCCAGGGCCGGGGAAGGAAAACCCGCCGGCACAGCCGTTTCATAATAAAGTAATTCCATGATACACTGTTTTTAAGCTGGTAAATTCACTCTCAAATTTACTAATTTTTTTAGTAAATGGGAACAAAAAGATTAAAATTCAGGAAGACGTAAACGGAAGGAAGCGACCGTACCCTATTCAGGTATTAATTGATTAATTTTAACACGGAATCTAACCTTATAAATTATTGAAGATGAAGTATGCGATCCTGATTTTCCTGGTTTTTATTACCGCCATGGGCTTTATTAAATTGAAGGAAAAAGCAAACCGGGGTCAGGAACCCTGGACGGCCAGCCAGTTAATGGCGCCCTCCGACCTGGCGGCGGTGCTCAATAACCCGAATGCAAAAAAACCGATTATTTATTCTGTGGGGCCCGGGGCCTTGATCAGGGGATCTATCGACCTGGGGCAGGCTCATGAAAAAGAAAATCTGGACAAATTAAAACAGGCGCTCAGCAAGCTTCCCAAAAATGCGGATGTCGTGATCTATTGTGGTTGTTGTCCGTTTGAACGCTGTCCGAATATCCGTCCGGCATTTACCCTGCTGAACGAGATGAAATTCACCAACGCCCGCCTCCTGAACCTGGAACATAATATCAGAACAGACTGGGTGGCCAAGGGGTATCCATCAGTAGAGTGAACAGCCGACGCTGAACAGCTTTTGACGGCTTTAAAACAAAACGCCTGACACCAAAAAATTTTGACGTCAGGCGTTACGCTTTAAGCGTTAAACGTTAAACCCTACTGCAATTTCTGCACCAGCGAATCATAATAATTCCTGGTGAAAATAACATCGGGCAGGTTATGATACCAGTTCGATTCATGTTCGATGGAAAGCATGCCACTGAAATTCTGCCTTTTCAATTCAGCAAGAACAGCCGGAAGATTAATAACGCCTTTACTCACAACAGTGTCTCCGGCTTTCGGATCATCAAACTTTACGATATCCTTGAGATGAACCCCGATAATATGACCCTGTAATTCCCTGAGACAATCCACGGGATTCAGGCCGTTGCGGGACCAGTGTCCAATGTCGGCACAGGAGCCGATATGCGGATGACCCTTGGTGGCTGCCAGAACAGAATCCGGGCTCCAGTACACATTGGGTTTGGGATGATCATGAATGGCTACGGGAATAGCATATACACCCGCGAGGCTGTCCACCATATCCCACTGGGTTTTGATGGGTTCCGCGGTAATATAACTCAGTCCCAGGTCCTTCGCGAGTTCAAAGGTTTTAATCCATTCAGCCTTGTTTTTCGGCACAATCACTCCCATGGCTACGATTTGTATGCCCTTTTTCTGTAACAAAGCCTTGAGCTGATCACGGGTTTGTTTCGACATCTCCGGACCAAAAGCTCCCTGCATACCCCCACCGAGTTTCTGCCCGATAAAGGCTTCAATATTTTTAATACCGGAACTGTCAACCTTATCCAGGGCGTCTGCAAAAGAGAACATGCGGAACGTCCACATCTGTACCCCTAATTTAAAACCGGCGGTGGATCCGGCGGACGAATCAGATTTTACCGCCGTACTATCTGTTGTTGTTGCCGGAGGTTGTGGATTACTACAACCGTTGATAAAAAATAAAACCAGTAGACTAACCAAAATGACAGCAAATCGTTTCATGTGTTTTTCTTTTGAAGTGTGAATATTTTCGGCAGGGTAAGTTCGTTATTTTAAAGGAAATTCATTTACCGTTTAAAATAATTGTTTAAACCAGGAAGACCCGTTTAAGGCTGAAGGCTTAATGTCCAAAGCCTAAGGTTTTCTCGATTTCCATACATTACATTATGAGGTCCCGTGATTTTTCCAACCTGCCTGAATTTATTATAAACTTTCTATTATGCCTCAGGACCTGACATGAGGCCCTGGGCCTTAAACTTTAACCTTTACACTTTTTAGCATTTGGCATATATTGAAATTGATTAACTTCATGCCCCTTCAAAAAAGTTTTATTTTATCACTCAATTATTTCTATATGAAAAAAACAGTTCTTGTCCGGATGATCGCTCTGGCATTCATCGGCGTTTTATTTGCAGGACATTTATGGGCGCAGGAAGATAAAAGCAAACGGCCCAGTCCGCCTGCTACCGCAACCGGTAATGTACATGGTGCAACGATCACCATCAATTACAGCAGTCCTTCAGTAAAGGGAAGAAAAATCTGGGGCGGACTGGTTCCTTATGATAAAGTATGGAGAGCCGGTGCCAACGAAGCCACGATTTTTACAACAGACAAAGACATAATGGTGGAAGGCAAAAAGCTGGCAGCCGGCAAATACAGCCTGTTTACCACACCGGGTGAAAAACAATGGACCGTTTTTTTCAATTCCGAAACCGGCCAGTGGGGCGATACCCATAATGGCGATGCCAATATGGATCCGAAGAAAACCGTGCTGGAAGTTAAAGTGACCCCTAAAATGCTAAGCAGTGTGCAGGAAAGTTTGCTTTACAGCGTTACGGCGAGCGGTTTTACACTGAGTTGGGATAAACTGGCAGTGCCTGTTTCCATTAAATAACATGCTGCCGGCAGAGGGCGTTATGAGTTATGAGTTATGAATTATGAATTATGAATTATGAGTTATGATTCAATCGACAAATGATACATGATTCAGGAAAAGCCTGACGCATGAAGCAAACAAAAAGACCGGATTGAGCATCCGGTCTTTTTGTTTAAAAAAGCCACCGGGCCTCAAATTCCCCAAACTCCAGTTTGATTTTTTTGAAATTGTTTTTATACGCTGAAAGCCGTTTCTTCAAAGGAACCTGATTTTCAGAATTAAACAGTTTATATTCAAAAGCCTTGCCGTCTCTTCCATAAGCCCCCAGTTTCATTTTACCGATATGCATTTCGTGGCGTATATCATCAATTTCTGTTCTTAATACCTGGAATTCTTTCTCAAAATAATCACACTTCGCTTTTTCTTCCGGCTCTTTGCATTTCCTGCGAAGTTCGGCCAGGTAATCTCCGAATATCCGCAGCACATTGATATCAAAATTCAGTTCGGCAATCCATAATCTGTATTGAAGATGAAGACTCATGGCTGAAGGGGTAACCGGCATACAATTCGTTTTAGTATTCACAATTTAAATAAAAGAATACAAGTTCCAATATGATTCCGGTCAGGAAAAACCGGCTGAAAGTTTAATCCCTGAATGTTTATCTTAGCAAAAAAAATTGAATGCATTTTGATACCCTCTCCGTTCATGCGGGGCATTTGGAGGATCAAATAGGATCCATTATGAGTCCGATTCATGTTACCACCACTTTTGAACGGGATGAAGCGGGAAATATCGGCGGAAAGGATATATATATACCCGTTGGGACAATCCCAACCGGCATGGATTGGAAACTCAAACTCGCCTCTGCTGGAAGGCGGAGAAGAAGCTTTTGCCTTCCCCTCCGGGATGGCGGCAGCCATGGCCCTTGTACAAACTGTACTGGAGCCCGATACACATATTATTATCCCGGATGATTGTTATCACGGGATTGCCCACCTGGTCAAATCCATGCTGCCCAAATGGAAAATATCTTATACGGAAACGGATATGACGGATGCTGCACGCTATTGGAAAATGCCATCCGGAAAAACACCAGGCTGCTGATTATTGAAACACCTTCCAATCCCCATGTTGAAAATAACGGATATCGCCCGGGTAAGCAAAATCGCCCAGGCCAAAGGAATATTGGTAGGTTGCGATAATACCTGGACCACCCCGCTTATTCAAAGACCACTTGAACTCGGCGTGGACCTGGTCTTTCATTCCTCCACCAAATTTTTTGGCGGACATTCCGACGTGCTTGGCGGCTGTATCATTATCAAAAAAGAAAAATGCACTGGCAGAAAAAATCCGGGAATACCAGACCGTCGGAGGCTCAGTGCCCTCTCCCTTTGATTGCTGGTTGTTGAACCGCAGCCTGTCCACTCTTTCACTCCGGCTGGAGCGGCAAATGAAAAATGCCGTCCGCCATTGCCTTATTTTTAAAACCCAGCCCGCAGGTGGAAAGAGTATATTACCCGGGACTAGCGGATCATCCAAACCATGAAATTGCGAAACGGCAGATGAACGGACAATTTGGGTCCATGATTTCCATTGGCATGAAGGGTGGTGAAAAACAGGCCTCCGGTTTGCCGGCAGTATGAAACTGTTTAAACATGCTACCAGCCTGGGTGGCGTGGAAAGTCTGGTTGAACACCGCCGTTCTGCAGAGGGTAATCTCACCGAAAAGCCCGGCTAACCTGCTGCGCCTTTCCATCGGTGTGGAATATATCGATGACCTGATAGAAGACCTGAACAGGGGATTTGATTCTATTAAAGTCTGATTTAATATCGGGGCAGTAAGATTATTTTTTTTTGCCATTTGCAGAAAACGAATGCCGAGAAAAATGGATGCCAGAGTCAGTCCCATAATTAATCCCAGCCACATACCCGGAGCTCCCATTCGATAATGAAAAGCAAAGATCCATCCGACAGGAAGGCCAATCACCCAATAAGCGATCGTGATCAATAGGGTGGGTACCTTCACATCTTTTATTCCTCTCAGCAAACCGGCACCCGTAGCCTGGGTAGCATCAGAAATCTGAAATACGGCAGCATATAACAATAATATTGCGGATAAATGAACCACTGCCGGATTCTCATTAAAAATCAACGGCAGCTGCCAACGGAAAACAATAAAACATACCGCGCAGAAAAAACCATACAGCAATGCGGTGATCAAAGTGGTTTTTCCGATGACGCTGATGGTATCTCCAGTCGGCTCTTCCAAATGCATTGCTCACTCGGATGGATCCAGCCTGGGACAGTCCCATGGAAACCATAAATGTAAAGGCTGCGCAGCTCAGTGCGATCTGGTGGGCTGCCAGCGAAACGGCGCTGATCGTACCGATGATAATGCCGGAGACCGCAAATGCACATACTTCCACACCCAACTGCATGCTGCTGGGAATGCCGATTCGAACAACTCCCTCATCGTTTTCATATTGTATTTCCACTGGTTCCACGTACCGCCATAAACCGTTTGAATGTCCGGTGTTTTAAAACGATCAGACCCAGCACAATAAATATCAATGTCCGGTGATCAGGGTGGCATAACCCGCGCCAACCAGTTCCAGACGGGGAAATCCCCAATGACCGTAAATGAGCAGCCAGTTCAGAAAAATATTCACAGGCATGGCGGCGATGGAAAGCATCATGGCTGTTTTCGTATACTCAAGACCGTCAGTAAATTGTTTCAGGGTCATAAAAAGCAACATGGGAATAACGGATAGCCCCACAAGAGTCATGAAAGGCAGGGCCAGTTCCACCACCTGCGGATCCTGATCAAGATGCCTTAATATATTCCTGCCGAAAACCAGACCCGCAGAAATAATCAGGGCAAAAACGGTACATAAAAGAAAACCATTGAAGAGATAATGAGAAATCAGCTGGTGATCACGGCGCCCGTTGGCCATGGAAACCATCTGGGATACGGAAATGGTCATGCCGATACCGATCACAAAAGGAATATTCGCAGCCGTCATCACGAGCGAAGCTGCAGCCAGATGTTTATAGCTGATAGCCCCACCATGGCGGTATCGATCAGGTGCAGTGACATCTGGGCCAGCTCTCCCATTATAATGGGAATGGCCAAGTAAAATCGTTTTGTATACTTCAGTTTCCTTCCAGTTACTCCATAACGCTGTTATAAAGCCTGCAAAGGTAGGGAAAGCGTAACGGCTAAAGCTTAACGCCTTCGTCCGCCGAAGCTTAAGCTAAAGGCGGATAACGCCTAAGTGCGTAACGCCTGTAATTAGCTTAACGCCTAACGCTATAAATAGAAAATGTTATGAACTTCTAAACAGATTCTTTGAATCATTCACTAATGAACCATTATTCCCGATTGCTTATCTTGTAAAAAATTATTCATCGATGGATTCGATTCGCTGGGGCATTTTAGGTTGCGGACGCATTGCCCGAAAATTTGCTGCCGATCTGGCCCTGGTGCGGATGCCCAGCTGATGGCTGTAGGGGCACGGCAGCTGGAAAATGCAGAAGACATTTGCGAAAGACTTTCCGCCTCAAATGTGCATGGCAGTTATGAGGACCTCGTAACTAGATCCGGACGTGGATGTGATCTATATCGCATCACCACATGCCCTGCACCATGAACATACACTCTTATGCCTGGAACATAAAAAAGCCGTATTATGTGAAAAAGCTTTTGCGATCAATCTTGCGACAGGCAAAAGAAATGGTAGATTCATCCAGGAAGAAACAGGTTTTCCTGATGGAAGCCTTGTGGTCAAAATTTCTTCCCCAGTATCAGAAACTGCAGGAACTGATTGCAGCCGGCGAACTGGGAGAGATCCGCAACATGCTTGTCGAGTTTTGGCTTCATACCCGCTCCCTCCCGTGCCACCGCAGGTTATATGATCCCGGCACTCGGAGGCGGAAGCCTGCTGGATATCGGTATTTATAATGTATTCATCGTGCTTATCCGTTCTGGGAAGGCCGGACATCATTGAAGCTTCCATGACACCTTCTCCCGAAGGAGTGGATGAACAGTGCGCCATCCTTTTCAAATATCATAATGGCGCCATGGCCCAGCTCTTTTGCAGTTTGTTATCCAACCTGGGAACAGAAGCGGATATTGGTGGAACCAAATGCAGGCTCCGGCTTACCAGCCGGTTTTATGCGCCAAGTGCCAACATTGAATTATTTACAGGAAGGGAAGAAAGCAAACAGATCATCCCGGTTCATAAAGAACCCGGATCCGGTTATCAGTTTGAAGCAAGACATGTTGGGGAATGCCTTCGGAAAGGATTATAGAAAGCCCGGTCATGACTCATGCAGACAGCCTGCTCATTATGGAAACGCTCGACCGGATACGCGCAGCCGCAGGCATCCATTATGCAGCCGATATCTGATTATTATAACGGCATACTGCCCCGCCAGGATTTTTCGCGTCGTATCGCGCGGCCCGCTTACGAAGATCATGTCATCGCGAATATCAGTCTCCCGGAACCATTTCAGGCTGAAGTTTTTCTCCACGACTCGCCGGTACATTGTTTCATCAATGGAATTTTCCGATTTTGATATCACCACCGTGGCTACTGCGTTGCCAATAAAATTAATCAGCGCCCTCCCCTCACTCATAAACCGGTCCACCCCGATCAGCAGAGCCAGTCCTTCTATCGGTATCACTTTCATAGCCGTCAGGGTGGAAGCCAGCACGATAAAACCGCTGCCGGTTACGCCGGCGGCCCCTTTGCTTGTGATGAGCAGAATACCAATGATCACCAGTTGCTGTCCGAGACTCAAGTCGATCTGAAAAACCTGGGCAAGAAAAATCACACTCATACTCAGATAGATGGTCGTACCATCCAGGTTAAAACTATAACCTGTAGGAATCACCAGACCGACAACTTCCTTTTCACAACCGGCAGCTTCCAGTTTTTGCATAACGGAAGGCAATACGGCTTCACTGCTGCTGGCACCCAGAACGATCAGAATTTCCTCCCGAATATATAAAAGCAGCCTCCATAAACTGAAACCATAAATACCGGCAAATACCATTGAGTATAACAAAAATAAAAAGCAGTCCGGTGATGTAAAAACAAGCCATCAGTTTACCCAGTAAAAAAAGACTGCCAAAACCAAATTTCCCGATGGTATAGGCCATTCCGCCAAAAGCCCCGATGGGACTGAGTCTCATGATGATCCTCAGCATATTGAATATGACCTCGTTTATTTTATTAAGTCCAACGATAACCGGCAGGCCGGAAGAACCGATTTGTTTCAGACCTACGGCAAAGAGGATACTGAAAAATAAATCTGCAAAATATCGCCTTTAGCAAACGAATCAACAATATTGGAAGGCACAATATGGGAAATGAAATCGCCCCAGCTGAAAGATTCTGCCTGTCTGGCGATTTCAGCAACCTGGTTCGTCTGCCTGGTCGCATGTTCTACTCCCAGTCCGGGTTTTATCATGTTGGCTACAACAAGCCCGATCACCAGGGCCAGGGAAGAAACCACTTCAAAATAAACCAGGGCCTTGATACCCAGTCTCCCTACTTTTTTCATACTTCCCGCACCGGCTATCCCGGTCACGATGCTGCAGAATATCACCGGCGCGATGATCATGCGGATCATATTGATAAACGTGTCGCTGATCAGTTTGGCCCTGGGTGCAAAATCAGGAAACTACCAGCCACAAAGAATCCCCAGCACAATGCCGATGAGGACCTGGATGTATAGTACTTTGAGATATTTCATGATTAAGCTTACAGCCTGAAGCCTAAGGCCTAAAGCTTTGCTGGCAGTTAACGGTATTTATTTCAGGGCAGCATCTACGATGGATTGTGCTTCCACAAGCATTTTATTGAGATGGTCCCTGCCCAGAAAACTTTCAGCATAAATTTTATAAATGTTCTCCGTACCTGAAGGACGTGCGGCGATCCAGCCATTTTCCGTTTCGAGTTTGAGCCCGCCAATAGAAGCCCTGTTACCGGGCGCCCTGGTGAGCACACCGGTAATAGGTTCGCCTGCCATTGTTTTTTGTTTAATTTGATCCGGATTCAATTTGCCGAGTTTCGCTTTTTGTTCCGGGCTCGCTGCCGCTTCCACGCGGTCGTAAGTGGAATGACCCAGTTCATCCGCTAATGATTTATATATTTCTCCCGGATCCTTACCCAGCGTGGCCGTCATTTCAGCGGACAGCAACGCTGGAATAAATCCGTCTTTATCCGTTGTCCAGGGTTCCCCATTGAGCCGCAGGAAACTGGCGCCCGCGCTTTCTTCTCCCACAAATCCCAGGGAACCATCCAGGAGCCCGTCTACAAACCACTTGAATCCAACCGGAACTTCGTATAAAGGGTGATTCAGTTTTTTAGTAACCCGGTCGATCATGCGGCTGCTGACCAGGGTTTTACCAATTGCAATGTTGGGTTTCCACGCCGGCCGGTGCTGGAGTAGGTAAAAAATACAGGTGGCCAGGTAATGATTGGGGGGCATGAGGCCTGCGCTTTTTGTTACGATACTATGGCGGTCGTGATCGGTATCGCAGGCAACCGAAATATCAAACCGATCTTTCATGCCGATCAGCCGCTGCATGGCATAGGATGAGGAAGGATCCATCCTGATTTTTCCATCCCAGTCCACCGACATAAACCGGAATGTCGGGTCCACGATATCGCTGACTACTTCCAGATTTAAATGATACCGGTCTGCAATCGGACCCCAGTAATGGACCCCGGCTCCGCCAAGCGGATCCGCCCCGATATGGATTTTTGAATCCCGGATGATATCCAGGTTAAGAACATTTTTCAGGTCGCTTACATAGTGATCTATATAATCGAAGTAGTGGGTAGTGGAAGCACGAAGCGCACGCCCATAGGGCATTCTCAGGATACCGTTCAGTTTGTTTTCCAATAATTCATTTGCTTTTTTCTCCACCCAGGAGGTGATTTCGGTACCGGCCGGACCGCCATGGGTGGGATTATATTTAAACCCCCCGTCATCCGGGGGATTGTGGGAAGGCGTGATCACGATTCCGTCTGCGAGTCCTTCCTTACGACCTTTATTGTAGGTGAGTATGGCATGAGAAATGGCCGGAGTGGGAACGTATTCATGATCCTTGGCAATCATGACCTCCACTTCATTGGCAGCTAATACTTCCAGCGTGGTTACAGCAGCGGGTTCTGAAAGTGCATGCGTATCAATACCCAGGAAAAGAGGGCCTTCAATTTTATTGAGTTTCCTGTACAGGCAGATCGCCTGGGTGATGGCCAGGATATGCCATTCATTGAATGAATTTGAAAGAGATGAACCCCGGTGACCGGAAGTACCAAATGCTACTTTCTGGGCGGGGATTGAAACATCCGGCTGCTGCGCATAATAAGCAGTGATCAGTCGCGGAATATTTACAAGCATGGATGGATCGGCGGGCGCGCCGGCGGCAGGACTTATTTTCATGGCGATGCAGTTAGTGAATCAAGTTATGAAATTATTATTCTTTGATCGTGTTATTAAGTAGAATCGACAGGGAATTTTTTCAGAAAAATCAAAAGGAGCCGGCAAGACTCAATCGCCGGCATTCAAAGCAACTGAAGTGATTTTATCAGGCAGCCAGATGCGCATGGGATCCGCTCCCCGGTTTGCCCAGGTATAATATGGAATGGCCGTGATCTGTTTCTTTTGTATTTTTATTTGAGACCCGCCTTCTGCGGGTACTGACTGATCCACGGTAGCCTGTAAGGCAATCACCTGTTCGTTCAGGATCCGGTAGGGAACCGCATGAAAAATCGTATTCGGTTTCACCAGGATATTCCAAACGGAACCCGCATTATCCGCCCCTTCTATGCAATATACCAGGGGTCCGCGCTGCAGGGCGATCCGGTCCGCATCATTGCGCAGACTATCCATCGCGCGGATCTGAAGGATCTCCATCGGAAAAGAAAAGCTGACCTGGTCGCCCTTTTCCCAAACCCGGTTTATGGATATATATCCATTTTCCATCAGGGTTTCCGTCTTTTTTCCATTCACCCTGAAATCGATCGGTTTTGGCTTATACTGCATGAACCGGTAAAGTGCACCTGGCGAAGCTTCTCCCCTTGCCCATCCCGGAATACGGATGTGCAAACTAAATTTCTGCGGCGTTTCGGGATCTATTCTGAGCCGTACGCTTCCTTCCCAGGGGTAGTTTGTTTCGGTGGCAACGGATATGCTGTCCCTTCCCATCGCCATGCGGGTATTACTGTTTACAAACAGGTTCAACCAGATCCCGCTTTTGGATTTTCCATAAATATAATTTCCCAGGGAAGCTACCAAACGCGCAATATTAGCCGGGCAACATGCCGTACCGAACCAGGCACTCCTGCTCTGCCCGCCTGTTGACGCCAGGGGATTATCATAAAAAAAACGGTCACCGCTCAGGCTCAATCCATCCAGCGCCGCATTGTATAAACTTTTTTCCAGCACGTCCACATAACGTCCGTCGCCTGAAAGCTGCGCCATGCGCTGGTTCCAGAAGACCATACCCACAGAAGCGCAGGTTTCACAATAGGCGGACTGGTTTGGCAGATCATAATCGCGGGTAAACCCTTCGTTGGAACCGGATGATCCGATACCACCGGTCAGGTACATGTTTCTTTGCACCACGTCTTCCCAAACTGCTTTCATGGCATTCATATAGGCCGCATCGCCGGTCAGGGAACCGACATCTGCAGCTCCCGTATATAAATACATCGCACGAACGGCATGGCCGGTGATATTTTTCTGTTCTTTTACCGGAAGCGCATCCTGCCAGTAGGCGGAATTTCCCCATTGACTGTGAATGCCCCGTTGCTGCAGGTACCAGTCTGCCAGTTTCAGGTAGCGGTCATCCTTCGTAACCCGGTATAATTTTACCAGTGCGAGTTCAATTTCTTCATGCCCGCTGAACCAGGGTTTGTTGGCAAGCCGGAACACACTGTCAATATGATTGGCCAAACGGATCGCCACCTGCAACAACTTCGTTTTGCCCGTTGCATCATAATAGGCCACCGCAGCTTCTATCAGGTGACCCGCACAATAATCCTCGTGTTTTTCAACATCCGTCCAGCGCTTATCCAGTCCGTTTAACGTAAAGTAGGTATCCAGGTATCCGTCGGGTAATTGCGCAGCCGCGATTTTACCGATCCATTCATCTGCTTTTCTTTCGAGGGCGGAATCATGATGGGTGCTGATGGAATAACTCATGGCCTCCAGGGCCTTATAAACATCACTGTCATCGTAATAAATCCCCTCATGTTTTTCTCCCTTTTTCCTGGCTACTTTTTCAAAATTCCGGATACGGGGTGTTGCCGTTTCCGTTTGATAAATACAGGCCCTGAGTGTTGTTGTGTCCACCAGATCCATTTTCGGTTTCCAGAACCGGTCGGTTATTTGCACCCGGGAGAAATTGACGAATTCAAATTTCTCCATGGGAGTCTGGGCAAAAACCGCATGAACACTTAAAGAGGCAGACAATAAAACCGTTTTCCGGATGTGCATTACCAGATGATTAAGTTTGAAAAAACAGATCCCGTCGTACCGGGCACCCTTCAGCAGAAAAAACCATATTATTTATGCTAAGATGATGAAATTTATAAGAATCCGGAAAATCAGCCCGTCCAAACCCTTGCAGGCGCTTTTCGTGGAACCGGAAACCTTCCGGTATTTTCATCTTTTTGATGAAAATCAACTTAGTTCATGATAACCATCATGATTTCCTGTTTTTTCCCATTCTATTTTTGAATAACCGGTCTGCAGGAAATATTTTTTGCATTTACCATCCAAAAGGTCATTGACAATGAAACATACATTTTCCCTATTTAAAATCTGCAATTTTTTACCGTTTTTTTTACTGCTAATTTTTCAAAATGCATTTGCCCAGGAACCGCAGGCCGGTCAGACACCCGCCCTGCCCGACACTGCTAAAATGACCTATAACCAGATTTCCACCGGACTGAAATTATATGTTTTCCCTGCGAAAGGACAAACCAAACAGCAACAAAAAACAGATGAATTCGAATGTTATAAATGGGCGATGGAATCCTCAGGCATTGATCCTTTGAATTTGCCCAAAGTGCAGGCGCCGCCGCCTCAGACCGGACCAACAGGCGGCGCAGTCAAAGGCGCAGCCAAAGGTGCGGCAGCCGGTGTGGCCATCGGCGCCATAACTGGCAACGCAGGTCAGGGAGCGGCCGTTGGCGCGGTTGCAGGTGGTTTGGCTGGAAGACGGGCCGGCAAACAGGCGCAGGCACAGCAAAATCAGCAGACAGAGGCCGCAGCAAAGCAGAAAGAACAGGAATTGAAAAATAGTTTTGTAAAAGCTTTTACTGCATGTATTAAAGGAAAGGGATACTCAGTCGAATAAACCATCACTCGGAAAAAGAGCGGAATGTTTCACCCGGATGGTCCGTTAAAAAATTAAATATCACCAACTATAAAAATATAGTCATTTATGAAGCAACTTATCCTGTTCGCCGTCGTTACGGCCTCCCTGTTTTCCTGTACATCTTCCAATGATAAACGACAAAGTGAAAACCTGGCAGTGGTTAAAAAATATCAGCAGGCCGTGGAAACCAAGGATGCTGTAACCATGGACTCCCTCCTGGCAGATGATTATAAAGGTTATGGTCCTTCGGTTGATGATTCCACCAATAAAGAAGAAGCCATTCAAAACTGGAAATACAATGCAGAAAACCTGTATGAATACATCCGGTATTCCCGATTTCAGAATATAGCGGTAACCGTTACAGCAGGCGCAGAAGCGGAACCAGGCGACTGGGTTACCAGCTGGGCCTACCTCACCATAAAATACAAAGACGGAAGAGGCCCGGTACATGTCTGGGTAAATGCCGTTTACAGAATTGAAAACGGGAAAATTGTACACAGCCGGACATTTTACGATGAAGCCGACGTCCTGCGGCAACTGGGCTACCAATTCAGTATTCCCAAATGAATAACGGACCGGTTATTCAAAACGGTCCAATCCGGAATAAGACGTTTATCAAAGCGAAAAAACTAAGAAGTTAAACAGACCGGCTGTAGTGATCGCCAGGCTCATGGATCATTGCTTCCGGGTTTACGCTTTTTTGCATCCGCCTGTAATACCTGAATTTGATCTGAAATAGTAATGTGGAAAATGGCAGATATCACGATAAAGAATTGATCACCATCATTCACAAAAACCGCCCGATATTTAAAACCAGATGTATTGATATATAACAGTGACTGCGGTATAGTTTTGACCGGCACGTGTAGCCACTCCGGTATTAACCATGGCTTTGACAGACTGGTGTTTGTTCAGGGGTACGGAAAAAGTAGTCCCCAGTCGCCAGTTTCGTTGCTGGTCGTCCTGTTCGACCCCGTCAATGGAACCTTCCCCTCCCCTGGCCAAACCACCATTAACGGCCAGCCACATACCTGCCTTGA
Source organism: uncultured Chitinophagaceae bacterium (assembly GCA_963811275.1). Taxonomy (GTDB): domain Bacteria; phylum Bacteroidota; class Bacteroidia; order Chitinophagales; family Chitinophagaceae; genus Puia. The sequence continues at coordinate 43,417 of CAWEQR010000005.1, read as the reverse complement.
AAACATAGTCCACATGCGCCTGCAATGTGAGAAGCGGTTGCTGAACCAGGGTTGACGTTTTTAAAAAGGCATTATTTTCCGTGAAAAGCCAAACGCCTGTATATAATTCATAATACAACCTGCCCTCCCGGCGGGAAAACCCGACTTCCGGTTTAAACCCCCAGCGGTTGGTGCCGAGGTTGATCAGTTTGTCAGAAAAGTATTGCCCGGTCGGTACGGATACCACCAGGCTTGCCCCCAGTACGGTATGTTCCTGAAAGCGCACGAAATCTTTGGGTGCGAGCACGGGGGAACCGATCAGGTTCACCCCGAATTTAATCCGGGCATCCAGAAAACCACTCCGTGTACCACTGGTATCCACTCCATATAATTTGGCTGTGCCGCTCAGATAACCCACAGGCAGGGCCACCTGCACCCTGGCCAGTTTGTTTAAGAAGGCAAATGTCTGAAAATATCCCAGGTTGACGGCAGAAGTAGTCACTTTCAGATCCTGAATCGGTGATACCATATCAGATATCACATTGCCTTTTGAGAAGGTGTACGATAAGGCAGATGCATGCATATCCTTCGGCAACACTGAATAACTCCTGGCTTCCAGTTCCTGCGCATGGATACCGGCAGAAAATAAGAAAACCTGCGTGCCGGTCAGCAGAATTTTCCTGATTACACCTGCTATTATTTTATACGATTTCCTGCGATTCACCTGTTTCAGGTTTACAATCCAACTTCCAAAATGTACCAAACTTACCGATATTGTTTTCTTCCCCGTTTGATGATTATCACAATATCAACTGATTAAGGTCATATTGCCGAATGGGTTGTCCTGCATACTTTTGATCTACGCGATCTTAAAGAGGCCTCCTTTTAAGAAGGACAAATCAGCCTGGCGATAAAAATGAACCAAAAACATTTTTTTAAATGGATGTGACCAACCGGTTATTTGTAGGTTTCTCCCTGATAAATATTCAAAATGTTTTTGCACATTCACCGCAATAAAAACAAACGCCCGCGCGAATTTCTGAAATTCATTATCCTGTTTTTTCTGACCGCACTCAGCTTCAGCGCCCTGGGCCAGAAAACAGATAAAATATGTCTGCGGAACGGGGATACGCTTACAGGTGAGATTCTGATCATGAAACTGGCCATGCTGACCTATAAAATGGATGGCCCGGGAACCATCGATATTAAATGGGAGTATGTAACCTGCATCAGCTCAAACAAGGTTTTTGAATTCACTTTACGCAAGGGAAACCTGGTGGTATGCACTCTGGATACGCTTTTCCGGAAATACCAGGTTACCAATCTGGATGATATTGTGGAAATCATTCCCATCAAAGACCGGTTTTTGAAAAGGCTGGTCGGCGATGTCAACCTGGGTTTCAATTATACCAAATCGAATTCCATCCTCCAGTCAAACTTTACAAGCAACATAACCTACAAGGTTCCTAAAGTCGAAATTGGTCTTAAAGTAAACTCTGTCCTGACGAATTACGGAAAGGATACCAGCTTTTCGAAAAAACAGGATATTATTACGAGTATCAATAGAAATTTAAGTAAGCAATTTTACGTGGGAGGATCTTTGGGATGGCAGCAAAATACCGAACTGGGTTTGGCGAGCCGCTATTTGCTGAGTGGATTAGCGGGTCTGGAATCACTGACAGATAATCACAACCGGCTTTTATTTGCAGGTGGTTTATCGTACAACCAGGAACAGTCGACCGAAACCGGTCAGTTCACAGGAAACCTGGATGCTTTGCTGGAGGTTAAGTATATGCGGTTTTATTATTCCTTCCCTAAACTCTCCATTGATGCCGACTACTTCATTTACCCGGGTATTACAGATTGGGGACGGGTCCGGATGCAGTTTGACCTGAACGTGAGTGTGGAAATATTCAGGGATTTCCTGATCGGCCTGGTATCCTACTATTCATTTGACAACCGGCCGCCGGAAGGCTCATTCTCCAATAACGATTATGGTATCCAGTTTACCGTTGGATATAAATTCGGAAAGTAACTTAGAGAATCCGTTTCTTGATTTAGGTGATCAGGATCATTGACTTTCATGATATTCCCCAAAATAACCTTCAACAGGAAAAAGACTCCCTCATGATTTTGCCGGTGTATGCTGCGGTGCAGCGTTTCCTTCGGGAACGGAACTGCTTTTTTTCCGGAACAGCCGGTCACTATCTCTGTCAAAATGGTATAGCCTGGCTTCAGTAATGCGTTTGGCAACGAAACTCATGGCCAGCGTTGACAGGAAAGCACCGGTTAGCGGTCCAATCCAATAGATCCACCAACCCTCCCATTGTCCTGAAATAACCGAAGGACCCAGACTGCGGGCCGGATTCGTGCTGGTACCGGATATGCCCGCTTCCAGAAAGGACATAACAGAATAAAGAAAAGGAAATATGGCCGGGGTAAAGGGCCGGAGATTCCTGTACCCGAGAAATAAAGTTAATAAGGATACCATGGTAAAAGTAGTGATGATTTCACCCAGTAATACCGTGGACAATGAATAACCCGGGCCGGGTATCGTGGCACCGAAATCAACACTGCGGCCCATGGAACCCCAGGCCAGGAGCGGTAAACAGCCAAGCACCGCACCGGCAAACTGTCCCAAAACATAACTCAATGCGGTAGGCCGGTCAATTTTCCCGAACAGTAAGAATGCCATGGTGACGACTGGATTGATATGCGCTCCGCTAACTTTTCCGATGGGAGAAATGGCGATCAATGCACCCGTTGAACCGAAAAGAAAGCCGGTAATCAGTCTTCTGTATCCGATATAAGGTATCCAATTTACAATGGGACTTCCGGTTCCAAACATCACTGTGACCAGTGACAAACCGATGAGTAACAATATTCCGGTTCCCAACATTTCATACCAGAATATCGGCCAGGAGAAATTTTTATCATTCTTGCTTTCCATAAGAGGTGAATATTAAATCGTAAACAAAAAAATAATTCAGCCCGGGCTATTATCCTGCTTCGGAAAACTGAATGATGACTTTAATATCATCGGGGGTTCGATGCAGCGCTTTTTCAAAGTTTTCAGGACGTTCAATCCGGGTAATCAGGCGGGCAAGCCAGCTGCGTTCTGCGCGGGCAAGGAATTGCGCAGCCTTATACCAGTGCCGCTTATTGGCATTGACACTGCCCACTATGACGTTGTTATTTAATACAGCCACTGTAGCAACATCTGCAACGGATGCGGATGAAATGGCTTTCCCGCCATGTCCGATGCCGGTGAGACAAATGATTCCGTTGGCTCCGATCGTCTGTATGGCTTCAGCAATGACCAATCCTACTCCTGTGCATTCGATGATCGCATCCGGCCTGAATCCCAGATTCATAATACTTCCGGTATGGTAAGTTGCACCAAGGGATTGCACCAGGTCGGGCTTAATCCCTGTTTCGGCCCTGTCCAAAACGTGAACTTCCAACCCATATATCTTTGCAAAGAGCGCGGCCAGAAGACCTATCGGTCCCGCTCCGGTAACTAAAATATTCTGGGGTTCCCAGAATGAACGCCGGCCGATAAAAGCAATCTGTTCCAGGGCTTTTGCCACTACGGTAGCCGGTTCAAGCAGCACCCCGAGAATGCCCAGGGCTGGGTCAACCTTCACGGCATATTCCGGTTCGATCCTCCAGCGCTCCGACATGAATCCATGGATCTCTTTGATACCCCGTTCGGTGTATAGTCCGTTGCGGCACATGTCCCATTCACCTACTGCACAATTCGGACAGGGTACCGGATCCGGACGCCGGACAATTCCTACAACCAGGTCTCCTTTTTTGAAACCGCCCACCGGGCCCGGGTCAACCACACGGCCCAGGGACTCATGGCCAAGCACCAGGTATTTTTGACCGGGCGGTGCCCATCCATATTTCCCTTCAACGATTTCAACATCAGTGCCACACACCCCAACGGCAACAGCCTGAACAAGCACCGATCCATCCTTCATATCCGGTTCGGTAATATCGCTATATTTTGCTGTTCCGGCTTTTTTTGGCTCAACGGTAATTGCTTTCATAAAATCTTCTGCTTTTACAACCGGTTCATTTTCTCCGGTTCTTATTAAAAATTACGTCTGTTGTATTTCTACACATTTGTCCTTGTAACCCTTTGAGTTTCTCATTTTGTGGGTTATACGATTACGGTTAGTTCAAAAATGTGATAACCCCATGCGGGCAGATCCAGAAAAATTCCACCGGATAAGAGTTCATTTCCATCGCGGTCGTAGAGCGCAGCGCTCATCCAATCCCGGAACCTAACCTGTTGTCCGGCGAGTTCAGCAAACGGCAAACGGATATAACACTGGCTTGCATGAGACGCATAATTAACAGCTACCAATGCATGTGCGCCATTATTTCCTTCCCATGAACATGCAATAAAAGAATCCCGGCTGCCATTCCCTTCCCAGGCCGGCCTGCACTCCAGCAGGCGCCACTGGCCGTCGCGAAACAGCGGATTCCGGATCACGTCGAGCAGATCATGGTAAAATATCTGCAGGTCTTTTTCCACGGGCTCCTGCGGAGCGCGTACCAGATGCGGGGAGATTCGTTTTTTTCTTCCTTCAAACTGACCCTGGTGAAAAAACCGCAAACCGGTTGATAAAAAGGTTATCACGGCTGCCGCTTTATGAATTGGTAATTCGAAAACAGATGCTGCTCTCGGTTCATCATGATTTTCGAGAAAGCGGGCCATCTTATCCTGGTATGCCGGTTCTGCACACAAATGTTCGCGGGCTGATTTCGCATGAAGCTCCCGCAACCGGTCGTAAAGCCGTTTATCATAAGTATAATCAAAACCCTGTTGCTGAAGTACCCATTCGAGATCCCAGTACACTTCAGCCATGAAGAGAAAACCGGGTACTTTTTCCCGGACGGCCCTGGTTGCATTTGGCCAGAAGAGTTCAGCCCTTCTACCCCATGTCTTTTCAAAGACATCAGGCAGTACCAGCATGGCCATATCACATCGGACTCCATCACACTGATTTGAAATGCGCCGCAGTTCATTGATCATAGCATCCCGTGTGGCAGGATTACTGTAATCCAGTTGTAAAGTGTCGGGCCATCCGGCGAAATAGGGATCCCGGCCATAAGCCAGGATCAGGTCGCCCTGTTTTCTTTTGATGCGAATATAATTCTGAGGAAATTTTTCCAGGTCGCTTTCAGTTCCCGGAACAAAATAGTCAGGATGTTCTTCCACCCAGGGATGGTCCGGCGCCATATGATTGGGCACAAAATCCAGCATTAGTTTCAGACCGCGACTCCGGAGTCTTTCCCGTAGTCGTTTCAGGGCTTCATCGCCGCCGAGATCCGGATGCACCGTGTAACCCGTGATGGCAAACCCGGATCCGCCGATGTCTTCTTCGCGAAGATCCGGCAATGTGTCTTTGAATTCATGCCGCCAGCCTGGGTTTTCACGGGATACCTTCCTTGCTGCTTCTCCGGTGCTCCATACACTCAGGAACCAGATCCAGTCAAAACCCAACTCAGCGAATCTGTCCAGGGCCTTATCGGGAATATCATCCAGGTTGGCTTTTCTGCCTAATTGCCCGGATATGTCAGTTAACCAGACCCTGGTGTTAATCTGGTACAGCGACGGATACTTTGGCTGTTTCATTTTGTTTTTTTGGGTTTTCGCTTTTTGGAACAAACAGGGTTTGTTTTCCCCCTTCCAGTATCCGTTCCGGATCCAGCGAACCATACAGCTCGATCAGTTTGGCAACGAGCCCGGTCCAGCCGGTCTGGTGACTGGCCCCCAGCCCTGCGCCATTATCGCCGTGGAAGTACTCGTGAAACAGAATATAGTCGCGCCAGTTCGGATCTTTCTGGAATGTATCCATGCCGCCATAAACTGGCCGCCGGTCTTCTTCATTTCGGGTAAAGATGCCCGTTAGCCTGTCTGAAATTTCCTTTGAAACTTCGAACAGGTTCATCATCTTTCCTGAACCTGTGGGGCATTCAATCCGGAAATTATCGCCATAATAGAGATAGAAGTTCAGTAAGGCCCGTATGATCATCGCGTTCACCGGCATCCAGATGGGGCCCCGCCAGTTGGAGTTGCCGCCGAACATACCCGTGTTTGACTCGGCCGGCAGGTAATCCACCCGGTATTCCTGTCCCTGAACATTTACTACAAACGGGTGATCCTTATGAAATTTCGAAATCGAACGGATGCCGTAAGGAGAAAGGAACTCGTTCTCATCAAGCATTCTGGTAAGGATTCTGCGCAGCCTTTCCGGATTCACCAGGGCCAGTATTCCCCGGTCGGCTTCCCCTAAATGACCTTGTCCTGTGGGATGAATAGTTGACATCAGTTCAGGCATCCGGCGGAGGCGTTCAGATATTCCACTCATTACCTTGGGGATGCGTTCGCGCTGCCAGGGTTCAATGACTGTTGTAGCGCATATTGGCAGCAGCCCCACCAATGAACGTACTTTGAGCCTTTGCGCACTGCCATCGGGCAGGCGGAGCAGGTCATAGTAGAAGCCGTCTTCTTCATCCCACATACTTTCATCCCCCTGCCGGTTCATAGCGGCGGCGATGAAATAGAAGTGTTCGACAAACTTAAATACCATTGTTTCGTAACTGGGATCCTGGGCGGCAATCTCGATCGCGAGTTCCAGCATGTTCTGGCTAAAGAGTGCCATCCAGGCCGTGCCGTCCGCCTGCTCCAGGTTGCCACCGGTGGGCAGCGGGGCGCTGCGGTCGAATACTCCGATATTATCGAGCCCGAGAAATCCACCTTCGAATACGTTCTTCCCAAACCGGTCTTTTCGGTTCACCCACCAGGTGAAATTCAGCAGCAGCTTGTTGAAAGCCGACTTAAGAAAATTTATATCTGTTTCGCCACGAAGGGCCAGTTCCGAACGATGCAGGAAAAGGGTTGCCCAGGCGTGGACGGGAGGATTCACGTCACTGAAATTCCACTCATAGGCAGGCATCTGCCCGTTGGGATGCATGTAGGATCCACGAAGCATCATCTCCATTTGATCTTTGGCGAAATCAGGGTCCACGATGGAAAGCGGGAGCGTGTGGAAAGCCAGGTCCCAGGCGGCATACCAGGGATATTCCCATTTGTCGGGCATCGAAATGATATCTTCGTTCAGCATATGGTACCATTCTGAGTTCCGGGCATTCCTATATCCTGTATGCAGGGGGTTGGAGTTGTGTTCATCAAGCCAGTTGTCCCCATCGAAGAAGAAAAACTGCTTACTCCAGAGCATCCCTGCAAGGGCCTGCCGCATCACATTGGCCTGGTCTGCATTTATTGTGGAAGGGGTGACCGACCTGTAAAATTCATCGGCTTCACTAAGCCTGTCAGAAAATATTTTGTCAAATGCTTTTCCGAATGGATCGTCAATCCCTCCAGCCTGACTTTTGGTAAGTCGCAGGCGGATCACAGCAGTCTGACCGGCACCCATTTCCAACTGATACTGTGCTGCTGCTTTTGTGCCCTGCTTTTCAGGGTTCACGGCACCCTGATTTCCATAAACCACAAAATCGTTAATACCATCTTTCACATGAGGGCTTTCATTCTTAGTTCCCGGAAAAAGTCGTTCGTGGTTGGTTTCGTTTTCAGTGAACAGCAGCGGCACATCGCCTTCGCAGGATAAAATAAATTCACCCAGTTTCCTGTGTGTGGCCCTGAGAGCCGTTACGCCTGCATTTGTTTGAATCTGCCTGAGGTTTGGCTTTTCTGAAGCCCGGTTGGATTCTGCGATCCAGGATGACCAGTCGTTCCGGAACCAGAGTGTGGGCAGGAGCTGCAGTTTAGACGGTTCGGGTCCCCGGTTGATGGCTGTAATCTTCACCAAAATATCTTCCGGACCGGATTTGGCGTACTCGATGAAAACATCGAAATACCGGTCTTCATGAAATACACCGGTATCGAGCAGTTCATATTCCATTTCTTCCCGCGAGCGATGGCTGTTCGTTTGCACCAGGTCAGCATAGGGATAGGCTGCCTGCGGGTATTTGTACAGCGTTTTCATGTAAGAATGTGTCGGGGTGCTGTCGAGATAGAAATAATACTCCTTCACATCTTCTCCGTGATTGGCTTCGCTGTTCGTCAACCCGAAATAACGTTCTTTGAGAATGGGATCTTTACCATTCCAAAGGGCCAGGGCAAAACAGAGGTGCTGTTTATCATCGGAAATGCCGGCGATACCGTCCTCACCCCAGCGGTATGCACGTGAACGGGCATGATCATGGGTGAAGAAATTCCAGGCATCGCCGTTTTCGCTATAGTCTTCCCGCACCGTGCCCCATTGCCTTTCACTCAGGTAAGGTCCCCATTTTTTCCAGGGTATATTGATTTCCTTAGCCTGTTGAAGTCTCATTTTTTCCGTGTTCATAACCAGCCTCCTTTTATTTAAATTTTATTGATGTCCCCGTTTGCGGACTTTAAAAATGATATATTCTCCCAAACTCATATTACCTGGTAAAAGTATAAACAGCAAGAGTTCAAAAACATGATCTGTATCACTTATCCGGTTGATATTCATCAAGAATTGAAGATCTGTATGCTGTAAATTTATCCGGGGTTTGTACAATCGGTTTTAATCGGGGAATCTTATGCCCGCACATTTTAAACGAGACGAATTTTTGGTTCTTCTTTGACATGAACCTTTCCAAACCTGCGAGCAGCCGGCAGGGTGAAAATGGTTTGCATGGGAACTCCAGGAGCAACCCTTACGAAGGTCCGCCGGTCAATGCCCGGTATGGCAAACAAGGGAGCGAATGCAGCTCCGGGATACAAATTTTACATTTTTCAATCCAACCAGCGCTCCACCCGGTTAGAGCTGCAGAAAAAAGCAGGAGTTGCATTTATATTTTTTCAACCTCCATTTTTTTTTCAGAGAGGAACTGACCGTGACCTCCCTCTAAAATCTTTTCCTTGTCTAACTTCAGAGCATCCTCCGAGGAATTTTGCGAGAACAAATGCATGGTCTGCGCCACCGCAGCACTCCACCCGGTCTGGTGGCTCGCACCAATTCCAGCTCCGTTATCCCCATGAAAATATTCGTAGAATAATATGTAATCCTTCCAGTAGGGATCCTCCTGAAATTTTTGGGTATTTCCATACACGGGCCGCCGGCCGGTTTCGTCCCGTAGGAAAATACCGGAAAGACGTCGCGACAATTCGTCCGCAACCTGCCAGAGATTCATCATTTTCCCAGATCCGGTTGGGCACTCGATTTGGAACGTATTGCCGTAATACATGAAATAATTGATCAGCGCCCGGATGATGATCATGTTGACCGGCATCCATACCGGTCCGCGCCAGTTGGAATTCCCCCCGAACATATTGGTATCCGATTCCCCGGGCAAATAGGGTACGCTGTATTCCTGTTCACCGTCGCGAAATATGTACGGATGTTCTGCATGTATCCTGGAAACAGCCCGGATGCCGTAAGGACTTAAAAATTCTCTCTCGTCCAACATAACGGTCAATACCCTGCGAAGATTGGTTTCATTAAGCACCGAGGTCAAACGCCTTCCATTATTTCCGGGTTTATCCGGATTATGTATAAAGGCCGTCAACTCTGGCCTCGCTGCGAGGAATTTGCGTATATCTTTTTGAGTTTCCGGGAATTTTTTCATGGTTTCGTTTTCAAAAACAGTGACCGCACATAATGGAAGCAACCCTACCATGGAACGTACTTTCAACCGTTGACTTTTCCCTTCCGGCATTCGCAACACATCGTAAAAAAAACCGTCAGCTTCGTCCCACATCCCGCCTGCTTTATCTATACCTATCATGGAAGATGCGATCCAAAAGAAATGCTCCAGTAATTTCTGGGTGATGCTGGCATAAGCGGGTCTTGTCCTCGCCAACTGCATACCGATCTCAACCATGTTCTGGCAAAAAAGCAACATCCAGGCAGTGCCATCAGCTTGTTCCAGATGTCCTCCGGTCGGCAATGGCGCACTGCGGTCGAATACGCCGATATTATCCAACCCCAGGAAACCGCCTTCAAAAACATTCTTACCCTCACGGTCTTTCCGGTTTACCCACCAGTTGAAATTGAGGAGCAGTTTATGGAAAGATCTTTCCAGCCACTCCAGATCCCCCTTACCGCAGATTGCCTGTTCAAGCAAAAAACTGAATATCGTTGACCAGGCATGAACCGGCGGGTTGACGTCACTGAAATTCCATTCATAAGCCGGTATCTGTCCGTTGGGATGCTGGTATTGTGTACTCAGCATCAGTTCCAACTGTTCCTTTCCAAAATCCTCGTCAACCAGCATCAGTGAAATGACATGAAAAGCCAGGTCCCAGGCTGCGAACCAGGGATATTCCCATTTGTCCGGCATCGATATAATGTCTGCGCATTCCATGTGACTCCAATGTTCATTTCGGACAGAATGGGAAGTATCCGTTTTGTGGGCCTTGAGCCATTTGTTCACATCATAATTAAAAAACTGCTTTGACCATAACAACCCAGCCAGCGCCTGGCGCATTACACGGGAGCCGTCCGGCCCCAGTTCAGACGGAATGATGCCTTTATAGAACTCATTAGCTTCCTGCAGCCGGGACGTAAACAGGTCATCAAAACGACTCCCGAATATGTCGGACTGAAGCGAAAGTCCGGAGCTTTTATTTTCGGAATCTTTTCTGGAAAGTCGCAAGCGGATGGTTTTGGATTTCCCCGCTTCGATATCCAGTACGTAAAGCGCTGCAGCTTTTGTTCCTTTCATCTCCGGATTCACCGCATTCCCCTGACCCAGAACAATAAAATTATTGATACCGTCCTTTACATAAGGAGTCCGGTTGGGTACTCCAATAAGCCGTTCTGTATTTGATTCATTATTTGTAAAAAGGAATTCATTTACGCCTTCAGCGCTGAATAAAAATTCTCCCATCTCCTTTTGAGATGCCATAATCGTTCCTGAGTTTTCATCAATACTAACCTGTTGGATCCGGGGAAGCGTTTCATCCGGGTTGTTCTGCCAGGTATTACGGAACCAGAGCGTGGGTAACAGGTGCAGGGGGGCATCCTCCGGACCACGATTAAAAATCGTTATACGAATAAGCAAATCTTCAGGTGAATCTTTGGCGTATTCCACGAATACATCAAAATAACGGTTGTCGTTGAAGATACCCGTATCGATTAATTCATATTCGGATTCATTGCGCCCCCGGCGGCGGTTTGTGGAAACGATATCATCATAGGGATATTCGCGCTGCGGATATTTGTACAGGTATTTCATATAAGAGTGCGTAGGCGTAGCGTCGATATAGAAATAGTATTCCTTCACATCTTCACCGTGGTTACCCTCGCTATTTGTCAGACCGAACATCCGTTCTTTAAGTATCGGATCCCTGCCATTCCAAAGGGACAACGCAAAGCACAAACGTTGTTTGTCGTCTGAAATACCGGCTATTCCATCTTCCCCCCAGCGGTAGGCCCTGGAACGGGCATGGTCATGCGGAAAATAATTCCACGCGTCACCGTTTTCGCTATAGTCTTCCCGGACAGTTCCCCATTGCCGTTCACTCAGATAGGGTCCCCATTTTTTCCAGGGAATATTATTTTTCCTGGTCTCTTGCAATCTTGTGCTTTCTATATTTTTCATATGCCTGCTTTTTTTAGTGAATCAGAATTTGTTCTTTTTATGTTTCGATCGGATTATTATTTTTTCAATCATAGAAAATAGTTTTCAGTTGCTCATAAATTGATCCCCATTCGGAAACCGGCAAAGACGGCATTTTCTGTTGCCGCCGCGCCCTTAATGATCTGCAGGTCTGCCCCCAGGTTAAGCCATGGCATAACAGAGAAATTGTAAAAAACATCCAGTCCCTGTTCATCACGTATAGGCTCAATGGATTCGACTGACCCCTGATAAAATTTACTAAAGCCATCATAATAGTAACCAAAGCCCCAATTGTCCCGGCCCCGGCCAGGAATCAGTCCTTTGCCGCCTATGCCCGCGAGGGCAGACCAGCGTAGTGGATTGGGATTGCCGTCTGAAACACCAAATTGTCCAAATAGTCCAACACCCTCCTGTGGATTCGTTGGCGACTGATAGAGATATTGATCGAATGCATAGGAGAAATAGTACCGAAAGTTTTTAACGCCAGGCGTTTCCGGAGGAAGAGGCGGAAGAATGAGGTCGCCCAAGCCTTCCAGGTCAGTACCCTTCTGGGTACTGTACAAAGCAACAAATCCCTGGTGACCTTCAAGACCAGCGATGGTGACCGGGATATCCATATTCCCACGGATCGTGATACCCTCAGCAAAGGGTTGTTTTAATCCCGATTTATTGACTACGCTGACCGGGTCATATAACCACAAGCCGAAATTGGCTGTCCTGGTTTTAAGGACCAGTATCGCCCCGAAGAGGTAAGGCGGAACGGTACCGCTGGGCGGGGCAGCAAAAGTGCAATTCCAGAAAGCGTTTATACCGGCACCACCCATGAACGGTTTGACAGAAGCGAAATCGATCATATTGATTTTTCCTATCACCAGGGTAACTGAATTGCCAAATTGTTGCTGCAGATAGAAACTCGAAAGGTCAAAAGCTTCGGAACTGTCCATCCCAGGAAAATACAAAGCGGTATTCACCGGCACAGCAGTACCACCTGCACTATTGACACTGTTTCCAAAGTTGTATTCCGCATGTACAGTAAAAGAAAATCCTTTCCAAAGACCGAGTTTATCCAGGTCGGCATGGAGCAGGAGATCCGCCTTACCACCGTATTCAAATCCATGGTTTCCTTCGCCTTTCGTGAGTCCCTGATAAAACTGTGTAAGCCTTGGCTTCAATGTAATACCGCGTTCCTTCAACCAGCTTCGGCCTCCGCCCCAGTCACCTGTAAGGTTATCGCGCTCCGGCCATCCTGTTTTTGACGAGGGCGCGTTGATGGCATGAATGGTATCATCATCGGTTTCCCTGCCCGGTGTAGATTTTTCCTGAGCATCCAGCTCACTGCACCAAACAATAAGTATCATTGCTGTGGTTAAAAATGGTTTCCCGCGTTGCCTCGCCAGGGTGAGGAGCCATTGTCCCGGAGCAGATAATATTTTTATGACATTATTCATTTTTCATCCGGCATACCTTCCGGCGGACTGCCCTTTACAATTTCTCAGCCCATATTCCATTTGCATCAGTCACTGATTTTTCCCGACGGAATCTGAACTTCTTCTGCAGTACTTTGAGATATACAGAATCGCCAATTGTCTTCATACTGGTTACATCCTCATTTGTCCTCTATGTACCCGCCAAACGTGCAAGCCTGTTCCAAAGCGAGACTCTTTTCACCTGCGAAGGCAGCCTGTTTTACCGCTAATTCGGACTTTGATTTTCAAAATTCCCGGGATGACATGAAAACGATTCGTGGTTATATCCCTTCGGAAACCTGCTGATGCGGACAGATTACGGTCCTTCATGGTCTCTCTAATTCCCTTCCACATGATCAGGGTCTATGATCAAATCAGATTTGGAACCTGCCAGTCCGGAAGTAACTTTTTATTGATATTATGTTCTTAGGTTCTTTCTAAGCTGACTGCTTTTCTATTTTTATTAATTGAATCAATGGATATACCCGGCCCTGCATCATTTCCATTTTCCATATCGTTGGTAAAGAGAAAAGAGTGCGTATGTGACAGCATACCACCGGAAATATTTTTTACTTTAAACCCATTTTGTAACAGGATACGCGTTGCAGAGTAGGCACGCTGACCGGACCGGCAGAGAACATGGATCTCACGATCTCGTGGCAGCTCCCCAAGGCGTGCCCGAAGTTGGCCCAGCGGGATATTGAGGGCACCAGGAATATTCTCAACAGCCAGCTCGATGGGCTCGCGCACGTCGAGTATAAATCCATTCCTGGCTGTATCCCAGTGACTGATCGGCATGTCGCCCCGGAGTATATCCGCCGCTACCATACCTGCAAAGTTGACCGGATCTTTCGCCATGCCGAATGCAGGCGCATAGCATAACTCTGATTCTTCCAGATCATAAACCGTGGCGCCCATCTGGAGTGCTACGGCGAGTGCGCTAATCCGTTTATCTACCATTTCCTCGCCAAGTGCCTGCGCACCCAATAATTTACCGTTTGATTTCCGGTAAAGGATTTTCATTGCGATGGGTCTCGCGCCCGGGTAGTACCCGGCATGTGAATTCGGATAGAGATAGATCTTCTCGAAATCTTTGTCGCCCAGCCGGGTGAGTGTCTTTTCGCTGGCCCCGGTCCAGGCAGCGGAGGCACCAAAAAGTCCGATAATTGATGTACCCTGGCTGCCACGGAATTTTGAATCCCGTCCTGCGATCACATCTGCAGCGATGCGGCCCTGCCGGTTCGCCGGACCTGCGAGTGCAATCAGGCTCCATTCTCCGGTCACGAAGTCCTTTACTTCAATGGCGTCGCCGACGGCGAAAATATCCGGATTGCTCGTACGCATATGTTCATCCACACGGATGCCGCCACGGTCACCGATTTTCAGTCCGGCCATCTTTGCCAGCTTCGTATCCGGACGCACGCCCAGGGAGAGAATAACCAAATCAGCGGCATAAGATTTACCGGATTTGGTAATGACATCGATTGTATTGTTTTTGGCCTGTTTAAAACCCGCCACACCGTCATTGAGTGCAAGTCGGATACCATGCCGTTCCACATGTTCCTCTGCAATGCGTGCCATTTCCGGATCAATCGGCAGCAGTATCTGACCGGCCATTTCAACGACCGTAACTGCGAATCCCCGATGCACAAGGTTTTCAGCCGTTTCAAGTCCGATAAACCCTGCTCCGATAACGACGGCATTGGGTTTGGGCTTTACGGTCTGGAATCCGGAGTAGCTGCTCATCCCGGTGAGGAATAAACTGCCTTTTTCTATCCATTCACGCACCGCTCTTGCATCCGGCACGGTCCTCACTTCGAAGATTCCGGGCAAGTCAATTCCCGGAAGGGGCGGACGGATGGATGGCGCTCCGGGAGAGAGCACGAGTTTATCGTAGCTTTCCGTAGTAACCTCACCGGTTGTATGGTTTCTGAGTTCAACGGTTTTTTTATCCGGGTTGATGCCGACCGCTTCGCAGCGCACACGGCAATCGACGGCAAATTGTTCGCGGAATGTCTTTTCACTGGCTACCAGCAGGCTCGATTCCTTTTGGATGACGTCCCCGATATGATAAGGCAGCCCGCAGTTTGCATAAGAAACATATGGTCCTTTTTCAACCATGATGATTTCAGCTTTTTCATCCAACCGCCGCAGTCGCGCTGCACAGGATGCTCCACCTGCTACTCCGCCAATAATAATTACTTTCATTTTTTAAAAAATTTAGAGATTTTAAAAATTAAAGGTTGTATAATATCAGGAAAAATAACATGACGGGAATCTCTTACCTGCATGATAATGATCACCGGGGAATGATATTATTACCGGTCGCGAAATACGGCAACACAAATACACAAACCACAGTGAATCCAATGGCAGAAATGAAAATTTTTTTCATTTTATTACGGAACAGCTGCTGATAACGGGACAGTTCCAGCTCCCTTCATCCTGTTTAGCTGAATCGTATGAATTGTATAAACTGCGTCTTAGTTTGACATTAAAGTTTTAATATTCGTCAGGGGCTGTTGTGAAACCCTGAATAAACCGGTGAGCGGCCGGTCCAGCGCAGTGACTAACACAAAGACTATGGAAAAGGACAGAGCCAGTATGATCGTTGCCAGGGTTCTGTTTGAATTCGTGATCGCAGTCAGGTATCCAATCGAAAACATACCCAGCAGGAGTAGTGTATACAATGCCATCCATATTAATACAGGAAGCCGGTCGTCGGTTCCAATGGCCAGTCTTTTGCCATGAATATCAATCAACTCATTCAGCGATTCCACATACAGCGCGGCTACATCAGAATTCATGTCCTTACGGGCATTCGCCACCGCCAGAATCCACAACCGGTCCTGGACTTTTCCTGCAGCGGACGTAGTTTTCGATAACTGGTCCAGGTCCTGCGACCGGGCCGCAGCCAGACGAAGATCAATGTATTCTTTTAAAAGACTGACGGTTTTACTATGATCCGGTTCCGACATAAAATCTGACCTCAGCCAGACCTTGCCAATCGTGTTGGCTTCATCACGTACAAGTTCTTTCCTGGTTTCGAATCTGCTATATACGATCCCAAAAGTGAACGTCAGCATAAATGCAAGCAAACCCAGAATGGCTGAGGATATGACAGATACCGGTGATTCTTTCTCAGGCTTCAGGCGGCGTTGTATCAAAATACCCAATCTGAAACCAGCTTCAATCGAAATTAAAACAATCAATACGATTGCGACAGAAAGTAACCATAATGGAATATTGGGCAGGTACATGTTATGAGATCCATTAAAAAAGAAATTATATCCGCCCGGATTTCGGATCGGGCATCTGCTTTTTATACAAATCAAAATTACCAACAGTCTTCATCAGGATGACTGCAGGTTTAACTGTTAAACTACATTTGACCATGACAAGGGAATGCCCGGCTATTTTTTTGCCCACATCGGGTAGTTCATTGCCGGAGAATACTAATTTCGCAGCCAGTATGACTTTATCCATCGCCTCACTGAATTCCGGAAGTAACGGAAACTGTTATTATATCGGTAATGGGGAAGAAGCCGTTTTTGTAGATGCCGGTTTATCCTGCCGGGAAACAGAACTGCGCATGAAGCGCCTGGGATTACAAATGAACCGGGTCAGGGCCATTTTCATTACCCACGAACACAGCGATCATATCCAGGGCGTGAACCAGCTGGTGTCCAGATACCAGATCCCGGTCTATGTGAGTCAGTCCACCTTAAAAGAAGCGGGTTTCTGGAAGATCCGGAAGTTTACCTCTCCTTTTACAACACAGGAACCCGTCAGGATCGGCGGACTTCAGATCACGGCCTTTCAGAAAAAACATGATGCCTGCGATCCGCACAGTTTTGTGGTCAGCGGGGCTAAAACCCATATCGGCGTATTTACGGATATCGGCGAACCCTGCGATCAGCTGATCCATTATTTCAAACAATGCCACGCTGCTTTCCTGGAATCCAACTATGATGAAGACATGCTGGAGAAGGGCCGCTATCCGTTATACCTGAAAAACCGGATTCGCGGTGGTTCAGGACATCTATCCAACCGCCAGGCCCTGGAGCTTTATATGAAACACAGGCCCTCTTTTATGAGCCACCTCCTGCTCTCCCATCTTTCCAAAGAAAATAATTCACCCGAACTCGTGGAGTCTTTATTTACCCCGGTTCAGAAAGACACCCGGGTCATCATTGCCAGCCGCTACCAGGAATCGGCACTATACCAGGTGGCAGCACAGGAGCATTTTTTCAAATCCCTTCTTCCAAAAATCAAACCCGCCGGCCACAAACAGCTTAGTTTGTTTTGATTATTTACACCCATCACTCATCACTCATAACTCATAACTCATAACTCATAACTCAAAAAAAGACCTCCCCGGGATCAGGGAGGTCTTACGATTGCTAGTCCAAGAGATAAATCTAAACGGTCTTCACCGAAATGCGGATCAGGATAAGGTAATGGTTAAAATGATCTGACTGCAGGACCCGGGCAACAAACCTACGACGGATACATATCCGGAAACAAGGGGATAAAACAGGTTTCTGACCCGGGTATTTCTCCCGGTATACCGGGGACAAAACCCGTTTCTTTGCTTCCGGATGCAGGAGACCAGGATTCTATGTATTTTAAAGTCAGAATCAAAACCCGTCGTATGATACATAAACCGGTTATCCTTTCCAGCCTCCTGCTGCTCTCCCTTTTTCTTTTCTCTTTCAGCAATACGGAAACAACAAGCGGAAGGCTGCCCCGCAATAAAATTTTTGCCCCCTGCCCGTCCGAAATAAAAACAGATACCGGCGGGAGAACCGTCAGCCTGGATTCCGCCCAGGCCTGCATCGCCCGGTTTGCAACATTAATGCAGGCACATGGTTTTTCAGACCAGGCAGGGCAGCCCATCAATATCCATCTCAAAACAACCAGCCTGATAACGACCGGCGAATCATTCAGCGGAAAGAATCTGCTGGACTGGCTGAATGCAACGGAGGCCCAATATGCAGCTGCCGGCAAAACCCTGATGGTAAATATCGAGATGGGGGTTTATGATATGAATTATCTAAATACCTACCAGCCCGACACCGCATTAAGAACGGCCAATAATAACCGGATAGCCGTATTTTTAATCCCGACAGATGCTTCCACAGGCCAGCCTGTCAGGGCTTTACAAGTGCAACCGATGGGTGGTACAGGCACCGGGGGAACCGGCTATGACCTCGGAGGTGTTCAACCATAAACGATGCATATTGCGTGGTATGAGTATTTTCAGCTGGCCAGCTTAGGCGCAGCTTTGTATTGCAGGAAGGGACTGCAGGCTTTTTCACTCGGGGCCTTCCTTCCTTTGCTGATCGTCGTAAATATAACGGAACTCACGGCCATGAATTTCCGCGCATTCGGCTGGACTTCGAATTATCTTATTTATAATTTGTACCTGATCGTTTCAACACCCTTCTTTTTCTACTTAGCCGGTAAAATGTTATTTTTATCGAAGAAGGAATCCGTCATCTATACGGTGGTCTGTATTTTATGTATGGTCCTGGTTTTCATCAATTTTTTGTTTTTCCAGGGCAGCACCCGTTTCGACACCTATTCACTGGGTCTGATTGAGATCATGATCATCATATTTTCAGGTCTCTGCCTGGTGCGGCTGACCCTGTATGACCAGGGAGAACTGAATTTTATGAGGGAACCTTATTTCTGGATCAATTCCCTGAATCTGTTGTTCGGGTTGATTACCCTGGTGGTGCTGAGCCTGCAATCCTATATCCTGATCAATCATATTGAAATCGCTCATAAATCACTCTACTATGCGATTTTACCCGCGGTAAATGCGATTGTATATACGGGTTACAGTTATGCTTTCATATTATGCAGGACGCAAAAGACCAGGTAGTCTTCACCATCATCGCAGTGATCATCATACTGATTTTCCTGGGCGTTTTATTCCTGGTCATGCTGTTTTATTATAATCATAAGAAAAGACAGATGAGTAAAGAAAAACAACTCATGCGAGCAACTTTCGACAAACAACTCCTGGAATCGAAACTGGAGATCCAGGAACAGACTTTCGACATGATCAGCCAGGAAATCCATGACAATGTGGGACAGATCCTGAGCCTGGCCAAAATACAGCTGGGCATCATGGAGCAAAAGCAGTCGGTGGACGGAGAATTGATGGGTAATGTAAAGGAAAGCATCAGCCAGGCCATGACCGAACTGCGCGATATTGCGAAAAGCCTCAGCAGCGAGCGCCTGCAGCATCTGAGCCTGCAGGACAGTATCTGCCAGGAAATACGGCGTATCAACCGGAGCGGGTTTATAAAAGTAAGTTCCGATGTGCAGGGCACAGAAAAAAATATTCCGGACCAGCATAAGCTGATCGCCTTCCGGATTGTACAGGAAGGATTGCAGAATATTCTTAAACATGCCGGTGCCACCGAGGTATTCGTATCCATCCGTTATCTGGAAGAAGGCATGTTTATCAGCATTCAGGATAACGGCGTCGGGTTCAATCCTGAAACAGCATTGAAAAAGCAGGAAGGCCTCGGACTGCAGCACATCCTCAGGCGGGCCACCCTGGTCGGGGGTAAAGCAGAAATCATGAGCAAACCGGGCGAGGGAACCACGCTTCAAATTCAAATGGGATATGTCTGATGTGAAATATATTGCCCTGGTGGATGATCATACCATGTTCCGTAAAGGACTGGCTGTGCTCATCAATTTATTCCCCCAATACAAAGTTTTGTTGGACGTGGCGAATGGCCGGGAGCTCATCGACCAGCTGGATCCGGATCATCTGCCGGATATTGTATTGCTGGACATTCACATGCCCGTGATGGATGGCTATGCGACGGCTGCCTGGCTGCGCGACCATCATCCGGGAATTCGGATCCTGGCACTCAGCACCATGGATTCAGATACCACGATAATAAAAATGATCCGCCAGGGCGTCCGCGGATATATCCTGAAAGACGCCGATCCCAAAGAGCTTCTGGTAGCCTTCCGGGAAATCCTGGACCGGGGTTTTTACTACAATGAAATCGTAACACGCAAAGTGATCCAGTCCCTGCAGCAGGGCGCCCAGGATGCTTCAGCCTTTCCGAAACTGACCGACCGGGAAACGGAATTTCTCCGGCTTGCCTGCAGCGAAAAAAACTATCAGCAAATCGCCGGAGAGATGTTCGTCAGTGAACGCACCGTGGATGGCTACCGGGAATCCCTCTTCAAAAAATTCAATGTCACCAACCGCGTGGGACTGGTGCTGTATGCAATTAAGAACGGGCTGGTTCAGTTGTAACGCGTAACGCTTAACGCCTAACGCCTAACGCTTAACGCCTGATTTATCACTCATAACTCATAACTCATAACCCATAACTCATAAATCTCCTGCTGTTTATAAAAATGCATTAATTTACCTCCCTGAAAATCAACCGTCAACCGTCAACCGTCAACCGTCAACCGTCAACCGTCAACCGTCAACCGTCAACCGTCAACCGTCAACCGTCAACCGTCAACCGTCAACCGTAACCGTCAACCGTCAACCGTCAACCGTCAACCGTCAACCGTCAACCGTCAACCGTCAACCGTCAACCGTCAACCGTCAACCGTCAACCGTCAACCGTCAACCGTCAACCGTCAACCGTCAACCGTCAACCGTCAACCGTCAACCGTCAACCTCAACAGCCACCAAATAACGATTAACAAATAAACCAAATGAAAAGAAGAGATTTTGTAAAAAACATTTCCATCGCCGGTGCAGGCATCGGATTATTGCATCCCGCTCCCCTGTTTTCCAGATCTGCTGTTACAAAAGTGCGGCTGGGCATTATCGGAACCGGACTGCGCGGACAAAATCATTTATGGAATGCCCTGCAGAGACCCGATGTGGATGTGGTGGCCATCTGTGATGTGGATGAACGCATGCTGCAGTCCGCAAAGGAAGTTGTAACAAAATCCGGCCGGCCCATGCCTAAAATATTTACGGGCGATCCGCATGCCTACCGCAAACTCCTGGAAGAAAAAGACCTGCAGGCCATCCTTATCGCGACGCCCTGGGAATGGCATACGCCCATGATCCTGGACGGCATTTCGGCCGGCATCAAATATATCGCAACCGAAGTGGTGCTGGGAATCACCCTGCAGGATCACTGGAATGTGGTGAATGCAGCGGCCAGCCACAACGTTAACGTGATGATGATGGAGAATGTCTGTTACCGCCGCGATGTGATGGCCATCCTGCAGATGGTCCGCCAGGGACTGTTTGGCGAACTCATCCACATGCAGGCCGGCTACCAGCACGACCTGCGCGGTGTAAAATTCAATGATGGCAAAACAGCTTACGACAGCGGCGTTGAATTCGGGGAGAAGGCCTTCTCGGAAGCACGCTGGCGCACCAACCACAGCGTACACCGCAACGGTGACCTCTATCCCACCCATGGCATCGGACCGGTTGCCGAAATGCTGAATATCAATTATGGTAACCGTTTCGTTTCCCTTTGTTCTTTCGCCACCAAATCCCGCGGCCTGCATGATTATATCGTAAAGAAAGGAGGACCCCAGCACCCGAACGCCAAAGTGGAATTCAAACTCGGCGACATTGTAACCACCCAGATTCGCTGCGCCAACGGCGAGACCATTTTGCTGCAGCACGATACCAATTCACCCCGGCCCTATTCTCTTGGATTCCGCGTACAGGGAACACAGGGTATCTGGATGGACGTGAACCATTCCCTTTATATTGAAGGCGTCAGCGCAAAACCGGATGTGTGGGAACCGGCACAACCCTACCTGGATAAATATGATCATCCCGACTGGCAACGATGGGGTAAGGAAGCAGAAAACGCCGGACATGGCGGCATGGACTTTTTCGTGCTCCAGGCTTTTATTGAATCCGTGAAACAACAGACCGCCACGCCCATGGACGTTTATGATGCAGCCGCCTGGAGTTCCATCACCCCTTTGAGTGAAATGAGCATTGAACTCGGCAACCAGACGGTTGATATGCCTGATTTCACCAGCGGACAATGGATGTACCGCGTGAATAAGTTTTAGGTTTAGGCGGAAAGCCTAACGCGGAACGCTTAACGCCTAACGCGGAACGCTTAACGCCAAAGGCCTGGTGGGCCGGTTTCAGGAAAGGTTAAAATGGCAAGAGCCGTTTCAGTTCTGTAAATTCTTTGATCATCCTGTCAGGATGATCAACTTTCCCAAAACCATATTCTGCGAAAATAAATGGAACATGGGCTTTTTGGGCAGCTTCAAAGTCCCAAATGGTATCACCAATGTAAACCGGACGTTCAAGCTTATTTCTGCTAACAATCAGTTGGATGTTTTCACTCTTAGCCAAACCGGTGTTGCCCGAAGATTCGAAATCTGTAAACATGTCCCGGAGCCCATGAAACTCCATGAAGTTTTCAATGTATCCCGTCAGGCAGTTACTCACGATAAAAAGGGGGAAGCTTTTTCGAAGTTCTGCAAGCACTTCTTTAACCTTAGGGAACAGCTGTCCGCCATATCTTTTCATTAAGTCTCTTTCGTGTATTTTGTACAGTTCAAGAAGTTCTTTCTGTTTATTTTCCGGAATAAAACTAAACTGCTGTTTAAATATATTTTCTATTTTCAAACCTGAAACGGAACGGACAACCGTCGCGTTTAAATTATGATCCTCAATACCGGACTGGCTTAATGACCTGTTCCAGGCTATGGCACAAGTGCCGGAAGCATCCCATAAGGTTCCGTCTAAATCAAATATAAGACTGTCAACAGGGTTTGATTGCATTGTTAAGTAAGTTGTCTTTCATCGGAAATTGCGCGTAACGCCTTCGTCCGCCGAAGTTTTAGCAAAGGCGGATAACGCTTAACGCTTAACGCCTAACGCCTAACGCGTAACGCGTAATGCCTAACGCGTAATTCATCACTCATAACTCATAACTCATAACCCATAACTCATAACTCATCACTCATAACTCATAACTCATAACTCATCGAAATACATACTTCACGCTCAGACCAAACGTAAACGGATCCCCGAGGCGGGCGGCACCGAAATCATACGCATAGGCAACATACTCTTTGCCGGCGATGTTGTGCATCCATAAAGAAAGGCCGAATTGTTTATAGGAAATTCCGGCGCTGGCATTGAACAATTGATAGTCCGGCTGCACCTGCTGGTTCAGCAGATCGAAATATTGTTTTCCGAAATAAAACCACTCGCCCCTCAGGAACAGCGTTTACGGACTTTGATATAGGCCGGCTATACTGAACTGCCAGCATGGAAGTCATGTCCGGCGTGAACACCTGGTGTTTCCCGTTGAGGTCAACAGCTGTTCCATTGGATGAAAGCTGGCCGCTGGTATAGTGTGCATGGGTGTAACCCAGGTTCCAGGTCAGCTCAAGTCCGGGCAGTACGAGTCCCCGCATCTCTGCATCAAAACCTTTACTTACCAGGCCTCCGGCATTTTTTACCACCGTGATGGCATCCGGCAAAATTAATGTAGGCACCTGCGCATCCTGCACCGTAGTATAGAAAACGGCCAGGCTGGCATGGAACCGGTTATTAAAATAGTTGGTCTTCAAACCGGCTTCATAGTTATTGCTGTATTCCGGCTGATACGGATACAGCGGGGGCTGTGAAGGATCGGAAGAAAGCTGGGTAAGTCCGCCGGTCCGGTATCCGCGGTTATAACTGAGATAGATATGCGCATGTTCATTGGGGTGATAGGAAACGGATAACATCGGGCTCAGGGCATGGTACGTTGTTTTACCGGAGGTATCCGGCTGGGTGGGAAATCCGGACGGGGAGCCGTCCGGCAGGTAGAGCCCGGAAACTTCAGCATTGGATTGCTGGTAATCATAACGCAGTCCGCCGGACAGATTAAATTTCTTTGACAATGCATATTCCATCTGTCCGTAAAATGCGAGTCCCTGGTTTTTGATCTGCGTGGTATTGACGATCGTATAATTGCTGTCGGGAGATCCGACCAGGGCAGCATCTGCTCCGAAATGAACGCCCTGCTTATTGGGCGCTTTCTGCAGGAAGAGATAAGATCCGACCGCCCATTTCAGGGGAGAAACGGATGAAGCCGCAGAGGAAAGACGAAGTTCTTCCGTCCATGCACTTACCTGATTCCAGGGTTTGCCGTAGTTGTTCACGATACTGATCGCATCCAGTGGGGAAAAATCGCCGTCTACAGGATTTTTATAATAACGGTAATTCGACTGGTAAGAAGTCAGCGAACTGAAATCCATTTTTTCACCGGTATGGCGGATCACCAGCGATGTGTTCAGCGTGTTATCCACCATCTCCCCGATGGCATTCTGATCCAGGTGATAGGGTTTCGCGAACGCGTCGCTGATACTGGAGTTCAGCGGGAAAGCGCCCTGGTCGCGGTTCCAGAGGTTTTTCATATTCAGGGTGAATGACCACTGCGGGTTCAGCAGGTATTTCAGATAAATATTATCGGCGAACCGGTTTTGTTTATCAAAATGTGAGTTGTTGAAATCATTAGTATAAAATCCGTTGGAACTTTCATAGAGTCCGGCGGCACCCAGGAATAATTTTCCGGCAACCAGGGGTGCGCTGAATTGAAAAGTGTACCGCTGCAATCCGTAATTGCCGGCGCTGAGCTCGAGCGAAGCATGCACCTGGTCATCGGGTTTTTTTGTAATGATATTGATTACACCCCCCATGGCGTTTCTTCCGTATAAAGTTCCCTGAGGCCCCTTCAGCACATCGATATGATCCACATCAAAGAGCTGCGGAATATACATGTCCAGGGTAAACTGGGGAACACCATCTATATAGGTAACCACAGCCGGGTCGTAAGAAGTGGACGTAATACCGCGGATCGAAATCACATTGCGGCCGTCGCCGGGATCAGCGGCATACAGGTTCGGAACGATCCCCTTCAAATCCCTGCTCGCCCATAACCGGTAGGCATCAATATCCCGTGAAGAGAATGCCGTGATGCTGATAGGAACATTTTGAATATTCGCTTCTTTTTTTTCGGCCGTCACTACCACGGCATCCAGCTGACTGGCAGATGTTGCGAGCGGAATGCGCTGCTGATCTCCATTAAGCGGCAATTGAATTTCCTTTTCAATCCGTGCAAAACCTATGGCCGATATTTCCATTTTATAAGTTCCCTTAGGCAGAGCCGGAATGGAAAACCGGCCGGCTTCATCACTCAGTAAAAATATATCTGTATTGAGAATATGTATCGTCGCCCGGGCAATGGCATTCCCCTGTTCATCTGTAATCGTAAGGGAACTTTTCGTCTGTGCCCGGCAGACAGTAAAAGAAACCAGCAGCAGAATCAGTCCGATGTAATACTTCATGTTGTTTTTAGGTGTACGTTTTGGGTTATGAGTTATGGGTTATGGGTTATGGGTTATGAGTTATGGGTTATGAGTTATGAGTTATGAATTATAAGTTAGGCATTATGCATTAGGCGTTAGGCGTTAAGCGTTAGGCGTTAAGCGTTAGGCCTATCTCCTCCCCCCCTTCCCTTTCAAGACAAAATATATTGAATGATCTGGTTCAAATCTTTCTGTGCCAGACTGGGATGGGCCGCCATCGCCACATCACCCCATACACCCGCTCCGCCTTTCACGATTTTCTGACTTAGATATGCTGCTGCTTTTTTATCATGGGCATATTTTTCAGCTACACGTACAAAAGAAGGTCCGATGGAAACACCGTCTTCCTTATGACAACTCTTGCAGTCCAGCATCTGGGTAAGCGCATAACCCGCAGCGTAGGGCCCGCGGGCAGAAGCTGAAGTATCTGCAGCAGCCGCAGCGGTTGATAGCAGCTGATGCAACCGGACTGTAATCCATGCGGGACAGTCCAGCATCGGGATTTTTCTCGAACCAGCCGGTACCATATTCCAGTAAATAGAATTTGCCGTCGGGACCGGCTTCCATATCAATACAATTATGTAACACCGTGTGCGGCATGAAGGGTTCCATCTGTTCGAAATCCCCGTTGGGCTGCAGGGTGACCACTTTAATCCATCCCCGGATCCAATCGTAAATGAACAATTTTCCATTATAATAATCCGGGTAACGGGTAGCTGCCGGATACCTATCTGTATAATAAACCGGTCCGGCCATGGCATTGCGGCCGCCGGTACCCAGCTCCGGGAATTCCGGGGAAATGGCATAAGGATACCAGATAAAAGCAGGCTGTGCGGGGGGAAGTTCTGTAAGGCCTGTATTATTGGGAGAAAGTATTTTCAGGTTTTGCCGGATCAAACGCATAACCGGAAATACCCGTCAGATAATTATACCGGCGGTAAGGATAATTATTGCCGACAAAAAACGGCCATCCGTAATATCCTGCCTTCCGGGCCTGATTGATTTCATCATAACCCCGGGGGCCGCGTGTTGCGAAACTGTCATTCGGTGCATCAGGTCCCACTTCTCCCCAGTACAGCGTACTGTTTTTCTGATCCACAGAAATCCGGTAGGGATTCCGGTCTCCCATCACATAGATTTCCGGCCGGGTCTTCGGCGTTCCCGGCGGAAAAAGATTTCCCGGCAGGAATTTCATAACTGCCGTCGGCATGCACCCGGATCCGCATGATTTTTCCACGCAGGTCATTGCTGTTGCCGGAAGACCTTTCCGCATCATACTGCAGATGCCCGGGCGCATGTTCAGCGGCGCGTAATCCATGATTGACGAAAGGCTGGCCGGGTTCATCAAAAGGCGTGGAATTATCACCTGCGGAAAAATAGAACAGGCTGTCGGGACCGAATGCGATGGAGCCGCCGGTATGACAGCAGATCTCGCGTTGTGACTTCACTTCCAAAATCACTTTTTCAGATGTATTGAGAAGGGTATCGTTGCTCGAAACGTGAAACGGGAGAGGCGGTTCACGGACTGTCGACCGGACTGTAATAAATATAAACCCAGTGATTATTTTCGAAATCAGGATCCTTGGAAAGTCCCAGCATTCCTTCTTCCGCATTCACCCCTTTGCTTTTGCTTTCCAGTAAACATCCAGAGATATCCCGCCTGTTTAACGTTGCCGGTTTGCTGTTTATACAGCATGATCTCTCCCCGCGACGCTGCAGGATCAGGATATCCAGGTTGGGAAGAATGGTCATTTCCGTCGGCTCAAAAAATGTCCCCTGTACCAGCATCTGTTTAGTAAAATGATTTTCTGAGGGCGGATACGGCATCGAGGCTTTCGAATAATCCAGGGGTTCAAAATGCCCGATGGCATATTAATTCCGTTCAGCACATTTTTCAGGACTTCCTCATCCGCGACGTCTTTCGTAACCAGGCTGCCATTGCTGTATGTTACCCGGCCGCCGTCAAATCCTGATGTTCAATAAATGAAACGCCGGAATCCCCGACGGAACCAATCATGCGGCCATACCAGCGCCAGTTAAAAGTTTTTGCTGTGGGATGCAGTCCGAAAAATCCGCCGCCTGACTGCATAAATCTTTCAAGCGCTATTCTTTCCCGGATTCCCAGGTTCAGACCCGAACGGTTTAAAAACATTACGGCTGCATAGGCTGACAAGGAATCATCGGTGAAAAGGTCACTGGTATCGGTTGCATTGACTTCAAATCCATTGTTATCTACCCATTTGCCGGATAGCCTAACGCAACGGCATCGGTGGCGGAGATAACTGACTGGGTATAAACCAGCACCCGGGGTGTGCCTTTTCGTCTTGTTCCTGCAGGAGACTGTAAAGTAAAACAGGAAAAAGTAAAAAGTAAAAAATAAGAATACTTCATTACGGCAGTCTGTTATTAAGCGGCAAACTTAAGTATTAAGCATGTAAGATTAAGTATTTTTTACATGAATGCCGTGAAATACGGCATGACCGGAATTTCATTGTAAACGAACCGTTAATAAATGATCGTTTATCCGGGATTCGCGGATCACCATTTTTTAAAAACAAAAAATACGGCAGCCACCAGGAATCCAAAGCCCACCAGGTGATTCCAGGCCAGTTTTTCTTCTCTGAAAAAAATCAGTGTGAAAGCCACAAAAACCGTGAGTGTGATGGCTTCCTGAATTGTTTTTAACTGAACCAGCGTATAGGGTCCGCCGTCTTCCCTGAATCCCGCCCGGTTGGCCGGCACCTGGAAGAAGTATTCAAAAAATGCCAGCCCCCAGCTGATAAGAATGATGGTGAAAAGACCCAGATTTTTTCCCCAGGAAAATTCCTTAAAGCGCAGGTGCCCGTACCAGGCAAACGTCATAAATGAATTCGAGATGAAAAGGAAAATAATTGTTTTCAGACCCCGCATAGTATGGATATCATTTTTATTATTTCACAGGTGCCAGCTCATGGAGATAGGTTATACTTTTCTGAATGCTTTCCCAGGGATCCTTTGGCATATCATGTTCCACAAAATAATATTGCAGACCGGCTGTTTCGGAAGCTGCAAAAATTCTTTTAAAATCAATGGTGCCGCTGCCTACCGGAAGAATCGTTTCATGGGTGCTGTCCAGGTCCTTCACATGCCATAGCGGAAACCTGCCCGGGTGCCGGTTGAACAATTCCACGGGATCATGATCTCCCTTGATGGCCCAGGCCAGGTCCAGTTCCATTTTCACATTGGTTTCTCTCAAAAACATGCGATAAGGCATCTCTCCCTGCACTAAATGAAATTCCGCATCATGATTATGATAGGCAAAACGCAGGCCCGCTTTTTTACAGGCTTCATCCGTACGGTTCAGCACTTCGATGGAAGATTTGATATCCTCCAGTGTATTAATAGGCGTATTGGCGCAGACCAGGTATTCCACACCGCCTTCGGCCGCTTCGTCAACAAGCACCTGCATATCATCGCGCAGGTTGCGCATGGGCGGAATCACCAGGGGTTTGCCTTCGGAATCCAGGGGCATTTTCATGCCGGGCGGCATTTTAAAAGGAGCACCCAGCACATGGTGCGACTTCCATTTGAGACCCAGGCTTTTCAGTAAGGCAGCCCATTGTTTCGGAGTCAGACCATAATAACCCCCTTTTTTGCTGAAGGCAGATTCAATTTCCACATAACCGATCTCTGCAATCCGTTTCATGGTGCCATCCACATCTTTGTCAATCACATCGAAAAAAGTAAAAAGCTGTAATCCCGGCGGCGGATAAGAAGGCGCAAAAAATGAGCCGGGCAGGGAAGACATAGCGAGACTTCCTGCGAGCAGGCCGGAACTGTTGCGGATAAACTTTCTTCTGGATTGCATTATTTTGAATTATGATGGTTATTGAAGAGTTATGAATGATGAATTACGCGTTAGGCGTTAAGCGTTAGGCGTTAGGCGTTAGGCGTTAGCCGCTTACTTCACTCCCTTCGCCGGATTCCAGGAACCCTGCACCTTCCGGATATACACGATTTGCCCGGTATGATAGGCATTATGCGTACTGATATGCCCGATAATCTCATACCAGGACTGCAGTTTTTTTTCATCCGCCGCCTCAATGGCCTTTTCCCAGTTCACCATGACACTATCCGCTTTTTTAACAATGGCCGGCCAGGAATCTTTGTCCACCGGTGAAAAGGTCTCCTTATTATCCCCCGAAAACTTTTGTTCCGGCTCGTTCAGAAATTTGGATAACTCTTGCTGGTTCCAGAAAATAATATGGGTTGTCAGTTCCCCGATCGAGTGATCCGCACCTTTTTCTTTCCAGTTGGCCTGCTCCGGCGTGAGCCCTTCGATGGCCACATCCAATGGCGCAAACCACTCCTCTTTATTATGGGTGGTCTTCAACTGGTTTAAAAGCACCTGTTTTAAAGTCAATGTATTATTGGTTTGTGACCTGGCAGAACCAAGTAAAAGGATAGGCAATATAAAAAATAAGAAGGGCTTTTTCATATATAAAATGTTGAGGGGAGTTAGGAGTTATGGGTTATGAGTTATGAGTTATGAGTTATGAGTTATGAATGATGAGTTATGAATGATGAGTTATGAATGATAAGTCAGGCGTTAAGCGTTAGGCGTTAGGCGTTAGGCCTTCTCCGCAATCGCCTTCCCGCAATAAATCCACTGGTCCAGGCATGCTGAAAATTAAAGCCCCCGGTAATGCCGTCCACATCCATGATTTCTCCGGCAAAATACAAACCCGGCCGGATCCGGCTTTCCATGGTCTGGTGGTTGATCTCTGCAAGACGCACACCACCGGAAGTTACAAACTCTTCCTTAAAGGTCGTTTTACCTTCCACCTGAAAAGACTGGTCCGTGAGTATGCGGACCAGGCTATTTAGCTGTGCGGCCGGCAGATCGGCCCAGTGGATATCTTTGATCCCGGCCTGGTCGAGGAGCCACTCCCAAAGCCTTTGCGGCAGGTCCCAGGGATTTTTCTGCCTGATTTTTTTCCCTCCCGATAATTCACGGATCGTCCGGATTTCTTCCCGCAGGGAAGGATCGGTACGTTCGCCCAGCCAGTTCACCCGGATTTCAAAACGGTAGTCTTTTTCCTTCAGGATCCGGGCGCCCCAGGCAGATAATTTCAGAATGGCCGGTCCGCTCATACCCCAGTGCGTTATCAGCAAAGGGCCCCGCTCTTTCAGGGATTCCCCGGATATTCTTACCCGGGCATCCGGAACGGAAATGCCCATCAGGGATGTGACCGGATTGCCGGGCATATTAAATGTAAATAAGGAAGGAACCGGCTCTTCGATGGTATGGCCGCTTTGCAGGATCCAGTCAAACATCGAAGACTTCGGGTATCCGCCGGTAGCGAGACAGAGAAAATCCGCGTTCAGTTTTAAATCATTGCTGAAGGCAATGACGAAGGAAACGGGATCACTCCTATATTCTATGGACCGGATTTCATGATGCAGGCGGATTTCTACACCGAATTGTGCGGCTTCCCGGAGCAGGCAGTCTATGACGGACTGTGAAGAATTGCTCACCGGGAACATCCTGCCATCGGCTTCTGTTTTCAGGGGAACGCCTCTTTGTTCGAACCACTGAATAGTGTCTGTGGTAAAAAACTGGTGAAAGGTTTTTTTTACAAAGTTCGAACCCCGGGGATATCTTCTGATCATATCCGGAATGGAGAAACAGGCATGGGTCAGATTGCAACGGCCGCCGCCGCTGACTTTTACCTTGGATAAAAGTTTTCCGGATTTTTCTACCAGGATCACCTGTAATCCGGGGTTTAACCGGGCTGCCGTTACAGCACAGAAAAAACCTGCTGCCCCGCCACCTGCTACCACCAGTGTTTTTTGCATCCGTTTATTTATCAGGTGTGAAGATGGCGAATTTTATATAAACAGAGAATCCCTCCGGGAGCGGAGGGATTCTGGTTCTAAATCCAAAAGACGACTGCAACTATTTTCAGAGATTGGTGACTGTATTTTTCGGAACGGCATACCGGTGCCAGCCATAAGTTCCTTCGTTACTCAGCACGATGGTTTCATCGGCATTTTTTAACTGGATGTAATAGTACACGCCATTATCACTGGTCAATTTGAAAAGTTCAGAAACCCAATAGTTTCCATAGCGTTTTTTAATGTCCTTCTGCAGATTGGCCGGCAGACTGCTGGTCAGGATATGTTGCAACAGCCCGATCATGTTGCCCTGGTAGTCGTAATATGCAAACAGGGTCTGGTTATCCTGAATAAATTTAGCCACTACATAGTTTTCCTTTACCGCCCATTTCACATCGGAGGCTTTGTGGAAATCTTTGTGGAATGATGCCGCAGCCCGTTCGTATATCCTGACCGGATGATTGGCAAATGCCGTGCTGAACAGGGTCAGCACGATAGCGAGGGATAAAATGATCTTTTTCATGGTTTGCGTTTTATATGTTTTTTTAATTGGTGTCTGTAAATAAGACGCAGGTTTTTCGATCATGTTGCAGCGCTGTCAAAAAAAACATTCAGGAAAAAACCACGCCTGTACATACCAGGGAATACAATGCCATGCCAAAACAGTAAAGCGCTGTAAATCAATCCGGGCAAATGATGCCGGCCAAACAGACTGTACGCTTCCGTACACCAACAGCATGGTATCAAACAGAAGAAAAAGTTAAAAGGGGAAATTAAAAACTAAAAACGCTGGATATAAGCGAGTCCGAGGCCGTGATCTTCCAACACCGGAACCATCATTTTCTTTCCGCAGGATTTTGGAAAGAAAGTTCTTTTCATCAGGGGATATAACCAGTAGGTCAGTTCCGTGGATGCAATTCCAAACCCCGCACCGGCAATCACATCGCTCAGCCAGTGTTTATTATTATATATACGTAAATGCACCGACTGTTCCCGCCACCAGGTAACCACCGATCCCGTACCAGATGGATACGTTTTTATATTCTTCAAAAAGAAAAGTGGCTGCCCAGGAATGCCTCGGCCGTATGACCCGAAGGAAAGGATTCGGTGCCGGCTCCATTGGGTCGTTCCTCATGGGTGATCCTTTTGAGACTGCCAACAAAACTTTCCATCACGATATTGGAGACTACGAAAATCATGGACCGGTCCACAAAATTGTGCTCGCCTTTTATGCCTGCCAGGTTCAGGGCATATACCGCAGCGGCAGGAGCCCATTGCAGGTAATTTTCAACGGTGGTGGTATTATGCGGATTGTTGACCCAGACGCTTTCCTGCACGGAATGGTTCAGGTTGATTAAAGCTTCGGATTTGAGTAGCGGCAAATCCGTAAAGAATCATGACGCCGGGTATGATGAATTTTCTTCCGTCCAGTTTCTGGTAACAGCCGGGCGGATAAACCGCTACGGAATCTTTGATGGGAAAGGGCTGGTTGATCTGCGCATGAAGTGCCGGCGTGGAAACCAGGCAGAGTGCGGAAAAAATATATTTCTTAAGATACTGAATCACGGAGGGTCTTCCCTGCATACCGGTGAGCGCTTGTTTTATGATTCGCAATATTAGGTTTTAATTACCCGGTCGCCGGTATAAAATCGTTTCATTAACAAATCAACTGTAATTGAAATGAATCTTACCAAATTCGATTCCCGAATTTTTGCGAAATGAGTTAACTTTATACCCAAACCCAACATTATGTCGCTTATCCCTAATAAGAAAAACAAAAAAGATACCCGTCCGGGCGGCGGTGGAACCGGTAACGCTAAACCCGGTCCGCAGAATCAAAAAGTAAAAACCAATACCAAGGGCCTGGCGCGGAATACCAAACTGACCGGCGGTTCACAGCGGGGTTCCTGACGCGGGGTCTGTTCAGACAACAGGCGCCCATCCTTTTTCATATTCCCTTTGCCATAACTTCATCGCATCCGGGTTATTCAGAATATGGCCATTTCCGGTCATCACAATCCAGCGTGTGGCCGGTTCGTTGTGAAATATTGGCCAGGTGGCAGAGCAGCACGCTTTTTTGTGCTTCTTCTACAGGGGAATTGAATTTGGCCTCTCCCCGGATACTGTTTACGAAATTCTCGAAAATGGTATAAATCCAGGTTGCCCGTGGCGCTTACCGGGTTGGCGGGATCAGCGTCCTCTTCCCCTTTCACTTCTTTGACCAGTTTATTTCCTGCATCATATATTTTATAATCCCCGCCGCCGAGGTTTACCAGGGTTCCTTTATCACCATAAATAATAAATCCCCTGCCGGATCCCTCCACCGGGAATTTATTGCAGCTCCTGCCCTCCCAGGTAATGGCTTTTTTCTGTTCCGAATTCAAAACGAAGCCACCTGGGTATCCGGCGTCTGCCAGTCGTCCGGAAATGCATAACGGCCGCCGGACGAATTCAGCCATCGTGGGATAATCCACACCGAGGAACCAGCGGCAGCAGTCCATTTCATGGGTGCCGTTATTACAGGCTTCTCCGGTACCCCAGTGCCAGAACCAGTGCCAGTTATAATGAATGAGATTGTCTTTGTATTCCCTGCGCGGGGCAGGTCCCTGCCAGAGTTCATAATTGAGTGTGGCAGGCACCGGCACTACTTTTCCGGTGCCGATGGATTTGCGGTCGTTCGTATACCAGGCTTTGGCCATGTAGGTTCACCGATAATCCCTTCACGCACTTCTTTTACGGCCTGTATTAAAGTGGGAAAAGACCGGCGCTGATTTCCCATCTGGATCAGCTTACCATATCGGGCATGGGCCTTCACCAGCATCTCCCCTTCCGCAGGATTATGACCGCAGGGTTTTTCAACATATACATTTTTTCCATGGGCTACGCCCAGTATGGCAGCGGGTGTATGCCAGTGGTCCGGTGCAGCGATCACCAATCCGTCAAAATCATTTTTCTGTACCAGTTCCCGGATATCCCTGACCAGGACGGGTTTGCGGGGCGCTTCTTTCAACGCATCAAATCCATGCTGAATCGCGCCGTCTTCCACATCGCAGATATAGGCGATCTCCACATTGGGGAGCTGCGCGTAAGATTTTGCGAGGTATGAACCCCGGCTGTTCAGTCCCATGACGGCCAGGACCACTTTATTGGAAGGAGCCCCTTTACCGAATACCGGGAAATTTAAAATCTGGACGCCCGCTGCGGCCAGGGAGCCGGTTTTGATGAAATCCCTTCTTTTCATATCCCTGAATTTTAAAGATTATTGCATTCCCTGATTTTTCCAGCTACCTGGATTTTGATGCTCCGGTAACTGACTTCATTGCCATGATCCTGGAGCAGGATATGCCCTTCAGGCGCTTCGCCGAAATTCGGCCAGATTTTAAACTTACTCTGCGGCCACCAGCGACCGGAATGCGGGAGATCCCCGTTCGTATTCGAGTACTTTGATCCCGTTCAGATAATGTTCCACATGATTGTTGGGATAAACAATAATCCTGCCCGTATTCCATTGCCCGATGGGATGGATAAACCGCTCCGGTTTGTCAGCTGGGATGAGATCATATAAAGAAGCCAGCGTGCGGTCACCGTCCCTGCCCAGTTTGGCATCGGGATGCAGTTTGTCGTCCAGCACCTGGTATTCCAGGCCGATGGCCGAACCTTCGTTTTTTTCTTTCAGGGTAACGAAATATTTTACCCCGCTGTTGGCGCCCGGTGTGAGTTTGAATTCGAAGGACAGATCGAAAGCCTTGTACTGATCCAGGGTGACGATATCGCCTCCGTTGGCGGATTCATGGCCATCAGAGGAAAGCACGGTAATAGTTCCATCCTGGATCTGCCACCCTTTGGAGGGAAAACTGTCTTTATATGCCCCGCGCCATCCTTTGGAATTCTCCCCGTTAAACAAAAGTTTCCATCCGTATTTCAATTCATAGTCCGTAAGCATAATTGGGAACGGTATTCATCACATAAATCCCTTTTGGAAATGTCCTGGTAAATTTGGTAAGGGACCTGATGCGGATATTCCGGAAGAAAACATGTTGTCCGGCCATTTCCGGTTTGGAAACGGCATGCACCTGCAGGGCGATAAATCCCTTGTAATCGAGCATATCCACCATATAGGCGGCGGGGATCCCGTTGATCCAGGTACGGGTTTCATTGCCGATGACATTCTATATGTACTCTGTTGAATTCTTTAATTTTCAGAGGCGGACTGCTGCTTTTGGATTCAGTGAAAGCGGATAAAGCCATTCCCGGCGACCCTCATCATATATACCGCCTGACCAGCGGCGGGATGAAGGATCAATTTCATATTGGTATCCATACACTTTCCCTGCACCGTTGTTAGCGCTCTGGATCAAAATGGCTGCTGAACTGAATACCGGAATTGAACGGTGGTATCTTCCATAAATACCTCCATCTCCAGGACAAAATCCCTATATTCTGTATCTGTTGCATAAAAAACTATTGGGGGAATTGGGAACGGATGTACCGACAATCGTGCCCTGGTACACTTCATAACCGGCTTTACCGGCCATCTGTTTCCAGCCCGTCCAGTGATTTTCCGTCGAATAAATTCATCCAGTTCTTCTGGGCATCTGCGTTGAGGATACTAAAAAGAAAAGCTAACAGGGAGAAGAAAAAAATCCGCTTCATATTTCAGAAAATTTTGGAATCAAAATACGGACTAAGTTAACCATTGAAGATCATTTCGATACGGGTATCTGGTTTTTTAACAGGCGGTTTCCAGAGAAGAGAGCTGCCCAAAAAGGTCAATTTCTCCACATATCAACATTATTAGATAATTAATTTGCGCAAAGCCCATTTTCCTTTATTTTTGCACGCTCAAAACAAGGGGTATACCCCTGATTTTGAACCAAATGCGCCGATCCGTTGTAAAACGGTTTGGCAGATTCCGTAGCTCAGTTGGTAGAGCATTACACTTTTAATGTAGGGGTCCTGGGTTCGAGTCCCAGCGGGATCACAGACGTTTTTAAATTACCCAGCGAGTTACGAATCATAGGGACGCTGGTAGGGACGAATAAAATAAAAAAGGCGCAGAATTTACTGCGCCTTTTTTATTCATATATGATAGTCTAACCGCGGTTAAACTGGCTAAATAAGGCAGAGTTATTTTTTCCTTTTAATCTCTCAAATTCCTCTCTAATTGTGATTTTTATTTGATCTGGAACGGACGAATCTATTTGATTTCGAAGCGAATAGTCTGCCCCGGAATTTAGTATGAGAATAAAAATTTGATTTAACCGGTGAGTCCGCTAATGATGAACTTTTGAAGAATTGATTTTTCAGATTACTCATATTCTCAGATTTTGAAATATTTGTCCATGAATCCTTGGTTGTTTTCCATACTAAAATAGTGTTTTCGTTTCATCCAAACGAATCCATCACCCTTAGTAATAATCGCAACATCCACAGGCCCCCCAACACTTTCGTCTGTAGAATCAGAAGAAGTAAATTTCCTTTTCAATGAAGTAATATTTACAAGAGATTCTGCTAATTCAGACATATCTTCTTTGCCCATATGGGCAAGGATTTCAAGTAATGGACCAGTAATTTTTTGATATTGATAATCTTCTAATTTTTGAATTAAGGTGTTCGAAATATTATTCATTATTCCAGCAATCTGTTGAGATTGCGCCACATTATTAATTATTCCAGCCATTTGCGCAGAAATTTCGCCAAAAGCTGCCTTTAACAGACTCTTTAACCTCTTCTTTATAGTTGGGATCTACTCCTGTAAGAACGGTGGTCGTCACATCTCCTTGTGCGTATGGCACAATGTTAGACTCAAAAACGCCGGGTTTAATTTCTACGGCCGGAAAAATACGTATTCTCGGCTGATCAGCTACAGAATAACCAACCAAAACTAAATGGCTGGAAGGGAAAATTTCATCTTCCCCGAATCCAATAAAGACTAAACCACAATGTCGTTCAAATATAAATTCAATATTGATTAAAGAATACAAGGTATTTTTAATTGCCTCCTTTTGAGGATCAATCAAAGAGAAATCTTGAAACTCTATGCAAATTTCGTTTTGTATATGATTAAATATTTCAGCGATATCATTAACGTAGTAAGTGCAATAATCGTTAAAAGACAAATCGACGTAGTTCGTTTTGTTATATTGGGCAACAAGACTGTCATAATTGCTAATTGAAGAACGTAATTCTACGTCATAGATAATTGCTTTTGCAATTGCATCTGACGCATTGAGATCAGCCTCTCTTTTACGTAGTTGTTGAATAGTATTTTTTATTATATTTGAATACGCCTCATAACAAAAAGAAAAGTAAGCGTTCTTTTTATACTCCGAACTTACTTTGGATAGTTTCGATTTTAAAAATTCCAAAAAGTTTACTTTATATTCTTGCAACGTGTTAAAGGAATTATCTCGTAGATGCTGCCGATACATCTTTATTATCGTTTCAAGTGGAATTCCCATGTAATCTGCGCTATTATAAATAGCAATTCCTACTGGCTTATATTTTGAAAGAGTGAATATCTTATTGCTTCTGTTATAAACTTTTTTTACCTTATTTCCAGTAACAGTTACAGCGCTGTCTGCTGCAATAGCAATTCCTTGGGAATTAAGCACACCTACAATGGCTGTCATGATGTATAAATTGCAAGTTTATTATTAATAAGTTATGCTCCTTGGGTCAATAAATATATACTATTTACGAATTAAGCAATAAAAGAAATTGTAATTCCTTTCCATATAATCTAAGTGGAAACCCTTAGCTCTTTTTGTTGCAAGGCTTTTGATTGAAAGTAACAATTTTGACCATTTATCAAATCAATTTCGATAAGTCTTCCTTAAAACGTCATCAATTTCAAATGAACTCATACTATGCTCATCTGTCCAATGAATCTCTCCTTGAAATTTTGCCTTATCATATGCAAATTCTCTATACTTATTCACAAAGCCGCCTTCCAACCAAATAGTAATCTGCACTTCGTCGTGATAAATTTCGTGCTGAATGTTTTTCACCCCAAAAATAGTCAGTACCCATTTGCATGAACAAAACG
This sequence comes from uncultured Chitinophagaceae bacterium, assembly GCA_963811275.1. Taxonomy (GTDB): domain Bacteria; phylum Bacteroidota; class Bacteroidia; order Chitinophagales; family Chitinophagaceae; genus Puia. The sequence goes on along the minus strand of CAWEQR010000005.1, from coordinate 5,062 downwards.
AAAAGTAACCATTTCAAACTCGCGTGGAACAACTGACAATGTAAGCACCCAGCTACAGGAGTTGTCATAGTTAGACATTTGCAAATTAACTTTTACCCCCTCTTTTACAAAATGCTCGGGTTTAGATTCATTTAATTCAAAGATATCATCATAAATCTGGGCAATCCAAGAGGTAATCTTAGTCGACTTTTCTTTGAAATCCTCGGAAATCCTCTTAATTGTCAATTTTTCACCAGCATCTTCATAAAACTTTTTTTGAATTAAAAACATTAAAAAATCTGTGTAAGGCTTTTCGGCTGAGTTGCCTATTAGTAGTTGGACCCAATTTGTAGCATTGGACAAGCAATAAAATATTTCTTTGGTCGAAGGTTCATGTACGAACTTCCTTCTCTCTTTAAAGCGAGGCATTTTTAACTCTAAAATAAATAAACCCATTATAGTACCCAAGTATGGAGTAATGTAAGTCCCCCCAAAAATCCTACAGTTAAAAAGTAGACAATAAAGTCTAAATTTAAATACTGTAGATCATGAAAAAGTCAAAATTTACCGAGAGCCAGATCACGGCCTCCATTAAGGCCTATGAAGCTGGTAAAGATGTCCAACAGATCTGTAGAGAGCTAAAGATCAACCGGGCAACTTTTTACAACTGGAAGAAAAAGTATTCAGGCATGGATGCTGAACTGCTTCGACAGTTCAAAGAGGTTCAGCGGGAGAATGCGGAGCTGAAACGCATGTACGCGGATCTTAGCCTGGATCATTCGATATTGAAGAAGGTCATCGAAAAAAAAATTTAAGGCCATGCCAGAAGCGGGGCATTGCCCAGGATATTGTGGAAGAAGACGAGGTGAGTATTGTGAGAGCCTGCCGGATTGTTGAGCTGGACCGTTCAATGTTCTATTACGAGTCGGTGAAAGATGATAGCGAGGTGGAAGCCAAGCTCAATAGCTACGTTGAAAATAAGATTCTGTGTAACAGAGGATGTCCCGAATACTTCAAACGGATGCGCCGGGAAGGGTTTATATGGAATCACAAACGGGTGGAGCGCATCTATCGTAAAATGGGGCTGAGCAAACGACGCAGGAAGAAACGAAGAATTCCGAATCCCGAAAAAAGACCGCTGGTTCGACCTGATCTAAAAAATGAGACCTGGAGTATGGATTTTGTGGAAGACAGATTGGAGAACGGCAGAAAGATCAGGACGCTGAATATTATCGACGACTACAACCGGGAAGCAATTGCGATGGAAGTATCCTTCTCCTTTCCTGCAGAACGGGTGATTGAAGTGCTGAGTCAGTGTATTGAGTGGAGGGGAAAGCCAAAAAGGATCAGATCTGATAATGGTACAGAATTTATTGCCAACAAGACAAAAGCGTTCTTTTCAAATATAAATATCGAACACACACCAATACAAAAAGGAAGGCCAATGCAAAATGGATATGTTGAACGCTTTAACAGAAGTTACCGGGAGGGGGTACTGGATGCTTATATTCTGACGACCATTCAGCAGGCCAGAGAAGAAACCGCTATCTGGATGGAAGATTACAATAACAATCATCCTCATGACAGCCTCGATGATCAAACACCCACTGAATGCATATGAAAATAGTTTTTAGTAATTCTAGGGAAACGGATTATTCGCCCTTCGGGCTGTAGGACAAAGGGGGGACTTCCAGTAACACTGCATCTCGTAATTCACTAAGAAGCTGTGGGACTATTCATGACATGATACTTTTCTTTCCAGAAGGTAATTAACCGCTGTATTCCATTACTTATCAACACCTTAATTTCCAAACACGACTGCCTGAATTTATACCGAAAAGGATTGCCGATTTTCAAATTATACAACCTTTTCATAAACACGGACTATACTTATAGTCCGTTGCCCAATAAACCACAAAGGTGAATCTTTGCAATGATGGATATAAGGGTAAAAATAGGAAAACGACTAAGAGAGCTTAGGTCAAAAAAAGAACTCAGTCAAGAGAAGTTCTCTTTTATCTGCGAGCTTGACAGAACCTATATTGCCAGCATTGAACAAGGAAACTGCAATGTTTCTATCGCCAACATTGAAAAAATTGCAAAAGCCTTGGACATTTCCGTTTACGAATTTTTTAAATCAGATTTATTCAAGTAAAATGGACATAAAAGAATTTGAAAGGCTAATACTGACAGAATTAAAAATAATTACTGAATCAATTCTAAAAAATAATCCAAAACCAGATATTCTCTGCAAAATCGAGAGCCGGTGCAGAAATCAGCTCATTTCTTGAAGCGCTATTCTTATTAGAAACAACCGAACATAAATACTTTAAAAATTCAGAGGCATCGCCTCCGGGCGCTACTAAAAATCCTTGGGATGCATTAACCCATTTCTGCCTCAATGGCCATGACGAAGTAATTTGGATTGACTTTAAAGCAGTAAAAGTTTCAAGTGCTGACAGCAACCCAGATATAGGGACACCTGATAAAATTATTGAAGCCGTTCATTTTTCTCGGGATATTTCTATTTGGCCTACATTTTTGTTTATTATGAAGAAACGGAAGCCGGGTTACAGTTTGTAAAAAATTTCAATGGAGATTTCGTTAAAATCTATTTTCTAAAAGATATTAGTTCCACTTTCAGAAGGAATCCAAAAAATCAATTGCAAGTAAATACTCGGCAAAACCTGAAGAACGCAGTCGCGAAGATTTTATTAATGTACTATTCGATAAAATTGAAAAAAGTCACAAAAGACAAATTGAAATTTCAAGAGTAGCATTAGAAAATATAGCAAAAGGCGACATTAAAACTAAATTATTAGAAATAAACAAACAATCAGAAAACAATATTAAAAAACTTTAATACTTTTTTTAACATTGTCAATCTCCTTATTTGTCAACCCATAATATGAATAAACAATAGTGTTGATACTTTCGCACGCCTCATCTTTAAAAGACTTGTCGCTATAGATTTTATTACACAATTGAGTTATTTCCTTTTTTAAACTATTATCGTTAGGAATAAATATTTTGCCTAAATCGGAGATTTTTATCTGCGGTTGTTTTCCATTCGAATATCTAATAATATTTCTTTGTTGCGAGTAATAAGTTATAAGATCAGAATTTAACCAGCCACATAAAAAGTACAAAAAATCTACCGTTTCCTTTTTATTATCCCTCAATGAAAAAACATACAAGCTATTATTAGCTGAACTCCTCTCAAAATCAATAGTGGCTACAATTTCTTTGGATGATTGACGAATAAATATCTTTGGGTTATCATAGATTATGGGTTCTCCTAAACCCAATCTTTTTTATTCTTAACGCCTTCCTTTTCCAATTGAATTCTCAGCTCATTATTTATTGAATCTTGCAACGGTTTATTATAATAAAAATATTTAGTAAATGAAAGTGAACTATATTTTTCTGGAAGAGCCTTAGATCCTTGATAATATGGATAAAATAATTCCTTATTTTTTTCGAACGGCCTTAAAAAGGTAAACTTCTCTTCCATATCAAGAAGCATAACGCAAGTTCTTAAATTCTTATGCGGATATAATTGCAAGATTGTTTTATCATTTTTTGCATTCATCTTATCGATAATCTGTTTCGAAACATTGCATCCATTGTATCTAAACTTATACTCATCGGTTTTATCATACCAAATCGACTGTAAAACCTTATATCTACCATTTGTTTTCCAGTCAATTATTCAGGACTTCATTTTCCTTATTCACAATTGAATTAGTAACTTTTAATATTACCTGACCGCTTGCGACATCAAAATCTTTTATATTCACTTGTAATTCGTCGATTCGAGTTTTTTCGAGCAAATATTTTCTTGTGAACTCATAGGCGGTCTCAAAAAATGAAACATCAACTATGAAGCTTAATTTACCCCCCTTTTTTAAAAAGTCTAAGGAGTGTTCTATAAACAACATCACAAGATTAATCTTTTCCATTCTTTACTGAATCGGGAAATTGACTATAATTTTTAAGGTAATTAATTCTTTGATTTTCGTTCAGTTTCTTATCTCTTCTCCCATAAAGTGTAACGTAGGAGGAGTATTCCTATAACGTAGTCAAAGCTCCCGTATAATTTCTTAAAGGGCGCCAAACTATGCTGATAAAACAAAAGCCCATCCTCATTCACCTTATCTGTAAAATCCCAAACTATTCCATTAAAACCGCCTTCAAATGTTTCGTTAAATAAAAATTTGAACAACTTTTTAATATTGGAAATCGTTTTTTTAATCATTTCTTCCTCGATATCCACAAAGTATATATTAGAGGAAATAAATTTCAGAAAGCAACTGTCTATCAGGAAACAATTGGTAGATAACGGAAATAAGTTTTAATATAAAAATTCCCTGACCGCAAGAAGGTTCAAGTATACGCTTATTGAATATTTCAGAATCAAATTCAAGGATATCCAAAACATTATCCACTGTCGACAACGAGTTTGTTAAAAATACTCCACTTTTTTTCCTTTCAATCCTATTCAAATTTTGTTCAAACCCTGCTTGTCCGAATACAATCGCATCAAGAAATGTCGAAATTTGCTTTGGGCTCTTAATTTCAGTTACTATCATCCGGTTATCATAATTAATTAAATCAAATATAGCGTTGATACTTATAATCTACAAAGAATACTTTTCAACAACCTAAAAAAAAGTCTTAATAATTTTATTCCTTAGTAAGGAATAGGGGTATTTGAAAATATTTCGAAACCGACCAAAAAAATACTATCCACAATTAATATGATAAGGAGAACTCTGTATATTTTCATTATGCAGAGATAAGGCGAGAAGATGATTCAAAAATGACCAAAACACCTTAATTTATTAGGCGAAAACCTCAGATGGAAAAGATCACACTTTCGCATGATCTTGAAACCGGACTGACTCGTCTAAGGCAAATTACTTGCCTTTTTTAACGTGCATTTTCACAGTTGTGGTCGGATGGGTTTTGGCATAAGTTGGCTTCACATATTGGCCCGTTACGGCGCTTATGTAAACCGTTTTCTTACTACCCTTATTCGAATTGTTTGCCATATGATAAAGTTCCGAAAAAAGAGCGGTCT
>CAWEQR010000004.1:0-438965 GCA_963811275.1 uncultured Chitinophagaceae bacterium | reverse complement strand
TTTTTTTTTGCACACTAATTCAATTTTTTTTGATCTATTCAACTTTCAGTTACGTATTGCTGGCAACTTAAATTATTGGGCAAAGAAGTAAGAATATTAGCCATTTTTGACACCAATGCCCAAAAGGCAGCAAATTACAAAACCCGAAATATGAATTTATATCAAAAAACTAAACGAAAAATAACTAAATTTTTTTGGGGGGTTAAAATACTTACTACTCAGCCAAAAAAGACGTTTAAAATAATAAGAATGCGTTTCATAAACCAATACCGTAAGCTCTGCACTCCTGAAACAATCAAAAGCTATCGAAACCAACAGGCCGATTGATAAAATCAAAGAGAAATACACCTACGCCGGCATGAATTACCATTTGAACTTAATAGATAAAAAGATCTTTCCTTTAAAGAAAATAAAATACCACCTCTATTTTGTAGAAGATCAAAAATATATGGGGTGGTATGAATATGCCAAAAATGACTAATTATTTTTTATGAAATCTATAGTCCACCATCTAACAATACTTAAACCTCCACTTGTGAAAGAGTTCTCCTGCATTTTACAGGAATTGTCCTGGATAATTTTTATGAACTAAATATCGACTTTAATTTAATCAACACCCTTAAATACAATAGCTACAGCAGTCATGAAACCCGTATTTTCTCAAGCTGCTATTTAACTTTATAAATGCGGAACCTAATAGTGAATATTTTAGATACAAATATTAATCATAAATTACCCAATATAAACAAGCCTTGGGTAAAATAATTAATATCCTTTTTATCCAACAACCCATATACGATTGTTTTATGAATGTAGTATTCATAAAGATTCAGGGCTTGTTTAACATGCTTTAAACTAAAATTCCGAAAATAAACTCTAAATCGGTATGTCACCAAATTGGAGATTTACATATTTGTTTTATTTACTATCTTTTCCTTCCTTTTTTGTTCCTGTGTCAATACCAAAAAAACAACCTATTTTAATGACCTGGGTAGTACCCATATTACAGCGCCTGATGCTATTGTACCTGTCATTCATAAAAATGATCTATTAAGCATCTCCGTCAGCAGTACCAATGCGGAAGCCTCCAAACTGTTCAATGAATCTAATTTTTCTTCCACCACAACTACAACAGCCAATGGTTCTGCCCAACAAATATTGGGTTACCTGGTTACGGATGACGGGACTCTTAATTTCCCGGAATTGGGAAAGATCAAAGCAGAAGGACTTACTGTTAAATCAACTGAGTGACTACATTATAAAACAGCTTAAAGACAAAGAATTACTGCTCGATCCAATAGTTACCATACGTTTTCTAAATTTTCGTGTAACAGTTCTGGGAGAAGTGGGACGCCCCACCGTAGTCAGCATACCAAATGAAAAAATCAGTATCCTGGAAGCCTTGGGCCTTGCAGGTGATATCACCATTTACGGAAAACGGGATAATGTATTATTGATCCGGGAAGACAAAACCGGAAAACAAATTGTTCGGATTGATCTGAACTCTAAAAATATTTTAAGTTCCCCCTATTATTATTTACAATCAAATGATGTGCTTTATGTGGAAGCGGATAAAGAAAAAGTGGCCAGTGTAAGTAATAGCAGACAGATGTTGCCAGTTTATTTCGCAGCTATAGGATTACTAACTACAGTTGCATGGCTTGCTTTTTATCATAAATAATCATAGTGCTATGAAAAAAATAAAAGTTACCAAAGATGCGGGTATTGAAACGACGGATGAGAATGAGGAAAATCTTTTCCAGTCAATTGGTATTTCGTTACCTGCCTTACTGGCCCTTATTTTTAGTGCTTATCCTGCTGGGTGCCGGTGCCGCTTATTTTTATCTGAAGACAGTTGTTCCGGTTTACGAAATTTCCGCCAGTATTTTAATAAAGGATGAAAAAAAAGGATCGGACGAATCCAAGATCACGGAATCCCTTGATCTCTTGGAGCCAAAAAAATTGTAGAAAATGAAATCGAAGTCATTCATTCCCGGACCATTTTAACGGAAGTGATAAAGGATCTGCATTTATATGCCCCTGTATTTGAAAAAGATGGCTTCATATCCCGGCCGGCTTATATTTCAAGTCCTATAATCGTTGAACTCCAGGAACCGGATTCTTTAATTCAAACCAAAGAAATTCCTTTTGTTTTCATTCCTGCTACCCAAAACGTTATCGTAGCAAATAAGAAATATCCACTCAATCAATGGGTGAATTCAGGATGGGGCATAATCCGTTTTTCACACTAACCCATTATACCAGGCATCTTCCGGAACACATACCTTTTATTTTCAACTGAATAATCTAAAAAAAGAAGTTAATGATTTGAGTGAAAAACTGGATGTTTCAGCCTCCGGCAAATTATCCAGCGTTATCAACCTGGTTTTAAAAGATGCGGTTCCTGAACGGGGGGAAGCTATCGTAAATGATGTAATCAATGTTTACAATAAAGTTTCCATTACCGATAAAAATCAATTAGCGGCCAATACTCTGGACTTTGTTGACAAAAGGTTACAGAATATGGGGATGCAACTGGACTCCGTTGAAATCAGGTATCCAGAAATTCAGAACCGATCAGAATGTGGTGGATATCAGCGCACAGAGCAAACAATACCTGGCAAATGTCGGGGAGAGTGATCAGAAATTGAGTGATGTGAATATGCAGTTGGCTGTATTGGACGAAGTGGAAAAATATGTTGAATCCAAAAATAATGAACCGGGTATAGTACCCTCTACTTTTGGCATCAGCGACAAATTATTATCCCAACTGATTGAAAAACTATATAATACTGAAATTCAATATGAAGGGCTTAAAAAATCTACAGCCAAAAATAATCCCATTTTAGTTTCCCTTCAAAATGAGATTGATAAGATGAAACCTACCGTTTTGGAGAATATTAAAAGCCAAAGAAAAAGCCTGGAAGCCGGAAGAGATAACCTGAATGAAACCAGTAATAAATATTCCTCCTTACTTCGTACGATCCCTTTGAAAGAAAAGCAACTGGTTGAGATCAGCAGGCAACAAGCCATTAAAAACAATATTTATTCCTTCCTGCTACAGAAAAGGGAAGAAACGGCCTTGTCACTCAATTCCACTGTTCCGGATAGCCGGCTCATTGATAAAGCAGAATCATCATTTCTTCCCGTATGGCCAAACAAACCATTAATTCTGGCTATCGGTATTTTCGGAGCAATTCTTCTAGGACTTATCTGGATCGGTATCAAAGAAATGCTGAATAATAAAATATTATTCAGAAATGAAATTGAAAGCATGACCATGATCCCGGTGATGGGTGAACTGTCTTTTGACAAATCCAAAAGGCCGATTGTTATTAATAGTGGTGAAAAAAGTCTGATAGCAGAACAATTCCGTTTTCTGCGTGCTACGCTTCCCAAATCCAGTTCATCTAAAGCCAAAAGAGTAATGATCACTTCTTCTATTCCAGGAGAAGGAAAAAGTTTTGTGGCTGCCAATTTAGCGGCAAGTATCGCACTTGCCGGCAGGAAAGTCGTATTGGTTGACCTGGATCTTCATAAACCGGGCATTCACAGTTTATTCGATATTGAAAACAGTAAGGGGGTTTCAGATTATTTATCCGGTCAGATTGAACTGTATGATCTGATTTTTAAAACCACTGAAAATGAAAACCTTTCTGTTATACCTGCCGGAACCATACCTGCCGACCCTTCTGAGCTCATTTTAAACGGAAAACTGGAGATATTATTGAACTATCTCGAAGCCATTTTTGATATTATTATCATTGATACAGCTCCTGCGTTGGCTATTACTGATGCATATATTATTGGCTCACGCTGTGATATTAATCTTTATGTGGTCAGACATGCATTTACTCCCAAAATTCATATTCAGTTACTTGATGAAAATACCGGAATGTACAAGATGAAAAATATAGGTATTGTATTTAATGGAGTTAAAAAAGAGGAGCCGGAAAGTATGGAATGAGGTTCGGGTACGGATATAATTTTGACTATAGGTACGGTTATTCAGTCAAAAAGAAAATATAAGATAAATGACTTTATTTTTTATATCCCTAATTAAACCAGAACCAGAGCATAATCCAATGTGACTTAATCAGACTAAGCAATTGAAAAAGGATAATTACTTCAACCTATCAATGAAAATGGCAGATGAATAAAATGGTATTCGGTATGAATCTAAATCGACGTCTGAGCGGAATTCATCACAATTGTTCCTGAAGTATAATTTACTAATAATTAAATGAGTTTTTATTCAGGTTAAACCGAAGGAATTTTTTCTAACAGTATCTGGCAAAACTAGTAGAACGGTTTATGAATGACCAATCGTACAACTATATTGCCAAGCGTCCCAAATGGGTAATCCTTTATATTAAATTTCAAGTTGGATAGTTTGTGAATACAAAAAAAGGGTTACTTAAAAATATATTCTCCTTATCATTAGTGCAAATGGCAAACAACATCTTACCATTTATAACTATTCCCTATTTAGTAAGAATAATTGGGCCCGAAAAATTTGGAGCAATAAATTTCATGTCTGCAATTACTATGTATTTTACTCTTTTTATACAATATAGTTTCGATTTAACAGCCACAAGAAAAATTGCACACAATAAAAATAACCATTACAATAGAAGTAAAATATTCAGTGACGTACTTTACGCAAAATTTTTGCTATTATCCATTTCTCTTTTAATCTTTTTAATAACATTATACTCTATACCGCAACTATCAAAAGAAAAACCATTAGCAGTTTTCTCATTTATATATTGTTTTTCATTAGTTTAACCTCCTTAACTGGTTATTCCAGGGTATGCAGGAATTACATCAGATTGCCTTGTGTAACTTTATAGCTAAATTTTCTTTCACAATAATTCTATTTTTAGTAATAAAATCCCCCGGAGACTATGTATTACAACCACTAATTTTTTCAATTTCTACAATTATAGTAGGTCTGTTTGCTTTTTTCTTCGCTACCCATAAGTATAAAATAAAAATTCAAAAGGTAAAATACCTGGAAATACTATCACTACTTTGGAATGAAAAAGCAGTATTTTTATCCGTAACCCTTATTAATCTCTATACGACTGCAAATCTAATAATTATTGGTATCATTCAAGATAATCGTGCAGTCGCTTTGTATAGCGCAAGTTGGAAATTAATTATTGCAGTTCAAACTCTGATATCACTACCCTTAAGTTTATCATTATTCCCTTATATCGGTGAAAACTTTGGAATAAGTAAATTTCAAGGATTACAAAAAATAAAACAAGCTACTCCCCTAATTTTTAAGCATTACCTTTTTAACCGGAGTCTTCCTATGGTCTATTTCTCCTTGGTTAATTAGGATATTTTATGGTACCAATTTCGCAGATTCTATAAATGTACTTCGCATTTTGAGCTTTGTTCCAATGATAAGCTCCTTAAGTAATATATTAGGCATTCAAACAATGATTAATCTAAAATGGACAGAATGACTGTTCACGATAATTTTAATAGCAAGTATATTTGGAATAAGTTTAAGCCTCGTTTTTACTAAATATTTCGGATTCATAGGCACCTCGTGGGCATGGCTACTTACAGAAATTTTTACAGCGGCAATTTTATGGCTATTTTTAAAAAGTAAAAAAATACAAATAATTGATTTTTCACTTTTTAATCTTAAACATTTATCTCAAATTTACCACCCACTTATTTCAATATTAAAGGGAAAATTCTTTAAGTAATTTTTTATTCACGAGCTGCAAAATGATATGTGGCAATTTGTGATTTTCCGGGAAAGTCCACGAGATTGAATCAACCATCCCACAACTTTTAGAAAAGAAACATTTCAAGGTGAATTTAAATTTAACTAAAATATTTAACGCAATAGTATTTACAGGATTCTTTTCAATAGTATGTATACAACCGTTCCTTTTAAAAATATATGGCCTCGACAACTCTCCTAATATTAACTTAATTGATGATTATGTATACCTCTTTTATCTAGTAAGTCTAATACCCTTATTAGGTAATTTACTAAGAAATAAATTATCCAGAAATGCAATATATGCTTATCTCTTTTTTTTAATGCTTGGCATTGTAAGTACCTACATGGTCAACTATTCCAAGTCGAGATTCCAAATGGTTTTGCAAATTATTTTAGATTTTAAGATGATAGTCTTTTTATTTGTCTTTTATTTTTATGTCCCTTCCAAAAAAGAAATCAAAAGATTTGAAATTATAATAAAAGCCATTCTGATTGCTGGCATTCCGCTATGCATATTACAATACTTAAAACCAGATCTTTATATTTCCATCTTCCAAAATGAAATAAATGGCGAGAACTTTTCACCGGACTCAATTAATTTGCCAAGATTGACCGGATATTTCCCAATTGCAGGTTATACAGCTTTTTTCACATCTATAACTTCTTACTATTTTTTAAGTATTAATAAAAATAAAATATTCGCTGTATTATCATTAATCCAACTTGTTATTACCTTTCAAAGACAGGAAATTGTCACTTTTATTCTCTTGTTCTTTTGGATTGATTTTAAATATAATAGCGGGCATATTGTAAATAAAGTGAAATTAATAATTAGCATATTACTATTATTTGCGATATACTATTTAAAAGAAATTAGAGCGTACATAAAGCTAACACTGGATTCAATGAGTTTTAATAGAACAATCCAATATTCAGAAGACCCAAGAGTTCTTGTATATTTTAACGGAATCATTCTCGCAATAAAACATTTTCCTTTTGGAGTTGGATTTGGAAATTATGGAGGATTCGCAGCAGAAAAGTTCGATACGATTTTGTATTATCAATTGAATTTTTATCAACAAAGTTGGTTTAAAGACAAAGATTATTTAACTGATACCTATTATCCTCATTTATTCGCTGAATCTGGAATTTTGGGGTTTAGCTTTTATCTAATTTGCCTAATATTCATTTATAAAATGTTTAAATCCAGAATTAATGAAATGCATATTATCGGCGCAATAACTTTTTTACTGCTCTATCTTTTTGTCGATGCCATAACAGCACCAGTCTTAAATAGCCCTATTTCTCTTTGTCTGATTGGCTTTGTTCTTTCCATTGTCAGAAAAAAAAACAAATTAACACCAGTAAAAATTAGCTAAATAATCTTATCCTACTTTTTATTATTGGGTTATCCAATTAAAACCTAAGGACTGAGCTTTGAGTAATCCCTTAATTAAAATAAATCAGATTTATTATTAAAATCATGCGAATATTACTCATAAATAACTATCACTACCAAAAAGGAGGTGCAGATGGCGTTTATTTTAATACAGCTAAACTCCTAGAACAGAATGGTCACGAAATTTTCTTTTTTAGCACTAGCGACCCTAAAAATTTCGCTACAAAACAAACAAAGTATTTTCCGCCTAAATACAATTTCCGCAAATTGTCCTTTATCCAAAGGATCAAAGCTATTCCATCTTTTATCTATAATAAAAAGGCCAAAAAATCTATTTCATCGATATTAAATGAAATAAAACCGGATTTAGCCCATATACATCTATTTATGGGCGGTCTTTCTTCATCAATTTTACTTGCATTAAAAAAATATAAAATACCAGTAATACAAACAGTTCATGATTATAGGTTAATATGTCCGGCATATTCATTTACTAATGGCGATAAAAAAATATGTGAAAAGTGTAAAGACCAATTTTATCTCCGATGCATGATAAATAAATGCTCTGAAAACAACCTGGCTCAAAGTGCAATATTGACCGCGGATGCTTACTTTAGAAAATATGCAATAAAACCAGTTAAACTTATCGACTTTTTTATTTTTGTTAGCCAATTTTCGAAGATAAACACTTTGAATTTGAACCCATATTTAAATCCAAAGCCTTCAAACTATTTAACTTTCAACCCGAACTAAAAACTATAGTACCTTCTAATAAAAAAGGTAAATATTTTTTATTCTATGGTCGTCTTTCTGAAGAAAAAGGAATTGATATCTTGATAAAATCTGCACTACTATCAAATATCTACATCTAAAGATAGTTGGAACGGGGCCGTTACTGAAGCAATATACAAATTGTTCGTTTGAAAATATGAGTTTCTGGGTTCAAACAAGGAAAGGATCTATGGTCCATAGTTGCTAACGCATCATTTATAGTTGTACCATCAGTCTGGTATGAAAATAATCCATTGACGATTGTGGAGGCATATTCTTACGGAAAACCAGTAATTGGAAGTAGAATTGGCGGAATTCCCGAAATCATTGAAGAAAATAGAACTGGATATTTATTTACCATGGGGAATGTTAAAGAATTAGCAAATATATTACTCGAAGCAAATAGTATTCCCGATTCCAAATATTGCGAAATGTCTATAAATGCCAGAACTTTTGCTGAAATAATTTCAATCCTGATAAATATTATTTAGAACTTCTTAATATATATAAAATCGCGAAATTAAAATTAACATCACAATGATTAAGGGCATTCTTAATAATATTATTAAAAAATTAGGTAAAGATGAATACATTTTAGACGATTCTTTATCAAATTATGATGTATTACGAATCACAATAAATAAATTTATTCCATATTTAAGAGGTCTTCTACTAAGATTTCGGTTAAAGGAATCTAAAGGAATTATCTTTCTTGGCAGAAATTCAAAAATACTATTTAAATCAAAATTCAAATTTGGAAAAACTATAATATAGGAGACAATGTTGAAATAAACGCATTATCACAAAATGGTATTGTAGTGGGTAATAATGTTTCGATTCTTCGAAATACTATTATAGAATGTTCTGGTGTTTTAAGGAATCTCGGTATTGGTTTAGTTATAGGAAATAATGTTGGAATCGCACAAAATTGTCTCTTCCAAATTAGAGGGAAGGTTACAATCGGGAATAATGTACTTTTTGGACCAGGTGTATCCATTTTCTCAGAGAATCATATAATCTCAGATCCTGATATACCCATTATTAAGCAAGGAGAATTACGAAAAGGAGTCATGATTGAAGATAATATCTGGATTGTAAGTGGCGCAATTATTTTAGATGGTGTTCGAATAGGAAATAACAGCATAGTAGCGGCGGTAGCGTTGTAAATAGAGATGTCCCTTCTTATTCAATTGTGGGTGGTATACCCGCTAAAATAATTAAATTTAGAAAATAACTCTTTACGTAACATAACCCAATAAAATAATTAATTAAAGATATAACTATTGCAGCATTACGCAATTAAACTATTCTAAATACCAAATAAACCATTTATCAGATTTACCTATAAAATTATTTTGCCAAATAGATTAAATTTTATAATAAGTGAAAAAGAAAATATATATAGCAGGATGCGGCGGAATGCTTGGTGAGGCCTTTTATATTCAATTCAAAAATGATTATGAATTAAGGTGTACTGATATTGACGTAAATGAAAATTGGCTAATCTATTGGATTTTAGAGATTATGAAGCCTATAAAGCAGATGTAGTAAATTTTAATCCTGATTATCTATTTCATTTAGGAGCTTTTACCGATCTGGAATATTGCGAGAATAATGTTGAAGAAACATATAAAACTAATACACTTTCAGTTGAAAATGCATGCTATATTGCTAACGAACTTAATTTGCCTCTGCTTTATATAAGTACAGCAGGAATATTTGATGGCAAAAAAGAAATATATGATGATTGGGATATACCTAATCCCTTGGGGCATTATGCTAGATCAAAATATGCAGGTGAATTATTTGTAAAAGAAAATGTAAGCAAATATCTTATTTGTAGGGCTGGATGGATGATGGGTGGAGGTCCTAAAAAAGATAAAAAGTTTATCCAAAAAATAATGTCCCAAATTAAAGCTGGAAAAAAAGAACTATTTATTGTTGACGATAAAGATGGTACTCCAACATATACTCATGACTTTGCAAAAAATGTAAAAGTCTTAATTGAAAAAGAGTTTTGGGGATTATATAATATGGTATGCGGTGGTCAAACAAGCAGATATGAAGTAACAGAAGAACTGATAAAGATTCTAAATCTCAATGAAATAATAAAAATTACGCCTGTTAAGTCGGACTATTTTAAAAAAATATACTTCGCAGAAAGACCTGCTAACGAAAGATTAATTAACTCTAAACTAAATCTTCGAAATTTAAATTATATGCAGGATTGGAAGATTTCATTAAAACAATATATAGCGCAATATTATCAAGATTATCTAGATTAATAATGGATAAACTAAGAATAGCAGCTTATGGGGGTTTTCGTTGGATTCCACCTAAAGCAGGAGCAGCAGGATCGGACAAATTTGCATTCGAATTGTATCCAAGAATTGTGAAACGAGGACATTCACTCATTGCATATTGTAGAATTTATCCAGGTGATAACGATATGCCAATTCAAGAATTCGAAGGTATCAAACTAAAATATTTTAAAACAGTAAAGAAGGCGGGATTTGATTCCTTACTTCATTCCGCTAAAGCTACTTTTCATGTAATTTTTTACAACACAGCAGATATTATTCATTTACACAGTGGTGCAAATAGTATATGGGCAATCCTATTGCGAATTGCAGGTAAAAGAGTAGTAGTAAGTCAATTTGCGATGGATTGGAAAAGGGATAAATGGCCTTGGTACGGAAAATTATTTTATATTTTATCAAACTATATCACAGCATATTTGCCAAATAGAGTAACCTTCGATAATATTTATACTAAAGAATATTTTGAAAAGAAATTTAATCGAGTCTATAGCTTTATTCCCTATGGTTCTGAATCTAAAGAACTACCTCCAAATATTGATATTCTTAATAAAATAGGATTGAAACAAAATGAATATTTTTTATTTGTTGGCAGATTTATTCCTGATAAAGGACTGCATCTTTTAATAAAAGCATTTGAACTATTAAGAACCGACAAAAAATTAGTACTTATAGGAGGTTCCCCAAATCCCAGTGATTACGAAAGGAAACTAAAAAACACAAAAGATGATAGAATAATTTTTCCTGGGTATGTATACGGCGATGATACTAACATATTGATAAAAAATGCGTATGCGTACATACAACCCTCATTAATTGAAGGATTATCACCAGTAATATTAACAGTAATGTCGCTTGGTACTCCTTTATTATGTTCAAATATAATAGAAAACACTTATATCACTAAAAATTACGCTACTCATTTTAGTTCCGGAAATATTATTTCATTAAAAGAGAAACTTGAGTATACTTTAAATTTTAGAAACGAAATGTTGAATAATGCATTTCAAGGTCAAATAGATATTTCAAAAAGATTTAATTGGGAAGATATAACAGATCAATATATTAATCTTCTCAAAAAGAAATAAATTTCGATTCTACTTTTCAATTTTTAATAAAATATATGTCATTTACCCGAACCATATATTCGATAGAAATATGTTTTGCCTTGAAATATTATTTTACTAAGTAGGAATTTCATTTGGCAATCGGATATCCCATTTAACTACTTATTATCGGTTATATAAATAAGATCAAGTATTCCATTCTATATTTTTATATACCCCAGTCTAAATAAAATTCATATATAGGTTAAAAAGATTATCAACCTTTCTTTGCTTTTGAATACCAAATATCTGAAGAAGAGAATATAATAATCAATATATCTAACCTATAAAGAATCAAAACTACTTGTTTACATAATATTTTTATAAACTTTAAAATCAAATTTTACTGTTCTGATTTTATTTTCATTAATACCTTCAATTGAAATGGAATAAACATTTAGTATATAATAGTTAATAAATAATTAAATAATTATGATAAGAACAGGAATAATTGGATTAGGTAAAATGGGTATTTCCCATTGTGCCATACTTGGTGTACATCCGGATGTAATCTTAGTGGCAGTTTGCGATTCATCTTCATTGATTATTGATGTATTCAAAAAATATTCCCGATTTAAATGTTATAATGATTATAAAAAAATGATTGTAGAAATGCAATTAGATGCATTGTTTATCGCTACGCCAACAAAACTACATAGCGAAATGGTCGGCTATGCCCTCAATAATAAAATTCACGTTTTTTGCGAAAAGCCATTTTCGTTGAATTCTAAAGAAGGCCATGCCCTGACTGATCTGGCAAAAAAACAGAACCTTGTTACCCAGGTCGGATATCACAACAGATTTATTGGGACTTTCAATGAAATAAAAGGATTCCTTAAATCAAATATTATTGGAGAGCTCTATCATTTTATAGGAGAATCATACGGCCCGGTAGTAGTGAGAGAAAAAGCGACAACCTGGAGAACTGAAAAAGGGAATGGCGGCGGTTGTCTATACGACTATGCTTCGCATACGATTGACCTTATTCATTTCATTCTAGCAAAACCAGTTAAAGTATCAGGCACTCAATTGAAATCAATATTTTCAAAAGAAGTAGAAGATGCCGTATACGCAAGCCTGACATTAGAAACTGGCCTTAAAGGCCAGTTATCGGTTAACTGGAGCGATGATACCTACAGGAAAATGTCCACTCAAATTACTTTGCTTGGAAAAAAAGGGGAAAATTGTTGCAGACACTACAGAACTAAAAATTTTCCTTAAAGAAGAAAACAAAGAATTCAATTTATCGAAAGGATGGTCGATAAAAAGCAATACAGATCTGACTGAAAATGCCAATTTCAATTTAAGAGGAGAAGAATATTCCCTTCAGATTGATCACTTTATCAATGCAGTAAAAACTAAAAACACGAATACCAGGAGTTCTTTCGAAAGTGCAATAGTTACGGATGAGGTTATTAATCTCTTATTAGAAAACCAAAAAACCAACTAACATGGAAAGAATAATTTTCGGTGACAATCAGTTCTTTGGAATTAATCACAGCTCTGATGAAAAATCAAGGACCCAGGCAATAAAATTCAAGGAAAACCAGGCCATTCTGGACGTACTTAATATTGTGATGGAGGAAGGTATTCAAACATTCATGTGTACCCCCCATGACAGAATTGCGTGAAATTTGTAATGCACATTAAAACTGATCCGAAATTTGCAAATTTCAATATTTTATCCCTGCATGCCCTATGCACATAAATATGCCAATGCAATCACAGAATTAGGCATAATGGGTTCGATTAAACATTATTTACCCGGCAATATTTTCGGCACGCTCGCAAAAGGTGGACTGGCATTTGTTAAGAAGGATTTTATTGCCATGATGGAATTGATGATAGATGCTGAAATGAAAATGTTTATAGGCATTAAAACTCCGGTTATTTTTTTGCAAAATGTTATAACGGATCTTCTCCTGGGTTTGGGAATGATCGATTTTCTGATCGGTTTCCATCATTATGTAAAACAAAAATATAATTCTGAAGCGGGGTTTATAACAATGAATTTCCCTTTATTGCTCAAAGTACTTGAATCGAAAGGTATTGAAAACCCAATCATTTGCACTTCTATTAATAAAATCGGATTTCGAATGTCGGGCGGAAAAAATGTATATGAAAAATCACTCGCGGAAAAACGTTGCCGAATTATTGCCATGCAGGTATTTGCTGCAGGTGCATTACCACCTAAAGAAGCACTGGAATATGTTTGCAATTTAGAAGGAATTGATTCTATACTTTTTGGAGCATCTTCCCGCTATAATATCAGGAATTCTAAAACACTGATTGATGGCTACACTGAAAAGGCAACCCAATTATTTATAAATACCCCTTATGAAAAGCCTGTTAATATGCATATGCCTTTGTCAGTAGGCGCGACTTATCGCGAGCCCGATCTCAATATCTAGTCAATGAATAACCGCTACACCAACCTTTTCCGGTTCTTTTTTGTTTGCGTTGACCTGGTCGTTTTAAATGGGGTGCACATCATACTCCTGTCCAACTTCAGCCGCATACCGGCTGATGGGATAAGATCTTATGGGCTGCTCTTCCTCGCCGGCAACATAATATGGCTGATTTCGGCTTATAGTGTTCGCCTTTATATTGAAGACGCCCAACCGGATGTTTACAGGTTCTCGAAACGAACCATAAAGGCATTTATACTTTACACGATCTGCATGATGATATTTCGCCTTCATCTATCATTACCCCTATTCGCGCCTCTTCATTTTTATCAGCTTTGCCGGCTATTGTTCTTTTTTACTGTTCTCCCGTCTGTTCATGATCGGGACTTTCCATTTTTTCCAAAAAACAAACAACGTTGCGCGGCGTATTGTCATGGTCGGTTACTCCGATACGGCTAAAAAATTCGTAGAGCGCTTTAGCATCATCCGCAAAGATTTTCTCATAGACGGATATTTTGAAGATCCGGACCGGATCCATGAACTCTCCACCCTGCCCATCATCGGCAATATTGATGAATGTATTGACTATGCCGTTCATCATAATATAAACGAAATATATTCCACCATCTCCCCGGAAAAAAATGCAGCCATATACGAGATGGCAAAACAGGCGGAAAAATCAATGATCCGCTTCAAGTTCATCCCGGATTTCAAATTATATGTGAACCGGGAAACCCATATCGAATTCCTGGACAATTACCCCATCCTGTCCCTCCGTACCGAACCCCTGGAAGATATGTCCAACCGGATAAAAAAGCGTGCGTTCGATGTTTTTTTCAGTCTGCTGGTCATCGTTCTGGTACTTTCCTGGCTGATCCCGATCCTGGGCATACTGATAAAAATCAATTCGCGGGGACCGGTTTTATTTAAACAATTAAGATCAGGAAAAAACAATAAAAAATTTACCTGTTATAAGCTCCGCACACTCACGGTACATACGGAAGCCCATATGAGCCAGGTTACGATGAATGATGCGCGTGTTACCCGGTTCGGGCATTTTCTGCGGAAAACCAACCTCGATGAACTGCCACAGTTTATTAACGTATTAATCGGCAATATGTCCGTCGCCGGCCCACGCCCGCATATGCTGATTCACACGAATAAATATTCCAAAATCATGGACGAATACATGATCCGGCATTTTTTGAAACCCGGCATCACCGGCTGGGCACAGGTAAACGGTTACCGGGGTGAAATCAGGGATGACGATCAGCTCCGCAACCGCATAAACCATGATATCTGGTATATGGAAAACTGGAATCTCTGGCTCGATATGAAAATTATCTGCCTGACCATTTATACCACCCTGAAAGGTGATAAAAATGCATATTAAAAATTACCCGGAAGCCACGCTGAATTCACCGCATGAAAATATTATTTAGCCTCAGCCTTATTTTTTTGGTCAGCTGCGCGGGTGCCCAGATCACGGAGGATCCGCCATTTAAATATTTTGGCTTCCAGGCCGGGATGAATATAACCAACATGAATTTTAATATGGGGGAACCCCCGCCCGCCACACCCATAGATCCATCCTGGAATACCGGCTTTACTTTCGGCTTTATGCTTTGCATCCCGATTGCCGGAAAACTGAATCTTCAACCGGAATATTCCTATACCCAAAGAAACGGAGCGGATAAAAGTCTGGGTATTGACTACTCCACAGACTGGCTGTCCATGCCCGTTTTACTGAATTACCGGGTTTCACCCCGGTTTGCCCTGGTTGCCGGCCCCCAGCTTGAGTTACTGATTCATGCCGGTTCAACCTACCAGGGTATAAGCACCGATATAACCCATGATGTGGAAGAGCGCAGTATCGGGATCACGGGCGGTTTTGAGGTTGAAATCATCAGGTCTTTTTTCCTCTCTGCAAAATACTTCCAGGGCCTGAATCATATCGGAATCGGCCAAAGATCGGATGTGAAGGAATTTAAGTACCAGTCCGTAAATATCACCGCCGGGGTCAGGTTCTGATCCCCTCCGCGCACCGCTTTACGGCAAAATCCCGCCGGAAAAACCTCCGGGCTCCCCTTTTATAATAATCCCCTTATTTATCTCGTTATCATTAACTTAAGGCTTTCTAACTAATAATAGATTGCATTCAGTATTTTTAAGCCCGCTATTTTAAAGCTTTATAAAAATGATGGAATCAGGACCGCTCATTGCTGTGATTGGATTGGGTTATGTCGGGTTGCCCCTGGCGGCGGAATTCGCAAAAAAATATCCGGTGGTTGGATTCGATATCAATAAAAACCGGGTGGAAGAATTGCGGAACGGGGTTGATCATACATTGGAAATTGACAGCAGTGACCTGAAAAAAGTATTGTGTCCGAATCCCGGATCCACCGGGTTATACTGTACGGATAACATAGCAGACATGGCTTCCTGTACCTATTATATCGTAACCGTTCCGACACCAACAGATAAATATAATCACCCGGACCTCACCCCGCTGTACAGAGCCAGCGAAACGGTTGGTAAGGTGTTGAAAAAGGGCGATATCGTTATTTATGAATCCACTGTTTACCCGGGTGTTACGGAAGAAGAATGTGCTCCCGTTCTGGAGCGGGTCAGCGGACTGGTATATAATACAGATTTCTTTTGCGGATATTCTCCCGAAAGAATCAATCCGGGCGATAAACTTACATACGGTATCCCAAATATTAAAGATCACTTCCGGCTCAACGCCCGAAGTGGCGAAAAAAGTGGATGCCCTGTACCAGTCCATCATAGAAGCAGGTACACACCTGGCGCCTTCCATTAAAGTAGCAGAGGCTGCCAAAGTGATCGAGAATACACAGCGCGATATCAATATTGCTTTCGTGAATGAACTGGCAAAAATCTTTAACCTGCTGGGCATAGACACCCAGGCTGTTCTGGAAGCGGCCGGCACCAAATGGAATTTCCTGAAATTCAAGCCCGGCCTGGTGGGCGGCCATTGTATCGGCGTAGATCCCTACTACCTGGCCCAGAAAGCCCAGGAAGCGGGCTATCATCCGGAAATTATTCTTGCAGGCAGAAGATTAAATAATGGCATGGGCGCTTATGTAGCCAGTGAAACCATCAAACTGATGGTAAAAAAGGAGATCCCGATAAAGGATGCCAACGTCCTGATCCTGGGATTTACTTTTAAGGAAAACTGCCCGGATGTGCGCAACACCCGCGTGATTGATATCGTGGACGAATTAAAAAGCTATCATGCGGTTGTAAGTGTATTTGATCCCTGGGCTGAGCCGGCCCATGTTAAACATGAATATGGAATCGAGACCTTCAAAAACTTTTCCCATATTACTGAAAAATATGACGCCGTGATACTGGCGGTCGCCCACTCAGCATTTGAAAATATTGATATCCGCGACCTGGTAAATAAACGTTCCGTTATTTATGATGTCAAGGGTGTTTTAAATGAAGCTCATATTGATGCCCGGTTATAAAATGTATGAGACCCCCTACCACACCGCTGATTTAAGCAGGTATTCCTTTTTAATTACCGGAGGTGCCGGGTTTATCGGATCAAACCTGGCTGAGTACCTCATCAGGTACAAAGCGCGTAAAATCAGGGTGCTTGACAACCTGAGCACAGGTCACAAACATAATATACAGGATTATTTATCCAATCCTGCTTTTGAATTCATTCAGGGGGATATACGCAATATGGAAACCTGCCTTTCGGCCGTCGCTGATATGGATTTTGTTTTCCATCAGGCTGCCCTGGGTTCTGTGCCCAGATCGATTACTGATCCCGTTACCACCAACGAAGTGAATATTTCGGGATTTTTAAATATGCTCATGGCAGTAAAAGAACGAAAAGTGAAACGCATGGTGTATGCAGCATCTTCTTCTACTTACGGCGACAGCAGGGAACTGCCCAAGGTAGAAGAAAAAATAGGCAACCCGCTTTCTCCCTATGCAGTGACCAAATACGTAAACGAACTCTATGCACATGTTTTTGCACGCACCTATAAAATGGAATTAACCGGGCTCCGTTATTTCAATGTATTCGGGCCCAGGCAGGACCCAAACGGAGCTTATGCTGCAGTGATACCAAAATTTGTAAATCAGTTATTGAAACATCAGTCCCCGGTAATCAACGGCGACGGCAATCATTCCAGGGATTTTACTTTTGTTGAAAACGTGGTTCAGGCAAATATGCTGGCCGTTTTTGCAGAAGATCCGGATGCCGTAAATACCGTATATAATGTTGCATTCGGTGAACAGACTTCCCTGAATCAGCTGGTTCAGACTCTTAAAAACTATCTCTCACGAGTGGACCCTGCCATTGCCGGGATCCAGGTGATTCACGGACCCGACCGGGAAGGTGATATTCCGCATTCCCTGGCTTCGATTGAAAAAGCCAGAAAAAATCTGGGATATGCGCCGCGATATAATTTCAGCGAAGGTCTGCGCATGGCTGTGGAATGGTATAAGGACCATAACAGTCCAGGATTAAACAGTGAATATATTTCAGTCCGCCAGAAAAGGATTGTGTTCCTTTTCATACCCGATTGTTGTCGGTTCCCCATGACCGGGATATACCATCACTTCGTCCGGCAGCACCATCAGTTTATTACGTATGCTCTCCAATAAAAGATCTGTATCCCCGCCCGGCATATCCGTTCTGCCGATACCCATCCTGAATAAAACATCCCCGCTTATTACAAATCCCTGTTTACGGTCATAAAACACCACATGGCCCATCGAATGGCCGGGGGTAAACAATACTTCGAGTTTATCTTCACCCATCAGGATTTCATCCCCCTCCTTCAGAAATAATCATTCTGCCAGAATAATTTTCAAAAGGCATGCCCCAGCGCAACCCCGATTCCGGACCAAAATTATAAGTCCATAATTCCTTTTCCCCGATCTGCAATTTGAGATGGTAGTGTTCTGCGACCCATTTATTTCCAAAAACATGATCGAGATGACAGTGTGTATTTAACAAAAGATTGGGATGCAGACGGGCTCCTTATCCAGTTGGCCAGGCTCTGTTTTTCCTCCGGAAAATAACAACCCGGATCAATGATCGCACAGGCATCTTTTCCATTGTAAACCACGTATGTATTTTCCTGGAGGGGTTGAATATGAATCGTTTTACCGTAAGCATACAGGCCTTTTCATTTCAAAATCTATTTCCCCGGTTTTAGGGATTGTCTTAACTTGAACCGGTTATTTTATTTAATTCCCAATAAGGTATGCAAGATCCGCATAAGTTGAAGTTGAAAGAATTTTTTTTAATAACGTCCGCCCTGTTTTTTTTGTTTTTCCAGGCTTCCGCTCAGGTAATCACCGTTGAATTCGGAAAGAACCGGCTCCAGTTCAAACACATGAAGTGGAAGTACTACCAGACCCCCAATTTTAATACCTATTTCAATCAGCATGGAGATCCCCTGGCCAAATATGTTGCCAGGTGGCTGAAAAAGAATTGACCGGCATCGAGCAGCAGGTGGAATATGGCATGCAGCGCAGGGCCAATATCGTGTTGTATAACAGTTTTAATGAAATGGAGCAATCCAATATCGGACTGGAAAACGACTGGCAATCCACCGGGGGCACCACCAAACTGGTAAATAATAAAATGATCGTTTATTATACGGACGATCATAATAAACTACGCATCCAGATCCGCCAGGGCATCGCCCGGGTACTTCTTGAAAATATCCTGTTCGGGGATGACCTGGGTGAGTTTGCAGCCAATCAGACCCTGCTGGACCTTCCGCAATGGCTTACCGACGGCTATGTTGATTATGTGGCGGAAAACTGGAATACGAGTCCTGGATGACCAGCTGAAATCAGCCATACTGTCCGGGCGTTATACGAATTTTTATAACCTGGCATTTGAAAAGCCGGAACTGGCCGGGCACGCTTTCTGGTATTATTTTGCCAACCGGTATAAAAAGGAAAATGTAACCTATTTCCTCTACCTCTCCCGTGTGTACCGTAATACCAATACGGCAGCGCTGCGCATTTGTAAAAAGAAATTTAAAGAAGTACTGCAGGATTTCATGACGGAGGAAGAAGACCTGTATTACAAGGACATCCGCGGAAGAAGAAACTTTCCCAAAAGGCAGCATTTCCGTGGTGGAACAAGTCAGTGACAGCCGGGATTTTTTCATTTTTCTCCCAACCCCGTTCCGCGCAGCCAGACCTATGCGGTGGTTGAATTCGTTCGCGGACAATATTGCGTGGTACTACATGAAAATTTTGTAAACCGGAAAGTGCTGTGGAAAACGGCGTAAAAACCAACGATAAAAACCTGCAGCCCCATTATCCCGCTGATTGCCTGGGATCCCAAAGGCACGCGCCTGGCCGTTATTTATTACAATGAGGGCAAGATCCACCTTTTTGTTTATGACATCGTTTCACATTACAAAAGGGTGGTCACCGAACTCGATATGTTCGACCAGGTACAGGACATGCAATTCATGCTCGATAACAATACCCTTTTACTGAGCGCAGTGAAAAATGGCCAGTCCGACATTTTCAGGTTTAACCTCCCGGATAATCAGTGTGGAGCAGATCACCAATGATGTCTATGACGACCTGGATGCATCCTTTGTAAGTTTTCCCAATAAAACAGGTATTATCTATTCCTCAAACCGGCCTTCAGGAACCGCACCCACCGGCGAAACCGTACTGCCCTCCCAGAACGGTTATAATATTTTCCTGGTTGACAACTGGAACAAAAGCGAATTCAAACAGATCTCCCAGCTTACGCACCTGAAATATGGCAATGCACGTTATCCGACACAGTATAACAATTTTCATTTCACTTTTATATCGGATGAAAACGGCATCAGCAACCGTTATGCCGGCTTCTTTACAACACAAAGAGCCGGGATCGATACGGTTTACCGGATAGGAGATGAAATTCTTCATAATCCCGGACCCGAAAGAACTCGATTCCACGCTGCGGGCCAATAAAGAATCCGAACCGGATTCCATTTATACTTTTTCCATCACCCGGGATTCCGCCTATACCTTTGCCCTCACCAATTACCAGAGCGGCCTGAGCGAAACCAAGATTGCGGGGGAAACCGGACAGGTAAGTGAAGTGCGCCAGGAAGGGGATCTTAAATTTCTGTATAAACTGAGGGTGGATGAATCTGCGCTTAAAAAGCGCAATGTGAATCCCCGTTTAACCGAATTCAGGAAAGAAAATATTGCAGCCAGCCAGATATGCCGGCGGTCAGGCGCTGCAATACCAGCTGAAGAAAAAAACGGATACCGCCAAACTGCAGCCAGACATATTTGAAAGTGAATTTGATACAGATAAAACGGATACTTCCGTAAACCAGAAATCAATCCCGCAGCAGCCAAAGCCGGAGTCCGAACCCAGAGACGAAGTACTGAGGGATGCGAAACTATTCGATTATAAACTGAAATTTTCTGCGCAGAGTTTTACGGCCGGTTTTAATAACGACGTACTGATAACCCAGTACCAGCCATTTACCGGTTCATTGCCGATTATGCTGGGGGGCAATGAGCCCTTCAATGCGATGTTCCAGGCAACGGTTTTTGATTTATTCGAGGATGTCCGGTTTACCGGCGCCCTGCGCCTGCCGCTTTTTGGCGGAAACTCCGCCAGTGGAATCGCCGTAGGAACCGGCGGTGTGGACGTTGCTTCTTTTGTTCCCGGGGGTGGTTCCTTTTTCGATGGAGGCGGCCAATGGTATGCCCGCGTGGATTACCTGAAACTGAGAACCGATTTTTCCCTGGTCTATTTCCGGCAGACGGATGTGGGCAGTTACCCTTTGGTGGATACCGGGACAAATACGTATTCTTATGTTGATTCGAAACTCTATACGAACCTGTTCGAGGCGGTCATCCGGTACCCTTTTGATAAAGTGAGAAGTATCCGGTACAGTGTGGGTGTGCGGACAGATAAGATCGGGCTCAGGCCTTCCGGATCCAGCGCCTACACCGGCGTACCTCTTTATGACTCACTCGCTTTGAAATCATCCTACGTTGAAAAACAGGTGTTTCTGGTAAACCATCTTGAATATGTATATGACAATACGATATTGAAAACACTCAATATCATGAATGGTCTCCGGTATAAATTTTACGTGGATTTCAATTACCAGATCAACCAGCCAACCACCTATGGGGAAGGCAGAAAAATGTTCAATTTCGGATTTGATGCGCGAAACTATTACCCGATATTCAGGAATTTTATCTGGGCACTGCGGGCTGCAGGAGATTTTTCCTGGGGAAACCAGAAGATTGTCTATTATTTAGGCGGGCAGGATGGCTGGATGTTCCCTAAAGCCAACCAGTATCCCCAACCCGACTTTTCACAGAACTATGCCTACCAGTCGCTCGCGCTTAACCTGCGGGGTTACGACCAGAATGTGGCGAATGGAAATAATGCGGTTACCATCAACAGTGAGCTACGCCTTCCCGTATTTACCACGTTGATGAATAAGCCGATCAACAACGCTTTTATCCGGAATTTCCAGTTAATCCAGTTTTTTGATTTTGGCACCGCCTGGGCCGGTTCCCTGAAAAATATTGAGCGCCCCCAAAGCCATTACTTCAATAATGATCCTTCCATTCCGGTGGATGTAACGATAAAAGCCGGTGGTATCGGTCCTTTTGCGGGCGGTTACGGATTCGGAGCGAGAAGCACGCTGCTGGGTTATTTCCTCCGCCTCGACGTGGGCTGGCAGATGAATGCATTCTTCGGGAATTCTCCAACCTGGCAGTTTGCCATGGGGCTGGACTTCTGATATGGTTGACGGTTGACGGTTGACGGTTGACGGTTGGCCGTTGGTCGTTGGCCGTTGGCCGTTGGCCGTTGAGCGTTAGGCGTTACGCCTTATACCCTTCCTTCTGCAACCAGGCTTTTACCTTAGCAGTCTGGTCTCCCTGGATGAGGATTTGTCCGTCTTTTACCGATCCGCCCGTACCACAGTACTGTTTCAGTTTTTTGCCCAGTATTTCGAGATCTTCTGATTTCCCGATAAACCCGATGATGGCCGTAACGGTTTTCCCTCCCCGGTGACGGGTATCCAGTACAATGCGCAGCCGCTGCCTGGAAGCTGCCGGGGTTTCCGCTTCGGAGGAATTGCTGTTTTGAAAAGCAAAATCAGGATCTGTGCTGAAAACAAATCCGTTTTTATCCGGGATATTTTTCTTTGCCACTTTGTTTTGGTTGACGGTTGACGGTTGACGGTTGACGGTTGACGGTTGACGGTTGATGGTTGACGGTTGACGGTTGACGGTTGACGGCTTTTTTTACGAGATAAAGATTCTAAATATTTTAGCAACTAAAAAATATAAAATACGGACAGTCGCGTATCATAAACGGACAGTCCGGAGAAGCGATGAAAAATAAAACACCCTGATAAACCGGGCGCTGGGTGATGAATTATTTTTTTCATGTATTTGAACCGCCTTCTCCGGTCGGGTGATGCCTGCCGGTAAGATTTCTTTTTATGACCCGGAATTATTTCAAAGTGGCTTTGCGCAACCTGCTCCGCAACTAATCTTTCGCTGCACTGAATATCGCCGGCCTGGGCATGCTGCTGATTATCTTACTCACGGTCAAATACCAGTCCCTGAAAGTGGCGATTATGAACCCGGTAAAGAGCCTGCGTTCTGAATGAGCTGGACCGCCATCCGGAATTTTAAAGGTCTGCTAAAGGGTTTTTTCTATATTCCTTCTATATTTGTTATAGGTTAGTCCGGGGTTAGTCCGGGATTTACTGGACAAACCCCGGACTAACTCCTAATGATTACAGCATCATTTTCGAAGCAATTCACAGCGAACGTTAAATAAATAAATACTCTTATGGCCACTGCACCAAAAATGGGATTCGTCGGCAGGGCGGGAAATGCCGTCTATTACTGGATAGGCGACACGTATTGCATGCGTTCCTTACCCCGAAAGTACAAGCAGACCAGGGCCACCCGGGCCAAGGCATCGGTATTTGGGCGGGCTTCCACCATCGCCAGTTGTATCCGGCAGGTCCTTTATCCCGTGATCCCCAACCCGACGGAAAGGGAAATGCAGACACGGCTCGTATCAACCGTTTTTGAATGGCTGAATGCGGCCAATGGCAACCAGGAGCATTTGGCAGAAGGACTGGAAATCATCAACCGATTTGCATTCAACGAACAGGGACCTGAGGTGCTGCGCAGTTGGAATCTGGCCCCGGAAATGCAGCATTCCCCTAAAGGGGTCCGGTTGGTAATCCCCTCATTTATTCCGAAAAAATCATTAAAGGCACCGGCGCATACCGTATCCATAACCTGCCGGATCGCCCTGGGGGTATGCAATTTGAAAACGGACCGTACCGTTGGCAGCAGTTCCGAAGAATTTAGTTTTGCCTATGACAACACCCCGGTAGCAGAAAATACTATTTCGCTGGATGCGGCCATTCCAAAGGGAAGCCTGCTATTGGCTGCAATATCGCTGGAGTACACCGTTCTGACCGGCGGTAAAAAAAAGCCGACTGCCAACAAGGCTTTTATGCCTGCCGGCATCGTGCAGGCAATGATTGTCTGAAAACGGGGGATTGAAATGCTGGTTCCCGGGAGGATGAAGAAGCTGAACGCTGAACGCCTAACGCCTAACGCTGCCCAGGTTTATCTTTCCGAATAAAAGAAATAAAATTTCATCATGAAGTCCTAAACAAAAGCGTTCAGCGTTAGGCGTTAGGCGTTAGGCGTTAGGCGTTCAGCGTTAAGCGTTAGGCGTTAAGCGTTAGGCGTTAAGCGTTAGGCGTTAAGCGTCAGGCGTCAGTCTTACATCGCTTTCAAACTCAGATCCAGGCTCTTCGCCTGATGAATCAGCGCGCCAATGCTGATATAATCCACCCCGGTAGCTGCATAGGCACGGACATTATCCAGGCTGATACCGCCACTGGCTTCTGTTTCGATTTTTTTTTGAATCAGGTTTAAAGCCTCTCCCAGTTGGGAAGGACTAAAATTATCCAGCAAGATCCGGTCGGCTTTGCCTGATGCGAGCACTTCACGGACATCGTCCAGGGTTCTTGCCTCCACCTCTATTTTGAGCGCCGGCTTGTATTTCTGCGCATAAGCATGTGCTTTATCCAAAGTGATCCTGAGGCCTCCGCCATAGTCAATATGATTATCCTTGAGCATGATCATATCAAATAAACCAAACCGGTGATTCACACCACCCCCGATGCGAACGGCTTCCTTTTCCAGCAGCCTGAAACCGGGCGTCGTTTTTCTCGTGTCCAGAATTTTGGAAGAATACCCCCGCACCTCCTGCACATACTGATGGGTGAGGGTGGCAATCCCGCTCATCCTTTGCATGCAATTTAATACGAGACGTTCACATGCCAGGATGGTATGTACGGACGCTTCGATGGTGAAAGCCGTTTCCCCGGCCTGCATGGCTTCCCCGTCATGTTTGTGCTGCAGGAAAACTGCAGCCGGCTCCCTGGAATGAAATATTTTTTTCGCGATCTCCACGCCGGCCAGGATACCATCCTGTTTAATTTTCAGCAGGGCCTTCCCCCGGGCATCTGCGGGAATAACAGCCAGGCTGGAATGATCCCCTTCGCCGAGATCCTCTTCCAACGCAGCCTGCACCAAAACATGCAAACGCTCATCAAAATGCAACACCGTTTTATTCAATGTTTAATTTTAAAGAGCAAAACTAATGGAGTTCGATAAAGTAACAGGTAAAAAGGATGATTTATCGGGGAAGCGGGCAGAAAAAATAAAAAGGAACGATATTCATACCAAAGGCTGAAACCGGATTTCCTCCAGGAATTGTTTATCCCCTTTCTGTTTGAAAAATAAAGTGGTCCGGTAATTTCCCAGTCTTGTTTGCAATATTCCTGAACAGAAAAAAGTCCCGCCGCTTTCGCCCTGCTGGGTGAGTTTAAAATTCTTTACCCCGTTGGTATTGAAAAAATCGCCGATAACCATCCCGGCCTGGGCCTTGCTATAGGTGTCTGATTTATCCGGGAGACTGATATCCACCCATACATCGAAATAGGCGGACAACTGATTTACATTACCTGAGCGGATCGCGGTAACGACCGCGTCCATATTATCAAAGGTCCGGTAAGAAACGAGGATGAGGGCTATTGCAGCCAGAACCCATCCTGTTAGCCTTTTCATGGGAATAGTTTATATCCGGGAAAGAGCCAAAAATATGCCAAACTAAAAGGGAGACTGGTGAAAATGGCTTAAAACAGCCCATATGCGCTAACTTTGAACCCATTATATCAATACGCTCAACAGAAAATGGCTAAAAAATCAGCGATTCTCATCATCATGGACGGCTGGGGACTTGGAAAAGTAGATTCCGCAGACGCGATCCGGCATGCAAAAACACCCTTTGTCAGTTCTCTCTATACCAAATATCCCAACAGCACCCTGGTTACCTGTGGTGAAGCGGTGGGACTGCCGGAGGGCCAGATGGGTAATTCGGAAGTGGGACATTTAAATATCGGCGCAGGCCGTATTGTGTACCAGGAACTCCAGCGGATCAATGTAGCCATTCGCGACGGATCCTTCGCTAAAAATCCGGTCCTGCTCCAGGCCCTCCGGACAGCGAGAACCCGGAATAAAAAATTACACCTTCTCGGCCTGGTCAGCGACGGCGGTGTGCATTCCCATATCAACCACCTGAAAACCCTCATTGATTGCTGCAAATCAGAATCTGTTCCCGAAGTATACATACATGCGTTTACTGATGGCCGTGATACCGATCCGAAGAGCGGTTATGGATTCATTAAAGACCTTCAGGAACACCTGGACCGTACAGGCACCGGAAAGATCGCAACCGTTTCCGGAAGATACTATGCGATGGACCGCGATAAAAGGTGGGAACGCATCCGGCTTGCCTATGATACCCTGGTGCACGGCAAAGGTGGCAGCGGAAGCAGCGCAACGCAGATCATTGAAAAAAGTTACGCGGAAGGCATTACGGATGAATTCATAAAACCCAGTGTGGTACTGGATTCCGGCGGAAAGCCCCTGGCCCCTGTTACGGAAGGGGATGTGGTAATCTGTTTTAATTTCAGAACCGATCGCTGCAGGGAAATAACTGAGGTTTTGACACAGGCGGATTTCCCGGACCAGGGAATGAAAAAACTCACACTGGATTACACGACGATGACGGAATATGATCACAATTTCACGAACGTGCATGTGATGTTTGAAAATGATGATCTGAAAATGACCCTGGGCGAAGTGATCTGCCAAAAATATGCTCACGCAAATACGCATTGCTGAAACGGAAAAATACCCCCATGTAACATTTTTTTTCAGCGGCGGGCGTGAAAATGAATTTGAAGGTGAAAAACGCATTATGATTCCTTCACCCAAAGTTGCTACCTACGACCTGCAACCGGAAATGAGCGCCTTTGGAATTACGGATGCCATTATCCCGGAAATCAATCATAAAACCGCCAATTTTATTTGCCTGAATTTTGCCAATGCGGATATGGTGGGTCATACCGGTGATTTCCAGGCGGCCATCCGGGCGGTGGAAACCGTAGACCATTGTGTGGAACGAGTGGCAACCGCCGCCCTGACCAACGATTACCTGGTTTTTATAACAGCCGATCATGGAAATGCCGATTATATGATCAACCCTGACGGTTCACCCAATACCGCCCATACCCTGAACCTGGTCCCCTATTTTATTCTTGATAATCAATGGCATGGAAAAGTCCATCCCGGTAAACTCGCCGATATCGCCCCAACACTCCTTAAACTGATGGGATATGAAGTGCCGCCTGAAATGACGGGTTCTGTTTTATTCGATTAAAAACGGGACCTAAACTTTTTCGCATGCAGCTTTAACATCACGAAAATTGTCTAATTTACAGGGCAACGAGGTTTAATATGACCGAAGAAGCCATTCTACAAGGCTGTTTGAAAAATCATGCTGCTGCACAGAAGGAGTTGTACAACCGTTACAGCCCGAAAATGCTGGCAGTATGTTACAGGTTTGCCCATAGCCGGGAAGATGCCGAGGATATGCTTCAGGAAGGTTTTATTAAAGTTTTTCTCCAGATGCATACCTTTCAGAGCAAAGGCGCTTTTGAAGGCTGGATCCGCCGGATCATGGTGCACACCTGTATCAATCACCTCAAAAAGAATAAGCGTTTTAATGAAAGTGTGGATCTCATTCAGGCAGGTTCGTTACAGATCCGGGAAGAAAATATCCCGTCCATCGTTCAGGCCAAACAAATCGTGGATTGCATACGGCTGCTTCCTGTGGGTTACCGTACGGTTTTAAATCTGTATGCCATAGAAGGATATGCACACAGGGAAATTTCCGTAATGCTCGATATTGAGGAGAGTACAAGCAGATCCCAGTATACCAGAGCCCGACAAATGCTGGAAGAGATTTTGATAAAGAGGAACCTGATAACGACAGTAAGGGAAAAAACGGATCGCTTAACGGCCATTCTTTGAACCGGCAGGGCCCCGCCAAAACATCCGAAAATGAAGGAGCGCGTTTTTTTTGATGATGAATTTGAAAAGCACCTGAAGGAAAAGGCTGATCAGTTCAAAATGTATCCTTCGGATAAAGTATGGAACCAGGTACACAGTTCCCTGCATACCCGCCGCAGAAGGTTTGTAGCGGGAATGACTTTTCTTATTGGAACGATTCTTATCCTGGCCGGATCCCAGCTCATCTTCCCTCCAGGGAATATCCATCCGCAAACCATCGCAGCTAAAACTGACGCACCTGCGAAACCCGCTGAGACAGCGGATGTGCAGGGATTTACACCGGATAACTTCGTCATGCAGGCCCTAATGAAAATTCACAGTGAACCCCATCCGGCCGATCGCAGCCTGAACACAGCCGCTCCCTCTTTATTATTGCTTTCCGGGGTGTCTTCAAACCCAGAACCCGGTACGGGTGACATACCCGGAAACCCTTCACTGAAAAATTGATAAACACCACACCCGCAACAACCATACTGCCGGAAGAGGTAAAAATAACAGGTATCATGGCCTGCACCCGACCATTCGGAATCCGGGGAACTGGTTCCGGGACAATCAGGAACCCAGGCTACCCGCAAATCATAATGACCGCTTCAGCTGGGAAATTTATATAGCCCCCACGCTGAACACACATTATCTGAACGGGCTGAATTATCAGACCATGGCCCAGTCCATTCAATCGTCTCCCGATTATGGTGGTTCATGTTGCGAATGTGAATGGCTTTGTAGACAATACGCCGGTGATGGGTTTTGATGTGGGCGGAAATATCCTGTACCGGATCTCAAAGAATATTTCATTGAAACTGGGCCTGGATTTCAGCCTTAACCGGTATTATATCAAGAGCCTATAATTCAAATCCGTCTCAGGCTTCCGCCACACTGAATTCTTACCTCGGCTATATTGCTGATTCCCTGTGAATTCCAATCAGGGTTCGGGTATCAATAAAAATCCACAGCATTATGAGAACCGGTATTACCAGCTTTCCCTGCCTGTGGGTGTTGATATGAGGGTAGCCGGCAATGGTAATTTACAACTGCACCTGGGCGCCACCCTGCAACCCAGCTATCTGCTGAATACAGATGCTTATGTGCTTTCTGAAGATTATAACAGCTATACAAAAGATGCCCAGGCTTTCAGGAGATGGAATCTGATCGCGGGCGCCGAAGCTTATCTTTCCTATCGGGTAGGCAAAATCCGCTGGGAACTGGGTCCCCAGGTGAGATACCAGATTTTCTCTACTTATAAAAACAGTTATCCCTTAAAGGAGAATATGCTGAATTACGGAATCCGGATCGGCATTATCGAAAACAATCAGGTAGTTTTCCCTCCATGCACTAATTTTAGCGGATGAAGAGACTATTCATCCTTGCTTTCCCTGTTGTATTTTCCGGTCGCCTGCCATTCTAAACAGCCGGAATCACAACGAAAACCGAAACCGGAACACATCAGACACAACGAAAAAAAATTATCTGCCGGTTCCGAGTATCTCCGAGTCCGAAATCTCAGCAGTCGATTCATTTCCCCTACGTATCATGAAATACCGGATAGTAAAAGGTAAAACAGATTCCGCCATGATTACCACGGCTGTTTTTGATCAGATAGCATCGGAGAATTTCTGTTGGCCGGACTGGACAGCAGTCATTTCGAAAAAAATTTTGAAGAAAATTCGTTTGTGGACCGTTCTACCGACCTGGTCAGTTTTACTTATTCAACAAAAGACACGGCTTATGGGTTAAAGAGAGTAGATGTATTGCTTTCTCCCGGGCACCGGTCTGGAAAAACTGAATTCGATCTATATGGAAGCGTATCGCGCAAATAAAGACAGCACGGTGATCAGCAAATTGTCCTGGAAGGCCGGCAGGAACTTCAGGATTCTTCATATTCGTAAACCCAGAAACGGACCAGAAATCACAGTCAGACGATTGTTGTCTGGGACAGCAGAGAATAATGCATGGAGCAGGAAACATTTCAGCAGATTGCACAGACGATTCCCCTGGAACCGGGTATTTACAAATATTTCGGTGTCGCATAAAGAATTATTGTATGTGGGAAAGGCCAAAAACCTGCGCAAAAGGGTCAGTTCTTATTTTAATAAAACACTTTCGAACTATAAGACCTATGAACTGGTCAGGCGCATCCGATTCCATCGAATTCACACTGGTGAATTCTGAACAGGATGCTTTTTTACTCGAGAATTCACTGATCAAACAATTCCAGCCCCGATTTAATATCAACCTGAAGGATGACAAGTCCTATCCATTTATCGTAATCAAAAAAGAACATTTCCCCCGGGTATTCCTCACCAGGAAAAAAATCAATGACGGATCCGAATACCTGGGCCATTTACGTCCGTCGCACGGGTGCGCGAACTCATCGATTTGATCAAATCGAACGTGCAGCTGCGCACCTGCAAACTAAACCTCACGCCCGGCAAATATTGCCAGAAAAAAATTCAGGGTTTGCCTGGAATATCATCTCGGTAATTGCAAAGGACCCTGCGAAGGATTACAAACGCGAAGAAGATTATACAGAAGGACTGCAGGAAATTAAAAAATATACTGAAAGGGAATCTCGGACCGGTGATCAGCGGCTTCCGGCAGGAAATGAAAGAAGCCGCCGGGAATATGGCTTTTGAGAAAGCCGAAATGCTCCGGAAAAAGATTGACCACCTGGAAAACTATCAGTCCCGTTCGGTGATTGTAAATAAGCATATTGCCCAGGCCGATGTGTTTTCCATTTACGCGACGAGGGCGGTGCATTTATAAATTACCTGATGGTGGAAAACGGCACTATCGTGCAAACACATACGACGGAAGCAAAAGCACAACTCGAAGAAACGGATGAAGAAATCCTGGCTTTTACCATAGCACGGCTGCGCGACCGGTTTAACAGCACTGCGCCTGAAATCATCCTGCCCTTTCCCGTTGAATATCCGCAGGAAGGTATTGTCATTACCGTACCCAAAGGGAGGCGACAAAAAGAAACTGCTGGAACTCTCCGAAAAAAATGTGAACTATTACCGCGAAGAAGCGGAAAAGAAGAAAATGCTTCATCTGCAAAAGAAAACGCCGGAGGAAAGATCGCAATGTTTTGAAACAATTGCAAAACGATCTCCAGTTATCTGAATTACCCACCCATATTGAATGTTTCGACAATTCCAATTTCCAGGGCAGTTATCCCGTATCCGCCATGGTATGCTTTCGCGACGGGGTGGAAAGTAAAAAGGATTATCGCCATTTCAATGTGAAGACCGTAGACCGGCATCAACGATTTTGCCACGATGAAGGAAGTCGTATACAGGACGTTATAAACGGCTGCCGGAGGAGAAACAGTCCCTCCCCCAGCTTGTGATAATAGACGGAGGAAAAGGGCAGTTGCAGTGCTGCCCTGGAAAGTATTGAAGAACTTGGCTTACGGGGCACATTGACACTCGTAGGGCTTGCCAAAAATGAGGAAGAAATCTTTTTTGCCGGAGACCGGGAATCGCTGAAACTTCCTTACGACAGCCAAGTTTAAAACTCATTCGCAAAATTCGGGATGAAGTACACCGTTTTGGAATTAGTTTTCACAGGAACAAAAGGAGCCGGGGCACATTTAAAAACGAACTGGAAAATATTAAAGGAATCGGGAAACAAACCGCAGACCAGCTATTGAAAACTTTTCATTCCGTAAAAAAAGTGAAAGGAGTGCCACTGAAGAAGAACTTACCGGCCTGGTGGGAGCATCCAAAACAAAACTCATCAGGGAACATTTCTGAAACAGGATCCTGAAATGCAGACGGGACAAGGTTTTAATTAGTTGATGTGAATCAAAAAAAAAGGGGCCAGAATGGAAATTCAGCCCCGTTTTTAAAATCCAATATCCTATGAAAAACCGTTGTAAAAATAGCAAAACAATTCTATTAAACAAGTAGCCTTTAGGAGTATTTTGAAAATAATTATCAACAGTTTCTATTTCAAAATGTTACGCAAATTAGTAAAAATACGTTCATTTCCGATTATGGGAAAACCTAAGTAAAAAACAATTGAAATAAGCCATCCTGGTTTTGAGCGGAATGTGCTTATTTAATTTGATTTAAACAGGGCTCTGGATCAGTAAGACCAGAGATCCTGTTCGTAGTTGAAGATCTTTTCTTTGATATCATCCCCTTCCAGGAGACCTAAAATAGGATCTTTTATGTAAGCGCTGATATAGTTATCACCGGGATTATCAATGGTTGATTTAATGACCCTGCTGGAGAACATGCGGCTTTCAAAAAGTTCCTCCCAGCTCATCCGGGCACCATAATTCTTGCCATTATACGCTTCGTACTTGGCAAGGAATGGCCTCAGATCGGGATAATAAACCCAGAATATGGGAAGTACTGCACGGAAGGAACCATCTGCATTATAAATTGTTTTTTCTGGAGCGATGCCCAGGATACGGACATACATGCGGGAAGATTCCTTGTCAAATACCCATTCTTCCTTGATTTCATATCGTTCTACCTGGTCGGGATTGAATTCTTCCTGGATCGTCGTGTCTTTGGTAAGGCCTTTTGATCCATCGGGGTCATTGGTCATATCCGGTATCTGGATAGTTTTCGGTTTACCAACCATACTTTCAGCGATCTGGCGGAAAGTCATCGGGGTGGTAAACCGGTCGTCGATCGTCGCATCGAATGCCGTCACATCACCGCTGTGGATGAGATTCAGCAGGATGCTGATGAAACGCTGGTTGCCGTTATCTTCAGAAGCTTTGTAAACAAAGGGAAGATTCATCTTTTCATGAACATCCATTTCGCGCCATACACGCTGGCGGTAAACGGCATCGTCTTCCCGGATATGCTCATAAGCAAGCGGGGTGCGGTCCTTCACCAGGTTCAGTTCGATAGATGCATCATTGCGAAGGGATTTGCGCGGGCGTATCCAGTTTGATATCCGCAATAAATTCCTGAACAGGTTTTGCTGTGGTATCTTTTGGGGGAACGACTGCCGTGTTCGCAGCGCTATTCTTATTGGTATTCGTTTTCTTCTTTGCAGTGGACCTCTTAGTCTTCTTCCTGTTGGCAGGAGCCTGGGCCTGAACGGTGCTGACCGCCAGGGCAATGACTGCTGCGAGGATGGACAATCTGATGAATCGGATCTTCATGTATCTAAAAATTTATCGTGACGAACTGACTAAAA
Source organism: uncultured Chitinophagaceae bacterium (assembly GCA_963811275.1). GTDB lineage: Bacteria > Bacteroidota > Bacteroidia > Chitinophagales > Chitinophagaceae > Puia. The sequence continues at coordinate 405,543 of CAWEQR010000004.1, read as the reverse complement.
CAGGTCCGCCACTATAACGTGGCGGAACTTCGTTTAATATTTTATTTCAGGCTAAATACCATGGGCGCAATTTCCCGCTGTTTGCCGTCAGGCCCGATTACCCGGATCTGTCAAAGAATATATGGGTTCCGGGTGTTGCCCTGCAACGATTGCCGGCAGCATTTCCTGACCACCTGTTACCTCCTTCACCTGGCTTCGGTATATCCGGATATTCCACCTCCCTCTGCACCCAGATTATAACTTACCACTTTGAAAGGCGCTTCGAAATCAGAATCTTCCAGACGGGCAATCAAACCACCGATCGCTTTGAATTCGGCAGAAGAAATCTGAACCCCCTTTTTTAGATCCGATGAAACCAGCCGGTAAAGGCAGGTTCTTTACACGGATCGGAAATTCAAAATTCTTTCCGTTTGCATTCACTACGATCTTCGACATGCCTGGCGTTGTAGCCCGGGCAATATAATGGTCACCTGTCGATTTGTTGATTGAAGCGCCCGGGCTTTCAAAGCTGATATGTACTTTTTCTGCTCCGACACTACCACCGGAGATGGTCATCGGGTTATCAACACCAATGTACACCACGTTCATCTTTTCCAGGAATATAGAGGCTCCTGAAGGCATACCCACCGTTATTTAATATTTTAGGATACTGTTGCCGGAGTATCCATCAGGTTTGGTATATGCAATATTTACCGTTAATTTATGTTCACCTGCACCTATACTTTTGTTTTATAATGCAGCAACACCGTCTGCATTCAACGGCTGGGGTGCACCATTAATCGTAATGGTCGGTTTGGCTGCTGTGCTGAACGCACCGATACCTGCCTGTTAACTTCCAGTTCATCACCGGGCATCAGGTAAGTGGCGTTGGTTCCGGCAAATGCCTCGAACTGGTCAAATACCACTTTTACAGATCCAATCTGCTTATAGCAATAATCCACCATCTGTGATTCAGAATTCTTTACGTCGTTCTGGAATTTGCTCAGGATCGTGATGGCCGCAATGGTGGGCGTCATGTGAAAATAATTGGTTACCCAGTCTTTCACGGAATCATCTGACGGAGCCGCTCCGGTCTGCGATTTAGGTACTGAAAGATCCAGGGGAAGCTGGCGTTCAAAATCTGCTTTTGCTTTGGCAACTTCCTTCTGGAGTACCGGATTGTTTGCAATATTCGGCTTCGGATTCAATACAGCCAGCATCTGCTTTTTGTATTCGTGCAAGAGAATCAAATAATATTTTTCCTTTGCCATCCTTGTCGAATACACGGGTAGCCGCGTCCAGGTTGGCATCGTTGAATTTCTCTTTACCCTCTTTGTCTATTTCCAGTTGGGATTCCTTTTTAAGGAGTTGTTTCATCCCTTCCAGGGTATTGTACATATCGGAGGAGATCTTCTGAATCTGTCTGCCTTTGGGTGCCCAGATTTCAGCATTTGCCTTTGTCTGGGGGTCATTCAGCGCTTTATCAAAAGCACTGTAAGTGAGATTATTCTTCTCAGTAACCACCTCGTTCGACGTGGTGATACTGTTATTTACGGTTTTGAAGGCATTCAGAATCTCAGCAGATACATTCAGTGCCAGCAATGCTGTCAGCACCAAATACATCATATTGATCATCTTCTGCCTGGGCTCTTTAGGTAAGGACATGAGCGGGAGAATTTAATGTGTTAACAAAGGTTTTTCAGGTTATGAGTCCCTTTAATTTTCAGATATTGGTTTACTGTCTTCCTTGCATTGCGCTCAGCATATTACCATATACATGGTTCAGGCTTCCGAGGTTCTTTGCAAGTAATGCCACCTGTTCCTGTGTTTTCTTCGCATCGGCAACACTACCGTTCATCGCTTCAGATGCCTGTGCCAGGTTACTGTAGAAGCCGTTCATCGCTTTCAGGTGATTGTTGCTGTCCTGCAGTTCCAGCTCATACAGTGCGTTCAGTGAACCGAGATTTTTGGTCAGTACCTGAACCTGGCCATGGAACTGTTTTGTGCTTTCTGCCGCATTATTAAAATGGCTATGGTATTCGTTGCGCCCTGGTAGGCATTCTTCATGCTGTCCAGTGCGATAGACGCTTCTTTTGTTTTATTGGTATAATCAGTGGTGGCAGCCAGTGCGCCGGATACATCGCTGATTTTTTCTACGGTAGTACCGAATTTTTTGAAACCATCACTCAGTTGGGCAAGGTTTGTGGGGTGATGTCAGCTTCCTGCATCATCTTATCCATCTGCTGCAGGGAAGGATTACCAGATCCTGCACCCGCCAGTTTCGGAAGGGCTTCTGCCAGGGCATGCATTTCACCACCGGGAGGCGGCAGGAAAGCATATACGATAAATATCAATGCTTCAGTAAGAAGACCTGCTGTAAGGAAGAAGTCAGCCAACCGTTGGTGGGTGATTTTCTGCCATGCACCAAAGATTACGACGGCTGCACCGACGCAGACGATGATGTTTACAAGCTTTTCGGTAGATTTTGAAACTCCGGCTGACATAGTTTTAAGTTTTTAGTTTTTAATAGGTTTTGTAAGGGTCCCGGAAACAGTTTCCGGATGTAGTTATAGAATCAAAACGATGTTTATTTTAAAAAATTTTATTTCGTATTGATAAATATCAATTATCTCTTGGCCAAGTGTTGCAGGCAGGTCGATCACACAACGGAAACCGATGTATGATTTTGCTGTATCCTGGTACTCGTAAGTTCGGGTGCTGGTTTGCAGGAAGTAACCCACGTCTTTCCAGCTTCCGCCACGGATCACTTTACGTTTCATACGCGGAGGATCTGAATCCTTTGCATTGTAACGGATGTCCGGGTTCATATCGTGCTGGAAGTTGTAAGCACCTTCGTAGTAAACAGAGGAAGTCCATTCTGCCACATTACCCGCCATACAATACAGACCGAAATCGTTGGGCCAGTAAGCATCGGCACGGGCAGTATAGAATGCTCCGTCTTCCGGGATAGTTACCGCGGCCGGGTTTGAAGTTGGCCAGTAAACAACCCTTCTTATTTCTCAGGTAATAGTTACCCCAGGGGAACATAGACTGTGAACGTCCTCCACGGGCTGCGTATTCCCATTCAGCTTCTGTTGGTAAGCGGAAGGGGCTTTCATTGGCCATTTTAGACTTATCCAGGTAAGCATTCAGATACTTTGTTCTCCATTCGCAGAACGCAGTAGCCTGGTTCCAGTTAACCCCAACCACCGGATAGTTTCCGAAAGCAGGATGGGAGAAATATCTTTTAGTCATTGGCTCGTTATAAGAATAAGAGAAGTCACGAATCCATACCAGGGTATCCGGATAGATCTTTCACGTCTTTCTTAATCAATGAACATCGGAGCGCGTTTTTCCTTCATTGCTTTTCTTAGCGGCTTCTTTCAGGTTAAACGTTTCAGAATGGTAAATGAGTTTGGAAGGATCGATTTCCTTTTTACCGAATATCCGGTTTTCAGGAGTCAGGATCAGCTGGTCGATTTTTTCAATCGTTGCCTTATCACCCCATTTGATGGTCTGGGCTCTTTTTCCAGTCAATCTGGAATTTGCCATCCACTTCCTTGCCGTATTGCATCAGGGTGGCAGCGGTTGAATCCCGCACCCAGTTTACAAACTGGCGGTATTCATTATTGGTAATTTCAGTCGCGTCCATCCAGAATCCATTGAATGGAAACCTGTTTGTTACGGGCTGTATATGCGTAGTTAATGTCCTCATCGCTGGGACCCATGTGAAAAGTTCCGGGCGGGATGTAAACCATTCCGGGCGGCTTATTCAGATTGTACTTGCTTGCTGGAGCAACACCATGTAATTGTCCGTCATCCGGCAATCCTTTATGGGATTTTCCAATTTTACCACAACCTGTCACAGGATAGTGCCGCGGCAACGGTAATCAGAAAGGAAAGGTTTTTCATTTTCATTTTTATTAAAGGGTATTGGACAAAAATAATCTTTTGGGAATATCTCCTAAGAATATCTTCCATCGCAAGTATAAAATTTATTTTTTAGAAGTCAAAGTTTTGCCAATAGATTTAATAACGGCGGAAAGTTCAGTCTTATTGTAATTTCTGCCTATTCCTGCCGGTTTTTTAAGAGTTATTTAGCAGGCTGATTAACTCAGCGACTTCTGTTACAGGCTGTTGGCAGGACATAATTCCTGCATAGAAAAAATCGCGACCGTCCCAGGGCCGGTTTATTTCTCAAAAGGGGAAGGTCGGGATGGGTAACGGATGCCAAGCTGAAAAATGCGGTTTGGAATCCGGACTGGCCAGAAATTCCCGGTGTTTTTCTTCCGAATAGTCTACCCGCCAGTACGATTTCATATAGTGGATACGTGAAGTGCATTTAACAGAGTTGCCCAAACCCCAAAAGATCCCGGATATCGCCGTACCCCCTCAATCCGGCCCCCGGCATTTTCCGGCAGCCCTCTGTTTCCATTCCTCCAGATCAAATACCGTCCCCAGGTATAACAAATTTGCTGCCATAACTGAATTTCCGGGGGTCGGCGCCATCGTATATCTCCCTTTTTCGTACAATCACATCATCCTGGCCGGCATGGGTATAATAAAAATAGCCTGAATTTCATTCGCTGAAATTTGCTATTACCCACTCTGTCAGTTCTTTAGCCCGGATCAGCCAGGCAGACTCCCCGGTCACTTCCTGCAGCTGGATATAAGCTTCAGCCAGATATGCATAATCATCCAGGAATGCCGGTATCCCGGCCCTTCCCTCCTTGTAGCTGTGATAAAAATAAAAGATACCGGTTCCCCGCATTTTTTTTTCCAGGAAGTCCATGGCTGTCACCGCGAGATCTCTGTAGGAGCTGCATCGCCCAGGGCAGCAAATGCCTTACATAAAGCCGTAATCATCAGTGCATTCCACCCGGTCAGGATTTTATCGTCCAGTAAAGGCCGTACCCGCTGAGCCCTTACCGCCATCAGTTTCTTCTTCCATTCAGCCTCCTTTTCCTCCGGAATCAAAAGATCCGGGTTCCTGATCCGGAGAATGTTTTTACCCTCCCAGTTACCCCGTTCAGAAACATCATAACGGTCACAAAAATCCTCCGTTTCTTCCCCCAGAATTTCTGATATCTCATTTTTTTGCCATACATAGAATTTGCCTTCTTCACCTTCACTATCTGCATCCAGGGCTGAAAAAAAACCACCTTCTCCAGAGAATAGTTCCCGGCAGATAAAGTCAATGGTTTCCCGGATGGCTTTTCTATAAGCGAGTTTGCCGGTCAGCTGAAAAGCTTCACTAAGGACTGTTATAAGCAGGGCATTATCGTATAACATTTTTTCAAAATGCGGGGCCAGCCATTCCGAATCGGTGGAATACCGGGCAAAACCACCTCCCAGCTGGTCATAAATCCCGCCATAAATCATTTTATCCAGGGAAAGGCAGGCCTGGTCCAGTGCTTCCTGGCTTTTTGTATAAAAATGGTACTGCAGCAGAAACCGGATGGAAAAAGTTTGGGGAAATTTCGGGGCGGACCCAAATCCGCCTTCCCGGCGGTCGGCCGTTTTCATCAGTTGTTTAAAGATGTCCCGGATATCGGCGACACTGACTGTTTCCCCTCCTGATGGGGCCGATATCCCAAAACCGGTAACGGCGATATGGTTTGTCAGTTGTTCTGCCTGTTCATCAATCTGCTGCCGCCTTTCCCGGAATGCGGTTGCAATGCTTTGCAGGACTGATTTCCAGGAAGCCCGGTTAGGGAGGTCAACCGGGGGAAAATAGGTTCCACCGTAAAAAGGTTTTGCTTCCGGTGTAAGAAATACATTGAGCGGCCATCCCCCGTTGCCGGCAATGGCCTGCACGGCATCCATATAGATTTGATCCAGGTCCGGCCTTTCCTCCCGGTCGATTTTGATATTTACAAAATACCGGTTCATCATGGCGGCAGTTTCCGGATCTTCAAAACTTTCCCGTTCCATGACATGACACCAGTGGCAGGCTGAATACCCGATACTTACCAGCATGGGCTTATCTTCCGTGCGGGCCTTTTGAATGGCTTCATCACCCCATGGATACCAGTCTACCGGGTTATCGGCATGTTGTAACAGGTAGGGGCTTGATTCTTTGGAAAGCCGGTTGGACAATTTGAAAAATTAGAAAAATTGAAAATGAAAAGGCCTGAGCATGTACTCAGGCCTTTTATAACATGTATTGCGAAAAATGGTTGTTTTTACAACGTTTAAATCCGCTCAGCAGATCTTTTTCAAATTCTTTTTTTCGCCGCCAGATATTTCTCCAGGGCTGACACCATGCTGGGCGCTGCAGGTTCCGGCGCCTTGATTTCAAGCACCAGCCCGGCTTCTTCAGCAGCCCGGGTCGTATTGGTCCCGAAAGTACCGATCAGGGTTCCATTCTGTTTGAAATGCGGGAAATTGTCAAATAAACTCTTCACCCCGCTGGGAGTAAAAAAACAGATGATATCGAAGGCACCGGGATTAAAGGTTTCCCGGATATCATTGCTGATGGTGCGGTACATATAGGGCGTTGCGAATTCGCAATGATTGCTCTTGAGCCAGTTGACAATTTCATTGTCCTGCTGATTTTCAGAAGTCGGATAAAGAAACCTCTCATTTTCCTTATGCTTGTTTACCACATCCAGCATGCTTTTATTGGAACCGTCCGCGCCATAAAATACCTTCCGTTTGCGGTAGAGAATAAACTTCTGCAGGTAAAGCGCCACAGCTTCCGTTACACAGAAATACTTGGTGTCCTGTGAAACGCTGATTTTCATTTCCTCGGCCGTACGGAAGAAATGGTCAATCGCATGACGGCTGGTAAAAATCACGGCTGAATAAATCCCGATTTCTACTTTTTGACGTCTGAAATCCTTAGAGGGAATGCCTTCCAGCCTGATAAAGGGTAAAAAAGACATCTCCACTTCATGTCGCCGCGCGAGTTCAAAATATGGTGACTTGTCAGAATCCGGCCGGGGTTGGGTGATTAAGATCCTTTTTACAGCAATTTCAGACATCTCGGCAATATCCTTTTTATCCCTATTTTTAATCAAAGTTGTATTGTATTAGAAAATCGCGTTTGCAAAATTAATAAGCTTTTTCCAAATAATTAACTAACACTTTGTAAATCAATACCAGAGGAGCCATTTCGAAAGCGCAAAGGTATAGAATAAAGTGTAAACCACTGATTTTTATTTCTTTGTGCAGGGTTGAAAAGGAAGCAATAAAACGATATATATAAAACAAACAAACCATGAGGATTGAAAGGGTGATCCCGATTTCCGTCAGGACGGGCCCCGAAAAAGTGATCAGCACCAGGAAAGGAAGCAGGAAAATACCAATGATCTTATTGGTCATGAATACCACGAACAGGTAGGTATCCACCGCCCGTTTGATGTTGAAGATCCATCCCGTTATCCGGAGTATTGCAAATTTCATGAGGTATAAAAGAGCCAGTATAACGGCACAATATAAATAGTGAATCCAGAAATGATCCGGGTTTCCAAAATGATAAAACTGCAGTAATAAAGCTCCGTACAAACCGGCGGAAAATATAAAGAGGTTGTTGAGCAGGAGCGATGGGAAAGGGGGATTGCAGCACCTGTTCCCTGATTTGCTGCTGCCGGATGGATGCCCTGAAAAAAAGTGTCAGCAGGTTAGACAGATACCTGGCAAAAAACAATTTGACGATGGCAAAATAGAATAACATCCCCACCAGCAGATAAAACATCCCATCATAGGAAACCGGCTCATGGCGTAAGGCAGGGATATGAACAGCCTTACCCGTGAAATTAAAAAATGACTGCGTTTTAAGCAGGTCTGCCCGGGTAACCGGTAAATGGCTGAAGTCTTCCGGTTTTATTGCACTGAAGCGCAGTGAATCTGTATGATATATCCCTACGGTATCAACGGTTACTTTTACCTGTTTACGGTGAACCGGCCTGTTCAGGACCGTATCCTGGATTACCGGCCCCGTATGGGTAGCAACCGGTTTCCCATTTAAAGTGTCTGCCAGCCGGCTGGAATCGCCCGTCGTTTGCGCCCGGACCTGGCTGATCTGAAATAAAATAAACAAAAACAGCGCAGCTCGTTTTGCCAAGGGATCCATGGTTAGTTGTAAATATCCGGATGCTCCGGTGTTTCCGGATGATGCCCGGAGAATTGCAAAGTTTGTGATTCAACGCGTATCTTCTAAAAAAAGTTTACGTAGCCGAAGTGAATCTTTGCCTGCCTGAAAGCAAACGGATTGCTGTCCTCCTTTCCAATGGCATAAGACATATTGAAAATCCCCGCCTTGGTTTCAAAAGCCAGCCCGAGTCCGATTCCCAGGTACAGATTGTTGATCGCATATCCGGGTACATCATTTTTCGCCCAGCCCCCGTCGATAAAACTGAAAAGAAATGAGTTGATGCCAACCAGGTAACGATATTCCAGGCTGCTTACGGCGTATTCAGAAGCCAGGATACTTTCCTCATCAAAGCCCCTCAATAACCGGTAACCCCCGATTTGAAATAATTCGTTGCGGAAAATTTTAGGGCTCTGGTACCAGCCCGCATTCAGGGCAAACCGGATCGTGGATGCATGGCTCAGCTGAAAATAATGCGCACCGGACAAATTCAGCCGGAACTGGTAGAGAGCGGTTTTAACTGTATCATAGAGGGTGCTGTAATCAAAAGACGGATCGTTCACATCCTTGAGGCGCAGGATCTGGCTGTTCTTTTTTAATCTTTTGGTTCCGGCAGATCCGATAAAATATAATTCATTGCCCCGCACCGCATTGAATGTATAATTGGTATTGTTGAATTCATAGGTGGCACCCAGGCTCAGGGAACTCATATCCGACACTTCCGGCAACTGCCGGGTGGCAATGATCTGTGCGGTATCAATATTCAAAACCGTACATCCGGCCGTCTGGAGAAAAACAGATCCTTTCCGTGTCAGGGAAGCATTATACTGAATACCCAGCATTCCGTCGGTATTGATAAAGGAAGAATCTTTTTTGTATAAGGAAAAAGCCAGGTTAACACCGTAGGGAGAATGAAATATATAGGGTTGCTGGTAATTGATATTCAGTCTTGGTGATTTTTGCTGTAACTGCTGCCAGTCAAGCCCCATGCTTTCCCCATTCCCGAAAGGATTTCTCAGCACCATGGTTGCCTGGCCGGTAACCAGAAGTTTTCCGCTTTGCAGCTGATCATTGTTGGGCATTAAACCGACCAGCACATCCACCTGGCTGCTCCTTTTCGGTTTCAGGTACAGGTTTAAAATGGAGCCCGTTCCGAGCATACTTACGCTCCAGGGCCTTTCTTCCTGCACAAAGGGAAGTTCCAGTATCCGCCGGCTGATCATCAGCAGGCGGTCCTTACGATAGATACTGCCTTCCGGAATACCCAGGTATCTTTCCATAAAATCAACCGATATTTTAGCCGGACCAATAATGCGGATACTGTCAATTTTATAAAGGGGTCCCTTTTCCACATTGAGCACGGCCTGGATGGCCCCCTGGCTGATTGAGACACTGTCCAGGGAGATTTTCGCAAACGGATACCCGTTATTTTCGAGGTAGTCCAGCACCTGCAATTCTTCAGCCTGAAAGTGTTCGGAGGTGGCCGGCTTACCCTGGAGTTTTTTTGATACTCCATCCCGCAGCATTCAGCAGGGCGGCATCTGCCTGCCGGGTCCGGATCACAGACCAGGTGAATCGATCTCCTATATAAAGTTGCAGAAAGGCCGAGGCAGAATCAAATTGTACGCTATCGATGGAAGCGGAGGTGAATCCCTTGTTCCTCAGCATATCCGTGAGCCTGTAAACATATTCCGTGCAGACTGCCCGGTCTTTAAAATTCAGGCGGAATGCCGATCGATGATGCCCGGAGTAAGGAATCCGGTGAACTGAGTTTCACATGCAATGCATATTGTGCACGTGCCGGCAGGAATGATGCAAGCAACAAAAGGGGGATGAAGACATATAATCCTAATTTCGCCATTCGCTCAAAGCTCATTCTTAATTTATAAAATTAGCCAATCCGGTGGCAGGCATCTATATTCATATTCCTTTTTGCAAACAGGCCTGTCACTATTGCAATTTTCATTTCTCTACAAGCCTTGCGTTGCAAAACGATTTTACGACCGCTTTATTGAAAGAAATCGAATGGCGGAAAACTTACCTGGATCAGGAAACCATTGAAACCATCTATTTCGGCGGAGGCACTCCTTCACTCCTGCCGGATTCCGCCCTACGGGATATCCTCGATTCTGTTTACCACCATTTCAGGATCAGTCCGAATCCCGAAATCACCCTGGAATCCAATCCGGATGATATGCAGCCGGACCGTTTACAGATTTGGAAAGATATAGGTATCAACCGGCTCAGTATCGGCATACAGTCTTTTTTTGCTGAAGACCTTACCTGGATGAACCGGGCCCATGATGCCAGGCAGGCCATACAGGCTGTTGAGCAGGTGAGAAAAACCGGTTTTGATCATTTCAGCCTGGACCTGATTTATGGTCTACCCGGACTGACTGATGAAAAATGGGAAAAAAATCTCCAGACAGCCATTGCTTCAGGCGCCCCACATATTTCCTGTTATGCTTTGACCGTTGAGCCGAAAACCGCATTATTTAAGATGATCCGTATGAAAAAAACCGCTGATGTACAACCTGAGCAACAGGTCAGCCAGTTTTTATCGGGCATAGAAATCCTGGAAGCAGCCGGTTATGAACATTATGAAATTTCAAGTTTTGCAAAACCCGGTAACCGGAGCCGGCATAACAGTTCTTACTGGCAGGCCGAAAAATACCTGGGCCTCGGGCCTTCGGCCCATTCCTTCGACGGCCGCAGCCGGCAATGGAATATTTCAAACAATGCCCTGTATATCAAATCAGTGAAAAGCGGGGAACTTCCTTTTGAATCCGAAATCCTTCAACCCGGGGATATGCTGAATGAATATATTATGACCTCCCTGCGCACCGGGAAGGCCTGGATCTGCAATATGTTTCAGTTCATTTCGGGAAGGAAAAAAGAAAAGGCTGGAAAATAAACGCTGCAACTATATTCAGCCGGAATCAGATGGAAAGCAACCAGGGGAAACTGGTATTGACTAAAAACGGGAAATTGTTTGCTGACGGCATCGCAGCGGCTTTATTTTTTGACTGAAGAATCGCTGTTTGCCTTTTCGTGCCGACGGTTGCGGTACCTGTTGAAACCAATCTTTCCCGGTATTTCACAATTGGGCAGCCGAAAGGATGCCTGATCATCACCAGGATGGCCGTAAATCCAAAACCCTGATAAGAAAGCGGCATCATATAATAGCTGTTTACAAAATCAGACCATCAAACCTTCCAGTTGTTTAAAGCCTTCACTTACATTAACATTTTGCCAAAGAATCCTGTAAATCGTATCGGCGATAGGCATTTCCGCTTTTAACTGCTCATTGATCAGGTAAAGGCAATGACTGGCGTTATATCCTTCCGCAACCATATTCAGTTCCAGTTTGGCAGCATGTACGGAATATCCCTTACCGATCATATTTCCGAAAGTCCTGTTCCTGCTGAATAGGGAATAACAGGTCACCAGCAGGTCGCCGAGGTATACAGAAGCCGCATAATTAGCACTCTTTTTTTCATCTACGGAACCATCGGCTCGATGGATGCCTACTTCCATATGGCTGATCCCTGCTTTCAACAGGAAATCCAGCCATTTCATCCGCGCAATTGGCGATGAATACGCTGAGAAAATTATCTCCGTATTCCAGCCCATGTGCCATACCGGCGCCCAATGCATAAATATTTTTCAGTACGGCTGCATACTGAACACCATAAATATCATTGTTGGTGATCGTGTTCAGGTAATCCGTCTGAAAAATTAGACGCAATTTCCCGGGTATCCGGTAACAGAAATACCGGAAAAAGTGAGATAGGATAAGTTTTTCTGCCGCAATTTCTTCTGCATGGCAGGGACCCATAACCGTAAAATACTGTCCGTTTCAAAATGAATTGCTGGCGCAGCCAGTCATTCAGCAATAAATTGTTCCCGGAAGTATCCCCTTTACTGCCGAAAGCACCTGTTTCCCCTTAAAGATTCCGGAAGGCAATCCATCAAACAGTCTGTTCAATATAGGCAGAAGGAATGGCGATTACCAGGCAGTCGGATTCCCTGATCAGTTTTTCCAGGTCGCTGGTCAGGTGCAGCAAGTCCGGGATCGAAATAAACCGAACTCAGGTAGTGCGGATTATGGCCTTTTTTTTGGAGATGTTCCAGGATAAATGGGTTTCGGATCCACCAGTTCAGCGATTGTTGATTATCTGTCAGTATTTTGACAAGGGCTGTTCCCCAGCTTCCGCTTCCTATCATTCCAAACCGCATGGTTCCTGTATTTCAGTGAATAAAAACCCGGCTATCGGATCACTTCTTCGCTTCGAAAAGTTTTTCCTTATCCACCACCGACGACCTTGGTACCATTTTTCAATATTTTGCTTACAGTACCGTAAGGACCGGTAACCACGTATCGCCCGGTTTCAGACCGGAAACAATTTCAATATTATTGATGTCCTGGATATCTGTTTTAACACTAACCTGTTTTACCGATTTGCCCGGCTGGAACAGGAAAACCACTTCATCCAGGTCCCCCGCTGGAACCGGCCGTTTGACATCCCCGTTATTATCTTCCACAGGTTTTTGATCCTTTGAGGCCGCAGGCTGCATTGGCTGCCTTTTCCCTCGTGGTTACCGCGTTGATCGGCACGGAAAGCACATCGTTATGCGTCTTGGTCTGAATGTCGGCGCTGGCCGTCATACCCGGACGGAATACCAGACTTTTGGGTCTTTTATTGTCCATCAGATCCTTATAGGAAGCCGGATCCAGCCGGATATGTACTTTATAGTTCGTTACATCATTGGTGGTGGAACTTGAAGAGCTGGCTGCGGAGGACACGATACTGCTGGCAATCTGGGTAACCACGCCTTTGAATTTCCTGTTATTGTATGCATCCACTTCCACATTGGCCGAATCGCCCAGATGAACTTTTGTGATATCATTTTCACCTACGTCCACGACCGCTTCAATCTTACTCATATCGGCAACGCGCATGATTTCCGTACCTGCCGCATAATGAATTTCCTGCAACACGTTCTCCTTTCTTCACACTGAGCAGGGAAACCACTCCGTTAATTGGTGAACTGATTGTGGTCTTATCCTACATTTTCTGCCTGGATCGCCAGATTGGCTTTTGCACTGGCAACGGCCGCCATGCTGCTTTGCACGTTTTGAATCGCCGCATTATAATTGGCCTGTGCCGTTCTCAGATTTGTTGTCGGCCGTTTCAAATTCTGACTGGGAAATCACTTTTTGGGTCCATCAGGGTTTTCTGACGGTCATATTGTGCCTGCGCAGCATCCATACTTGCTTTTAGGCCGGGCAAAGTTGGGCATGACGTTCTAACCATCGCTTCCTGCTGGTTTACCTGGGCCGCCGCCTGGTTACGCTGGTTGGAATATATATCCGCATATATTTTTGCAAGTTGCTGGCCCTTTTTAACACTGTCCCCTTCCTGCACATTCAGTTCCACGATTTCCCCGGAAATATCCGAACTCATTTTTACTTCCATTTCCGGATAAATCTTTCCGCTGGCCGTAACGGTTTCTGTAATGGTGTGTTTATTTACCTTTTCGACGGAAACCTTGATCCCTTCTTCTTTTCCGATGATACCTGCTTTTTTAATATGACGAGGATGATGATCAGGACAAGGAGACTGACTATAATCCAAACCAGCTTTCTTATTCATACAGAAGTTGTTGTAAAGGTGTTTTTATAATTTTAATGCCGAGCCCTTTGTAATATTCAAGCACTTTCATCCGGAAAACATAATCATACTGGGCAATCAGTACATTGATTCGGGCAGTAAACAAATTATTCTGATTGATTAGATAATCGATGGTATTCAGCATGCCGATATTATATCTTTTAGTTGCCAGGTCGAATGATTTTTCCGCAACGATTACCGCTTTTTTATTCGCTTCAAATTTCTCCATGGATGCAACCGCATTATAATAGGCCTGGTAAATACCCTGTTTTAAGTTAAGCAAGTCATTGTCTTTTGTAAGCTTCGCCGATGCCACATTCAGCTGGGCCTTTTTATAATTCGCCCGCGCGCTGTTTCCGTTAAAAATGGGAATGTTTAATTGAAGGCCCACCTGCTGACCAAAATTATTACTCATCTGTTCCCCATATCCCTGAAAGGCTTTCCATATAAGGCTGGCTGCTGTATACGGGATTCGGGTTGGGGATGAACACCTGGTATTGATCATTGGTGATGGAATTCAATGCATAACCACCAGTGGGGTTATAATACTCTGATCATTCCACATGGCGCAGGTTATTGAAAAAATTATCTCCCAATGCACCATATGCAGAAAGGGTCGGATATAACCGGCCCCGCGTATAATCCACATATTTCTGCGATGCCGTGATGCGCAGGTCATTCATTTTTTGCTGGGGAAAGGTTCCGACAGCGATGGAATAGACCACATCCGGCTGAAGCGTGGCAATGGGTTCTACAGGAATGGTTTCGACAGGAGGTGTATCAAGGTCAAAAGGAGCAGCTGCGTCCAGGTTCAGTATGGCTTTCAACTGAAGGTTGTTGATATCATAGGTTTCCTGCGCGTAATAACTGCAGCAGTATCTGTTGCAAACTGCACTTCCAGTTCCGCTGCATTCAGTTCAGGTACCGACCCGGCATTTACCAGTGCCCGGGTATTATCGAGCTGCTGTTTGGTTAAAATGAGTTTGGTTTTTGCCAGGGTCACCTGCTCTTTCGATAATAAGGCACTAAGATAGGCGGCTGCCACATTGAGGGTAACGTCATTTTTGATCTTATCAATATTGATCACCTGGGCCTCATAACTGTATTTATTGGATTCCACGGCCCTGCGTAAGGCAAACCAGTTGAAGAGTGTAATGCCGACGTTGAGGTTATAAAATTGGGAAAGCCCCTGTGTGTTTGTGTATATATTGGTTGTCTGGTTAATGGAACGGCCGAAATTTAATCCCAGGGCAGTAGCTGCATTGGCGGTACCCAGCTGGGTCATTTTAGCCTGGTCATAAGACATCTTGTAAGTCCGTGAATCGATGTCAGCCTGTTTAATGGAAATATTATTGGCCATCGCATATTCCACACAACGGCGAAGGTCCCATTTATCCTGGGCAGCAGTATTCAGAGCGGAAATAAGAACGGATAGGAATAAGGTTAGTATGTGGTCGTTCTCATGAAATAATTTTATGGAGAGCGCGTCCACTGGCTCCTGTTTTTTGGAGGTACTGTCAGAAATATTGCTAAAATAAAGAATCCCAATCCCATTCCCAATCAAAAAAAAGCCTAAAATGGCGTTAGAATGATGAACGGAAAGACTGGTCCAGATCCCCCGTGAGGTAGTCGGCTGATTCCAGGCCAATATATATCCTTAACATCCGGTGCTCCGCATTGAGGGCATCAAATTCGGCATCCTCCAATACCGGCACAGCGGGGTAAAATTAGTGATTCATGACCTCCCCAACTAACGGCCATCATTATATGCTTAAGATTTTCGCAAAAACGTACGATTTCTGCTCTCGTGCTCTGCTTTGATAAAAAAACTGATGAGGCCGCCGGCATTTTTCATTTGCTTCTTCGCTAGTTCGTATTGGGGAAAGGAAGGGTCGAGGGGAAATAAACACAGATTCCACCCGGGCATGATTTTTCAAATACCGGAGCACATCCGGGTGGTGGCTGTAATCCGCTCCAGGCGGGCCTCCAGGGTTCTCAAACCCCTGTATCAGCAGCCATGCATTGAAGGGCTGAATGCCACTGCCAACGGCGAGGTATTCACAGTCAAAAATTTTTTTCATCATCTCCCGGCTGCCGGTCAGTATGCCACCCAGGGTATCGCTGTGCCCGCCGATATATTTTGTTGCGGTCTGCATACTGATATCAATTCCCATCGGTATGGGTTTCTGATAAAGCGGGGTACAGTAGGTGTTATCCATTAGAGTAACCAGGCCATGACGTTTTGCAAAAGCCGCGACCGCTTCCAGTATCCTGTATCACAAAATTCCAGGAGTTCGGACTTTCGAGGTAAATAAAGCGGCTGTTGGGCCGCCTGGCCGCTTCAAATTGCCCGATATCTGTTCCTTCTATATAAGTGGTTTCCACACCGAAGCGGGAGAAAATCAGGTCAAACATCTTTTTTACCCAGGTATAGGGATTTTTAACGGAAATGATATGATCCCCTTTACTCACATTTGCCAGAACAGCCACAAATATGGCCGCCGCCCCGCTGTTGAAAACCAGACAGTCTTCCGCTTCGTCCAAAGCCGCCAGCTTTTTTCTTAAGATATCTACCGTCGGATTCAATCCCCGGCTGTACAGATAGCCGGAATATTCATCGGCAAATAAGTTTTTTCAACTCCTCCACGGTATTCACCCGGAAATTGCTGGTTTGCATGATGGGTGGTGCAACCGCATTAAAATAATCTGACCGGTCCTCCCCGAGTTCATTCAGTATATATGAAAGATCCATTTCAGCATTTTTAATTTGATTAACAGGATTTGAAAATAACCAATCCCCCCTTACCCTGTATATAAAATTTTAGCGCCGGTGTTTCAAATGTTTCAGATTCCTTCTTCATAATATACCAAATCGCTTCCGGGGCACTTCTTCATTTATTCCCAGACCACCAGCCTGCATATTCCGGGTCTGTGCGTAACAGCATTTCATGGGTTCCGCAGGTTGCCGGCTTCCCCTGTTTTAAAAAAATGACGGAATCACAAAGCTGAATCGTTGAAAGACGGTGGGCAATTACAATGATCGTTTTTTTCTGATTGTAAAACCAGCGAAGCGTTTCCAGGACCTGCCGCTCACTTTCCGGGTCGAGCGCTGAAGTTGCTTCATCCAAAATCAATATCGCCGGATCCCGGTACAGGGCGCGCGCTATGCCGAGTTTTTGTTTCTGACCACCCGAGAGGTTGATTCCCTGTTCCCGGATAACGGTATGATACCGGCCGGGCAATTGGGCAATAAATTCATGAAGTCCGAGCCGTCGACTGATTTCGATAAATCCGTTCCAGGTCAGGTACCGGATCGCCCAATGCAATATTCGAAATAAAATTTCCCTGGAAAAGGTCCGTTAGCTGGGGTACCGCTGATACCCGTCCCCTCCACAGGGTGGTGGATATGTCCTGAATATCCATTTCCCCGACCAGGATATTCCCTGCATTCGAGGGGATATAGTTTTTGGATTAGTGAAAGCAGGGTTGATTTTCCGCAACCGCTTTCCCCCATATGGCCGTGATCCGGTTTTCCGGTATCCGGATTTGCAGACCACTGAATACGGTGTTTGCCGGCCCATAGCTGAAATGAACATTTTTTAAAATACAGGTCGCCTCCGGGAAACCGGTTCATGCCCGGCCCGCCATGACTCTCCTTTTCTGTTTCCAGATCGATGATTTCAAAAAGCCTGTCAGCAGCAATCAGGGCATCCTGCATGGACCGGTTGGCCCCGATCAGCGCCTGAACCGGTGTGGTAAAAAAAACCGTCAGGGTATAAAATGACAACAGTTCGCCGGGCGATATAATCCGGTCGATTACCAGGTAACTGCCGGTCCATAAAATGGTAATGGTCAGCAGCCCGGGTAATCCATTCCGTGGCGTTCGCCAGCAGGAGAACGCTCCGGCTGCTGATAAATACGGAACGCATCAGCGGAATAAACCTGTTTTCGGTTTTCAGGTTAAACCAGGCCTGCGCTCCGAAACGGCGGATCGTGCTCACCCCCTGGATACTTTCCACCAGCTGGCTTTCCATGAGCCGCACCGTGCTTCCATCATTTTTCTTTGCCATTTCGCATTCAACCGGTTACTGATCCAGTAGATCAACAGGTAACCGGGAATGGCCAGTAACATGATCAGGGCAAGTTTCCAGTAATATAGAAACATAGCCGTTATGCTCAATATCATCGTGAGCAAATTCACGATCACACCGAGCGCCACATCATTGATAAATAGCCGGATGCGCACCGCATCGTTAACCCGGCTGATGATTTCCCCGACCCGCATGTTGTCAAAAAAACGCTGCGGCAGTTCCAGCAGGTGTTTGTAATAACCCAGTATCAGCCGGCTGTCGATCTGCTGCCCGGTCCGCAATGCCATGATTGACTTGAGATAACCTGCAATTACCTGGAAACAAAGCAGCCCGATCATCAAAAGGCTAAGTATATTCAACAGGTTTTTGTTCGCATCGGGTAAAACAAAATCAATTATTTTCTGTACATAAATGGAAGTGGACAGTCCGAGCATCGTATAAACCCCTGCGCCCACCAGTGCCTGCAGGAGCATATTCCGGTGGGGCCGATCAATTGCCAGAACCGGAATAAAGCAGATTTTTTTTCGTTGCCCCTCCGGAATTGATCAGAGGGATCAGCAACAGGATCACGCCGCTCCAGCTTTTTTCAAAATCCGGCAGGGGCCGTGTAATTAATTTTCCGATTGCAGGATCCATATAGCGGACCCGTTTTTTATTGATTTTATAAACGACCACAAAATGCTGCAAGCCGTTTTCCAATACCAGGTGAAAAATCGCGGGAAGCGGAAGACCTGCCAGAGCAATCCCCGCGGCTTTCGCACCCCTGGCCTGGAAATGCAACTGCTCAGCAGCTTCTATTAAACCAAACAGGCTGGTTCCCTGTTTGTCGGTTCCCGCATATTGCCTGATCCGGCTAACAGGAATATGCAGGCCGAAATAAGATGCAACCGAGGCCAGGCAGGCGGCCCCGCAATCTGAGGCGTCCCGCTGTTTAACCTGAATAGATTTTTTCATTCGGTTAATGATTTTTATAAACCGGGAGGCGGTCCGGATTGAGCCAGTCATCCATCCCGTCATATAATAATTGCCATAAGGAGCGATTGGCAGTAATGAATCTGGCCTGAAAACCCATTCCTTTCTTTAATTTTCCGGAATACCCATTGGGCAGTTTAAGTATTTGTTCATTCAGCCGGCACCTGACTTTGAAGACGGACAATTTATCCAATAGAATAAAATCGTTATCAATCGAATAAATGCTGCCGGTGGCCACGCCGAAATAATTGTAGTTAAAAGCATCCACCTGGAACCGGACCGGCTGACCTGTTTTAAGAAAACCGATGTCTTTGGATGAAACATAACATTCGGCCATCAGGATACCACCCGGGCTGATGGAACAAATCTGTTCTCCCGCCTGCACCGAATTGCCCGTGTAATGACCATTTAAGGCCTGGAGATAACCCGACACGGACGCCCGGATGCGGTCCGTTTCATGCAACTGGTTGAGTTCTTCCTTCCTGGCCAGGCATTGCTTCAGCACTGATTTATATTTTACAAGGTCCGACTGCCAGTCGGCCATCTGTTCGCGGCGGAAGGTTTCGTAGGAAGAAACCACTTTTTGTTCCTGCATACGGATATCATAAAATTCTTTAGGTGAAATCACCTTGTCCGCCGCCAGTTTTTCATTCAGGACCGTTTCATATTTTGCTTTTGAAAGAATGACCTGCTGCTCACCGGTCCGGGAGAGATATCTCCAGGCCTGTTGCTGGTACAGCGGGCTTTTTATCAGGGGTACCAGCCTTTCGGAAACCCCTGCAGACAGGGTAAGCAGGTCCAGGTCATGAATAAAAATCCGGTACTGGGAAATTTCAGTTTCATTCTGCCGCTGTTTTTCTGACAGGGCAGGATCGCGGAGGGTCAAAAGAATACTGTTCTTCGATACGGGGTCTCCTTCTTTATAAAATATCGAATCTATAATGCCGGATACAGGCGATTTGATGTCTGTTCTCTCATTCAATGGCCGGATCATACCGGCGGCATGTACGGATATATCGACATGAATAATAAAAAGAGACAGAAACCCGAAAAGAAATAAAACGATGACCAGCCAGTAGATAACCAGTCCGGACCGGCTCATGGCTGGCAAATACCATATGGACGTATCTTTTAATTCTGAACTTTCCAGGATCATATATCCTATATGAAAAAGAGACTTCCCGCGAAGTCTCTTCTTATTTCGGTAAAACGGCTGATTAACCCAGGGCTGTATTCATCGCTTTCTGGCCGGATGCATTGGTTATCAGGTAACCCGCATAACCAATCCCATAGCTGATCCAATACCATAAACTTTCCCCCCCGGTGATTGCCACCGCTTCTTCCATAGGCAATTCCTCCAGTCCACAGAGAAATTCCTCTTTCCGGTTTTTTTTCATTCTGTATTTTTTTTGAGTGAACGAATAATAGACGGCAGATGGCTGGTGATCAAATGAATGATTAAATAAGAAATTACGATGAGTGCTGCATAACGTAATGCCCTGATCGGCCATCTCCGGTATAAATTCATAAAATAAATTGTAAGGATTCAATAACGGGGCGGTTTACCGCTGAAGCTGTCGCTGAGGCCTTCCCGCATATCTCCAAAATTATTAATTGCACCTCAGATAACCCCCCACCAGATGGGACTTACAGCCCCTCCATACAGCGTTTTCATTTCCTGATCACTGAGTTCCCCTGAACCCCTCCAATCCAATTCCGTCTTCATCATAAAAATAAATTTCAAATTCCTACTCTTTGCAAAACGCATGGGTTTCGGAACTCCCATCTGCAGCAAAATAGTGCGCGAAAGGGCGCAAAAAAATACCCGTATGGTGTAATTTTTTATCAGGCCACCGGCGATTAGCGTCAGGCTGTAAGCTTTCTTCCCAAAAAATAAATAAGCATAAAAGTCCCCAGGACGGCCAGGGCGGTGAGCGCTGTATAGGGCGTGTCCAGTGCAATACTGATGGCTACAAAAGTATAAGCGGTAATAAAAACAACCGGAAGCAGGGGAAATAATTTCATCCGGTAAAATGCCAGCCCCTCGGGGTGCACTTTTTGTTTTCTCAATTTAAATATGGTTGCGGCCGAAGCGGCCATTCCGAAGCAGTCCAGGAAGATGGTAAAACTCAGGATTTTGTCGAATGCCCTCATCCAGAAAATAATAAACACGCAGGCTGCAGCAAACGCAGTTAATGAAGTAACCAACACGCCGGTACCTGGGTTTCGTTTTGCAAAAAAAGCCGGCAAAACGCCGTCTGCCGCCATCGCATACATCACGCGCGGATTACTCATCAGCAATACATTCACATAGGCCAGAACGGATAGAAAAAGTAAAACAGAAAGTATTCTGCCCGCCGCATCCCCGAATACATGGGCTGCCATCACAGATGCAATTCCTTTCGTATTCCGAAGCGGTTCCAGCCCGATTACCCGCAAATAAGCATAATTGATACTCAGGTATAAAACAATGATGATAAAAATGCCCATGAAGATGGCACGGGGAATATTGCGGCCCGGTTTTTCAATGTCAGATCCAAAATTAATGGTCTGCTGGTAACCGCCATAGGTGAATGATACCGCAATCAGCCCGGCGCCAAATCCTTTGAGATAGCTTATCCAGCCCGGGAAAGCGGTATGCTGCATAACACGGGTTCCTGAACGGCCTGCAAAAAATAAGGGCGTAATCAAAAGCACGATCAGTAAAATTTTAATCACCGTCAGCACATTCTGTGTTCGCGCACTCATTTTAAGTCCCAGCAGATTCACTCCGTAAAACAGAATGATAGAAAAAAGGGCGATCGCGATTTCTCTTACCTGCAAAGCCTGTGCTTCAGTAACAGCAGGAAAAAGAATTCCGGAAATATATTCTGCGCCGATCAGGGCAACTCCGGCCAGGGAAGCTGCATTTGAAATCAGGATGATACAGTTGATGGCAAAAGCAACGGAGGGATGGTATCCGTAGGAGAACACTTTATAATATCCGCCCATCACCGGAAGTCTTGACCCGATTTCTGCATAAGTTAGCGCACCGCATAACGCAACCACTCCGCCGGCGATCCAGGTAAAGAAAAACAAAAATGTATCCGGAACATGCCGGGCTACATTTACGGGTGTGCGGAAGATGCCCATACCAATCACCAGGCTCACCACAATCATCGTGCAGTCAAAAACGCCCAGCTTTTCATTTTTTACCATAGTCCCGGTTAATGGTGCCATTCCGCAGGAAACAAACAGACAAGAGGTTAAGATAATGAAATATTCTTTTCTACATTTGCTGCGGAATAAAAACAAAAAATGAAAAACTGGATTTGCGGGGCTTTTTTGCTGATTTCGGGAATTGCGCGCGGTCAGGACAGCAAAGAGTTTCCGGATTCAGCCGACAGAAAATTATTACAGGAAGTAGTGGTTCAGGCCTATGAACAGAACCGCAGGCTTTCGGAAGTGCCGGTGGCTGTGGGTGTGATCACGAAAGCCGAATGGAACCGTTACAATAATCTGAGTATCGTACCCGCCATGAATAGTATCCCGGGGGTGCGCATGGAAGAAAGATCACCGGGCAGTTACAGGCTCAGTTTCAGGGGCAGCACCCTGCGTTCACCCTTTGGCGTCAGAAATGTAAAAGTTTACCTGGACGGCATCCCCTTTACCGATCCGGGAGGAAATACGTATCTGACCCAGCTCGCCCCCTCTGATATGTATTCCATGGAAGTGATCAAAGGGCCTGCAGGCAGCCTCTACGGAGCCGCAACCGGCGGTGCCCTGCTCATCAAATCCAGACCGGATACCTGGCAGCCGGGTTTTAGCGCTGATTACAGTCATGGTACATTCAATAGCAATACCCTCAATGCACAGGTGCGGCTGGGAAATGAAAACGGGGGAAATATCATCAATTATTCCCACCAGACTTCCGACGGATACCGGGACCATACCAACCTGCGCAGGGATATTGTTACCTGGGAATCCATGCTGAAAAACGACGATCGCCATACCCTGAGCACGTATGCATTTTATGGCGACCTCTATTATCAGACGCCGGGCGCCCTGAACCTTTCCGAATACAATGCCAACCCGAAACAGTCCCGCCCGGCATTCGGCCCGTTCCCATCAGCAGACCAGTCGCAGGCGGCGGTATATCAGAAAACCTTTATGGCTGCCATTACAAATACCGAACGCTTCAATTCAAAATTTCAGAACACGACGAATTTCTACACGGCCTATACCAATTATACAAACCCGACTTTCAGAAATTATGAATTCCGGAGTGAACCACATTTCGGCGGCAGAACGGACTTTAATTATACCACGGATCTGTTACACCTGAGTTTTGGAGGTGAAGCACAGAAAGGATTTTTCCAGACCCAGGATTACGGGAATGTGAACGGGGCTCCCGATACCCTGCAAACCAGCGATAATATCAACACCTGGACCTATACCCTTTTCGCACAGGCGGATTTGTTTTTTGGTGAAGGATGGCAGGCCTCATTCGGACTTAGTTATAACGAGTCTTTCATTGGCATTCACCGGGTTTCTGATCCCGGCTCCCTGCCCAGGAATAAAACATTCAGCAATGAACTTGCTCCCCGTTTTGCCATTTCGAAAAAGATCACACCGGATATATTAGCCTATGCCAGCATATCCAAAGGATTTTCACCACCTACCGTATCGGAAGTTCTGCCTTCCACCGGCAGTATCAACACCGATTTGCAGCCGGAAAACGGGATCAGTTATGAAGCCGGATTGAAAAGCAGCTTTTTCAACAGACGATTATACTTTGAAGTGATCGGATTTTATTTTGAACTGCAGCAGGCCATTGTGGTACGAAAAGATTCCAGCAATGCCGATTATTATACGAATGCCGGATCCACCACACAAAAAGGAATTGAATCGCAGATGTCTTACCAGCTGCTGCCTTCAGCCATGGGCCTGATCACCAGTGCGCGAATTTGGGCATCTTATACGCTCGATCATTTCACGTACGGAGATTTTAAAAAAGACAATACCAGTTATGATGGCAATCACCTGCCCGGCGTGGCCAACAATACGTTCACAGGTGGTGTGGATCTCAACAGCAGGCCTGGTATTTTTCTGCACCTCAGTTATTATTATAGTGATAAAATGCCGCTGAATGATGCCAATACAGCTTATGCAGCTTCTTACCAGCTGCTCGGCGGAAGGATCGGTTATGCAACAACGGTTAAAAAATTAAACGTTTCCTTTTATACGGGTGTTGAAAATGCCCTCAATGCGAAGTACAGTTTGGGTAATGATATCAATGCAGCCGGAGGAAGATATTATAATGCAGCGCCTACGGCCAATTATTTTGCCGGTATCAGCATCAACTATAACAAGCCGGTTAAAAAATAAATTTTCGGCATTCTTTTCAAACTCTCCATTACATTTGCACCATCTGGTCCCCGCATAGCGGGGGTTAAAAGGGAAGTCCGGTGTAAAACCGGCGCTATCCCCGTAGCTGTGAGTTTCATTCGTCCGCCAACCGGCGAACGGGAATTGTTTACACTGCAGCCACTGTCAGCCAATCAATCGGCGGATGGGAAGGCGGTAAACAGGAAACAAGCCAGAAGACCTGCCAGATACATTACTTATCACTGAGCTTTCGGGTGAAAAGCCGGAGATGCAGGATACTGCCTTCACATGGTGGCAGGTCTTACATTTCTACTTATTTCATTGATTCGAAAGCTTATTCTTCCAAACAACCCAATTAAAACGAAGAATGAGCATGAAACAGTTTT
Organism: uncultured Chitinophagaceae bacterium; assembly: GCA_963811275.1. GTDB lineage: Bacteria > Bacteroidota > Bacteroidia > Chitinophagales > Chitinophagaceae > Puia. The sequence goes on along the minus strand of CAWEQR010000004.1, from coordinate 380,978 downwards.
TTTTCTCCTTACTTGCCCTGGCCCTGGCAGGAAAGACCCTTGCGCAACATGATTCCCGGCGCGTACCGGCTGATTCCGTAAAAATCAAAGACCTGAACCCGGTTGTTGTGACTGCTTCCAAATCGGACATTAAGCAGTCTCAGACCGGCAAGATCGTGACCGTGCTGGATGCTGAAGCGATCCGGCAGAATTCCGGGCGCACCCTGCCGGAATTGCTGAACATGCAGGCCGGCTTCATGATGGTCGGCAGCAACAATTCCCCGGGTACCAACGTGGAAAATTATTTTCGCGGGGCTCCTTCCGGAAACCTGCTGATTGTGATCGACGGTGTACCCGTAACAGATCCTTCCCAGATCAGCAACAGTTTTGACCTCAACAGCATTCCGCTCGAACAGATTGAACGTATAGAAATCCTGAGGGGGGGCCAGTCAACTATCTGGGGCAGCGATGCCGTTGCCGGCGTTGTGCAGATTTTTTTAAAGGAGGCTGCCAAAAAACCACTGGCCGTACACGGAACATTCAGTTATGGAACCTATAATTCGCTGCGCACAGGAGTGGGTGCAGACGGAAGCATCAATAAGTTTTCATATCGCCTGCAGTACAATTACCAGAAAAGCAAAGGATTTTCATCTGCTTACGACAGCCTGGGTAATAAAGGATTCGACCCCGACGGGTTCTCACAAAATAACCTGGAAGCAGAATTGAAATATTCGTTTTCCAAATATTTCAGTATAAAATTCCTCGGTACCCTGAGCGACTATCATTACGACCTGGATGAAAGTGCCTATACAGACGACCGGGATTATACCGGTAAGAATAAAAATAATCTCGGAATACTGACCCTGAATTATCACCGGAACCAGTTCAGCTGGAATACCAGTGTCAGTTATCAAAAAGCAGAGAGGGGATTTACCGACGACAGCATGTATATATCCAGTCCTTATGCCTATTATTCCAACGGGGAATATAATGCCGCTAATTTTACTTTAGAATCTTATATAAATTATAATTTTAGAAAAAATATGCAGCTGGTCGGCGGCCTCCTGTATATGCATCAGAAAACCGATCAGCATGATATCAGCCTGGGCAGTTATGGCAACTATTCGGAAACCCTGGGCAGCGACAGTGCGTTTATTAATCAATATGCCGCATATGCTTCCTTCCTGGTCACCAACCTGTCGGGATTTGATTTTGAAGCCGGTATCCGGGCCAACCGTCATTCCATTTATGGAAATAATTTCACTTATACCATCAATCCTTCCTTCCATATCAGCAGCAGTCTGAAGGCTTTTTTGAATATTTCTTCTGCCTATAAAATACCCTCCCTGTACCAGCTGTTCAGCGAATATGGAAACCAGTCGCTGAAACCGGAAAGCAGTACCACCTGGGAACTGGGCGCACAGGCGGAGACAGGGGGTGGATCGATGATACGGGTTGCAGGATTTATCAGGGACACAAAGGACCTTATTATTTTTTATACGGATCCGGTAACCTATTCTTCAAAATATGTAAACCAGGATTCCCAGCATGACTATGGATTTGAAGTGGAGGCTGATATCCGGTTTGCCAAGGCCTTTTACTGGATCAATAACCTGAGTTATGTGGATGGCCAGGGAATGGAAGGGGACCTGAAAACCTATAATCTGTACAGACGCCCGAAATTCATAGCGAACACCCGTCTGAACTGGCAGCCAACAGCCCGGCTCCTGCTGGCTCCTGCCCTGAGATTTGTCGGGACGCGCCAGCCCGGTCCCTATGATATCGGACCAAACCCCATGCCCTCTTACTATAACCTTGATTTTTTCAGTTCTTACCAGTTGAAGCAGGCCCGGTTATTTGCCAGTTTTCAGAATATCACCAACCAGCAATACTTTGATATTTACGGCTATAACTGCAAACGGTTCAATATGATGGTGGGGGTGGACCTGAGTTTGTAACGGGATTCAAATATATTTGAGGCCGGGAAAACCCGGTTTTCATCTTTAAAATCAAACCATGCCCGCAGGATTTAACGAGGTGCTGACGGTGACCTTTACCCTGTTTGCCGTAATTGATATTGTCGGTTCAATTCCCCTGCTTTTATCGCTGAAGAAAAAAATGGGAGGAATACATGAAGTGAAGGCCACGCTGATTTCAGGGGGTCTGATGATCCTGTTTTTGTACCTGGGAGAACCCTTTCTGCATATTCTGGGTGTAGAAACCCATTCTTTTGCAGTAGCAGGGTCAATCGTGATCTTTATCCTGGGCCTGGAGATGATCCTGGGAATCGAATTTTTTAAAAGTGATAAGGAATCCAAGACCACCATGATGGTGCCCATTGCATTTCCGCTGATTGCAGGTTCCGGAACCCTGACCACCATTATCTCCCTGAAAGCGAATTATGAAGAAAGCCTGTTGTTAATTGCCATCCTGATCAACCTGGTGATTGTCTATATCGTATTAAAATCCCTCAATTTCATAGAGCGGATTTTAGGTCCTGCCGGAATGGTTGCTATACGTAAATTTTTTGGCGTAATATTGCTGGCCATTGCCGTAAAAATCTTTAGCAGCAATGTGCCCGGGTTGATCAAATAGGCCTCGTCGTACAATGGATAGTATAAGAGTTTCCGAAGCTCCAGATCCAGGTTCGATTCCTGGCGAGGCCACCACTCCGCTTACCTGAGCAGATCCCCTTACTCCCGGATATATTAAACCCCTGGCAGGACGGGTTTTAAATATATTTTATATTTTGAATTTTACTTATATTTAGTATGCAACAGCCCATTACTTCAATTCCTGGTCTGATCGGGTTTTTTTGAATCTCCCCTTAGAATTCCATTGATTTTCCTCCTTTTGAAACAGATGGCCGCTATTCATGGTTTTATTATTCTTCATCGTAAAACTATTAACATGAAACTTCTTTTAACAACCACATTGCTGTTTTTAATCGCCTGCAACAATGCTGAAAAAAAAGACTCCGTTCTCATGCCGGGCGCATACAGCATGTTATCCCAATCAATAAAAACCAGTACAACCGACACCACATACCGTTCGCTGAAACAGCTAAAGATTTATACAGGCGAATATATGATGTATGCCAATTTCAACCCGCAGGATTCAGTAAGCAGTTTCGGTATTGGTTCGTACAGTGCTGATAAGGATACGGTAACAGAGAATATTATATACAACGCTTCTGATAGTATAAAGAATGACAGTACCATCAGGTTTAAATTAATTATTTCGAAAACCGATTCCGGTTACAAACAGATAATACCCGATATGCAGGCAATGAGCCAGAAAATCACACTAACAGAAGAATACAGGACTGTTGGAACGGCCACCCAGACTCCTTTGGACGGAGTTTGGAAGGAATCAAAGACATTTTATGTAAAGGGAAAGGATACTACAAAGTACAATACAACTCAATTTAAAGCCTATTATGGTAACCATTTTATATGGGGACATACTTACTCTGATTCTGCCAAAAGAAACCATACCGGAATCGGGTTCGGAAAATTTGAAATGATGGGAACCAATAAATTAAAAGAGTCTGTTAGTGCTTCCAGCTATTACCAGGACAGGGGTCATGATATTGATATTGATCTTGAAATGAATGGGAATGATGAATTCAAACAGACCATCAGCTATCAAAACGGCGGCAAAGCCATTGAGATATACCAGCGTCTTAAATAAAAGTGGTCCCATCAGCCCCTGGTATAGTTCAGCCAGCCTTTATACAATTCAAACCAGCCGGTACAAACAAGGCTTACCAGCAAACAAATAAAAAAATGATGCAGCCCGATGCCGGTCAGCTGAAATATATTCCTGATGGGCGTGATGAAAAGAATGGATACAAGAAAAATAACAGAAATGGAAAGCGTATAGGGAACCAGGGAATTTTTATACCGCATCGTTTTATTCAGCGTTTCCTCAAAAGAGCGGTTACATAAAGTGAGAAATATATTACTCAGGATCAGGGTAGTGAATACAATGGTCCGGACGAAATCAATGGCCAGATTGTGCATCATATAATAATAATACTGGGACAGAAGGCCAATGGTGATAATGAATCCCTGAACGATACTCAGCAATAATTCTTTACCGGAAAACATATTTTGATTCGGCGGCCTGGGTGCTTTATCCATCAAATTGCTTTCGGCGGGCTCACGCTCATAAAAAATCGAACAGGTAGGCCCCATAATCAATTCCAGGAAAATAATATGTATGGGTGTAAAAATATTCGGGTATTTCCACCCGAGCAACAGGGGAAACGATGCAGTGAATATGATGGGTATATGAATGGAAATGATGTACCGGATGGCTTTTTTCAGGTTATTATAAATCTTTCTTCCCTGTAAAATGGCATCGGAAATTTTATCCAGGTTATCGTCTGTTATAATCAGGTCGGCTGCCTGTTTTGCTATATCTGTTCCCTTATATCCCATGGCAATCCCGATATGAGATGATTTGAGGGCAGGCGCATCATTTACACCGTCCCCTGTCATAGCTACGATATCTCCGTTCGCCTTGATTGCCTCTACCAGTTTTAATTTTGCTTCAGGAAACATCCGGGAAAAAATATTCACATCGAAAACTTCCTTTTGCAACTCTTCTGACGGCAATTCCATGATCTGGTCCCCGGTGATTCCTTTCTCAACCTGTTTCATGCCCGTCTGTTTAGCTATATTCATAGCTGTTTCCATATAGTCGCCGGTAACCATTTTTATTTTTATGCCCGCTTGATACCATTTTTCGAATACCTGTTGAACATTTGATTTAGGCGGGTCATATAAGGCCAGTAACCCGTTAAATTCCCAGTTAAAATCATCCTGTTTTTCCGGGTATTCGCCTGCAGGGTTTAATGTACTGCATATACCCATCACCCGGTATCCTGATGAAGCCATTTGCAGGACAATCGATTCCAGTTTTTGTTTGGCAGGGTCATCCAGCCTGCAAATTCTCAAAATCCTTTCCGGGGCCCCTTTTGCTGTTACCAGCAAATCACTTCCCGAGAAATATACGTGCGTCATCATGGGCGGGTGTCCTTCCAATGGATACTCATAAACCATATTCCAGCCCGCCTGATCCCCCGGATCGGGGTTATTTCCATATAATTCCACAATAGCCTTTTCCATCGAATCAAAAGGGTCTGCCTCACTGGCCAGCCGGGCATACCACAGCAACTTTCTGTTTTTAACGGTTTGCTGATTAAGCAGATCATCCATTTGATTTGTTTCAAAATCATATAATTTCCTCACCTGCATTTTATTTTCAGTAATCGTTCCGGTTTTATCCAGGCAAATTACACTAACCGCGCCCAGGTTTTCAACGGTTTGCGGTTGCCGGGTGATAATACCCAGCCGGGCCATACGGGAAGTTCCCAATGCCATAAAGGAAGAAAAGGCCACAGGTATTTCTTCGGGCACTGCTGACATGGCCAGCGTCAGACCCAATAATAAACTTTGTATGACGTCGCCGTTATGCAAAAAATTGATCAGCCAGATGATGGCAAATGCAATAAAACCAAAACCCGCCATGATTTTTACAAAACGGCCGATCTGGTTCTGTAACAGGGTTTTTGAACTTTGAATACTACTGATCGATTTTCCCAGTTTGCCCAGTCTCGTATCGTTGCCCGTTGCCGTTACCGCAGCATAACCCATTCCTGAATTGATGGTAGTACCCTGGAATATCTGGTTTAACCCTGCTTCCGGATTCCTGTCCACCGGAACGGACTCGCCGGTAAGTATTGATTCATTAACGGTTAAATCGTTTGCCTGAACAATAACCGCATCCGCGGGGATCCTGTTGCCCTCCTCCAGTTTCATAATATCCCCGGGCAGTAATTCTTCAGAATAAATAATTTTTTCCTTCCCGTCCCGCACTACAATTACTTTAGGTTCCGTAAACTGCTTTAATGCCAGCAGGGCCCTTGAACTTTTTACTTCCTGGTATACAGAAATGGCGGTCACAAAAAAAATAGCCACCAGCATTAAAAAGCCTTCTTTTGATTCTCCCAGAATAAAATAAATCGAACAGGCTATCAGCAGCATCAGGAACATGGGCTCCTTTATAATATCCCGGATTGTATACAAAAACCCATACCGGCGGCCATCCTTAAATACATTTTTCCCATATCGCTTCGTCAATTGCTGCAGATCGGATTCGTTTAATCCTTTAAAATTGCCTGTATAGGAAAGGTTCACCTGCATAAACTTCCAAAATTGATTAAAAAAGACTCTCGGAAAGACATTTGTAAACTTATTAGAATTCCTGAGAACATGTCATTACAAAAATCATAAGCACAAATGATATTAGTTAATTGCAAAAGCCCGGCAATTCACTAAGTTTGGGTAAATTGATTATCATATAACGCTTCGAAGAGAAGATGTTTTCTTAATAATATTCAATATTGCTTATATGCCTAAAATCCTTGTACCGACAGATTTTTCGACTAATTCCAAAGCAGGGATTCGTTTTGCCCTGCAGTGGTCAGCAAAACAAAAACTAACCATACAATTTATCCATTTTTTCAATACCAGGCGGCTGCCCCAATGGACGGACGCGGATTTCAAAATAAATGTGGACCGGGAAGCCGTCCATTTTACCCAAAAACTGGAAAAATTCGTCAGGGCTGTTTATAAATCAACAAATACCGTTCCCGGGAAATACAGCTGCCTGGCAAAATATGGATTGTCGGCCGACATAGCGATTATGGATTACTGCAGGGACCATACTGACATTCATTTTATCTCCATATCCACACGGGGGGCCGGGAAATTAAATAAACTGCTGGGCACCCATACCGGGAATCTGACAACCCGGTCGAAAGTGCCTGTAATTACGGTTCCTAAAAATTACAGGATGAAACCTGTAAAAGACATACTGTATGCAAGCGATTTCAGCCATTATGCGAAAGAATTAAAAAAAGTAGTTGCCTTTGCACGCCCCCTGGGAGCTAAAATACATGTATTGCATTTAAGCAGTCCGGATGAAGTAATCCCTAACGAAAAATTGATTAAAAAAGGAATCAAAGACAGCCTTCATTATGTGATAGATCTTCAGATTGAAAAAAGACGATCCTCCCAATCCCTACTTAAGGACTTACAAAGGCAGATATACCGGTTAAAACCCTCCCTGATCATCATGTTTACCGATCAGCACAGGAATTTTTTCCAGAAGCTTCTGTTTCCGAGCAAGGTTGAACAATTATCTTTTGGAATGTCCCTTCCCCTGTTATCCTTTAAAAAAGAATGAATTAATTTTTGGAACCCGGACATTGCTTTTAAGTTTTTAAAATGTCTTTCAGGCATTCTTACTCAAATCAGGTTCAGCCGGGCTTACTGTACTGGTTTCCCGGCACGCTGATACTGTTTCAGATTCCAAATAAAGTCGTGATTATATTTTTTGCATAATATATAAAGCGCTACAGCGATTGATATCGTAGCGGGACATGCAGATCCAACACCCAGAGGAGCGACGGCAGGCCCGAACATGATTCCTATTTACCAGGATCCCGATAATCCATTCATTTCCAACCAACCTGGCTTATGTATACCTATTTATGTGCAATAAAAATCGGAAGCCTGTGATCTGAAATGACTTCCTTCATAAAGCTCTTTTTAAAAAGCTGGGATATACCCGATCTCCCATAAGAACCACTGACCAATAAGGTGGATTTTTTATTCATTAACCAGTTCCTCAGGTTCTTTTTGGGACTCATATCAAGCTTCCAAAATGTCAGTTTACTAAAATGCCGGGCAGCGAGTTCCTCCATTTGAATTTTATCCGGGAAATCATCTTCAGGATCTTCACTGACGTATAAAAGAAATGTTTCCTTTTTCGTCAATTCGGGAAAAAGATAGGCGAACTGCTTGATGGCGAAAACGGAATCTTCCGTCCCGTCATATGCCAGTATTATATTTTCAGGAAATTCAAATTTTTCAGGCACCAGGATTACCGGACATTGAACATCCTGCAGGGCAAACTGCAGGTATTGATTAGGCGATTTGGCGCCTGCATTTTCATAGAATTTCTCACTCCCGATGATCAACAGGTCGGCATAACGGCTTTCCTTTTTTAATTCCGGTATTGCAAAATCATAGAAATCTTTGTGCACCCGGAATTCTATGCTATTACTCCGGCAACGTTTCTCGAATTGATCAACACTCTTTTGAACCAGTTCGGATTCTCGGTTTTCCAAAAAGGGGAATATAAAGTCCTCCCACTCCGTCTGCATAACTCCATAAATTATACAGCTCTGCCTGAGGCAGGAAAACACCGGTAAGTAATAAGGGTTTCAATTCATTCAGCCGGCGGGCGAATTCAAATGCAGCTTCAGAAAAATTGCTGCCATCGAAAGCAAGAATCACCTTTTTCATATAAAAAGCGATTTATAATGGTCAGAGAATAACTATCGACATTACAAAAGTATTTGAAATCCTTAACCCGTAAAATGATATTTAATATCCCAAAATATGATTTTCATCATTTTACCGGGTGTTTTGACTCTTTTAATACCGGTAAAAGTCCATTACCCGGATTTTTTACAGGGGGAACCCTACTGAATTAACCTATTCTTCGCCATATCATTTATAATTAATTTTCCATACTCATGCGCCAGGCTTTCCGTTGATTTGGGATCAAAAGACTTAGTTTGAACTGCATAAAGTAATTCTTTGTATTCCATATTATAAAAATGGCTTTCCCAGAAATAACTGGTTGATTCCTGGTAATACCCTGGATCATATAGCAGGTCATATATCGAACTGTAATACCCCCAGAAACGTCTTTGATAAATTGCATCCGGAGATTCCAGTATTTTCCGGGAATCATAAAATTGCTGGCTCTTTTTTTCCAGCAAAACGATGGTAACAATTCCATCTACCCCATCCCCCTGAAATTTTTTTAAGACATCCTCTTCCTGTAATCCCCTGAAGGAATTAGAGCCATACTTTTTAAAGGAGGATACAGCCTTACAGCCTCTTTCACTTAAATCGCCTACCAAATGATCTTCCATTTTCTCCCGCAGAACACTGTCTTTGATGTTAAACAGGCCTATTACCAGAATCGTGTTAAAATACCTGTCGGGAAGATCCGGAGATTTCCAGGTATGAACAATACGGGAAGTGGAGCAGTTCATAAATAAAAGGAATGAAGCCCCGATAAACAACCATTTTGCCTTCATAACCAGGATTTTTAATGAAAGCCGGAAACTTAATCATTCTTCCGACAGCCGGTAACATGATGCCAAGCAAAAAAAAGCCGGATAAAAATCCAGCTTTATTTATTCCAATATCCTCTGAAAACCCACAGCAAAAATAATATGAAGTCCCATCCATAATGCTGATTTGAATCATCCCTTGAGATGATACATATTATGATTCCTCCTAAAGACCTTTAGGAAAGAACCCTGATATCCCGGATTCCTTCCTTCTGAATGGCCCTTATGACTTTTATCAACGCCCGTTTTGATTCATATCATTGCCCGGAAGGGCCACATGAAATAAATTTGAAGAAAATATTATGAAAAAACTACTGCTGGCTTTCGAGGGAACGCGTTTTCCGGAAAATGCGTTTGAATTCGCCCGTAAAATGAATGAAATACAGCCTGTTTTTTTAACCGGCATATTTCTCCCGCAGGCTGATTATGCCAATTTATGGAGTTATACAGATGCCATATCCGGTTCTATTTTCATCCCCTTTACGGAAGATGCCGGGGAAGGGAATTTAGAAACAAATATTGAAATGTTTGAAAATCTCTGCAAAAAATATAAAATCGCCTGCCATGTACACAGGGATTTTTATGATTTCGCCTTACCTCAACTTAAAAAGGAAACCAGGTTTGCTGACTTATTAATCTTTGGGGTAGATCCCTATAATAAAAAGTTATTTGCAGCTGAACCCAATGAGCACCTGCAGGATATCCTGCACCAGGTAGAATGTCCGGTTCTTGTTGTACCCGATATATTTGAATATCCGGTAACCAATATTCTCTCTTATGACGGCAGTGAATCATCCGTTTATGCTATTAAACAATTCGCCTACCTGTTTCCTGAAATGGCGAATCACCCCACCCTCCTGGTTTATGCCGGGGAGAATAAGGATTCCGTAATCCCCGAAAAGGAAAATATTGAAGAGCTCGCTGCCAGACATTTTCCCAGTCTTACCATAATGAAACTGGATATCAATCCCGGAAAATATTTTAATACCTGGTTAAGCGAAAGAAAGAGTGCCATTCTCATCAGCGGAGCTTTCGGACGATCCTCTTTTTCTCTGACAATGAAAAAAAGTTTTATTTCCGAAATTATAAACGAACATAAGCTGCCGCTTTTTATTACCCACCGATAAAAAGGTTACTGCCGGGATGCCGGTTTGAATTTGACCGATTTTTCAGATTGCATGATATCCCGCACCCATCCGACGGGGCGGGTCAAAGTAACCCCGTTTTTTTTGAGCCTTCAGATATGCGAAATAAACACAGGAACTTTCACCTCTTTTATCAAAAGATCTGCGAGGCTTTTATGAAACCACATGGAAAGGTTCGATCTGTGATAAGCACCGGCAACTACCAATACACCGGGCTCTTCAGCCTTTAGCATGGCAACAATATCCCTGGCATAGCCTTTCAAAACCTGATATGTTACCTCAGGAAAATGTCTTTTCATCCATTCTTTTAATAGTTTGTTGTCGGGAAGATGCATGGAAGAATTGTCTTCAGATGCACTGACGAGTTTCGCTTCGAAACGGTTCATTTCCGGTATAATATAGTTAAACATCCGAATGGCATGTACAGAGGATGGTGATCCATCGTACAGGAGCACCAGTTTCTGTATGGGATAGAATTTTTTGGGTACCACCATGACCGGGCAATGAACATGGTGCAAAACATTTTTGATAAACCAGCCCGGAAGACCTGATTCAATATAGGAAAAGGTTTCCCAGGCATCGATTATTAACAGGTCAGCAAAAATGGTTTCATGCATCAATTCTTCAAAAGCGCTCTTTTTATCACGGTGAATGGAATAATTCACTTTCGCCTGTCTGCATCCTTCCTCAAAACGCGCAATCGCCTCTTCAGTTGCTTTCCTGTCTGCCAATTCTATTTCATCAAAAATGGTTCTTCCGGGAGCAGCGTCCTGCACAATTGTAGCATAGACTGCATAGCCTACCCTTGTCGATTCCTGAAGGAAAACACCAACGATATGTGCATTGTCCTGTTTTGCAAAGTAAACAGAATAGTCTAACGTGCTTTGGGAAAACCGAAGACCATCAAATGCCGCTATTATTTTTTTCATACTTGAAAAATTTTATTTGTACTAAAGGAGCTAGTCCCGTTGTTTACCTTATAATAACCCGGCCTGTGGATCCAAGAAGAAAATGTAAAACTGGGTAAGGCAAAAATATTGACAATCAATAACTAATATATTGATTTTTATCAGGATCCTAACTGATTTTGATCCTGTATCCGGAAGTATATCCGGTATTCCGCCCGGTTCCTCCCAAAACATGAGCCAGGAAACCTGAGTATTCGATCTTAAGGTAATGATCAGTCTCATTTTAAAGGCTAACAGGTATCATTGTTTAGGATAGCCTTATGTACTTTTCTTTGTATTGTAATTTTTAGTCAGGCCGCTGCTAAAAATCAGGATCCCGGATTAAAGAACTGATTCATTAACAATTAAATTCCTGGTTATGAAAAACGATTCCCAAATTCAAAAAGATGTCATTGCCCAGTTGAACTGGGAACCGATCCTGAATGCCGCGAATATTGGTGTTTTTGTAAAAGACGGTATAGTAACACTTACGGGAATTGTTGATTCCTACTCAAAGAAATTGGTTGCCGAACGGGTTGCCAAAAATACGTCAGGCGTTAAAGCCATTGCTGAGGAAATTCAGGTTGGAATTTCTTCTTCCTCCCGGAGAACCGATACTGAAATTGCTGAAGCAATCTTAAATGCTTTAAAATGGCATTCAGCAGTTAACGAAAATAAAATTAAAATTAAGGTTGAAGACGGTGTCGTGACCCTGAATGGAGAAGTGGAATGGGATTACCAACGCAGGGCTGCAAAAAAGGCAATAGAGAATCTTACGGGAATACGGGCTATTTACAATTTCATTTCAGTAACAACAACGGCTACCCCGATTGATATCAAAAAGAAAATCAGCGATTTTTTCCACCGTAGCGCAACCATAGATTCAGACAGGGTAACGGTTGAAATAGCCGGCAACAAAGTGATACTCCGTGGGACTGTGCAATCAATCAAGGAAAAGGAAGATGCAGAACTGGCAGCCTGGTCTGCCCCGGGAATCATTGATGTGGATAACAGGCTGGAAGTATTACAGGAAGAACTGGTTTTCTAGTGTTGGACAGGTTGCATAATGCGTCAATACCCATCCGGGCTGGTGGGTATTGGCCATTTTTATTGTAAGTAGTAATACTCATTTTCCCCCGGTTTTTAACATTCATTTTTGAAAGGAAGTATATTTTTTTGAAACATTTTTCGTTTCTAAAAAAGAGGTTCTCTTTCATTGCAAAAACAAGTATATCATTTTATATTGTAAGGCCAATACTACCCATGAAGTACCTTTTTCTGATATCTCTGTTCCTGCACACCCCTTCCGGGTCCTGGTTTTCAAATACAGATTACCCTTCCGTCGATCTCATGACGGTGCGTTTGGCCCCCTGGCCCATCAACCTGCAAAGAGTGATTTACTATACAGATACCTGTTACGCCTTTCAATTCAGGGATCAGGCTGCCATGAATGCGGTGACTATCAAAACCATGGAAATATACAATCTGGATCAACTGAAATATTTCGAAATGGGCCTATCTTCCTTAAAAAAGGGCTCGAACGGAGATGTGGCCGAATTCAGGGATTATTCAATCAAAAGAGTGGATAAGAAAAAAAACGACATCTGGTATATATTAAGTTATGACGGAGCGGTAACCAATTTTCAACAACCCGAGGCCAATAGAATGATATTCATCATTAATAATTTAATCAAGGGTCAGAATTAATTCATCACCTAAAAATTCAATCTGTTCGTATGAAAAATCTTCTCCTGCTAATCCTGATTTCACCCCTGGCCATGAAGGCGCAGTTTAAAATTGTAAATTCCGGAACCATTAATATTGCTGATGTAAGGCAGGGCACCTGGCCCATCAGCCTGCAGCGTATCACCAAACCATCAGACACCTGTTATGTACTCCAATTCCGGACCCAGGAATACAATAATTCAGTAATCATCAAAACGCTGAAATTCCAGGACCTGAACCAGTTAAAATATTTCCAGCAGGGCCTGGCCGCTTTAAAAGCCGGCAATAATGGGGACGTTGCAGAATTTAAAGATTATACCATTAAACGCGTGGACATATATAAAGAAGGCACTTCCTATATATTGACCTGCGACGGCGGGTTGACCAACTTTCAACAAACCGAAGCAGACCGGATGATCGCGGCGATAAACAAACAGTAAAAACCTCAGTCGTTCACTGAGGCAAACGATCCCTGAAGAGGCCATAGGCGAAAGTGCCTGCCAGTGCACCGCCAATCACCGGGATCATTACCATATAACCCTGTCCGAGTAAAACAAAAACAGGTCCTGGGCAGGCGCCCGTGAGCGCCCACCCCATGCCAAAAATGGATCCGCCAATCGCGTATTTTTTCCAGTGCCTGTCCTTGGAATCAAATTGTATGGTCCTTCCCCTGAAATCCTTCAGGCGGTATTTTTTTATAAGCGCTACCAGTATGGAACCGGTTATAACAGCTGTGCCGATCATACCGTACATGAATATGGATTGAAAGCGGAACATTTCCTGGATACGATACCAGGAAACAGCTTCCGATTTGGTCATAATGATTCCAAAAAGAATGCCCGTCAGTATGTATTTAATTGCTTTCACGATGGTTATTTAAAAATGATGGGAAACAGCAGGTATGTGGTAAATAATCCCCCAACAAAAAATCCGATCACGGCGAACAGGGAGGGTAACTGCAGGTTCGAGAGTCCGGTAATTGCATGACCGGACGTGCAACCACCGGCATACCGGGTGCCAAATCCGATTAAAAATCCGCCACCCAGGAATAAAAACATTCCTTTACCGGTAAACAGATAATCCCAGTTAAAAATGGCTGACGGTTCCAGTTTTCCATCGAATGGAATATTCAGCTTTTTGCAAATCCGCTACCGTTGCAGTGGAGAGCGCCAGGGGATCTGGTGAAGAAAAAAAATGAACAGCAATATATCCCCCGATCACGGATCCGGTCAGAAACCATAAATTCCACTGTTGTCTTTTCCAGTCGAAATTAAAATATCTAACACGTTTCCCCAGTCCGATCATCGAACAGATATTCGACAGGTTAGCTGAAAACCCGAAGGTTTTCCCGGAAAAAATGAGGATTGCCATAATGCCGGCAATGGCTGGACCGGAAATATACCAGGGCCAGGGCTGACTAAAAAATTTTATCATCATAAATATTTTCGCTGATCATTGACTGATGTCCATGACCGTTCATAATTTTTTCGGATCGCAAAATACGAAAAGTGTTCAGCTTCTGGTTTTTGGTTTTAACAGCTTGCTCCGCAGCAAATGCCTGATTTCCTGAAGTGATTCCAGGTCTTTAAATGCATCTTTAGGAACCAGGAAAAAAGACCTGCTGTTAAAATACAGGTGAAAGAAAAAGGGGGTTTCCAGAAATGCGCTGAAGTCTTTCCATGACCAGGCATGCGATCCGCGTTCTGTCTGCAATACGACTTCATGATCATTAAAATCCATGCTGAATGTATCCAGGAAAGTTTGCGATTTTTTGTAAACGCTTAGCGGAAGCCATTTCCAGAAGGTTAAGAGCAATACAAACCACAGGAATGAAAATAATAAAAAAGATAAGGGTCTGATTTTATGCAAATAAAAAAGTACCGCACTCAGGATGGTGAACAGGTTCACAATGACCAGGAGAATTTTTATTTCAGGCCTCGAAATAAAGTGATGCCTCAACGCACCCAGCACCTGTTTTTTATCATATTCGAAATGTATAACCATCTGATTGCATTAATTTTCTACCGGATATATTCCTATGATCACCCGGCCGGAACACGAAGGTTGCACTGTTTTTGGCCAGGGATTTAAAAATAACGGAATCACCTCCGTTAAGTTTGCCCCACGGTTCCCCATTCAATGGCAGCCGGCACGGGTGCGGACAGGATAGCGTCCGGACTTAATGATCGGGCCTTAACAAGCCGGCCGGGTATAAAATAAAAAATCAACCAAAGCCTTTTCATAACAGCACATTGGGTTTGCAATGTACTAAGAAGCGCTAGTGATTGATGATAAATGGAAACCGGGATCCGGAATTTTATCTCATGCTCCGGCAATATTATAATGGTTTGTGGCAGCCTGGTATGGTGTTACCGAACGATTGCAGGAATACAATAAGATTAGGAGCAATGCCAGGGCCAGGATCTTTTTCATTGTTTTCATTTTGGGTAAATAAATAACGACTTTAGGGTGAACAAAATTGCCATTGTTTACTTCAATTTTCCTGCCAAACTGGGGGAATTTTTCCCGGAATGGGAAGGCCGGATGACCGATGAAATGTAATGGAAGTGTGTCTGCCTTGCATGAAGTGCCGGACATTGGGCTTTATTAAAAAAAGAACCCCATATGGATATATGGGGTTCAAGGTTAATTAAAACCGTCCAAAGTATGTTTAATCGAACTAGCTGCAGCCCATGCTGTTCCCGCAGTTCAGACATTTGTAACATGTTCCGCTACGTATCGTGATATGGCCGCAGGTATTACAGGCCGGCGCATCACTCTGCATACTTTTCGCCGCCGCATTTACTGCGCTCATACCCGCTTCCTGTATTCATCGTTTTATTTGCCGTTTTACGGCAGCGGATTTGAAATGTGAAACCGAAGGTTTGGCTGACAATTCTCACTTCGCTCAGTTCAGGCGTTTTTTTTTCCGGTTCAGCTACAGGATGGTCCCAATCAGCGGTACCTGTATTCATCACTTCCGGTTTGTCGAGTACGTGAACCAGATCTGTTCTTCCCAGGTATTCATAGGCCATCGAGCGGAAAATAAAGTCCACTATGGAAGTCGTGCTCTTGATATTCGGATGATCCACCATGCCGGAAGGCTCAAACCGCGTGAACACAAATTTCTCAACAAATTCTTCCAATGGCACGCCGTACTGAAGGCCTATGGAGATGGCGATTGCAAAACAATTCAGCATACTCCGCATGGTAGCACCTTCTTTAGCCATGTCTATAAATATTTCCCCAAGAGAACCATCAGAGTATTCTCCTGTACGGAGAAAAATGACCTGTCCGTTGATTTTAGCCTTCTGTGTGAAGCCCCGTCTTTTTGCAGGAAGTGTTCTGCGTTCCACGATCGTGGCGAGTTCGCGTTTCAGTTTGGTATCAGGTGAAGCCTGCACCCTTTTCTGCACTTCAATCAGCAATTCCTTCACTGTCAGCTTGCTCATATCCACGATATGAGGTTCCATTGCAGGCTGGGGTTCATTCGGAATAGTCGCTTTGACTTCTTCCGTTGTTTCCGCCTTTTTCTTTTTATCCGATTTATTGCTCAGGGGCTGTGAAAGTTTTGAACCATCGCGATAAAGTGCACAGGCTTTCAGTGCAAGTTTCCAGCTGAGCAGGTAGGCATCTGCAATTTCTTCAACTCGTGGCCTCATTGGGCAGGTTGATGGTTTTGGAAATCGCACCGCTGATAAAGGGCTGCACGGCGCTCATCATACGAATATGACCATGTGCATGGATAAACCGCTCACCGATTTTCCCGCATTTATTTGCGCAATCGAAAACCGGCAGGTGTTCCTTTTTCAGGTAACCGGCTCCTTCCACCGTCATCGTACCGCAGATATAATCATTAGCTTCTGCAATCTCGCTCATCGCTGAAACCAATGGCTTCGAGCAGGTTCCATTCGAAATTATAATATTGTTCCGGCTGGAATCCCAGGCGCTTCAGGCATTCCTCGCCCGAGATTATAAACATTGAAATACAAATCCGATTTCGAATGCGGAAGCCACCGCCGCATCCAGTTTTTTAATTTCTTCAGCAAAAAAACCTTTTTCACTTAGGGTCTGGTGATTGATATGCGGCGCGCCGGCAAATGTTCCTGCACCCACGGCATATTTCACAATGGAATCGATTTCCTTTTCTGCATACCCCATATTTCTAAGGGCTGCAGGTACTGATTGGTTAATGATTTTAAAATAACCACCACCGGAAAGTTTTTTAAATTTCACCAGTGCAAAATCGGGTTCAACGCCGGTAGTATCACAATCCATTACGAGGCCGATTGTACCGGTGGGGGCAATTACCGTTGCCTGGGCATTGCGGTAACCATATTTTTCTCCCAGCTGAACAGCGTCATCCCAGGCCTTGGTGGCTGATTTCAGCAGGTAATCCGGGCAGTACTTTGCTTTAATGCCCTGGGGTTTAATTTCCAGGTTCTTCATACTCGTCGGCATCATAAGCAGCGAGCCGGTGATTGCGCATTACGCGGAGCATGGCCTCCCGGTTTTCTTCAAATTTTGGAAACGGTCCCATCACCGTAGCCATTTCAGCACTGGTCTTGTAAGAAATTCCCGTCATAATTGCGCTGATGGCGCCGGCAATACCCCTGGCCTCTTCACTGTCGTAAGGAATGCCCATTACCATGAGCATGGATCCCAGGTTGGCATAACCCAGGCCCAGGGTACGGTAATCATAAGATAACTGAGCCACCTCCTTGGAGGGAAACTGTGCCATCAGTACGGAAATTTCCAGTACGGCTGTCCATAAGCGACAGGTATACTCAAACCCTTCCACATCAATGATGTTTGTGGTTTCATCATAGAACCTGCGGAGGTTTACCGAAGCCAGATTACAGGCCGTATTGTCCAGGAACATGTACTCCGAGCAGGGGTTGGATGCCCGGATACGGCCACCATTGGGGCAGGTATGCCACTCATTTATAGTAGTATCGTATTGGGTACCCGGGTCAGCACAACGCCATGCAGCGTACGAAATCTGGTTCCAAACTTCCTTGGCAGGAATCTTTTTCATGACCCTCCCGTCACTTCTTGCTTTCAATTCCCAGTCCTCATCATTTTCCAGCTTCTCAAAAAATGAATTGGGGATCCTGACTGAATTATTTGAATTCTGTCCGCTGACAGTTTTATAAGCTTCTCCTTCATAATCGCTGGCATATCCTGCGGCAATCAGAGCGGCGACTTTCTTTTCTTCTTCCTATTTCCAGTTGATGAAATCCAGGATTTCCGGATGATCCAGGTCCAGACAAACCATCTTGGCTGCCCGGCGCGTAGTGCCACCGGATTTGATTGCACCTGCTGCCCGGTCTCCGATTTTAAGAAAGCTCATCAGGCCGCTGGAAGTACCGCCGCCGCTGAGTTTCTCTCCCTCTCCCACGGATATTGGAAAAATTCGTTCCCACACCCGATCCGTATTTGAATATGCGCGCTTCCCGGACCCAGAGGTCCATAATGCCGCCATCATTTACCAGGTCATCTTCCACACTCAGGATAAAACAGGCATGTGGCTGAGGACGTTCGTAGGCAGACGTAGATTTCTTCAACAAGCCCGTCGTCCTGGTCAACGTAATAATGTCCCTGGGGTTTACCTGAGATGCCATAACTTTCGATATAAGCCGGTATTAAACCACTGGGGACTGTTGGGTACACAGGCCTGGTTGAGAATGGAATAGACCAGTTCCTCATAAAAAACAGTTGCATCCCGTTCTGTGGCGAAATATCCATAACGCACACCCCATACTTTCCAGCAATTCGCCATACGATGAGCCACCTGTTTCACGGATGTTTCCCTGCCCAGGCTGCCATCGGCCTGGGGAACCCCGGCTTTACGGAAATATTTCTGCGCCAGAATATCGGTCGCGATCTGGCTCCATCCCTTCGGCACTTCCACATTTGTCATTTCAAATACGATCTCTCCCGAAGGATTGCGGATCACCGAACTGCGGTAATCATATTCAAACTGATCAAAAACATGAATGTCGTCGCGGGTATATCGCCGGTTGAACTGCAAACCTTTCGCAGATTGCGTATGAGTGGCCATAAGATGGAAATACTTTATGCGTTTAGGAAAATCGTTAGCTTATTAACAAATCGTTAAGCAGGTGACGAAAGTATTTTTTCATTTTCAGATTTCCGCATCTGAAATATTAACACCTGTGGAAAAGAATGGTTGATAAATCATGGATCGCAGTCGTGTATTCATCTGATTTGATTTATACACAGTTTTTGCTTGAAATCCGCAATAAAATATTTTGGTGAAACACAAATAAACGTTTAACTGCCTGATACAGGTTATCACGGTTTCGGAAACCCGGAAAGTTTTCGCACATTTGTAAGGCAATCAACCACATGAAGGACGCGATTTACACAGCTTTACTGCTTAAAAAAAGAAACGCGGCGTAAGTCCTTCGCCCTGCTTATCGACCCCGATAAAGTAGATGCTGCCAAAACGGCTTCCCTCCTGGAACTGGCCTTGAATGCCCGGGTGGATTATCTTTTTGTAGGCGGAAGCCTGGTTGTCTCCGATCACCTGGACCAGGTGGTCCGGCAAATTAAATCCCATTGTAAAATTCCCATTATCCTTTTCCCGGGAACCCCTTCCCAGGTTTCACCCGATGCCGATGCCCTGCTGTATTTATCCCTGATTTCCGGCAGAAACCCGGAATTACTGATTGGCCAGCATGTGATTTCTGCCCCGTCCGTACGTAAAAGCGGACTGGAAATCATTTCTACCGGCTATATGGTCATTGACGGCGGGGCTCCCACCACTGTTTCCTATATCAGCAATGCACTGCCTATCCCGGCAGATAAAAATGAAATTGCCCTATGTACTGCCATGGCAGGAGAAATGCTTGGCATGAAACTGATTTATATGGATGCCGGAAGTGGCGCCAGCGCCCATTTGACCGAAATGATCGAACGGGTTTCCGCCATATCGAAATCCCCCTGCTGGTTGGGGGTGGAATCCAGGACCCTGAAAAAGTATATCTGAATGCAAAGCTGGCGCCGACCTGATCGTAGTGGGCAATGCCATTGAAAAAGATGCTTCTATTACTGGCGGAGATGGTCGCAGCGTTACAGCGTATCGTCCGATCGTCATAATGTGGCAAATGTGGAATGGTGGAGATGTGAGAATGGGGAGATGAAATTTGAGAATGACAATATGAGGATGTATCCTGACTTTTAAAGATCGCAGTGCTAATACCGTTGAAAATCTCCCATCCATTTCCTCATGCCCTTCTTGATTTCCTTATTCCATTCTTCCATCACACTCCCCAAATTCCACATTTACCACATTGTTAAGATTCGGCATTCCCTTAAAAATAATCTCAAAAATTCCAGAAAAAGCTGTTACTTTGTACGGTTAACAACTCTAGTCATCCCATTTTTTCATGAAATGAAAAAAAACTCACACCATATCAGTCCTCACCGGAATGGTATTGCACGCCTTCAATAAGCGTGGGTTTTTTGTAACGCCCCTGTGCGTTATTTTTTCTGTTCGTCCCATTCCCTTTTGGGTACGACGTTGATATTCACCTATCCATAGTTTTCCGTCAGGACCTATGCCCGTAATCAGCCGGTCTGTAAATTCAATGACCCCGTCATTGGCATTCATTTATCCCACGTATTCATTCAATGGAACAAGAACAAAAATTTACGATACAAATCGCAAATGCCTCTCACCAGGATTTTGCACAGATCATTTGTGATGAAATGGAATCTTCCGCCAAAGCCCGCGGAACCGGAATCGCCAAAAGAAGTCCCGACTATATCAGGGAAAAAATGCGCGAAGGAAAAGCGGTGATCGCTTTCACAGGAAACGGCATCTGGGCCGGTTTCTGTTATATTGAAACCTGGAGCCATGGCGAATATGTAGCCAATTCCGGATTGATCGTTGCGCCCCCTTACCGGAAAAGCGGACTGGCAAAAAATATCAAGGAGAAGATTTTCGAGCTGAGCCGGAAATTATACCCGGGCGCAAAACTTTTTCGGACTCACCACCGGACTTGCCGTCATGAAGATCAATTCAGACCTGGGTTATGAACCCGTCACCTATTCCGAACTCACGCAGGATGAAGCTTTCTGGGCAGGTTGTAAAAGTTGCGTGAATTATGAAATCCTCATGAGCAAGGAAAGAAAAAACTGTATGTGTACCGCCATGTTATATGATCCCAAAGATCATAAGCCCAAAGAAGAAGCAGCTGAAGATTTCGTAAAACGCAGTAAACTCTATGAACGTTTCATGAAGATCAAACAATGGGGACTTGCTGAAAAACCTGCTGCGTAAGGAAAAAGTAGACCTGATCCTCGCCGAACTTGGCCTGGTGCGGACCGGTAAATTGAAAAAGGAAAAGCTGGCCAAATAATACAAACGCGATACGATCCATGAATTCAGAAAACAAAAAAGTTGTTTTGGCATATAGCGGTGGACTGGATACCACTTACTGCGCCATTTATCTTAAAAAAATCAAAGGACTGGAAGTTCATGCCCTAACCGTAAATACCGGTGGGTTCAGTACCGGAGAAATGGAAGCCATTGAAAAAAGAGCGAAGACCCTGGGTGTGGCTTCCTTTAAATCGGTGGACGTTACGGAAGATTATTACCAGTCCTGTATCCGCTACCTGATTTTCGGAAATGTGCTGAAGAATGCAACTTATCCGCTCAGTGTGAGTGCCGAAAGAATGGTGCAGGCCATCGCAGTAGCAAAATATGTGGAAGAAACCGGCGCTGCCTATGTGGCCCATGGAAGCACGGGTGCAGGAAATGACCAGGTCCGTTTTGACATGGTTTTTATGGGTATGGTGCCGGATGCCACGATCCTGACACCGATCCGCGATTTGAAACTCAGCCGAGAACAGGAAATTCAGTTCTTAAAAGAACATGGCGTGGAGATGAATTTTGAAAAAGCCAGATACAGCATCAATAAAGGACTCTGGGGAACTTCGGTCGGTGGTCGGGAAACTCTGAATTCAAAGGATTATTTACCTGAAGACGCCTGGCCGACCCAGTTAACGGAACATAAAGCAAAAAAAATCAGTCTCGGGTTTGAAAAAGGAGAACTGAAAGCGGTCAATGATAAGCAGTTCGGTCACCCGGTACGGGCCATCCAGTACCTGCAATCCATCGCCCAGCCCTTTAGCGGTCGGAAGGGATATTCATGTGGGTGATACTATTATCGGGATCAAAGGCCGGGTTGGTTTTGAAGCTGCGGCCCCCCTGATCATCATCAAGGCCCATCACCTGCTCGAAAAACATACATTAACCAAATGGCAGTTATACTGGAAGGAACAGCTGGGCAGCTGGTATGGCAACTGGCTGCACGAGGGACAGATGCTGGATCCTACTATGCGCAATATCGAAAAATTCCTGGAAGACTCCCAGATAACCGTTTCCGGAAAAGTATTTGTGACACTGGAGCCCTATCGTTTTACAGTTACAGGTATTGAAAGTCCGCATGACCTCATGAGCAGCCGTTTCGGGGCCTATGGGGAAATGAACAGCGGCTGGTCGGGCGAAGATGTGAAAGGATTCGCCAAAATCTTTGGCAACCAGACGGCCATATACCATAAAATCAACGAGGACGGCAAACACGCAAAATGAAAAAAATCAGGATTGGCATAACAGGGGGCGCCGGGTATACCGGTGGGGAACTGATTCGCATCCTGCTCCATCACCCGCAGGCCGAACTGGTGTCTGTGCAGAGCAGGAGTAACAGCGGAGAGCGGCTGTCTGCTGTACACCAGGACCTTGCGGGAGATACCGACCTGCTTTTTACGGATACCCTTTCCCAGGATATCGACGTGCTCTTTCTTTGTGTCGGCCATGGAGAAGCAAGGAAATTCCTCCTGGATAATCCGGGTGAAACCTGAAATCCGGCTGATCGATCTGTCGCAGGATTTCAGGCTGGAATCCAATAACCACCTGACTGCTTCCGGCAAGCCCTTTATGTATGGATTGCCGGAATTAAACCGGGAACAGATCAGGCTGGCTTCCTCTATCGCCAACCCGGGATGTTTTGCCTCCGCCATCGAACTGGGACTGCTCCCGCTTGCCAAACAGGGATGGTTAACCGAAGTCTTCTGCACAGGCATTACCGGCTCCACCGGTGCAGGACAGGGATTAAACGCCACTTCCCATTTTTCCTGGCGGGCCAATAATATCCAGGCCTATAAAACACTTACCCATCAGCACCTGGCCGAAGTTAACCAGTCGCTGAACCAGTACCAGGAAGGATTTGGCAGCAACAGACTGCATTTTGTTCCCTGGCGGGGCGATTTTACCCGGGGTATTTTTGTCAGTTCCCAGCTGAAAATCAAACAGGATTTGCCGGCTTTGTTAAATCTGTATCAGGATTATTATGCAGGTCATCCTTTTACCGGCATCAGCGAAGCCCCCATTTTTTTAAAGCAGGTGGTCAACACCAATAAATGCCTGATCCAGCTGGAAAAACAGGGCGATATGCTGGTCGTACATTCTGTGATTGACAATCTGCTGAAAGGTGCCAGCGGACAGGCCGTACAAAATATGAATTTAATGTTTGGGCTGGATGAGACGGAAGGACTGAAATTTAAAGCGAATTATTTCTGAGGCTTAATGCGGAACGCTTAACGCTTAACGCCTGATAATTATGAAAAACAACAACTAAAAATAAATTTCTTAAAGCCAGCGCCGGATCTAAAAGCGTCAACCGTTCGGCGTTACGCGTTAAGCCAAAATAATAAGATGAAACTCTTCGACGTTTATCCGGTTAACAACATCACCATCACCAGGGCAAAAGGATCCTATCTCTGGGATGATGCGGGCAGGCAGTACCTTGATATGTATGGAGGTCATGCCGTTATTTCCATCGGCCACACACACCCGCATTTTGTATCGCGGATCACCCACCAGCTGAACCGGGTTGCCTTTTATTCCAATTCCATCCGGATTCCCCTGCAACAGGAGCTGGCAGATAAGCTGGGTAAGGTCTCAGGCAAAGAAGACTACCAGCTTTTTCTATGTAATTCCGGGGCGGAAGCCAATGAAAATGCAATGAAGCTCGCTTCCTTTTATAACGGAAGAAAAAAAATGGTCGCATTCAGCAAATCCTTTCACGGAAGAACCTCCCTGGCCGTTGCCGCTACGGATAACCCGGCTATTGTAGCTCCCGTTAATCAAACAGAAAACGTGGTTTTTCTTCCTTTTAATGATGAAGCTGCACTCTCAGCTTATTTTTCAGAACATGGGGCTGAAGTAGCTGCCGTGATCATTGAAGGCATACAGGGTGTTGGTGGAATAAATATCGCCACTTTCCCCTTCCTTCAGAAAATAAGATCCCTTTGTACAGAACATAATGCCGTTTTTATTGCAGACAGTGTGCAGTGCGGCTACGGCAGGACCGGACTGTTTTTTTCCCACGATCATGCCGGTGTGCAGGCAGATATCTACAGCATGGCCAAAGGCATGGGAAACGGATTTCCGGTGGCAGGCATCCTGATCGCGCCGTTTCTAAAACCCCGGCACGGTATGCTGGGAACTACTTTTGGCGGTAACCACCTGGCCTGCGCCGCCGCCCTGGCGGTACTCGAGGTAATGGAAGAAGAAAAACTGATGGAAAATGCGCATGCAACCGGGGAATATCTTTTGAACCGGCTCAAAGAAATTGAAGGGTTAAAAAACGTTCGCGGCAAGGGACTGATGATCGGTTTTGACGTGGATGGCGAACTCAGGGACCTGCGAAAAAATCTTCTGTTCAATCAACAGGTTTTTACGGGCGAGGCAAAACCCAATACCATCAGACTCCTGCCTTCCCTGGCATTGAGAAGAAAAGAAGCGGAAGAATTCATGGAGTCTCTTGAAGAAGAAATACAAAATATGATTTCATCTCCCAACCTGGTCAATCCCGCATGAAAAATTTCATATCCATAGAGGACGTTCCGAATCTGGATCACCTGGTCGCACAGGCGCTGGAGTATAAAAAAAATCCCTACGCCGACAAACTGCTGGGTCAAAATAAGAAAATCGGCTTATTATTCCTCAATCCCAGCCTCCGCACGCGTTTCAGTACCCAGGTCGCCGCGCTGAACCTGGGCCTGGAGCCCCTGGTTTTCAATGTGGACAAGGAGGGGTGGGCATTGGAATTTGAAGAAGAAGCCATCATGAGCGGAAGCAGCGTGGAGCATATCAGGGATGCCGCTCCCGTTCTGGGGAAATATTTTGATATTCTCTGTATCCGCACGTTCCCGTCTTTAAAAAACAGGGAAGATGATTATAGTGAATTATACATTAACCAGTTTGTAAAATATGCCGGCATACCCGTGGTGAGCCTGGAAAGCGCCACCCTGCATCCGTTGCAGAGCCTGACGGATATACTCACGATTACCGAATGCCTGCAGCATGACACCCGTATTGCCAAACCAAAAATTGTGCTTACCTGGGCACCCCACGTAAAACCGCTTCCCCAATGCGTTGCCAATAGTTTTGCCCAGTGGATCAATGCCTGGGACCAGGCAGAGTTTGTGATTACGCATCCCGAAGATTATGAACTGGACAAACGTTTTACAAAAGGGGCGCATATAATACATAACCAGGAACTGGCTTTGAAAAACGCCGATTTTGTATATGTTAAAAACTGGAGTACTTACCGGGATTATGGAAAAATGTATACCAATGACCCGAGCTGGATGCTGACCAATGAGAAATTAGCACGCACCAACCAGGCTAAAGTGATGCATTGCCTTCCGGTAAGGCGCAATGTTGAACTGAGTGACGAAGTATTGGACGGGCCAAACAGTATTGTAACCCAACAAGCCGGAAACCGGGTCTGGGCTGCACAGTCCGTACTCAGTGAAATACTTAAATCCTGATTATGGAAAGCCTGTATGTAATCAAGATCGGCGGAAATATAATAGATGACGAGTTATTACTTGCCGTGTTCCTGAAAAAATTCGCGGCCATCAGGTCAAAAAAAATCCTGGTGCATGGCGGTGGTAAACTCGCCACCCGGCTGGCCGAAAAACTGGGCATTCCCCAGCAGATGATCGATGGCAGGAGGATTACAGATGCGGAAACACTGAAAGTTGTTACCATGGTGTATGCGGGATATATTAACAAACATATTGTAGCCCGGCTGCAGTCTCTTCAATGTAATGCTGCCGGTATTTGCGGCGCCGACGGAAATAGTATCCTTTCGCATAAAAGAGAAAAAGCGGGTATAGACTATGGGTTTGCAGGTGATATTGACCGGGTGAACAGCAACTGGTTCAAACAACTTCTTGAAAACGGGCTCACCCTGGTGGTGGCGCCTATCACCCATGACGGGAAAAACCAGTTACTGAATACCAATGCCGACACCATCGCACAGGAAATTGCAAAGGCGCTGAGTGCAGCTTTTGAAGTCAGCATGATTTACTGCTTTGAAAAACCGGGTGTGCTGCTGGATGTGGAAAATGAAAATTCATTGATTGATGTCCTGCATGCAGGATATTATAAGGAATTAAAAGAATCGAATAAAATTTTCGCCGGTATGATTCCGAAACTGGATAATGCTTTTGCGGCAGTCAGCCAGGGTGTAAAAAAAGTCATTATAGGAAAGGGAGAAGAACTGGATCAGCTCATTACCGGAAATTCCGGCACAACCATCGGTCATGCATAAAACTTCAATTGAAATTTTACAGTCAGAAGCGATCGCATTATTAAAAGAGCTTATTGCCACACCTTCTTTTTCAAAAGAAGAAAATGATACAGCGGACCTGCTCTGTACTTTTTTTGCCCGGCACGAAATTCCTTTTTCGCGCGTGGGGAATAATATTTATGCCCGGAATAAAAATTATCACAGCTCCCGCAAGAGTATTTTACTGAATTCCCATCACGATACGGTGCGGCCCAACAAGCATTACAGTATGGATCCCTTTACGCCGGTATTAAAAGACGGCAAATTGTATGGCCTGGGCAGTAACGATGCCGGGGGCTGCCTTGTAAGCCTCGCAGCCGTTTTCCTTTATTATTACAACCAGGAAGATCCGAAACATAATATCGTTTTTGCTGCCAGTGCAGAGGAAGAAATCAGCGGTGTCAACGGTATTGAGCTGGTACTGCCCTACCTCGGACAGATTGATTTCGGCATTGTGGGCGAACCCACCCAGCTCGAAATGGCCGTAGCCGAAAGGGGACTGATGGTTATTGATTGCGTGGCTACCGGGCGGCCGGGCCATGCTGCCCGCAATGAAGGTGAAAATGCTTTATATAAAGCCATTGACGACATCAACTGGATACGTAATTTCCGTTTCGTGAAAAAAAGCGACCTGCTGGGCGAGACGCGCCTGAGCGTAACGGTAATAGATACTGAAAACAAACAGCATAACGTTGTTCCGGCCCAGTGCAGGTTTGTGATTGACGTCCGGGTAAATGAATTGTATAGTTTTGATGAAATCCTGGAAGCCCTTAAAGAAAACCTGAAGAGCAGTTTTAAACCCCGGACAACCCGGATGAAATCGACCTCGATTCCCCTGGATCATCCACTGGTAAAATCCGGTATCCGGCTTGGAAAAGGTTATTATGGATCGCCCACCACATCCGATAAAGCCCTGATGCCCTTTCCCGCTTTAAAAATGGGGCCGGGAGATTCAGCCAGAAGTCATACGGCGGATGAGTATATTTATATTGATGAAATCAAAGAAGGTATTGAGACGTATATTAAACTGCTGGATGAATTCATTTAAGCCGGAGACTCAAAGCTTTTATTGACCAGGGTCACAGGTCATTGAACTTATAAATAATTTATCACGAAATGTAAATGTGTTCATTACATTTAATTTTCACATTTCCATATTTTCACATTGGCCTCAGGTTTTATGCTTCAGGCCTTAAGCTTTCAAAATGAAACTCTGGGAAAAAGCAGGATCCGATTTAAATAAGCGCATAGAATCCTTTACCGTAGGCCGCGATCCGGAATTTGATATGTTACTGGCCAAATACGATGTGCAGGGTTCGGTGGCACATGTAAAAATGCTGGAATCCGTTCAGATGCTGGGTAAGGAAGAAACCCGTGCCATCCTCCAGGAACTCGGAAATATTGAAAAAGAAATAAATCAGGGAACATTCCGGATGGAAGCGGGTGTGGAAGATATTCATTCCCAGATCGAATTGAACCTGACCCGGAAAATCGGGGAAGCCGGAAAAAAAATTCACAGCGGACGCAGCCGGAACGACCAGGTGGCAGTTGATATTAAATTATTTCTAAGGGCGGAGATCGGGGAATTGAAATCTGAGGTAAAAAACCTTTTTGATCTCCTGATATCCCTGAGCGATTTATACCGGGATGATTTACTGCCGGGCTATACCCATTTGCAAATCGCCATGCCTTCTTCCTTCGGGCTCTGGTTTGGCGCTTATGCAGAAAGCCTGATTGATGACCTTGAAATGCTGGCGGCGTCCTACCGGGTCGTCAATAAAAATCCACTCGGAAGTGGTGCCGGTTATGGTTCTTCCTTTGCTTTAAACCGGAAAATGACCACCGGGCTGCTCGGATTTAACAGCCTTCATTATAATGTGGTATATGCCCAGATGAGCCGGGGAAAAACGGAAAAACTGGTTTCTTTCGGTATGGCTTCTATTGCTGCAACCCTTTCCCGCCTGGCCATGGATTGCTGCTTATATATGAATCAGAATTTCGGTTTCATTTCTTTTCCTGACGAACTGACCACCGGCAGCAGCATCATGCCGCATAAAAAAAATCCGGATGTCTTTGAACTGGTTCGTGCCAGGTGTAACCGCCTGCAATCCATTCCAAACGAGCTTAGCCTGCTGATGAATAATCTGCCTTCCGGTTATCACCGGGATATGCAACTCACAAAAGAAATATTATTTCCCGCACTCGAAGATTTAAAATCCTGTATCGGCATGACCATTCTCATGCTCTCGCATATCCGGATTAAAAAAGGCATCCTGCTGGATGAAAAATATAAATACCTCTTCAGCGTGGAGGCCGTCAATGAACTGGTCAACCAGGGTGTTCCTTTCCGGGAAGCCTATAAAACCATCGGAAACCAGATCCAAAAGGGGGAATTTTCTTTTGATCAGTCAAAACCGCTGAAACATAGCCATGAAGGAAGTCTGGGGAATCTGAACCTGGAGGAAATCCGGGCTGAAATGGACCAGGTTTTAGAAAGATTCTGATCAGGAGCAAAGGATACCATTGGAGCCTCCTGCTACGGCGGATTTCGTAACTTTACAGGAAAGAAATACCATGAATACCTCCTATTCTCCCCGTCTCGCCATAGCGGCCATGGTGGTCATTTCCCTGTTGGTTTTCTCAGGACCCGGCTTCGGCCAGGATAACCAGGAACAAAAAGCCGTATTGAAAAACATGATCGATTCAAGACAGTTTTTTTTCACTGCCAATTCCGCCACCACCATGAAAGGCCGGACCATTCAGCTGACTGGCGGCGGTTATGATTTAGTATTATTTAAAGACACCCTAATCGTGAATCTTCCTTATTATGGGAGGGCCTATTCCACTTCGTATCCGGCTGCTAACGACATGGGCGTGAACTTTACTTCGGTTGATTTTACGTATAAAGTTGACACCGTTAAAAAAGGCGGCTGGAGTATTACCATCAAGCCCAAAAGAGAATCGAAGGCCAGTACCATATACCTGTCAGTCAGTACGGGAGGTTATTGCACGGTAAGAATAAACGGTGGCAACCGGGATCCGATTTCCTATTACGGAAGCGTAACTCCGTTGAAGGGCCATTAATTATTCCGGCTGCACGCGCAGCGGGGTATCCTTACCGGAAATAATGGAAACGGCGCTCAACCCGATGGCACGAATGATTTCAGTCATGTTTTCCATGTTCAGCGTTTTCATTTCGTCCCCCGGCGTATGATAGTATTTTTCTGAATCCATTTTGGATGTTGAAATGGTATGTGCCGGAACGCCCTCTTTGGCAAGGGTTGCATTGTCGGACCGCAGGAACAACATTTGATCCGGATAGGGATCCGGGTAGAACCTGAACCGGCTGTTCTTCAGATTTCTCTGCAGGATAGATCCCATATCTGTTTTATCATAACCCGTAATATAAGCTGAGTTTTTCCCCCATTTACTTTCCGTACCGATCATCTCAATATTCAGCATGGCCATTACCTTACCGGGCTCCACCTTACGTGAAAAATAGGCTGACCCGAATTCGCCGATTTCTTCCGCCGTAAAAGCCGCAAATATGAGTGTACGCTGATTATCATGCCGCTTACCAAAATATTTTGCGAGCGTGAGGACAGCTGTTGTACCGGAAGCGTCATCATTCGCCCCGTTATAAACGGAGTCGCCTGCAGCATCCGGCTTTCCGATACCCAGGTGATCGTAATGTGCTGAAAAAATCACATATTCATCCGGTCTGGATTTGCCGGGAATTATGCCGACCAGGTTCGACAGGTTTTGTTTCTTTATTTTTTGCTTAATCTGAATACGGTACTGCTGAGGATCTGCAGCGCTTAAAATAAAGATCCGGTTCCCGCTGCCTTCAAACTCTGGCATATGAAAACCAGCCAGCCTCGCAAAGTTTTTTGCAAAGGAAGTGTCCACGAAGATGAGCACATTTTCCACCCCGTCCAGGTATTTAAAAAATGTCTCCCTTACATCATCCCCTTTTTTTACGAATACCTTGCGGTAGTGATCCTCTTCCGTGATGACCAGGTTTGAGTCAGGGGTGAAAGCAACAATCTCATTTTTTTCAAGATGCACACTGTCCAGGCTGGCAGTTGCTTCGATGGATTCCGGAGTCAGCATAACGAAGGATTGCCTGAAATCACTGCTGCCGGGCATTGGTTTTAACCCCGCTTCTTTAAATTCCGTCATAATAAAAGCAGCGGCTTTTTCAATACCGGGAGTAAATACCCGGCGGCCCTGCATATCATCGGAAGACAGGGTTTTCTCAATCCGGGTTACCTCCGATGCGCTGATCGCAGGAAGGACCTGCGCATGAATCTGAATACCCGTAACCAGGATAACTGATAAAATAATTGAACGCATCCTTAGAGAGGTTAGTAGATTATAAACTCATCATTTCCTTAAACTTGACCGTCTGCCGTCTGCTGACTTCTATTTTCTCTCCCCCTTTGAGTTCCAGCAGGAGACCCCCGTTGAAATAGGGTTCAATTTTTTCTATGAGCCGCAGGTTTACGATATGTTTCCGGTTAGCACGGAAAAAAACCTTCTCGTCCAGGCGTTCTTCCAGTGCATTTAATGATTTTAATATGAGTGGCTTGTTGGATCCAAAATAAATTTTTGCATAATTTCCAACGCTTTCAAAGAGACGGATATCGGCCAGCTTCACGAACCAGCATCTTTCCCCGTCTTTAACAAACACCTGGTCATTTTCATGGAGCAGGCTCTTATTGACGGCAATTTCATCCTCTGTACCCGATTCCCGGTCACGGCTTTCTTCCAGGTGAAGTTTCTGCAACGCATCTGCGAGCCTGCGGGGCTCGATCGGTTTCACCAGGTAATCCAGCGCATTCACTTCAAAAGCTTTTAATGCATAGTCATCATATGCCGTCGTAAAAATCACATCGGGTGCTTTATCCAATTCGGTCAGCATGTCGAAACCTGTTTTCCCGGGCATCTGGATGTCCAGGAAAATCAGATCGGGATTGAGGCTCTCGATTTTTTCTATCCCTTCATTGGCATTAGCCGCTTCCGCGACAATTTCTATATCGGGAAATTCCTGCAACAACTTTTTCAATTCGTTACGGGCCAGTCTTTCGTCATCAATGATTATTGCTCTGATCATATGGATAATTTATGCCGATGGAATATGTAATTCAGCTTCCACCATATTTTCATTAATCTCCCGGATATGGAAATTTGCCTGTTCACCAAAAAGCAGGTATAAACGGTTTCTTGTACTGATCAGCCCGAACCCGTCTTCATTTCCTGTTTTGCTCAAACTCCCGGTATTACGGATCACGAGCTGGTGGTAGCGGTCCTTCATTCTGGATATAATGGTTACGGTACCGCCGCGCACCTGTTTGCTGATACCATGTTTGATGGCATTCTCCACCAGGGTCTGCAGCATCATGGGGGGAACCATCTGTGTTAATGTATTTTCAGCAATATCATATTGCACGTTCAACCGGTCTTCAAAACGGATATGTTCCAGTGCCAGGTAATCCTTTACAATATTCAACTCTTTTTCGAAAAAAACAGTTTCCTGTTTTTCCGTTTGCATGCTGCTTCTTAAAATATTGCTCAGCTCGGTAATGGCCGTTCTTGCCCTGAGTGGATTTTCATCTATCAGCGCCCGGATGCTGTTGAGCGCGTTAAAAATAAAATGGGGATTGATATGGCTCTTGATGGTTTTCAGTTCCAGTTCTTTAACCAGGGCTTCCAGTTTCAGGGTATCCAGCTGTTGTTTCCTGCTTTTTTCTATATAATGGAAGAAATAATAAATCAGGGTCCAGGGAATGATATACAATCCGTTTTCGACGGTCGCCAGCAGGAACCGGGTTGAAAATTCAAGTTTTTTATTACTGTTGGCAGGATCCAGCCAGTTCATAAAGGATATCCGGATGATCGTATCCAGTAAACAAACAATTAAAATACCCAGCGCTATCCGGGGCCAGACTTTTTCCACAGGCAGCTGCAACCATCCGGCCCGGTGAATATAAATCCTGAATAAATGAGTTGTGAAAATTCCGACCAGCACTTTCAGACTAAGGGATATAAGAAACTGCTGGTCCACCCGCTGGCCAAAAAGGACATTTATCAGAATCATGATCAGGGCCAGCATGCCCCAACCCCCTATCTGAAGCCACCAATAGTATGTACTTGTTTTTTGCATGTGTTCAGCAGGGCAAATCTATAAGATAAATCCTCCTTTTTCATATTTTAAGTATTAATGGATGATTCCGGCCTTCTGGCGGTCGCCCGTCTCCGGGAAGGGACTTCCCTCCGGTTGTACTGGCTATATCGGATGAAAATGTTATTTTTACCTGTTTAAATGAACCAGATGGACCTTGTGCCGGGACCCCTTTTACAAACCGTTGATTCTCCTGATGATCTTAAAAAATTAAGTAGGGATCAGCTGCAGCAGCTCAGCGATGAGCTGCGCCAGTATATTATCGATGTGGTAAGCCTGCATGGCGGACATTTTGCAGCGAGCCTCGGAGTGGTCGAACTTACGGTAGCCCTGCATCATGTGTTCAATACCCCCTACGATCAACTGGTCTGGGACGTGGGTCACCAGGCCTACGGGCATAAAATTCTCACCGGCCGTCGTGATAATTTTTATACAAACAGGAAATATAAAGGGCTGAGTGGGTTCCCAAACCGGGGCGAAAGCATATATGATACATTTGGAGTAGGCCATTCATCCACTTCCATCAGTGCAGCCCTGGGCATGTCCATGGCTGCCAAATATAAAGGGGAGAACGACCGGAAGGCGGTTGCCGTGATCGGAGATGGCGCCCTCACGGCCGGACTGGCTTTCGAAGGTATGAACCATGCGGGAGTGGCAGATACTGATCTCCTGATCATCCTCAACGACAATTGCATGAGTATCGACCCCAATGTGGGGGCTTTGAAAGAATATCTCACGGATATCACAACTTCACAAACCTATAATAAATTCAAGGACGATATCTGGAAGGCCCTGGGCAAACTGCCTGTCGGCGCGCATTTCAGCCGCGAAATCGCCAGCAAGATCGAACACAGCATCAAGAGTTTTGTAAGTAAGAGCAGCAACCTCTTTGAAGCCCTGAAATTGCGGTATTTCGGTCCCATCGACGGACATAACCTCAATAAACTAATCGACACCCTGCAGGACCTTAAAAACATTCCGGGACCCAAACTCCTTCACATTATTACCACCAAGGGGAAGGGTTATTCACTGGCCGAGAACGACCAGACCAAATGGCATGCTCCCGGGTTATTTGATAAGATTACCGGAGAAATCTACAAGAAACAATTCGACACGGTTCAACCACCAAAATACCAGGATGTATTTGGATATTCCATCATAGAGCTGGCTGAAAAAAACAAAACTATTTTTGCCGTAACACCGGCCATGCCCAGTGGCAGTTCCCTGAAGTTCATGATGGAAAAGATGCCCGACCGGGCCTTTGATGTGGGTATCTGCGAGCAGCACGCCGTAACCCTGAGCGCGGGGATGGCAACTCAGGGCATGCGGGTTTTTTGTAATATTTATTCAAGCTTCATGCAAAGGGCTTACGACCAGGTCATTCACGATGTGGCCATCCAGGACCTGCCCGTCGTGTTCTGCCTGGACCGTGCCGGACTGGTAGGAGAAGACGGTCCAACGCATCATGGAGCTTATGACATTGCTTATATGCGCTGTATTCCAAACCTGATCGTGAGTGCGCCCATGAATGAAAGCGAATTGCGTAACCTGATGTATACCGCCCAACTGGATAAAAATCAACACCCCTTTGTAATCAGGTACCCGCGGGGAGAAGGTGTTTTACCTGAATGGAGAACCCCTTTCCAGGAAATTGAAATCGGTAAGGGAAGAAAATTAAAAGACGGAAAAGAGCTCGCAATCCTTTCTTTCGGTCATCCCGGTAATTTCGTAACCTCTGCGATCCGGCAACTCCGGACCGAGGATCTGGATGCAGCACACTACGATCTGCGTTTTGTAAAGCCGCTGGATGAAGCACTGCTGCATGAGGTTTTCAAAAAATTCGATAAGATCATCACCGTGGAAGACGGAACTATTGTCGGTGGTTTTGGATCTGCCATCCTTGAATTCATGGTAGCCCATCAGTACCAGGCCCGGATCATTACCCTGGGCATACCTGATAAAATCATCGAGCACGGAACGCCCAGGCAACTCCAGCACGAAGCGGGTTTTGACGCAGAAGCCATTTACCGGGCAGCAAAATCACTTTTGATAGAAACTGAAAGCTTAAGGCTGAAAGCTTAAGGCTTTTTTACTCCTTCTGAAAAAAAATAGCTGCCTCAATCAATTGTAAATACTGCTACAAGACTGATGTCCTTCGCGTTTAACCTAACAGGGGAATTTCAATCGCCAGCAACTGGGTATCGATGACTGCTTCAATCTTTACCAGATCGGTTTCTGAAATGCCCAACGCATCTCTTTTTGAAAGGGGCTGATTGGCCGTTTTGATGGCTCCCTCAATAACGAACAAATACAAACCTGAATTTTTCCATTTCATCTGATAACCAATGGACTTACCGGCATCCAGGTCCGCCAGTGAAAACCGGGCATCCTGATTGATATGCAGCGCCTGTTCTGAGCTATCGGGGCTCACCACCACCTGCCAGTTATTTTTACGGTCCTTCAGGTCAAAAGTTTTCTGCCCGTAAACCGGTTTAATATTTTTCAGTTTTGGGAAAACCCAGATCTGTAGAAGCCTGGCTTCCTCCTCTGAGGAAGCATTGTATTCGGAATGACGGATTCCGGTACCTGCACTCATAATCTGAACATCCCCCTTACTTATGATTCCTTCATTTCCGGTACTGTCCTTATGCGCCAGTTTCCCTTCCAGGGGAATCGTAACGATTTCCATATTGTCGTGCGGATGGGTACCAAATCCACCTCCTCCTGCAATGCGGTCATCATTTACTACACGTAAAGCACCAAAATGAACTTTTTTAGGGTCGTGATATTGGCCAAAACTAAAAGAATGAAAGGAATCCAGCCAGCCAAGATTTACATGTCCCCTTTCTTTCGCGGGGTATAATACGGTTTTCATGATGTATTTGTTTAATGTTTAAACACCAAATTGTATACCATTTCAGACTGTATGCTTTAAAGTCCAAAAAAAAGGCTTTGGGTTGACAGGTTGACAGCCCGGCGCTTTATGCGTCAGGCATTAAGCTTTCAGCATTATGTTCCAGGATGAAATTATTTCGTCCCTCCCCGATCAGGATATTCATATACCCTTGTTGAACCAGTTCCAGGATGGAAAGAAACAGAAAGATGGCATGGATGCGGTTTTCACAAGCTTCGATGATTTTCTCGAAGGGCACCGTCCGTTCCCGGCTGACCCAGTCGATCATTTCCTGGCGGCTGTTTTCAATGGTATAATTATATTGAACAACGGTATGCCGGGGCTGGTTATTTCGCTCCTGCATTCGCTGCATGACTTTCTCAAAAGTCTTCATCAGCTTGAATAGACTGATAGACTGGATCTCTGTTCCTTCCCCTGATTCTTCACCGATCTGGAGTAATTCCCTGTGAAGATTTCCGCGGCGTATCCATTGCATCCGCTGTTCCTCCATTTCCGCCAGGCGTGCAGCCGCCTCTTTGAAACGCTTATATTCAAGAACTTTATTCACCAGTTCCTGGCGTGGATCGATTTCATTGCCCTGATCATCCAGTTCTTTCCTGGGCAGCAACATCTTGGCTTTGATACGCATCAGTGTGGAGACAAACAAAATGAATTCGCTCGATAATTCAATATTCAGTGTCTCTTCCTTGTGGATGAAATCCAGAAAATCCTTGATCAGTTTATGGATCGGAATATTATAGATATCCAGTTCATCCCTTTCAATAAAAAAAAGGAGCAGGTCGAAGGGCCCCTCAAACTGTGATAACCTGATCTGATATGATAATGAATTGAGCATACGACGGCTTAAGTTGCAAGGATACTGAAAATAAAATCCCGGATATATCCGTGATCCGGGAGTTTGTAAACATTTATTTCACTTAATAAGCCCAAAGCATAAATCATTTTGTAAAACGCAGGCCTTAGGAAGGTTATGCATTATGGTTCTGACACAGGCGTTAAGTATTAGGCCTTCAGCGTTAGGCGGTCAGCGTCCTGTTTTAAATCAGAGTTTGACCGCCAGGCCAATTCCCAACAATTCCTGGAGCTGGGCTGAAGCCCCGCCAATGGTTCCGTTACTTTTAACAGTTTTGACATCATTATCATAAATCAGGTTGAAAGACACGTCATGGTAAGGATTCCGGTCACTTTAACGGCCAGGAGGTTTGTCAAAGTTGACATCCACATTCTGGGGATTATTCTGATAATTGGAAAACAGATCCAGCCTGCCTGTATAAACCGCATTGGTCGCTGATCTTTTGCGTGTAGGATGATCGTGGAATAGGCTCCGAATTCCAGTTTCACCTGTTTCCCGGAATCCACTCCATATGCCCCAGCGGAAGAAAGAGAATCATTCTTTACAATAGTCCATCTTACAGTGTGGCGGGGAAATAAAAAAAGAAAATTATCATTGGGTTTATAATTCAAACCCGGTGAAATAATAAGATAAGCCGGAGACAGAAAATCTGATGTGAGTACAGGTGCCTTTATTGGCCGGATAAGCATATCCGGGTGCAAATTGTGTTGAAAATTCACAAGTCCGCTGAGATACCATTTTTTCCCAATTTCATACCCATATTTTGAAAGCAGGTCTATACGGTCATCCGATTTCCGGGAACCCAGGCTGGTTGTTTTTAAAAATCCATAGGCCAGGTCGATCGTATTGTCCCAGGATATTTTACCCTTTTTATAATAATGCATATCCGCTAAAAAAACTGGTCAAACCCAGGGAATTTTTATCCCCACCTGCAGACCAGTTACTCTGGGCACTCTGGGTGAATGTAAACCTGAACAAACCCCCGGTTTTCCACACTTTGGGGATGGTATCGTTGGGGTCTTTCTTGATGGTACTGCTGGCTTCATTCACGCATCTCCTGCACCGTTTTGTCCTGCGCCCTGCTCATAAAAGACTACAAAACAGCGACAATACACCGATTACAATTTTTTTCATAAAATAAGGTTATTCCTGATTATGTAAATTCAGTTGAAATGGCTTGAAAGTAAAATTGAAATTTGCAGATTGTAAACGGTCAGCGTTTTTTCAATTCGTCCCTGATCTCATCAACAGTTTTCGGTGCTGGAGGGTTCGGATGCAGCCGGAACTTTTTTTTTTTCGATATGTCTTCATGCCCTTTAACAATCAGGAAAAGTATGAAAGGCGATGATTATAAATTTTATGACGGCAGAAAGGAACAAGCCGTATTTTACCGAACCATATGTGAGTTTATCCAGATCCTGCGCATTGGCTGCTTTTAATGCAGGAGTCAGTAAAAGAGGAGTAATAACGTTATCCACCAATGAAGACACGATGGCTCCGAAAGCAGCTCCGATAATTACTGCTACAGCAAGATCTACAACGTTTCCGCGCAAAGCGAAATCCCTGAACTCTTTTAAGATTCCCATAGAAGCAATTTTTAATGGTTAAAAATTATTTGATACAGCATTCCATCATACAGACATGATTTCCCTTTCTTTGGAAGCCAGATGTTTTTCAACCAGGGAAATATGCTGATCCGTAATATCCTGCATCTGTTTTTCCGCATCTTTTGTAAGGTCTTCACTCAGTCCTTCTTTCTGCAACTTTTTAATCTGTTCGATCGCATCCCTGCGGATATTTCTATCGGCGACGCGGGTTTGTTCCCCTTCAGAATAAGCTCGTTTTACAAATTCCTTCCTTCTTTCCTCAGTCAGCGGAGGCATAAAAAGACGTATGATATTTCCATCATTTTGCGGTGTTACACCCAGGTTGGCATTTATGATCGCGCGTTCGATAGGCTGAAGCATATTTTTTTCCCAGGGCTGAATGGTCAGGGTCCGGGCATCCATTGCAGATACATTTGCCATCTGGTTGATTACGGTGGGCACCCCGTAATAGTCCACGTTTACAGCTTCCAGCATTTGCGGATTTGCCTTCCCAGCGCGGATTCTGGTCAGTTCATTCTCCAGGTGATTGATTGCTTTGATCATGGAATCTTTTGCTTCTTCCACAATAAAGTCTAATTCATCAGACATAGACTAATATTCTTATTCGGGATTTTTCTGTTTCTTATTAATTTTTCTGTTCCAGCATGCTTTCGCGGATAAAGGTAACCAATTTCGATTCTTTTACCTTTTCACTTTTAATATTTCTGTTACCTGCCAGGGAAATGGAATGACGCGACCGGGAATAATAAGCAATTGCTATAAAGGTGAAGAAAATGGCGATTACGGATAAAATCAAAATCGTACACCCAAGGGTCCGTGCCATATAAACAAATACAACCATACTCACATTGATTGCCACCAGTAAAAGAGTAATCGTGCGGTGTGAAAGACCTCGGTCCAGCAGGAGATGGTGTATATGATTTCTATCCGGACTAAATGGAGACCGGCGTTTGAAGATACGGATGGCAAAAACACGAAGGGTATCCAGCAGGGGCATCATGAGGATGGTAAAACCGATGGCCGGTGAGGAAGTGATTGGATTTACGGAATCCGGACCTTCTCCCGGATCAATAAATTTCAATACCAAAATCGCATTTATTGCTACCTATCAGCAGGGATCCCGTGTCGCCCATAAATATTTTTGCCGGCTGGAAATTGAATATCAGAAAAGCAAGCAGGCTGCCACAGAGGGAGAATGCCAGCACATAATAAGGTTCCATGCCAACGAACATAAAATAGATTCCGAAAAAGGCAGAGGAAATCAATCCGAGTGTGGCCGCCAGGCCGTCAACGCCGTCAATCAGGTTAAATGAATTAATAATCACAATAACGGAAAAATAGGAGATCAGCAGGCTGAACATTTCAGGAATTTCATGAATCCCGAAAAATCCATGCATACTGTGGATCTGTACCCTGCCGTAATAAATTATCAGAAAAGCTGCCAGCACCTGTCCGATGAATTTTTTTATGGGAGAAAGCACCAGGATGTCATCTTTCAATCCCAAAAAGAAAATGACCATGGTAGCCGCAATGAAATATTGGAATTCGGGAGCGAATTTAAAATTGATAGTTAGCAGACAGCCAAATACAAATCCTGCAAAAATACCAATACCACCTAAAGGCGTAATGGCCACCTGATGAATTTTGCGTGCATCGGGCACGTCAAAAAGCTTCTTCATTTCCGCTACGTTAATAATTACCGGAATTGCTAAAAAAGTAATGGTAAAGGAAATGGACAGGGAAAGTAAGACATCGAACATGTACCTCGGTTTACATTAGAAAATTTCATTCATTGCTAAAATCAAGCCTTCCCCTGTTTTCACGCACGATCAGGTCAGATTGTTGAAATTCAAGATGTTCGGACAAGCAATGTTATAATGTCACTGAGCGCATGAACTAGCAAGTTAGAACAAAAGTTTAATATGTTCCGGGACACAGGTAAATTAAATTCCATTAGCTTTGCGCAGTTTAGAATAAATCATTTTATATGGCTGATTTAAAGGCTATTGCTTCGCAAATCCGAAGGGATATTCTCAGAATGGTTCATGGTGCATCCAGCGGTCATCCAGGTGGTTCGCTGGGTTGTGCGGACTTTTTTACTGCCCTCTATTTTGAGATCATGAAACATGATCCGAAATTTTCAATGGACGGTAAAAATGAGGACATCTTCTTCTTAAGCAATGGCCATATTTCACCCGTTTTTTATTCAACCCTTGCCCGGTCAGGATATTTTGATTTAAAAGAACTTGCCACCTTCAGAAAACTCAATTCCCGTTTACAGGGACATCCCGCAACCCATGAACACCTCCCCGGAATAAGGATCGCCAGTGGCTCCCTGGGCCAGGGTATGAGTGCTGCCATCGGTGCGGCTCTTACCAAAAAACTCAATAAGGAGTCAAATATTGTATTTTCCCTCCATGGTGACGGCGAGTTGGATGAAGGTCAGAACTGGGAGGCCATGCTTTTTGCTGCCCATCACAAGGTGGACAACCTGGTTTCCACGGTAGACTGGAACCACCAGCAGATTGACGGGACAACGGATAAAGTGATGAATCTGGGTAATATCCGGCAGAAATTCGACGCATTTGGCTGGAAAACGCTGGAAACCAACGGAAATGACATGGAAGTACTTGTAAAAACCCTGAAAGAAGCCAGGACGCTGACCGGCAAGGGCCAGCCCGTGGCCATCCTGATGCATACCATTATGGGCAAGGGAGTGGACTTTATGGAAAATGACCACAGCTGGCACGGGGTTGCCCCCAACGACGAACAGCTGAAAAGGGCTCTGGCCCAGCTACCGGAAACCCTGGGAGACTATTAAAAAGTATGAGAGCAGGGGGTGTATGTTTTGCGCATACTCTCATACTCCCATCCACTTATACTTTTCTATGACTTTAGTTCAAAAGGTTGCAAAGCCGCCTTCCGTGCGGGCAGCCAGGAAGCCAGCAGCACCACGATCAGGATTGTGCCCCCGACCAGTATAAAATCTCCGGGAATCAATTTCACCGGGTAATAATCAATCAGGAAATTTCCCTGCAGGGGAACGAGCTTAAAATTACCTGCATCCAGCAGAGCAGGATAGCGAGCCCGAATCCGATTCCCCCGCCCAGGATGCCCAGCAGAATGCCTTCATTCAAAAAAATCTGCTGAATAAAGCGGTTATCGGCCCCCATGGCTTTCAATACCTGGATATCTTTCTTTTTTTCAAGCACCAGCATGGTTAATGCCCCCACCATATTAAATGCCGCCACAATTAAAATCAGGGTCAACACGGCATAAATCACCCATTTTTCCATTTTCATAACACCAAACAGGGTCTGGTTTTGCTCATCCCGGGTCTGAACCACGAAACCCGTTCCAAACAGGCCCTGCAGCTTTGATTTGAGTTCCCTGCTTACAGAACCACCCCGGACTGCAATTTCAATCGCCCCATACTGGTTGGAGTCAATACCCAGCATACGCTGCATAAAACCCAGGTTGGTAATTACGTAATGGTCATCAAAATCCTGCTGTATCCGGAACGCCCCGGAAGATACAATGGCTTCAGAATGCACGGCAGACTCGGGATCAGCCGGGTTGATACCCCCGCTGCGGAAAAGATAGACCATCATGGGTGCGATGGCGCGATCCGATTCAATATCCAGGGAATATTCGATCCCGGAACCCAGAATAGCAGCCGGCCGGTCCGGCGTACCCACCAGGTAATCCCCCTTTGAGATATTTTTAGAAAGTCCGTTTATATTCCGGTAATTTTCATCCACCCCCTTCAGCATCACCGGCTGCAGGTTGTTATTATATTGGAGTAAAGCCTGGTCTTCTATCGTTAATGAATAACCGATAATACCATCGGTCTGTTTCAATTTGAGCAGGCTGGTATAAGGAACCTGCATAAATTTTCCGGAAACCGGTGAAATCCGGACATCTGTATAAAAGGAAGAATACAACGACCTGACCAGCTGCTCCAGTCCGTTGAACACGCTCAGCACAACAATCAGGGAAGCAGTTCCGAGAATAATCGCACTCACACTAACCCATGAAATGATGTTAATGGCATTCGTAGATTTTTTTGCCTTAAAATAACGCCAGGCGAAAAGGAACTTCAATGCAGATATATTAAATCAGGATTCATTGCCGGTATGGGGCTTGGTTTCTTTGATCTCGCGGAACAGCGTTTCCATTTTGTCCACATACTCCAGGGAATCATCAATATAATAGGTGAGCTGGGGCATGGTTCTTAACTGGTTCCGGATCGAACTCACCAGGTCCCGCTTGATCTCCCAGGCCCGGTCTTCAATCAGTTTCATAGCCTCCGCCGGTTTCGGCACCTGGTAAAAACTCAGGTAAATACGGGCTTCAAACAGGTCCGGGGTTATTTTAACGGACGAAATGGAGACCATGCCACCCTGGATCATGTTCAGCCCCAGCTTCTGAAAAATCCTGTTAACCTCTTCCAATAATAAGGCACTAACCTGTTTCTGCCGTTTACCTTCTTTCATATCATTGCCGATTTCAGTGTAAATTTACGGGTTTACACACCATCCGGAAATAATGAAAAGATTTTCGACAATTCTAAAGTACTTAAGGGACCAAAAAAGATACATAGCCCTTTATTTCATTTTTAACCTGCTCTCCGTATTATTTTCTCTGGTTTCCCTTACCATGCTGGTTCCTTTCCTTCAACTTTTGTTTGGCAAAGAAAAAAGGGTGGAAACCATGCCGCATCTCTCATTTTCTGCTTCCAGTTTGCTTGATTCTATTAAATATATTCTTGGCCAACTGATTGACCAGCACGGACCTGTTTATGCACTCGGTGCAATTTGTGTAATCATTATCTTCTCCATCTTTTTGAAAAACCTGTTCTTTTATCTGGCATACCGGGTTCTCGCACCGATGCGCAACCGAGTATTGACCAGGCTGCGCGCAGATCTGTATTCAAAAATCCTTGTCCTGCCGCTGGGGTTTTTTACTGAGCAGCGAAAGGGAGACCTGATCAGCCGCATGAGCAATGATGTAAATGAAATCGAATGGAGTGTAATGAGTACCCTCGAAGGTATTTTTCGCGAACCCCTGACCATCCTGGTTATCCTGGCCACCCTGATTTTTCTCAGCCCGCCTTTATCCCTGTTCTTATTTGTTCTGCTCCCTTTAACAGGATTTATCATCGGCCGCGTGAGCCGTTCATTGAAAAAACAATCAAATGTCGCACAGGAGCAACTGGGCATATTGATGTCCATCTTAGATGAAACACTGAGTGGCCTTCGTGTGATTAAAGCTTTCAATGCAGAAAACCTGTTACAATCCAAATTTTTTAAAACAAACGATTTCCTGAATAACCTTAGAAATAAGATCATGTTCCGCAGGGATATGGCTTCGCCTATGTCAGAAATGCTCGGTGTAATTGTGCTAAGTTGCATCCTTTTTTTCGGCGGACAAATGATCCTCAGTCATAATTATGCTTTACAGCCTGAGGGCTTTATAGCCTATATCGCCATTTTTACCCAAATCATTAACCCGGCGAAATCTTTATCCACCGCATTTTACAATGCTCAGCGTGGATCTGCTGCCATTAAGCGGGTAGAGGAAATTTTACATGCAGACATCGTAATAAAAGAGCCTGCTCAACCGCAGTTGATATCATCTTTTAATGATTCAATAGAATTCATAAATGTCAGCTTTACGTACAATGATGTTGAAGTACTGCATAACATCAACCTCAAAATAAATAAAGGAAAAACGGTTGCATTGGTTGGTTCGTCAGGAGCAGGCAAATCAACACTGGCCGATCTGATACCTCGTTTTCATGACGTCAGCGGGGGAGAATTACTGGTAGACGGGGTCAACATTAA
Source organism: uncultured Chitinophagaceae bacterium (assembly GCA_963811275.1). Lineage (GTDB taxonomy): Bacteria > Bacteroidota > Bacteroidia > Chitinophagales > Chitinophagaceae > Puia. Next base: position 336,879 of record CAWEQR010000004.1, on the reverse strand, counting down.
AAATTATTCATTGCATTCCTTACGCGACCAGATGAGTATTGTAACGCAGGAACCGGTTTTATTCAATGATACCATTGCTGCAAATATCGCCCTGGGAACGCCGGATGCTTCGATCCGGGAAATTGAAGAAGCTGCACGTGTGGCCAATGCCCACCAGTTTATTATCCAGAAAGAAGATGGTTATGAGACCAATATCGGGGACCGGGGTTCCAAACTGAGCGGGGGCGAAAGGCAAAGAGTTACCATTGCCCGCGCGGTTTTGAAAAATCCGCCCATTTTAATCCTGGACGAAGCTACATCTTCCCTGGATACAGAGAGCGAGCGGCTGGTGCAGGATGCCATCAATAACATGATGCAAAACCGGACATGCGTGGTGATTGCCCACCGGCTTAGTACCATCCGGCATTCCAATGAAATTATCGTATTGCAAAAAGGAGCTATCGTGGAAAGAGGAACACATGAAGAACTCGTTTTACAAAACGGCTTCTACAAGAAGCTGGTAGATATGCAGGAGATCAAATAAGGCGGTTTACATAGGTCTAATTTTCGGTTTTAAAATTTTTGATTTATCTGACAGTTAAATAATTAAAAAATAAGACAGGTCGTTGCTTAATGGTATTGCAGGGGTGATAAGGGGTTATAATGGTGCTTTCGGATAAAACCCCGGCATTCCGGTGAAGATCCGGGTGATGGTCCGCTTATAAACTTATAAAATTTCGTTTAGGGGTTTCGAAATGGAAAGCAGATGGTCATATACATGCTCCATCTCAAATTCCTTTTCGAAAACAACGAAAGTATGCCTGTCCAGCAATACTTTGGGACTTATGTTAATTTCCAGTTGTTCCCTATACACTTTCTTTTTAGCATCATAATCGATCGATTTGTTTTTCCTTAATGCTTTGAAGTAAGTATAATAAGAGGATAAAAAAATAAATGGATACCAAAACGGGAAAAGAACCAGGGCGGTTTTGTTTATTCTCATGAAGATGATCTTACTGATTTTAAAACCTGAAACCCTGCCGATAACCCGCATTTTTTGCATACCGATCAGAAAAATATGCCCGTAATAAATTTTTTTATTGGTTTTATCACCAAACCATACTGAATCTATTTCGTTCGGTGGCATCAGTTTATGAAAATATTCCGATTCAAATAATGTATAGCTAAGTTTAGCAGCCAGGTTTGAAATACTCGGGGTCGTGATAATCAATTTGCCTCCTGTTTTCAACACGCGGTTAAATTCGGAAAACATTTTGAGCTGATCATTAAAATGTTCTATGCCTTCCTGGCAAATAATATAATCAGCATGATTGTTTTCTATTGGCAGCCCTGTATTTATATCCGCCTTTTTACACTCGATATCTTTTAATAAAAAATACTCGGGAAATAAATCATACGCTTCCACCTTACTTCCTAATTCCAGTAACACCTCACTCGTTACCCCATTACCGGCAGGCATATCCAATACAATTTTCCCCCTGAGCTCTTCTTTAATACTGGTGAGGTACCGTTTAACAGCAAATTTCGGGCTCTTGGGATTGTTCACTTGTGTATCTACCATAATAGTTAGTGGATTTAATAATAACGGTCAGCTAATATTTACGGATCAGGATTACGCCGACGATGAGCAGGATACATCCGGCGATTTTTCCGGCGGAGATTTCGCGAACAGCTGTGCCCAGCCATCCAAACTGGTCGAATAAAACCGCAGCGAACATTTGTCCGGCCAGCACAAGACTAAAAGATAATACCACGCCCAGTCTGGGAAGTAACACCACAATTCCTGCAACAAAAAAAGTTCCCAGCAAGCCGCCTGTCCAGATCCACCAGGGTGATTGCGTAGAAAGAAAACGGAATTGAAACCGCCCGGTGATCATCAGAAATAACATCAGCGCAATCGTTCCGATGGTAAATGACAGAAAAGCTGCCATTACCGGGTCGCCCGATGATTTAGCCAACCGGGCATTAATTGCAGCCTGCATAGGGAGCACAGCTCCCAATGCCAGGGCCATCGCCATAAATAGGAGGCGGGACTGCATATGGGGAATAGAACAAATACTATTTGTTCATAGTTTGTTTGGCTTCTATGCTGAGTGTAGCATGAGGTACAGCCTTCAGCCTCGCTTTATCGATCAGTTTTCCGGTAACCCGGCAAATTCCATACGTTTTGTTTTCAATCCGCATCATGGCTTTTTCCAGGTGATCAATGAAAGTAATCTGGCGGCTGGCCATCTGGCTCAGTTGTTCACGTTCCATGCTCATGCTTCCATCTTCCATTGTCATGTAACGGTTATCCGTTTCATCTCCTCCCATTTCGTCCCGTCTGGTTATAAGGCCCTGGAGGTAAGCCAGCTCTTTTTTCGCTGAATCCAATTTTTTTGTAATCAGATCCCTGAATTCGGCTAATTCTGCATCACTATATCTCATGGTGGGTCCGGTTTGTTCCTGCTGGTGAATATCCAGTACAGATCTTGTGAATTCCGGTTCGTATTTGCGAACCGTTTTTGTTTTTATTTCGGGTATGACTACTTTAACAGCCTTCACGGGCGGTGGAACCGGTTTTTTAGCCTCCGGTTTCACGGTAACAGGACTGGTGTTTTTAACTTGTTGTTTGAATACCGGCTTCTTATCTTCAGCCTTATGACCGGCTTTGCTTGCCGCAGCAGCGGGCTGTTGTGCAGGCTTAGCCGCAACAGGCGCATGTGAAGCAGGAGTTGAATGGTTTACCGGTTTGGACTGATGAACAGGTGCAGCGGGTTTTTTCGCTGCTGCACCTGAAGAAGGTGATGGTTTTTTACCTGAATGAGAAACGGTTGCAGGTTTTTTTACGGGAGCACTAACTTTCGGATGAACTGACTTACTTGCTGACGCTACAGGTTTCTTTACCACAGGTGTGTGTTTTTTGGGACTCTCCTTTTTTACAGTTTTTACCGGTGCTACCTTTTTGGCAGTAGCTTTTTTAGCTACTGGTTTAGCAGCATTTTTGGGTTGCACTTTTTTAACCGGTTTAACCGGTTTTTTCTTGATTGCCATATGGTTTTAGGCTTTTTTTGTGACAAACACTGTTAAAGGGACGTCATTAACTTCAATTAAGGTGCCATTGGTTACTTCGGCAACCAAATCGAGTTTGTCTGCCAAAATTTCCGCGCAAATATAATAATTAAATTCTCTTATCGTCGCTTCCAATGTCTGGGCCCCGCCAATTTGTACGTTGATCCGGTCAGTCAGCTCAAATTCCTGATCTTTCCTGATTTTCTGGATCCGGTTCACCAGTTCCCGGGCATTCCCTTCCCTTTCCAGTTCAGGGGTAACCGTAACATCCAGTGCAACGGTCAAGGGACCTTTTGAGGCCACCATCCAGCCTGGAACATCCTCACTGCTGATTTCCACCTCTTCCAGGGCAATTTCAACGGAATCCCCCCCCTCAACAGGAACCCTGATTTTGCCTTCCTTTTCCAGGTTATGAATGTCCTGCTGGGTGAATTTAGCCAATGCCCCGCTAACCGCCTTCATTTTCGCCCCAAGTTTTTTGCCAAGCAACACGAAATTCGGTTTAATCCGCTTATGAATAAATTCATTATTGGCTTCCAGGTACTCAATTTCCTTAATATTCACCTCTGAACGGATCAGTTCATCCACTTTTTCCAGTTGCGCCTTCATGCCCGGGTTAAGAACCGGAACCAGGGCTTTTTTAAGTGGCTGGCGTACTTTAATATTGATTTTTTTCCGGAGGGACAGGATCAGGGAAGAAGTGTCCTGCGCCAGTTTCATTCTTTCTTCCAGATCCTGATCAATGGCAGCGTTTTGAACCTCAGGAAAATCAGTAAAATGAACGGATTGAAATACGGACCTGCCGGTAACCTGGTTCAGGTTCTGAAAAAGCCAGTCCGCAAAAAACGGGGATACGGGCGCTATGAGTTTGCTCAGGGTTTCCAGGCATTCATATAAAGTCTGATACGCGCTCCGCTTATCCTGTTCATATTCCCCTTTCCAGAACCGGCGCCTGCTGAGGCGTACATACCAGTTACTCAGTTCTTCATCCACAAAATCCTCTATCAGGCGTCCGGCAACGGTAGGTTCATAGTCATCCAGGCTATAAATCACTTTTTTCACCAGGCTGTTCAGGGCAGAAGAAATCCATTTATCAATTTCGGGTCTGTCTGCCAGCGGTATATACCCTTCTTTAAACGCAAAACCATCCACATTGGCATAAAGCGCAAAAAACTGATAGGTATTATATAAGGTGCCGAAGAATTTTCTCTGTACTTCCCGGATCCCTTCGGGGTCGAACTTCATACTATCCCAGGGAGAGGCATTGGTGATTAAATACCAGCGGGTTGCGTCAGCCCCGAACTGATCAATGGTTTTAAAGGGATCCACTACATTACCCACCCTTTTGCTCATTTTATTCCCGTTCTTATCCAGGACGAGCCCGTTGGACACGACCGTTTTATAGGCGATCCCGTCGAATAACATCACGGCAAGTGCGTGTAGTGTATAAAACCAACCCCGGGTCTGGTCCACCCCTTCGGCAATAAAATCAGCCGGGAAGCTTTTTTTGAATTGCTCCTTATTTTCGAACGGGTAGTGCCATTGGGCATAGGGCATGGCCCCGGAATCAAACCATACATCCACGAGATCGGGGATACGGTTCATTTTTTTTCCCTGGCTGCTGGCCAGGATGATACCGTCTACAAAGGGTTTGTGCAGGTCCAGCGCCTGGATGCTGATCCCCTCATTTATGTTTTCACCGAATACTTTTTTTGAATGCTCCATTTCATCCAGAAGCTCCCGGATGGAACCGATGCATTTCTCTTCTTCCCCGTTTTCCGTTCTCCAGATCGGCAGGGGAGTTCCCCAAAAGCGGCTGCGGCTCAGGTTCCAGTCCACCATATTCTCCAGCCAGTTGCCAAACCTGCCTTCGCCGGTAGAAGCCGGTTTCCATTGGATGGTTTTATTGAGTTCCACCATACGGTCTTTTACTGCCGTTGTTTTAATGAACCAGGCATCCAGCGGATAATATAGAATGGGTTTATCAGTTCTCCAGCAGTGGGGATAGGTATGTTCGTATTTTTCGATTTTAAACGCCCGGTTTTCTTTTTTAAGTTTTACACAGATGTCCACGTTCACATCCACATAGTTGGGATCATCCTTATAATTTTTTACAAACCGGCCGCTGAATTCATCCACACCATCCACGAATTTGCCTTCCTTATCCACCAGGACGAGGATCCCGAGCCTGTTTTTCTTTCCGGCCTTAAAATCGTCTGCCCCAAAAGCCGGAGCTGTATGCACGATGCCGGTTCCGTCTTCGGTGGTAACAAAATCTGCGGTAACGACCCGGAAAGGATCAGCATCGGGGGTCAGGCTGCGGATATGGTCCAGGCTGCCCGCTTCGCTGGGTATGAGCTGTTCATAGCGACAGTTCTCTATCCGGCTGCCCGCAAAAGAAAATAAAATCTTCCAGGGAAGTATTTTGGAAGCAGGCTGCCAGGCTGCAAAATCTGCGTTCTCCTCTTCCGGTTTGAAATATTTACCCAGCAGGGATTTAGCCAGTACAACATGAACCGGCGAATGGGTGTATGGATTGAAGGTCTGAACCAGGGAGTACTCAATGTCAGGTCCGACGGCCAGACCCAGGTTGGAAGGCAGGGTCCAGGGTGTAGTTGTCCAGGCCAGGAAAAATATCCCGTCGTTAAATTTGTTATCAATATGTTCAAACAGAAAGGCCGATTCTTTATTCTTCACCGCCTTAAACATGGCTACGCAGCTGGTATCCTTTACTTCCTTATACGTTCCGGGCTGGTTGAGTTCGTGGGAGCTCAAACCGGTTCCGGCTGCCGGGGAATAGGGTTGAATACTGACACTTTCAAACAATAAACTTTTCTGATACAGCTCCTTAAGAATCCACCATAAGGTTTCAATGTAGTTGTTTTCATAGGTGATATAGGGATGTTCCAGGTCCACCCAATATCCCATCCGTTCAGTCAGTTCATCCCATTTGTCCTTGTACCGGAGTACCGCCTCCCGGCATTTCCGGTTATATTCTTCTACTGAAATCTTTTTGCCGATATCTTCTTTCGTGATACCCAGTTCCTTTTCAACCCCCAGTTCCACCGGCAGGCCGTGGGTATCCCAACCGCCTTTTCGTTCAACCTGGAATCCCCGCATGGTCTTATACCGGCATACCAGGTCTTTCAGGGTCCGGCTGATCACATGATGGATACCGGGTAAACCATTCGCGCTGGGTGGACCTTCATAAAAAACAAAAGGAGTTTTACCATCGCGAAGGTCAATACTTTTTTGAAATGCCCGGGTGGTTTTCCACTGGTGCAAAACCGTCTGGCCGATTTCCGGCAGATTCAGCTTTTCATATTCTTTGTATTGCCCGGCCATAGGGATCCTTTAATAATGAATGGGTTAGGAAATAATTATAAAAACAGAAAATTTTAACAATTTAAAATGGCTGCAAAGCTAATGAATTCAACGGTTTTTTACCTGTATAAAACACCGAAAGCAAATCGTTTGTGTACGATAACTCAAAGTATAGTTACGCAGAAGTTGAGCAGAATCAAGTGTTTAAGAATACTCAATTTTCCACATTGAAATCCTTTGGCATAATTTATGATTAAAAATGAGAAGTCCGATCCTTTAAAAAACCAATGAGATTGTATCTGTAAAAAGTCGATCTCCGGTTCTGAAAAATTTTTTTCTACGGTTTAGGGTTTAGGGGTTAAAAAGGGGGGTATTCCTACTCCCCTTCCTTTTTACACTGGACGTTTTTTAATCCGCACCTGCCCGTTTTTAATTCCCATTATCGCAATTGCAAAAACCAGTGCTAGTAATTGAATCTTTTTCCCAATTCCTGAATCACCATCCAAAGCCAGTTTCTGAAAGACCACCTTTTTGCCCCTTATAAAAAGCCCCTCATCGGAGGGGCTTTTTTGTATGCCGTTCTGAGCGGTTAACGGTCAACGAACCGGGTTCTTTGTCCTTATCTTTTTATATATCCTGATTGCCAGAATCAGCACTGCGGTCAGTGAAACAATACCGGTAATACCGAAAAACAAGCTCATCACCTGTTTTGCAGTGGCCAGGAAAACAATGGCAAACAAAAGCAGGGTGGCCACTTCATTCCAGATGCGCAGTTTTTGGGAACTGTAGCGGAATATGCCTTTTTGCTGCTCCCGGTATAAAATGTGGAGGGAGAAATGATACATGTACAGCAATACCACAAAAACCAGCTTGATAGCCAGCCAGTCCGGAGTGCTGCGCATCAGGATCCAGATCCAGGGCCCGAAGATCAGCGTAAGCAGGGCGGAGGGCCAGGTGATACCCAGCCACAAACGCCGGATCATGATCTTAAACTGGGCTCCCAGAATTTCCCGTTCCGGACCGGTTTTTTCAGCGGCTTCTGTATTGTAAATAAAGAGCCTGACAATATAAAACATGCCGGCGAACCAGGTGACAATAAAAATAATATGCAGGGCCTTTATATATAAGTACATTTTCATTCATCAAAGTTTCAGCCAGTCTGCCAGGGTCTGCACCCATAGTGGATTGGTATTCAGACAGGGTATCATTTCATATTCACTCCCGCCTGCTTCCAGGAAACTTTCCTTTCCCCGGATCGCAATTTCTTCGAGGGTCTCCAGGCAGTCACTTACAAATGCAGGACAGATAACCAGCAGTTTTTTAATTCCTTCCCCTGGCATTTCCTTAAACCTGAAATCGGTGTAGGGCTTGAGCCAGGGATCTTTCAACAGGCGTGACTGAAAGGAAAAACTGAATTTATTTTGTGGTAACCCGAGTTCTGCTGCAACCCGTTTCATGGTTTCCAGGCACTGATGCCGGTAACAGGTAGCATGCGCCACCGATGCCACTGAACAGCAATCCGCTGATTGCAGACAATGCCGACGGGTGGTATCTGATTTCAGGATATGCCTTTCAGGAATACCATGAAAACTGAACAGGAGATGGTCGAATTCCCTTTCCAGGTAGGGTCGTATATTTTCAGCCATAGCATGGATATACAAGGGATCCTGATAAAAGGGCGGTATGAATTTTAAACGGAATCCATATTTTTTTTTGCGGTGAACTTCCTTTGCATGTTCTACGGCCGTTTCATACGAAGACATGGCATAATGCGGATATAGCGGGATGGCAATAACTTCTTCCAAATCCGGAAGTTTTTTTAACAGGCTTTCATAAGCCGCTTCCATTCCGGGATTACCATATCTCATGGCTATACTGACTGGTTCCGCCACCAGTTCCTGCAGTTTTTCCGCAAGTTCCCGGGTGATCTGGACCAGAGGAGAACCGTTTTTTGTCCAGATGGTGCGATAGGCTTCGGCAGATTTCGGTGCCCTTCTCGGAACAATGAGGGTCCTGACTAATAAATTACGGACCGGCCAGGAATCAATCACTCTTTTATCAGTCAGAAATTCATTCAGGTATTTCCGCACGTCATACACTTCCGTGGAATCCGGAGAACCCAGATTCATTAATATGATGCCTCTTTTCAAATTTGCCATTTTGCAAATGTAATTAAGAATCAATGTATCAAATCGTTGAGTACATGACGTTGATCAGTTTTTGACATGATCAGAAACAGGTCCGAAATGACACTATTATGACACTAAAAATGTGGAATAGCAGGCGTTCTGAGTAATTTTGACGTTCTAATACAGGATGAACAAAAACTTAAACATAGAACTTTCGAATTTCTTCGTAGTTGGTATCAATTACAAGAAAACCGATGCCGAAATCCGGGGTTCCTTTGCCATCGGGCCGGATCAGTATGAAAACATGCTGAAGCTGGCTCCCGGGTTTGAAGTGCGTGACCTTTTTGTTTTATCCACCTGTAACCGTTCAGAGATTTATGGTATCGCTGAAGATCCGCAGCAGCTGGTAGACCTGTTTTGTTCCCAGACCCAGGGTACCGCGGAACTTTTTACCGAATTGGCTTACCGCAAAAACGGGCTGAATGCGCTCCAGCATTTGTTTGACGTGGGGGCCGGGCTGGATTCACAGATACTGGGTGACTATGAAATTGTGGGTCAGCTCCGGCAGGCCATGAAATTCGCCAAGCAAAGGGGTTTTATTCATACTTTCCTCGAAAGGGCCCTGAACCAGGTTTTACAGTCTTCCAAAGAGATTAAAAATAATACCGCTCTAAGCGATGGAACGGTTTCTGTCGCTTTTGCAGCCGTACAATATATCCGCGATCATATTGAGAACCTGAAAGATAAACAGATCCTTTTACTGGGGACCGGTAAAATCGGCACCATCACCTGTAAGAACCTGGTTGACTATCTTGGCACCAGCCGCATTACCCTGATGAACCGGACACCGGAAAAAGCAGAGAGTCTGGCACTGACTTTCAACTTAAGAACCGCTTCCATGGAGGCACTTCCGGAAGAGATCAACCTGGCCGATATCATACTGGTGGCCACCAACGCACCTGATCCGGTAATACGATATTCAGATCTGGAAAATTTCCCCGGCAGGAAACTCATTATAGATCTTTCGATTCCCCGCAACGTTGAAAAAAAGCTGGCCGATTTACAGCATATCGCGCTGATGGACGTGGACGGTCTCTCTAAATTAAAAGATGAAACCCTCCTGCACCGGGCTGCAGAAATTCCGAAAGCCCGGGTGATCATACAAACCCATCTGCGTGAATTAATGGAATGGCATGAAATGCGCAAATATGTACCCGTTCTCAAACAGGTGAAAATAAAACTCCAGGAGATTCACGGTTCCCCTTTATTTGAACAACCACTGCCTGAAATACCATCCTCCGTTCACAGGGATCAGAAAATTCAGCGGGTACTCAATGGAATGGCTTCAAAAATGCGTCGTGAAAATCAAAGCGGCTGCTATTATATTGAAGCGATCAACGAGTTTATCGCTGGCTGATAAACGCATAACATGTCAAAAAAACTCAGGATCGGAACACGTGAAAGCCAACTCGCCCTTTGGCAGGCCAACCTCGTTAAATCTTTGCTCAAACACCAGGGCATTGATGCGGAACTTGTTTATATAAAAAGTGAAGGGGACCTGGACCTTTCCACACCACTCTATTCCATGGGCGTACAGGGAATTTTTACAAGAAGTCTGGACCAGGCCTTATTGAATAATCAGATTGACCTGGCCGTTCATTCGATGAAAGATGTGCCGGTTCGTTTGCCGGCCGGTATAAAAGAAGCCGCCGTACTCGAAAGAGACAGCCCTTTTGATTTACTGGTGCTGCACCCTTCCCATACAGATTTTGAACTGGACAACCATACACCCACTACGATCGCTTCCAGCAGCTTAAGAAGAAAAGCCCAATGGCTTTACCGTTTTCCGGAAGACCGCATCGAGCCCATCCGGGGCAATGTGAATACAAGGCTTAGAAAATTGGAGGCCAGCAACTGGCAGGGAGCCGTTTTTGCTGCTGCAGGTCTGGAGCGCATTGGCATGCGCCCCAGTCGTGCCATTGAACTGGACTGGATGATTCCCGCCCCCGCACAGGGCGCGATACTGGTTGTTTGTCGGGAGAAAGAGGAAAAAGTGTTTGACCAATGCCGGAAACTCCATCATGAAACAACCGCCTTTTGTGTTCAGGTCGAACGGGATTTTTTAGCCGGCCTGCTTGGTGGCTGCTCTACACCCATAGGGGCTTTGGCGGAATTGGAAGGGGAAGAAGTTTTTTTCAGGGGAAACCTCCTGGATGAGAGCGGCAAAAAAATGTTTTCCATAGAAAAGCGAATTTCCGTGGAACTGGCTGCCAGTCTCGGGACTGCCGCCGCCCATGAATTGCTCCGAAACGGTGGAAATGAAATACTGGAACATAAACAGCATGCGTGACCGCCGCTTTACCATATTATCAACAGCCTCCATGCCCCTGGAGAAAATTCCGCCTCATCCGGATTCCGTTGAAATCAGGATGGTTCCATTTATCGAAATCCTAGCAAGACAGGATGAAGAAACAACATCCCGGATCATGGAGCTGGCAAATGAAAAACACACCGTCATTTTTACCAGTGCACAGGCCGTGAGAGCAGTGACGGCCTGCCTTCAGCATAAACCGGACTGGAAAATGTACTGTGTTGGTTCAGAAACCCGTTCAAGCATCGCGAACTGGTTGGGCCCCAACGCCATCCAGCATTCAGCAGAAAATGCACAGGCATTATCCGAAATAATCATTGGCGACCATATAAAGGAGGCCTTGTTTTTCTGTGGCGACCAGCGCATGGATATTCTTCCTGAAAAACTAAAAAACCGGGGCATCCGGCTGACCGAACTGATAGTGTATGAAACCCGGTTAACACCCATTCGTCTGGAAAAACCACCTGATGCGGTATTATTTTTCAGTCCGACAGCCGTGAGGAGTTTTTTTTCCATGAATTCCATATCACCCGCTACGCCAGTCTTCGCCATGGGTAAAACAACAGCCGCCACCCTGAAACAATATACCGGCAATCCGGTCATCATTTCATCGGAAGCTGACAAGGCTTTTGTTCTGAACCTGGCCCTGGAATATGCCGGCTCACATCCTATAATATGAATATGCTTAAAAACGATTTACTCTTAAAGACGCTCCGGGGAGAACCCACTGAAAGAACACCTGTCTGGATGATGCGTCAGGCCGGTCGTTATTTACCCGACTATCGTATACTCCGGGACAAATATGATTTTTTCACCCGTGTGCAGACACCGGCCCTGGCAACGGAAATTACATTACAGCCCGTTGACCAGATCGGTGTGGATGCGGCCATTCTTTTTTCGGATATCCTGGTAGTACTTCAGGCAATGGGACTTGAAGTTCAGCTCATCGAAAATAAAGGCCCGGTTTTACCGGATCCTGTAAGAATTGCAGCCGACCTGACCCGGATTATGGTCCCGGATGTTGAAGAAACCCTGGGTTATGTTTTCGAAGCGATCCGCTTAACGAAAAACGAACTGAATAACCGGGTCCCCCTGATCGGCTTTGCCGGTGCCCCGTGGACCCTGCTTTGTTATATGGTTGAAGGAAAGGGATCTAAAACCTTCGACGGGGTGAAATCCTTTTGTTATGCCCAGCCGGAACTTGCACACCGACTGCTGCAGATGTTAACGGATACAACAATCGCCTACCTGAAGCAACAGGTGAAAGCCGGCGTAGATGCGATCCAGTTGTTCGACTCCTGGGGAGGTTTACTGAGCCCGGATGATTTTGAAATTTTCTCCCTGCAGTACATGCGCCAGATCATCCAGGCATTAAAGAATGAAGTGCCCGCGATTTTATTTGCAAAAGGAGCCTGGGGTTCGATACCTGAAATGGTGCAGACCGGCTGCGCCGGAGTAGGACTCGACTGGTGTATTCGTCCTGAAACCGCACGAAAAATGGCAGGCCATGGAGTTACCCTGCAGGGGAACCTGGATCCGGCCCGTTTAATGAGTCCTGTTCCGGAGTTGAAAAAAGAAGTGACAAAGATGTTAAATGGTTTCGGGCCCGGCAGGTATATCGCAAACCTGGGTCATGGAATACTGCCCCATGTTCCGGTGGATCATGCAAAAGTGTTTGTCGATACCGTTAAAAATCATGTTTATCAAAGCAGGGAAAAACAGGTGTTCTCATCGTTATAACCATGAGTGAAGTCCTTCAGGCAAAGAAGCAATCCTTACTGTTCCGCGAGCGCTGGATCCAATATATACATGCATTACAGGATACGATCTGTGAAGAACTGGAAAAAACGGATGGTTTGGCCCGCTTCACGGAGGATCGCTGGGAAAGGCCGGAAAACGGGGGCGGTGGCAAATCCAGGGTGATAACAGACGGGAATGTATTTGAAAAAGGCGGTGTGAATACTTCTGTCGTTTCCGGAACGGTTTCGGATGCAATGAGATCACAATTGAAAATTGAGGGATCCGGATGGTTTGCCAGCGGGTTATCCCTGGTCATCCATCCGCTGAATCCTTATGTACCCACGGTACATGCCAACTGGCGTTATTTTGAATTATATAATGAAGCCGGTGAGATGACCGACCGCTGGTTCGGGGGCGGAACCGATCTCACTCCCTATTATCTTTTTAAAGAAGATGCTGGATATTTTCACAGCATATTAAAACAAACCCTGGATCCTTTCGGCAGTGAATTGTATCCGAAGTATAAAACAGCCTGTGATCGTTATTTCTCCAACTCCCACCGAAACCAGGAAATGCGGGGTATCGGCGGCATATTTTATGATTACCTGCGTCCTGAAAATGAAGCGGATGCTGAAAAACTATTCACTTTCCAGCAAGCGAACGGGAACGCGTTTCTGAAAGCCTACCTGCCGGTTGCAGGGAAAAGAAAGGATCACCCGTTTGGCGAAAATCAAATCAAATGGCAGGAAATCCGTCGCGGACGTTATGTAGAATTCAATTTGATCCATGACCGCGGAACCCTGTTCGGACTAAAAACAAACGGCAGAACAGAAAGCATTTTGATGAGTCTTCCGCCCAGGGCAAGGTGGATTTATAACTATCAGCCGGAACCCGGAAGCAAGGAAGATGAACTGTGGCAGGTATGTTTGCATCCGGTAGATTGGGTTTAATTGAAATTCTCAAATTAAAAACATGTATTTACAAAAACGAAGCAGGATATTAAGAGCGAACCCGGCGATCAGGAGTATGGTAGCTGAAACGCATTTGAGAACTTCGGACTTCATCGCGCCGTTGTTTATCGACGAAGGCAAAGGGGTTCATCAGGAAATCGCCTCCATGCCCGGATATTTCCGGAATAGCCTGGAAAATACCGTTAAAGAAGTGAAAGCCCTGCATGCCTGGGTTTAAAATCCGTATTGCTTTTCATCAAATGCAAAGACGAACTGAAAGATAATACCGGAAAAGAAGCCTGGAACCGCGACGGCCTGATGCAACGCAGTATCAAAGCCATCAAAGAAGCCGTTCCTGAAATCCTCCTGATGACAGATGTGGCCCTCGATCCCTATTCTTCCTACGGACACGACGGCATTGTAAAAAACGGGGAGATTGTAAATGATGAAACTGTGGAGGCTCTCGTCAATATGAGCCTCAGTCATGCAGAAGCCGGAGCCGATTTTGTAGCACCCAGTGACATGATGGATGGCCGTATTGGCGCCATCCGGAATGCATTCGAAAAAAACGGGTTCAGTAAAACCGGCATCATGGCCTACAGCGCAAAATATGCTTCCTGCTTTTACGGACCCTTTCGCGATGCCCTGGATTCGGCACCAGGATTTGGCGATAAAAAAACCTACCAGATGGATTATGCCAACCGCACGGAGGCCGTAAAAGAAGCCCTGCAGGATGTGGAGGAAGGGGCCGATATCCTGATGGTAAAACCAGCCCTCGCCTACCTCGATATCATACGGGATGTAAAAAATGCTGTGCGCGTGCCCGTTAGTGCGTACAATATCAGCGGCGAATATGCCATGATCAAAGCCGCGGCAAAAATGGGATGGCTGGACGAAAACAAAGCCATCCTGGAAACACTGACTGCCATTAAAAGGGCCGGCGCAGACCTGATTGCAACTTATTTTGCAAAAGAAGCCATGCAACTATTGCAGGATTAAGAACCTGTGGGAGTATATTGCTTATTCCAATTAAAATTATTTCAAATCAAACGCTTCAGGCTACAGGCCTTGAGTTTAAAGCTTAAAAATGGAAATCAGTAAAAGCAGGGAACTCTTTGAACGTGCACAAAAAACCATTCCGGGCGGTGTGAATTCTCCGGTGCGCGCATTTCGCAGTGTGGGTGGCACGCCGCTTTTTATCAATAAAGCCAAGGGTAGCTATCTCTATGATGCGAATGGAAACAAATACATCGATTATATCGCTTCCTGGGGACCTATGATTCTTGGTCACGCACATGAACAGGTCATAAAAGCCATACAGGAGCGTGCAACACTTTCAACCTCTTACGGTGCACCGACGGAACTTGAAATTGAAATGGCTGAGCTGATTACGGGCATGGTACCCCATGTGGACCTGGTCCGCATGGTAAACAGCGGAACAGAAGCCTGTATGAGCGCAGTACGGCTGGCAAGGGGATTTACGGGAAGGAATAAAATCCTGAAATTCGAAGGCCACTATCATGGTCATGCGGATTCATTCCTCGTAAAAGCAGGCAGCGGCCTGGCAACCCTGGAAATACAAACCGTACCCGGCATCACGGCCGGCGTAGCACAGGATACTTTAACGGCTCCCTTTAATAATTTCCCGGCTGTGGAAGAACTCGTAAAAAAATATTCCGGGGAGATCGCCGCCATCATTGTAGAACCCGTAGCGGGTAATATGGGATGTGTTCCGCCATCTGCCGGATTTCTGGAATCTCTTCGAAACATCTGCGATCAGGAAAAAATAGTATTGATTTTTGATGAAGTGATGACAGGGTTCCGGCTTGCCCCGGGCGGTGCGCAGGAAAAACTCGGTATCCGTGCCGACCTCGTTACCTATGGAAAAGTGATTGGCGGCGGTATGCCGGTAGGCGCTTTCGGGGGCCGAAGGGAAATCATGGAACATATTGCACCTCTTGGAAAAGTATACCAGGCAGGCACATTAAGCGGAAATCCCATCGCCATGATTGCCGGTATCACGACCCTCAAAATATTAAAAGACAATCCTTCCATTTATAGTGAATTGGAAGAAAAGACCCGTTATCTGCACTCAGGTCTCGATGAGGTCCTGAAGAAAAAAGGCCTTCCCTATTCCATTAACCGTTTCGGATCCATGATCAGCGTACATTTCTCAGGTCACCCGGTGAAAGATTTTGAATCCGCATCAATTACTGACACAGCCAGGTTCAACAGGTTTTTCCATGGTATGCTGGAACAGGGAATCTACCTGCCACCCTCCGCTTTCGAAAGCTGGTTCCTGAATAACGCCCTTTCCATGCGCGACCTGGATGAGACGATCGAAGCTGCTGCGCAGGCTGTTTCTTTATAATTATTTAACGATCAGATATTTATTCCGGTTGTATCCTGCAGGGTTGCTGGTATATCCCGTCCATATCCCGTCCATATCTCGCCATTTTGCTTACATATTGTTTCCATATTGCTTCGATATTGTTTCCATATTTCTTTTAAGTTAGTCCGCAGTTAGTCCGGTATTTACCGGACTAACTACGGACTAACTCTTATCTAATATCAAAGGAATCGAGAAAGATCCCGGAATTAATCAAATAATCCGACAAAAACCGAAGCAGGTCCAATCTGTCAATGAATAAATCGCCTGGCTTCAGGCTTTAAAAAGGAGCTCACATGGCTTCAAACCCGTGTGTTTTTTAAAGGCAGTAGAGAAATGGGAGATAGAGGAATAACCGAGCAAAACGGAAACATCCGTGACACTCAGGCCTTTTTCGTATAAAAGATAACGGGCATGTTCCATACGCTGGCTCTGGTAAAAATCAAAAATCGTGGTTCCGAAGAGTTCCTTGAATCCCTTTTTCAGGTAACACTCGTTGATCGCCACTTTCCGGCTGAGTTCGCGGATGGTGAGGGGTTCACCGATATGTTCCAGGAGGATTTCCCTGGCCAGGCTGATCTTTTCCCGGTCTGCCCCATTGGCCAGGAATTTACACTGAAAGCCCTCCACTTCTTTTTCACCCAGCATACACTCCAGGCTGTAGAGCAGCAGCATCTGGGTTTGGGCATTGATAAAAATATTCTCCAGACTGTCAGTATAATGGTGATTCAGCAATGACTCCAGTACCAGCCGGGTCCGGCTGCAAAGAGATAGGATCTTGGAAAAAGAGGAAGGATGTTTGAAATGGAGAACGTTATCCGTCAGGCTGCCGGCCGCTTCCTGCGGTTTCACAAACTGGGAAAGATGGACCGGTGAAAACCGGAAACTCATGGTGTCTACCGTTTCGCTGTGATCCGGGCATAAACGGGAAGCATGGAACCGGCAGGTCTCACAGTCCCTTTCTTTTTGTTTGCAGTAGGTATTGCCGGTAATACAAAAACGGAGTTCAAAATAATTTTCCTTCGGTTTTTCACGCAGGTAATGATAAACCATCATCCCGGTATCATCCAGGCTCCATTGCGGATCCTTCTCATAACGGCGCATACAATACCGAACGGACCCCGGCACCTGGTACTCCTTTTCATGTAAAAGCCGTAATTGCTCCTGCATAAAGGGCTGTTTATGGGCCAGCGTGAGTATATCGGGGGGTAAATGCATAATTACCAGGCGAATTTAAACAGGAATTTTTAAACCCGGGGGTATATTAAAATACCGGGCGGATCCTGTCGGGAAAGCGGTTTTTTTTAGGCTGTAATCACCTGAAAAAATAGTTGAAAAAAGCGTGTTTCCAACCCCAATCTTCGCCCTGATTTTTGTAGATTTGCAAACCCTGTTATTTTACATCTAATAACCGGTTTTTCAATTAAATATGAACGAGAGTCTACAACAGGTTGCTGCTCCTGCAGTCAATGGTTACGGAGCAGATAGTATTCAGGTTCTGGAAGGGTTGGAAGCGGTCAGAAAAAGACCCGCGATGTATATCGGGGATGTGGGCGTAAAAGGTCTGCATCACCTGGTTTATGAAGTGGTGGATAATTCCATCGATGAGGCACTTGCCGGTTATTGCAGCCATATCACGGTGGAGATCTACCCTGATAATTCAGTCAGCGTTGAAGATGACGGGCGTGGCATCCCGACCGGCATGAATACCAAGGAGAAAAAAAGCGCTTTGGAAATGGTCATGACCATCCTGCATGCGGGGGGTAAATTTGACAAGAACACCTATAAGGTTTCCGGAGGTTTGCACGGCGTGGGTGTGAGTTGTGTCAATGCACTCAGCAGTGACCTGCATGTAACCGTTCAGCGGGAAGGTAAAATATTTGAACAGGCATATAGAATCGGGGTCCCCCAATATCCCGTGAGGGAAATCGGCCTGAGCGATAAAACAGGCACCCGGGTACACTTTCATCCGGATGCTTCTATTTTCATTACCCTGGTATATAACAGGGATATTCTGGAAAGCCGCCTCAGGGAACTGGCTTATTTGAATAAGGGCGTAAAAATCGTGATGATCGATCGCAGGGAAACAAACGATGAAGGAACGTTTTATTCCAAAACATTTTACAGCCAGGGAGGAATCACGGAATTCCTGGAAATGCTGGATAGCAATGCTGCCCGGAATCCGCTGATCCCAAAACCCATTTATGCAAATGTCCTGGATACCGCCACCAACGTTGCGGTAGAGGTTTCACTAACCTATAATGACAGTTATAGCGAACATATCTATTCTTATGTCAATAATATCAATACCATTGAAGGCGGTACCCATGTAGCCGGATTTCGCCGGGCTTTAACCCGGGTCTTTAAAAGTTACGGCGATAAACAGAACCATTTCGAAAAGGCCAAAGTGGAGATCGAAGGCGATGATTACCGGGAAGGGCTGAGTGCGATCATCTCCGTGAAAGTACCGGAGCCCCAGTTTGAAGGCCAGACTAAAACTAAACTGGGTAACAACGAAGTCAGCGGTATCGTGGATACCACGGTCGCCAAGGTTTTAGAAGCTTACCTGGAAGAGAATCCGCGGGAAGCAAAAAACATCATTCAGAAAGTGATCCTGGCCGCTCAGGCCCGGGCTGCAGCCCGTAAGGCCAGGGAACTGGTGCAGCGTAAAAGTGTGCTCAGCGGGGGCGGTCTGCCGGGAAAACTAGCCGATTGCTCTGAAAGAAACCCCGAACGCTGCGAACTTGTATCTGGTGGAAGGGGATTCCGCCGGTGGCACGGCCAAACAGGGACGTGACCGGAGTTTTCAGGCTATTTTACCACTCCGGGGTAAGATCCTGAACGTGGAAAAAGCCATGGAACACCGGATTTATGAAAATGAGGAAATCCGGAATATGTATACCGCCCTGGGTGTTACCGTCGGTACAGCCGAAGATCCCAAAGCGTTAAACCTGGCAAAGCTCAGGTATCACAAAGTGATTATCATGACGGATGCGGACGTGGACGGTAGTCATATTGCCACCCTGATCCTGACATTCATTTATCGGTATATGGCTCCGCTGGTTGAACAGGGTCATATTTACATTGCCCAACCCCCGCTCTACCAGGTTAAAAAGGGGAAGGAAAATGCTTATGCCTGGACGGAAGACCAGCGTCGTTTGCAGATTGAAAGGCTGGCGGGCGGTAAGGAAGACAGCGTGAGTGTACAACGGTATAAAGGATTGGGTGAAATGAATGCCAGCCAGCTTTGGGAAACCACCATGAACCCGGAAACCCGCACCCTGAAACAGGTTACGATTGAAAGTGCAGCAGAAGCAGACCGCATCTTCAGCATGCTGATGGGAGATGAAGTGGCACCGCGCAGGGAATTCATAGAATCCCATGCGAAATATGCCCGTCTGGATGTTTGATTTAAACGGAAAACCCGTTTAAAATTATTTATCTACCTTTAAGCGGTTTAGCCCTTTAAAGTATTCAGAACCTTTTAAAATTAAAGATATGTCCACCGTAGTACTTACAGCATATAATGTTAAGACGAAAGAGAAAAATGTTCCGATCATGGATGCGGTGATCAGCAAAACAGCCAAGGGAGCTTATATGGCCCAGGGGCATGACGGCAAAGGAAATAAACTCACTACTTTACTGGGCGAAGAAAAAGCACTCGCCGCCATCAAGGCAGGGGTTGCAAAACAAAGCTGGTAAACCAGTTCATAAATCAAGTCCGGTTTCATCCCTGAGATCTGCGATTGTATTGACAGGCAAACTTATCCCACAACATTGAACCGGGAATGGATCCTATGCTGGCAGGATGACCATGGCAAAAACTTTGGTGAAAAGGCACGGTCGTTCTGATCAGATAAAATTCAGGTACCCGTATTGCCTGCCGAGGATTTTTAAATCATCGGCCAGAAGCCATTTTTTCAAAACGGTAGCGTACACCTGTTTAAAATCCAGTTGTTGATTCAGATCACCCTCTGTCAGTTTGGAGAGGTCGGGCATTTCATTCAGTATTCCCTTATTTCTTAAACCGCCACTGATCAGAAACATATTATTAGCCGTACCATGGTCCGTTCCACCGCTGCCATTCTCACCCACCCTTCTTCCAAATTCAGAAAAACTGATCATGAGAACATCTTCAAACCGGTGATTCGATTTGAGATCCTCAGTGAAAGGTTTGATGGCATCATTGAGATCCCTGAATAATTTTTCCTGCTTGGCCTGCTGGTCGACATGCGTATCGAAACTGCCCAGCGATATATAATAAACCCGCGTATTGATATCCGATGCGATCAGAGAGGCAATCGTTTTCAGGTTTTTCCCGATTTCAGTATCCGGATAAACCCTGGTGACGGGCCGCATGTTACTTTGCTCAAAAATATAATCGGCACCGGAAAGGGTCTCGGCCATCACTTTATAGAGATAGGAAGCAGGATCTTCTGCGGATTCCGGCAATCCGGCACGGACGATATATTTATAAAACGGATCCCGGCTGGTTTCATATAGTCGTTTCGGATCCCTCAGCGCTATCCCTTTCATTTTTTCACCACTTAAAGCCAGGCTTAACGAATCATCCAATTCCAGCACCTGGGTTGGTCTGGAACAATCAACACATTGCGCATCCAGGTACCTGCCCAGCCAGCCGGAATTCAGGTATTCATTGCTGTTGCTGGCAGTCTGCCAGATATCCATACTGCGAAAATGAGAACGGTCGGGATTGGGATAGCCCACATTATTCAATATGGAAAGATTGCCCTCATCATACAAAGTTTTTAAATGAGTCAACGCGGGATGGAGGCCTGCTTCTGAATCCAGGGAAAGCGTTTTTTCCTTTGGAATCGAAAGACCCGGACGTTCCCGGTAATAAATATCGTTACGTACAGGAATCACGGTATTCAGTCCGTCGTTACCACCACTCAATTGAAGAATCACCAGCACTTTATTGCCTTCCATCCCCTGAACGGGTCCTTCGAAAGCTTTCAAAAATTTTGGAAGCATGCAGGTTCCGGTAGCCAGGGAACTAAGATGCAGGAATTTTCTACGATTGATCAGCATGGGATTTCCTTTTGGAGTTAACATAATTGATATTCCGGCGTGCTCATGAGGCGGATGGTAATGGATTGTATTCGTCTTTCCCGGGTGGATTCATCTATATACGGAATCAGTTCCTTTTCATTCAACGGCAGGGATTTTTGCAACAGCAGGTTACTGATGGCTGCATAGATCGCAGGTTCTTCTGTATTATTGAAATTTCTTATATAGTCACCCCATTGAATTTGAGTTTGAAACAGCGGCATGCGATCACTTCTGCCCATCATCACGTCATCATCCTCTTTGGGACGGGATACAAGTGCCTGCGACCGGTAAATCATTCCCGGGACCTGCATACGCAACATGAGGCTGGAGCTGTCAATCCAGTGTTTGCCTCCGGGCCAGCCGGCCACATTCGGGGGAGAGAATAAAACCTGTCCGAGTAATCGTTCCAGAACCAGCAACAGCGCCGGATTCCGGAGTTCCATGGGCAATTGACGGCGCATGCCCACCATCCATAATACAGGCGATTTAATCTGGATCCCAATATTTTCCGGATCATAAAACCAGGAAGATGTAAAAATCCGGATCATCAAATCCCGGATATCGTAACCACTCTCATAAAACCGGGAAGCCAATACGTTCACCTTTTCTTCATCTGCGTTTTCATTTATAAAAAACCGGTATATTTTCCGTGTGATAAAAATTGCGGTTTGTTTTTGTTCGAGTAATATCTCCAGGATATCCTCCCCCGAAAGATTGCCGGTTTTTCCAAAGAACGTTTTGATGCCCTCATCATGTTGTCCCGGACGAAAATTAAAATCCCCCTGCAGGTTTGCACCCCAGCCGGTAAAAGCGCGGGCAGATTCCTTTACATCCGTTTCGGTATAATGGCCGCGGCCAATAGTAAAAAGTTCCATCAGTTCCCGGGCGAAATTTTCATTGGGGTGGCCCTTTTTATTCTGATTATTATTCAGAAACCGGATCATCGCAGCCGTTTTACTCACGTTCAGGAGCAGGTCCCTGAAATTACCCAGCGCATGCATCCGGATCACACTGAGCAGCTCCTGGTCATACAAAATATTCACGGTTTTTGCAGCAAAATGTCCATGCCAGAAAAGGGACATTTTTTCCAGAAGCTGCGCCGGGCTCCCTGTCATTTCCTGTATCCAGCGTACATTCAGTTTAAAAATATCCTGAACGGATTGTTTCCGGAACATCTGTCTTTCCTCCTGTTTAAGCCGCAGGTATTTTCCAGGGCCGGCCGACTGGCTTTCCATGACTTTTTGTTTCAGAACCGGATCGGCCACATCAAAAAATTCCGGTTTTTTGTCTGAAGCTTTGAGAATAGAATGAAATAAGGTTTCGGGCTTTTGTTTAGAAAGCAATTCCACCTGGTCTGCAGGCGGACCGAATCCTGCACGCCACCACAAATGTTGATTTTTGAGTTGATTATGATTCATAGAGCAGACCTTATGAAGGGAAAAGTCCGCGAAGGTTTAATCAGGTTGAACACTTAAGCTTAACGCCTAACGGCCAACGACCAACGGCCAACGGCTTTAAGCTTTAGGCATATTAAGCCTTTCATCCCCAAAATACCCATGCAACACTTCAGGCAGGGAAATATAATCAGGCTGCTGGTTATTTTCCAGCAGGCAGGCAATGATCCGGGGCAGGGCCAGGGAACTTCCATTGAGGGAGTGCAATAATTGCATTTTCCCCTGGTTATCTTTAAACCGGATTTTCATGCGGTTTGTCTGGAAGTTTTCGAAATTACTTACGGAACTGACTTCCAGCCATTTTTGCTGGGCAGCGCTATATACTTCAAAATCATAAGTGATCGCCGATGCAAAAGACATATCTCCGCCGCATAACCGCAAAATGCGATAGGGCAGATTCAGAGACTGCAGGAGTTTCTCCACGTGCCATACCATCTCTTCCAAAGCTGAATAACTCTTATCCGGATGAACGATCTGTACGATTTCCACCTTGTCAAACTGGTGGAGGCGGTTCAAACCACGCACATCTTTTCCATAACTGCCGGCTTCGCGCCTGAAACAAGGTGTAAAAGCCGTCATTTTAACCGGCAGCTCTTTTTCTTTCAGGATCATATCGCGCAGCATATTGGTGAGGGGCACTTCGGAAGTCGGTATGAGGTACAATTTATCTTCAGGCACAAAGTACATCTGGCCTTCCTTATCCGGAAGCTGACCGGTTCCAAAAGCGCTGGCTTCATTTACAACCAGTGGCGGCTGGTATTCCGTGAAACCCGCAGCCGTATTATAATCCAGGAAATACTGGACCAGGGCTCTCTGCAGTTTTGCTCCTTTGCTGATATAAACCGGGAACCCGCTCCCGGTTATTTTGTTGCCCAAATCAAAGTCGATCAGGTTATATTTTTTTGCAAGGTCCCAGTGCGCGAGCGGGTTTTCCGGCAATTTCGGCCAGGCACCCCCTTCCCGGACGATCACGTTATCCTCCGGTTTTTTACCGGCGGGCACTTCCGGGGAAGGAAGGTTTGGCAGGGTCACCAGGATCTGCTGCAGCTGGCTGTCCGTTTCGTCCAGGGCCTCCTGCAAAGGGCTGAGACCGGCCTTTATCAAAGCCACTTTCTGTTTTTTTTCTTCCGCCAGCTCCTTTTCCCCTTTTGCCATCAACTGCCCGATTTCCCTGGAAATCGCATTCAGTCCGGCCTGCGCAGATTCCAGTTCCAGCTGAAGATTTTTCCTTTTTTCATCCAGTAACCGATTGAGTCCACGGCAGCAGAAGCATCGAAATTCTTAACCAGTAGTCTTTCCTTTACAAAGGCAGGCTGCTGCCGGATCAGCGCTAACTGTAACATGACAGAAAATTTGCGCAAAGGTAACAGATGCAGGGGACAGATTCACCGGTGGATTATCTTTGCGGGATGAATGTGAAAGACGATATCCAGAGCAGGTGGTGGGCCCTTGAAGAAAAATTAATGGCCCGGTTTGGGAAAAAACCGGATATGGAAGCCATTCTTTTCCTGATCGGCATCCAGGAAATGGGCGATTTCCGGACTAAATTTACCAAGGAACAGAAACAGGATCTGATGCATGTGGCCGTGTGCAGCCTGCTTTCACCCAGTGGTTATTATGAACTGGAAATGGCGGATGAGGAAGGATGGCCACATTACCGGCAGCTGAAACCTTTACCTGTATTGAATTTCATTGAACAGGAAAATTCATGAAGGATCATATTTTACTTTATTTTGAAAACCAGGATCTGAACGAATAACAAAACAGGTGCCCGGATATTCAAATCCTTCTATATTTGCAGCTTCCAGCAACAGAACAAAAAAATAAACTACCAATGAGTTTCCCGGATAACCTTCGATACACAAAAGAACATGAATGGGTCAGGCAGGAAGCAGGCAATACGTTCATTGTCGGTATTACGGATTATGCCCAGCGCGAATTGGGCGATATTGTTTATGTGGAAGTGGAAACCATTGGAAAAACAATGGAAGCAGGTCGAAGTGTTTGGAACCGTGGAAGCTGTAAAAACAGTTTCTGATCTTTTTCTTCCTGTATCCGGAACCATTACCGAATTAAATCCGGAACTGGCAAATGCCCCGGACCTGGTAAATACGGATCCTTATGGAAAGGGCTGGATGATCAGACTTACAGTAAAAGATCCTGCCAGATATTACGAAATTGTTGGATGCAGCTGCCTACGAATCCCTGGTTGGATAATACCGGCCGGTATAATTTTATAACTGATACCGACTTGGGATTACCGGGAACATATAATGAACAGGAACTGATCACGGCATTAAAAGCAGGGGATGACCAGGCTTTTTCTTATTTATACGATCATTACAGCGGTTCACTCTACAGCATTATTCTGCAAATTGTTAAAGATCCCGAAACGGCCAATGATGTGTTGCAGGAGGTTTTTGTAAATATCTGGCGTAAAATAGCATCTTATGATCCCCTTAGGGGACGATTGTTTACCTGGATGCTGAATATCAGCCGCAATGCCTCCATTGACATGCTGAGATCGAAAAATTATCAGAACAGCCGGAAAAACCAGGAAATTACAGATACCGTATATGGAAAGGACCCCGTGACCCAAACCGATATAGACAGTATCGGTCTTAGCAAATTCCTGGGGAAACTTCAGCCCGGGCAACGAGTTTTGATAGAACTTGCCTATTTTAAGGGCTATACGCATGAAGAAATCGCAGAGATCGAAGAAATTCCGCTGGGAACGGTAAAGACCCGGATTCGTAATGCACTGTTGCAATTAAGAGAATATTTGAAATAAGTGAACATACAGGAGTACCTATTAAGTGGAATTGTTGAAAGCTATGTGCTCGGACTTGCTTCTGCGGAAGAACGTGCCGAATTCGAACGGATGTGCGCTGCGCATAATGAAGTACTTGCCGCCCGGAACGCATTTGAATTGCAATTGGAAGAAAGGCTCCTTCAGAGAAAAACTGGAACCGCCCCGGGAATTGAAATCCCGCATTTTCTCAGAAATCGGAATGGAAAAGAATGATCAAACTCCCCGGATTCCTTTACTTAAACCGACGCTGGTTCCCCGAACCGGTTTCGCGAAATATGTTGCCGCTGCTTCACTTATCCTGCTGGCAGGCAGTGTGCTACTCAATCTGTATTTACTGGATCAGTATAAAAAATCCATTGCTGAAAATAAAGAACTGTCACGGCACCAAACACAGGTTGCCAGCACCAACCAGGTGTCCAGACCAAACTTGAGACCTATGAAAATGCATCTGAGCCTGATGAAAAACCCGCTGATGGCGATTGTAAAAATGCCCGGGATGCCCAACAGTCCAGCCCCCTCCAGCATGGCTACGGTTTATTGGAATACCGAATCCAAAGATGTATATCTGCTCATAAATCAACTGCCAAAACCCGCTTCCGATAAACAATATCAGCTTTGGGCCATTGTGGATGGCAAACCTGTTGATGCAGGTATTTTTGATATGGCAGAAGGCATTTCATTCGTTAAACTCAAAACGATTCCCAAAGCAGAAGCTTTTGCCATTACACTTGAAAAAAGAGGTGGAAGTGATACGCCGACCATGGATGCCATGTATGTGATGGGTAAGGTTACCGGATAGAAGCTTATCTTCGCTTTCCATGCAATATGCGCCAAACGATACTTTAACAGATTCTTTCCATCGTTTACCTGCACTGGCTCTGGACCATCTTCATTTTTATATTACTGGCGCTTCCTGGGAACATGCTGCCCAATGAAGAACATCTACCTATTCCCAATCTGGATAAATTCGTTCATGTGATCCTGTTTGGCAGTTTTGTTTTTTTATGGTCTTTTTATTATGCGGCAAAAAAGGAGCAAAATTAATAATCTGCAAAGCAACGCTATGTTTGCGCATCCTGATCATTGCCTGTCTATATGGCATTGCCATGGAATTTATTCAGAAATATTTTATTCCAAACCGTGATTTTGATATTTTTGATATTGCCGCAGATTTGCGTGGGGCGTTGCGGGGATTATTCTAGTGAGTGCATTATCACGTTAAAGCTCAGAGACTCCTGCATTGACTAAGCACATATTAAAAATATTTTGCAAAAAGTAAGCCCCTGTGGAAACAGGGGCCGTAACCAAAACTAACTGCTTATGAGAAAATTGACTGCTTTTGTGAAGTCAAATAGAAAAGACCATTTAATGAATCAGGCAATTCAGATGCCACATTTTTCACCTCTCCAATCTGCCTTCAAAAGATCTACATGTAAAGGTACTTAGCCAAAGCGAAACCAATACATTTCCTGTTTTTCTTAATAACAATTTTTTAAGATTAACAGTCCGATTTATACCCAATTAACCGTTGAACGTTTATTTCCCGCTCCTACAATTATATTAAACGTAAGAAATTGAAATTGGTTTAATGGGTGATTGTTAAGAAATTACTATTATGAATTTACTACTTAATATCATATTGCTTCCAACTAATTCAGGTAACAGATTTCATAACGGAATGTAGAAATATTGCAACAGCTCAGGCAGGTTTTGCAATTTTTTCAGCATTTTCGGCAAACTGGAGGGCGTCAATAAATTCACCGATATTACCGTTCAACACATCGCTCAGGTTATATACCGTTAATCCGATCCGGTGATCCGTTACCCTTCCCTGCGGAAAATTATAGGTGCGGATTTTTGCGCTCCGGTCACCCGTACTCACCAGACTTTTCCGGTGCCTGGAAATTTCTTCTTCCTGTTTTCTCACCTGTTCCTCATAAAGTCTGGTTCTCAGCATCTGCATGGCTTTTTCCCGGTTACCCAGCTGGGATCTTTCCGTTTGGCAAACCACAACGGTTCCAGTAGGCAGATGAGTCAGCATTACTTTGGTTTCCACTTTGTTAACGTTCTGGCCACCAGCGCCCCCGCTGCGGGCTGTTTCCATTTTTACGTCTGCCGGATTCAATTCAAAATCCACTTCTTCAGCTTCAGGCATCACCGCCACCGTTGCAGCACTCGTATGTACCCGGCCGCTTTGTTCGGTGTCCGGAACCCTTTGCACCCGATGAACCCCACTTTCAAATTTCAGGGTACCATAAACGTCTTCCCCAGTAACTTCCAGCTGAACCTCCTTATATCCGCCTACGGTGCCCTCGCTTTCGCTTAAAAGGGCTGTCCGGAATCCCTTTTCTCTCACAATATTTCATATACATCCTGAGCAGATCGCCTGCGAAAAGACTGGCTTCATCCCCTCCCGTACCTGCACGGATTTCAATAATGGCATTTTTTTCATCCTGAGGATCTTTGGGAATCAATAATTGCCGTGATTTCCGCCTCCAGGATCAACTTTTTTCTCTTCCAGCGCCGAGGTTTCCATTTTGGCCAGTTCCCTTAATTCCTCATCATCCCCATTCAATGCTTCCCGGTTAAAAGCCAGATCATCCAGCACGTTGCGGTATTGGTCATAGATTTTACAATTTTTTCCAGGCTGCGGTATTCCTTGCTGGTAGAACTGAATTTCCTGTTGTCATTTACGATGGCCGGATTGGTGAGCGCAACACCCAGTTCTTCGAATCTTGCCCGGATCGCATCCAGTTTATCTATCATAACCTGCGAAAAATTTATATTGCTGCAAAGTTAACTGAACCATGAGTTATCGGAAATTGAAAGGGGACTATTTGTTTGATGGTTTTAACATGCTGGGGAATGATACAGTTTTGGTTTGCAGGCAGGACGGGACCGTGTGAACATTGTGGACGAAGATCAGGCTGGCGGCGATCTCGAAGAATTATCCGGGCATCCTGACTCCCGGGTTTTATAAACTGCCATTGCCATCTGGAACTCAGTCATCTCAAAGGCCTGGTTCCGGAAAAACAGGGTTTGGTCAATTTTGTCCTTTCGGTAATAAGCCAGCGTCAATCAACCCGAAGAGTCTGAACAGGAAGCCATCCGTTCGCTGAGAACGCCATGCTGGCCGCAGGAATAGTTGCTGTGGGTGATATCTGTAATACAGCAGATACCGCAGATCCTGAAGTCAGCCGGACATCTGTCTTACTACAATTTTATTGAACTTTTCGGATGGGCACCTGAACTGGCGGTTTCACGCTTTGAATCCGGGAGAAAACTAGCGCTCTTTATTTCTTGAAATGGGGCTGGATGAGAAACACCTTTCCCTGAATCCGCATGCGCCCTATTCTGTTTCACCAGCGCTTTGGAATCTGATGGTACCGGGATTCAGAGGTAAAACGATTACCATTCATAACCAGGAATCGCCTGCTGAAAACGAATTTTTTCATGTCCGGAACCGGTGACCTGAACCGGATGTATTCCCAAATGAAAATTGATAACGGTCATTTTAAAACACCGGCCACCCGAAGCATGCCTTATTACCTGCCCAAAATGAAATCTGCATCCCATATCCTGCTCGTGCATAATACTTTTATGGAAGAAGCGGATCTGATCGACGCACAGGCATTGAGCGAGAACCTGTTTTTTTGTTTTTGCCCCAATGCCAACCGTTATATTGAGGACAGGCTGCCGGATATCCCTGTATTTTTGAACATCAGGCCCGGGTGGTATTGGGCACCGACAGTCTGGCAAGCAACCAGCAGCTCAGTATCCTGGAAGAAATCAAAACCATTAAAAATGTCTTCCCGGAACACCCAGTTCCCACATGCTGGCCTGGGCTACTTCCAATGGGGCCAGGGCTCTGGCATTCGACGAAAACTGGGCGATTTTAAAAAAGGGAAAAAACCGGGAATTGTTCTGCTGGAAAATACTGAAGGAGGGGAAATCAGTGCAAACAGCACCTGCCGGAGGTTACTGTGAGCGTGTAGGATAGTTATGAGTTATGAGTTATGAGTTATGAGTTATGAGTTATGAGTTATGAATTTTAAGTTGAATGAGCGCCGCTCCCTGTAAACCGGAACAAAATTATATTTTGACACCGTTCATTTTACTGTTCCCGTAAAACAATTTCAAAAATCTTCTCCGTTTCAAAATACCTTTTATTTTACAGATCATTTTTCACAAACTGCCATACTCCCATACTCACACTTCCAATATGGTTCGCAGAACCGGCATGGTCTTTAGCGGCGTATACCCCGCAATATGCAGGGAATAAAAATCCTCGCAGGCCATCCAGGAGCAATCTTCTTGTTTCTTTATTCAGGGACAGTTCCTCGAGCTCAGCAGGTTGCCTGATTTTAAGAAGATGAGAACTTATCCCGCTCAATGGGTTTTCCAGAAAATGAGGATGTGACGGTTTTTCCTCCGAAAAATATCCTTCCTTCAAATCCAGGTACGTTCTTTTTTCAGAATAATTATCATCGATCCGCAATCCAAAAAAACCAGCTAAATGCAGGGCAAAAAATAAGGGGAAATTCGCCTGCACTTTCCGGCCGCACTGATCGAGCCCGGTGAACGCATCCTCCATAAAATAATAAAGCTCCGGGTTGGGCTCCGGCTGTTTCAGGCATTTTTGCAGGAGTTCTACCATGAATAAAGCGACTGCATGGGTAACCACGTCGGAAAATATATGCTGGTATAAATAGTTCCATGTAAATTCCTTCAACCGCTGCAGGTTCTTCGTCTCCTGGTGATAGATTACCAGGTCGAGCATGGCTGCAGGCTGAAACAGTCCGGCTTTGGAACCGCCCTTACCCGAAACCGTCCTGACCCCGTTTACCAGGTAGGACTGTAATCCGAACAGCTCGGTCAGTATGGTTACAATCAAACTGGTCTCTCCGTATTTCACGGCGCGCAACACGATACCTTTTGTTTTGTGAATCATGGCCAAACGGATTCCTGCGAAATTCGGTTAAAATAAGTTTCTTTGCCGGGTCAGATTCATTAAAATGATTACACATGTGGGGACGTATTGCTGCTTTTGTATTAAAGTACCGATTGACTTTGCTTCTGCTGATGGCTGCTGGTTTTGTTTTTATGGCTTACCAGGCTTCAAAAGTGGAATTGAGTTATGAATATACCCGGGCGATCCCGACTGATAATGAGAAATACCAGGCTTACCAGAATTTTCTAAAAAAATTCGGAGATGACGGAAACCTGCTGGTGATTGGTGTGCAAACAGACCGGTTATTTACAAAAGATGTTTTTAACGACTTCCTGCAACTGAGCAGGAACCTGAAAAAAGTAAAAGGGGTAGAACAGGTATTGAGTATCCCCGATGCTATTATACTGATTAAAAATGAAGCTACTGAAAAGCTTCTTTCCCGGTCTGTTTTCCCGGGTCCTTTTGATTCACAGACCAGCCTGGACAGCGCCCGGAAAACTTTTGAAAATCTTTTGTTTTACCGGGGACTATTATACAATCCGGCCACGCATACCTACCTGACGGCGATCAGCGTTAATAAACAGATTATGAATTCTGCCGGCAGAACGGCTGTGGTCAGTAATATCGTAAAAGCCGGGAATGCATTTGGCAAAACGCATCAGATACAAATGCATTATAGCGGACTTCCGCTGATCCGCACCAATATGGCCACCAAAGTGGCTTCCGAAATGAAATGGTTTTTATTGGGATCCGTTTTACTCTCTGCATTGATCCTGCTGATTTTTTTCCGGAGTATCAGCAATATGATTTTGTCGCTGGCCGTGGTGATCATGGGCGTAGTTTTCAGCCTGGCTACCATGCATATACTGGGATATAAAATCACCCTGCTCAATGCCCTGATACCACCGCTGATCGTTGTGATCGGAATTCCGAATTGCATTTATTTCCTGAATAAATACCATACATCTTTCCGCGATACCGGCGAAAAACGAATGGCATTGTATGAGATGATCAGCAAGATGGGCATTGTGACCCTGTTCTGTAATATCGCGGCCGCCATTGGATTTGGCGTGTTTGCACTTACCAAAAGCGCCATCCTGAAAGAATTTGGTGTGGTAGCAGGCATCAATATCATGCTGCTCTTCTTCATTTCCATCATCCTGATCCCGGCGGCGCTTAGTTATCTTCCCGATCCGAAAGAAAGGCATATAAAATATCTTACAAACCGCTGGCTCACTACCCTGCTTGACTGGCTGGAAATCTGGGCCCTTCATCATAAAAAAATCATTTTTATTTCAACCTGCATCATCCTGGCCATTTCCATTGCAGGTATCACCCGGCTGCATTCTGAAACTTTTATACTGGACGATCTTCCCAAAACGGATCCGGTTTATACCGACCTGAAGTTTTTTGAAACTAATTTCAAAGGCGTGATGCCGTTGGAAATATTGATCGATACCAAAAGAAAAAACGGGATCCGGATCAATATGCTGGGAAACTTTTCAAAAATTGATAAGCTTTCTTCCTATATCGATTCCAGCGCCGTGATGGCACGTCCGCTGTCCATTGTAGAAGGATTGAAATTTGTTCGCCAGGCTTATTATAATAATGATTCCTCAGATTATGGATTACCCAATGAATTTGATATCAGTTTTCTGGCTCCTTATTTAAACGTGAAGCCAGACAGTAACAGCAAACCCAGGGGCGTTATGAAACTGGCCAACAGTTTTATTGACAGCAATAAACAAATCCTGCGTATCAGTGTAAATATGGCGGACGTGGGAAGTGTCCGCCTGCCCAGGATCCTGGCAGATGTGCAGCGCCGGGCGGATGAATTGTTTGACACCACGCATTATCAAATTGAATTCACCGGTACTACCGTAACCTTTCTCGAAGGAAGCGCCTTTATCATCAGCGGCCTGAAACAAAGTATTATATGGGCCTTTCTTCTGATCGCCGCCTGTATGTTATACCTGTTCCGGAGTTTACGTATCCTGATCTGTTCCCTGCTTCCGAACCTGATACCCCTGGTCATTACGGCCGGTGTGATGGGCTGGGCTGGTGTTCCGTTAAAACCTTCTACCGTGCTTGTTTTCAGTATTGCCCTGGGCATTGCGATTGACATTACCATCCGTTTCCTGGTCAATTATAAGCAGGAACGCCAGGCAGCGCATTCTGTAATTGGTACAGTTATAAAAACCATTCATTCCACCGGTATCAGCATTATATATACCTCCCTGGTGCTGATTGCCGGATTTGTGATTTTTTGTTTCAGCGGATTTGGAGGCACCCAGGCCCTGGGATGGCTCACATCGCTTACGCTGGTCATGGCCACGCTGACCAACCTGATTTTTTTACCAGCATTACTGATCATCATGAATCCGGTAAGAAAGAAAGAAGTCAAAAATAATAATGTGGAAATGGGTTTAAAGCCCAGGGCCTAAAGCCCCGGCTAGTGAAATTTCACTTCAACCCATTTCATTTTCATACACCCCCACTATGGTGGTTCCGGACAAATTTTAATTCAGTACCTGCTTCAGTTTATTATCCAGGTCTTCCCCGCGGAGTTCCTGTGCAATCACTTTACCGGAAGGATCTACCAGCACATTAAACGGGATTCCCTGGAAACCGAAGGTTTCCACAGCCTGGCTGTTCCAGTATTTTAAGTCACTCATGTGAGACCAGGTCAGATGGTCCTGTGCGATGGCTTTTTTCCAGGAATCCCGGTCCTTATCCAGTGAAACCCCCAGAATGGTAAAATTCTTCCCTTTAAATTCATTGAAAGCTTTTACCACATTCGGATTTTCCATCCGGCAGGGTCCGCACCAGCTCGCCCAGAAATCGATGAGCACAAATTTGCCTCTGAAGGAACTGATGGAAACCTGTTTCCCATTCACATCCGGCATAACTGAGTTCAGGAACCATTTTACCAACCCAGGAATCACCGGAAGCGGGTTGTTCAGGTTGTTGCTGACTTCCCTTTTCCATTTCGGCTAAAAATGTATTGCCCGGAAAACGGGTTTTTAAATTATTCAGGGCACTATCCATCTCCGCAGGCGGAAGGCTCCTGGATGCCCATCCGAGGGCTAGCACACCCAGCGTGCCGTTTGGTGTGGTGCGGATAAATCGTTTCAGGTAATCGTTCAACTGCAAAATGGCAGCGTTTTTTAGTGAGGTTGGCAGCCACCAGCACACTATCAGGTGCATTGAGTTTCTTCAGGCTGTCCAGCTGGTTAAATGCCGTTTGAATTTCATTGTTCCTTTCGCCTACCTCTGAGAGTAAATCCCGGAGCTGGGTACTCGCCGGAGAACCTGCCACATTATAAAAATCTTTTGATTTGGACAGGTCGGCATCAATACGGATTTCCGGTCCATCATTGATGATTGGAATAGCCAATATATTTTCCCCGAATACCAGTTCAAAAATCCCCTCATTTTTACTTTTGCCCGGAAAGTTATATTTCCTGCAGCGCCTGATAATTTCTGTGAATCGACGATCACCGGAAGTTGCGACTTCCCATATACAATTTCTTCCAGGAAGACCCAGCCATCCGATTTGCCGGTATTCTGCGGGGTGATGAGCTTATCCGCGTTTTTATATGTAAGCATAACTTGGAAATGCCCCTTGTCGTTATTCCTGCAGGATACGAAAAGAGAGGCTGAAATCAGGAGGAGAACGATTATCTTTTTCATTACTATGTTTATTGAAACTTTATTTTTCTAATTTTTGGATGAGCAGTTGGTTGGTTAACTGGGGATCTGCCTTTCCGTGGGAAAGTTTTTTTACTTCCCCGACAAATAAACCCAGCAATCCTTTTTTACCCTTTTTATACTCAAGCACCTTATCGGGCATTTTTTCCATGGCCTGTTTTACCCACTCCAGTATCTGGGTCTCGTCTCCTGTCTGTATCAGATTCAGGCTGACGGCCAGCTGTAAGGGATCTGTGGCAGCGCCGGAAACCAGCTGTGGAAATAACCTGGATGAAGCAGTGGAAAAATGGACCCTGCCCTCTTCCACCAATGCAATTAAAGAAGCCAGCACGGCTGGTTTCATCGGGAAAGCAGCAATTGAAATGCCACGGTCATTAAGATGGGATTTCACCGGACCCAGTAACCAGTTCGCCGCTGCTTTATAAGAAGTTGTATATTGAATCAGCGCTTCAAAATAGGCTGCTGTTTCCTTATCGTCTGTAATCACTTCCGCGTCGTACCGGCTCAGGTTGTATTTTTCCATATATCGGGAAATGAGCTCTTCCGGCAGGGCGGGAATCGATGCTTCGATACTTTTCAGCAATTCCATAGTTACTTCAAACGGAGGAAGGTCCGGATCCGGGAAATAGCGGTAATCATTGGCTTCTTCCTTGGAACGCATGGAGAACGTGGTTCCTGTCACTGCATCAAAACTCCTGGTTTGCTGGATAATCGTTTCATTTTTATCAGCCAGTTCCTGCATTCGGCTTACCTCGAATTCGATGGCGCGTTTTACATTACGTATGGAATTCAGGTTTTTTATTTCCACCTTGGTGCCTAAAACAGACTCCCCTGCTTTTCGAATGGAAACATTCGCATCGCAGCGCAGGCTTCCTTCTTCCATGTTGCCATCACAGATTTCCAGGTAACGGAGTAAACGCCGGAGGTTGGTCAGGAAAGCCACAGCTTCATCGGCACTGTTCAAACAGGGCTCGGTCACCAATTCAATCAGGGGTACGCCGGCCCGGTTAAAATCCAGGCTGGTAAAATCGTCGTCCTGAGCATGTATGCTTTTCCCGGCGTCTTCTTCCAGGTGAATCCGGTTCAGCAGGATGGGCTTGTTCCCTTCATTTCCCGGTATGTTTACAAATCCTCCCTTACAAATCGGCGTTGTATGCTGTGAAATCTGGTAACCCTTTGGAAGATCGGGGTAGAAATAATTTTTTCTGGCGAAATAATTCCAGGTTTCGATTTCCGAGTGACAGGCCAGGCCCATTTTGACGGCCAGCCGGACGGCCTGTTTATTCAAAACGGGCAGTGTACCCGGGTAACCCAGGGTAACCGGGCTGATATGCGTATTCGGTTCCGCACCAAAGTTTGTTTCATCCGCACAGAACAATTTGGTTTTTGTAAGTAACTGTGCGTGTACTTCAAGGCCGATTACCGTTTCATATACTGCTGCGTGCATATCAAAAATTGGGTATCCCGGATAAAAGCAAAAGCGCAAAGAACGGCTAGCTTTCAGCCGGTTCTTTGCGCCTGGCGTGAACCAGTTGAATCCGGTGCACGAAGGTAAAAAATCGTAAGAAGTTTCTATGAAATCATTTGTTCATCCTAGAGTTCAGCCGTTTTCAATTTCCTCGGAATTTTGATTTCAATATCCTGGGTCACCCCTCCGCGGAGAATTTTGACCTTTACGACGGATTTCTGCCTGGCATCCTCCAGACTGATCAATGAGCTCATTGGTGCTGTTTACTGCGGTTCCTTCAAACTGCAGGATTACATCACCTTTTTGCAGACCGGCTTTTGCAGCTGCTGAGCTGTCTTCCACTTCCAGAACATTTACCCCTTTCCCATCTTCCGCATCCTGCGCCTTAATGCCCAGCTTAGGTTGCCTTGGCTCCCATGGACCCATATGCATGCCATCCATGTCCGGCATGGGCGGCATCTTGAAATTATAATTATAATTAAAATCTTTCGGCATCATCGGCTGTGACTTATCGAGGGTTGCCGTGACCGTCTGTACTTTCCCCCCCCGGTTAAAAACTATTTTAACTTTATCTCCGGGTTTGTAATTATGAATGGTTTCAAAAAGATTTTCAGGACTTTCTATCTTCGCGTCATTCACTTTTGTAATGATATCGCCTGTTTTGATTCCTGCTTTTTCCGCCGGACTTCCCTTGGTAACCTCCAGCACCGTGGCGCCCCCTTTTTCCGATTTACGGGAAGATACTCCCAGGAAAGCCGCATTCATCCGGATCCGGATTGATTTCTCGATTTTTCTTTGCATATCCCGGTTGTTCAGTTCTTTTTCCATTCTTTCCTCATCCCATGGATTTGCGCGGAAAGGGGAAGGTGAAAAAGATAACTCGGGTACATCAATCACGTCCGCATCCATTATTCTTTTTTCAACAATGACATTCTGGTCGTCGAATTTTTCCAAAGGCTTTCCATTGATGAAATAATCCCCATTTTTAATTTCCAGCGTAATTTTTGCATCCTTATCGCCTTTCTGTCTGATGACAATTTCTGTCTGATCCTCCTTTCCTGGGGCATCTGCCTTCGGAACCGGGGGAGGCGGAGGGGGTACCTGTGCCAGCACCTGGTATCCCATAGCCAAACATATAACACCCAGTGAGGCTGCATGATAAAAGATTTTTTTCATCTCAATAATTTTTGGTTATTAATCTACGTCAAGTTTCGTATTTCAAATATAGGGATAATTCTGATATACGAAAATATTCGGATAAGAAGATGTATCCGATTTTTAACAGTTCTTTTTTAGCTTAACGTCTAACGGCCAGCGGTCAACGGCCAGCGGTCAGAGTTTCACGTTTTTCTGCCAGCGGTCAACGGCCAGCGGTCAAAGCAGTGCTTTCACTGCAGCGATAACTGCTTCCAGTGCACCGCCTTCCTGGCCTCCGGCGGTGGCAAGGGTCTTTTGTCCTCCGCCTCCTCCCCTGATCAGGGGTGCAACGATTTCCCTGACAATTTTTGATGCATCCCAGTTTTTATCGCTGATCAGCTGGTCTTCCAGGCCGATCACGACAAAAGGTTTTCCATCATACAGAACAGCCAGGGCGAGCAGGAGCCCGGGTATTTCCGTCCGGAGTTCTCCTGCCAGTTTTCTCAGGGCATCGGTACCGATTCCTTCACATATTTTCCCGATAAATACATATTGACCGACAGGAAGGGATTCCCTGACGAGTTCCGTTTTCAAATGGCCGGCCTGTTTCATTTCCATCGACTCGATCCTTCTTCGCATGCCGGCGGAATCCGCATTCAAATCCTGAATGGCCTTAACCAGGTCTTTTGGATTTTTCAACTGTTCGCGTACAGAAGAAAGAACATCAAGTTCGGTTCTGATAAAATTCTCAGCAGCCAGCCCGGCTACCGCTTCAATACGCCGGACCCCGGCAGCAACTGCGGATTCGGATTTGATTTTAAAATACCCCAGTTCGCCGCTGGCCCCCACATGGGTGCCGCCACAAAGTTCGATGGAATAAGCAGGATCAATGGTTACCACGCGCACCGTGTCGCCATACTTTTCTCCAAAAAGTGCCATAGCACCCGATTTCAGGGCTTCTTCCCTGGGCATTTCCCGGATAATAACCGGAATATTTTCCCTTATTTTTTCATTTACCATCCGTTCAATATCCCCCAGTTCCTTTTCACTGGTCTTGGAAAAATGGGAAAAATCAAAACGCAGGTGATCCGCATTTACGAGAGATCCTTTCTGGGCGACATGGGTGCCCAGTACCTTTCTCAAAGCCGCATGCAGCAGGTGGGTGGCAGTATGGTGAACCGCCGTATTTTTTCTTTTTCCCGCGTCCACACTGGCAACAACCGTTCCCTGCTGGTCTGCAGGTAATTTTTCAGTATAATGAATGATCAGATCGTTTTCCTTTTTTGTATCCAGCACTTAATTTTTTCTCCTGCGATGGTCAGGACATACCGGTATCCCCAACCTGGCCGCCGCTTTCGGCATAAAAAGGTGTATTAGCCAAAACGAGCTGATAGATTTCCTTACCCCTGATCCTTGCTTTTCGCCAGCGGCTGATCTCAGTATCTGTATTCAGTTCTGTATATCCGGAAAAAATAACCTTCCCATTTTCATGCACGGTCACCCAGTCACCCGTATCCAACTGGCCGGCCGCCCGGGATCTGTCCTTTTGTTTTTGCAGTTCCGTTTCGAAATCATCTTCGTCAACCGTCCAGCCGATTTCCCTGGCCATGAGTGATGTCAGGTCAACGGGGAACCCGTAGGTATCGTTTAATTTAAATGCAAAAACCCCTGAAATGCGTTTTTGCGCATGCCAAGTTCGGATTCTGATTTCTGTGCGTCCCCGTTTTCGATATATTCATTGAATATTTTGATCCCTTTATCAAGGGTTCGCAGAAAAGCTTCTTCTTCTTCCCGGACGACCCTTT
This sequence comes from uncultured Chitinophagaceae bacterium, assembly GCA_963811275.1. Taxonomy (GTDB): domain Bacteria; phylum Bacteroidota; class Bacteroidia; order Chitinophagales; family Chitinophagaceae; genus Puia. The sequence continues at coordinate 298,514 of CAWEQR010000004.1, read as the reverse complement.
CAACAAAAGCCTGCTGTTCTTTAATCCCGGAAATACCTCTGAAACTCGGTGCAAGCAAAGGGACCAGCTGAAACAACAGAAGGTTCTTTTTGGTCCGAGATAGGAATAATAATAACGCACCGCCCGGCGCAGGATCCTGCGGATCACATATCCTGCCCCGTATTCGAAGGCAGCTGACCGTCGGCATATCGTAAAACCGATGGCGCGGATATGGTCGGCGATGACGCGGAATGCAATGTCTTTCTTCTCTGTATCCGAACCAGTATAACGTCCTCCTGTGATTTTAGCAATGGCTGCCAGCGTTCCGCTGAAAATATCCGTATCGTAATTGCTTTGTTTATTTTGGAGATACACGCACCAGCCTCTCCAGACCCATGCCGGTATCCACATGTTTGGAGGGAAGACTTTCCAGAGCACCTGATTTCGAGCGGTTAAATTGAATGAATACATTGTTCCAGATTTCAATGACCTGGGGATGATCGCTTGTTCACCAGCTCTACTGCATCCTTCTTTTCTCTTTCCTCTTCAGGACGGCAATCAACATGAATTTCAGTACAGGGACCACAGGGCCCGGTATCACCCATCTCCCAGAAATTATCCTTTTTACTTCCGGACAGGATCCGATCTGCCGCCACCCATTTCATCCATTCTGTGCCTGCTTTCATCATCCGCAGCCAACTGCTCGGCATCATCCCCTCCGAATACAGTAATATAAATCCGATCCACGGGTATCTGATAGACCCGGGTAAGCAGTTCCCAGCTCCAGCTGATGGCTTCTTTTTTGAAATAATCACCGAAACTCCAGTTGCCCAACATTTCAAACATGGTATGGTGGTAGGTATCCACACCCAACCTCTTCCAGATCGTTGTGTTTACCACTCACCCTCAAACATTTCTGGGTATCGGCCACCCGGGGATGAGCGGGTTTTTTATTTCCAAGGAAATAATCCTTGAACTGATTCATCCCCGCATTGGTAAATAATAATGTCGGGTCATTTTTGGTTACAATCGGGGCAGACGGCACAATGACATGTGCTTTGGATTTGAAAAAATCCAGAAATTTATCCCGTATCTCAGCGCTTCCCATCATATTTTAACAGACAATCTTTAAATCAGGATTTTATAAAAGGATAATAATTAGTACACTTGCGTTATTAATCAGGCGCTGCAAAGGTACTGCGTCCACTTCGTAAACAGTGAGCCGGTATCATCGGACTGCATGAAAAAGATCAAATATTACTATAATACCAATACCCTCCGGTACGAAAAACTGGAAACCCCTTTACGGGTAACCCTGCTGCGTATTCTGGGCTTTTTATCCGCATCCATCGTCACGGCCCTGATCCTCGTCTCGCTTGCCTACCACTATTTTCCTTCTGCAAATGAAAAACGACTGATGCAGACCAATGAAGCCTTGAAGGACAATTATTTTGTTCTGAATGAACAGGCGAAAAAAATGCAGGAGCAGATTGGTCGGACTGGAAACGACGGGACAATGAAGTATACCGCGCCATTTTTGAAGCCAACCCGATCCCGGACAGCGCCCGGGCAAAATCCATGGCCAAGCAACAGGAATTCCAACTGGTTCAGGGCATGGATCAGGAGAACCTGGCCACTTCCATTGCCAAGTCACCTGGCCGGTCTTTCGGCCAGGATCCTGGCACAGTCGAAATCTTATGATGAAATCAATGGTTTTATTAAAAACAAGGAACAGCTGCTGGCCTGCACCCCTGCCATTCAGCCTGTAAGTAATAAGGATCTGAAAAGAATTGCTTCCGGTTTTGGATACCGGGTGGATCCTGTTTATAAAACCACCAAATTCCATGCAGGTCTTGGATTTTGCCGCCCCAATGGGCACGCCGATTTATGCCACTGCAAATGGGACAGTTGAAACGGCCGGCAATACAGGAAACGGCTATGGAAACCATGTAGTGATCCACAATGGATATGGATATGCAACTTTGTTTGGACATATGTTTAAAGTGAAAGTTCGATCCGGGGAAAAAGTGAAACGGGGAGAAGTGATCGGCTGGGTAGGAAGTACGGGGAAGAGCACAGGGCCCCATTGTCATTATGAAGTACATCGAAATGGCGAACCTGTTGACCCGGTATACTATTTTTACAATGATATTACACCTGAACAATATGACCGCCTTTTAAAACTGGCTTCCTCCAGCAATCAGAGCTTTGACTAAGTTATTTTCGGTAACTTTAAGCTGTTTCGGAATAGTTTTTGTTATTTTTGATTCAGCATGACTACGTTCTCCCAGATCTCCATGAAATTTGCTGAAGAATCAACCCTGCCTCAGATTTGCAGGAAATTCCACCTGTAAAGGGAGATCTAGCCGGTGAATGTCGGTGTCCGCATTAAAAAATTAAAAACAACTGAACCCGACGCAGCAACAGAAGAATCTGCCAGAACCATGTACAGAAATCCTTGCTGGTCCGTCGCTTGAAATCACAACCGGAAGAACCTTCGGGGAAACTAGCGACCTACGGATCCGGTTCATGAAACACAAATCCGGCAGGGGCAGAAAATCCATCCGGCAAATATCTGAAGAAGCCGACCTGATCCAGATTCCGGAAGATGAGATCCTGTTTTCAAAACTGTACTATACCATGGGTGAGGTGGCCGAGATGTTCCGTGTAAACCAGTCCCTGCTTCGTTTCTGGGAGGCTGAATTCAGTATACTTCAGCCAAAAAAAAATAAAAAAGGTGACCGTTATTTCCGGCCGGTTGATATTAAGAACCTTCACCTGATCTATCACCTCCTCCGTCAGCGGAAATACACCATCGAAGGCGCCAAGGATTTCCTCAGGAAAAATTCAAAGGCTGAAGAAAAATTCGAAACCATCAGAAAACTTGAAGAAATCAAAAGGTTTCTGCTTGAAATGAAAGCGAACCTTAGATAATTTGTAAAATTGAAAGATTAAAATTCTGAAATTAAATTTTCATTCTTTCATCTTTTCTAATCTTCACTGTCATCCCCGATCCGGCAATCAACGATCTTTCTGCCTTCCATCAGATTTAAAATTTCCAGATTCAGTTTTTGTCTGATCTCATTGAATTCCGCCAGGGGAATGGGCGTTGTAAAATAATCGATATTGATCTGAAAAAATCTACCGGAAATATCCATAGAAAAATGCCGTTGCATCGCTGATGAATGATTTGTCAGCTAACAGTTTACGGCTGTCTTCAATAAATGAATTAATGGCCTCAGCCGGGGTGGAGAATCAATCTGAAGACGGATCTCAGCTTTACGGTACGTGCGGAGGGTCAGATTATCCACGATACTGTCAACCATTTGCTTATTCGGAACGGTAACATAGGTTTTCAGATCTGTCCGGATCCGTGTGCTGCGCAGTCCGATTCTTTCAACGGCTCCCGAGATCATATTTACTTTGACTACATCCCCTGCCATAAAAGGCTTATCAAAGAAAATAATGAAGGAGGCGATCAGGTTTTCAATACTTTCTCTTGGTTGACAAAGCCAGTGCAGCACCGGCAATACCCAGGCCCGTCCATAATTTACTCACTTCAAAGCCGAAAGCCATACCCAATATCATCAGTACCCCGATAATGGCGACAACGACCTTTCAGGAAGTCCCTGAAAAAAACCACGAGCTGATGATCCTTAATCCCGCCGGAAAGACGGGCTTTTTCCTTGAGCAGCAGACTGATAAAATCAATAGTTCGCAGCAGCAACCAGATAAAAACGACGATGAGAATCGTTTTGGCCAGTCCGTGCACGATGGATTTAAAGGAACTTCAAATATTTCAAATTCCAATGCCGATGGAAACCGCAGTTTATCCATGCCGACAATGGCAATGAAAGCTATGAGGAATATTTCAAGTGGATCCAGAAGCAGTTTGACGAATGCAATTCTTATCAATTCCTATATCCAGTGCGGCGGCCGCCCGGAATAACAGGCCAGCGATATAACTGGAAATAATCCGTTTGAGCAGAATGCCCAGAACAATCGCTACTAAAACAAAAGAGATATTTTTTAAGCGGGTTATCCGAATATGATCTGGTTCCAGAATTCATTCATAAGCGATCAGTTCTTATATACATGAATGCCGTCTGTTTTCAATACATACAGAAAATCGGGCATAAATATGATCTTAACAGCCGGCAAAAAATAGGCCGGTATCTGCTTTTTTTCTTCCGTTTGCATATTTATCCTCGTATTTCAGAAATTCATGCCCGTCCCATCCAAGCATGGTTTTATTGATTACGGAAAAATAGCGCCAGTTTTTTAAGGGAATGAGTTTTTGATATCCGCCATAATGATCGAAAACAAAAGCTCCTTTTTGAGGATCAAATAAATAGACCAATCCACCCTGGTCAATCAGCAAATCCGGTTCAGGTACCGAATCCGTAAAAGGGCGGATATCATTGGTCTGATTGAGCAGCGTACCGTCGCCGGAAATTTTATTCATCTTGCCCGCGAGTGCATCATATACCCAGATATTATTATCGTAAGCCAGCCCGATACAGGTAACCTGGTAAAAACCCAGTTGCCGGAGATCGAGGCTGTTGACATTATTCAAAAACCTGTCCAGCATCACGATGGTACCAAATTCCTGGTAAAACAGAAGAACCTTAAGCGGATTGCTCACATCGATATAGGCAATTTTCCCGTATCGCCTGACATCGTTAAAAACGCCCAGGGAATCCCCGGAGGCATTGTATTTCTTTAGCTGGTTATCGGGTGTTAAGTACAAACAGATTGCCCAGATTGTCCACCTGGAAATCCACGAAATTTCCCGGAATTAACAGGGACATCTGCGGCAGGCTGTCAGACTGGGCAGCTATACGGCCCATCGAAAAGCAGATGATAATATGGAGGATGATTTTCTTCACTTTCTGATGATCTTATTATCCAGCGACGGGTCGTAGCTTTGCAATGTTAGTGCTTCCCCGTCGAAGGCGGCATAAGTAAAATACCGGATCCAGTCACCCAGGTTAATATACCGGCTACCGTTGGGAAATGTAAAATCAATGGGCAGGTGCCGGTGACCGAAAATCATGTAATCGTACGTCTCTTCCCTGAGCTTTATTTTACAGTAATCGATCAGCCATTCACCTGCTTCGCCCAGAAATTTTTCATCCGGCTGTTGTGTTACCGTCCGGCTCATCCGGCTGAAATAATTAGCGATCCCCACTCCGATTGCAGGCGGTAAAATGCCAAACAGGCCCTGGCTGAACTTATTCCGGAATATTTTTTTCAGGAACTTATAACCGCTATCACCAGGACCCAGCCCGTCTCCATGCCCGATCAGAAATTTCCGGCCATTTCGGATAAATGTTTTCGGTTCATAATAAACCGGAATCGAGAGTTCTTTTTCAAAATAATTTTTCATCCACATATCGTGGTTGCCCACAAAAAACTGGATGGGTATTCCTGAATCGGTTAAAGTAGCCAGTTTGCCCAAAATACGCACATAACCTTTCGGAACCACGGTTTTATATTCAAACCAGAAATCAAAAAGGTCGCCGACGATAAAAATCTCCGCCGCTTCATGCTGAATGGATTCCAGAAAACGGATGATGTATTTCTCCCTTTGCAGGCTGGTCAGCCGATCGGGTGCGCCGAGATGGAAGTCAGATAGGAAGAAAATTTTTTTACCAGCAGGGATTTGCATGGGCAAATATAATTCACTGGGCATCCACCAGGAAAACATATACTTCTTTTGGACCGTGAACGCCCACAACCAGGGTCTTTTCAATATCTGCAGTGCGGCTAGGACCGGTGGCCATGTGTGATAAAGGAGGGGATTCTGTTTTTGTATTTCCCAGTCAGCATTTCCAGTCCTTCCCGGATATCATAAACCAGCTGGCTTGTATAAGCGATACAGATATGAACAGGGGCATATACGCTTACCAGTCTTCCGCTTTCCTGACCGGAACTCATCAGGATACTGCCGGTTCTGGCAATAAGGCTTCACAGCCGGTAATGGATACATCAGCTTCGGGAAGGTCCTCTGAGATCAGCAATCCCTTCAGGGGTTCCTGCAGCAAAGCAAGAAGACCTGATTCCCGGCAAAATACCTGGGCCCATCCCTGCCGGGCAATCAGTTCTTTCAACTGCAGCGATCATTTCATCCGATACTGGCTGCAATATAGGAAACGTCCCTGAACCCGGCCGAAGTTTTCCGCAAACTCAATTTCATTTTCCTGTGTCTGGGCATGTGTACACGCTGGAATTCCCTTCGCTTTGGGGAAAAGGAACAGGCGTTGGGTTAACCAACGCCTGCCGGATTCTTTTTGAGAATATTTTCTTTTGCTGGAGATATCTGCATAATTGGTTGACTAAAGGTCTCCAACCGGCGGAACAGGAACCGGCGGGGCCGGTATTCCGTTGTCAGCAATCTTAATTTCCGGAACATCGTTGTTCAGAACATCATGATCGGATACGTCCAGGGCTCTTTTTTCCTCATAAGGTCTTTTACCGATCAGGACTTCCACATCACTCTGGAAAAGGACTTCCTTTTCCAGCAGGGCTTCTGCGAGCAGGTTCAGCTGGTGCGCTTTTTCCGTGAGCAGGCCCTTGGTAAATACATACGCTTTATCTATCAGTTTCCTGACTTCTTCATCAATGAGTTTAGATGTTTCTTCCGAATACGGTTTGGTGAACTGGTTTTCCTGCGCCGGATCATAAAAACTCACGTTGCCGATCTTTTCATTCATTCCATATACAGTAACCATGGAATAAGCAATCCGGGTAACCTGCTGCAGGTCATTCTGCGCACCCGTGGAGATCTTTTTAAAATTCAATTGTTCACTTGCCCGGCCACCAAGGGTCATACATATCTGGTCGAATAGCTGGTCCGTATTGTAGAGGTATTGTTCCTTCGGTGTATACTGGGCATATCCCAATGCCGCCACGCCACGCGGAACGATGGTCACTTTCAGCAAGGGATAAGCATGTTCCAGATACCAGCCGCAAATGGCATGGCCTGCTTCGTGATAGGCGATGATTCGTTTTTCTTCAGGTGAAATGATCTTGTTCTTTTTTTCAAGTCCGCCGATAACCCGGTCAACTGCATCCTGGAAGTCTTCCATTTCCACGCTGTCCTTCCCTTTACGGGCTGCAATCAATGCGGCTTCATTACATACATTGGCGATATCGGCTCCGGCAAATCCTGGTGTTTGTTCAGCCAGTTTATAAATATCGAGTTTTGAAGAAATCTTGATGGGCTTGAGATGCACTTTGAAAATTGCCTCCCTTCCTTTCAGATCCGGTTTATCGATAGAGATCTGGCGATCGAACCTTCCGGGTCGCAAACAGGGCAGTATCCAGCACATCCGGACGGTTTGTCGCCGCCAGGATAATAATACCGCTGTCGCCTCCGAAACCATCCATTTCCACCAGCAACTGGTTCAGGGTGCTTTCGCGTTCATCATTGCTCATGATGGCATTCTTTCCCCTGGCGCGTCCGATGGCATCTATTTCATCAATAAATATGATACAGGGTGCCTTTTCTCGCGCCTGTTTGAAAAGGTCACGCACACGGCTTGCACCGACTCCTACAAAGAGTTCAACGAAATCAGAACCACTCATTGAAAAGAAAGGAACCTGGGCTTCACCGGCCATAGCTTTCGCCAGCAAGGTTTTACCGGTACCCGGAGGACCAACCAGTAAGGCACCCTTCGGAATTTTTCCGCCAAGCGCGGTATATTTTTTTGGGTTCTTCAGAAAGTCAACGATTTCCATCACTTCCACTTTAGCCTCATCGAGACCGGCCACATCGTTGAAACGTAATATTTACACGGGTGCCTTTATCGAATAAAGTTGGCTTTCGATTTACCGATATTGAAAATACCTCCGGGGCCTCCGCTGCCGCCCTGGCCCCCCATTTTGCGCATGAGCATTACCCAGATCAGCAGGATAATGAGGATGGGAAGTGCAATCTGCAACAGTCCCGGTATCCAGTCGCCTTCCTGAACCGAGGAAGTCGGAACTTCCAGAGTCGGATTTTTATGCAAAGAAATCGTACAGCCTTTTTTCGAATTCATCGATCTTAGTAACCTGGAATTCGAACTGAGGACCATCTGTTTTTACTACCTGGAATGTCTTTCCCAGGAGGCTCTTGATAATAGGGTTCTCGAGGCTGTCTTTCTTAATATAAACCCTCACCAGGTTTTTATTGGTGACGAGTACCAGTCGGTCAACGTCTCCCTTTTCCAGCATATTAGTTTCTGAATTCCATTTCAGAATCCAGATGATGCGCATCGGGTGTAAAGCCGGTCCCAAAAAATTATATCCCAGTAAAACGATGGCTATCACGCCCCATACCCAATAAATGTTGAATTTTGGTCCCTTTTTGGGCGTATTATCCTCTCCTCCCGGGCGGGGTCTGAATCGTGAAAATCCTGGCCTGTCGTTCGGTTTTATATTATTCTGTGGCATTTGTTAGTCTTCCTTCTAGTAATTAATGGTTGGGAAATAAAAAAGTTCAGAAAACAGGTATAAACATTGTGATGATCAGCCTGCATGTTCCTCCAATACGGCATCGCTCCACATTTCTTCCAGTTTGTAAAAACGCCGGCTTTCGGGAAGCATTATATGAACCACCACATTGATATAATCAATAATCACCCACTGCAGTACCTGCCGGCCTTCATGCATATAGGGAAGCTTCACTGCATTTTTCCTTTACTTCTGATTCGATGAAATCCGCTATGGCTCTGATTTGTGTGGTGCTACCGGCTTCACATACAATAAAAAAATCTGCTACGGCTTCCGGTATTTTTCGGAGATCAAGTGATATGATTTTTTCGCCTTTTTTTTCCTGAATTGCCTGGATAATGGCTTTAATGATCTTTAGAGTTCTTCGCTAACCGGGCGGATTTATTTGGTTTCCGGTTCACCAACATTGACAATTGTTCCAATAATCAGAATATTTTAAATGAATGAAATTATGAAAGGCGATGATTCCAGTAATCATAGTAATATTAAATTCGCAATGCTCAAAAATAGTAATCTTTTGCCAGATCCCGGTATGGAGAAGCCCAAAGTACAACATTTGACAATCAGTTGATTGAGCTGGATTCTGTGGATAGCACCAACAACTATGCCATGGCCCGGATTCATGAAGGATTGGCTTCCGACGGCCTGGTTTGTCTGGCCCGCCACCAATGGGCCGGAAAGGGCAGCGGGGAAAAACCTGGCAGATGAACCCGGGCAAAATCTTATGATGAGCCTGGTTATTGAGCCGGCGCCGCCTGGTTTTATCCCAGCAATTCCTGTTTTCAGCGGCTGTTGCGCTTGGAATCATGGATTTGATCCGGACTTATGAACATGATCACTGGAGCATTAAATGGCCAAATGATATTTATTGGAATGACAGAAAGGCAGCCGGCATCCTGATTGAAAATGTAACCCGTGGACAATATCTGGCTATTTGCTGTTGCGGGCGTGGGAATGAATCTTAACCAGGAATCCTTTCCTGCTGAGATTCGAAATCGCCATTTCCCTGAAGCAAATCACCGGAAAAAATTATGATCCTGTTCATTTTGCCAGGGAACTGGTGCCTGCGATTCAAAACCGGATTTCCGGATTGCGCGATCAGCCGGGTCAGATCCTGAAAGACTTTAATGAATACCTGTATCGAATAAACCAGACCATATCTGCTGAAAAAAGGAAATGATTTAATCGTTACCCTGCTTGGAAGGAGTGAATGCGGATGGTTCTCTGCAAACGGAACATGGTGAATTTCGCCCTGGGGGAGCAGATTGAGTTTATTGATTGGCCGTTGACTCGGTGACCAATTGACCGTTGAAATGCGCGTTGAACGTTGGGCTTTAGAGCTTTCAACTACCTGGTGAAATGCAATACCGTAAACGGCCGCATTCCCCGCCTCATCTTCAGCATAGATTTTCAATTCATGTTTGCCCGGAGCACAGTGTTCATCGAAATGATATATAAATGCCCGTGCCTTATCGTTGGAAAACAACAACCATTTCCCGTCGAGAGTGGCCCGGAAACTTTTTATTTTTTTATAGTTATCCTGAACAACAACTAGCTATCCGGCTGCTTCTCTGCAGATTTGCATTTTCAACCACCCCGGGAATGCGAATTACCGGCGGGTCCGTATCCAGAACCAAGACGGAAACTGCCGAAATTCCGGAAACCGGCCGTTGCCCAGTCTCCCAGCCATTCAGGCTTCCTGACTTCAAAATCGTCCCCGTCTGATCCATTGCATTAAAACTATGTTGTTTCTGAATTACCGGGTCTGGATAATTTTTATTCGTACGGTCATCGTATCGGCCAGCGGCACTCGGGTATTCCGAAATGATGCAAGGCAGAAACCACTCCTTCCCCTCCCCTGCCGTTTCCTTGTAATCCAGGTGCACAGAATCATATAAACAGCTTGCACCCAAATAAAAAGCGGCATGTGCTGCCTCAAATCCATCCACCATGCCCGGATAAAAAACCTTTCCCGGATATGTCAGATCGAATTTTCCTGCGGCTGGTATCGGACTTTAAATTCCAGATCGGAAGTATTCCCATAAGCATCTTTCAGTTCAATCCGGATTATATGGGGTTTACCGTCTTCCAGATGTATTTATCCACCCCGCCGGCTTCCTGGTATATCGAATGAGTGTACCCGGCATTTTAAAAAGCAACTGGTAATAAGGCCCCCCTCCTTCATGGGTTGGATAATCGATATGAGCATTTATGCCATGGGTTTCATTGTAGGAAATCTGGTTCATTTGGAATCCAGAAACCGCTTCCCCGTTATCATAAATGATTCCCTGGAAAATCCCATTTGGATTAACTGAACCCGTTTGGGTATCGAAACCTGACGATCCCGAATCCGGGGTTGGGTGTTTTGAAATCAATTCAGGGCTGGCTGACAGCATATCGTCCGGCATTCTCCCTTTACGGGTAAAAAAAGGGTTCCTGTTCATAAAAACTTTTATTGCGGTCATATACTGACAGGCTCCGGATCACAGGCGGAGTATTGTCAGCAACCGGCAAACCAAAAAAAGTGGGATTGAGATTTATATCGTCCGGCCAGGTCCTGATTTCAAAATGCAGGTGCGGGCCCTGGGATCCCCCCATGTTTCCGCTGTATGCTATCAGATCTCCTTTTTTAACTTTGAATAAATCCCGGCGGCGGATCATTGAAAGTATCCCATCGCTCCATTCATATTGCTTTTGTTTTACCCAAGCTGCCAGGGCCGGATAAAATGCATTCAGATGGGCATACACACGTCAATAACCATTGCTGATGACAGATATATATGGCCTGGCCAAATCCAAAGGGTTCAATTTTAACCCGATATATATATCCGTCCGGCTGCTGCAAAAACAGGCAGGTTTTCCCGGTGTTCCGTGCGGATATCCAGGCCCATATGATAATGATTGGACCTGAGCTCCCCGAAATTGGCGGCCAGCCGTATGGGAATATCCAGGGGATCCCTGAAAAATTTCTGAGGATAGGCCGCGGGCTGGAAAAATTGCGCGGAAACCCTTAGGCCGCATAAATAAGCAGGAAAACAAGGAGCACGGATCTGGTCATGGAATATCCCAAATTTAGAAATACAAAGGTGGGTAATCCCAAATAAGGATTCAAATCAGGATTCACCCATTTTTATCTGTAATGTTAATAAATGATATTGAAGGATTTCAAAAAAAATTGAAAACTGGTACAGCTTTTGGCATATACAAGATGTCTTTATTTTGAACCTTCCTTGAAATAGTGACAAGATGTTATTTAAGAATAAATTTATATTGTTTTCGCCATCAGCCTCGGTTCCGTGATCGGGATGGTTCGTGGGTGAAGAAGCAAAACAAAAATGGGTCTTTAGGATCCGATCAAGAGTTGATACCAAGAAACTCATTGCCGAAAAACGCCAGCAGGCGAAAAAGGGCGGGGTTTTGCTCGATGATATTGAAATGGCTTCCTTCCACAACTATTAAAACTTCCCCTGAAAAATACTGAATCCCGGCCCGCCGGGATTTTTTATACCCATTCCTTTTATAAAATTTCTCCAAGAACCTGCACAACCTTACTTTTGCGGAATTTGTTTTTACATGCCAAAAAATCCTGCTATCGGTTCAGTGCTCATTATTGGTTCCGGCCCCATCATTATAGGACAAGCCTGTGAATTTGATTATTCCGGTTCCCAGGCCGCCAGGAGTCTGCGGGAAGAAGGCATTAAAGTGATCCTCATTAACAGCAATCCAGCTACCATCATGACGGATCCGATGATGGCCGACCGTGTATACCTGCTTCCCCTGACAGTGGAAAGTATCGAACAGATCCTGGAAGAGAACTCCATCGATGCGGTTTTGCCCACAATGGGCGGACAAACTGCGCTTAACCTTTGTAAAGAAGCAGCCGAACTGGGCGTCTGGGAAAAATATAACGTGAAACTGATCGGGGTGGATATAGAAGCCATCGATACGGCTGAAGACCGCGAAAAATTCCGCCAGCTCATGGTTCGGATCGGCATCGACGTGGCCCCTTCCCGGGTTGCCAACTCCCTGCTGGAAGGTAAAGAGTTTGCCCAGGACATTGGTTTCCCCCTGGTTATCCGGCCATCCTTTACCCTGGGTGGAACCGGAGGTGGTTTTGTACTAAATAAAGATGAACTCGATGCGGCACTCGATAAGGGTTTGAAAGCCTCCCCCATCCATGAAGTACTGGTTGAAAAAGCCGTCCTGGGCTGGAAAGAATATGAACTCGAACTTTTAAGAGATAAGAACGACAATGTGGTAATCATCTGTACAGTTGAAAATATGGATCCCATGGGGATTCATACCGGTGATTCCATTACTGTTGCCCCGGCCATGACCCTCAGCGATACGGCTTTCCAGGATATGCGCAATAAAGCCATCCTGATGATGCGCTCCCTGGGCAATTTTGCCGGTGGTTGTAATGTGCAGTTTGCACTCAACCCGGAAACAGAACATATCATTTCTGTAGAAATAAATCCCGCGGGTATCCCGGTCCTCCGCCCTGGCTTCCAAAGCTACCGGTTATCCCATTGCAAAGATTGCCGCCAAACTCGCTATCGGATATACCCTCGATGAATTAAAAAATCAGATTACCCAGACGACTTCCGCCTATTTTGAACCGGTTCAGGACTATGTGATCGTAAAAATGCCCCGCTGGAATTTTGACAAATTCAAAGGAGCCAACGATACCCTCGGTATTACAGATGAAAAGTGTCGGGGAAGTGATGGCCATCGGAAGAAGTTTTACGGAAGCCGTTCAAAAAGCCTGTCAAAGTCTGGAAAATAATGCGGTGGGCCTGGGATATTATGGTAAAAGTCAGATGCATGCCGAGGAACTGATTCAATATATCAAGATTCCAAATGGGACCGGATTTTCAGGATCAAGGATGCCCTGATGCTGGGTGTCAGCGTAAAAACCATTTCGCAGGCCACCGGGCATTGACCGTTGGTTTTTTATGAAATCCAGAAGATATGCTGGTGCGAAAAAGAAATTCAGCAAATATAAAATGGACAGCCTCCGGCTGACCTGCTTCGGGAAGCAAAATCACTTGGATTCAGTGACGCCCAGATTGCCACGATCATGCAGGATGGCAATGAAGAAGCTGTTTATGAAAAAAGAAAGGCAGCCGGAATAAACCGGATATTTAAAATGGTGGATACCTGTAGTGCAGAATTTGAGGCAAAAACACCTTATTTCTATTCCACTTTCGAAAATGAGAGGCATTAACGAAAGTATGGTTTCGAAGAAAGAAAAAAATCATCATCCTCGGTTCCGGTCCGAACCGGATTGGCCAGGGGATTGAATTTGATTACTGCTGTGTGCATGGCCTGCTGGCCGTAAAGGAATGTGGTTATGAATCCATCATGGTCAACTGCAATCCGGAAACGGTTTCAACCGATTTCGATATGGCTGATAAACTATATTTTGAACCCGTGTTCTGGGAACATCTCTGGGATATTATTGAACATGAAAAACCAGACGGGGTTATCGTACAACTGGGAGGTCAAACCGCGCTCAAACTGGCAGAGAAACTGCATAAAAAAGGAATTCCCATTATCGGCACTTCTTACGATAATATGGATATCGCCGAAGACCGCGGACGTTTCAGCGATATGCTGAAAGAAATGGATATTCCTTATCCTTCCTATGGCACGGCAACAACGGTAGATGAAGCGGTTGAAGTAGCTAAAACCGTCGGTTTTCCGGTTCTGGTCCGACCCAGTTATGTGCTTGGCGGACAGCGCATGCGGATCGTCATTAACGACCAGGAACTGGAGAGCGCTGTGGTGAGCCTGCTGAAACATCTTCCGGATAATAAAATCCTGATCGATCATTTCCTGGACCGATGCCAGGAAGCAGAAATCGACGGCATCTGCGACGGAGAGCATTTCATGTGATGGGTCTGATGGAACATATTGAACCGGCAGGTATCCATAGCGGCGACAGTAATGCCGTTCTTCCCCAGTTCAACCTGACACCACTCGTTGTGGAGACGATGGAAGAATATGCCAGGAAGATTGCCTTCCGGTTAAATATCCGGGGACTGATCAATATTCAATTTGCGATTAAAGACGGAAAAGTGTTTGTGATTGAGGCCAATCCCCGCGCATCCAGAACCACTCCTTTTATTGCAAAAGCCTATCAGATCCCCTACCTCAATATCGCAACGCGGGTCATGCTGGGTCAGAATAAACTCAAGGATTTCACTTTCGATAAAAACCTGAAAGGATATGCGATCAAAGAACCGGTATTCAGTTTCGATAAATTCCCGGGCGTGAATAAGGAACTGGGACCCGAAATGAAATCAACCGGAGAAGCGATCCGGTTTATCAAAGACCTGAAAGACCCCTATTTCAGGCAGCTATATAAAGATCGGAGTATGTACCTGTCGAAATAAGCATAAGGAAGTGTGGGAGTATGTGATATGAAAACTCCAACAACTTCCACACGTCCACACTTACACACTCTCTTCAGCTTTCCACCAACCCGTTCCGGATAGCATACATGACCAGTCCCACGCGGGATTTGACTTTTAATTTTTCAAAAAGGGAATTGCGGTATTCGTCCACCGTACGGGGACTGACAAACATTTTAGCAGCAATCTCTTTATAGGTGATTTCCGAGCAGATCAGGCTCAGAAATTCTTTCTCCCGCTGGGTAAGGGAAGGCGATTCCTCAACCCGGTCCATATCTTTATGCAGTCCGCTGATAATTTTACCTGAGATCTCTTCGGAGAGGTAGAAATTTTTCTTCATAACGGAATCCAGGGCTTTCTTCAATTCCTCCGGCTCAATATTTTTCAGAATATAGCCCCGGGCTCCCTGCCGTAGCATCCGGATGATGGTCCGTTCATCACTGAACATCGAAAGGGCCAGCACTTTGATTTTTGGATAATTTTTACTCAGCCAGGCTGCCGTTTCAAACCCGTCCATCTCGCGGCATATTTACATCCAATAAAACCAGGTCGGGCACCAGATGTTCATTAATCTTCTTTTTAATTTCCTTGCCGTTGTCTGCTTCAAATAAGTATATTATACTCTTCAAAGGAATTCACCAGTTTCGCCAGTGCTTTTCTTAAAAGCGTGTGGTCATCGGCTATGGCAACCTGGATCTGTTTGTTGGGGGATGACATCTGAATAGAATCATGAATTAATTTAATGGAACCTTCACCGAAATGGACGTTCCTTTACCCGGTTCACTCTGAATGGACAAATGGGCGCCGACATTTTTGCCCTGTTCCGCATACTTTTTAAACCCAGTCCGCCGGAACCGCCCGGAGATTCTGTTTTTTGCTGAACATCAAAACCGGTACCATCATCCTGGATGGTCATTACAAAGTTATCATTGTCGGAATAAAGAAGGGAAACGATTACATGAGTGGCTTTTGAGTGTTTGATGATATTGTTCATCATCTCCTGGTATATTCGAAAAATAAAAATCGATTGCTGTTCGGGGAAATGAAATTCTTCACCTTGGTTGTCAAAATCAATTTTCAGGATGCCAGCCCGGCGGATGGAAGCCAGGTCGAAACGGATGGCTTCAGAAAGTCCGATTTCGGTGATCCGGTCGGTATGCAGACTTTTAGTCAGTTCTGACATATCCCGGATTACCTTCTGCAGCATCTCCTTTGAATTCTGAACACCTTCAAAAGCTTCATGGTCTGGATCGATGGGTGCCATCGACATCCAGAGTTTGATGACGGAAAGGCTTTGCCCGATATTGTCGTGGAGCTCCTGGGCGATCGTTTTCATGGTCGTTTCCTGTATTTCCAGCTGGGAGCGAAGTACTTCCTGCTCATATTCTTCTTTTAATCGCATCAGTTCCCTTTCCTGTTTCTGCCGTTTCGCTGGTAAAAAAAGAACATGGCCAGGATGAACCCGACCAGCAAAAAGCCAGCAGGGTGCCCATAAAAATTATAAAGTAGATCTCTTTATTCTGATCCTGCATAAAAAACCAATCGATAAGAGTATGGCACTGAACAAGGTGATAATAAAAAGAATAGCAGCAAGATTTTTGGCAATCAACGCGGGAACGTCTCTCATAAAACTAATCAGTGTAAACATGGGAAACGTACATATAATATTAAAAAAAATACCGGTTGCAATCCAAAAAGATGGCAAAGTGGCGAGGGAACCTGTTTCCTGCCTTTGGAACAGATCCACATAATAATAAATACAGAAAATGACGGTGACCAGGCTTCCTATTGAATAATTAATGGAACTGAATCCGTCCTGTTTTTGAAAATAAAGTACAATAAAAGAAATCAAAGGATAAAAAATGATTCCAAATAAAAAGATCCGCCGGATTTTCAGGTTGTCAACCATTTCCCGCAAAACAAAAAAATAAAAACTGAATTCTATAATACCCCAGACATTTAACAAGCCCGTATTATGCAGATGCCGGTGTTGAAGTCTTTCACTCGGCTAATTCAACGATCAGTACTGATAAAAAATATACCGGGAATAATTTCATGTAGAATGGGCTTGGCCTTTGGATAAAAGAGGTCGCCGTAACCAAAGCCATTATTAATAATAAAACATCCTGTGGTGCAAATTCCATGTTGAACAAATATCGGTAAAGTTCAAATGCATAAAAAAACCTCCCGAAGGAGGTTTTTAATAATTGAAATACAATCAGGCTATTTCCATGCCTTTCTCTCCTTTATCTATGATGGTTATGCCCAAGTCCCCCATACCCCCTTCTGAAGTGGAGCTACAGATAGGAGGACAAATAGTCAGGTTATTAAAACCCAATACTCGTAGACTGTCCATTTTTTGTTATATAAATATCCTTATTCGCAATGGTTCCCATTCCGGTATTTTTGGATCCGTGTGGCGACCAGGGTAATCGTTTGCCGGCCAGCGTATTCCGGGTTGGGAGCATAATCAGCCGGGGTATACCGAAAAATAAAATTTGACCCCATCCCCGCCATGTGTTTTTGTGGCTGCAAGGAAATCTTCCATGTCCTCGGTGCTAAGCCATGCACTCAGGGAATCCGGCTTTCCAATTCTTTCTGAATTCGGAACCCATCTCGTTTTTTTGTACTCCCTGATGACAGTGTCAACATGCCCGGTGTTGACATATTTGCCAACCCTTACTGATTTTTTTTGTTTTGTAATCATTTGCTCAAATTTTAGGAATGATGGAAATTCAGTCATCCTAAAACTATCACGTAATAAGGCGGGCGCCTTTTGTAAACAAATGTAGATCAATGAATTATAAATTATATATTATTTATAACATTAAGAGTATCAACCCCTCCGTTGTATTTCCCCTTAAATAAACCGTATTTTAACGGGTTTAAATACCGTTAAAACAACGGAAAGAAACCCCGTTTGAAAAGCGAAATGACTGCCATTAACCGCAGCTTACTATTTTGATTTGTTGCAGGGAGATTTTTTGAGATGCAGATTTTGAAGCCGGAACAAAATCGTATTTTTGAAACAGACGCCTTTTTTCAGGCTTCTGATTCCAACCCTGGCAGGCATCATTGCGGAAAAAAATATTCCGCTTCATCCGGCTGTGCTGATCCCGGCTTTTTGTTTGTCCCTGCTGCTATTTATTATTTGCAACATCATTTCGTTTCCAAAATTTTGGGGAATCGAATTGGATCCCGGGACTCGCTGTCCAGATTGTGTTTTTTTCCTTCGGAAGTGTGCTGGTCTATATCCACCAGGACATACCTGTTGAATCATCGCCTGTTTTTCGAAAAACCAGCTCAAACTGTCTGCTGATAGAGCTTTTGAGCGATCCGGTCCCAAAACAGAAATCTTTTAAATCTGTAGCCCGGTCCGTTGGCTTCTGAATGACCAGACCTGTTATTTCGAAAATGAGAAGATCCTGGTCTACTTTAGTAAAAATCCAGATGCCCTTCAGCTAACCGCTGGTTCACAGTCATCATAAGAAAGGAACTGCAACCCATCGAAAATTTCAAATCCTCCGGTTTTGACTATAAGAATTACTGCCATCTCAGGCATATCTGATGCCCAGGTTTTCTTAAAAGAAATGAATATGCATTGCTTGGCCATGAACAAGAAAAATCATTTTTTTCAGCCCTTGGATTCCCTGCGTAAAAAACTGCTGATTTTAATAAAAAATCAAATTCCCGGCTAAATCCGATTACAGTTTGCTGGAAGCTTTGCTGTTCGGTTTTACTGACGACCTCGATCCGGACATCCTGAAATCCTATGCAGATACCGGCGTTATTCATATCATCGCCATTTCGGGATTACATCTTGCCCTGATCTGCCATATCCTTCAACTGGTCTTAAAAAGATAGGACGAAAAAATATCGGTCGATGGATTAAACTTCATCCTGATTCTCACTGCTTATGGGGTTATAGTATGCTTACAGGTGCTTCTCCTTCAGTTATACGGGCAGCTACCATGTTCAGCCTGGTACTTATTCAGCACGGAATATCCTTCGGGAGACCGCTATCGTATAATACCCTGGCGGCTTCCGCTTTCTTTTTACTTTGTTTTGATCCCAACTGGATATGGGATACCGGTTTCCAACTTAGTTATGCGGCGTCCTGAGTCTTTGTTTGTTTTCAAAACCGGTCCGGAACCTCTCCCATTACAAAATAAAATCCTTTCTGCCATTTGGAATGCCGCTTCTGTCAGTATCGCAGCCCAGGTTCTGACCACCCCCATCAGCATTTATTATTTCCACCGTTTCCCATTGTATTTTTTGGTCGCCAACCTGGTGGCAGTACCCTTGTCCAGCGGGATCCTGCTGGGGGGAATTCTTTTATGCATTTTCTCTTGGATTCCCCGGACGGCCGGTCTTGTTCCTGGGTTGGATCCTGGGTGTCCTGGTCCGGTTCTAAACGGATTTATACTATCATATTTCACATTGGCCAGGTGCCGTGATCTCCAATCCGGGATTCTCCCTTGCCCACCTTATACTATTTGTATTTTATCATTTTTTGTTTTTACCGTTTCTGGATGCTGAAACAAAAAACCTGGTTGCTGATAGGACTTGGAAGCAATTGTCGTTTGCAATTTATCGCCTTGGTCCGGTAGACCGACTTTGCCGGGAAAACTGATTGCTGTAAATTTGCGGCTCCCTCACCGATCTTACCGGCTTAAAGTGTTTATTATGGAAAAAAAATACAATCCGCTTTGATTTCTGTTTTTTATAAAGATGGTCTGGAACCCATCGTACGCAATTGAGATAAACTGGGTGTACAGCTCATTTCAACCGGAGGAACAAAATCGTTTATTGAAGGATCTGGGTATCGCATGCACCGGCGCAGAAGAACTCACGAGTTATCCTTCCATTCTGGGAGGTCGGGTAAAAACACTTCATCCTTCCATGTTTGGTGGTATATCTGGGGAGAAGGGAAGAAGAAAAGGATCTGCAGGAAATGAAAGAATATCGATATTCCCGAGATTGACCTGGTGATTGTGGATCTCTATCCTTTTGAAGAAACCGTTGCCCAGACCAAAGAAGAAAAAGCGATCATTGAAAAAATCGATATCGGCGGTCCTTCGATGATCCGCGCTGCAGCTAAAAACTTCTCTCATGTTGCCGTTATTGCCGATAAAAAGGATTATGCCCATCTGGAACATTTATTAATCAGTCAGCAAGGAGAACTCACACGGGAACAACGAAAAGAACTAGCAGCGAAAGCCTTTGATGTGGTAGCCGCTTATGATCTTGCCATTCATGAATATTTCAATCCCGGAAAACTTCCTGGCTCTTCCAAAACCATAAAACATCTTCGTTACGGCGAGAATCCGCATCAGCAGGCATATTTTGAAGGGGACTGGGAGAAAGTATTTTCAAACAGCTCAACGGAAAAGAAATCTCCTACAATAACCTGGTGGATATTGATGCTGCCATTCAGCTGATTGGTGAATTTGAAGAAAAAACTGTTTTTGCGATTATCAAACATACCAATGTATGTGGTATCGCTTCCAGGAGTCACAACACGAAGTGCATGGGATCATGCACTGGCGGGTGATCCGGAAAGTGCATTTGGTGGCGTGCTCGTTTGCAATAATGAAATTGACCTGTCCACAGCAGAAGCCATCAATGAATTATTTTTTGAGGTGCTGATAGCTCCATCATTTACCAGGGAGGCCCTGGTCTGCTGAAAACAAAAAAGAACCGAATACTTCTTCAATTAATCAATCTGCCCCGACAGCCTTCATAAAAAAATCCCTGCTAAACGGAATGCTTGTGCAGGACGCTGACAAGGGCAATTATCTGAAATGGGAAGAAACCGGTGGCAGAAATGGTTCTGACTCCGAAAAGGAAGACCTTATTGTTTGGCAATATTGGTTGCAAACACCTGAAATCAAATGCCATTGCCATTGTAAAAAACAAACAGCTGATGGGTAAAGGATGTGGTCAGACCAGCAGGGTTGACTCGGTGAGACAGGCCATTGAAAAAGCAAATCAGTTTCAAATTCGTTCTGCAGGGAGCTTCGTGGCTTCAGACGCTTTCTTTCCCATTTGATGATTCTGTACGGATAGCAGCGGCAGAAGGAATTACCGCCTTATTCAGCCCGGAGGTTCCATCCGCGATAAAGATTCGGCTTGAATTTTGTAAAAAAGAAAATCTTGCGATGGTTATTACCGGAATGCGGCATTTTAAACACTAATTTATAAACCCTTTGTAATTTAATTAAGCTTTACATATCCCAGTAAATCTGGTCTTTCAAAAACACTTCATAAACTTCTTTCCACCCGGCAAACATCGGATCTGTACCGAAAAAACTGGTTATGCCAGATGGTCACCATCAGACCATTTACCTGTTTGATCTTTCTGTAATAATCCATCAGTTCCGCAAAAGCGGCTTTGGGGCTTAAGACGGTTCTCATAAAAAGAATTTGAGTCCATAAAACAAAATGGGAAAAGCATGAGAGTGGTTTTTCTCTTCGCCTTCAAATCGTACCAGTAATAAGATGAAGTTATGGAAGCACGAAAACCATTGGAGGAGCCATATCCCAGGGAAAAATCCTTTTCAATTCCCAGGTCGATTAAGCCGGCGATAGGTCTGGGGCATGTCATACGGATATAATGCTGGCGACTGTATTTCACCGGCGACCCGGTGATTGCTTCCAGTGGATCTGCTTCCTCCATCAAAACGGCTTCTTCATCGCCGCTCTGCCAGGATGGGTGAATACCCACTGTATATCCCGAGCATGATAACGCATCAGCGATTGCATTTCCGGTTTGTCCGGCGAAATATTTTTGTCAACGCCACCCTGTTTTTTTGCCAGAAGAAAAAAATAATAGGCCCGGGTTCTGCAATACAGATGAAGTGAATCCAGCCATTCATAGGAATCAAAAGGATCTTTCTTCTTATTGAATAATACGTCCCAGCGATCCAGGAGGTATGTACCAGTTCCCCTGGATCATGCGACCGGCAAAACCCACCCAGATTTCGTTTCAGGCCTTTGTATTTATAGGAATAGGCAATATCAATATCATAACTTGGAATAAATTTAAAATCCTTCAAACGGAATATCAGATCCGGAAATTTCCGCCTGAGGGCGGTTTTGAAATCTTCCAGCCAGTAATTGATCAATGGAATATCCAGAAAATTTTCCCTTAAAAGCCAGGGAAGCCTGGTGTGGGAACCGACCATATTCATCCGGCTGAAACGAAAGATATTCTTCGTACCGGCTCATCAGGAAAAAAGCGGCTGCAAAAATATCAAAGGGAAAATCGCCATCGGTTTCCAAAAAAAGCAGGATTTGCCGGATAAATTCTAAAACGGGTGATTTGCTGCTCCTGGATACCATTTTCAAATAATATCCGTGGGGCTGGATAAAAAATTCATCATCTGGATAATCTTTCCGGACGAATAATTCATCTTTGGTCCGGCATATGGGATATGAATATTTCCCTGTCTGAACATCGAGCATGAAAGTTTCATTGAAATATTTCACTGCTGACTAAGGTCCAGCATATAACGCAGGCGGGGGCTGTTTTGTTCGCTGTAAAAAAGCATGGTCAGGATTTATGCTTTTCCAACCAGCGCTGATTAAAACTCTTTTCCGGGAAATGCAGGTCGGCTCTGTGCCTGTTCCATCCACGAAAGACCCGGTTGATAAACCAGTTTTTATTTTTGCATTGCCCATATTCATCCATTTTCTGTGCAGGCTGGCCTGTTTCCATCCTTTCCAGGCCATTTTCTCCATCCATCCGGCTGTTCCCTGCTGCACAGCTTCATGCCTGTTTTCCAATAAAATTTCATGCAGATTAATTCTGACTGCACATACTTCGGTGCAGTTTCCGCATAAGGAAGAAGCATAACTCAAGTGTTTCCATTCACCGATATCCTTGAGATGCGGTGTAATGACCGCGCCGATCGGGCCGCTATAGGTCGTTCCATAACTATGACCCCCGATATTCTTGTATACAGGGCAGGCATTCAAACAGGCTCCGCAACGGATGCAGTACAGGCTCTCTCTGATCTTGGTATTTGCCAGTATGTTCGAACGTCCGTTGTCGAGCAGGATCACATACATTTCTTCCGGCCCATCATGTTCTCCCGGCTGCCGGGGACCCGAAATAATGGAATTATAACTTGTAACGCGCTGGCCGGTTCCAAAAGTAGCCAGCAGAGGCCAGAACAAAGCCAGGTCGGTGAGGGAAGGAATTACTTTCTCTATCCCGGTAATTACAATATGGGTTTTCGGATAAGAAGCACACAACCTGCCATTCCCTTCATTTTCCGTGAGGGCGATACTGCCTGTATCCGCAATAATAAAATTTGCGCCGGTAATACCAACCGATGCTTCCGGGTATTTTGCACGCATGTTCTGCCTGGCGATCCCTGTAAGTTCGGCGGGGGAGAGCCCCGGTGCCGTGTTTAATTTTTCATGGAAAAGCCTGGCAATATCTTCTTTGCTTTTATGCATGGCCGGCGTAACAATATGATAGGGCGGTTCATTGTCCAGCTGTTGTATATATTCTCCGAGATCTGTTTCCAGGCTTTCAATCCCGTTTTCCTTAAGAAATGCATTCAGGTGGATTTCTTCAGTGACCATGCTTTTACTTTTCACCACAGCCCGGCACTGTTTGGCTTTACAGATGGCCAGGATTTCCCTGAGTGCTCCGGGGCCGTCTTCAGCCCAGATGATTTTACCGCCCCGGCGGGTGAAAGCCAGTTCAAAACGCTCCAGTTGCTGATCCAGTGATTCCAGGGACCGCCACTTGATATTCTTGGCTCTTTCCCGTGCCAGGAGAATCTTATCGAACTGCTGTTTACCCTGTGGTACAACAGCATTGTATTTACCAATATTATAATTGATTTTCTCCCGGTGATCCAGGTCAGCAGCCCGGATGCTGCTTTTTTCCAAAAAACATGTGCCTGTTCCTTGCCGGTCATATGTTGAAGTTAATAAATTATGCGGCGTGTAAACTATTTACTGTTCATCCGGCTGAGGGATTTTATGCTGTCAATACCCCCGCTCACCCTGCATCTGAAAATAATCCTGACTGTATACCGGCGCAGTTCATCCTCCCCCTTTGTATTCTTCTGGTAAAATTTTCTATATACCGCGCGATACTCACCGATTATAATTTCATTGGCTGAATAGGCCGGTCTGCTAATAATTTCAAAGACTGGGAAACAGGTTCTGCCACAATACTCCTCACATATACAGAATCGTTTTCCGAATGTTTATATACCTCCGTATTATGGGTGTTTGCATGCAGGGAACCTGTAAACCTTCCCCCGGCTATTTTAATTCCCACGCCAACCCCGACTTTGGAACCCAGGCCGCTGTTGAGTAACAGGGTATCATCGTATTTGAAACAAAGACATCCTGCAGCAAAAAAAGTATTCCCATTTTTTGGGCGGCTGTATCAGCTGCCCGTTCATATATAAATAAAAATCAGCGATATTATATTCCAGTTCCTTCTTGCTTCGCCTTTTAAAACTTTTTTGGAATAGATCGGATAGGAATATCCCGGTTTAACCTGATATTTCTCCAGCCCTTCCAATAGCGTTTAACAGAATCAGAAAATACAGAATCTGCATGGGAAGCTGCTGCTTTTACCGAATCGGTAACAACCTGGACCGTTGTATCAGTTAACGGATTGCGGAATGCAGTTGAATCCCTGACAGGGGTATTGTGAATCACCGGTTCCGCGACAGGCTGACCATGTACAGCCGTATCCTGGCCGAAGGACAGCTGGCATAAAAAAAAGCCAATCAGAATCAAGCCAACGGCGAGTAGAATTTTCATTGATACCGTCAGACTTTATCATTTTTTATATGAAGGGCAGTGGCCTCCAGCGTTGCATAAAATTCTGGGCCGTATTTTCTGATCAGGGCTTCTTTCAGGAAAACATAAACAGGAACTTTTAATTTCCTGCCCAATTTGCAGGCTGCCCTGCAGAGATCCTCCCTGGGTTCATAATTTACATATTCCTGATTCTGCCTTTTACTGCTGGTAATTTTTATCGGAAATAAATGACAGCTGATGGGTTTTTTCCAGTTATCTTTTTATCCAGGCAGGCTTGTTCAATTCCACATTTGATGATTCCCTGCTGATCCCGGAAACCATAAGCACACATGCGGCCGGCTATTGTGGGTGTTACCCATCCAAATTCTGTGTCGTACCTGTAAAGGCCTTCTTTTTCCAGTACTTTTAATCCCTCTTCCGTGCAGATAAGGTTTTATTTCTTCTATAAAATCACGAAGATATTCCAGCTCTTCATTCGCAAGGGGTGCCCCGGAGTCGCCATCTTCGCAACAGCCTCCTTTACATTTGTTCAGGTCACAGACAAATTGTTCGGAAATAACTTCGTCACTTACCAGTATATTATCAATTGCTATCAAATGATCGGGTTTAAATTCAGGCTAAGATAGTATATCAGAAAGGATTCTGTATCAGTTTTTCCATCGAAGTGTATTGATCAGGTGGTTCATATCCTGCTGGAGAAAATCATTAACAATACTTAAAGAATCGAATTCGGGGTCGTATCAAAATAAAGTGCCCCGCGAAGAAAATGTCTGGTGGAATCACTTACAAAAAACTGTTTGGCTGTTGCGGCATTTCCGCCCACATTAAAAAAAATACCGTGTACGCCGAGCGGGGTACTTATCAGCGAATCTTCGATGGAGCTCGCTTTATAAGTATGTTTATAAGTCATTTTATAGGCATCCTCGCGAAGTTTGTCAAAATTTCCATCCACCTGTTTATAACTGATATAAATTCTGGCATGAAACCGTGGAAAATCCACATTGATCCAGTATGGATTTTCGGGTTTGTCACCAAAGAAATGCCGTATCACGGATCAATGTTCCCATATACCGGATATTCAAAAGAATATGGAAACTCCGGACGGTTGAATGTCTGGTAAGCATGTGCAGGAAACTCAATCCTGAAATAACCACGGGGTTTGGGGGAATAGTTGCTGTTACAGGAGAATAAAAAAATAAAAGGTAAAAAGTAAAATAAGAAATGAGGATTTTCCGGTTCAAGTATGGTCGGTTTTATAATTTGATACGAACTTTTACTTTTTTAATCCGGCTGCTGTCTGCTTCCAGGATATTAAATTCAAAATCACCGCATACGATGACGTCATTTACTTTCGGAATTTCCCCGGCAAGTTCAAGGATCAGTCCTGCCAGGGAATCTGACTCCCCTTTCACATTGTCAAAAGTATCCACCGGCAGATTCAGTGCTTTGCATACATCATTGATCATGGTCCTGCCTTCAAAAATATAAGATCCGTCGTCCTGTTTGGCAGCTGATCCTTCATCCTCATCAAATTCATCCTTGATATCACCAATCACTTCTTCCATAATATCTTCCAGTGTAACGATTCCGCTGGTACCGCCGAATTCGTCCACCACTATGGCAAAGTGAATCCGGTCTGTCTGGAATTCCTGCAGCAGATCTTTGATCATTTTATGTTCATGTACAAAATGGGGAGACCGTATCAGGCTTGCCAGTCAAATTCATCCGGCTCATTCAGATAGGGAATCAGGTCTTTTGTATGAATCATACCTGATATTTCGTCGAGGCTTTTTTTGTAAACCGGAAGCCGCGAATAATGCAGTTCTTCAATTTTTTGTTTCAGCTGCCCAAAATTCAGATGATCTTCGATCCCGCTCACATCCAGGCGGGTTTTCATAATCTGCTTTACCGTGATATGACCAAATTTAATAATGCCTTTCAGTATATTTTTTTCTTCCTCCGTAGTATCGTTGTCGATGGCATGATCCAAGTTCTTCCAGGCTGTTGGCGGCCGAACGCTGGCTGCCAAAAAGTCTTTCAAGTTTTTCCGACTGGTTGGCGAGCAAGTATGCCAAGCCTCCTGAACAGCAGATGTATCACTTCCGTGACACCGGAAGTATAAAATGCAAACTGGAGTGTGTTCTGGCTGGCCCAGACTTTTGGCATTACTTCCCCAAAAAGGATCAACACAAAACTCACCATGACCACTTTCATCAAGAATTCAAAGAACCAGTAATCCTGCTTTAAAAGAAATAACTTCGTTGATCAAAAAATTTGAAAGAATGATAATGCCGATATTAAACAGTATGTTGGCGATTAACAGAGATGCCAGCAGGGCTTTCGGTTCTTCCAGCAGGTTGACAATCCTTCTCCAGGAACTATCCTGTTTGGTTTTCAGAATATTGATTTCCTTATCACTCAGGGAGAAAAAAGCGATCCGGGCACCTGAAACTATAAATGACATGACCAGGAAAAAAAGAATCAGGATAACCAGGATGGTTGTTGCCTGTGCATTGATGAATAAGAAAAAGACCGTGATGCCCCGTGGGCTGTTGACATGTTAAAAGGGTGATCCAAAATAGTCTGGTTTCGTTAAAAATCCTTTTTCCGCGCACGAAAAGCAGGCTGCCTTTTATGCAGGATTGTAAATTTAATAAAACTTGGCTATTCCGCTTTTAAAAAGGCAAATCCGGGGAAGGTTCTCCTATTGCATTCCGCTTCTGGCCTTTCGGTGCCTTCTATTCCGACCAGTGGCGGAACTGATGAATGATTTCCTTTCATTACACCTTCAAAACCGGGATCCGGATGCATCAGGGAACTTCGAAATTTTCAATATAACCGGTAATCAATTTAGGAAAGGGAAATTCCCGGAGTTGTTTCAGCAGGACAGGCTGGTAACCGGCGAGTTCAGTCAGGGGTTTATCGAGGTGTACGAAACAGCCGGTGATTGTCTGATGTGTTAGCTTTTGATGATGGACCGGGGATATATGCTGAATTCGGAAACCCTTTTTCCAAAGGTTTCCATGAAAAAACGGGTCCTATTCAGTTTTTCCCGAGGAATTAATTGCACAGATTCCCACAAAACAAATTCATAGAGGTTCTGCCAGATGTCATTTTCGGTTCTTTCCCGGATCCATAATTTGTTTTTTCCGGCTTTCACTATAAAATAATAAAACCACCTTTTTTTGCGCGGAACAATTGCCTGTTTATGGGGAAGCGGTCTGTCCATCCCTTTTGAAATGCCTGGCATTTTTTCCATAAGCACACAGCAGCGCAAAGGGATTTTGGGCTTGCAAATTGTTGCCCCAAAATCCATGATTGCCTGGTTATAATTGGCAGGATCTTTTTTATCAAGCAGTTCTTCAGCCAATGCATGCAAATAGTTTTTTTCCTGCTGCGGATCCAGACGGGGTGCTGATTCCAAAATATCTGGCCAGTACCCTTTCAACATTTCCATCCACAACCGCATAGGGTAAATCGTAAGCAAAGGATGCAATAGCTGCAGCAGTATAAGGACCAATTCCTGGCAACGCACGGATTTCAGCTGTAAGACGAGGGAAATTGACCATTATAGTCGCGAGGATTATTTTTTGCCGTGGCAATCAGATTTCTGCAGCGACTATAGTAACCCAGTCCCTCCCAATATTTAAATATTTCCTTCTCAGTTGCCTTTGCCAGATGTGCTATAGTGGGGAAGACCGGCAATGAATTTTTCATAATAGGCTTTTCCCTGCTCTACCCGGGTCTGCTGGAGAATAATCTCACTAAGCCAAATCCGATACGGATTCTGTTTCATTTTTCCATGGCATGGCCCGGGAATTTTGTTCCTGGTTCCATTTGAGTAATTTTTTTTTGAAATCGATTTGCATGATTCACGAAAATAAAGTGCACCCTCAGCAATTAACTAAGCAGTTGATTATCAATATTTTATAATTTGCTGAAATGCAAGGGATTAGAATATTCATCAAAATCGGACCACACTTCAATTTTTTACAAATTGTTGTGGATTAATTTTTTTGTTATATATTTAAAATCAGAAACTTATAAAACAATTCCGCCATGAGAAAGGCAGACCTCGTTAATCAAATATCGGATAAAACAGGTATACCTAAGGTAGACGTCCTGGTTACGTTGGAGACCATGTTCAAAGAAGTAAAGGATACTCTTGCAAAAGGAGAAAATATTTACATTCGTGGGTTTGGCAGTTTTATCACAAAAAAAAGAGCTGCTAAAATCGGACGTAACATTAAGAAGAATATTGCCGTACATATACCTGAGCATTATATCCCTTCATTCAAACCTGCTAAAGAGTTTGTTGCAGAAGTTAAAAAATTACAGTCTGTTCAGGATAATCAGCCAAACCCTGATGAAGAGATGTAATTTTGCCGGATAAAAGTCTGAAGTGAAGAAACAGCAAGCCATTGTAGCCGGATCCGGAATTATTGTTCTTATTGTATTTTATTTCTTTGGTAATACAGTACCTCCTTTAAAAAAACCTTCCTCACCTGTAGTTTCGGGAAACACAGCCCAAACACTTGATATCAAAATCATTCTCGAAGCCGGAAAGGCCAAATTGAGCCCTGCACGTCTGGCTTATGTAAACAGACTAGAACATCGGTAGTGCGGGGTGATATCAAAAATCAGCAAATTGCAGCCGACAGACAACTGGCGGCTTTTTGGAAGGATTCGGTGCAAAACGGCTTTCTTGCCTCTGCATATTATACCGGAGAAGCGGCAAAATTGGAAAATACTGAAAAAAGTCTCACTTTTGCAGCCCAATTATTTTTGAATAACCTGCGGGGGCAGGAAAATCCGGCTTTAAAAAACTGGATGGCCAATCAAAGCCGGGATCTTTTTGAAAGGGCTGAGGTACTGAATCCTGATAATGATTCCACAAAAATCGGATTGGGAGCTACTTATATTTTCGGAGGAAGCGGCGGACCTGAAGGACGTGATGAAGGGAATCCAGAAAATTCTGGAAGTGACCCGGAGAGATTCGCTGAATATGTATGCCCAATTGATGTTAGGCTTGGGTGGTATTGAATCCGGACAATATGACAAAGCGGTACAAAGGCTTCTCAAAGTGGTTAATTATGACCCGGGAAATCTGGAAGCTGTTTTAAATCTTGGTGAAGCCTATGAGAGAATGGGAAAACTGTCCTCTGCAAGAAAATGGTATACAGCGGCAAAAAAACTGACGAACAACCAGGAGTTGATCGATGCAATCGACGAAAGGTTGGGATCTTTAAAATAAGCGCTCGAAGGAGCAAAGACAGAATTTATTAGTTAACTAAAAAGGAATTATCGATGCCTTGTGGTAAAAAAAGGAAGCGACATAAAATTGCGACCCATAAAAGAAAGAAAAGATTGCGTAAGAATCGTCATAAGAAAAAGAATAAGTAAACGCACTCCGGCCGGAGACCTTTCCGGCCCTCTGTTCTGCTGAAATCATTTATATGCTAACGCTTACTATGCTTGCTTGCATTCGTATTGACCGTTGAATTAAATCCCCTTCAGCATTTCGATTCCTTTTGTGTGTACCCGGTAAGGCAGTAAATGTTACTCTACATTGAATAAGGAACTGATCATTAATGCAGCCCCGCAGGGAGTTGAAATAGCTCTGCTGGAAGATAAAAAGCTGGTGGAATTACACCATGAAAAAACTGACGCCAGTTTTGCTGTGGGAGATTTGTACCTCGGTAAGGTAAAAAAACTAATTCCAGGTCTTAATGCTGCATTTGTTGATGTCGGTTTTGAAAAAGATGCATTTCTTCATTATACAGACCTGAGTCCTTATGCCCGTTCCTTACTTAAATTTACCCAACAAAGTATTCAGTCAACAAAAGGCAATGAATCGGATTTCGGAAATTTTGCGGTTGAACCGGAAATCGTAAAGACCGGGAAGATCAATGAAGTTTTAAGCGGCAAGCCAAATATCCTGGTTCAAATCCTGAAAGAACCTATCGCAGCCAAAGGTCCACGGTTGAGTTGTGAGATTTCACTTCCGGGCAGATTTGTTGTGATCACCCCTTTCAATGATATTGTTGCCGTTTCCCGGAAAATTCATTCTTCCGATGAAAGAAAAAGGCTTCAGAAAATTGTGGAAGCCATCAAACCAAAAAATTTCGGTGTCATTGTACGCACGGCAGCCGAAGGCAAAAATACCGCGGAACTGCATGAAGATCTTACCGACCTGGTAGCCACCTGGAAACTGATTCAGCATAACCTGATTGGAGCCGCCGCTCCGGCAAAAATTCTGAGTGAACAGACCAAAACCACCAGTATGTTGCGGGATCTGCTCAATGAGGATTTTAATAAAATTGTAGTCAACGATCGCAACCTATTCAACGATACCAAGAACCTATATACAGCGGATTGCTGCAGATAAAATTGATATTGTTTCACTATTATAGTAACGGTTCCCCGATTTTTGATCATTTCGGCATCACCAAACAGGTTAAAGCCGCTTTTGGCAAAACCGTTAACCTGCCCAGTGGCGCCTACCTGATTGTAGAACATACCGAAGCACTGCATGTCATTGACGTAAACAGCGGATATAAAAGTGTAAGTAATAACCAGGAACAAAATGCTCTGGAAACCAATCTGGAGGCAGCTGAAGAAATCGCCCGTCAGCTCAGGCTCCGCGACCTGGGCGGAATCATCGTGGCTGATTTTATTGATATGAAGCTACCTGACAATAAAAGGAAGCTGGTGGAAGCCATGGAAGGCTTTATGCGGACTGACCGGGCAAAACATGCGGTTCTGCCCATTTCCAAATTTGGCCTTATGCAGATCACCCGTCAGCGGATGAAGCCGGAAATTACCATCAACACCCAGGAAATCTGCCCAACCTGCAATGGGACGGGCAAAATCTCTTCCGCCCTGATCCTGGAAGATGAAATTGAAAAAAATCTCAGCTATCTGCTCAATCACCAGCATAAGGACCTCATCCTCATGGTTCATCCCATTATGCATGCCTACCTTACCAAAGGGGGCTGGTTTTTCAGTAAAAAATGGAAATGGCGCAGAAAGTACAAACAGGCCATTAGGGTACATGCAGAATAATAATTATCATATGACAGAATTCCATTTTTTCGACAAACAGGAGGAAGAAATCAAGTTATAATCTCCCCTTTTCCACCCCTTTTTTGCCCAAAACACATTAATTTTTAATTTAATATATTAGTATTTTATTAAGGATTTACATGTATGCCAAAATGGAAATTTCCGAAGACGAACCAGGGCTCATTTTCAGGACTTTAGCTAAGAGCCCCATTTAGATTTTATCTTTTAAAACTTTGTAATTCAATTAGTTACAAGTCTATTATTGTATTAATTCCAGTTTGATTTTTATTACTTAAGTTATTAACAGGAAGAAAAATTTATTTTGTTATGTGACCTGATTTTGTAATTTAGTGGAAGAATTTAATGGGTTAGTAAGTAAAAGGTCGGCTCTCTTAGCCGGCCTTTTTACTTTTCTGCCAACCAAGCCGTTATCTTTAATGATGAGTAAAATCAAGACCGCTTTCTTCTGTAATAATTGCGGCTATGAAAGTGCAAAATGGCTGGGTAAATGTCCTTCATGCGAACAATGGAATACTTTCACCGAAGAAATTATCAATAAAGATGACAGGCTGGGAGAATCCGGATGGAAAAAAATTTCCGATAAAAAAGAAATCAAAACGATTTCCATTCATGAAGTGATCAGTGGAGAGGAAAAAAGAATCGTTACACCGGATGCCGAACTAAACCGTGTACTGGGAGGCGGAATTGTTTCCGGCAGTATCATTCTCGTTGCAGGTGAACCGGGAATCGGAAAAAGCACTTTATTTCTTCAGGTCGGTTTAATGCTGAAACAATATCAGCACCCTTTATATCAGCGGAGAAGAAAGTGAACAACAAATCCGGATGCGGGCAGACCGTCTAAAAGTGGGGAACAACCGCCTCATGAATAACTCCGGTCAATTTTTACCTGCTCACAGAAACTTCCACGCAAGCCATTTTCCAGGAAATAAAAAAATTAAAACCGCAGGTCGTCATTGTGGATTCCATTCAAACACTTGCAGTCTTCCTATATCGAATCTTCCCCTGGCACTGTTTCACAAATCCGCGAATGTGCTGCCGAATTCCAACGCTTCGCAAAAGAAACCGGCACACCGGTTTTCCTGATCGGCCATATCACCAAAGATGGAAATATTGCCGGGCCGAAAATACTTGAACACATGGTGGATACCGTACTGCAATTTGAAGGTGACCGGCATTATACTTATCGCATACTCCGAACTTTAAAAAATCGATTTGGCAGCACGGCAGAACTCGGTATTTATGAAATGACAGATGAAGGCATGCAGCAGGTCAGCAACCCCAGCGAAATCCTGATTACACAAAAAGAAGAACAGCTCAGCGGAAGTGCAATCGCAGCAAGTATAGAAGGGCAAAGGCCCCTACTAATCGAGGTGCAGGCCCTCGTTACCGCTTCGGTATATGGAACACCACAAAGAACCGTAAGCGGTTTTGACCTCAGGCGCCTGCAACTCCTGCTGGCTGTTCTGGAAAAAAGAGGGGGTTTTCACTTTGGAGTGAAAGATGTTTTTTTAAATATTGCAGGCGGATTAAAAGTAGAAGATCCTTCCATAGATCTTGCTGTGCTTTGTGCCTTATTAAGTTCCTTTGAAGATATACCGCTGGCGGCAGATATCTGTTTTGCGGGGGAAATCGGGCTGAATGGGGAGATCCGTGCAGTAAACCGCATTGGCCAGCGAATTGCCGAAGCAGAGAAACTGGGATTCAGTAAAATCCTTGTTTCAAAATACAATCAGAAAGGACTTAAAAATCAATCCCACCATATTGAAATCAAATGGATGGGAAAAGTAGAAGAAGTATACAAATATTTGTTCTAAGGTTCTGCGATCAGTGCATTTAAAGAACTATGCAACGCGCGGATATCCTTTACCCGGCCCTCCTCCATCTTTTTTTCCCATATACCTGTTGCGGATGTGGCACCGACCTGATTGCAGAAAACATGTCTTATTTTGTATTTACTGCCAGGCTTTTATGCCATTGACAAGGTTCGAATATTTTCCGGCGAACCCAATTGAAAAAATTTTCTGGGGACGTACAGAAATACAAGCAGCATCGGCACATGTATATTTCACCAGTGGCTCTTTAATGCAACACAGTCTGCACCTTCTGAAATACAAAGGCAGAAAAGATATCGGTACATATTTCGGACAGCGATGGGTGCTTCGTTAAAAAAATCCGGACGGTTTTCTGATTGTTAAGTCATTATTCCCTTACCCCTGTTTGCTGACAGGGAAAAGAAAAGAGGATATAACCAGGCAACGCTTCTTGCAGATAGTCTATCCCGGCAACTTAAAATTCCAGTATTGCCATGATGCTGTTTCCCGTGTAAAAAAAACAGAAACCCAGACCCATAAAAGCAGGATTCAACGGTGGAAGAATATGGAATCGACCTTCGAAATCTGCGATCCTTAAAAAATTCAAGGAAATCATATTTTACTCGTGGATGATGTGGTAACTACCGGGGCTTGTCTGGAAGCCTGCGCACGGGTTTTACTCAACTTCCCGGCCTCAGGATCAGTATTGCCTGTCTCGCACATACCGTTTCCGCTTAGAAATGCTTAAGGTCTGACGCTTTTATTTAATTTGCCATATCCTAATATAACCTTCAACCATCAATCATCAACTATGAACTAAAATAGCGTGAAGCGTTAGGCGTTAAGCGTCGATAAGCCCTGTATTTTTGTTTCGAATGCAAAAAGCCCCTGCTTTTTTTGATTTTTACAGGAATTGCTCTGGTTTCCTGTCAGAAACAATCAGGTATGAACGGCAATTACCGACTGTTACCTGTCGGCAGATTCCATTTATTTTGATACTGTTTTTACTTCTACCGGCTCTGTTACCCAACAGGTTAAGCTTATCAATCCCAACAACCAGGAAATCGGAATTGCTTCCATCAGCCTGGCGGGCGGATCCGGTTCTCCTTTTATTATCAATATAGACGGAACACCCGGTCCCAATGCATCCAACCTCAATATTCAGGCCAATGACAGCCTGGTTATTTTTGTTACTGTATTTATTCATCCGGGAACAGGACACGAACCCTTTGTTCTGCAGGACAGTATCCGGATCAGCTACAATGGCACCGAACAGTATATTCAGCTCAGTGCCTGGGGCCAGAACGCCCATTTTTTCAAAAACCAGGTAATTAAAGGAGATACCAGCTGGCCCAACGATATGCCTTATGTGATTTTGGGTAGCCTGCAGATCGACAGCAATGCGACCCTGACCATCCAGCCGGGCGCACATATATATATACATGCCGACGCCCCTATTTTTGTTGATGGCAGCCTGAAAGTGCTCGGCGATTCGGCTGACAGTCAGCGGGTATATTTCAACGGCGACCGGCTGGACCAACCATACAATACATATCCGGGCTCCTGGCCGGGAATTTATTTCAGGAAAAGCAGCCGGGATAACCTATTGAATTACGCCGTGCTCCAAAACGGATATCATACCCTGGTAACTGAAGGACCCAGCACTGACCTGAACCCAAAACTTACATTAAACCAATCCATCATTAATAATTCCCTGGCAGAAGGTATACTCGGTATTCAATCCAGTATAAACGCCATCAATTGCCTGGTTAGCAACTGTGGCCAGAATATTGTGATTGGTTTAGGTGGTGTTTACCAGTTTGAACATTGTACCGTAGCATCTTATTCCACGAGCCTGCTTTTTCATCAGCAGCCCGTACTCACCGTTTCCAATGCCGGTTCTAATGGCAGCCAGCTTTTGACCGGCGACCTGAACGCAGCTTTTAAAAATTGCATTTTCTGGGGAAGCGGTGGCGTGCCGGATGAGGCCCTGGTAACCAGACAGGGAAACACCATTTTCAAAGTCCTTTTCGATCATTCGATTCTTAAACAACAAAACTACCCGTCGAATATTGACAGTACATCGCTTTGGCTGAATACGGACCCTTTATTCCTCGCAACCGGTTTCCCCGGAAATACGTTTAATTTTCATGTGGCAGCCGGCTCTCCGGCCGTAAACCAGGGTGCTGATCTCGGAATACCCATCGACCTGGATGGCAATCCGCGGCCGGTAAACCAACCCGACCTCGGATGTTATGAAAGGCAGTGATTCATTCCGGGATTCTCCTAACTTTGATAGTCAAACATTAATTATACTTTAATATAAATATTTTATGTTACGATTACTGATCATTCCATTCTTATTTATGATTCACATGAGTGTATACGATTTTAAGGTGCCTGCCCTGAATGGCGGAACCATTGACCTTTCAGCATATAAAGGGAAAAAACTGCTCATCGTAAATACCGCTTCAAAATGTGGTTTTACACCCCAATATGCCGACCTGGAAAAACTCTATGATAAGTATAAGGATAAACTGGTGATTATTGGTTTCCCGGCAAATGATTTCGGTGGACAGGAACCCGGCACCAACCCGGAGATCAGTGAGTTTTGCAAAAAGAATTACGGGGTTACGTTCCCTATGGCTGCCAAAGTGGATGTAGTGGGCGATAACACCACGCCTCTTTTTAAATACCTCACGGAAGAAGCCATCAAACTGGGAACACCGGCCCCGGTCATCAAATGGAATTTCACCAAATTCCTGATTGATGAAAACGGGAAACTGATTGCCGTATTCCCCAGTAAAGTCACGCCGATGAGTGATGAGATCACGTCTCACCTCAATTAATAATGCCCCGGGATGTTATTCAGTGAGGTGATTGGTCAGCAGGAAATCAAAGCAAAACTTCGCAAACTGGTTGAGCATAACCGGTTAAGTCATGCGCTGCTCCTGAATGCGCCGGAAGGGGCAGGGGGATTGCCCCTGGCCCTGGCTTTTGCACAGTTCATCGTGTGTGACCGCGTTTCGGCAGGAGAATCAAAAACAAATTTCCCGGCAGAAAGCTGTAATACCTGTCCTTCCTGTATCAAAGCCGCGCAGCTGATTCATCCGGATATCCATTATGTGTACCCGGTTATTTCGCGCAAAACAGGCGATAAACCGATCAGTGCAGACTTCATAACAGAATGGCGTGAATTCATTTCCCAGTTTCCGTATGGTACCATTTTTGACTGGCTGCAATTTATCCAGGCCGATAATAAACAGGGCAATATTACTGCACATGAATGTAATGAGATTAACCGCAAACTCAGCCTGAAAAGTTTTGAAAGCGGTTATAAGATCGTCATCATGTGGATGCCGGAATACCTGCGCAACGAGGGAAATAAATTACTTAAACTGATCGAAGAGCCCCCTCCCGATACTTTATTCATACTGGTTACAGAAGAAGAAGCCCAGATATTGCCTACCATCCTCTCCCGGATGCAAGTTATTCGCCTGCCCAGGCCTTCCGTTACGGAAATCCGGGACGCGCTGGTAACAAGGGCCGGAGTTACACCGGAACAGGCAAGGCAGCTGGCCGTGGTAAGTGAACAAAATTACCGTGAGGCACTAAGACAGTTGCAACACGGGCAGGACGACTGGCTGGGTTTATTACGGGAATGGCTAAACGCCATTTTGAAAACGGGTCCGATGGCCCAGGTAAAATGGGTGGAAGAAATCAGCAAAGCAGGCCGTGAAAAACAGAAGCAATTCCTGCAGTATTTCATTCACCTGCTGGAAGAGGCCATCCGCCTGCGCATGTCCGACGGGGCCCTCGCAGATTTACCTGATGCAGAAAGAGATTTTGCGTTGCGGTTGAATAAAACTGCAGACCTGGCTGCCCAGCAGGCCATCGTAGAGCAACTCAATAAATCGGTATATTACATTGAACGCAACGCGCATGCAAAAATGCTTTTTCATGCGCTGACCATCCGCCTTTATCATATCCTGGCAACCGGGGAAGAGGCGGTGGTGATCTAGGAACTTAGTATATTTGTCAACTGCTGGTTAATTTATATATATATGGGATGTTCTAATTGTGGCACGGCCGATGGCAAGCCGGGTGGATGCCAAAGCCATGGAAGCTGCGGTACGGGTAGTTGCAACAGGATGAATGTATTTGACTGGCTCTCAAACCTTCCCATACATGATCCCGCATCAGAATGCCGGGTGATGGAAATAAGTTTTAACCAGGGTAGCCGGAAGGATTTTTATCGGAATACAACAACACAGATCTTTGAAAAAGGAGATATGGTGAGTGTGGAAGGTGTAAGCGGTTTTGATGTTGGTTCGGTAAGCTTAACGGGAGAGCTGGTCAGGATACAGATGAAGAAAAAAAGTGTGGAGGAGTTTCATCCGGATATGAAAAAAGTGCTTCGCCGCGCTTCTGACCGGGACCTGGATCTGCTCAAACAAAATAAGGCCCGTGAACAGGAAGCCGTAATCCGTTCGCGTGCCATCTCCCGCCAGTTGAGGCTGGATATGAAAGTGTCCCAGGTGGAAATTCAGGCAGATGGACGCAAAGCCACATTCTATTACATTGCAGACGACCGGGTGGATTTCCGTGAACTCATTAAAATATTCGCTTCTGAATTCCGCGTGAAAGTGGAAATGCGCCAGATCGGGGCCAGACAGGAAGCAGGAAAAGTGGGCGGCGTAGGCAGCTGCGGACGTGAACTCTGCTGTTCAACCTGGCTTACAGATTTCAAATCGGTAAATACGACTGCTGCGCGTTACCAAAATCTTTCCATCAACCAAAGTAAACTCAGTGGTCAGTGCGGCCGGTTAAAATGCTGCCTGAACTACGAACTGGATACCTACCTGGATGCCCTGCAGCAGTTCCCTGATAATGCCGACACCCTGCAGGTGGCCAAAGGAACGGCCCTGCTGATTAAAAAAGATATTTTCAAAAACCTGATGTGGTATGTATTGCCGGACAGCAATAAACAATACCCGCTTTTAATTGAAAGGGTCAAACAAATTAAAAAACTCAACCAGCAGAACATCATTCCCGACGACCTCGGTGCCATCGAAGTGAATACCGGAAAACCGAAGGAAGAACTGGTCAATGTAGACCTTACCGGGCAGTTCAGCCTGAAAACGCTGGATAAGGCAGACCGGAAAAAAAGAGAAATGAGGAAGGGGTCGCCACTAAATCGTAGGGAAAACAGGCAGCAGCCTCCATCTCAATCAAGAGACAACCGACCTCCATCTCAACCAAGAGACAATAAACCTCCTTCACCACCAAGGGATAACAGGCCCCCTCCACAACCGAGGAATAACAGGCCTCCGCCGGGAAAGAAATAATTTTTCATGAAAGGTTTTATGAAGAAAATGCTCATGCTTTCAGGCCTGTTTCTGGTAAGCTGGCTTCTCTTCGCGCAGGGTTGTATGAGTTTCCGTAAGCCGGATGCCGATGAAATAGCCGAATTCGCGGCAGGCACATGTTGAGCTGCGCACAGGAACCATCAAAGCATATGGTAAACATATACACTTTACCGAGACCGGCAGTGATTCCTTACCCACCATCTACTTTATTCACGGATCTCCCGGAAGCTGGGACGCTTTTGCGGAGTATATGAAAGACTCCACATTGCTGAAAAAATTCAGGATGGTTTCGGTTGATCGTCCCGGTTTCGGATACAGCGATTTTGGCCAGCCCCAGCACCTGGATATTCAATCCTTATTGATAAGCCCGCTTTTCAAACGGCTCTCCAATCATAAACCCTTGTTCCTGGCCGGCCATTCCCTGGGCGGTACCCTGGTTATTAAACTCGGGGCAGACAATCCCCTGCTTTTTTCAGGGCTTGTGGTGATATCCGGTTCTATTGATCCTTCAGAAGAAAAACCGGAAAATTGGAGACCCTGGCTTTATAAAACAACGCTGAATTATTTCCTTCCCGGCGCCATGCGGCCCGCTAACGAAGAATTGTGGTATTTGAAGAAAGACCTGGTCTTACTGGAAAAAGATTTCTCCAAAATTACCTGCCCGGTTTACTTCATTCATGGTACCCGGGATACCTGGGTTCCGCCTGCCAATGTGGCTTATGGCGAAAATTTACTGGTCAATTCCCCCATTGTAGAAGCAACCATGATCCCCGGTGCCAACCATTTCATCCCCTGGACAAAGTTCACTGAAATACGCTCAGTATTGTTAAAATTGTACTAAGTACCGGGGGCCTTTACAATACATTTCCTTTTTAGTAAATTGCAAGTCCTAAACGAATCAAACTATGGCTATTTTCAAATCTGGTAATCCTGCGATGAATGTTTTCCAGAATACGATTACCCTGCCCGGTTCAGGCGTTATGACTGAAAGAGGCACGCTGAATAAATTTTTCCTGCTGTTTTTACTTGTCATGGGATCTGCTTCCTTAACATGGAAAGCATTCTATGATGGGGTCAATGTGATGCCCTGGATGTTGGGATCCGCAATCCTGGGTTTTATCACTGCGATGGCTGTTATCTTTAAGAAGGAATGGGCCGCTTACCTGACGCCTGTATATGCTTTGTTTGAAGGTGTTTTTCTGGGAGCCATTTCTGCTACCTATAATAATGTATTCGCTAAAACCGCACCGGGTATTGTGACCCAGGCCGTGCTCCTGACTTTTGGAGCTGTAATCGCGATGTACCTGTTATACCGTTTCAGGATTATCAAGGTAACTGAAAAATTCAGATCCGTTATTTTTATAGCAACAGCGGGTATTGCCATCTTTTATCTGTTATCCATTGTATTGCGAATGTTCCATATTGATATTGCATTCATTCATGAAGGTTCCATGCTCGGTATCGGATTTTCTTTGTTTGTTGTTGCCATTGCAGCTCTCAACCTCTTGCTTGATTTTGATATGATAGAAAAAGGAGTGGCAGCCGGTGCACCGAAATATATGGAATGGTATGGCGCGTTCGGATTGCTGGTTACAATTGTATGGCTTTACCTTGAAATTCTCCGCCTGCTGTCCAAGCTGGCTGACCGCAGATAATTCAATCGTTCTCTACGTTCTTACGGCCTTTACGGCTCTGGACTGGTAATAATTAAGCCCCGTAAGTTAATTGGATTCAAACTTTCGGGGCTTTTATCTATTAACATAGAATGTCCACAGCGGTGTATTTAAAACCGGTCTCCGTCCAACAGGCTTCCCAAGTCCGCCCAGTATGCTTCCTTCTTCCTTTCTGTGACCAAACTGCGGACTATACTGGATGATCCGGCTGGCCAGCCGGCTGATGGGAAGGGATTGTATCCAGACCTTACCCGGACCCCGCATTACGGCAAAAAATAAGCCTTCACCACCAAACATCCAGTTGCGGATCCCTCGAATAAATTCAATATCAAAATCTATTGTCGGCTGATAGGCCACCACACAGCCCGTATCAACTTTCAAAATTTCACCTGGTTTCAATTCCTTCTCCATGATATAACCTCCCGCATGAACAAATGCGAGGCCGTCTCCGTCCAGTTTCTCCATGATAAATCCTTCGCCGCCAAAAATCCCCGTACCCAGCCTGCGTTGAAAAGCAATACCAATACTGACTCCCTTGGCTGCACAAAGAAATGCATCTTTCTGCGCCAATATGGTCCCGCCCAGCTGTTGGAGATCCAGACAGATTATTTTCCCTGTATAGGGCGCTGCAAAACTTATTTTTTTCTTTCCCTGTCCCATATTTGTAAATGCCGTCATGAATAAATTCTCCCCGACCAAGACCCTTTTGCCTGCATTCATCAAACGTCAAGTAATCCGCTACCCTGTTGCTGCGAACCATCTCCGAAAATCGTTTGCATTTCGATTCCATCATCCATCATCATAAAGCCGCCCGGTTCCCCGATCACGGTTTCCTGCGGATCCAGTTCCACTTCCACGAATTGAAGTTCTTCCCCATAAATTTTATAATCGATTTCGTGATTATTTCTCATAATAATAATTTTTACAAAGATAAAGCCAGCCCTTTTTAAGGTACTGGCTTTTGGAAATTATTTCAGTTTACACTAAAAGTATCACCCTTTCAATGGCGTTAAAAATTCCGCCTGACGATTTAAACTTTCTAAAACCAGGATCCAATCCAGGTTGCACTCACCCCTTTGCCGGACAGGTTTCTTCTTCTCCTGGCTTTTTCGATCGAATGCCTGATCAATGTAATCGGAATCAAAATGATCAGGAAAATAAAAGTCAACGGCGGAATTCCCATCATGGATACCCATCTCCCTCCGAAATACCTGCGCATAGGACTTTCAATCGTTCAGCGATCAGGTACATGCTGGGAAGAATAAACAAAGTCATGAAGAAAGCGAATGCCAGACCGAATATGATGGTC
This sequence comes from uncultured Chitinophagaceae bacterium, assembly GCA_963811275.1. Taxonomy (GTDB): domain Bacteria; phylum Bacteroidota; class Bacteroidia; order Chitinophagales; family Chitinophagaceae; genus Puia. The sequence goes on along the minus strand of CAWEQR010000004.1, from coordinate 256,574 downwards.
CAGGAAAGCGGTTTCCAGAATACCGCACTGTCGCCCCCGAAAAATATATGCGGATTTAGATCTGCAAACAGGGTTACAAAATTAATATTGAACCCAACGGCCAAGGGAATCAATGCCAGTATCGCCGCCAGTGCAGTGAGCAATACCGGAATGATCCTGTGTTTTACCTGCCTGGATCAAGGCCTCCCTTGTTTTCATACCGCGCTCACGCAATACATCAGCAAATTCGATTACCAGAATTCCATTTTTCACCACAATTCCTGCCAGTCCCACAATACCCAGTCCCGGTCATTACCACGGATATGGTCATGCCGGTAAATGCAAAACCCAGCAAAACCCCGATGATACTGAAATATGATTTCCGTCAGGATGATAACCGGTTTGCTGATCGAATTGAACTGAAGCACCAGGATAAAAAGATCAACATGAGTGCAACAAGAAGTGCAGAGCCCAGGAAAGAAACCGTTTCCTGCTGCTGTTTCCCTTCACCGGTCTGGGTAATGGTTACATCATCTGCCTTACCCTGAAAATTATCAATGGCCTGTTTCAGCTCTGCATTTACGGCGGTGGTGTATAATCCGGTCAACACATTGGAATATAAGGGTAATCACTCTTTTCAATGACTTCCGCTTGATACTGCCATATGTGCTGGTGAAATCAATTTTTACCAGATTGGTGATGGGTATCGATTTGATGGCACCTGTCGGCTCGCGGAAAAAAATTTTCATATTCAGCAGGTCAGTCAGATTTTTCCGCTGCACTTCCGTGTTACGCAACTGAATTTTATATTCGTCCTTATTGTCTTTGATTTTAGAAACTTCCCTTCCGAATAACGCCGTGCGGATCTGTTGTCCGATCTGTGCAGTGCTTACACCTTCGATCATTGCGCGCTGACGGTCGATGGTAAGGTAATTTCCGGATTCGTCAGGTCCACATCCATTTTTAATTCTTCCACCCCGGGCGTCTGGATAGAATCCAGATAATTTTTAAGTGCTGAAGCTGTGTTGTCAGATTTTCAAAATTATCACTGCTGACTTCGATATTGATGGGCGGATCGGTGGGAGGACCGTTTTGTTCCTGGTCCACAGAAATAATGGCGCCCGGAATTCCTTTCAATGCGGTTCGGATTGAATCCAGGATAGGGTGTTGTATGACCGGCCATGACGCTTTTCATATTCCACAAAAGAAACCTGCACCCTACCCAGTTCTGGTCTTGTACTCCGGTCACCGCTTTGTGGATTTCCCGCGCCAATGGCCACATTTGAAATCACACTTTCCACCAGCGGATTCGATCTTTCCGTTTTCCATACCCAACACTTTATTATACCCTTTGTTCCAGTTGATGAGTCACAGAATCTGTATAATCCACATTGGTACCCACCGGCAGTTTGAGGTATACATAAATAAAATTGGGATCGCCTTTTGGGAAGAAATACAACGGGCACTTTGCGTGACGACCAGGAATACAAAAGAAAATATAGAAGGAAAAAAGTCCCAACAAGCAACCAGACAGGCCTCCATCCTTTAAGCGCCCAGCTCAAACCAGTTTCATAATGCCGCATGATCCAGGGCAGGCTGCTGTTCTGGAAAGTATGAATCATACCTGTAAACAGATAAGCGTTCAGGAGCATGAGGATGCTGAAAAATATCAGGAGATTTCCGGCGAAAGTAAAATGGGCAATAGTCGAGCAAAATGCCCAAAGCCAGGAAAGTCCAAAAAAGCGGATTTCTGAATACCCTGGATTTGTTACTCGCATGTTCGTCATCGGCGTGATTCATGAAATCCACTGCAAAAATCGGATTCATGATAAAAGCCACAATCAGCGATGCAGACAGTGTGAATATCAGCATCACGGGCAGGTAGATCATGAACTTTCCGATCATGACCCGGCCAGAATAGTAAGGGGAACAAATGGTGCCAGTGTAGTGAGCGTACCGGCGAGCACCGGAATAAAAATTTCTCCTGCCGCCATCTTTAGCCGCAATAACGGAAGTCATTTTTCCCTTGCCCTCCGTAAAAATCCGGTGCGTATTTTCAATCACCACGATAGCGTCATCCACGATGATCCCAAGACCGAAAAGTAAAGCAAAAAGTACAATGAAATTAAGGGTTACGTGACCGCCAATGATGATATCGGCAGCCGGTAAAAACAGAAAAGCCACGAACATGCTGAGTGGCACGGAAAGCGCAACAAAAAATGCATTCGTAACGCCCATGAAAAACATCAGGATCACCAACACCAGTACAAAACCTATCACGATGGAATTCACCAGGTCGTTAAAAGAAGTTCGGGTAGTTTTGCTCTGATCTCCTGTAATAACCACATCCAGATCTTTTGGAAACTGCTGGTTCTCCTGCATTTCAGAAACCACACGCTTCACTTCATCGGATGTTTCAATTAAATTTTCACCACTTCGCTTAATAATATTCAGGGTGACTACATTGTTTCCATTCAGCCGCGCATAACTTTCACTTTGCTTTACCGTGTCCAGTATGGTGGCAATATCTTTCAGGTAGATCGGTGCCGCTGAGGTATTCCGCACTACAATCTGTGCAATATCCGCGGCCGTTTTAAACTGACCTTTTAACTGAAGCGTTCTTTTCATATTACCCACTTCCAGTAATCCTCCGGACATATCCAGATTTTCATTGGCAACTGCATTGGCGATATCGTTGAAAGTGATATTCGCACTCTGCATTTTGAAATTATCCACATTGATCTGGAACTCACGCTCAGGAGCGCCCACTTCATCCACCCGGTTGATCTGTGATAGTTCTTCCAGTTTATCCTTTAGGTCGTCTGCAAATTTTTTCAAATGTTGTCCGTCGTAATTGCCACTTACATTTACATACATGATGGGCTGATCAGATAAACTTACTTCCACCACATTTGGCTGCGTAGTCAGGTCAGTCGGCAGATCAGTTTTTGATTTGTCCACCGCATCCTTTACTTTTTGTAAAGCTACATCCGTTTTTACGTCCGTTTCAAATTCCACAATGATGGCAGAGAAATCCTGCACGGATGTGCTGGTCAGTTTATTAATCTTGGCACCGGTTATTCCCTTGATCTGTTTTTCAATGGGACGGGTAACCAGGTTTTCAATATCCTTTGGAGAATTTCCCACATAAGTCGTCTGCACATAAATAGTGGGAATAACGATATCGGGAAACTGTTCCTTCGGCGTAGTGACAAATTTGTTGACGCCCAGGATGGTCACAAAAATAATCAGCAGGTAAACTGAAGTTTTATTATTGATGGCCCAGCTCGTGGGTTTAAACTCTTTGAATCTTCCCTTTAATATTTTCCAGTGCGCTCATAAATAAGGATTCTGTGGTTAAAGAAACTGAATCTGCATCATTGTGCCGTGTGGTTATGGGTTGTTCATCATATAATCCCTGGTATCCTTCAGTGATGATTTGTCGCCCGCCTGGATACCTGAAAGACTTCAATCTGATCACCGTACATCATCCCCGTGGAATTGGTTTTTTACGGGCCACCAGCCGGTCTCCCTCTTTCACAGCCACCATCACGTATTTCCCTTTTTCATCATTTTGCAGACTATTGACGGGAATTGTGATGCGCTCGGGCTGCAGTATAATCCTGGATTTTTATCAGGGCCATCTGGTTGGGATAAAAATCCTTATCAAAAGGAAGTCTTGCTTCTATATAAAAACCGCGGTTGGACTGGCATCAATCGTTTTTCCTGTAACAGAAATCTTTGTGTCGATGGTTTTATTTCTGAGTTCCGGTATGATCACTTTTACATTACTTCCCACTTTAACCTGACCCAGATAATTCTCAGGAACCTGGGCAACGGCTTTCAGCTCTGTAGTATTGACCAATTGTATCTGGTTATTACCGGTGAAAAATTCACCGAGGCGTATATTGACGATCATCGGCCACGCCATTGATGTCCGCATATACATTGGTCAGTTCAATCTGCTTATTCACCAGATCCACCTGGTGTTGGGCCTGGTCCACCTGGTTTTTTGCAGTTACCAGTTCCACTTCCGATCCGATCTGCTGGGCCCAGAGATTTTTTCTTCTGTTGTACAGATTTTTTGCATAAGCCAGTTGTTGCTTGGCAGTTGCCAGTTGCTGCTGGAGCAGGGCATCATCCAGTTTCAGGAGCAGTTGGCCCTTTTTCACCATATCTCCTTTCTTTACATAGATTTCTTTTACCTGGCCGCCTGTTCCGTTTCTCGGAGTTACAAAGGCGATATTCAGTGCATCTATCTTTCCCTGCAGTTCAATATAATGCGTGAATCGGTGCGGTATTACCGGCTGGAAAGCCACCAGTTTGTTTTTTCTCTTTTTAACTGAAGAAGAATCTACTTTAGAAAGTTCTTCTTCAGCTTTCTGAATTTTTGATACGAGTGCCGCCTGCTGGTCTTTCAGCGTCTGCAGTTCAGCTTTTTTCTTTGCGACAGGATCGCTTGTCTGCGAACAGGAAATAAGCAGGATGGTTCCGGTGATCAGGGCTGGTAATAAATATCTTATTCATAATCTGGTAAGGTTTGTCATTTTAAATTTTACCGATGGCTTTCAGATAATCCACTTTTGCAATGATCGAAGTATAAAGTGCATTGATATAATTGGTCTGGGCCTGGATCAGGTCAGTCTGCGCATTGGTTACATCCGTATTGGAAGCGAGCCCCGATTCAAATTTCTTTTTGGTTTGGTTATAGACGGATTCCGCCAGCGTCGGTATTTTCCTTCTGGTTATTCATCGTTTTTATCGCATTCAGGAAATTATTTCTGGCCTCGCGTACTTCCAGGTCAATATTCTGTTTCAGGTTTTCAATCTGATCTTTGATCAGTGTGTAGATTGCAGGCGGGCTTTTTTCAGATTGGCGTCTTTTGAAAAACCGCTGAATATGGGAACATTGATAGAAAAACCCACATAGGAGTTCTGAATACCAGGTACCCCTGTTTGTACTGGAAGTCGATACGTATTGTTATAGTGCATTCTTTGAATAAGCACCGTTCAGACTCAATGTGGGATAATAGGCGGCCTTGTAACGTTTGATATCATATTCACCCAGCTTGCTCGGAAATCTGCAGGTATTGGTAATCATACCTTTCCTCATATCGGTATTGAAGATCCACGGGAATGCCCCCTGTCAGGTCTTCTTCCTTAAATTCTGTTGTCAGCTGACCAGGGAATCTGCAGCCGGAACTCCGATCAGGTATTTGAGGCCTCAGGTATCCATTGGTGATATTGGTCTCGGTATTTTGCCTGGATGTTTGCAGATTGGCCAGCTGAACCTGGGCCTTGTCCACATCCAGTTTTTCCGCAAATCCATTTTCATTCATGACTCCGGGATCGTTTAAAAATTTTTCAGCCCGGGCGATATCTGCATCCAGCAACTCAAGCTGGGTTTTACTTACCAACAAGCTGGATAATATACTTTGTATACATTCACCGAAAATTTTCCACTGTCAGATCAATCTTCTTTTTGGAATAATCCAGTGCGGTTGTCCTTGCTTTCAATCCGACAAAAACCTGCCCGTCAAATAGTTTCTGTTTAGTCGTTACTCCGGCTGTTGATTGTATTTGGGTTTAAAGACTACAGCCAGTGGTCCGTTGGCGGAAACCCGGGTCCGAAAGCATTCTTTGCCGGAACAATGTAACCGGAGTTTGCACATATGCCGTGGTAGGAAACTGATACCGGCAACCGTGGGCAGGGCGTCTGCCGTGACGGCTTTATTGATCTGTTCCTGTATCTGCAGGTTGGTCCGGCAGTTTTCACTGTAATATTATTTTTCTTTGCCAGTTCGAGGGCATCCTGGACGGTAAATTGTATGGATGGTCTGCGCCCCGGCGAAAGCCATTCCGCCGATAATCCCGAATAGGAACAAGTAATTAGCAGGCGGCTAAGAAATCTTTTGTTCATGTAAAATGGTTTTTTGTCTTTCATTCAAATATTTTTCAATCAGTTTTTTCCCTTTCTCGTTGCAGATGCTGTGCAAGAATAAAACGGCCAGATCCTGGCAGGTCTGGTTCATCGGGTATTTGTTCTGGGGAAACGCTTCCTGGTTAAAAGGCATAAAAGCCATTTCGATCCGGTGACGGGTAATCAGACTCAGTATTCAGGTCCGGCCGGTAAACCCCTTCTCTGACGCCCCGCTCCAGGTTTTCCTTGATGTGCGGTATACAGAAACTGGTATTTGTATTGTTTTAAGCGTTTAAAAGCGGCCGGATGATGTTTTTCCAGGTCATGAATCAGCTGGGGATTCATGCCTTTCAGCATTTCCTGCAGGTTGTCCATCGCCAGAAAATTTCATGCACCGCATTTTCCGCCATCCTTGCTGAATGACCGGCACTCCTCCTCGTTACGTTTCATTTCTTCATTCACTACAGCCTCCACCATGGCGTCCTTGTCTGTAAAAAACTGGTAGATGGTTTTTTTGCTGATGCCCAGCTGGGCTGCTATTTCATCCATTGTGATGGACCGGATGCCGTAACGCATGAACAGTTCCGTCGCTTTTTCCAAAATCCTTTCTTTATGTCCCATAATTCGGTCTTAAAATGGACACAAAACTAAGGAAACTTTTTTTGTTACCAAAGTTTCCACCGGATTTTTTCACGCTTTTTACCGATAATAAGGGTGTAACGATGGTGGATCTCGGCCGTTTATTAATCATGGATCTCCGTCAGAATGTTTGATTATTTTTGAATACAAACTGCTGATTATGAAATTTCAGGATCATTGCCCGAAAACTGTTCAAATATTTTTTGCAGGGCCTGATCATCCTGGCACCGATAACGATCACCTTATGGGCCGTTCTTTCCTTGTTTAACTGGGTAGACAGCATCCTGCCGGATTTCATTCACAGCCTCTTCCCCCGGCTTGCCCTGGATGAAAATGGCAATCCGAGGCATATTCCGGGACTTGGATTTATACTGGTTATCGGCATTGTGCTGGTCGTGGGTTATGTTTCCTCGTCCTTTATCGTCAGTAAACTGGTGGAACTCTTCGATAATATCCTGGAGAAGACGCCCGGCATAAAAATCATCTATTCCACCATCAAGGATTTTTTTGAAGCTTTTGCGGGAAACCGGCGAAAATTCGACCGGGCCGTATTGGTATGTATCGAATCAACGGATATCTGGCGCATTGGTTTTATCACCCATGAGGAACTTGCGGAATTTGGCCTTCAGGAATATATTTCTGTTTATGTTCCGCAGTCATATGCATTTGCAGGCCACCTGTATTTTGTAAAAAAAGAAAGGGTGAGGCTGATCACCGACATTACTTCTACCGAAGCCATGAAATTCGCTATCTCCGGGGGTGTGACGAATATTGATGACTGATGTTCGATGACGATGACGCTTGCTGGCCGCAGATTCAAAAATGGACCTTTTAGTGGTATTTGAAATTCTGTCGAAAAAATGTAATTTGTTCTGCACCAAGCCGGTCATCGGTCAACGGTCACCTTTCAACGATTAGCAGCGATCTTGTTTTTATGAAAAAATACTGCTGTCTGATCATCTCTCCTTCTTCTCTCCCACCGTGTATTCTGCTGGGGTTTTTACATGCATGAGAAAATCAATTATCATGCAGTTTTTCTGTTCCCTCCGCAAATGATGATATCTTTTCAAACCCAATATCGGATTTCTTTCAGAACATGCAGTGGATCCGGATAAAAGAAGGTATATGGTCGCGGGCGAAGGTGCCCATCACTATCTCGACATTGATCATTATGGCATGTATCCTTTCCGAGCTTCCCCGGGATTATAAAGACGGCCCTGCGAGAAATTTTCTGCTGATACGCTCCAGGCTTATGGAATTGTACCCTGGTGGATCCAGGTCATGATGGGCCGTCTCACTAAAGCATTTCGCGAAAAAAACAAACAGATCCTGAAATACGCAGCTGAACTGGGTCATTATATTGCCGATGCGCATGTTCCCCTGCATGTATGTTCCAATCATAACGGGCAATTGACCCACCAGCAGGGCATTCATGCTTTCTGGGAATCCCGGGTTCCGGAATTATTTGCAGAATCATGATTGGGATTTTTTTATCGGAAAGGCAATGTATATACCGGATCTGTCCGGCTTTATCTGGGACCGGGTATTGGAAAGTGCCGCCGCTTCCGATACTGTGCTTCGCTGCGAAAAAGAAATCAGCGAACATTTCAGGCCCGACCAGAAATATGCATTTGAAGAACGAAAGGGTAAAACCATAAAACAATATTCCTCAGCTTATGCAACCCGCTATGAAAACAGATTGAATCATATGATTGAACGGCGGATGCGGGCCAGTCCATTTTTGCCGTTGCTTCATGCTGGTATACGGCCTGGGTAAATGCCGGTCAGCCCCCGCTCGATCAACCTGCAGCACGACAGCCTTACGTTTCCGAACAAAAAGAATTTGAACGCCTGAATCTGGAATGGAAAAATGGTAAACTCCTGGGGAGGGATTGAATTGAAAACCTGCGTGATCGCCAGTTAAGAAACAGTAAAGCGAAACGGAATTGTATCTGTTTGCAGTTAGCTTTAAGCTTTTATCGTAAATTTGCGGCTCCCATACGATAATCACCGAAAGATGATACACAATTTCAATGCAGGACCCAGTATTTTACCGAAAGAAGTTTTTGAGGAAGCTGCCAAAGCCATTTTGAATTTCCGCGATACCGGACTTTCCATTCTGGAAATCGGTCACCGGACCCCTCTGTTCCAATCGGTTCTGGATGAAACCGTTCAGACGGCAAAAGAACTGATGAAACTTGATGCCGATCATGAAGTATTATTTCTTCATGGAGGCGCCACCACGCAGTTCTTCCAGGTGCCCATGAATCTCCTGAATGAAAACCAGACGGCCGCCTATCTGGATTGTGGAGTCTGGGGATCCAAAGCCATTAAAGAAGCCCGCTTGTTTGGAAATGTGGAAGTCGTCGCTTCTTCAAAAGATAAAAACTATACCTATATCCCCAAAGGATTTCAGATCCCGAAGGACTGCCGCTTATTTCCATTATACCACCAACAATACCATTGAAGGAACTGAAATGTTTTCCATTCCGGAAACCGATGTTCCTTTGGTTGCCGATATGAGCAGTGATATCCTGAGCCATGAAATGGATTTCAACCGTTTTGCCCTGATCTATGCCGGCGCGCAGAAAAATATTGGCGCTGCGGGTGTGAATATGGTCGTTGTACGGAAAGACATTCTGGGGAAAGTGAACCGCAAACTGCCGGGCATGATGGATTACCGCAAGCATATTGAAGCAGGTTCCATGCTGAATACCCCGCCGGTTTTTGCCATATATGTTTGCCTGCTGACCCTGCGCTGGCTAAAGAAAATGGGCGGTGTGGCAGCCATAGAAAAAATCAATAAAGCAAAAGCGGACCTTGCTTTATAATACTCTGGATGCGAAGGAAGGTTTCGAACCGACCGTGGCCAAAGAAGACCGCAGCCGTATGAATGTGGTATTCCTGATTCCCGATCCGGTACTGGAAAAAAAATTCCTGGACGCCTGTAAAGAACAAAATATGGTGGGCGTCAAAGGCCACGCAGTGTGGGCGGATACCGGGTTTCGCTTTACAATGCCCTTCCCCTGGAAAGCGTGCAGGCACTGACCCATCTCATCAATCAACTTTAATTTCATATACATGGCAATCATTTCCGCATTCCGGGCGCTCAGACCAGCAAAAGAACTGGCTTCCCGCGTGGCTTCACTTCCTTATGACGTTTTGAATAGTGCTGAAGCCAGGATCCTGGCTGATAAAAATCCCTATTCCTTTTTACATATTACCAAAGCCGAGATCGACCTCCCGGAAGGAACAGACATCCACAGCGAGAAAGTATATCATAAAGCAGCAGACAATCTCTTCATCTTCCGGGACAATAAAATACTGATCCAGGATGATAAGCCTGCTTACTATATCTATGAGCTGACTATGGCCGGAAGAAAACAAACCGGCCTGGTATGTGTAAGCGCCGTTGCTGATTATGAAAACGAAATCATCAAAAAACATGAACTGACGCGTCCTGAAAAAGAACTGGACCGAATTAATCATATGCGCATTACCGGCGCGCAAACGGGAAATGTTTTTCTTGCCCACAGATCAAATATTGACCTGAGCCGACTGATCAGCAGTTGGAAAAATTAGCATGAACCGATTTATGATTTTGTTGCCGAAGATGGCATCGGCCACCGGGTTTGGGTGGTTAATGATCCGCAAACCCTTACTGCATCACAACATTTTCTGAAACATCAGATTCCCTACACTTATATCGCAGACGGGCATCACCGCGCCGCTTCGGCCGCCAAAGTAAAAAATGCGCTGGGCACGGATGCAGGTCCGGATGCCGGATATTTTTTAACAACCCTGTTCCCCTCAGATGAACTGCGGATCATGGATTATAACCGGGTGGTTAAAGACCTGAACGGAATGGATACAACGCAGTTTCCTCGAAAAACTTAACAAAGACTTCAAGGTTGAAAAAATAAATGCTGCCTTGTCTCCGGACCGCCTACATAATTTGGGATGTATCTGGAAGGAAGCTGGTACCGGCTGGAAGCAAAAGAAAACAGTTTCCCGGATGACCCGATCGGTATCCTGGACGTAAGTATCCTGCAGGAAAATATACTGTCGCCGATGCTGGATATCCAGGATCCCCGAACAGACAACCGGGTGGATTTTGTAGGTGGTATCCGGGGATTATCCGAATTCGAAAAAAGAGTGGACAGCGGCCAAATGAAAGCGGCTTTCAGTCTGTATCCGGTTAGTATGGACCAGCTTTTTGATATCGCCGACAGCGGGGCAGATCATGCCCCCGAAATCCACCTGGTTTGAGCCGAAACTGCGCGACGGGCTTTTAACCCACCTGATCAGATAAGCGGTACTTTTACTAGAACAATTATTCCGGCCATGGGCCGTTTCATTAAGGCAGGGCTATATTCAATACATGAAAAAACTATCTGTTTGCCATTGGGTTCTTGCTGACGGGTTATACCTGTTTTGCCCAACAGGCTGATTCCCTGCACCGGGCAGCCAAACAATTCATGTGGAACGGGGATTATCCCAATGCCATCATTGTTTTGAGCAACGCATTAAAACTGGATCCGGATGACCTGGAACTACAAAAAGATCTTGCGTTTACTTATTATCTCCAAAGAAATTACAGCAGCTCCATAGAATCAGGAAAAATATTAATCGAGCGCAAAGACGCCGATGAACAATGTTACCAGATACTGGGTATGGCCTACAAAGCCATTGATGAAAAAAAAGCGGCCGATAAAATGTACAAAAAGGGGATTAAAAAATTCCCCGGCAGCGGAGAATTATATAATGAATACGGTGAGTTGCTTTGGGTGAAGCAGGATCCGGAAGCCATCCGTTTCTGGGAGAAGGGAATTGAAGTAGATCCCGATTATTCTTCGAATTATTACAATGCCAGCAAATACTATTTTTATACCTATGATAAGGTGTGGAGCCTGATTTATGGCGAACTATTTATCAACCTGGAAAGTTACAGCCGGCGCACCCCGGAAATAAAATCACTTCTCGCAGACGCATATAAAAAATTATTTACCGATTTGAAATCAACCAAATCCCTATCGAATAAAAATCAGTTTTGCAGCAGCCTATCTGTCTGTTATGAACGACCAGGCACCTGCCGTTAACCTGGGAATAACAGCTGAATCTCTGAATATTTTAAGAAGTAAATTTATATTGGAATGGTTTGAGAAATATGGAGATAAATTTCCGTTCAGACTTTTCGAATATCAGCGGCAGCTCCTGAAAGACGGGATGTTTGATGCTTATAATCAATGGGCATTCGGCGCTGCGCTGGGCCTGGCTTCTTTTCAAATCTGGACAACCCAGCATGCGGATGATTATAACCGCTTTATTAATTTTCAGAAAGGCAGGATATTTAAAGTGCCTGCAGGACAGAACTATCGAAATCTGAACTCCAAATAATCACCATGAACAAGCCCGAACGGTTATTTGATTGCATTGCTCACCAGCTGGAAAAATTTCCCAAGCCGGACATGATGGCCGCGAAAGAAATGGGCAATTGGAGACTATACAGTACTAAGGAAATTGCTGAAACCGTAGACGCCTTGGCCAGTCGGGTTGTCTGCACATTGGTGTTTCAGGGAATGACCTGACTGTTGAACACCAGGATAAAATCGCCATGATTTCATATAACCGGCCCGAATGGCTGATTACCGATTTGGCGGTTCAAAAACTGGGTGCCGTGCTCGTTCCCGTTTATCCTACCACCAGCAACAAAGAAATAGAATTTATCTTCCGGGATGCTGTCAGTAAAATATGTTTTTGTCAGCAGTGTTGAATTTATATGAAAAGTTCCAGGAAGTGCGACTCCAATGTTCCTTCAATTCAAAATATTTATACCGTTTGACCAGCATTCAGGGCTGGAACATTGGTCATCATTGCTGCAGCAGGTTACGGATGAAAAAAAACGGGAACTGGAATCCTTCAGCAATACCATCCGGCCGGATCATCTGGCCACCATTATATATACTTCCGGTACTACAGGCACACCAAAAGGCGTTATGCTGACACACGGCAATATTTTGAGTAATGTGATGCTTTCCAAGGAAAGTTTTCCATTCGAAGACAGGCCCGATTTTAAAGCACTCAGCTTTTTACCGCTGAACCATATCTTTGAAAAAATGGTGAGTTATATATATCTGTTCAGCGGAAACAGTATTTATTATGCTGAAAGCTTTGATATCGATTGCGGCCAATCTACTGGAAGTAAAACCGGATCTGTTTTACCACCGTTCCCCGGCTCCTGGAAAAAGTGTATGAACGAATCATGTCCAAAGGCGCGTCACTGAAAGGTATTAAGAGAAGTTTATTTTTCTGGGCAGTTGAACTGGGAAAGAAATACGATAATAACCAAAGCAGAGGATTGTGGTATTCCATACAGCTTGCCCTGGCGAATAAACTCATTTTTAATAAATGGCGGGAAGCCCTGGGAAATAATATCAAATATATTATTACCGGGGGTGCTGCCTGCCAGGTAAGGCTTTTCGAATTTTCACCAGTGCCGGTATCCCGGTTTATGAAGGGTATGGCCCAACGGAAAATTCCCCCGTGATTATCCGTAAACCGCCGTGGCCCGAATGGCTGCAGATTTGGTACCGTGGTCCCGTTATCGAATGGCATTGAATTAAAACTGGAATCCGACGGGGAAATTTGTGTTAAAGGACCCAGCGTGATGAAAGGATATTTTAAACGTCCTGAACTGACAGCTGAAACCGTTATTGACGGTTGGCTGCATACCGGCGACATCGGGGTGCTGGAAGACGGGAAATTTTTACGCATTACCGACCGGAAAAAAGAATTATTCAAAACCAGCGGGGGAAAATATGTAGCGCCTGCAGCCATCGAAAACAAACTCAAGGAATCCCGATTTATCGAACAGGTGATCGTTGTGGGATCTGAAATGAAATTTGTCAGCGCCCTGATTGTGCCTTCCTTCATCCAACTCAGAGAATGGTGCATGCAACATGGGTACGACAGCGGTTCCAACCAGGTCATGATCGGTAATCCACAGGTGAAAAATTCTACAACGCACTGGTAAATGGATTCAACCAGCAGTTCAACCATGTGGAGCAAATTAAAAAATTCGAACTGCTTCCTTCATGACTGGAGTATTGATACCGGTGAACTTACCCCGAAGATGAGTATAAAAAGAAAATTTATTCTCGATAAATACAGAGAATATGTAGACAAGATATATTCCTGATCCCATCCCCGGCAATATTAATTTCGTGTCATGAACGAAGAAAAAAAAGACTGCAGGATCCTGTCCTGGAAGTACTGGGGGCCCGTATCTCAGCGAAAGGCAATGGGGAACCGTTCGGGAAGATTACAGTGAAGACGGATCTGCCTGGGAATTTACCACACATGAAATCGCCCGCAGCAAAGCCTGGCGGTGGGGCGAAGACGGAATTGGGGGAATGGGCGACCAACATTTGCAATTATGCATCTCTGTTAGTTTATGGAATACCCGGGATCCCATCCTGAAAGAAAGATTTTTGGATTAAGCGGCAATGAAGGAAATCACGGGGAAGACGTAAAGGAATTATATTATTTCCTGGATGCCACCCCCACGCATTCCTACCTGAAAATGCTGTATAAATACCCTCAGCAGGAATACCCTTACGATCAACTGATCGATGAAAACCGGCGCCGGGGAAGAAAGGATCCGGAATATGAAATTCAGGATACCGGTATATTCAATGAAAATAAATATTTTGATGTATTCATCGAATATGCAAAATCTTCTCCGAAGATATTCTTACTGAAAATTACGGTCGTTAACAGGGGGCCGGAAGCTGCGCCTCTACATGTTTTACCTCATATCTGGTTCCGCAATACCTGGGACTGGGGTTATACACTCCGATAAACCCTCTTTAGAAAGACTGACAGATCAACAGTCATTTTTGTTCAACATGAAATTCTGGGCAAACGCATTTTTATGCTGAAAATCCAGATCAGCTGCTTTTTTGCGAGAACGAAAGCAACAGCGAAAAACTTTATTCCATTCCATGTAAAAAAGACAATTACTACAAAGATGGAATCAATGACTTTATTGTAAACGGTGCAGACACCGTAAATCCGGGACAGAGTGGTACAAAAGCGGCCTTTCATTTTAATGAAATTATAGAAGCGGGAAAATCGAAATCGATTCGATTAAGGTTTAGTCCCGAAGAAATGGAAAACCTTTGATGATTTTGAGAAAATATTTTCAATTCGTATCTCAGAAGCCGATGATTTTTATTCAGAAATTCAGAACTAGTCTCTCCAGCGGGGAATTATAAAAGCATACAGCGTCAGGCTTTTGCCGGTATGATTTGGTGCAAACAATTTTATTATTACAATGTTGAAAAATGGCTGAAGGGAGATCCTGCCGGCCCGCCTCCACCTGAAAAAAGAAAAAAAGGCAGAAATCACGACTGGCGGCACCTGAACAATGCCGATATCATTTCCATGCCAGACAGTTGGGAATATCCCTGGTTTGCAGCCTGGGATCTGGCATTTCATTGCATTTGTTTTGCCGATATCGATCCGGATTTTGCCAAACAACAGCTTATCCTGCTCACCCATGAATGGTATATGCATCCCAAATGGCCAGTTACCTGCCTATGAATGGGCCTTTTCCGATGTTAACCCGCCGGTTCATGCCTGGGCAACCTGGAATGTGTACTGATATGAGAAAAAGCCGCAACGGGAACAGGGGATTTCAGATTCCTGGAAACGGTTTATCTGAAACTGCTTCTGAATTTTACCTGGTGGGTGAATCGGAAAGACGAAGCGGGTAACAATATTTTTGAAGGCGGATTTCTCGGAATGGATAATATTGGATTATTTGACCGCAATTCGCCACTCCCCGACGGTATCGATGCTGGAACAATCAGATTCGACCAGCTGGATGTGCATGTATTCACTCAATATGATGCGCATTGCACTGGAATTGGCTGAATCTAATCCGGTTTACCAGGATATGGCAACCAAGTTTTTTGAACATTTTCTTTATATCGCCTATGCGATGTTTGCCGAAGGTGATGAAGGCACGGGTCTATGGGACGATGAAGACGAATTCTATTATGACGCCATTCAGAAAGTCCGACGGCAAAGATCGTGAAATTAAAGATCCGTTCCATGGTGGGGCTTATTCCGTTGCTGGCAGTCGAAGTGTTGGAAGATGCATTGCTGGGCACCCAGAAAGATTTCACTGACCGCTTATACTGGTTTCTCAACCACCGGCCTGAATTGGCAAACCTGGTTTCGAAATGGGGTGAAAAAGGAAGTAATGAAAAACACCTTCTATCCCTGCTGCGTGGACACCGCATGAAACGGATCCTATATCGCATGCTCGATGAAAACGAATTTTTAAGTGATCATGGTCTCGGGCCTTATCCAAGTACCATGAGAGCACATCCATATATTCTTGAAATTGATGAAAGTTGGTTTTCCGTCCAGTATACACTCCGGCGGAATCGGATACCACACTTTTCGGAGGAAATTCGAATTGGCGCGGGCCGGTCTGGATGCCCATGAATTACCTGCTTATTGAATCCCTGAAAAGATTTCATGATTATTATGGAGATGAATTCCGGATCGAATTCCAACCCGTTCAGGTAATTTGTTTTCCCTGAAAGAAATCTCTGATAAACTCGACCGACCGTGTAATTTCATTGTTCGCCCGCAATACAAAAGGCAACCGCCCGGTATTCGGGGATCTAGCCCTTTTTCAAAATGATCCGCACTTCAAAGACTATACTCAGTTTTTTGAATATTTCCACGGGGATACCGGCAAAGGCTTGGGCGCCTCGCATCAAACAGGCTGGACGGGCCTTGTTGCGCGGCTGCTGATGGTCAAATAGCTGTTTTATTCATCTATCTTTGCACCCCGAATAATTAAAAGTGGAAAAAAGTAATTTTGTAGATCAGATCCGTGTTTTCTGCAAAAGCGGTCATGGCGGAGCCGGAAGTAAACATTTATGCGCACGAAATACAATGCCCTGGCAGGACCCGACGGAGGGGATGGCGGCCGGGGCGGTCATATCATTCTGCGGGGGAATAAAAATACCTGGACCCTGCTCCCCCTACGGTACTATAAAAATGTACTGCTGAAAACGGTGAAGCCGGAAGCGGGAATAATTGCACGGGACGATTCGGAAAGGACATATATATAGATGTGCCCCTGGGTACCATTGCGCGGGACGAAACCAGCGGATTCAAAAGAAGTTGAAATCATGGAGGATGGCCAGGAAATCATCTGGCTAAAGGCGGCCGCGGCGGATTGGGAAATGCCCGGTTTGCCACGCCAACCAACCAGGCCCCGGAACATGCCCAGCCGGGAGAACCGGGGGTGGAGGGCTGGAAAGTACTGGAACTGAAAGTTCTGGCCGATGTGGGCCTGGTCGGATTCCCTAATGCAGGGAAATCGACCCTGCTGTCTGTGATGACTGCAGCCACACCCAAGATCGCTGATTATGCATTTACTACACTGACTCCACAGCTGGGTATGGTGGAATACCGCGACGGAAAAAGTTTCTGCATTGCCGACCTGCCCGGAATCATTGAAGGGGCGGCAGAAGGGTAAAGGCCTGGGTCATCGGTTTTTAAGGCATATTGAAAGAAATGCGGCCCTTTGTTCCTGATACCGGCAGACAGTCCCGGATCACCGGAAAGAATTTGAAATTCTACGCTATGAACTGGAAAAGTATAATCCTGAGCTGCTGGATAAACGATTTGTTATTGCCATCAGTAAATCAGTACCTGCTGGATGAAGAATTGATTGAGCCATTCGGAAAGGAACTGCCCGCAGACATCCCCAATATTTTCATTTCATCTGCCACGCAGAATGGGTATCCAGGCCCTGAAAGACCTCTTTGGTCTATTATGAATACTGAGGAGGACACGGACCTGATTTTTGAATTTTCTTATCTTCACCGCATTCTAGCATGAAAAAAATCCGCCGAGTGTTGCTGTTGATTTTGTTCCTCCGGAATCCGTTTCCGGGAAACAGTCAGTCATTACCGGACTGGCAGATCCAATCCAGATTGTGCGTGGTGATTCTGGAAGAAGCCCTTCCTTGCGGGAAGCCGCGGAATCCATCCGGATTGTCCGCGGAGTTCCCGGCATGGTTTATGCCGTTTTTTCGAAAGACAGCATTTTTGTTTTCCAAACGCTGGGATACCGTGTCTTCAAATTAAAAGACCAGCATCGAAAACAATGATCGTTTCAATATCGGCACGAATACTGCTGCCATTACTGCCTATATTGCCGCCAGACTTGTGGCAGCCGGAAAAATAAAATGGACAACCCTTTCTTGAGATATTTCCGGGATTCAGTAAAAAAACGCTTCCCGTTTATAAGTCGATCCGTTTCAGGACCTGCTCAGCAGCAGAACACGGCTGCAACCATTCATGGAAATGAGTGAATGGTTTAAAATCCCGGATGTAAAGGGAAACATTGTAGCCAAAAGACTATTTTTTACTTTCTGGATGCTGCAACGTAAACCCAATATGGAAAATTTTCTTCAACGCAAAAAATTGTCTTTTCCCTTGCCGGATATGTGATTGCTGCTTCCATGATGGAAAAAGTTACCGGTAAATCCTGGGAGGATCTGGTAACAGAATATGTTCGAAAACCCCTGAATATTTCCGTCCGCTATTCCTGGCCCAACCGGATGGACCTGGCTGCACCTGCTGGTCATTGGTTCCAGGGAGGATCATTCCATTCGGAAGATCCCGACACCATGGGTCAAGGTTCATCCCGGTACTATATCCGGGACAGGGCATTTCAATCAGTTTGCCTGATTATATACAATTTATGCAGGCAACCTTCAGGGGCTTTCCGGGGGAAATAGCACATCTTCCACAGTCCGATTTTGAATTCCTTTTTTTTGGTCTGCCGGACTATTCGATGGGATGGAACAACGGGAGTTATTTTGGCCAATCATTCGCTTTTCATGAAGGCCTTTCCCTTTTATTTAATTGCAGAACAGAAATCCTGAAAGAAAAAGATCGATGTATCATTGTAATGTGTAATTCCGGAGATAAGGATGGACGGGGTGCTGTTTTGGACCTGACCAAACTGCTGGAAGAAAAATATTTCTGACAGTTGGTAGCCATGTACGGTGCCACGTAAAAAATTATTGTTTTGAAAAAAGAATCCATGAACTGCATCGCTATGATTCCGGCCAGGTATGCATCAACAAGCTTTCCCGCCAAACTGATGCAGAAGCTGGGTAATAAAACCGTAATCCGTCATAC
Organism: uncultured Chitinophagaceae bacterium; assembly: GCA_963811275.1. Classification (GTDB taxonomy): domain Bacteria; phylum Bacteroidota; class Bacteroidia; order Chitinophagales; family Chitinophagaceae; genus Puia. The sequence goes on along the minus strand of CAWEQR010000004.1, from coordinate 237,797 downwards.
CTATGATAATACTGTCAAAACCGGACTATTTAACCGGGTTATTGTCGTAACGGACAGTCAGATTATTTATGATGAAATTAAAATGCATGGCGGCGACGTCATGATGAGTCAAAAAACCCATGAAAGCGGAAGCGACCGCATTGCAGAAGCCATTGAAACCCTTGATATGGAAATTGTTGTCAATGTACAGGGAGACGAACCCTTTGTTCAACAAGCACCACTGGAAAAACTTGCTGGAGGTTTTTAAGAAAGATCTCTCCGGAAAAGTACAGGTAGCTTCCCTTATGCAGGTGATGAAGAATGAAAAAAATATCAGGGATCCCAATTATGTGAAAGTTGTTGTAGATATGCAGATGAATGCGCTTTTTTTCAGCCGAAGTGTGATCCCATATCCCCGCGAGATCCGCCATTTCCATTACTTATTACGAACATATTGGGGTTTATGCTTTCAGGAAACAGGCTCTAATGAATTTTACCAATTGGCCTGTGACAGCCCTGGAAGCAGCAGAAAAAATCGAATGCCTTCGGTATCTTGAACATGGCATACCTTTAAAAATGGTACTCACAGAATATATGGGACTTGAAATTGATACACCGGAAGACCTGCAACTGGCAAAACTTAACGCTGGGGTATGAAATCAATGAAATAATCAAAAATGACTGCTATATGAAAGAAACGATGTGGGGCATCGATCTTGGAGGCACGAAGGTTGAAGGCATCATCCTACGCGGCGACCAGAAACCGGAGACCCTGATCAGAACCCGCGTAGATACTGAAGCGGCACAGGGATACGACCATGTTATCGGCCAGATCGAAAAGCTGGTAAACAAAATGAAAGCAGAATCCGGGCTTTCCCCTGCCTGCATCGGATTTGGCACCCCCGGTATCCTGGATCCGGTCTCGCATACATTAAAAAATTCCAATACAACCATACTAAATCATCAGCCTATAAAAAAAGACCTTGAAGAAAGACTGCAATTACCCATTATCCTTGCTAATGACGCCAATTGTTTTGCCCTTGCAGAAGCAACCTGGGGAGGATGTAAAAAAAGCGGCACCCCAGGCAAGAATGGTTTTTGGGATCATTATGGGCACCGGTGTCGGCGGCGGACTCGTAATCGATGGAAAAATCTGGGAAGGTCATCATGGAATTGCTGGAGAATGGGGACATAATTTCCTGGATGAATCGGGCGGCCCCTGTTATTGTGGTAAAACGGGCTGCGTGGAAAAAATAATATCCGGGCCTTCCTTGCAGCGTTTTTATGAATCCATAGCCGGTGTTAAAAAAACGCTGAAGGAAATTGTAATGCAAAAAGAAACAGATCCTTATGCAAGGCACACCCTGGACCGGCTCAACCATTTCTTTGGAAAAGCCGTTTCTTCGATTACCAATATGCTGGATCCGGATATCATTGTGGTCGGCGGCGGTGTCGGCAATATTGATGAAATTTATACCGAAGGCGTGAAATCATTGAAACATTTCATTTTTAATAATTATTGCACCGTGCCGGTTATCCGGCCGGAACTCGGCGACAGTGCCGGGGTCTTTGGCGCCGCAGCGCTGACACAGGGTCACTGATACATTTGATTTTAAATTTTTAATACTTATTGTAAAATATGAAGTTCAGGAATTTTAAAATGGTCAGTTATGTGGTCTATGGCAGGGGAAGTTTCAACCAGCTGGATGAAATTCTAGCCCCGCAGAGAAAAGGAGATTTCCCTATGATTTTTCTGGTAGATCATTTTTTTGAGAATAAACCACTGGTAAACCGCATCCCCCTCCTCGCTTCCGATAAAATTATATTTGCCGATACAAGCCATGAACCTAAAACCAAACAGGTGGATGCACTGGCCAGCCAGCTCAAACAGGAATTTGGAAGCATCAGCGGTATCATTGGCATTGGCGGCGGTTCGGTTATGGACCTGGCCAAAGCCGTTTCTTTAATGATGAATAATCCGGGGTCTTCTGCCGATTACCAGGGATGGGATCTGGTAAAATTCCCGGGTGTATACAAGGCGGGCATACCCACTTTAAGTGGCACAGGGGCCGAAGTTTCCCGCACAACGGTACTTACCGGGCCCACACGCAAACTGGGTATGAATTCCGATTTTACACCTTTCGACCAGATTGTTCTCGACCCGGAACTTACCGCCAATGTCCCGCCGAACCAGCGTTTTATACAGGCATGGACTGTTATATCCATTGTATCGAAAGCCTTACCGGTACTTTCCTGAATGAATTCAGTAAATCCTACGGCGAGAAAGCCCTGAATCTGTGCCAGGAGGTATTCCTGGGCGAGGGGGCCTGGGGACCTGAACATGACGACAAACTCATGATGGCATCTTATGCCGGGGGAATGAGTATAGCCTATTCACAGGTGGGTGTTGCCCACGCTGTAAGTTACGGTTTGGGGTACCTGTTAGGAACAAAACACGGAGTGGGTAACTGCATTGTTTTTGATCAACTCGGGGAATACTATCCCGGAGGGGGTGCGGGAATTCAAACAAATGGTGGAGAAAAACAAAATTGAGATCCCACAGCATATTACCCGGGGCCTCACAGATGATCAGTTTGAAACCATGATCAATGTTTCCCTGGGCATGAAACCTTTATGGGAAAATGCCCTGGGACCTGACTGGGAGAAAAAGATTACCCGGGAAAAGCTGAGGGCGTTGTATGAAAAGCTTTAAAAAGCTCAACGCCTGACGCCGATTGTCGATCGCTGAATGCGTAAGGGTAAATACTTATCCGGCATTAATTTTGCTAATCAATTGTTAATTGACCATCTTTTGTACACCTGATTCCTGTCTAAATCCCCGGCAACCAGAAACATCATGCGGATCGCGTGTATCATAATGGCTCATAAGGAACCTCAGCAGATTGAGCGTTTCATAAAAAGATTTAACAACCTCCCGTTCGATTTCTATCTGCATATTGATAAAAAAATCAGTCTGAAGCCCTTCGACTATTTAGCCGGCGTGCCAAATGTGTATTTTGTTAACCACCGGATAAAGGTTCGCTGGGCTTCCTATAGTTTTATAATTGCACTGCTGGGGGCTTTTAAACAGGTTTTGGGAAGCGGGATACCCTATGATTTCATCAGCGTCATGAGTGGCCAGGACTACCCCATCAAACCCGTGTCGGGAATCTATCAGACCCTGGAAAAAAATACTGGAAAAAATTTTATCTGTTATGAAGAAGGCGGGGAATGGTGGAGTCATGCCATTAACCGTATTAATAAATATCACTTTACCAACTTTGGGTTCCGTGGAAGATACAGAATACAGTTTTTTTTAAATACCCTGCTGCCATCCCGAAAGTTTCCCCTGCCCTATAAACTATACGGCGGGCCAAAGGCCATGTGTATGACGCTTTCAACTGATTGCGCTGCTTATATTCTCGCTTTTGTCGAATCAAATAAAAAACTCCGGCGATTTATCCGCTTTACCTGGGGTCCGGATGAATTCCTGATCCCTACGTTAATCATGAATTCAAAATTCAAACATACAGTTGTCAATGATAATTTCTATTATATTGATTGGTCAAAAGGAGGATCCAATCCGAAAACACTTACTGTGGCAGACTATGAATTACTGCTTTCTTCCGACAAAATGCTGGCGCGAAAGTTTGATATAAAGCAGGACCGGGTTATACTTGATATGCTGGACGGGAGGGGATGATCGTTGGTCGTTGGCCTGGACTTCAGGCTTTAAGCCTGCTGTTTATTTCGGCAGCGACTTAAACACGGCCTCATTGATAACCACCGGATACTTTTTCTTCAATGCTGCAATCCATTTATTCTCCAGCTCATTTTGATAATCATTAACCACCAGACCGCGTGCTTCTTCGAAAGATCTGGGTGAAGCAGTCGTATATTCCCGGATGATGTACGCAAATTGAACGGATTTATCCGGATTGGTTAATGCGTCTGTAAACCTGCCGGCTTCCGGCAGGGCTTTCCCCGGAATCTGTTTGAGTTCAAACCTCCCGGAATCTGCCTGGACTTGTCCGCCAAAACGATCCACCGACAAGCGCCAGTTATTCATATTTTTTTCCAGCTCACCCTGTAATTTATTTGCAGACGCCGTGTCTGTTGCATTAAAAATTATAGCTTCCGCCCCGGGTTTCCACCAGTACGCTTTCTGATGTGCTTCAAAGAAAAATTTCAGCCCGGCAGAATCTGCTGCAGCCCGGTTCCATATCTGACGCTGCATCATTTCAAACAGGAGATTCCCATCCCGGAATTCATTCACCTGGGCCGCAAATGCTTTATTATATTTTTCCAGATGCTCTTTATAATATTCAAAAGCCACCGACTCGCGATACAGGTCCAATATTTCGGAATTGGTTTTCCCACTGGTTAATCCGGGAACTGATTTCAAACTATTCCGGTACGTGGTCCAGTCTCCCACCGTATATTTTTTATCAGCAAACTGAAACAGGACCGACCGGTCATTGATCCCTGCGCGGGGCGAAGGTTTTTTATTTTGCAGGATACTGTCAGTATAATCCCATAAGCGGTTTCCCGCCGGTATGTATTCCTTAAACTGTGTTTGCTTCAAAATGGTTTGCAGCATGAGTTTTTTTGAAACAGTCATGCGCGGATCCGCTTTGATTTTTTCCTTCATTTCATCCAGGATTTTCTGATTTGCCACAACAGGCACCGGTATCCTTTTAATTCTTTTGATGATATGATACCCGAAAGCGGATTCATAGGGTGAACTGATATCCCCGTCTTTTTTCAGACTGAAAGCCGTTTCCTCGAATCCGCGTTCATATTTCCCGATCCCGAATTCCGGCAATACACCGCCCAGCTGGTAAGATAAATTGTCGCCGCTGAATTGTCGGGCCAGTTCACCAAAATCTGCGCCCTGTTCAATTGCATGCCGGATGGAATCTGCTCTTCGATGAGTTTCGTCTTTGGCTGCTTCACTGGCCTGAAACGGGAAGGCCAACAGGATTTGTGCAATGCGGATCCGGCCTTCGGCTTCACGTACTGCGGTTTTCTTCAATATAATATAACCGCCACCGGTACGGAATACAGTGCTGAATTTTCCCAGGGGTGTGTTATACGCAACGGTTTCCATGGCATAAGGCAGATCGAAAACCGTAATGAATCCGATATCGCCCCGGTTATTCTTCACGAAAGGATCCTCTGAGAACTGCAGGGCCGTTTCGCCAAAATCCTGATTTCTTTTCAGCATCCGGAAAGCCTCCTGTATTTTCAGCCAGGCTTTTGTTGTATCAGCAGGAGGGGCATTTTTCGGAACCGCGACAAATATGTATGAAACCCGGATATCGTGCCGGCTTCTTAAGTAAGCCTCCTTTGCCATCTGGTTCAGGCTGCTTTCATCATTGATATACTGGTCAATAATCTGGCTTCTGAAGTTTTGCAATTCCGTGACCTGGCCCGGCAGGGTGTCCAGTTTCATATCATAAGCAGCCTGCACTTTCAGCCGGTAACGGATATAAAGGTTCAGATATTCCCGGTACGCCCGATCCGTTGGCCTGAGATGCGCATTATTCTTACGGAAAGCCGTAAGAAATTCTTCCCGCGTAATGGTTTTATTTCCGTAGTGGACAAGTGTCTGACCGAAAAATGTATTGGAAGAAAGGGTAAGCAGAAAGATCAGTACAGCATTCTTCATATCAGTGAGCATTGATCTTTTTCAGTTTGAGATTGATGACCTCATCAACCTGCAGATAACTCAGTTTTTTTGCAACGATTCGTTTTTCCTTATCCAGCAGGTAGAGTACCGGCGTTTGGTAAACATCATATAACTGTCTGTAATCCGGCCTGCCGGCTGCCACTACAGCATCATGCTGGTCCTTAGTCTGATAAACGTTTATCCAATCACCCAAATTGTGGGTCCTGATAAAATCCCGCCAGTTCTCCTGCCCGCCATCTACCATTACCGCATAAATCTGAACACCCTCGTATTTCCACCGGGCCTGGTAGATGGAATCCACTTTGGGAATGGTTTCCTTGCAATGGCTGCAGGTTGGGTCCCAGAAGCAGACCAGCACGAAATTGGCAGGTATTTCATAGAGGGACCTGGTTTTTCCGGCCGTATCAGTCATTTCCAGGTTCGCGGCCGGCTGGCCAATCAGGTTCGCCATGATACTGTAAGCACGGTCATCTACAAATTTCCGGTACTTCTCAGTAAAAAAATCTGCCTGCCCGGTATTAATGAATTTTTCAAACAGGTGAATAAACACGGCGTCCTGCCCCATATATTCCGGATTGATATATTTCTGCGTAAAATAGACGAGCAGAAATTTAAACATGTCTTTATTGGTCCGGGAAAACAGGAGCATATGGTCTATTTCGCGGTTGATGGAATCGGGTTCCGGCGAAACCAGGTCCTTGTAATAACGATCCAGTCTGGGTTCGAATATCGGCGTCCGGATCAGGCGGTCATCGGTAAAAGAAATTTGATCCCAGTAATGTGCTTTATAATACCGGTAGGCGAACAAACTGTCGGGTTTTCCGTTCGGGAGGCTGGGTGCAGGCGGGACCACAGGTTCCTTCAGGGCGCGGAGTAAAGCGGCCAGCAGGGAATTCGGATCCCTTTTTTGCACTTCATCCCGTTCGTTTTTTACTTCTTCATTGATCTGATGTAATCTGCGCTTTTACAGAGACAGAATCATTTTTTGTTTTTGCCCGGGACAACTGAGACTGAAGACTGGTAATCTCTTTCCCATGACTGTTCATAAAAGCAGTATACTCCAGGAAGGATTTATTTTCGGGTGAACCGGTAAAAACAATACTTGCAGGAAGGCCCGCTGTATCGGCAGAAATAGAGAACTGTTGCCGCTGGTCGATCAGTAATTCAAAAAGAATTTCCTTTTTGGGGGAAACAATAAAATAAATACCGCCGGGTAATTTCTCTCCTGCCCTTAAAAACACCTTCCGAATTGCCGTCGAGTATAACGGAATCGGCCACGGCTTTCACTTTACCATAGTGATAACCCAGGTAGACCTTACTGTTTACAAAGGGCTTCAAAGTGAGATGGATGGCATAACCCTGGGAAAAGGCATAACAGGAAATCAATAAAAAAATAGACTACTGTAAAAGTCTTTTTAGATAAAAGGTTGATCATAGGAATGCTAAATTAGGATAATCCTACATTTGCCGCCGTGGGAAAAAAGAAAAATATCATTTTAGAGAACCTGCTGGTCACCGGCTATGCAGCCGAAGGCAGGAGCCTGGCAAAACACGAGGGCAAGGTTATTTTCATTGAAAACGCTGTACCCGGGTGATATTGTTACAGTAAGGCTTACAAAAAATAAAAAGGACTGGGCAGAAGGACAGGTGATCCGGATAACCGCTTTTCAAACCGGAATAGGATCCTTCCCTTCTGCAAACATTTCGGTATCTGTGGGGGATGCCAGTGGCAGATGCTGCCCTATGAGAAACAACTGGAATATAAACAAGACCAGGTTTTACAAAGCTCTCAGGCGAATTGGAAAACTGGAACTACCGGAAATCATTCCCATCATGGGTTCTGAAAGAACCACCGGTACCGGAACAAACTGGAATATACATTCTCCAACCGCCGGTATCTTTTAAAGGAGGAACTGGCAGATCCGGAAGATTTCCGCTTGCAGCATGCAGCCGGATTTCCATGCCAGGGGTATTTTTGATAAAGTAGTGGATGTTGATACCTGTTGTCTGCAGGATGAACCCACCAACGGGATCCGAAAGGAAATCAAAAGATGGGCACTGGAGAACGGAGTTTCCTTTTATGATATCCAGCGTCACGAAGGATTCCTGCGGAATGTACAGGTAAGGATCTGCCGCACGGGCGAAATCATGGTAAACGTTGTTTTCGGGTATGCTGATGAACCTCTTCAAAATAACCTGCTCAGCATCTAAAAAATACATTCCCATCCATTACCACCCTGCTCTACACCATCAATCCAAAATGGAACGACAGCCTTGAACGATCTGCAGCCGGTTCCTTTTTTCGGGAAAGGATATGTAATTGAAAAACTGGAGAATTTTTCTTTTAAGATCGGACCGAAATCTTTTTTCCAGACCAATACGGCCCAGGCAGAGCGTTTATACCAGACTGTACGTTCCTTTGCTGAACTTAAGGGAACGGAAACTCATCTACGATCTCTATTGCGGAACAGGAAGTATTGGGATTTTCCTAAGCAATCAGGTAAAAAAACTGATTGGGATTGAACTGATCCCCGAAGCGATTGCCGATGCAAAAGAAAATGCTTTGTTAAATCAGATTGATCATGCAGCGTTTTTCGCAGGCGATGTTACAGATATTTGTGCAACGATGCCTTTTTTGAAACCCATGGCCGGCCCGATCTGATCATATCTGATCCGCCCAGGGCAGGCATGTCGGAAAAACTGGTTGCCAAACTACTGGAAATTGGGGCGGAAAAAATAATTTATGTGAGCTGTAATCCGGCTACCCAGGCCCGGGACCTGAACCTGCTTTCAGAAAAATATCGAATTTCAGCTGTACAACCCGTGGATATGTTCCCGCATACCCTTCATATCGAAAATGTTACCGTGCTTTTCTTAAAACATTAACTTGCAGCCAGTAATTTCTCTTGAATCATGACTGATTTCCGTCCGGGGCGTTCCCAGGTAATTCCGCCCATAATTAAAAACCTGATCATCATCAATGTCATTGTTTTCTTGCTTCAGCTGGCGATGCAGCGCAACGGGTCCTCATTTATGGAGAATTATTTTGCCCTGCACGATATCCGGTCCGAATTATTTCAAACCCCACCAGCTGATTACGTACATGTTCCTGCATGGCGGTTTCGCGCATATTTTCTGGAATATGCTGATCCTTTGGATGTTCGGATCCATCCTCGAAAATTTCTGGGGACCTAAACGCTTCCTGACTTTTTATATCGTTTGCGGAATCGGGGCTGCCGTATTGCATTTACTGGTTCTCTACCATGAACTGACCCCTGTCTGGCAGGAATTGAATAATTATCCGATTCATGAACAAGGCGGTTTCAGATTAGATCCGAATTCACCTTTAAATACCGCCACCCTCGGTGCATCGGGTGCTATCTTTGGATGTATGGTTGCTTTCGGACTGCTGTTCCCAAACAGCCTGATTTATATTTATGCCTTAATCCCGGTAAAAGCAAAATGGGCCGTACTGGCTTATGTCCTTTTTGAATTATTTTCGGGCATCCAGAATACTGCCGGCGACAATGTGGCACACTGGGCCCATTTAGGCGGAGGCCTGGTCGGTCTGCTTCCTGGTTTTTTACTGGCGAAAAACAGATCGCCGCAATTTTTATTGAACCAGGGCTTCTGTCCGCTTGTTAATACTTACACTCTGAACCGCACTGATGCCTAGTAAGAATTTTGATATGGATGTAAAAGAGGAAAATTACCGGAAACGAATGTACCTGGGCCAGGAAGGCAATGCGCTCGTCCAGCTGCTCGTACTGAATGCTGTCATTTTTGTGGTGCTCGAGTTCGTATTTGTATTTTTATTATGACCGGTTCTTCCAAAGATTCGTTCATCACCCATGTCTATAACTGGTTCGTTTTGCCTGCCAACCCCGAAAATCTTGCCTGGCGGCCCTGGACCCTGATCAGTTTCATGTTTACGGATCAGCAGTTGTTTCGCTTTATTTCCAATATGTTCTGGCTCTGGAGTTTCGGCTATATCCTGCAGGACCTGACAGGCAACCGGAAATTAATACCCGTTTACCTGTACGGAGGCCTGGCGGGTGCCGTAATTTTTGTCCTGTCCCACCTGGTATTTCCCAGATCTCCGGGCGCAGATGGATACCAACAGCCTGGCCGCCGCTAACTGCTCGATCGCCGCTGTTGCCGTTGCAACTACGGTGATTTCACCTGATTACCGGATTTTCCCCATGATCAGCGGAGGCATCCCTTTATGGATACTGACACTGGTTTTTCTGCTGCTGAATTTTTCCGGGGTTGCGAACGGGGATCTCGCGACCGATCTGGCTTATACGGGCGCCGCAGGCATTGGATTCCTGTTTATTTACCTGTTACGGAGGGGTTGGGATGGGAGTTTATGGATGAACCAGTTTTTCGACTGGGCCGGCAATCTCTTTGATCCGGACAAAAAGAAAAAACCCAAAAATAAAAAAGACGAATTCTATTATAATGTTGCGGGTACGCAGCCTTATAAAAAAATTCCCAACATCACGCAAAAAAGAATCGATGAAATACTCGATAAAATCAACCAGCAGGGATACCGCTTTCTCACCAGTGAGGAAAAAGAGATCCTGAAGCGGGCTGCTGAAGAGGAAGATTTGTAACTTCAACGATTCTTCCCCATGATTTCACTGCGGAAATTTACCAAGCGCATCCTGATTCTGCTGAATATTGGTGTGGGCTTCTTATTCCTCCTCGCCTGCTGTAATGCCTTTTTACATCCGGATACATGGTGGTTTATCGCCCTACTGGCTTTTTTTTTCCCCTTATTGCTTTTGTTATTATTACTTTTTTTAGTTTTCTGGCTATTCGCCAGTATCCGATATGCGCTGATTTCAGGGATATGCCTGATCATCGGATGGCAGAATATTCATGCATTTTTTGGTTTCAGCATGGCTAAACAGGATTTTAACCATAAACAGCCCGGCAATATCCGCCTCATGACCTGGAATGTAAGGGGGTGGGATGAATTCAGTACAAAAAAATTGGGGGCATCCGGCCACCGCCTGCCCATGCTGAAGCTGGTTGGCAGTCAAAATGCCGACCTGCTTTGCTTCCAGGAATTTTATGAACCCGCAGACTACTGCAAAATCGAATATCCGTTATATCCGCCGGCAACTGGAATTCCCCTATTTCTTCTTCTCAAGAGACCATCATAACCGCAACAATAAATATGAAACCGGCGTCATCATATTTTCGAAATACCCGATTGTCGCAACGTACCAGGTACACTTTAACACAGATACCCTACAAAAAACAGAAAGCCTGATTGCAGCAGATGTTAATGTGAACGGGCACATCATCCGCCTGTTTACCACGCATCTCCAGTCGGTTTTATTCAAACCGAAGGATTTCAGGAATGTGGAAATTATACGGAACGCTGAAGACAGTATACTGCCGGCATCCCGTTCTCTGGCAAAAAAACTGAAAGATGCCCTGGAAATTCGTGGCTAACAGGCAGACCGGGTCAGGCAGCAGCTGGAAGCCAGTCCCTATCCGCTCATCATTTGCGGCGACTTCAATGATGTTCCTAATTCCTACACTTATTTTCATATCCGTGGAAACCTGCAGGATGCATTCATTGCAAAATGTTTTGGTGTCGGAAGAAGTTATATTCATATTTCACCCACCCTTCGTATCGATTATATTTTCCCATCGAAGGAATTTTTGATTTTTCAAAGTGAGCGACTCAAATCCCCGTACTCAGATCATCACGCGATGCTCACAGACCTGCGAGCTGCGCGACTGAAAGCGATAAATGTTTATATTTGGGCGAAGGCATGAGCAACTTAAAAGTTTATAATTCTTATACCAGACAGAAGGAAGAGTTTATTCCCATTACACCCCATCACGTGGGCATGTATGTATGTGGTCCCACGGTAAGCGGGGAGAGCCATCTGGGTCATGCCCGGGGATTCATCACTTTTGATGTAATTTACCGATACCTCCTGCACCTGGGCTATAAAGTGCGCTATGTACGCAATATTACCGATGCCGGCCATTTTGAAGAAGAGGGCCGGGAAGCTGAAGACAAAATTGCAAAAAAAGCGGTGATTGAGAAGCTCGAACCCATGGAACTGGTGCAGAAATACACCAATCTCTTCCACTGGGCCATGCACCAGTTTAATAACCTGGATCCCAGCATTGAGCCTACGGCCACGGGCCATATTGTGGAACAGATCAACATGATCCAGGAAATAATAAAAGCCGGTTACGGTTATGCCGTTAACGGGTCAGTCTATTTCGATGTAAAAAAATATGCTGAGAAATATCCATATGGAAAACTCAGCGGACGCAGGCTGGACGAACTGCTGGAAACCACGCGCGACCTGGAAAGCCAGGAGGAAAAACGGAACCGGCAGGATTTTGCTCTTTGGAAATCCGCTCCGCCCGGCCATATCATGCGATGGAGCAGTCCCTGGGGAGAAGGTTTCCCCGGCTGGCATATAGAATGTTCCGCGATGAGCACCAAATACCTCGGAACCCGTTTTGATATTCATGGAGGTGGTATGGATTTATTGTTTCCCCACCACGAAAGTGAAATTGCACAAAGCATGATCTGTAACCACGAGGTTGCGGCCCGTTATTGGATTCACAATAACATGATCACCATCAACGGGAAAAAAATGGGCAAGAGTTATAATAATGTGATCCGGCTTACAGATATGTTTTCCGGCAACAGTCCACTGCTTTCCCAGGCCTACCACCCAATGACCATCCGGTTTTTCATATTGCAGACCCAGTACCGGAGTACCCTGGATTTTGGTAATGAAGCCCTGCAGGCAGCAGAAAAAGGGCTGAGGAGACTATGGGATGCGTACCAGGAACTGCTGAAAATGAAAACGGATCCGGCTAAAATGGTGAACGATCAAATCGAAAACCAGTTCAATACGCTTTGCCGGGAATTGGACGATTTTATGAATGATGATTTTAATACGGCCAAAGTGCTGGCAAATATGTTCCAGCTGGTCAGCCATATCAATTCATTCCGGAGCGGGGAATTGGAAAAGACAACCCTTTCTGCCGAAACCCTGCATTATGTGCAGTCCCAGTTCAAAACATACCTGGAGGATGTACTGGGCCTGCAGGATGAAACACCGAAAGATTCATCGGATAAACTCCAGGGTATCATGAACCTGCTGATTGAAATCCGCCGCGAGGCCAAGGCTAAAAAGGATTATCAGACTTCAGACCGCATCCGTAAACAACTGATGGAAATCGGCATATCTCTCAAGGATGAAAAAGATGGCCGTGTAAGTTTTAGTATGTAATGAAAGAACCATGAAAAACATTTTTGAAAGACGCCGCTATTATATTGTACCGGCCGCTCTTTTTTTCCTTTCAATATGGGCCTGCAATAAGAGTTCAACACCCGGCGTGAATGCGCAGACTTCAACCCTGGGCTATGTCCTTGCCAATGGATCCAATACAACGATCTTTAATGCTGCTGTGGTGAAAGCCGGGCTGGATACAACATTCAACAGTTCCTCCCTTTTCACCCTGTTTGTTCCCAATGACCAGGCCTGTACAGGATCCGGATTCACCCAGACCGTGATCGATGGATTCACGCGTGACCAGGCAAGGGAATGGGTTCTTTACCAGACCTATGCCGGAGCAGTGCTTCCCCTGGAATCTTTTATTGGTAAAACCGAACAGAAACTGGTCATGGCCGATGGCGATTCTATTTTTGTTTCGGGAGATTCAAACAGAACCTTTGTAAACGGGCTCCAGATGCTCAATTCGGAACTAACAACCAGCAACGGGGTGATGATTGCTTCACAAAATGTATTGCTGCCCCCCCGGCAGAACCTGTTACAATGGGTAAGCAGTGATACCTCATTAAGTTTTCTAAATGAGGCCATCACCCTGGCAACTCCAACACCGGACAGCCTGAGTACCCTGCTTTCCACGGGAAGCCCTTTTTTATTCCTGGCCCCGGTCAATGATGCATTCAGAAAACTGGGATATAATTCACCTGCTGATCTGAGTGTTGCAAATCCGGACAGTCTGCGCTCCATGATTTTGTTAAGCCTGATACCCCGCCGGCTGTTTAGTTACGATATATCAGACAGCAGTACGTACACTTCAGTAAGTGACAGTACACTCCTTTTTACTATCTCGGGAATCCAGGCCAAAGTGCAGGTACTGGGCAGCCCCTTTTCTTCGAATGTGCTTACCATCAATACCATGGCTATAAACGGTGTGTTGTTTAAAATAGATGAAGTGCTGGGCCGTTAAAAGTAATAATTTACACAGATGCCCGTCAATCAGCATGCCTATATTTCACATCTTTCAAAAGATAAAAAATTTGCTAAAATATTAGCGGGGCAGGATGGCCTGCGTCCTCTCCCGACGACGGGATGTTCACCTGCATTTATGTAATTCCATCCTCAGCCAGCAACTTTCTACCAAAGTTGCAGCGGTCATACGTAACCGGTTCCTGAATCTGTATCCAGGAAAGCCAGGACCAGAAGAGATCCTGGCAACTCCCTATGAAACCCTGCGGTCCATTGGTTTATCGGGAGCCAAAGCGAATTATGTGCATAATGTGGCGCGATTTGCCGTCGAATCCGGTATGGATTACAAAGTGCTGGGGAAAATGAATAATGAAGAGGTGATTGGCCACCTCACCCAGATTAAAGGGGTTGGCAGGTGGACGGCTGAAATGCTGCTCATGTTTACCCTGGGCCGTGAAGATGTGTTTGCCGTTGATGACCTGGGTATTCAACAGGCGATGATCCGTTTGTATAAACTCGATTCATCGGATAAAAAAAAATTAAGGGAAGATATGCTGCGCATCTCCGCTAAATGGTCGCCTTACCGTACGTTTGCCTGCCTGCATTTGTGGCGGTATAAAGACCTGCCGTTTACAACCGGGTAATTGAAATGGAAGCAACCAGCCTCCGGCTTTCCCGTATTGGAGTAAATGAGCCTGCTGACGGACTCCGTTAAAAGAAATCAATTACCTTGCATCAGGCATATTCATTCATATATTAAATTATTAAAGATGAAACTCTTCAGAAGTCTCCTGGTGGTCGCAACGATATTAGTTATTGGAATAATCAGTTGTAAAAAAGGAGATACGGGTCCGGCCGGACCCGTGGGACCTGCAGGACCAGACAGTGTGGTTTATTCAGCCTGGATACCACTCAATTTTACTTATAATGTAACTGACAGCCTTTTTGAAGATACCCTGCTGGCTCCAACGATAACGCAGGGGATCCTGGACAGTGGTGTTATATTAACCTATATCCAGTTCCCGGATCAGAACAATGTGAGTCATATACAACCTGTTTCTGCGCTGAATTATATTATTTCTGAGGATTATTCGATTGGCCAGATAAATATCATTTCCACTAAGGATCTGACCAATCTGGAATACCGGTATGTTACCATTCCCGGTTCCAGGAAAGCGAACAGTACCTCCGTAAAGGTGAAAGGTTATACGCCAACGGAACTGAAAGCCATGTCGTATGAGCAGGTGCAGCAGGTACTTGCGAATAAAAATTAATAAATACTTAATAAACCCCCCGTAAGGAACGAGTCTTTACGGGGGTTTATTAATTACCTGTCGTACCTGTTTAAAAATTCGACCAGGTAGGGATCTACCTGTTTAGCCGTATCGGATAAAGGCTTACCAAAAAAATGCACTTCGTACTCATTCCGGTAAACGCCCTTTGCCTGGGTTTTCGAGAATTCCTTTTTATCGAATGAAGTGTATGTCATATAGACCAGGGATACAATTCCCAATACCGAATAAACCAGTAAATACAGGAAAGAGCATATTTTGATCACCCTGTTTTGGGAAAAGGAAGTCTGGCTGATTACCGCTGCAATAAGAGGTACAACAGGCACCCAGAAGCGGGGATCCGGGAAAGGCCAGTTAAACAGGAGCAGGATATAGAAAAAAAGATAGGCCTTTACAATAAAGGGAATACGGTTCTTTTTAATATAACAGATATAAATAAATCCGCAGACCCCGAGCAAACCCATGATAACAAATAACCACTCACCCATCGCAGGGGGCAGAAAACTGATCACTTTGAATTTCGATGTATTTATTAAAATCTCACCCCATTCTGAGAAATGCCAGAAGACGACGTCTGAAAAACGGAGACCTTCCTTAAATTGTTCCGACATAACGCCGGTATAGTGATCCAGTCCCAGTTGCCTGGAAAAAACCAGGACGGCGGCTACACCAATCCCAAAGGCCAGAATCCCGATCCTGTTTCTTTTGATGAGTACCAGTAATTGTTTCCTGTATTCCCAGATCAGGGCTGCAAACAAGGCGGCAACCAGGGAAACACCAACCGTGCGTGTCAGAAACGCGAGACCCGCCAGCAAAAAGGCCAGTAATAAATTCCGGATATTTTTATCGCGGATAAAACAATAAAAAGCGTATAAACTGGCAAGGGAAAAAAACAGGTATTGAAGTTCCGATAAGGGATGGGTAACAAATTTGATGATGGTCCAGTTCAGCAATACCAGAAAAAACAAAAAGTACGGCTTGCGTATATAACTAAAGATCTTTCTTACAAAATAAAGTCCGCCGAACAGATAGAGGCAGTTCACGAAAACGACCGAAAAAGATTTCAGGATACCCAGTTTGGAAAGGAGCAGCAGCAGGACTGTATAACCATAGGGAAGGTAATCGTTGGGATCTGCTTCCGGCGGGCATTTGGACTCTATGCAATCCTTTATCGCGAAATAGCGCAGCATATCATAATGCAGCCGGAGTGGTGTAAAACAATTCAGAAAAAAAAAGAATCCCAGAATATAAATACCCCATTTAAAAAAGCGCGCCTGCTTTTCGCCAGGTAATGGAAATGTTGCGGACGCTGTCATGGGTTCAATTTATATTTTTGACGCCTGCCGAAATCACGGATATTCCGATAAATGGCGTGACAAACCAATCTGCTATTCTGAAAATCGGAACCAGTTGATTGAATAAATTTAACTGGGAAGGGGATATGACCTGCTCCCTTAGAATTTTCCCTGAAAACCACCATCCCAATATGGCAGCTGCGTTAAAATAACGGCAATCGGTAACGGTAAGGCCGGCAGATTCCAGTAATGCCCTCAACCCGGCCTTTGAATACCTTTTATAATGACCCAGTTCCCTGTCCAATGAATTATACAACCATTTGCCCGCCGGCACCAGTATCACCAGATTCCCTTTATCCCGCAGCAGTGATTTTGCATTCCGGATGGCAAGGGTGTCATTACTGATATGTTCAATTACGTTCAGCGCAATGACCGTATCAAATTTTTCCATCAGTTCCGGATATCTGTCCTTAAAATCCGGCAATGAAAGGTCCAGTTCATAGACTCCATTAAGGTGCGGATGGCCGCCAAACTTCTTTTCAAGGAACTGGCAATATTCGGGACGAAGGTCGCTGAGGGAAACCGCAGGCTGATCCCTTAATAAAAATCCGGAGATATTGCCGATCCCGCTGCCGATCTCCAGTATCTGACCACTTGCGAACCTGGTTATTTTTTTATACAGCCAGTGGTTGAAGGCAGATGCCCTGGAAAAATTTTCAAGGGTTTTGAAACCGGCAGGATCCGGGTGCGTTCTTTGTCCCATCAACGGAACAAATTATATTTCAGAATACAGTAAATCGCCCGGAAACCATCCTTCCAGCCAATTTTTTTTCCTTCGAGATAGGTGCGGCCATAATAAGAAATGCCCACTTCATAAATGCGAATTTCAGGTATACGCGCCAGTTTGGCTGTTACTTCCGGCTCAAAACCAAACCGTTTTTCCTTTAATTCAATATTTTGAATAATCCGGGTTTTGCATAATTTATAACAGGTTTCCATATCGGTCAGGTTGAGGTTGGTAAGCATATTGCTGAGCCAGGTCAATACCTTATTGCCGATGGAATGCCAGTAAAACAGTATGCGATGCGGGTTGCCGCCGAGGAAACGGGAACCATATACCACATCAGCCGAACCCCGTAAAACAGGTTTCAGCAATTCATTGAATTCTTCGGGATCATATTCCAGGTCGGCGTCCTGGATGACCAGGTATTCCCCGGTTGCTTTTATGATCCCCGTATGGATCGCAGCTCCTTTTCCCTGATTTATTTCATGCTTGTAATATTGCATGTTCATTTCCGGATGGGCGGCCCGGTAATTGAGTAAAACTTCTTCCGTGGCATCCGTTGAACAATCATTCACCAGGATCACTTCTTTCTGCAAATCATGGATTAGTTTAACTGCAAATACGCGGTCCAGGATGAGGTGTATGGTTTTTGCCTCGTTATAGGCCGGAATGATGATAGAAAGCGTCTTAAATGAATCCATGGTCTAGAAGGTTTTACAGGTCCGGGAATTGGATTTTAAGATGCAAACCGGGCGGCGGTAACAAATTTTCTGCTATAACTGTAATATTCAATGAATTGAGAGGCAAAAATATCCTTTCCGTTTCTATATTGCAAGCAGGGCGTGAAATAAAATTTGCCGGCTGAAAACTAAACCTTACCTTCCATGTTGATGTTTAAACTTTAAAAACTGAAAATGAAAAAGACCTTACTATTCAGCACCATGGGACTGGCAGCCCTGTTAACTGCCTTTATTCCAGCGCACCAGTCCAAACCTGTTACGGATCCGTCACCCCGCCAGACTGGCAAATGGACAACAGATAAACCACATACCAATGTGAAATTTTCAGTATCCCACCTGGTCATTTCCGATGTGGAAGGAACGTTCAAATCTGTTGATGGTACCATGGAAACTTCCAAGGCTGATTTCTCTGATGCAAAAATCAATTTTACTGCTGAAGTCAGTTCCATAAGCACTGACAACGACATGCGCGATAATCACCTGAAATCAGACGACTTCTTCAATGCAGCGAAATTTCCCCAGATAAAATTCGTGAGTACTTCATTTACTCCCCTGGGAGACAATAAATATAAACTGGTAGGCAACCTCACCATACGGGATGTAACCAAACCCGTAACTTTTGACGTAAAATATGGAGGAACCATTTCGTGCGATGGGCGCAACGCATGCAGGTTTTAAAGCGACTACAACAATCGACCGTTTTGATTATAACCTGAAATGGAATAAGGCAACGGAAGCGGGCGGAATGATTGTAGGTAAAGATGTGGATATTACAGTCAACGTGGATTTTAAGAAATCTTAAGATTATTTCTACTGATAAAAAGAGCGGATGGGTTCAACCATCCGCTCTTTTTCTTTTCACAGTTTACCGGTTCCGGTAAGTACTTATTTTTTATCGTCATATTTTTTCTGAGCCTCCTGTGCTTTTTTAAAATCCAGCACCACCCCATTAATACAATACCGGAGACCGGTGGGTGGCGGTCCGTCGTCGAACACATGGCCCAGGTGCGATTTACATTTGCCGCATTCCACTTCCGTTCTTTCCATCCCTAATGAATGATCTTTTAAGTAAATTATACTGGTTTTACTGATGGGTTCATAAAAACTAGGCCACCCGCACCCACTTTCAAATTTGGTATCGCTGCGGAATAAAGGATTTCCGCAAACCGCACAATAATAGGTGCCAATATCAGTGGAATGTTCAAACTTACTGGTAAAGGGCCTTTCCGTTCCCTTTTGCCGGGCAACATAATAAACATCGGCGGGAAGAATTTTCCGCCATTCCTCATCCGTATGGTTTACCAGCGAAGAATCGGGATGAACCGGGTTTTTATCCATATTTGGGTTTTTACTTTTACCTGACTGGGAATAACATTGCTGAAATAAAAATGCAAGCATCAAAATTCCGGCTGATTTGAATAATCTGATCATGGTTCAATATGTATATAACAAATCTACGCAGGTGCTGTTCGCCTGGTTTGTCATCCCCTTGACAAAATCCGGAATTTGCATTTTATTATCACGATATACGGTTTTCCCCATGAATTTATGCAAGTAAACGGTCGATTTGTTAAAGGAATTATAAGAAGCGTACACTATATTTGTCCATTACCTAAGGCTAGTCATCATGTTTAACTTAATTCTTTTCGGTCCGCCAGGAAGCGGGAAAGGCACGCAGTCTGAAAAATTAATTGCCCGCTACGGATTTAAGCACCTCAGTACAGGTGATCTTCTCCGGAATGAGATTCAGGAATGGGACAGCCCTGGGGCTGGAAGCCAAAAGTCTGATGGACCAGGGTAAACTGGTCCCGGATGCGGTAGTCATTGGCATGATCCGCACAGCCCTGGAGCAAAATCCCGACGTCAACGGCTTCCTTTTTGACGGGTTTCCCCGTACAAATGCCCAGGCGGAAGCCTTGGATTCCCTACTCGCTGAAAAAAATACAACCATCCGGGTGGTATTGGCGCTGCAGGTTTCTAAATCAGAACTCATTAAAAGGCTGCTGAACCGCGGACTCACCTCCGACCGTACCGATGATGTGAATGAATCCGTGATCGGTTCCCGGATCGAAGAATATGAAAGGAAAACAGCCGCCGTTGCAGATCATTATAAAAAACTCGATAAAGTCGTTTATATCCCCGGAGAAGGCACTGTTGAAGAGATTTTTGGTGCGCTTTCGAAAGAAATAGACAGCAGGCAAATATAACGCCGGTGTGGGAATATGGAAATACGACAGTGTATTAAGATATATAATATTAAAAGCCATTAACGAATGCAGGGTCGTTAATGGCTTTTTTGTTCAATTTTCAATTCCGGGCACCCTTGCCTGAATGTAAAGCTTCCTTTAAAATTCAGCATCCCGCTTCTTAATATTCTTTTCCACACGAACAGAAATCCGGATACTGATTTCATACAAAATGATCAGGGGAAGAGCGACGATGGTCTGACTCATCCAGTCGGGTGAAGGCGTGATCACCGCTGCCACAAACAGGATGGCGACATAAGCATATTTCCGGTAGGTTCTTAGAAAGTCCGGGGTAATCAGCCCGATATGGGTAAGCACATAACTGATCAGGGGCAACTGAAAAGCAATTCCTGAACCGATCAGGATATCCAGGAGATTGTCCAGGTAATCATCCAGGGTTGGCCGGGTAATGAGCATACCGCTCATGCCCAGTTTATAATTGGAAAGAAAGCTAAAAGTAAACGGCGCCAGCAGGAAATATCCAAAGGAAATACCCAGCAGGAAAAAAAAGGTCACGAAAAATATCGAACCACGGGTACTTTTGATTTCTTTCGGAGAAAGGGCCGGTTTTACAAAACGCCAGAATTCCCAGAACACATAAGGAAAGGCTATGATAAACCCACATACAAAGGCAATGGTGATGCTGGAGATGAACTGGGAACCGAAGGCAGTGGTTTGCAACTGTACATTGGCTGCCGGTAAACAAAGGGTATTGCCGATATGCAGCAGATGACTCAGTTTACAAAGACCCACTACCGATAGAAAATCCTGTTTCAGGGGTCCCATGATGATATTCTCAAAAATCCAGTCGATCTTAATGAAGGAAAAAACAGCAATTACAACGATTGCCAGTACTGACCGGACGATATGCCAGCGCAAAGCTTCCAGGTGTTCGATAAATGACATTTCTGCCTGCCCCGGGGTTCTCTTAAAAAAATTTAAAGCCATAGTTCACGGTATTGCCATTTATTAAGGCGTCGCAAAGGTAATTTGAAAAGGATTTACAGGAAAACTGCTTTTGTAAGTTTGAAACCCGGTTAAGTACAGGAGCATTAAGCCTTAATCTTTAGGCCGTAAGCTTACTTGAGCAATTTCATTTTGACCATTTCTATCCGGGTATCACTTACGCCGAGTATTTCAAATTCATAATCATCGATAATGATATGTTCTTTCAGGCGGGGGATCGCCTCGTGGCGGTTAATAATAAATCCGGATAAGGTTTCTGATTCATTTTCAGGAAATTCCAGGTCATATTTTTCATTGAGATAATCCAGTTCCAGCCGCCCGGCAAAAATATATTCATCATTGTTTAATTTCTTTTCCTCAAATTCTTCCGTATCGTATTCATCCCGGATCTCTCCGAATATTTCTTCCAGCAGGTCTTCCATGGTAACGATACCTGCTGTTCCGCCAAATTCATCCACAACCCAGGCAATACTTTTCCTTTCACGACTGAATTTGCTGATCAGGTCCATAGCGCTCATACTTTCCGGAACCGCCGGAATCGGAAGCAGGATATCCCGGGTTGACGGGGGCGCTTTGAAAAGATCCAGCTGGTGTATATAACCCAATACATGATCTATATTTCCTTCGTAAACAACAAGTTTGCTCAGTTTGCTATTCATGAATTTTTTCCTGGCATCTTCAATAGGCATACGGATATCCACTCCTTCAATTTCCTTACGGGGTACCAGGCACTCCCGCACTTTCACTTTGGGCAGGGAAAGGGCGGCTTCAAAAAGATCCGTATTCAATTCCTGCTGCGGCTCATCTGTTTCGCCGGTTTGCTGGAAAAAATTACTCAGGTCGGCTTTCGCAAAAAGGTCCTTTCGTTCATCAATCCGCACATTGAAAACATATTTCAGGATCCATTCGGAGATACGCGTAAAAAATACAGAAACGGGGTAAAATAAATTATAAAAGAAACTGCTTACCGGTGCAAAAAAATCGAGCAGGCTGTCGCTTTTTGCACGGAAAAAAGCCTTGGGGACCAGCTCCCCGAAAAAAAGAATAAACAGGGCAGACATGATGGTTTCGAACAACAATCGGAAAATATCCACCCAGGCCTGCGGTACTACCGTTTTCCTGATGATAAATTCCCATAATGGCGCCAGGGTTTCACCTACCAGTAATCCGAAAATGACCAGGAAAATATTAAACCCGATCAGCAGTGCGCTGATAAACCGGCTGGGTGTATCCAGGAAACCTGAAAGGAGAATACTGCGCTGAAGGCCCTGTTTTTTCTTGAGTTCAATAGTGAGCCGGTTCGCATTGGCAAATGCGATCTCGATGCCGGCGAAAAAAATGATCATCAGCCAGGCGATGATGATCCAGATCAGGGTATTGGTATTGATAGGCATGCAAGTACGAATATAGCTGGAAAAAGGGAAACTAACCCGGTTCAGGGGCGGAATCCCTGCCGTTGCAGGAAGTCGGAAATCACATGCCGGGCCTCTTCACAGGCTTTTTGCAGGTTATCGTTCATGATAATTTTATTGAAATGGTGACGGAAGGAAATCTCATAAGCAGCTTTGTTGAGCCGGTCCTGCAGGGCTTCAGCAGATTCCGTAGCCCGGTATTCGAGTCTCCGCTTCAATTCTTCAATGGAAGGGGGTTGTACAAAAATCGACAGGCTTTGTTCGGGATATTGTTCCTGCACATGGATGGCGCCCTTTACATCGATATCCAGGATCGGGATTTTATTCATTGCCCGGATCCGTTTCAGTTCCGATTTCAATGTGCCGTAATAACGGCCTTCATAAACCATTTCCCATTCTGCAAATTCCTGGTTTTGAATTTTATGCTGGAATTCTTCCAGTGTCATAAAATAATAATCGACTCCGTGCACTTCACCCGGCCGCTGCGCGCGCGTGGCTGCTGAAACAGAAAATGCCAGTTGGGAAAAATGCTGGAGCAGGTACCGTGTGATGGAAGTTTTGCCGGCACCCGAAGGGGCCGTTATAATTATCAGCATCGGAAATATTTAAATTCTTTTGATCGAAGCCCCCAGGCGGTTGAGCCGCTCGTCAATATACTGGTATCCGCGGTCGATCTGGTCGATATTCTGAATCACGCTTTTCCCTTCAGCACTCATGGCAGCGATGAGCAGGGATACCCCGGCCCGGATATCCGGGCTGCTCATGGTGATCCCACGCAGTTTGTGCATTCTTCCCAATCCAATTACCGCAGCCCGGTGCGGATCGCAAAGAATGATCTGCGCACCCATATCAAGCAGTTTGTCAACAAAAAACAACCGGCTCTCAAACATTTTCTGGTGGATGAGCACGCTGCCCTTTGCCTGAGTAGACACCACGAGCATCACACTCAGCAGGTCGGGTGTAAGTCCGGGCCATGGATGATCGTATAGGGTGAGTACCGAACCATCCAGGTAAGTTTGAATTTCATATAATTCCTGCGGAGGCACATAAATATCATCCCCCTGGATTTCCAGCCGGATGCCCAGCTGCCGGAATTTATCCGGAATCTGGCCCAGTTCAGCCACCCGGGCATCCTTGATCCGGATTTCACTCTGGGTCATAGCTGCCAACCCGATGAAAGAACCGATTTCAATCATATCGGGAAGCATCTGGTGTTCCGTTCCACCCAGTTCCCGCACCCCCTCGATAAACAGCAGGTTGCTGCCAATACCCGTAATCTTTGCCCCCATCCGGTTCAACATCCGGCAGAGCTGCTGTATATAGGGTTCGCAGGCTGCATTATATATGGTCGTTTTGCCGGTAGCCAGACTCGCAGCCATTACAATATTCGCTGTACCGGTAACGGAAGGTTCTTCCAAAAGCATGTAACAGCCTTTGAGTTCCGGGGCTTCCAGACGGAAATAATCATCCCCCGGATGATAGGAAAAGCGGGCGCCCAGTTTTTCGAAGCCGGTCATATGCGTGTCCAGCCTTCTTCTGCCAATCTTATCACCTCCCGGTTTGTGTACAAATACTTTCTTGAAACGGGCGAGCAGGGGACCCGCCAGCATCACGGAACCACGCAGTTTCCCGCTTTTTTTTCGATAGGTTTCACTGTTCAGATAATCCACATTGACCTCATCGGCCTGAAAACTGCAAACATGACGTGAAGGGCGTTCTGTTTTGACACCCATCTCCTGCAGGAGTTCGATCAGCAGGTTGACATCCAGGATGTCCGGAATATTTGAGATGGTTATTTTGCCTTTGGAGAGTAATACGGCACTGATTACCTGGAGCGCTTCATTTTTGGCCCCCTGGGGAATGATATCTCCTTTCAACCGTTTACCACCGGTCACTTCAAAGGCATTCATTCAATATCTTTTCTTTTTGAATTTACCTCCGCGATCGTTGCTCCGGTTATTGTTAGGATTATTCCGTTGAAATTTCTGATTGCGTTTATTGCGGTCATACCCGTATCCGCCACCGCTTCTTTCCCTGCTTTCACTGGGTCGGAAACTCCGTACAAACGGCGTATTGGTAAACTCCAGCTGACCGTTGGTGATGGCACTAAGCTCCCCCTGAATGGCATCATCGTGCACCGTTTCCTTATGCCAGTTATTATAAGCCAGCTTCATGTAATAGGCAATGGCATTGGCAAACCCGTTTTTCTTTTCCGGATTTTCTTCCTGCAGGGCCTTATCAATAATCAGCTCCAGGTTTTTACCGAGGTGTGCGTGTTTCGGGTATCGCTTCGGGTAAGGAAGCGGATCCGATTTTTGTTTCAGCGTTTCGCGGGTCGGAATCGGGTAAGGAGAAGATACTTCGAGTTTGAAATCGGATATCAGAAAAAGATGATCCCATAATTTATGGCGGAAATCCTCCACATTTTTCAGGTGTGGATTCAGAAATCCCATCAACTCGATCACGACAGCCGCGTTTCTTTCACGTACTTCAGGATCCTCAATGGTAAGCAGGTATTCGATCATCCGCTGGATATGGCGGCCGTATTCACGCATAACCAGATGATTACGCGTAGTATTGTATTCCATTATATGTATTTTAAGACAGACAAACCTACGGAAAAAAATCAGTTCGCGATCACCTTGGTCAGGAACTGCCTGTTATGGGCCAGATCCACCGCCCGCAGGAAGTATATTCCGCTGGCCGGTTTACGGGAAAGATCCATGGAAGTGATACCGGTTCCGGTAAGCTGAACCTCTTTTCTTTCTATAATCTGTCCCGTGGTGCTCACCAGTTCCAGGCTGAAATTCCCTGTTTGAAGTTCATCAAACTGGATCATCATTTTCCGGTCTACCGGGTTCGGATAAATCTGGATTCCCGGACGCTGGTCTTCCTGTTGCAGGTTCACCTCTTTGACGACCGAATAAACGATGTTTCCTTCCGGATCGATCCGTTTGATGCGGAAATATACCTGGCCCACATCAGTTTTAGAAGGGTTGTATTGATACTGGTATTGTGCAACAGTACCTGTTGGAGCAGATCCAGCCGGGACCGTTCCCGCTGTCTGCCAGTTTTCTCCGTCCCGGCTGTATTCAATTTCATAAACTATATCATTTTGATCGTTTGTACCCATCCACTGTAGTGAAATGGTGCCATTTTTTTTGAAAACCGAGAAACCGGTGATAGCTGAACCCAGTGCTACGGCCGGGCACCAGTAGTAGGTCAATTTCATAATTCCCCCGATTACCGTGGTTATCGAAGAATTGTAATTGGATCCCCCGTCCAGTGTGATCAATCCCCCGTTGATGGCATAAGTGAAATTGACGGTCCCCAGCCCGAGGTATGCTGCATTCCCGCCGGTTGAACCCACTCCGTTCGGATTGGTAATAATGTTTTCAGGCCCATAGGTAATCGTATCCCCCGGTTGTCCATAGGGGGCCAGGGTATCATATCCGTGTATGGCATTGTAAACATGGGTGATCGTAATGCCCGGACCGGAAATCTTATTCGTCAGCGTGAGCTGGAAGAGAAAGGCCGTACTGTCGGGCCCCGTGTTACCCGCCCCTGTAACCGAATTACCCGTAATCGTATCATGCAGGGACACGCAACTCAGGTTGCCGATGGCCGGATTGAACTGCTGAAAGGTAAAAGTCAGCGTACTCGCCGTGGTGGGTGAAATGGAAATCGTCTGATCTACGGCTGTTGCCGGGATGCCTCGCTGGAACATAAACACTGCGCGTATAGAGAGGAATGACTGAACAGATGGATGCAGGCCCAAAGCAGGATGCCCCTGAAGTAGAGATTTTTCATAGTACGGATTTTGATGACAAGAATGACGGATGACGGAAAACGAACACTGTAAAATTATTCATTAACAAACTGGGATCACAGCGCATTTATACTTGAAGCCGGGCCCCGTATTTTCCGCAGTTTTCGGCCCCCGGGGAATATCATGGAAGACCAACGTTTTTTCGCACTAACTTCGCCGGATAAACGGGTAATTCAGCCCGGCATACCCCTGAATTGAATAAAAAAATGACTGATCCTCGATACAGATACAGTAACCCTGGATGAAAATAAAATGCCTTCGGCCATCAGCTGGAGTGCCCCGGATTCATCCCCCGAAAATACCCGGAAAGCCAAGGCCTTCCTGCTTTCCCTATGGGATGGCGCAGATAAAGCAGCCCTCCGGATCGACCTATGGACAAAAGACATGATGGTGGATGAAATGGAGGACTTTTTCTACCAGACCCTGATGACCATGGCAGATACTTATCAGCGTGCCACCCGGCATGATGACCTGGCTGCTGAAATGAAAGACTTTGCAAAGGAATTCTACCAAAAATCAAGGGCCAGACAATTGAAGGAAAATAAATTATAGTTTATAATATGAGCCTGGAACAAAAAGTAATGACCGACCTGAAAACAGCCATGCTGGCCAAGGATGAAAAAGCCCTCCGGTCACTGCGCGCCATTAAAGCTGCCATCCTCCTGGCAAAGACTTCTGAAGGGTCCGGAGGAGACCTGAAAGAGGATGACGAAGTGAAACTTCTGCAAAAACTGATCAAATCCAGAAAAGATTCTCTGGAAATTTATCAAAAACAACAGCGTGCTGACCTGGCAACTAAGGAGGAAGAGGAGATCGCTATCATTGAAAAATTTCTTCCTGCGCAAATGAGCCCGGAAGAACTCAGGTCGGTTCTTCAAAAAATAATATCCGAAACCGGTGCGGGTTCACCCGCCGATATGGGCAAGGTTATGGGCATTGCAACCAAACAGCTGGCGGGAAAAACCGACGGGAAAAGTATTAGTTCCCTGGTCAAAGAGTTGCTCTCCAAATCCAATTAAGACCTGACTCCATTTGCTGTCGTGAGGGTAGCTTTGAAAAAGCATGAGCCTATTATACAGGCATTTTTTAAGTTATTGAGCCTATTTCCCGAGACATGAGCCTATTAAATAACAGGCACCTGCTCCTTTCCTTCATTTGCCTTAATCATGTGCATACCGGCCGGTTCCTGGAGATGCGGGGTGGCGGCAGCGAAACGCCTCCCATCTTTGGTCTGGTTTTTGGACGGAATGATATCGGTCATGTCAGGATACTTACCGGAAAATGTTTTATTTTTCTTGTCCTGTAAAAAACACCCCTTCCGATTCTGCCGGAAGTTCCTTTGACAACCAGGTTGTCTTTTACCCGGGCCGCAGGGTTCATTCAGGCTTCCGGCTTACGCAATTTTCCTAATCCTCCGTTTTTCCTCCGTTATTCCTCCGTCTTTCCATCATTCAAGAGACCAGGAAGCTACTGATTCATGACAGGCAGATCAATTCTCGTTGGATATTTTTCAGAGAAATAAATGGTCTGTGTTGCTTTTATAAAATCCGATTCCTTTGCTTCGAAGATATTGGGCAGAAATTTTTGCGGATTGCGGTCAATCATCGGGAACCAGCTGCTTTGCACCTGTATCATGATCTGGTGCCCTTTTTTGAACATATGATTTACCTGGTGCAGACCGATCAGGTATTCTTCAGGTTTGCCGGGAACCAGGGCTTCCGGCTGTGTAAAACTCTTCCGGTATTTACCCCGGAAAACTTCCATGGTAACCGGAAACTGATAACCACTCAGTTTGAAATTCGCTGAATCCCAGTCCGGGTACACGTCAATCAGTTTTACGATCCAGTCTGCATCCGTTCCTGTGGTGGAGGCAAACAAATGTGCATTTACAGCACCTGTTATAACCAGATCTTCCTTTAACGAATCCGTGGTAAAACTGATTACATCAGGTCTTGTATAAACAAAACGCTGATCTTCCACCTGCCAGGTCCGCCAGCGACTGCCCGGTCCATAAGTTGCTTCAATAGGCAGGGTTCGGTAAGGAACCGGTTTTTGCGGATCACTGATATAGGATACAGACCCGCCTGCCGAAGGTTTTGTGAATCCCGCTGATTGCGGGGCCCTGCATATAATGGCCGGATCACGGCCTGACGGGGTGGCCAGCTGGTATAGGTTTTCCAGACATTGGAACCGGTTTGAAAAGCATAAGCTTCCTCGAACTTACCGTCTCCGATGTCCTTGAGATAATAGTCGAACCATTTTTTCTGCAGCAGGCGGAACGCATCCCCGGTTGAACTACCCAAGGAAATCAGGCCGATGCTGTCGCCTTTACTTCTTCCCCACTGTCCATGATACCAGGGGCCCAGCACCAGGTGGTTGATATTTTGCTTGTCCATTTTTTCCATATGCCCATACATCAGTTGCGGGCCGTTCAGGTCTTCCTGATCATAGTATCCTCCCACATGCAGTTGCGGGACTTCAGCCTGTTTAACGTATGATAAGGGGTGAATTTTTCTGCCAGAAACTATCATAGTCCGGGTGTTTGACAAAATTGTTCCAGGTAGGAATTTTATTATGAAAATAGTTTTAATTCACGTTTTTCAGACTGCCAAGATGGAGGTACCAGTTGAAGAGGTCAAAGGCCGGAAATGGAAAATCACTGTCTTTTGTCGGGTCTGCTTCCACTTCATAAGTATACTCCAGTCCATAGCTGAGCCGGAATGCCCCGTTGTGATGAAAATCATCTCCCAGGAACAGGTCGGCCATACAGGCCTGCTCGGAAGAAGCTTTCAAGGCGGGGTGTGGATCCACTGCGCCCACGAGGGCCAGCCAGCCCGGATAGGAAATACCCACGATACCCGCTTTCCCGTTATTATTTTTTACGTGATGGATCAGCCAGTCGATCGTATCCCAGGTATCGGTACTCTCATCCACGGCGCCTTTCTGGTTTTGATGAATCAGGGGCTGATGGATCTGCATGCTGCCCTGGCTTTTGTATTTTCCGCGGATATCCTGGAACACAAAAATATATCCTTCGGCTGCCATTTCATAAAAAGGGAAACGTCTGGATAAGTTCAATTGCGTATTGCCTTCCGGGAAGCCATCATCCACTCCATACGGTGTGCGTTCAATCAGAAAAGGAGCCGGAGAACCGGGATTGGCCGGCGTCAGAACGATCGTATTTAATAAAATCCCGTCCCGCATCGGGATCATATAATGTGTCTGTTCATATAGCAGGGAATCGGGTGACTGGGAAAAAGAAATAAAACGGAATCCGGCCAGGGCCAGTAACAGGAAGAATTTTTTCATACATGAATTTTTATCCGGGACTATTCATAAATACGAAGTCGTGCTTTCAATACCTCCGTTTCCTGCTGAAGCTGTCTTATTTTCTCGAGCAGATTATTCAGTGCTTCTATTCCGGGCACATTAATATTCAGTTCATAATACATCCGGCTGTATTTTTCCAGGTCAGCCATATCATCCATCAGGATAAACCGCTGGTTTTCCCTGTTACTGATTGAAATCAAACCATGTAATTCCAGGGTTTCAATGAAGGTCCGTTCCACGTGGTAATAAGGAACAGAATGTTTCAACCGGTATGATTTCGTCATCAGACATCCGTTGCGATTTATTTCATTTTTGAAAGTTCGGCAAAAAGTTCTTTCTGCCGCTGCGTAAGATTTTGGGGTATTACTATATGATAGGTAACAAATAAGTCCCCAAAATCGCCGTCCTGTTTATACACCGGAAATCCCTTGCCTTTCAGACGGGCCTTCGTACCATTCTGTGTTTCCGGTTTCACTTTGAGTTTGATCTTTCCATCCAGGGTATCCACCATCACGTCTCCTCCCAGCACGGCTGTATACAGATCAAGGTTCAGCGTGATATACAAATCATTGCCCACCCTTTTAAAAACGGGGTCCGGTTCTATCCGGAAAGTAATATACAGATCGCCGGAAGGGCCTCCATTGGCACCGGCTGCCCCATGATTTTTTAAACGGATCACCTGTCCGTCTTCCACACCCGCCGGAATGGTGATGCGGATATTTTTATCGTTGATCGTTAAAGTCTGACTATGTGTTTTTGCCGCATCCCGCAGGGAGATGTGTAATTCTGCCTGGTAGTCCTGTCCACGGTACTTTGCACTTCGCGCTCCGGAACCAAACATTTGCTCGAAAAAATCAGAATATTGTCCGCCGCCAAATTCCGAGAAAGCATCTTCGGTCTGCCTGCGCTGCCTGCTTCCGGTGCCGGCTCCCGCACGTCCTGCTTTTTCAAATTGTTCAGCATGCTGCCAGTTCTCGCCGTACTGGTCGTATTTTTTTCTTTTCTCCGGATCGCTGAGCACCTCATTGGCTTCGTTGATCTGCTGAAACTTTTTATGTGCATTCCTTGTCGTTTGGGTTGAGGTCCGGGTGCAGTTTCCTGGCCAGTTTGCGGTAGGCTTTTTTGATATCCTCATCAGTTGCTGTTTTGGATACGCCCAGAATTTTATAATAGTCTGTAAAAGCCATATGGATAAGGGTTATACCAGTTCTTTCACAACATTCCAGATAACTTTTGGTTTACCCAGGGTATAATAATGCAATACCGGAACGCCTGCTTTTTTTAATTCCCTGCTTTGCTGCAATAACCATTCGGTTCCGATCTGCTCTACATCCTCATCCGTTTTTGATTTCATAACGGCATTGGACAGGTCCGCCGGGATATCCACATGAAAAACCTTTGGCAGGAGGCTCAGCTGTTTTTTATTGGTGATGGGCTTCAGACCCGGAATAATCGGAACCTCAATACCATTTTCCCTGCAGGTTTTAACAAAATCAAAATATTTCTGATTATCAAAAAACATCTGCGTGGTTACGTATTCAGCCCCGGCATCCACTTTCGCTTTCAGGTACATCAGATCGGTCGCCAGGTTAGGCGATTCAAAATGTTTTTCCGGGTAACCGGCCACCCCGATACAGAAATCGGTCTTACTCCCGTTTTTAATATCTTCTTCCAGGTAAATACCATGATTCAGGTTCACCACCTGTTTGAGCAGCTCCAGTGCATATTGGTTCCCGCCGGGCTCGGGCGTAAATGCAGCTTCATTTTTCGGGGCATCCCCCCGTAAAACGAGTACATTATCCACCCCCAGAAAATGGAGGTCGATCAGCGCATCTTCAGTTTCCCGTTTGCCAAATCCCCCGCAGATCAGGTGGGGAACTGCATCGACCTTGTAATGGTTCATGATAGCGGCGCAGATGCCAACCGTACCCGGCCTTTTTCTCACTTCCACCTTCTCAAATGTGCCATCGCTCTTTTTTTTGAACATGGTTTCGCTCCGGTGGTAGGTCACGTTGATAAAGGCCGGCCTGAACTCCATGAGCGGGTCCAGGTGGTCGTATATCGAACTAATCGTCTTACCCTTCAATGGCGGAAGAATTTCAAAAGAAACCGCGGTTTCTGTGGACTGCCGGATGTGATCTATAACCTTCATCAGTGGGTTTCCCAACGTTTTATTGGTGGATTGCAAACTTAATTCAATAGCATTATAACACAAGCGCCTGTTAAACTATTTTAAATTGAACCGGTTACGCATTCTTCCGGTATTTTTGAAGAAATATTACCTCTTTTGAGTCTGACCATCCATACGCACGATCTCGTTAAAAGCTATAGCAACCGCACCGTGGTGGACCGGGTTTCGGTGAACGTGAAACAGGGTGAAATTGTTGGTTTACTCGGCCCCAACGGAGCCGGGAAAACAACCACGTTTTACATGGTTGTCGGGTTGATCAAACCCGACGAGGGCCAGGTTTTCCTCGATGATCTCGACATCACCCGCCTGCCCATGTATAAAAGGGCCCAGTTGGGACTGGGTTATCTGCCACAGGAAGCATCTGTTTTCCGCAAGCTTTCGGTAGAGGACAACATAAAGGCCATCCTGGAAATGACCGGACTGCCCAGGAAAGAACAACGGGATAAACTGGAGGCCCTGCTGGATGAATTCCGCCTGCACCATGTGCGTAAAAACAACGGAGATTCCCTGAGCGGGGGAGAAAGAAGACGTACTGAAATTGCGCGCGCCCTGGCCGTGGATCCGAAATTCATTTTGCTGGATGAACCCTTTGCGGGCGTTGACCCCATCGCGGTGGAAGATATCCAGGCCGTGGTGGCCCGCCTGAAATATAAAAATATCGGTATCCTCATCACAGACCATAATGTAAATGAAACTCTCTCCATCTGCGACCGGGCATACCTGCTGATCGAAGGAAAGATCTTCAAACATGGTACGGCAGAAGAACTCGCGGCCGATGAACATGTCCGCCGGCTTTACCTTGGCAGGAATTTTGAATTGAAGCGAAAAGACTATCTTCACGAAGAAGCCTCCAGGACCGTCATTTAGGGGGTTCCCGGCAGGCAACGGGATTATTTCTATGTATTATTCCAACGCAACTTGAAATTATTAAGTCCTGCCATATCGCGCCTGGCCAGGATGAGACGCTGGCAAATAGAACAATGGGTACTTGACCCCGTTGCCGTTCAGCGCGAGGTATTGCAGGACCTGGTTACTTCGGCACAGTATACCGAAATCGGCCGCAGGTATAACTTCTCCAAATTATTTTCCATAAAGGAATTTAAAAAAGCCGTACCCATACACGAGTACGACGACCTCAAACCCTATATTCAGCGGATCATGCAGGGGGAAGAAAACCTGCTCTGGAATACACCCATCAACTGGTTTGCCAAAAGCAGCGGCACAACCAGCGATAAAAGCAAATTCATACCGGTTAGCGAAGAAAGCCTCCAGGACAACCATTATCTCGGCGCCAAAGATGTGCTGACCATGTATTATCATTTTCATCCGGAATCGGACCTGCTTACCGGGAAAGGGCTTGTCATCGGCGGAAGCCATACCATTTACCAGATCAATGCAGACGTTCAATACGGTGACCTGAGTGCCGTTCTGTTGCAAAATTCACCCTTCTGGGGCCACTGGATCCGCACACCGGAACTGCATATCGCCCTGCTGGATGAATGGGAAAATAAAATTGAACAGCTGGCTGAAACGACGATCCGGGAAAATGTCACTTCCATTTCAGGCGTACCCACCTGGACCCTGGTGCTGATGAAAAAGATCCTGGAAAAAACCGGTAAAAAAAATATCCTGGAAGTATGGCCATCCCTTGAATTATACATCCACGGCGGTGTTTCGTTTACACCTTACCGTGAGCAGTTCGAAAAAATCATCGGGGGAGATATCAATTACCTCGAAATGTATAACGCCAGCGAAGGATTTTTTGCGGCCCAGGATTACCCGGGGGAAGACGGGATGCTGCTCTTTACAAACCATGGCATATTTATGGAATTTATGCCCGTGGAAGAATATGGCAAACCGGATCCTCAAACCATCGGTCTGAAAGACGTTGAACTCGGTAAAAACTATGCACCGGTAATCAGCACCAATGGCGGGCTCTGGCGTTACCTCCTGGGAGATACCATACAATTTACACACCTCGGTCCTTTTCGCATACGGGTCAGCGGCAGACTGAAGCATTTTATCAATGCATTCGGGGAAGAAGTGATCGTGGAAAATGCAGACAAGGCCATCGTTGCCGCGGCGAATCAAACCGGCACCGTGGTGAACGATTATACTGCGGCCCCGGTTTACTTCGGAGACCATTCCAACGGCGCACATGAATGGCTGATAGAATTTGAAAAGGAACCGGAGAACACCGCCCTGTTCGCACTGGAACTCGACAAGGCATTAAAGGACTTAAACAGCGATTATGAGGCCAAACGGCATAAAGACATCGCCCTGCGCCCGCCCATCGTAAAACCGGTTCCCAAAGGGCTCTTTATCAGCTGGCTTCGCAAAAAGGGAAAACTGGGCGGACAACATAAGGTTCCCCGCCTCTCCAATGACCGAAAAAATATTGATGAACTGCTCCAGATGCTTGAAGAAGGACTTAAGGCTTAAAACTTCTGTTGACGGTATCTTCAAACAACACCCGCACCTGAATCTTCCTTTTTCAGTAAAACAGCTGCAATCACCAGGCTTACAAAGGAGCAGGTATAAAAAAGGTACCCGTAAGGCACATCTATGAACTGATAAAAAATAAGTAAACTGAGTTTAAAGCAGGCCAGGTTGATATTATTCAGTTTCCATTTTTTTTGCAGCAGGCAAAAACCCATAAACAATAAAGGAACCCCAAAACTCAGTACCAGGAGGGATTTATGCAGGAGTGCGATCCGGTGCGGACCGTAAAATTTTGCCAGCCCCAGGTTGAGCCAGAAGAATTCAGAACTGTCTTCCCAAACCCGGCCTGCAAAAGCAATATAATTTCCCGGCAGGTTAATCATCTGTTTAAGGGTTCCGAATCCAAATGGAATCAAAAAGAACAACAGAATTGAAATCAAACCGGTAACCGAAAAGATGATGAGCTTGCGGTAATTTTTCCGCGCTGCAAAAAAAAGCAGGCATGGAATCAGCCAGCCGATCATACTATACCGGCTCAGCATACAACAGGAAACAGCAATACCCATTAAAAATGCATTCCCGGAAATCAGGGCCAGGCAAAGCAGGACAAAATAAAAAATGACCACGCCTTCTTCACTCAGACTGATCAGAAAATGGACATCATTCCTGGCAAAAATCCACCAGAATAATAATGCGGTGACGGCGATCTGCCCATAACCGAAATAGCTGTTTTTTCTGACCTGTATGATGAACAAAATGATTGTAAAACTGAGTAATACCGACGCCGCGGTAATCCAGCGCATATCTATTTTCAGCGCGATGGCAGGTAAATAGGGAAGCCACATGGCCGGCAGATAGATGGGCCGGGCACCATTCCAGATTTCCGGTATCGGATCATATACGTGTTTCCAGTCGCCATGCAGCAATCGTTCATTCATCACTTTCATGATCGGCAACATATCAGCATAATCCGGATCCAGCGGAATCTGGTCCAGCCAGTAGGCCGTTGTAATATACGCCAGCAATAACATCACGATCAGGGCCGGCCATTTCAGCCGGAAATCCTTTTTCAGTACCTCCCAGGCGGAAGCCGGGCGGCCGGCAGCATCAATATGGAAAAAATAAAAACCAGGCCTGCCATCAGGTAAAGAACGGAAACAACGCGGCCTGTTTGCCGAGTAAAAGTCCGTAGCTGCCCAAAAAAGCTTTCTACAGCCAGGGAAATCAATAACAAATTCTTTCCATTATTCAGATTCATGGTTCGCGGAAAAGGCTCAAATTAATATTTATATTTACCTGCAACCTTTTCAGTTTATATATTTGAGCCTATTTAATGCAATGAAATGAAACTTTTAGCCGGGTAAAATAGTGATTGTTACCGGCGCCGCACGGGGAATAGGCGAAGCCATCGCGCTCCGGATGGCTGAGCAGGGCGCTCATATTGCATTTAGTTTTCTTTCCAGTGAAGAAAGAGCCAAAACCCTTGAAGAAAAACTACGGTCATTTGGTGTGAAAGCAAAGGGATATAAAAGTAATGCGGGTTCATACGAAGACTGCGAAAAATTCGTAAGCCATGTTTTGGAAGAACATGGCACCGTGGACGTTTGTATAAATAATGCAGGCATATCCAAAGATAGTTTGTTGCTCCGTCTGAATCCCGCGCAATGGGATGAAGTTATGGAAACCAACCTGAAAAGTGTTTTCAATATGACCAAACAGGTGATAAGGCCCATGATGAAAGCGAAAAAAGGATCCATTATTAATATGAGTTCCATTATCGGCATCCGCGGAAATGCAGGCCAGTCCAGCTATGCAGCTTCCAAGGCAGGCATTATCGGATTTACAAAATCCGTTGCACATGAGTTGGGCAGCCGCAATATCCGCTGCAATGCCATAGCACCCGGCTTTGTGGAAACGGATATGACCCATTATCTTCAGGATGAAGAAAGCGCCAAATCATTTCTTGCCAAGATACCACTCAACCGTTTCGGAAGCGCCGCTGAAATTGCGGATACAACCCTATTTCTGGCTTCTGATATGAGCAGTTATATCACCGGCCAGGTTATCAGTGTTTGCGGGGGACTGAACATATAACCCATCAGATGAATTCAATCAATAAATTATTACTGGAAAATAAGGCCTGGGCCGCAGAAAAAAAATCCGATGACCCGGAATATTTTAAACGACTTTCCCTGATTCAGAAACCGGAATTCTTATGGATTGGCTGCAGCGACAGCCGCGTGCCGGCCAATGAAATTACAGGAACGCAGCCCGGGGAAATTTTCGTTCACCGCAATATCGCCAACCTGGTGATCCATACCGATGTGAACCTGCTAAGCGTGCTGGAATACGCCGTGGTTCACCTGAAAGTGAAACAGGTGATCATATGCGGTCATTATGGCTGCGGAGGCATCAAGGCAGCCATGACCAATCATGATTTCAAACAGGTACTGAATATGTGGCTCCGGAATATCAAAGATGTTTACCGCCTGCACCGCGATGAACTGGAAGGTATTTCCGACCCTGAAAAAAGAGAAGACCGGCTTACGGAGCTCAATGTGAAGGAACAGGTTTTACACCTGGCTAAAACCTCGATCATCCAGCGCGCCTGGAAGCACCGCAAAGGTCCCGACCTGCACGGACTGGTTTATGGTTTGAAGGACGGGCTCCTCAATACCA
Source organism: uncultured Chitinophagaceae bacterium (assembly GCA_963811275.1). Classification (GTDB taxonomy): domain Bacteria; phylum Bacteroidota; class Bacteroidia; order Chitinophagales; family Chitinophagaceae; genus Puia. Next base: position 200,671 of record CAWEQR010000004.1, on the reverse strand, counting down.
TATTTACCATGACTTCCGAAAGTTCCGTGGATCCGCTGTATGCTTATAATGATCTGAGTGAAGAAGGGTAAATACGCTTAATGCCAAGTGTTACCGTTTAGGCATCAAGCTTACTATTGCCTTTTGCGCCCACCCGGTAGTTACCAGCCGGCCGCTGATTTTGGCGCGTTCCGGCAGGAGCTGGTCCCAGTGAGCGGTACCCTGCCAGAATATTTTTTTTATTTCACGAACTGCCTCGGGGCTGGACTGGCTGAGACGATTTACAAGTCTTTGCAGGGAATCATCCAGATCCCGGAGGTTTGTATGGACTTCTGCATAAAGCCCATGTGTTTTTGCCCATTCGGCCGTACGCCAGGATGCCGCATCTATCGCCAGTTGTGAAAAAGCAGAAAGTCCCAGCTTACGTTCAACGGCCGGCCCGATAACAAAAGGGCCGATCCCGATTTCCAGTTCACTGAGTTTTATTTCCGCTCCCGATAATGCGAATCGCATAATCGGCAGCTGCTGCGATCCCGACCCCGCCTCCCACACATTTACCCTGTATGCGGGCAATAATAAATTTAGGGCATGTACGCATGCTGTTGATGAGATGGGCAAATCCATTGAAAAAATATTCCCCTTCGAGGCTGTTTTTTATTTGCGCCAGTTCTGCAAAAGAAGCCCCCGCACAAAAAGCCTTTTCTCCGTAAGATTTTAAAACAATTACACGGATTTCATCATCCAGTCCGGCTCCATGAATATGACCGGCAAGATCATTTAACAGGGCCCGTGGCATGGAATTGCTTTGCGGATGAAAGAATTCAATGATCATGGTTTGCCCATGCCTTTCCGATTTTACATATCCGGGCTTTTGATCCAGCATATTTTATAATTTTTTCCTGACCATGGTCAGTATGGTTGCAATCATCACCGACTCACCCGGTATCATCATAAACATCCACATACCATTTTACGATGCCTTTGGGGATATCGTTTTCATCTTTTAGATCCTGTGCTGTTTTTTCCTTACAGGTAAATCGCACGCCGATGGATGTTCCCGGATATACCGGTTTCAGAAACCGGCATTCATCAATCCCATAATTCAACAGCACGGGTCCTTCCTTGCCGCATCTACAAATAATCCGGCTGCCGCACTAAGTATAAAATACCCATGGGCAACCCGTTTTTCAAACATGGTATCTTTAAAAGAACCATTTTCCATGTGCGCATAAAAATAGTCCCCGCTGATATCCGAAAACCTGCTGATATCTTCATCTGTAATTTTCCGGGTGCTGTATGCACGCTGTCCCCGATTTCCAATTCTTCAAAATATTTTCTGAAAGGATGTTTTTCCTCCAGCTTTTGTTCAGCATGCGCCTGGTAAACCGAAGTGATGGCAGTAAGGCTGTCCGGCGAACCCTGGATCGCAGCTCTTTGCATATAATGTTTTACGCCGCGGGCCCCGCCCATTTCCTCCCCACCTCCGGCGCGGCCCGGACCGCCGTGTACCAGCATGGGCAAGCGGAGAACCGTGGCCCGTACTTTCTTTTGCACTTATGCCGGTTCAGTACTAAGATTCTTCCATGATGGGTAGCCGCAGCCAACCACATATTCTCTCGCAGTTGATCCCTGGAAGTCACGATCGTACTGCAAAGTGAACCCTTCCCTTTTTTTGAAAGCTCGAATGGCTTCATCCAAATCCCTGTAAGGCATCAGGGTACTTACCGGCCCGAAGGCTTCTATATCATGCACACCGCTGTTTTCAAAAGGTTGTTCATTCTGCAATAAAACCGGGCTCATGAAGGCCCCTTGCCTATATCTGCATCGAGAAGTTCCACGCTATCCAGTGAACCATATATTATTTGGGAAGAAGCAAGTAATTTTTGTACCTGTTGTTTTACTTCCTTTCTCTGATCCTGGCCGGCCAGTGAACCCATCCTGACTTTTTCATTCATCGGATTACCAATCAGGGTTTGTGCCAGCGCAGCGGAAATGGATCTGCGCATGTCTTCCATCTTATGTACCGGAACAAATATCCGCCGGATTGCCGTGCATTTTTGTCCCGCTTTCACTGTCATCTCCCTACGCACTTCCTTTACAAAAATTTCCCATTCGGGCATGCCCGGTTCCACGTCCTCACCCAGCACAATACAATTCAGGGAATCTGCTTCCATAGTGAATGAAACATTTTCCCTCAGTATCGAAGGATTCGATTTTAATTTCAGGCCGGTTGATGCAGAACCGGTAAACGTGACCACGTCCTGGGCATTGAGCAGATCCAGCAGATTGCCCGTGCTGCCACAGAGCAACTGCAAGGCACCTTCGGGCAGAATGCCGGAAGCATGGATTTCACGCACGACGGCCTCCGTTAAGAAACTGGTGCAGGTGGCCGGTTTCACGATAGCCGGCATTCCGGCCAGCAGGTTGACCGCAATTTTTTCAAGCATCCCCCATACCGGGAAATTATAGGCATTGATATGAATGGCCACCCCTTCTTTTGGAACCAGTATATGCTGGGCCATAAAGCTATTGTTCCTGCTGAGATTTACCGGCTCTCCGTCTGTGCAAAAAGGCTGGTCGGGAAATTTCCTGCGCAGGGAGGCATAGGAAAACAGGTTCCCGATGCCGCCTTCCAGATCAATCCATGAATCCGCTCGGGTCGCGCCCGTCTGATAACTGATCCGGTAAAATTTTTCGAGATGGTTTTTGAGATGAAGGGCCAGGGCTTTGAGCATCCTGCCTCTTTCATGAAAACTCATTTTACGTAATGCCGGATTTCCACTGCTCCCTTGCATACCGGAGGATTTCCAGGAAATCAAGTCCTTTTGTTCCTGCCTGGTACAGGGGAATACCTGTAACGGCATCAGCAAGTATTTGCCCGTCTCCTTCGCCTTCGATCCAGCGACCCGTTACAAAGTTTCCAAGCTTTTGCATTCTTATATGCTTAGCGCTTAATGCCTGACGCCATTCAGTTCATGAACAAGCGTATAACCTGCAAATTCAGGCATCTTGCTTTTAGTTACCTATTACAGTTCTTACCATCCCAGCATCCAGGCGAATATGAGGGGTACAACGATGGTCGCATCACTTTCCACAATATATTTCGGTGTATGGATATCCAGTTTACCCCAGGTAATTTTTTCGTTGGGCACGGCACCTGAATAAGATCCGTAAGAAGTTGTTGAATCCGATATCTGGCAGAAATAACTCCAGAAAGGAACATCATGCCATTCCAGGTCCTGGTACATCATCGGCACCACGCAAATCGGGAAATCTCCTGCAATACCTCCGCCGATCTGGAAAAATCCAATGCCTTTGCCCCCTGAATTTTTGCGGTACCATTCGCTCAGCCATACCATGTATTCAATACCGCTCTTCATCGTGCCGGCTTTCAGTTCGCCTTTTACGATATAAGAAGCAAAAATATTTCCCATGGTACTGTCTTCCCATCCACCGACTACAATGGGCAGGTTTTTTTCTGCGGCCGCAATCATCCAGCTGTCTTTCACATCAATTTCATATCCGTCCTGCATCACTTTGCTCAGCAGCAGTTTGTACATGTATTCATGGGGAAAATACCGTTCCCCTTTGGCATCGGCATCTTTCCATAACTGCACGATATGTTTTTGGATTTTACGGAATGCTTCTTCTTCCGGAATACAGGTATCGGTTACGCGGTTCAGGCCCTGCTCCAGCAATTCCCATTCCTGTTGCGGCGTAAGATCCCGGTAATTCGGCACTCTTTTATAATGGGAATGCGCCACCAGGTTCATAATATCTTCTTCCAGGTTGGCACCCGTACAGGAAATGATATGCACTTTATCCTGCCGGATCATTTCAGCCAGGGAAACTCCCAGTTCTGCTGTACTCATGGCGCCAGCCAGGGTAACCATCATTTTCCCGCCTTCCGTTAAATGGGTTTCATATCCTTTGGCAGCGTCAATGAGTGCCGCAGCATTAAAATGCCTGTAATGATGGGCTATAAACTGGGAAACCGGTCCTTTATTCATGATTTTATTATGTGGAAGGGCAAAAATAATCTTTTTGGGCATAACGCTTAACGCATAACGCCTAACGCTATGAACGCCTATCGGACGCCGTAAGTTTTGGAATGCGGATAACGCATAATTGCAAAAGCTTTAACTCTAACTCATAACCCGTCCCCTGTTGCCTAACCGTTATTCGCAATCCTTCAATCCGTCCGTCGAATAAAATGTAATTTTATTGAAATGAATTACCTGGCACATGCCTATCTTTCTTTTAATGACCCCGATGTTCTGGCAGGTAATATGATCAGTGATTTCGTGAAAGGCAAAAAAAAATTCGACTATCCCGGAGCGCATACTCATGGGCATCACTCTGCACCGGAAAATCGATGAATATACCGACACCCATCCCGCCACGCGACAGGCCAAAGAATATCTGAAAAACGCAGCCGGCCTATATGCGGGAAGTTTTGTGGATATTATCTATGATCATTTCCTGGCCAATGATGCCTACGAATTTGAAGAAGGAAAGCTGTCTGTTTTCGCCCATAAAACCTATGGACAACTGGAATCATTACGAAAAATGGCTGCCCGAGAAATTTCAGAAATTCTTTTATTACATGCGAACGCAGAACTGGCTTTTGCACTACCGGTCTGCCGAGGGTATCCATCAAAGTTTCCGGGGCCTTTGCCGGCGGGCGAAATATATAGATGCTCCGGAACCTGTTTTCGAAGCCTTTATGGAGCATTATGAAGCGTTAAAAATGGCCTATGAATTCTTCTTTCCCCATGTAAAAGCCCTTGCATATCACGAACTGCTCTACCTTCGCGGCAGTTTATAATCTTTACCTGTTTAATTTTGCCTCCCATGAAGAAAATGAAATCCTTACTGCTTTCTGTCTTTTTAGTGTCCGCCTCCGGCTTTTGCATTTCCCAGACAACCCTTCCGCCCCTGGATAAATCGCCCATGGATATGTGTTATTACCCGGTGGACTACCCCGTGCTGAAAATCCAGCATAAATCGGATGCTCCCTTAATTGCGCGGGTTATTTATGGAAGGCCCCAAAAAAATAACCGGAACATTTTCGGGGACCTGGTGCCCTACAATATGATCTGGCGGGTCGGAGCCAATGAAGCCACGGAAATTGAATTTTTCCGGGATGTGAAAATAGACGGCAAAAAACTGGCCAAAGGGAGATATACTCTGTATGCCATCCCCGGCACCGAGAAATGGACCCTTGTCCTTAACAGGGAAACCGATACCTGGGGTGCTTTTGGATACGATGCGAAAAAAGATATATTGAGAACAGACGTCAAAGTAATTACAAGGCCGGATATCATTGAGGTACTTCACGATTTGTTTCGAAGGAACCGATAAAAATAAAACCAGCCTGATGATTGCCTGGGACAACAAGGAAGTACACCTGCCCATCAGCTGGTAACTCGCTGATCCATTTATTAAAAAACAATTATGAAATTTGCAACCCGTGTAATTCATGCAGGAATGGAACCCGACCCTTCAGTACGGGTGCTATCATTCCTCCCATCTACCAGACTTCCACCTTTGTTCAGGCCGCCCCCGGCAACCATAAAGGATATGAATATGCCCGGTCACAAAATCCAACCCGAAAGGCCCTGGAAACCGCACTGGCATCCATTGAAAATGCGCGCTTTGCGCTTTCTTTCAGCAGTGGCGTAGCGGCTTCCGATGCGGTGATCCGCCTGCTGCTGCCCGGCGATGAAGTGATCGCAGCCAATGATATGTATGGCGGAACCTTTCGGCTATTTTCCAAAATATTTGAAAAAACGGGTATCCATTTTCATTATGTCAATATGCAGAACCCCGAAAATATCCGTGGCCTTGATCAATGAAAAAACAAAACTGATCTGGACGGAAACGCCGACCAATCCGCTGATGAATATTGTGGACCTGGCCGCCGTGGCGGCCATCGCCAAAGAAAAAAATCTCCTGCTTTGTGTCGACAATACCTTTGCATCTCCGTATCTGCAAAACCCGCTGGATCTGGGCGCCGATATAGTGATTCATTCGGCCACCAAATACCTTGGCGGTCACAGCGACGTGATCCATGGCTGTTTAATGATGAACGATCCGGCGCTGCGCGAACAATTGTATTTTATTCAGAAATCCTGCGGGGCGGTTCCCGGCCCGCAGGACTGCTTCCTGGTACTAAGGGGAATAAAAACCCTGGAACTGCGCATGCAGCGGCATTGTGAAAACGGAGAAAAAATCGCCCACTGGCTCCGTAAGAATTCAAAAGTAAAAACCGTTTACTGGTGCGGATTTGAAGACCATCCGGGATACGCCGTTGCCAGAAGACAAATGCGCGGATTCGGCGGCATGATCAGTTTTGAATTGAAAAATAGTTCTGCCGAGGAAACCAAAAGGGTTTTATCTGCCACCCATTTATTTTCGCTGGCGGAAAGTCTTGGTGGCGTGGAATCGCTGATCAGCCACCCGGCCAGCATGACCCATGCGTCCATTCCCAGGGAAGAAAGAATTAAAAACGGCCTCAGTGATTCCCTGATCCGTCTCAGTGTAGGCATCGAAGATGCCGGAGACCTGACGGAAGACCTGGATCAGGCGATTGGATAAATGAATATGGCACCTTTCACGAATAAAAAAGAACTGCTGGATTTTCTTGAAAAGAAAGTGCTGCAATTCAACCATCCTTCTTTTATCGCGACTGATCCCATTTCCGTGCCCCATCGTTTCAAAATAAAGCAGGATATAGAAATTGCAGGGTTCTTTGCAGCCGTTTTTTCCTGGGGCAACCGGACCACGATCATACGGAAATCCAATGAGCTCATGAAAGGCATGGATGATGCGCCTTATGATTTCATCCGGAAATCATCAGTCCGCCGACCTGAAACGACTGCTGGGCTTCAAACACCGCACTTTTAACGCGACAGACCTTTTATATTTCATTCATTTTCTGAAGAGCCATTACCAGCAATCGGATTCGCTGGAATCCGCATTTTTGCCGGATTTTTTGATTGAAAAAGAACCGGATAACCGGAGCTCCTTTTTAACCGCTGAAAAAAGAACGACCCTTCATTTGAATTCCGCCAGTCCTGTTGAAGATGAATTTGTAAAAAAAGCGCTGTCTGCTTTTTATGACCGGTTTTTTTCCCTGGAAGATGCCCCGCGCAGAACGAAAAAACATATTGCGAGCCCTGAAAAAAATTCCACCTGCAAAAGGCTCAATATGTACCTGCGCTGGATGGTCCGGCAGGATAAACGAGGCGTTGATTTTGGCATCTGGAAGCAAATTTCATCCTGCCGATCTGATTTGTCCTGTGGACCTGCATGTGGCCCGCGTTGCCAGGGGTTTTGGGCTGATCAGCCGGAAGCAGACAGACTGGCATACGGCGATGGAACTCACCAGGGCTGCTGCGGTCGATGGATCAAAAAGATCCGGTGAAATATGATTTTGCCTTATTCGGACTCGGTGTGACGGAAAAATATTAATACATCAGCTCCCGCACTTTTTCCTTGTCTTCCTTTTCCTTTTTCAGGTCGAACATGGTACCAAAAACCCGGTCCCAGAAGGTCGTGCTGACACCAAATCCTTTGTGTTCATCTTTGTAATGGTGCAGGTGATGATTCCTCCAAAGGGGTTTCATCCATTTGAACGGGGGTTCCAGGCATGAATGGCATAATGCATACTGCCATACAGGAGATAACCCAGTATGAACCCGGAGAAAAAAACGAATGCATATTCTTTCATCGCCAGGTACATGATCCCAAAAATGTGGAAGAAATAATGATGCTGGGTACCGGCGGCATAAAAAGGCGTTCTTTATCCCTTGGAAAATGATGGTGGTTCCCATGCATCACATAAATAAACTTTTGCGCCCTTTCACTGTCTGCGATGGCATGAAAGGCAAAGCGATGCATCAGGTATTCGAAGAAAGTCCAGAAGAAAACACCCCGCTGCAAAAGTGAAAAATATTTTTGTATAACTGAATTCAAATCCGAAAATGACTGAGATATATAAAATAAACAATTACAGGCAGGTATATTCCCCAGATGACCAAAGGATGGGTTTTGGTGAGCATTTCCATATAATTATTACGGAAAAGCTGCGCCTGTCCTTTATTATGAATCTTTTCGAACTTCATTTCACTGGGATTTATGCTCGCAAAAATAAGCCAAAACAGGTTAAAAACCAGCACTTTCCCAGATGTACCGTTGGCCGTTGACCGTTGGCCGTTCGACCGTTGGCCGATTAGACAGATTCTGACCTTACGGCCTTATGCTTTGGGCTTTAGGCTTTAAGCTTAAACTGTACCTTTGCGGGAATTTCGAAACGCAAACCCCTTTATGTCTCATCCTTCGTTATCTGAACAGGAAATCATACGCCGCGAAAAACTAAAATCCCTGGGTGAATTGGGTATTGACGCCTATCCTGCAGCGGCATATCCGGTAAATACCCATGCAGCTGAAATTAAATCCAATTATACAGAAGAAAATAAGGCGAATTTGAATCCGTTTGCCTGGCAGGGCGTATTATGAGCATCCGGGATATGGGAAAAGCTTCTTTTGCCGTGATCCAGGACAGCAGCGGACGTATCCAGTTATATATCAAAAGGGATGATATTGCACCCGGCGAGGATAAAAGCTGCCTACGATAGGGTCTGGAAGCACCTGGTGGACCTGGGGGATATCATTGGGGTGAAAGGATATGTTTTCATCACAAAAACGGGCGAAATTTCCGTTCATGTAAAGGAACTGACGCTTTTATCGAAAGCACTCCGACCCATTCCCATGGTTAAGGAAAAAGAAGGTGAAACCTTCGATGCCGTTACCGATCCGGAGTTCAGTTACCGGCAACGGTATGCTGACCTGATCGTGAATCCCCAGGTGAAAGAAGTTTTCATCAAAAGGACAAAAATGATCAACAGCATGCGGGATTTCCTGAATGGGGCCGGTGCACTGGAAGTGGATACGCCGGTGCTGCAAACCATTCCGGGCGGAGCAGCTGCACGGCCATTTATTACCCACCACAATGCCCTGGATATTCCCTTTTACCTGCGTATTGCCAATGAATTATACCTCAAAAGGCTGATCGTGGGCGGATTTGACTGGGTGTATGAATTCAGCCGGAATTTCAGGAATGAAGGTATGGACCGTACACATAACCCGGAATTCACCATACTGGAATTTTATGTGGCATACAAGGATTATTTCTGGATGATGGAAACAACAGAATCCATGCTGGAAACCGCTGCCATGGCGGTGAATGGTACTACCATCGTGACAGGCAGGTGACAATGAAATAGACTTTAAAGCACCCTATAAAAGAATCAGCATTTATGATGCGATCAGGGAATCTACCGGAACCGATGTTTCTGGTTTGGATGAAGAAGGATCTGAGAACCTTTGCAGGCAGCTCCATATTCCGGCCGATAACAGCATGGGTAAAGGAAAACTCATTGATGAATTATTCGGTGCAACCAGTGAACACCGCTTTATACAACCTACGTTTATCATCGATTATCCCGTGGAAATGAGCCCCCTGACCAAAAAACACCGGTCAAAAAGCGGGCTGGTGGAAAGATTTGAACTCATCATTAATGGCAAGGAGATCGCCAATGCCTATTCTGAACTCAATGATCCGGTGGATCAGCGGGAACGGTTTGAAGAACAGGTAAAGCTGATGGAAAGAGGAGATGAAGAAGCCATGTTTATCGACAATGATTTTTTAAGGGCCCTGGAATATGGTATGCCACCCACTGCCGGCATCGGCATCGGTATTGACCGGCTCTGCATGCTGCTTACCAGCCAGTCTTCCATTCAGGATGTGCTGCTGTTTCCCCAAATGAGGCCGGAAATCAGGTGAAGGTTAAAGTTTAAAGCCTAAGGCGGAAGCAGGAGGCCTGAAGTAACTTGGAAACGATTAGATCTTTTAATTTTGACTTCACAGATTTACTCAGGATGTACTGATTTTCCTATTAAAGTTCCCGGCTCAAATTGCTTTTTCTATCAAATTATTTAATCTTACTTAGCGCTTTTTAAAGCAGCTTCAGTTCTCAATTATCCATATAATCCTTTTAAGCTCATTCGTTCAATTCATAGGCTTACTTACGCTTTACGCTCTTGAGCTTTACGTTCAAAACGTAGTTTTACGAATTTCTGCCGTAGAAACTGTAAAAAGGAGATCGAGCGCAATCCCGCTTGTATCAGCTTTTGCGATTTGTATGTTTACATCGTCCTAGTGACAGACGCCCGGCTACATGGAAGCAGTATCCAATTCCTAAGAAAAGCTAACTATGAAACCAACCAAAACCATTTAACAGGGCCCGGTCACGGACAGTTAAAATCCAAATTCCAATAGAAAGACCAAAATCCTACGAAGTGTTGAAATTTGTACCCTATTGATGACCAACTTGGTAACGGTTAGGTTAAGTACAAACACATTCAGAGCCCCGGAGTATTCCGGGGTTTTTTGTAATTACTGCTGACCGTTTATTGCGTCAGGCTTATTCAGTAAGCTTAACCAGCTTAATTCTTCGGCATTCCATTCTCCGGGAAAGCAAAAGGTCCTGTGATCTGGTAAATGGTATACCCGCTGAAATCCTGTGGTGCTTCGAGACCTGTACCATAGAGTATGGTACCTCCTGCCTTATGGATCTGTACGGGCTTATCAGTATAAAATTTTTCGGCTTTCTGGTCCCACCAGAGTTCCTTGCAATAAAGGGTATCCCCTTTTAAAATATTCATGACCACCACACTGTCCCTCAGATATACTTTACCATCCTGTTCCCGCCATTTCCCATAATGCGCGTTCATAATACTTTCAATGACCAGTGAATCATTGTAAAAATCCACATGAAGGCTGTTCGGAAATTCAACATAGGGGGAATCCACCTCATTCCGGCGCATATACGGCGATGTGAGTTTGGCCTTCACTTTGGCGCTTTCGCTGATATAAGCCGTGATATTTCTTCCTTCATCCACGCTGATCTGTTTCTGGCGGAAATTGGGCAGTGTTTTCATATTATTTTCACAGGCGGAAAATAAACCGCACAGGAAAATATAAAATACCCAATCCCTGTACATAACGAAGTGTTCTCAATTTGAAAAATTATATTCACTGATTACGTAAAGTCCTTTGAAAATCAAATCCGGATCCTCCCTGATCTTTTTCTTCAGAAAAGGCCGGAAATATTGTGCGTCCCCGCCCGTCATCAGGACATGCAGATTTTCATACCGTTCTTCATAGGCTTCAATTACGCCGTCAATTTCTTTTGCCATACCAAACAGGACGCCCGACTGAATATTGGTTTTCGTATCATAACCCAGCAAGGGAAAATTCCAATGGGGCTTCACCAGGGGAAGTTTGGCTGTAAATATTTCCAGGGATTTAAACCGCATTTCCATGCCCGGTGAGATACTGCCTCCCATAAACTGATGAAACCGGTTGATATAGTTGTAAGTTACGGCAGAACCCAGGCCGATCACCAGGTTGTTTTTCTGCGGGAATTCATGAGCCGCAGCAACGGCCAGTGCGAGCCGGTCGGCCCCGATGGTTTCCGGTTTTCCCACGGGTGTCGTGATGGGTAACGCGGGAATGATGATCCAGTCTGTGAAATGCTGTTTTACTTTTCAGTAATTCTTCCATGCCGGCCGGGTGATTCACAACGGAAGAAAGGATGGTTTTATCCGGTTTGAAAGTTTCCAGACATTGACGCAGATCTTCCAGGCCATCCTCCCGGAACTGGCCGGTATGCCGGATTTCCCCACTGGAAAAAAGGGCCCATTTCAACCGGGTGTTGCCAAAATCCAAACAAAGGGTGGTGGACATTATTTTCTATTCAGTTGTTTAAGGCGTTCTTTTTAAAATCGGAAGGAAGATAAATTTTTAAAATGACCATTCAACATAACCCGTTCTTTTAAAACCTCCATCTCTGCAACCACCGGCAATACCTTTCCCAAGTGTCTTTTTAAATATTCCTGTCTTTGTTCCTCACGGAATAATCCGAGTAATTCATATTCCTCTTCCATTGATAAACCAGCGTGATGGGCGAGGTCATACGCATTCAGTTCGTCATCGGGTTTGCGAAAATCCTTGCTGATATTCAATACCCGGTGAAGTTCGCGAATGGCTTTGAGAACCACCTGCATCAGTTCCTTTTTCTGGTATACCTCAGAATTTTCCGGATAATTTACAATGGCACCACTATACAGTTTACCCGGGATTTCTTTAATGATCTCCAGGATGCGGAAAACAACGGTACCCTGGGAGATGATATCCATCTCGCCATTTTCATATTCCCTCACAATCTCCTTTATGTGACACCAGGGTTCCGAATTCAGCAACCTGGCCATTGATCACCGCCGGAATGCCAAAAGATTTGTTATTACCTGAACATTCTTTGACCAACTCTTTATATCGCGGTTCAAAAATATGCAGGTTGAGTATTTCTCCCGGGTAGAGAACAACATTTAACGGGAATATGGGAATGAAATTCGTCATATAATCAATGGTTATGGGATCTGTCTTACATCAGCCGACAAATTTAATCGCTGCTTCCGCTTTATCTGAAAATTTCTTTTGGTTCCCCGGCAGTCCGCAGCATCCCTGCTTTTTAACTTATTTTTGATCCATGCCAGAAGCCGGTGACCATAAGCCTTTAATAACTGCTGATGTTTTAAGCCATGGCGATTTTCAGACGGTTGCCCGCGCCATTTCACTGGTTGAGAATGCCAGACCGGGCGCGGATGAATTGTTGAAAAATATCCCCTATAAGCGTGTGCCTGTTATCGGGATCACCGGTCCGCCCGGGGCAGGTAAAAGCACCCTTACCGACGCGCTCATCAAACAATTTGTCGGGGAAGAAAAAAAACTAGCGATCCTTTGCGTGGATCCTTCTTCATCTTTTCATTCAGGCGCCCTGCTGGGCGACAGGATCCGGATGAACCGCTGGTATAATCACCCCGGTGTTTTTATCCGCTCGCTGGCATCCCGGGGTACCGTCGGCGGACTCAATCCACAAATTTTTCAAATCACCGACCTGCTGTCGGGTGCGGGTTTTGATTACATACTGATTGAAACAGTGGGCGTGGGACAATCCGAAGTGGATATCGCCCGGCTGGCCGACCTGGTTGTTCTGGTGCTGGTTCCGGAGTCCGGGGATGATATTCAAACCATGAAGTCAGGCATCATGGAAATCGGCGATCTATTCGTAGTGAATAAATCTGACAGGCCGGGTGCTGAACAATTTCTCCTTTCCTTAAAGTCGTCCATTCACTACCAGACGGCAAAATCAATGGATGAAATATCTTTTTATCAAACCATTGCTACCGAAGAAAAAGGCATTGAAGCGCTTTATGCTGCAATAAAGAAAAGCATCAGGCACCCTGCGCCCGAAAAGTCACTGAATCTGCTTACCCAAAAAGCCTGGCAATTGATAGCTGCTCACCGCATGCGCGATATGAATATGGAAGCACTCCGTATGGCCATTGAAAAAGCAATGCCTGAAGCAGATTTTAATATATACCGGTTTGCTGAATCCTTATCAGGGAAATAACCAGGATTCATTGATAAGACCTGCAGGATCAAATACGTTATCCTATTGAATCGATTTCAGGGAAGCCTGTATCCGTTTTATCCGATTTTTCATCCGGACAGAAAATGAGAGGACCGGTTCGGTGAGCGCCCCGTCAAAAGGCGACCCGCTCCTGAGAAATTTTTTTGTAAACGTCCGGGCACTCATGCCCCATTTGGAAATAAAAGTATAATAACCCCGGTTTCGTACCATACGGATGGTGGATTTGCCGCCGAAATGATAAACCCGGCTTGCGCCTATTCCCCTGAACAGGCGGATACCCGCCTTCCACAGTTTCATGGAAAAATCCGGATCTGAATAGAGTCCGGGTGAAAACTCAATACTATAACCTCCCACCAGGTCCCAGATTTTTTTGTGAACGATATTGGGTGGCCAGGTTGCCCCCTGCCAGTCGCTTTTTTCCGGCACTTTAAATTCTCTGAGCAGGGCTTCTTCCCGGAAGGAATCCGGGTCAGTGCCGAAATGCTGCACAATCACACAATCGTTGCCTGTCTGAACCGGTTCTATCGCCGTTGCGGATAGAAAGAAAGCGTCATGACCGATGGTTTTTATTTCAGATAAGAGATGCTGATCCCAGCCGGGACATACATACATATCATCATTTAAATACAGAAAATAATCCGCTGTGGCCAGGGTGCGGCATTGATTCAGGGCATAGCAAACGCCGATATTTTCTTCGGAAAGGGTATAACTCAGGTCGGCCTGCGATTTAACCCAGTCGCGGGTTCCGTCATTTCCCTCATTGATGTGAACGATGATCTGGTGGGCAAAAGTTGTGTGTTTCCGCAAACTGTCGATGCATAACCTGAGATAAGGCAGGTTATTCCAGGTTGGAATGAAAACAGAAAAGACGGGAGCATCCATCAATACAGATCTGGATTCCCGGATCAAAAAGTTTTGATCATGCATGATATGCGGATGGAATGATTACCTGTTCATTTTCCACCACCGGTAACCCAGTATTCCTCCAATGGCGAGCGGTGTGAAGGCAAGATACATGATGCCCGCATTAAATGCTTTGCCGGGCCTTTCCCCCATCTGTTGAACGGTACGTGTACAAATGGAGCACTGGGAATAACTTCTTTTCACTGAACCCAGGCTGAGGATCAGGATGAACGACATCACCCAAAAACCAAGTTTTCTTTTCATATATCCTGATTTATGGCAAAAATACGTTTTTAAGGACTACCCCACTTCCTCCGTCTTCAGCATTTTCTGATACTTCTTGCGGGTATCCTCATCCAGGATGGTCTTGCGGAGCCGGATATTTTTTGGCGTCACTTCAATGCATTCGTCCTGCTGGATATATTCCATACATTCTTCGAGGGTCATCTGGATCTTCGGAATGATGCGAACGGAATCATCACTTCCACTGGCGCGCATATTAGTCAGCTTCTTACCTTCTGTTGCATTCACGATCAGGTCGCCCGGTTTGATATGTTCCGCGATGATCTGGCCTACATATACTTCTTCTCCCGGATCCACGAAAAATGATCCGCGATCCTGGAGTTTGTCGATCGAATACCCGGTAGTAGACGCCTGGTTTTTTGCAATCAGGACCCCGTTACTTCTGCCGGGAATCGGCCCTTTCCAGGGTTTGTATTCAGCAAACCGATGTGCCATAACTGCTTCTCCGGCCGTATTGGTGAGCATACTGGAACGAAGGCCGATCAGGCCGCGTGACGGAATCTCAAATTCCAGATGCTGCATATCCCCCTTGGTTTCCATCACATGCATTTCGCCTTTGCGACTGGGTAACCATATCAATCACTTTCCCGCTGAATTCGTTCGGAACATCCACGACGAGAACTTCAAAGGGTTCATGATTTCTTGCCATTGATTTCTTTTACGATAACCTGAGGCTGGCCCACAGTCAGTTCATATCCTTCCCTTCTCATGGTTTCAATCAGGATCCCCAGGTGGAGAATACCGCGGCCAAATACGAGAAAACTATCAGCAGAGCCAGTATCTTCCACCCGGAGGGCCAGGTTTTTTTCAGTCTCCTTCATGAGACGGTCCCTGAGATGCCGGGAAGTAACATACTTACCGTCCTTTCCGAAGAAGGGTGAATTGTTGATGGAAAACATCATGCTCATCGTCGGTTCGTCAACACTGATTAATGGCAATGCTTCCGGATTATCCTGGTCAGCAATGGTATCTCCGATATTGAAATCCTCGAGACCAACCACTGCGCAGATATCGCCACAGAGAACTTCAGTAGCTTTCTTTTTACCCAGAGATTCAAAAACGTAGAGTTCTTTCACCCTGGATTTTTTTATGAGCCATCAGCCTGCATCAGCGCAATGTTCTGACCTTCTTTGATGGATCCCCGGGCAACTTTTCCCACGGCGATTCTTCCCAGGAAAGATGAATAATCCAGAGAAGTGATCTGCATTTGCAGGTGTCCCTCATTCTTAGAAGGCGGCAGGAACATGTTTTATGATGCCATCCAGTAAAGGAATGATGTCGGTTGTGGGTGTCAGTGAGTCGTTGAACCATCCGTTTTTCCCTGAACCATAATAAGTGGGGAAATCCAGCTGTGCCTCGGTAGCATCGAGATTGAAAAACAATTCAAATATGGCTTCATGTACTTCGTCCGGTCTGCAATTGGGTTTATCGACCTTATTGATGATCACAATCGGTTTCAGATTCAGGTGCAGTGCCTTCTGTAATACAAAACGGGTCTGAGGCATGGGGCCTTCAAAGGCATCCACAAGCAACAATACACCATCCGCCATTTTGAGAACCCGTTCTACTTCACCTCCAAAGTCGGCGTGACCGGGTGTATCGATGACATTTATCTTAACACCATTGTACATAAACGGATGCGTTCTTACTGAAAATGGTAATGCCTCTTTCTTTTTCAAGATCATTGCTGTCCATGATCAGTTCACCGGTTTCCTGGTTGTCCCGGAAAACCTTTGTAGCATGTAATATCTTATCAACCAGCGTGGTTTTACCGTGGTCTACGTGTGCAATAATCGCGATGTTCCTGATCTCCATAATTTCTTTGCTTTAAGCAGGACCGACTGCCCTGTTTTTTGGACGCGCAAAGGTAAGCATTTTCCCCGTATAAGGAAGGGTTTCTCCGGGAGGCGAATCCGGGAATGGCGGAATTTGAAAAATCGGAAAACCGGAAATGGTTTTGCACAAAAGCATGAGGAAAGCAGCCCCCGATATGCCTTCCTGAGTTTTAACCTGTCAGGCGTCAGCTGCGTAATTACCCATTTTCACTTTTCCAAATTGTATTAAACCCTCACATATATCTTCTTCTTATCCAGGTAAAGTCCGATAATCCAGCAGAATAAGCATCCAGGAAATCGCAAAGAGCAGGGATCCCAGGTACAACCCGCGTGCCTGTAAATATGCTGGTATAGATCCAGTGTATGAAAGGACACCCCGGGCTCAGGATGTATCATGTCCATAATACGGTGACCCCGACTTCAGAAAGCAGGTAAATAAAAAGTGGGTTTTTGCCGAAAACGGTAAAAAACCCGGTCCATCGGGTCCTGCCCAGAAATTCTACTACATAGATGATTACATGAAATGATCACGCAATCGATACCCACGGTATATACCACAAATGAACTTGTCCATAATTTTTTGTTAATAGGGAAAGAAAGATCCCAGAAATAGCCAATTACAACCAGGGAGCAGCCCAACAGCAGGAGTTTGGTGAGTCCTTCAAAACTTTTTCCCTTTCTCCTGGATAAACCTCCCGACCATATATCCAAAAGTGACATTTACCACTGCAGGCAGGGTGGACAACCATCCTTCCGGATCAAAAGCCACGCCTTCTCCATGATACATGATGGTTCGGTCCCATCAGCCACATATCAATTTTATAACCCAGGTTACCAGTCATCGTCGAGCGGATCCGGCGCATCGCCGCCCATCAGCATGAAGGCCCAGTATAACAACAGAATGGAAATAGATATGCTGATTACCGTACCCGGTTTGAAATAATAAATCAACAGGGAAGCGATACAATAAGCCAGGGCAATTCTTTGCAGTACACCCAGGATCCGGGTATGGGAAAAGGGAGAAACGATGATGTTATGCGACTTGTCGAGTTCATAAAATGGAAACCAGTATAATAGGAATCCGCATAGAAAAATAATTAGTGTGCGTTTGAAAATTTTTCCCAACACCTGCGACTGGCTGAGTGCATGCCATTTGTTCATCACAAAACTCATCGCATTTCCGACAGCGAAAAAAAAGAAGGAAATACAAGATCAGTAGGTGTGAACCCATGCCAATGGGCATGCTCGAGAGGCGAATAGGTAAACTTACTTCCGGAAGTATTTACGATGATCATGAAACAAATCGTCATACCTCTGAATACATCCAGAGCAAGAAATCGTTGTTTTGGTGCAACAGTCATTTTGAGAATTTATTTGCCGTTTGTTAATCCCCGGTCGGAAAATACCATCGTGAGGTAAGGAAAGAATCCGGATTTCTTTTTTGAAATTAAGCAATTAACAGAACTTGCGCTCATGTCCCGTAAAATCATTTACCTGCTCAATCCCATTTCGGGCACCCGAAAGAAAACAAGGGTGAAGGAACTGATTATCCGGAAAACCAGGATGGCCGGAATAGATTTCGATATCCTGCCTTCCGATGCAGACGGACGGTATGAAAATCTACGGCAGACAATCCGGAAAGAAGCCATTACAGATGTGGTGATATGCGGTGGCGATGGCACCGTGAATGCTGTAGTCAATGCACTTCGTATGGAGCCGGTTCAATTTGGGATTATTCCTATGGGCTCGGGAAATGGACTTGCCCTCGCTGCAAAAATACCTAAACAAACGGGCCGCGCTCTCGATTTGATTTTTAGCGGTGTGGCCCGCCCGACAGATGCGTTTTATATTAACGAAAAATTTTCCTGCATGCTTTGCGGTATTGGGTTCGATGCTGCCGTGGCCCATGAATTTGCGAAACAAAAAACCAGGGGGCTGCAAACATATATCCGGATTTCCACCGCACAATTCTTTAAATCCAAAGCCCATCCTTTTGAAATTAAAATTAAGAACCGCACAATCAAAACAGATGCTTTTTTTATCAGCATCGCCAACGGTAACCAGTTCGGAAACAATTTTACCATCGCCCCCAGGGCAAGCATTTCCGATGGCCTGTTGGATGTCGTGATCGTTAAGAAGATGAATAAATTCAGTCTGCCTTTTTCTGTTCTGCATCACGTGGCAGGCAATAATCTTCCCTTGCCTGTTTCGGATTTCGGAAATAAAAAAAACATCATCTACCTGCAGGCAGATAAAATCACCATACGAAACCCATCGTTAGCCCCTTTGCATATAGATGGAGATCCTGCGGATACTTTTGAGGAATTTGTATTTCAGGTCGTTCCCAATTGCTTTAAGCTAATACAGCCTTAAAGGCACAAGGCTTAAAGCTTGAGGCCCAAAGCGTATTGCTCATAGAATTAATTTTCTGGAGTTTATTCTATCACTTTTCTTTAAAATATTCAGGGAATAGCTTTAAGCTTTGAGCTTTAGGCCTTAGACTTTATTGGGGATACAATATCTCATGCACGCTTTTCAGAATCTCCTGATTCAGGGGGCTGTTTACTGCATTGGCAATATCCAGTTTCTCTTTTCTGCTTAGATGGAAATTCAATGCTGCTCCGTCATTTACCGTTTTGGGTTCGTACTGGAATGTCATTTTATAAAACGTGTTGCCCATATAACCTTCCATTACACTCAGGAGATCGTTCTGATTGTATTCCTGCATTTTGTACCAGTTATACTGAAGCAGTAACAGGGGTTTGGTGATGATTTCGGTGATATTGGTTGATTCAAAGGGATTTTCCCAGCCTCCTGTTTTACGGTCACGAATCTGAATCAGCAACACTCCTCTTGTATTCTGCAGAATCCAGTCCCGGAATACGTCCACAAATCGTATACCCACCTGTTCTCCGAAATTATCCCGGAATCCCGCATCCATCACATCGATCACAGGTTCGGATGGCAGCCAGACATTGGGGAGCACATATGGAAAAGTGGCATTCATACGCAATGCCGTCAGCATGCGTACGTTCATAGGATCCTGCTTGTAAAAAAAACTGCCGAAGTCTACGGCATCCGGATCAATGGATTTTATGCGATTACTGTCGAATACAGGCCGCATAAGAAAACTAATGGGCTGAGTACTGATCAGCATCGTACGGCTGTCTCTCGTGATCACCGAACTGAATAACATCAACGGAATTTTTGCAGACGATTCTTCAGGCTCAATATCGCGAAGCTGCCTGTCCAGAACCCCACCCGTATTGGCATTGAGTTTCTGTTCAAATGCATAACCCCGGTCCTTAACATATTCATAATTGCCCACTTTGAATTTTTGGGCAGGCGAAGCCAGATCACGTGCAACAAAGGAAGAAAAGAGCGGATTAAGCAGATCCACCGAAATGGCATCAGTATATTTGTGATCATCGGGATGAATGCTGCTGATCCTTGTATTGTCCTAAGCCGGCACAGTTCACGAAAATATGCTGCACCGAACATCCCACCGGAAGCTCCGGTAATCAAAAACGTCTTATCCATTAACTTTCCGCCTGTTTCCTTATCCAGTTTCTGAAGCACATTCATGGTAAATGCAGCGCTCCGGCTGCCGCCTCCGCTGGTATTGATGATCACCAGAATAGGTTTTTCCTCCTTTTGTTTTTTCTTCCAGTTTTCCAGGATCTGCAGCATGCGGGTTTTATCGGCCGCCACTCTTGAAGGTGAACAAAGTTCCAGCAAATGCGCCTGGGAATATTCCGGCCTGTCCGCCCGGTTGGTATAATTCAATCCATATGCTTTATTCGTCGGATCTATTATTTCATAGTGGTATAAAATATTCAGTACAAAAAAAAGAAGCACCAGAAAAGGAATACTCCAGCTTTCCAGGAAATAGGAAAAGGCCCCGGAAACCGCCAGCAGAATGGAAAAAAAGAGGAATATACTGGCCGCAGCGGGAAGCTGGAAATAAGGTTCGATCCATAAAAAAACCAACAACGACCAGAAACAGAAATGCGATACAAATAGAAAGAATGGCTGCAAAATGGTGCCGGCTGAAAATCACGTTCAATAAATTCCTTGCTGTAATGGGATACATCACGCACTTGTTTCACTGAGAGCGGTCCGCTCATATACCATTTCACACGGATCAGACGGCTGGTATAAATCTGCACGATCTTTTGATTTAAACTGCGACTTAAAAAGTTTCGGATTCGCAATCAGCGGAGTCATTTGCCGGATGATTGTCCGGTCCGCTCCAAAAAAATACAGCAGGGAAAGTCCGATCACCAAAAAAAATCCGGTCAGGAAATCCCGCGATCAGCCAGGCAATTTCACTGTTGGTCATCAGTTCCTTGGAGCTGTCAAAATCTATGGCCTTGAAGAAATAATAAATCAACAGGCTTCCCGGAAGTATAAAATTATTGGTGCAATATTTCAGAAAGGGCCGGGTGGTTGTGGCCAGGAAATCGGAAATGCCGGCTGT
Organism: uncultured Chitinophagaceae bacterium; assembly: GCA_963811275.1. Classification (GTDB taxonomy): domain Bacteria; phylum Bacteroidota; class Bacteroidia; order Chitinophagales; family Chitinophagaceae; genus Puia. The sequence goes on along the minus strand of CAWEQR010000004.1, from coordinate 179,609 downwards.
AAAGGATAAAAGTGGTTACATTCCAGCTCATGATAAATGCCCCGGCAGCTGCACCAACGATGGCCCCGCTCAATGCATTTACATGGTCAAGGTATTCGGGTGCAAGGAACAGAGCATCAGCCCCGACAGAATGCATGAATCCTCCATGAATGGTGGAGAAGAGGATCAACCAGAAAATGAGGAGCAGCTGATATTTTTTCAGATACAGGAATATCAGCTGGACGGGAAAAGAATAATAAACTGATTTCAGGTATACCATCGTGCCGCCAGGATCTGCGGAAATTTAGGTGAAAAATAAAGCCGGGCATCATCCCGCGATCCTTATCCTAACGGAAAGACCAGCTTAAAATTACTTCAAATTAGGCCTTAACACATAGATCGCATAAATCAGACTGAAAAGCAGCAGCATACCATTGATCTGATGTAATAATGCCATCCAGTCGAAAGCCACCCAGTGATTGGCCACAATGCCGGGACTGGTCCAACAGGGCCAGAATACCCAGCAGGATCTGGGAAAACACCAGGCCCAGCGGGAGGAGCAAACGGGTCCGCTGATTTCGTATCATACCCGAACCGAAAATCAGGAGCGTCCATAACAGGACCCCCAGCCCGATGAGATAAGCCAGGTTCCGGTGTATGAAATGAATGGTAACCGGATTGCCGATGAAATTGATCAAAAAGGGTTTATCCCTGAACAGGTTTGCCGGTATCCAGTCCCCGTTGATCCGGGGCCATGTAGGCGCCACGGCAGCCGCTTTATTTCCGGCCATCAGCGCCCCGTATAATAACTGGACAAAAACCAATACCACCAGGGCGATGGATAAAGCCCGGATACCGCGGGCATTCCGGATACGGGAAACGGAAATTAATAGTCTGAGGGAAAACCAGAACGCATATGAAATGAGCCCGATCGCAAAAATGAAATGCAGGGCGAGCCGGGTTGGTTTCACATAGATTGCATCGCCGGTCAAACCACTGGCAACCATGATCCATCCGATGAGTGCCTGCAGCAGGCCCAGGAAAAACAAGATGAGCAGGGGCATGATCATTTCACTTTTCAATTTTCTTTTAAAAAGAAGCAGCACAAAGCCAACGATGAAAACAACGCCCACCAGCCGTGCCCATAACCGGTGAAACCACTCCCAGAAAAAAATAAATTTGAAATCAGACAGGGTGAACCCGGCATTCAGCAGGTGGAACTGCGGTGTCTGCTTATATTTATCGAATTCCGCCGACCATTGTTGCGGACTGAGGGGCGGAAGAACGCCGGTAATTACATTCCATTCGGTAATGGAAAGCCCCGAACCGGTTAACCGGGTAATTCCACCCAGCAATACCTGAATAAATAACATGACGGTGCCTGCGAGTACCCAATAGGCAACCCCCCGGTTGGCAGATTTTGTTTTCCAGCTGACCATGTGGCAAAAATAATTCATCCCGGACCTCTGTAGATAACTATTTCCCCCCGGCGAACCGTGAAGTCATGCATTGCATTATTTTTGAGCAAAGAAATTTCTTTGCTCAAAGCATTCCATCATTCCCATTTACGCGAAGCAGGATGCGACGAAGCAGGCCGGGGATGTTTTGCCGGACCGGTATTTGCCGCGGCGGTGGTCCTGCCCAGGGATTTTCATCATCCCCTGCTCAATGATTCCAAACAGATCGCCCCTGAAATACGGATTGAGCTCAGAACCTATATTGAAACCCATGCTTTGGATTTTGCCGTGGAGCAGGTGGGTAATGAAGAGATTGATAAGATCAATATCCTGAAGGCATCTTTCAAAGCCATGCACGGGGCGATCCATAAGCTGAATCAGAAGCCTGAGTTTCTGCTGATCGACGGACCCCTGTTTTATAAGTATAAAAAAATTCCGCACCGCTGTGTAATCCGGGGAGATGGCATCTATGCTTCCATTGCGGCTGCCAGCATTCTGGCTAAAACATACCGCGATGAATACATGCAGCAACTGCACCTGGAATACCCGCAGTACGGATGGTTTAATAACAAGGGATATGGCACACCGGAACACCGCAGGGGCATTGAATCCCACGGTTTATGCCCATATCACCGTAAAAGCTTTCATATTACAGCCTCCCAGTTAGAGATTTTTGATTGAGAATAAAAAAAACCTGAAACTGATGATCTGTTTTCCCGAGAACCTGTTGCTGGAAAACGAACGCGTATTGCTGAGACCCCTTCAGCAGGAGGACCTGCCATTTCTTTTACCTTACGCAGATCAGGAGCCGGAATTATGGACCTACTCGGCCGTCAGCGCGGCCGGCAGGGAAGGAATGACAAAATATATAGAGCATGCCATCCGGGAACGGGCTATGCAAAAGGAATATCCCTTTATCATTTTCGACAAACAGGCCGGTGAATATGCGGGAAGTTCTCGGTTTTACGATATCCAGCCCGCTTTTTCAACTACGCAGCTGGGTTATACCTGGTATGGAAAAAAATTTCAGCGCAGCGGCCTGAACCGTCATTGCAAGCTGCTTTTGCTGGGCTATGCCTTTGAACAATGGGGAATGGAACGAGTGGAATTCCGGGCTGATCTGAGAAATGAAAAATCCGTCCGGGCCATGAAACATATCGGCTGTACTGTTGAAGGGGTACTTCGAAGTCATATGCCCGTTGTTGGAGGTGGCAGAAGGGATTCAATCGTATCTCCATTCTAAAAGAAGAATGGTTTGAATTCATTAAAAAAAACCTGCAGGAGAAAATCCGCTGACAAAAACGCATGCAGCACGTTCACTCTATTATTCGTCCGGCCATTCCCCTGCTCCTTTGCGCAGTATGACGGCTTCGCCGGAAGTATAATCGATAATCGTTGACGGAATCATATTACCCGTTCCCCCGTCAACTACGATGTCCACCAGGTTTTTGAACTGCTCATAAATAATTTCCGGATCTGTATATTCTTCCACAAGTTCACCCGGCAGGGAAGTGCTGAGTACCGGATGACCCAGTCTTTGCACAATGGTTCTGGCAATCAGGTTGTCCGGCACCCGGAGTCCGATACTGTTTTTCCTGCTCTTGAGTATTTTAGGGACTTCTTTACTCGCAGGGAGAATAAAAGTATAGGGGCCGGGCAAATGATTTTTCAGCACCCGGTATAAAGGCGTGGAAATACTTTTGGTATACACGCTTAAATCGCTCAGGTCATAACATACAAAAGAGAGACGGGCTTTAGCGGGATCGATCTGTTTGATCCGGCATATCCTTTCGATGGCTTTATGCTGAAAAATATCACAGCCCAATCCATAGATGGTATCGGTGGGATATATGATGATGCCTCCTGATAACAGGCATTCTGTAATGGTCTGGATATTTCTTTCCTGTGGATTCTCAGGATGAACCTTTAGGAACATGACACAATGTAACTAAAAGCATTCCGATAAAAAGTGGCTGGCAGCCTGAAGATTTACCGATGACGGATAACGGTTGGCAGCGGGCAGGTTATGAGTTATGAGTTATGAGTTATGAATTATGAATTATAGCGTTAAGCGTTAGGCGTTGGGCGTTGGGCGTTAAGCGTTAAGCGTTAAGCGTTAATCGTCCACGTCTCCCTGCCCTTCAATAACTTATTCAGGTTTCCCCTGCCCTTGGTACTGATCACTTCTTCAATCTGCCCTTTGAGCATATCTTCATAACAGGACCGCTGGCTTTCATAAAAAACGCCAAAAGGACGCGGAAAATGAGATTCCAGTCTGGGATCATCAAACATGCGCACCAGGGACTGGGCTTTATAGAGGTCCTTTTCATCATGGACCCATAGATCTTCTGCCGTATACCCTTTCCCGATTTCCACCACAACCGGCTTGAGACCATCCAGGCGGATTCCTTTATCCTGATTCGAGCCCAAAGATGAGGGGCTTACCCTGTTCCAGGAAAAGAGTCTCGGCGGCCTTGGAACTTTTTTCGGTAAATACTTCAAAAGCACCGTCATTAAAAATATTGCAGTTCTGATAGATTTCCAGGAACGAAGATCCTTTGTGCTGGTAACTGCGCATCAGCATTTGCTGAAGATGTTTGGGATCCCTGTCCATGCTCCGGGCAATAAAACTCGCATCTGCTCCCATGGCCAGTGCCAGGGGATTAAACGGATGATCAATGCTGCCCATGGGCGTCGATTTGGTCACTTTTTCCGGTTCGGAGGTAGGGGAATATTGACCCTTGGTCAAACCATAAATCTGGTTATTGAACAACAGGATATTCACATCAAAATTCCTGCGAAGCAAATGAATGGTATGATTTCCGCCAATACTCAGTGAATCCCCATCACCGGTAACGATCCATACACTGAGTTCCGGGCGGGTGGCTTTTAATCCGGAAGCGATCGCTGTTGCCCTTCCATGAATGGAATGCATACCATAAGTATTCATGTAATAAGGAAACCGGCTGCTGCATCCGATGCCTGAAATAAACACTATATTTTCGCGGGGAATACCAATATTGCGGCATTACTTTCTGAACCTGTGCCAGAATGGAATAATCGCCACATCCGGGCACCAGCGAACTTCCTGGTCGGTTACAAAATCTTTAGCGGTCAGGGGGGCGGTTACGGGGGGTTCACTAATCATTGACATTGAAATTCCTGCAAATTACGAAATAAGCAACCGTTGAGAGGAACGGGTTTTGCTTTCTTATGGATTAAACCGTTAAAATTATGAAAAATTCAATTCTGGATACTGCTTTTTAGCTGCTGTCCTACTATTTCGGCTGGCTGGCAGGCTATGTGGTAACCAAGCGCCCGCCGATGTGGATTATGTACGGTCCGCTTTCCCCGGGTCCCGGCTATGTCTGGATCAGCGGGTGACTGGGAATGGAGGCGGAGGCAGGTATCACTGGCAGGAAGGCTACTGGCAACACTGCCAGGCAGGGTCATAAATGGAAATCAGGGTATTGGGAAAACGGTCAAAAAGGTTACCGCTGGCAGAAAGGCCACTGGGAATAAATGAATTGATTAACGACTTGTTAAAAAAGAAAAGCCGTCCTGCAATGGCGGGACGGCTTTAACCTCTTCAATGAAAAGCGATTAATATCTGCTGTTGCTGTAGTTATTTCTTTTCTGGAAATTACCACCACCCACCGCTTCTGTTTCCACCACCGGTTCCGCCTGTGCGTTCTTCGCGGGGTTTAGCTACGGATACGTTAATGGTCCTTCCATCAACTGAAGCACCATCCAGTTCCTGGATTGCTTTCTTAGCAGCTTCATCGTCTGCCATTTCAACAAATGCAAATCCACGTGATTTCTGAGTGAATTTGTCAAGAATTACTTTAGCAGATGAAACTTCACCGTACTCTGCAAAATACTCGTTTAAGTCTTCGTCGGTTACGTTGAAGCTTAAATTTGAAACATAAATGTTCATACTTAAATAAAAAATTAAATGATAAAAATACAAGCTGACTGAAAGCAGAAGTAAAGGCGACTAACTAACCGTACTGAAGATTGCGTAGCAGAATGTTTGTTCACTTACTAAATGCTGATCAACTTAAGACTTCGCAAATGTACATCAAATAATTCCAATTATTAACTCTGCTTTAAAGATTTATATGCCACGATGCTGCTGGTAAGCATCAGCAGCCCTCCTAAAAGAAAGGACGCGCCCGGGAAATGAAACGGGTGCCTGAGCTGAAGTGAAATAAGAGAAAAGATTGGTCATGAGCAGGGGACCGACAATAGAAGTTATACTCATTAGACTGGTGAGTGATCCCTGCAGTTCCCCCTGGCGTATTGGGCGGAACATGGCCTGAAATGGTTGCCTGCAGGGCCGGCCCTGCAATACCACCCAGACAATAGGGAATCAGGAAAGCAAACATCATCCAGCTCTGGCTGGCCATTGCAAAGAGGAACATGCCGACGGCATAAAAAAGAAGACCGATATAAATGCTTCGCTCGTTCCCGATTCTTGGCGTGATCAGGCGGATCAGCCCGGCCTGCACCATAGACCACCAGGGCTCCCATAACCGCCAGAGAAATTCCAATGGTTTTAGGCGTCCAGCTAAACCGGTAAGCAGTGATAATAACTCCAGTTGCTTTGCACCGCATGCGAAGCAAGATATACCAGGGTTAAAGCCATGAATCAGTCCTGCAACCGCCGGATATTTTTTCAGGTTTTGCAAAGATCCCAGGGGATTGGCTCTCTTCCATTCAAATTTTCTCCGGTGCTCTTTTGACAGGGATTCGGGAATCACAAAATATCCATAAAGCCAGTTCAGGAGGGTGAGCACGGCAGCAGCATAAAAAGGTGCGCGTATACCCCAGCCCGTGAGCAATCCGCCAATAGCCGGACCAATAATAAATCCGAGTCCGAACGCGGCGCCGACCAGTCCAAAATTTTTTGCCCGGGTTTCCGCATTACTGATATCCGCGATATAGGCGGAAGCCGTTGTAAAACTGGCCCCTGTAATACCGGAAATCGTCCTTCCCAGGAAAAGCCATCCGAAACTGGGTGCGAACCCGAGGAAAATATAATCCACCCCGAATCCAAACAGGGAAAAAAGAAGCACCGGTCTTCTTCCATACTGGTCACTCAGGTTGCCAAGGATGGGGGCGCATATAAACTGCATGAAAGCATACACGAACAACAACAAGCCCCCTTCTTTACTTGCCTGGTTCACGGTAATATGTTTCAGGCCGGCGATGAGTTGAGGGCATCACCGGGATGATCAGTCCCCAGCCGATCACATCGACCAGCAGGGTGACAAAAATAAATCCGATGGCTGCTTTACCTTTCATAAAGAAGCTGCCAAATTAATCTATAATTCATTCTTATTTCGGGTATTTTTATTAGCTTGGCTTCAAAATCAGTCTTATGGTCTTTAACAGAAAAATCACAGTGATCTTTTTCGTCGGCTTATTTCTCGTGTTGGGTATCGCAGCAACCAAACCACCCGAAGAACATAAATTCCAAAACCTGAAAGTGCTTCCGAAAAATATCAGTAAGGAAGATCTGGATAAAGTGATGGATGGTTTTAAGGAGGCCCTGGGTGTAAAATGCGGTTTTTGTCATGCCCCTTCCAAAGATACTTCCAATCATCACCCTGATTTTGCCAGCGATGAAAAGCCGGAAAAAAATATCGCCCGGAAAATGATGAAGATGTCTTCTAAGATCAATAAAAAATATTTCAGCTACAACAAAAATGAACAGGGCGAATTTGTTCCGGCTGTGGAATGTATGACCTGCCACCGGGGCACCGCACACCCGGGCGGGCCTAAAAAATAAGGCAATCTTTCTTTGGTTAAAATAACCTGATTCCGGCATTATGAATAAGAAGATATTTATTTATGCGGGAATTGGTCTGTTTATACTGGGGGGTATTGCCGCAACGCCTCCCCCACAGGAAAAACCGCAATGGAAAAACCTGAAACTGATCCCCCAAAAGACGGATGAAGACCAGATGGACCGGATCATGACCCGATACAGCAGGCAGCTGGGTATCTCCTGCCGGTTCTGTCACTCCAGTTACAAAACCGGATGTTTTACCCAAAAGGGCTGACTTTGCCAGTGATGAAAATCCGCAAAAACGCATTGCGAGAGATATGATGCGCATGACGGACAAACTCAATAAAAAATATTTCGACTTCAAAAACGACTACGGCTTTGAATCATTAAGAAAAAGCGTCATTACCTGTTATACCTGTCACCGGGGCTTACACATACCCAACAAAATGAAACTATACCGTTAAAAGAACACTCCATTATTGCTTAAATAATTTTTGCCTGTAAATAGCCGAAGTTGTTTTTACCGCAATGATATAAACACCTTTTGAAAGTACCGACGTGTTCACCTGAATGCTGGTCTGTCCACTGGCCGTAATATTGTTTTGCAATAATTTTCCCGTTATATCATAAATGTTTATTTCAACGATCGGATCTTTCATCGAATAAACACCGGTGTAATTACCGGCAGGGTTGGGATAAATTGCAAGTCCTTCCGTTTTGTCGAATTGTACAGAAACGACCGGCGAATAATAGAATTTGCCATCCAGGTCAACTTCCTTCAACCGGTAATAATTCATTCCCCCCAATGGCTGGTTATCCTTAACTGAATAATACTGCGGGACCAGGCTTTCTCCAACCGCTTTTACCGTCTGGATGGTCTGGAAGCTGGTATTATCGGCACTTCTCTCAACTTCAAACCGATCCACCAGGTGTTCCATGGAATCGGACCAGGAAACCAGTACATGATTATTGTTTATGTTTTGGGCAGTAAAACTAAGCAGCTTGATCGGCAATGGCGTGCCTCCGGTTATGGCGAAATTATCTATCTGACCGGTTGACAACAGGGTATTATTGGCGCTGGTGATGGCCATGCCATAATGCGGGGGAATGGCTGTTCCGAAGTTAAGCTGTACCGTGGTGCCCAGCTGCGTCCAGGTGGAGCCGTTGGTGGATGTATATGCCGTGTACTGGGTACCCGACTTGCTTATTTTCACCCAGTAGGGTATTGTAGGAGTGACGCCGGTTAAGGGAACGATGGTTGTCGGGCCCGACGGTGTAGCCCGGTATTCAAAAATGATACTGGTAGCATTAACGAAACCCACAAAAGCATACCGGGACGTATTGGTTAAACTGTCCCTGACCATAACGCCAATTTTATTGGTTGCGCTTACCTTGTCCTGTTGTACGATCCGTCCGGTAACTTCATAATCCGCAATATCACTGCTGTTAAAGGCAAACTGAAACTGATCGGATGTATTGCCGATATCCGTTCCGGATCCGGTAAGTGTATATACACTTCCGGTACTATTAAAACAGGTAGAACCTGCTTTTCCGATATCCCCCAGATCAACATTAAAGTAAGTTGGAGGAAGTGCCCCGCAGGCAGTGGCCGGACAGCCGGTTGGTGTGAAGGAACCCTGGCTGACTACACTCTGGCTCGCTCCACAATTCGCCTGAACCGTATAATCATAAAGAGTCCCGCAGCTTAATGCGGAGAGGACAATACCATTTGTGTTTGCAGTCCGGGTGAGCCAGCTCGCGGAAAGACTGGGCCTGTAATTAATGGTATACTGGCTGGCTCCGGAAAACGCATCCCAGCTGATGAGTTCAGAATGAGGATCAGGCGGTATGGCGGTTGAGAAAACCGGGTCAACCCAGTAATTACTTGAATTAAAAGTTGCGGATGGGAATGCAGATTTAGCAGCGGAATACATATAAACTCCATTCGCCCCATCCGTTCCATCAGCAAGCGCGGTCAGGTTATTGTTTGTGATTGCAGTTGCCAGGCTGGTACCACCGGCCGTTGCGCTGTTGTCAGAAACATAAATTCCGGTAGCATTATAATAAGCCGCCACGTAGGTTGTATTTGCCAAAACAGGCACGGGAGACGCTAAATGTCACAGTCTGCCATCCGCTTGCCGTTTCACCGGTAAAATCTGCGGAATTCAATAATGTTCCCGTAGTTGGTGAAGTGGGTAAAAACAATTCACCTGTATGAGTTCCTGTATACCCGGCAGTTTTATAAAAACGTATCCCGGTAATATATCCCGGAACAGCTGAACGGAATTTGACACCCAACTCGACCGGTGCATCCGTACCCGTTGTTCCCATAGGGGTCTGATTGGTGAAAATGGTTTCATTTGTCCCCGAGGAAGCATTCAGCCCGGTTAATGGCGGGCAGGAACTGGACGGGTTGCCATACACCTGGAATTCATCAATGATATAACTGTTGGAAGTACCACCGGTTGCAGTGCCGACCATACTTACATATCTCCCGGTTACCGCGCCATTGAATGTGGTATTGGTTGATGTATTCCCACTGTAGGAGCTCACCGTAGTCCAGTTGATTTTATCATTGGAAACTTTCAGAACGAAATTCCCACCGTACCCGGTCGCATCCCAGTTAATCACAATTTTACATATATCATAACTGCCCTGCAGATCAATATAAATGGAATCTACAGGATGCGCCTGGCTGGTCCAGCTGGTCGTCAGATTTCCATCCGTAACCTGGTTCGCCGTGCTGTTATTTGATAAAGCCGTGGCATTTTTAGACAGTGCCTGATTGATTGCGCAGTTGGTATTTGCTTTTAATCCGTAAACAAACAGCTGGTTATAATTTGTGGGCAGATACACTTTACCCAGTGCGATGGTCGGACAGATAAATTTGTTAAAGCCGTTGATATTATCAGCCACGACCATATCTGAATTCCATAATTCCCTTGTTATATTATTTGCACTGACGGCGTGCAGGATGGCGTGACAGGGGGAAGCGCCATACCCATTGGCATTACACCCGTTTACTGGCTGGTATGCCCATAACACACCGGTTGCAGGGTCGGGTCCGTTGGAAGAGACTGACAGGAAACCTCCGATAGCACTGGTAGGACCCGCAAATTCAGAAACCGGGACCGTAAGCGGCGTGCCTAATCCACTGCCGGTTACCGGATACCCCATTAACTGACTGTTTTCCGAATATTGATAGAGATAAGGGGTCGGTCCACCAAAATAAGCAAAGTTCGAATGCATTTCACGGTCAGCAATCTCACCGGGAGTGGGTGGAATCCACACTCTTTGGACCACATTATTGAAGCCGGCATTATAGCCTCCCAAATTCGTCCGGTTCATGATGTAAAGGGAATCGTTCTTATTTCCCGTCATGACCAGGTTGGTATTCGGCAACAGCATCACCTGGGTACCAAAATCTTCGTCCGTCGTATTGAGAAAAACGTAATCGAAAGGGGTAAAATAACTCGATATCGTTAAATCCGGAGCCAGTTTCACGACGCTTTCACCCCGGTTTGCGGTAACCGTGGGATCCGGAGTATACAGATTAATAATATTCAGGTTACTAGGACCCGGGTTTTCGTCAAGTGAATTCCCGGTTGCAAAATAAAGATTGCCGGCGGGGTCAATCGCCGGAGCGGTTCCGCTCATCCAGATTCCCCCCCGGCCATCATTGGGTGTTACAATCATGGCATGCTGGAATGCCAGGGTACTGGCATTATAACTGATAACCCAGCCGTGGCTCGGATTATTATCACAATGTGCGGCAAATGCGATATACAAAATACCATTGTTCAATGCAAGGCCGGTACGATTGAACTGCGTGCGGGGATTGAATGTAATAATATTTGTACTTGTTTGTCCGTCACCGGTGCCTGGTACGGAGGCGGTAATTTCAACCGGGCTGTTCGGCCGGTCGAGCCCGGTGGTTATATCGATGGCGTGCAGATACTGATGAAATCCAGCAGACGAGTAAGTATATTCTTCGTAATGTATTGCGCTATTATAGCCATGATCGTCCACGGTACCATTTACGATCTTGGAAACAAAGTACATGGTTCCACCGGCGGTATCTATAACCGGTGTACCGATAATTCCCATATTCCCCGCAAAGTCCCCATAATATCCGGCACATAAACTGGGGAATATATCGTTGTTGTTTGCCGGCCGGCAGGTGGTGCAGGCCGGACCACCGGGTGTAATGCTATTGGTATAATTCTGCTGCCAGTAGGGACCCGTGTTGGCATCGGCGTCAAAGGCATAAACCGTATTGCTCAGGGTTGCCACGTACACAATGTTTTTAATCCCTTTGTTGGGAATATTGACATTCAGAACGACCAATGGCTGTACCATTATTTTGTCGTCCAGCGTATGACTAAACTGTAACCCGAAGGTATTTTGATTGACATTACTGGTATCCAGGATGGTTTCATGAGGATACCATCCGGTACGGTCCTGGTCATTATGCTGGGTCCAGACATTCTGACCATTCAGGGAGTTGGACCAAAGGACGATCAGGCAAAATAAGGTTCCAAGGGTTAATATTTTCATATACTTAACAAATTAAGCCCGATTAGCTGCCCGGAATCATGAAGCTAATGAATTGGCTTTCATGGATTCATAAGCGTAACCAGTCGTTTAAAAATAATTCGCGACCAGGGCAATCAGGAAATCTGGAATACAGGAAATCAGGAAAGGATAAATGGAGACAAACAGCTCATTATAGGCATGGACCGGGTTAGTAGAGATTGGCAAAATAGATTGTTTTTTCTAGATAAACAAGGGGGATTCGAAAATCTGATAAATAAAAAACCAAAGATTAATATCTGCAGTCGCAAACCCGGTTCATCCAACATTACCCAAAATGCCTAATTTTAGGCCCATTTCTACTGAATGGAAAACAATTTATTTGATTTTGGAATGATCGGCCTGGGTACCATGGGCAGAAACCTGCTGCTGAATATGGCCGATCATGGTTTTAAAGCCATTGGCTTTGATACGGACCCGGGCAAGGCAAAATTACTCGAAGCCTCAGCCACTCCGGGAACCCGGGTAAAAGGTGTGAATACCCTGGCTGAAATGGTTCAAAAACTACAGCCCCCCCGCAAAATCATGATGCTGGTCCCTGCCGGAAAACCGGTGGATGACGTGATCCGGTCCCTGCTCCCCCTGGTGTCTCCGGGAGATATCATTATTGACGGGGGAAATTCCCATTATACGGATACCCTGCGCCGGGTGAATGAAGTCAGGGAAAAAGGGTTTCATTTCATGGGAATCGGCATCTCCGGCGGGGAACACGGCGCCCGCACAGGTCCCAGTATCATGCCGGGAGGCGACACCCAGGCCTATGAACAGGTGAAACCCATCCTCGAAGCGGTGTCAGCCAAAGTAAACGGAAGCGCCTGCGTGGCCTATCTCGGAAAGGGAGCCGCCGGCCATTATGTAAAAATGGTTCATAACGGGATTGAATACGCCATCATGCAGCTGATCAGCGAAACCTACCAGCTCCTGCATTCCGGCAGGGGACTTTCCAACGATGCATTGCATAAAGTATATAAAAGCTGGAATGAAGGCGAACTGCAATCCTACCTGGTGGAAATTACCCGCGATATATTTATGCAACCCGACGATAAAACAACCGGCCGCCTGGTGGACCGGATCCTGGATAAAGCAGGAGCCAAGGGAACTGGAAAATGGACTTCCCAGGATTCGATGGATCTCGGCATACCCGTACCGGTTATTGATATCGCGGTTTCCCTGCGCGACCTCTCGGCCGCCAAAGAAGAACGCGTGCAGGCTTCGGCCCTTTATAAATCCGTCACGCATGAAATAGAAGTTCCCCAGGAAGTATTCATCAACCAGCTGGCAGATGCCCTTTATTTTTCGATGATCATCTGTTATGCCCAGGGCCTGGCCCTGCTGTATAAAGCTTCATCGGAACTCAAAATGGATATCCCCCTTCCGGAAGTCGTGCGAATCTGGCGGGGTGGCTGTATTATCCGTTCTGCCATGCTCGATCTGTTTTATAAAGCATTTACAGAAAATCCCAAACTTCCCAACCTCCTGCTGGACAAACAGGTGGCGGGCATCCTGCAGGCCAGGAAACACCATATGGTTTCGGTGATCCTGCACGCCACACAGACCGGTTTCCCGATAGCGGCCCTCATGAATTCGCTTTGTTACCTGGAAGCCTATCGCAGCGAATTCCTGCCAACCAACCTCATCCAGGCGCAAAGAGATTATTTCGGAGCTCACACGTATCAGCGGGTGGACATGCCCGGCATTTTTCACACGGATTGGGGATCCTACGACAATTAAAAACTTGTATGGAAAATCATAAAAGACCTCCCGCTACGGTCCTGTTTATTTTTGGAGGCAGCGGTGACCTGAATTTCAGAAAACTTTCTCCAGCCCTGTACAATCTGTTTATCGACAACTGGATGCCCGAAAAATTCAGCATCATCGGTATCGGCAGAACCGATTACAGCGACGTGGAATACCGGGCCCGCCTGCTGGAGGGCATCAGGCAGTTCAGCCGGAGAAAAGATATTGCCGACGACCAGTGGCAGTCCTTTTCGAAATATGTTTTTTACCTGAAAATGGATGCGGAGAAAGACGATCAGTATACGGGCATTACTGAAATGATTCAAAAAGAAAGAAGCTGAATACGGTGAACATCCGAATGTCATTTTCTATATGGCCGTGGCACCGCAGCTGGTGCCGGACATCGCAAAAAAACTGGGTCGGGAAAATATTTCGCGCGATAAAACCTGCACAAGGATCGTGATAGAAAAACCATTCGGTCATGACCTGGAAAGTGCACACGACCTGAATGAACTCCTGATGAGCATGTTCGATGAAAAACAGATTTACCGCATCGACCATTACCTGGGAAAGGAAACCGTACAGAATATCCTGGCCCTTCGCTTCGCCAATGCCCTTTTTGAACCGCTCTGGAACCGCAATTATATTGACCATGTGCAGATCACCGCAGCCGAAACCGTGGGCTCGGAAGGAAGGGGCGCTTATTATGAAGGCGCAGGCACTTTGCGGGACATGGTACAGAATCATATCCTGCAGCTGATCTGCATGATTGCCATGGAAGCTCCGGTATCTTTTGACGCCGATGAAATCCGGAACAAAAAAGTGGACGTGCTCAATGCCATCCGCAGGATCAGCAGGGAAGAAGTCGGTAAATATGCAGTACGCGGTCAATACGAAGCCGGCTGGATGGAAGGGGAAAAAGTATCCGCCTACCGTAATGAAAAAAATGTGGACCCGAAATCCAATGTGGACACCTTCGCTGCCGTAAAATTTTATATCGACAACTGGCGCTGGCAGCATGTTCCTTTTTACATCCGCACGGGGAAAAGACTGCATGAAAAAACAACGGTTATCAATATCATGTTCCGCCCGGCTCCCAATTATGCATTTCCTCCGGAAGCCGCTGAAACCTGGCGCCCCAACCGGCTCACCATCAGCATCCAGCCGGATATGGAAATCCGTCTTCGCTTTCAATCCAAACGCCCGGGCCAGTTCATGACGCTCAATCCCGTGGATATGATCTTCCGCTATAAAGATGCTTATGACGGAAATGAACCGGAAGCTTATGAAACCCTGTTGCTTGATGTGATGGAAGGAAACGCCACACTCTTTATGCGCAGGGACCAGGTAGAAGCTGCCTGGAAAATCATTATGCCCATCCTGGATGCCTGGCAGAACAGGCCGCCGGTCAGTTTTCCAAACTATGCACCCGGTTCCTGGGGACCGGAAGATGCGGAAGCCCTGATCGCCCGCGACGGTCATCAGTGGATCCTGATGTAATTCTTAAACGTAAAGCCTAAGGCTTAAGGTCCGGCACATTTAAAAACTGTTCATGAACTATTTAATCCGGCATCAGACAACTTTATGAACAAAGAAATTTTTATAGACGCGGATCATTTGTGTTTGGGACTTGCAGAATGGATCACCAGCCTGATCGAAGAAACCCTTACCCGGAAAGAACATTTCGGCCTTGTGCTCTCCGGAGGAAATACACCAAAAAAATTAAACCTCCTGCTGGCTTCCACACCCTACCGGGAACGAATCGACTGGAAAAAAATCCATGTGTTCTGGGGTGATGAACGCGCCGTTCCTTTTGACGACGATAGAAATAATGCACGCATGGCATTCGATACCCTGCTGAACAAAGTGGATATTCCCGCGGACCAAATTCATATCATGGATACCAGCCTGCCTCCGGATGAAGCCGCCGCGCGCTATGAAGTGCTGCTGCAGGATTATTTCGGGTCCCCGCATATGCCCGGGCAAACTTTTGACCTGGTCCTGCTCGGCATGGGAGACGACGGACATACACTATCCCTTTTCCCGGGCGAGCCCGTTATACATGAAGAAAATTCCTGGGTAACCAGTTATTTTCTGAAAGCGCAGGATATGTACCGCATTACGCTCACCAAAAATATTGTCAACCAGGCCGGTCATATTGTTTTCATGATCAGCGGTTCCGGGAAAGCCCATGCCCTGCATGAATTGCTGGAAGGAGAAAAAAACCCGGATCTGTATCCTTCCCAGGTAATCGTCCCCTCCCGGGGTGAATTGCATTTTTTTATGGATGCAGCGGCGGCGGCGCTACTTTAGACACATCCACCGAATCATATACCTGTACCCGTTTCCACAAATGTTTGCATTCATCCACAAACTGCAGGTGGATGGGATCCACCTGGTAACTATCCTGGTCAGCCGCATTATTAAAAATTAATATCCAGGAAACAGAATAAGAGGAATCAATAACATCTCTCTTGGTATTTGCCGGCACACCGATATGATATCGCTGAATAGTTGATACACCGGAAAGTTTTTTCAGTCCATCTATCAATGCTTGTTTATGTTCAGCATTTTTCGGTTCCGCCAGCCAGAAGTAGACGTGATGAATAAATATCCCTTTGATTTCTTCAGCCATATGTTTTTGATTTAATCTTTTATTTACCGGTTTTATTTAGTTGCAGGTCCCAGTTCATTTTAACCAGGAAATTCCTTCCCGCTCCCGGCCATTTATAAATATTATTATACGCTCCGCTCCAGTAAACCACATTCCCGATATTATCTAACAGGAACGTCAGGGTGAGGGGACGCCACTCATAACTGATTCCACCCTGCACAGTAAAATAACCGGGCAGTTCAAGAGCCGTATCCAGGGTATTTCTTTTGCCCACCAGGTTGCAACCACCGTTTAAAGAAAATCCTTTCAGCAAACCTTTGATAAAATCATACCTGAAAAAAACATTCCCGGAATGGATGGGCGCATTTTCTTTGATCCGGCCGACCTCAGCGGCTATTTCGGATTTCTTCACCTTTGCCACATTATAAGCATAGGCGAAATGAACCTGTACATTGGGAAGAATATTCCCGTTCCATTCCATTTCAATTCCCCTGGCCTGGTCCTCGCCTCTTTGCACATAAAGATCGGGATTTGCCGGATCATTCGCATTGACGGATACATTAAAAATGGAAAGCTGGTAGAAGGAAAGGGTCCCGTATAATTTCCCTTTTAAAAACATGGCCTTGAATCCTGTTTCCAGCAGTTCACTGTTTACCGGTTTGAACGGCGCGTTGTATACAGCCAGGGCATTGGATAGTTCATAAGGGTCAAATCCCCTGCTGTAAACGCCGTAAACATGGAGTCCGGGCCGGATACCATATTCCAGGCCGATCCGGGGAAGCCATACATTTTCACGGGTTGTTGATGAATCGGGCTGAACGCCGCCGGTATCTTTGCGGTAAAATTCACGGCGGATACCCAGGAGCAGGTTCAGCTTTTTAAAACGGACCTGGTCCTGCAAATAAATTCCCTGCGTAAAATAATTATCCGCATCCTGACTCCCGGAACTATTGGAAGAAACCGAATAACTGCCAGCCGGCATCTGAGAGTAAACCGGGCGAAGCAGGTTAAAGGTTCCCGCGATCCCGCTCCCTTTTCCAAACAAATCCGGATTTTCGTAATGGATTTGACTGATGCTGCCATCTGTGGAGATATAATCATACCCGATCATGGCATTATGTTCGGTTTCTCCCAAATGAAATGTATAATTGAAATAATTCGTCCAGCTTTGCGTGATGGTATTGAATTTCCACGTATGAAAATACAGGTTTACGGAATCGGAATTGATATAGGAATCCAGCCCGTGCTCCACAACATCCTGCCGGGTATCATAAAGCAGGTATGCCGTATGGAAACCAATCGCCGGGTTGATTTTCCAGGCAAGGGAAATCAGTGAATACAGGTCCTGCTGTTTTAAATAATCACCGGGTTGCGTTACGGAAAGAGAAATAGGTGTGGCGTATAAATTATTACCGGACTCCAGTCCCGGCTGACCGCGGTTGAGAATTGTATTTACGCGCGATAAAGAGAAATCCAGGTTGATCTGCAGGTTTTTATTCGGACTGAAAGAAAAAGAAGGTGCTGCCTGGAATGCTTTTGAATAAAAAGGATCCACGAATCCGTGGGTCTGATCGTACCCGGCATTGAAGCGGTATAAAATAGTTTTTGATTCATTTACCGGACCGGTAAAATCTCCCTGCGCCCGGAAATGATCCCAGCTTCCCCCAAAAAGGGCGACCTGGCCGGAAGGTACCGAAAGCGGTTTCTTGGTAACCAGGTTCACCGTTCCGCCCGGATCCGTATTCCCATAAAGTACGGCTGCCGGGCCTTTCAGCACGTCAATGCTTTCTATATTGAGCAGCAGGATACTGGTGTACAGAGCGTTGTATCCGCGCAGGCCATTGATACTCCGCGGATTTTCTGCCAGGAAGCCGCGTATACTATATTCATCATAACCGGAATAGATGTTTACATTGGCCAGGTCGGTGATGGATTCCTTCAGAGAAAAATCCATTTTGTCGTCCATCAGCTGCCGGGTCACCGTCGAAATGGTTTGTGGAATTTCCATCACCGGGGTCGGTGTTTTGGTTCCGGAAGAAGAAACGGTTTTTAAATAGCCCGGATTTCCCCCCGTACTGATTTCCACGCTATCCAGGGTTTTATAAACAGGCTTGAGGACCGTGTCAGGAATATTTTGACCCTGCGATCTTTGTCCGGCGAACAGGAATAAGGTCAGGGCTAAAAGCCGGAACACTTTCTGTTTGGATAACATCAGGCATACAAAATAATACAATCCGGAAGCACTACAAAGGATACCGGCCGTCTGCAATCAGTTTATCCGCAATCCGCCGTTTCGCTTCCTTGCTATTAAAGGGATTTGCCTTACAGAATCGTTTTATTCCCAGCAAAAGCATTCTTTGTTCATCTCCTTCTGCAAATCCATTGACTGCATCCTTACCATGTTTTTCCAGGTTGTCCGCCGAATCATATAAAAAAGTGTGCAGCACGTCCATTTCAAACGCCAAAGCTTCTTCATTCCTGGTTGCAGAGAGTTTGATTACCCGCAGCAGCGCGGATTCCGCATGGAAAGTGATCATGGCCATATCGGCAATATGCATGAGTATCTCCTGTTCGGATTCCAGTTTCATCATCAGCTTCTGCACAGCAGCCCCGGCCGTGAGCAGGATGGCTTTCTTAAATTGAATGATGAGTTTTTTTTCTGCGGCAAACGGACCTTCTTCCGCGGATCCGAAATCGGGAATACTTACCAGTTCCTTCGCTACATTTTTTGCCGGCGTTAAAATATCCAGCCTCCCCTTCATCGCTCTCTTCAGCACCATGTCCACACTCAGGAGCCGGTTGATTTCATTGGTTCCTTCAAAGATCCTGTTGATGCGGCTGTCCCGGTAGGCTCTCGAAACCGAATATTCATCACTGAATCCGTTGCCCCCGTGAATCTGCACGGCTTCATCCACCACGAAATCCAGCATTTCACTGCCGAATACTTTCAGCATGGCACATTCGATGGCATATTCTTCAGCAGCACCCAGAACGGCTTCGCTGAAAGACTTCCCTTCCGTTAACAATTCCTGCTCTTTATCTTCAATCCATTTTGAAACCCGGTACAGTGCCGTTTCGGCGACCCACATATAAATCCCCATTTCCGCAATTTTATTTTTAATAGCACCGAATTGGGAAATACGGGTTTTGAATTGTTCGCGGGTATTCGCATATTCAATAGCGACCCCTGCCGTGCGTTTGGATCCGCCCAGGGCGGCAGCACAAAGTTTCAAACGGCCGATATTAAGGATATTGAAGGCGATGATATGTCCCTTGCCGATTTCACCCAGCACATTTTCAACCGGCACTTTACAATCCTGGAAATAGAGCTGTACCGTTGATGAACCCTTGATGCCCATTTTATGTTCTTCCGGTCCGCGTGTGAACCCTTCAAAATCTTTTTCTAAAATGAAGGCCGTGAATTTATCACCATCCACTTTTGCAAAAACGGTAAATACATCGGCAAACCCGCCGTTGGTGATCCAGCATTTCTGACCGTTGAGTATATAATATTTTCCGTCCTTACTCAGGGTAGCCGTCGTTTTTGCACTCAGGGCATCACTGCCACTGTTCGGTTCCGTCAATCCGTAAGAACCTTTCCATTCCCCGCTGGCCAGCTTCGGGATATATTTTGTTTTCTGCGCTTCCGTGCCGAAATATAATATGGGCAGTGTGCCAATACCGGTGTGTGCCGCCATTGCAACAGAAAAAGAAAATCCGCCGCCCAGACCTTCATTCACCAGGGTAGCCGTAACGAAATCTTTCCCCAGGCCGCCCAGTGCTTCCGGAATGGAGGTACCCAGCAGGCCCTGTTCGCCTGCTTTGTCCAGCAGGGAAGGCATGAGTCCCGGCTCCATTTTATCAATCCGGTCAATCACGGGCAGTACTTCCGTATCCAGGAAAGAAGCACACATTTCCTTTACCATCAGCTGTTCCTCCTGGAAATTTTCCGGTATAAAACAACCGGCTGCTTCGGATTCGCGGATCAGCCATTCTCCTCCTTTGATTTGTGTTTGATTTGCGGTTTCTGTACTCATGACATGAATTTTATGCTGTTATTTTAAATTGTCATATACCAGTTGTAACACACTTTTGCAAATATCCACCTGGCCGGGCGCCACACCCTCCAGGGCTTCGTTCAGGGTATGTTCGGCCAGCATCATGGACTGCTCCTGAAGTTTAAGACCCGTTTTCGTCAGGCAGATCCGGTTGATCCGGCGGTCTTCCTCAGAAGCCACGCGTTTTACCAGCTGCAGCTTCTCGAGATTGTCCACCAGCCGCGTGATGCTGGGCTTGTCACGGAAGGTCGCATGGCAGAGTTCCTGCTGACTCATTCCGTCCTGTTTCCATAAATGATAAAGTACACTCCATTGTTCTATCGTGATTCGCAGACCGGCACTGTTGAACTTTTTCTGCAGACGCCGGGCGATGGCCGTGGATGCCTTCCCCGTTACAAAGCTATAGAGTTCCCCTTTCTTAAATTGGTTGTTTGGCATATAGTTAGTTAAACAACTATATAAATCTACTCATTTCCCCTGATAAAGCAAATTTCCGGTCTCTTTTTAACACAGCATGCAAAGATGGGCGGTGTCAACGTATATTTCCGTCTGAATGGTAACTGTGATTCATCTGCTGATCGCCGGCACGGGAATTTTCCTGGGAGTATACGCCCTCCTGATATTTTATTATCACCGGGCCTGGGACCGGATACCGGTCCCGGGGCAGAAAGATACACCCGGTTCATCGGGCAGTTTGACCGATGATCCGGTCCCGGGTGCTGCAGATGATGTGCCTGCCCGTCCCGTAAAAGTTGCTGTAATCATCCCCGCCCGGAATGAAGCAATGCATATCGGGAATTGCCTGGATTCCCTGTTCAGACAAACCTACCCGGAAGCCTACACCGAAATCATTGTCGTAAATGATTTTTCTACAGATGATACCGCCGCCCGGGTCCTGGAGCACCGGGAGAAATGTACGCTGCTGAACCTTTCGGATTATGTTACGGGTAGCCTCAATTCTTATAAAAAGAAAGCTATTGAAACCGGCATCGCCCATGCAGGTGGTGAACTGATCATCTGCACCGATGCGGACTGCGTCATGGGGCCGGACTGGATCCGGGTCCTTGTGGCGGCTTATATAAAAGAAGACCTGCAGTTCATTGCAGCACCGGTGAAAATGATTCCCGACGGGTCCTGGCTTTCCATATTCCAAACCCTCGACTTCATTTCCTTACAGGGGATTACGGGGGCGGCCGTTTACAAAAACCTCTATCCCATGTGTAATGGCGCCAACCTCGCGTACACAAGACAAGCCTATGATGCCGTGGGTGGTTTTTCAGATATTGATCATATTGCTTCCGGCGATGATATGTTGCTGATGAAAAAAATACAGGCTTCCTTCCCCGGGAGAACCAGGTATATCAGGGATCCCCGGGCGATCGTGAGCACCGGGCCCGCGGAAAATATCCGGGCATTTTTCAGTCAGCGCATCCGCTGGGCCAGTAAAATTGCACACTACCAACATGCGTCTACCTTCATCACCCTGGCGATCGTGTATTTAGTGAATACCGGTTTGCTGCTTTTGTTTATCAGTTGTATATTCTTTGGTCACTGGCGCTGGCTCCTGATCCTGATCGCCTTCAAAACCATCTCAGAATACTTTTTTGTTGCGAAGGTGGCCGCTTTCTTTCAGCAGCAATCCCTGATGAAATATTTTGCTTTATGCCAGCCCTTCCATATTGTCTATACGGTGATTGCAGGCAGTTTTGGTAGTTTTGGCAGATACGAATGGAAAAACCGTAAAGTGAAATAAAAATTGAAGGAAAATAATTCCATACAGGCCGATACCTGGCGCCGGCTGAAAAAGAACCGGGGCGCCGCTTTTGGTATGATCATTATTATACTGGCAGTGATCATGGCAGTCTTTTCCTACCTGCTGGCACCCGATCACAGTCCTTATGCCAACCGGATGATTCTGGAAATCGGCGGACAAAAACCCGGCTACCACCAGTCCTTCCTGCTGACCAGAAAACAGCAGACACCGCCCGGGGTTTCATGGATGGAACGCCTGTTTTCAGGTGTGGATGACCGTTATGACTGGCTGCCCGTTACCGCCTGGTTACAGCAGGGCGACAGTATGATCGTTCAGAAATTCATTGATGAGGGCATCAGTGAACGGCAGGCCTTTTATCATCCGCCGGGAAATCCGGATATGATGATCCGCAGCAAAACGTTCTGGCTCGGCACCGACCGTTACGGCCGGGATATCATGAGCCGGCTCATTATCGGCGTGCGGGTCAGCCTCGCAGTCGGGTTGGTCACTGTGATCCTTTCGCTCAGCATTGGCATTTTCCTGGGTGCCCTGGCGGGATATTACGGAGGGAGAACCGACCAGGCGATTATGTGGCTGCTCAATGTGATCTGGAGCATTCCTACTTTATTGCTTGTTTTTGCCCTTACACTGCTCCTGGGAAAAGGATTCTGGCAGGTTTTTATTGCCATCGGTTTAACTATGTGGGTGAATGTGGCGCGCATCGTGCGAGGACAGGTACTCGCCGTAAAAGAACTGGAATACGTGGAAGCCGCCACGGCACTGGGCTATAATGACAGCCGGATCATCCTGCGGCATATTCTTCCCAATATCCTCGGACCGGTAATGGTGGTGGCCGCTTCCAATTTTGCGTCTGCAATTGTGATTGAAGCGGGACTGAGTTTTTTAGGTATCGGGGTTCAGCCGCCGCAACCCAGCTGGGGCCTCATGATCAAGGAGAATTATAATTTCATCATTACCCATAATCCCATGCTGGCCCTCGCCCCCGGGATCGCCATCATGCTGCTCGTACTCGCATTTAATTTACTGGGCAACGGTTTGCGCGACGCGCTGAATGTGAAAGTCTGATTTGACTTTTTCGAAGATGAGTGACCGGACAGGTCCCGGACTTAAGCCCCGGGCTTTACGCCTCTTTATAAACGGGAACATTCCGGTTAAAACTCTCATCCAGCGAAATAAACGTTTCAGTTCTTTCGATGCCTTTTATCTTCTGCAACTCGTCGTGTAATACAAAACGAAGCTGGTTGATATCCTTACAAACAATTTCGGCGAACATGCTGTAATTGCCGGTTGTGTAATTCAGCCGCACAATCTCAGGGATCTTACGAAGATCTTTCGCCACGGAATCATACAGCGAACTCTTCTCCAGGTAAATCCCGATAAAGGCAATCACATCGAAGCCCAGGCTTTTCAGATTCACATTGAGCCGGGTCCCTTTGACGATGCCAAGCTCCTGGAGTTTTTTTATTCGGACATGAATGGTGCCACCGGATACAAATAATTTTTTACCGAGATCAGCATAAGAAATCTCAGCGTTTTCCATCATTTCATGAATTATTTGCAAATCCAGCTTGTCTAGGTTAAATTTACCGCTCATTTTAAAACACTGTTTTAATAATATTTAATAAATATAGCTATTATTTAAATATTATCAAATGTTTTAAAATATTTATTAGTATATATGCAAAACATTGATTGATTTGCCTTAATATTGCATAGTCAATGGTTGAAAAACCTCGACGATATTGTGGAGTGATGAAATTTGGCAGACATGCCCTCTTGTCTCGGGGGTGGGGATTACAGGATAAACGTAGCATAATGCCGGTCTCGCTGCAAAGCGTGGCCGACTGGGGTTGACCACCACTAACATTGCGCTAAGGCTAACTGCCCCGTGGAGGTTCGAATCCTCCCTCTACAGCCAACAAAACTAAAAATGCCCCTTTCGGGGCATTTTTAGTTTAAGGACGCTTTTTAGGTTTTCTTTCAAAAGCGGATGGGAGTGAAAAATGAAGGGCGCGTCAGCGTAACAAAAGTCACCCGCCATCCCGATATGTCTTGATAAATTTGCAGAAAATATATAAACCATGGCAACTATAAAACTCACTGCCCAGGATTTCAAAGAAAAAGTGTTCAATTACGAAACGGAAAAGGAATGGAAATACCAGGGAACATTGCCAGCCATCATTGATTTTTATGCGGACTGGTGTGGACCCTGCAAAATGGTGGCACCCGTGCTGGAAGAACTCTCAAAAGAATATGAAGGCAGGTTGATTATCTATAAAGTCAATACTGATGCTGAACAGGAATTATCGGCCGTATTTGGCATACAAAGCATTCCTACGATGCTTTTCATTGGCGCGGATGGTGAACCCAGGATGCAGCCGGGAGCTTTTCCTAAACATGTTTTTAAAAAAGTAATAGAGGAAAATTTACTGGTAACTGAAAATATTGAAAAATAAAAGGTCCTCACAAAAACCAGGACGATCCGGGGAGGCCTGATCAAGGTCTCTACCGGATTGTTATTTGGATTTACTTGAAGGATGTTATCCGGATTTCCCGGCGTATTGGCCTAAAAAGTATGCTTTAGGACAAGGAGTGGAAAATACATCTTTCCGGAGGCCCGTGGCGGGGTTTTCAGTTTACCAGGATAAAATAATTATATCCTGATCAAAACTGCCCTGTCCAATACTTCAGCCCTGTCAGAACACGAATCAGATACCAGTGTTAAAACCATTTCATCGTTTTTAATTTCAAATTTGTATTTACCGGTCACACCTTCGCAGTTACTGATACCACTCAGCTTCAGTAAGGTCATCTCCCCGCTTTTTTCCGTAAACAGAACGGTTTCCAATAAAGAGCTGTCTGCCGCAACAAAAACTTTCAGACTGTCCGTTCCAAAATCAAAATAAACCTCAGTGGAATTTTCAAGCTGTAAGGTTGTTTTCCATTTCGTTTTGGATAGTTGGGCATAAGTCGAAAACGCAAAGAAGGTCAGTGCAATCAGCAATCCGGTTTTTTTCATACTACAAATTATATAAAGTAAAATTTTATTTCTTACCCTCATGTACCGTTTACCATTCCTCCATACCCGGATCCCCGGTAAACCCGGCAGGCTTTGAACGATGCTCTTCCCTGGACCGGATCTTTTGCAATAAGCGTTCGATCATGAGGGAGGCAATGATTTTACCTGCATCTTCACCGGGGTTATCCCTGAGCATTTGACGTAATTTATTTTCCGGAACATCAACCCTGTATAACAGGCTGATGAGTTTTTGAAAATCATGTTCGATGAGGTCATTGATATACTGTCCCCATTTTTCCGTCAGTTCTTCCCATGAAAAGATCTCAGCCTCACCTATCGGGAGCTCTTGTTGCAATTTACTGATGAACGATTTGTTTTCCATATCAGCTGAAAAATCCGATCCCCCTTTTACCTGTCCTTATGAGTTCCGCAACCCGGGCGCGCCGCCCCCTTTTTTCCAACAGCCAAAAATACATTTTTTCCTTTAGCCAGGCGTTGCTGAACAAGTGACGTCTTACGGGTCAGGGTTGGAAGATTATGACCAGGGATGGTTACCTGGCAATGCTGACCAAATGGATTGGCAATAGGAAGAATCCAGGTTTACCCATTCACAAACTTCAACCACGGCCTTTTCCCCAGAATCACTTTTGCTTTCTTCGGCACCAGGTCCGGGTGAAAAAATACAACCAGTAAAATCAAAAAAGGGCCCAGTTCATAAGCCAGTGTATCACCCCAGATGCAGGTAAAGGAATTCACTTTTGCATCAGCAGGATTGTCAGTTTGATAACGGACAGAGACCTGTTCATCAGGCTTCAGCGGAATATTAACATTCCCGTTAAATACAATCGTGTCTTTGCCCTTTATGAACCGGATGACCGGGTAAGTGGAAATCCCCAGGATAGATCCCAGGTTCCCATGACCCGTAAAATACAGGGTTCCCGTGGTTTCACGGGTCCCTGCCAGCCAGGCCAGCTTATAAAATACCAGCGGTAAAAGAATCAGCGCGGCCAACAGCAGGAAAAATGAATTACGACTTAATACCATATATAAATATTCTCCTCATCAACCATTCAGCTGATTAACCCGCGCGTGCCGGGTGGTAAATGAGCGCCGGTTCCACTCCCTGTGAATTCAACCCAACAGCGTTACAAAGTTAATGTTCTTTAAAAGAAGATGATTTGGCACGGATTTCGACCTCGTCACATGAATTCAGTGATTATGAAAAATGAATATAGTGTTAAAGACAAACTGATCCTGGTGCTGCTGGCATCAGGTGTTTGTTGTTTCGGTTTGATTTTCCCGGATTCTCTTTCGGATCATTATAAGCTGGTGCATTTCTCCGCACATTTCGGGATGAGCTTTTTGCTGGCAATTAGTTTCTACCTGATCTGTACCGTTAAAATGCGGATTTCTAAAGCGTTCTCTTATACCGTACTCATTACGGCCACCCTTTTTATCGGGGTATTCTATAAATATTGGGAAATTGCCACTCTGGGTATGATCGGAAGCTATTCCTTTCAATCCATTATGGACAGAACCGGTGTTATGACTTCCATGTCCCAGAATATTTCAGGGCTGATGGCAGCGATCCTGCTTATCGAAGGTCTGTTACACAGAAACCTGTTCATGTCGGTAATCAGATCCACGGATATATATACAGGACCCGGCAGTTTTCATAGCTCACATATAGTGAACCGGCAGCCTGGGAATATGCCCGGACTGATACCCGGAGGAAGTCTGGCGGCTGGCAGTCCATTTTCACCCGAAGGTTCGGAGAGCAAATTCCACTGAAGCCTTATTTTTGCCGGGTCATGGGCCACAAAAAACTAATACGCTTCCAAGCCATTCAAACTTTTGCCAATGTGCTGCAATATCCCGAGGACATGCCGGGCAAATGGAAGGATTTTTTTAAGAATGAAAACCCGGTTACACTGGAACTGGCCTGCGGCAGGGGAGAATATACGGTCGGGCTTTCCAGATTGTATCCGGAACGGAACTTTATCGGCGTCGACCTGAAAGGAAACCGGATTTATTCCGGCGCCCTGGAATGCCTTCAGCATCATCTGACCAATGCGGCGTTCCTCCGCACACAGATCGACAAAATCGATTCTTATTTTTTACCGGGCGCTGTGAGTGAAATCTGGATCACTTTCCCCGACCCGCAATTGCGCACATCCCGTGCAAAAAAACGCCTCACGCATCCCCGATTTCTTCGTCTTTACCAAAAGATTTTGAAACCGGGAGGTGCCGTTCACCTGAAAACGGATTCCCCTTCACTATTCTATTTTACAAAACTTATGGCAGACCTGTACGATCTGCAAATTCAGGATGCATCGGAAGATATATATGCACGTTCTGAAAACCCGGCGGAGCTCTGCATAAAAACCCATTATGAAAAACTGGACATAGCCGAGAGCAAAAAGGTCTTCTATTTGCGCTTTACCCTTCCTGAAAAGCAAATCCCCCTGCCTGATTTACAATTGCAGGAATTGCTGAAACAAATTGAAAATACCGAACCCGTTTAATATGCCGGTGAAAAAAAATAATACCCCCTCCGGAGGAAAAGCAAAACCCCTTTCGGGCAGGAAATCAAAAGAAAAAACAACACGGGCCCTCAGCAAACTGACTCCCTCCGGTAAAAGAGACCCGTCTTTTTTTGAACAGGTATATGAAGTTGCCCGGCAAATCCCGTATGGCCGGGTTACTTCTTATGGTGCAATCGCAGCCTGTCTCGGCACCAGGCTTTCTGCCCGCATGGTGGGCTGGGCTATGAACGGGGCAAATAAAATAAACCCGACCGTACCTGCTCACCGGGTTGTAAACCGGGTAGGTCTTCTTTCCGGAAAACATCATTTCAAGCCACCGGGAAAAATGGAAAAACTACTGAAGAAGGAAGGCATCCTGGTGAAGGATGATACCATCGTAAACTTCAAAGAAAAATTCTGGGATCCGGCAAAGGAATTTGAGAATTTCTAAGGCAGGTCCGCCAGCTGGCAGATGAAATAAAATCCAACGATCAACGGCCAACGGCCAACGGCCAACGACCAACGGCCAACGGCCAATTCATTACGCTTTAAGCCTGATAATACGGACTGATCATCACATACACGATCACGCCCGTGACCGCTACATAAAACCAGAGGGGCCAGGTGATGCGCGCCAGCTTTTTATGTTTGTCAAATTTCCCCTGGAAGGCACGCTGCAAGGTGAACAAAACAAAGGGAATAATAATGCCTGATAAAATGATATGGCTGCTGAGAATTATATAATAAACATAGCGTTTGCTGCCCGCCTGTATTTTTTCATCCGCACTCAATACCCCGTCGTGGTTCAGGTCCCCGAATTTTACCGAAGGGTTCGTGCTGTGATAGATCACATAGGAAATCAGAAAAACAGCACTCAGTACAACGGCAGTCAGGTTTGCCCTCTTGTGGGCCTGTATCCGTTTGTTCTTGATAAAATACAAACTGGCCAGCAACAGAATGGCTGTTGTTGAATTCAGGATGGCGTGAAATAAAGGAAGACTGCCTGTATTAAATCCCGGGTTCAACTTTGTTGCAGGTCCCAGTATTAAAAAGGCCACCGCAAGGGGAATGGCGATCGAAACGATGATAATGGGTATGGTCAGATTTTTCTCTTTCATTCGGTCCGGGCTATCTTGTTGAGTTATGAGTTATGAGTTATGAGTTATGAGTTATGAATTATGAATTATGAATTCGGTGTTACACCCGAGTCTTTCGGCTTCCTGGATAAATAAATCACCGCGCCCGCCGTTGCCAGCAGGATGAAAATGACGATCGGCAGCAGGGGCCTCAATTCAACCAGCGGAGAAACATACTGTTTATCTTTTTCCAGCATGATGAAAACCATATCGTTGGCCAGTTTGGCCAGGTCCACACTGTCCAGCCCGTTATAATATCCCCGCACCACGTGTTCCTTGTCCAGCAGCACCAGTTTCTGCGTATGGATGAAATTGGAATCCACTCCTTCCCCGTCGGACTGTCCCAGTTTTAATTCATTGAGGGAAAAATCATAAATCTGCTTCTTCGGACCTGTAAGCAGCCACCAGACATCGGGATTGATTCCGTATTTATCGCCATAAGCTTTCAGTGCAGGAAAAGAATCCCGCTCGGGATCCACACTGAAGGATATGAATTGTATATAGGACGGGTTCAATTGTTTGAACTG
Source organism: uncultured Chitinophagaceae bacterium (assembly GCA_963811275.1). Taxonomy (GTDB): domain Bacteria; phylum Bacteroidota; class Bacteroidia; order Chitinophagales; family Chitinophagaceae; genus Puia. Next base: position 150,396 of record CAWEQR010000004.1, on the reverse strand, counting down.
ATCCTTCGTCGATAACGCATCCTGCAGTTTCCTGATATTGGCCGTCAGTTTGGGGCAGATGGATGGACAGCGGGTAAAGAAAAAATCGGCTACAATTACTTTACCCGGCAGGTCGGCCAGGGAAACCGTTTTTCCCAGCTGGTTCTGTAACTTAAAATCCTGCACGGAATGCCAGATCGTATCGTTCAGGGTTTTCCCGTCCCGGATAACCGTGCTTACACTGTCATAGAAGTATCGCCCGGGCATGCCAACCGCATGGTCACTGGCCCGTTTCACCAGGAGGTAACTGATAACGGGAATCATAACTGCTAACAACACGGCCGTCAGTGCTTTCTTACTCACATCATTTGGTTTAAGATAAAAAAACCATCGCCAGTTGGCAATGGTTAGTTATTAATTGTTAAATGTATCCTCTTCCTTCACTCCCATAATCCCACACTATTCAACCCCCGGCTTCTTGCCTTCCTCTTTGTGTTCAGTTTTTTGGACCTTTGTTTTGCTTTGCTCGAACTGGTAGCGGTCATAACGCATACGCAGGTTGTGGTAAGAACTGCCATCCCATGTAAATGCAATGAGAAACCATACAAAGAGCAGGGCAGGAATGGCAATGGTCATAACCAGATTCCTGATCTCATGACCCAGATGCATGAATTCCGCTATAATAAAAAATGCCTTCGCCAGCGTCATGATAATAAAGACCCCGTTCAGAATATGTTTTGGGAAAAAATGGGTTTCATAATAAACGATCGCAATAAGCAGCTCAAACAGTGTAATGGCCAGCAGGATCCAGAATGTTCTCCAGATCGCTTTCGTATTAAATTCACTTTTCTCTTGCGGTAAGCCCGTTGTAGTCATGTTGGCAGAATCCATATGCTCGGTCATTTAAAATTATAACAGGTAAAAACAGGTGAACACAAATACCCATACCAGGTCTACAAAATGCCAGTAAAGTCCGGCTTTTTCGATCATCAGGTAATGACCTTTCCGTTCGAAATCTCCACGCCAGGTCTTGATCAGCATGATGGTATTTATAATCACGCCGGAGAATACATGGAAACCGTGAAAGCCGGTAATGGTAAAAAAGTAATTCGTGAAATTAGTTGTGGACTGGGTGCCGTCAATATTCATAAAAGGATTCCGGCCCCACCAGGCGCCCTCTGCATGAAGATGTGTCCATTCCCAGGCCTGGCAACCCAGGAAAGCAAGCCCGCCGAGAATGGTCAGAAACATCCATTTCATCACCGCTTTCCGGTCCTGTGCCTGCCCGGCACCTACCGCCATCACCATGGTAACCGAACTCATGATCAGGATAAACGTCATCAGGCTCACAAAAGCCAGGGGCACCGACATTTCACCAATAAAGGGGAAAGTGCGGAAAACTTCGTTCGGATTGGGCCAGGAACTGGAAGAGAAACGAATCGATCCATAGGAAATCAGAAATGCGCCGAAGGTAAAGGCATCACTCATCAGGAAATACCACATCATGAGTTTTCCATATTCAACATTGAAGGGGCTTTTACCGCCACTCCACCATTTTTGACCTACGGGAACTGTATGTGCCATGAGATTGTTTTGAACAGGTTCACAAATTTATCTAACAAAAAGCATACTTTATTGCACCATTAAAAAGAAAATGAACAGGTAGATCCATAACAGATCCACGAAATGCCAGTACGTGCTCACCACATCCACCGGAACGGCATTATAACTCCGGACCTTCATATTTTTTGCCCGCAGGTACAGCGTTATCAGTGCGACGATACCGCCGAAAACGTGCAGGGCATGCAGGCCCGCAATAATATATAAAAACTGCCCCCCGCCCGATCCGTGAAAAGTAGTCCCGGTTTTCCACAAATGGCGGAATCCCAGCCACTGCAGTAAAATGAAACCCAGGCCCAGGAAGATCGTTGCCGCAACCAGTTTATTATAACGGATCATCCTTCTTTCCATAAATGCCCGGCCGGCCAAAAAAATAGTTCCGCTGCTGATCAGCATGATAGCTGTTGAATAATAAAAAGCGACGGGCGTTTCATAACTGGTCCAGCCCGGCTGCTCCCGCTTTACAATATACGCACTGGTGAGGCCGGCGAACATCATGATGATACTGCCGATCCCTACCCATAAAGTAAATTTATGGGGATGTATTTTTTTATTTTGATCAACCACCATGTTAAGTTCTGCGCTCGGATTCATTTTATAAATTTCAAATGGCCACTTTGTCCAGTAACAGGGCCAGCAGCACCACCGGCAGATAAATATAACTGCTGAACATAACCCGTCTGGCTGCCTGTACCGTCATATCCCTGTATAACCGCACACATTGTGCAACCATGAACAGATTGGCTATCAATACTACAACCAGGCTGATCAGTCCGCTCATGCCGTTAAAATAAGGCAGTATGCCCACCGGCAACAGCAGGAGTGAATAGATAACTGCCTGGATTGCAGAATATTTTGTCTGTCCTTCTCCCGATGGCAATAATTTAAAACCCGCCGCCGTATAATCCCTGTGTGCAATCCAGGCAATGGCCCAGAAATGCGGGAACTGCCAGAAAAACTGTAAGGCAAAAAGTATCCAGCCACCTGCACTCAGGCTGTCATTTCCTGCTGCCCAGCCGATCAGGCAGGGCATGGCGCCCGGAATCGCCCCGGCCAGTACCGATACGGAACTGACCGTTTTTAATGGCGTATAAATGAAAGCATAAAAAAATAAACTGAAAACAGATAACAGCGCTGTCAGGAAATTAAAATGCCAGAGCAGCATCGTACCCGCCAGACCGCAAACCACGGCGAAGGAAATGGCTTCGCCCTGCGTCATTCTACCGGAGGCCACGGGCCGTCCCGCCGTGCGCTTCATCATCGAATCGGTCTGTTTTTCCATGGCCTGGTTCAGCGCATTCGCACTGCCGGTCACGAGCATGCCGCCGACTGATAACAGCATAATGGCCTTCCAGTCGTACACTTTTACCAGGGGTGCGAGCAAATAACTGATCACCGCCGAAAAAACAACCATAAAACTGAGGTTAAACTTAACCAGCAGCATATAGTCCTTCAGTTTCTCGGCAATCTTAAAAGAACCAGAATGTTTTATGGATCCCCTCTCCATCAGGTGATAGGGTTTATCCCCGGAACTAATGCTGCTGTTCATGTTCATCGGCTCCAAGTGGTTCTGTTTGCAGGATGAAGTCCTTTCCGTCTTTACCGTAATCATAAGCCCAGCGGTGGACTTCCGGAATTTCTCCAGGCCAGTTGCCATGTCCCGGGCGTATCGGTGTGGTCCATTCCAGGGTATTTGCCTGCCATGGGTTTTTAGAAGTCAGTTTTCTTCCTTTGAAAATGGAATAGAAAAAGTTGAATACAAACATCAGCTGCACGGCGAATACCACCATGGCGACTGTTGAAATAAACCGGTTGAGGTCTCCAAACTGGTTGAAGGAAGACCATCCGGAATAATCGAGGTATCGTCTGGGCATACCTGCAAGCCCTTCATAATGCATGGGCCAGAAAATCAGGTAGGCTCCGGCGAAGGTTACCCAGAAATGGATATAAGCCATGGTATTGTTCATATAACGGCCATACATTTTCGGGAACCAGTGATATATACCGGCAAACATGCCGAAGAAGCCGGCAACTCCCATTACGATATGAAAATGCGCGATTACAAATAAGGTATCATGGAGATGTATATCCAGTGTTGAATTACCCAGGAAGATCCCGGTCAGACCGCCTGAAATAAACAGGCTCACAAATCCGATCGCAAAGAGCATGGCCGGTGTGAACCGGATATTACCGCGCCACAGCGTGGTAAGCCAGTTAAACACTTTGATGGCGGAAGGCACGGCGATCAGTAGTGTCAGTAATACGAATACAGAACCGAGGAATGGATTCAGTCCCGTAACAAACATATGATGCGCCCATACCAGGAAGGCCAGGACGGTAATCGCAAAAAGCGAACCGATCATCGCCATATATCCGAATATCGGCTTGCGTGAATTGACAGCCATGACTTCAGAAACCAGTCCCATGGCAGGCAGGATGATGATATACACTTCCGGATGCCCCAGGAACCAGAATAAATGCTGGTAAAGGATCGGGCTGCCTCCCTCGTTGGGAAGCGCCTTCTGGGTGGAAGTAATAAAAATATCAGAAAGATAAAAACTGGTGCCGGCATGCCGGTCGAACAGCAATAATATAAATCCTGAAAGAAGTACCGGGAAAGAAAGCACACCCAATACGGCGGTAAAGAAAAGCGCCCAGATGGTCAGGGGCAAACGCGTCATGCTCATGCCCTTCGTACGCATATTGAGGATGGTCGTGATATAATTCAATCCCCCCAGTAAGGAAGAGACCACGAACAGCGCCATCGCAGTGATCCAGAAGTCCATACCTGCCTTGGATCCCAGGTTGGCATCGCCAAGGGCACTCAATGGCGGATACACGGTCCATCCACCGCTCGCAGGGCCGGTTTCAATAAATAAGGAGGTAACCATCACCACGCTGGCCAGCCAGAAGAACCAGTAAGAAAGCATATTGAGAAAGGGCGAAGCCATATCCCGGGCACCGATCTGCAGGGGTATCAGGAAGTTTGCAAAAGTTCCACTCAGGCCGCCTGTCAGTACAAAGAACACGAGTACGGTACCATGCATGGTAACCAGGGCATAATATGCTTCGGGCAGAATTTTACCACCCTTGGCCCATTTACCCAGTATATCTTCCAGCCAGGGGAAAGTCGAATCCGGATAACCCAGCTGAAGCCGGAACAGCACGGACATCAGGCCGCCGAGAATCGCCCAGATCATGCCGGTGATCAGGAATTGTTTACAGATCATTTTATGATCCTGGCTGAAAACATATTTCGTTATAAAAGTCTCTTTATGATGGCCATCATGACCCGCGCCGTGCGAATCGTGAGAAACGATTACCTCACCGGGTCCGTGTATCGTCAAATCAGTACTCATCAGTAAAAATTTAATGCTTTTAGTTTAATCCTTTACTTAGTTGATGCCATGAGCTTTGAAGGGAGGTCCGCCTTCACCGCAGCCGTCTTAGCCGAGTCCGCGGTTGCAGGCATTTTATCCTTCATCACCTGGGCATAATTGGGAACCTGTTTCGCGCGCCATAAAACAAATTCTTCGGGAGTGACCACCTGGATGATTCCCTTCATGGAAAAATGTCCCTTCCCGCACATCTGGTCGCAGGAGATCTCATATTCAAAATCGGGATTATTGGTCATTTTTTTCATTTCCTGGGTCGTATACTTGGGCGTGAACCACATGGTGGTTGGTGTTCCGGGAACCGCATCCATTTTCATCCTGAAAGCAGCCAGACCCACGTCATGGATCACGTCGCGGGAATTGATGATCAGTTTTACGGGCTGGTTCACGATGAGATACATCGTGTTGGAAACCACCAGGTCATCATGCGATTTCGGATCATCCCATAACAGTCCCAGGGAATTATTTTCAGCATCGCTGATATTCCTGTAATATTTCTTACCGAATACCTCGTCTTTACCCGGGTAACGGAAAATCCAGTTGAACTGTTTGCCGGTCACTTCCACCTGCATGGCGTTTTTAGGCGCTTCGCCGGTGATCTGGAACCAGTACATCAAACCAAATCCCACCAGTACGGTCAGTGCAATGGCCGGCACTACGGTCCAGATCATTTCCAGCTTGTTATTATGCGGGAAATAAAATGATTTCCTTTTTTCTGAATACTGGTATTTGAATGAAAACCAGAATAAAAGGATCTGGGTGATGAAGAAAACAATACCGGTAATGGCAATCGTGATGTACAACATCTGGTCGATCTTTTCCCCATGATCCGAAGCGGCTTTACCCAGGATCTTCCCCTTGAACAACTCATTACACCAGAACACACCGATGAGACCCAGCACCAGAAAAACAATCATCAGAAATCCGTTGATCCGGTTATTCTGTTCGTTATTTTTCTTTTCGCCTTTCAGAATGCCTACATACTCACTGGCCTTTGCAATCTGAAATGTGATCACAAATCCCAACAATAAAATCGCAAACAGAAAAATGGTTGACATGATGCTTAAAAAAATTTAATCGTTTTAAATCTTACCGGACAACAGGAACGACTAAGTATAGTGAATAATACTTTCTTTAAAGAACGGATGATTTTTCGCCTCCAGCGGAAACTTTGCCAGTACATTGCCGGTCTGGTAAATAATCAGTCCCACGAATCCTGCAGCAATTCCGAAGTCAAAGAGATTCATGGGCACATGATCCGGAACCAGGCTTCCGAAAACCATCTGGTAAAAATCCAGCCAGTGACCAAAGAGCAAAGCTACAGACATAATGGTTAATGTAGCATAGTTCCGTTTTGAACTTCTCCGCATATAAATTAACAGTGGCGCCAGGAAATTAATGATGAGATTCAGGTAGAATATGCCGGTATAGGCTCCCTCAAACCGGGGTTTGAAATAGGTGGTTTCTTCCGGGATATTCGCATACCAGATCAGCATGAACTGGGAAAACCAGAGATAAGTCCAGAATACGGAGAACGCAAACTGGAATTTACCCAGGTCGTGGAGATGTTCCTTGTTTACGTATTCCAGGTAACCCCTGTTTTTCAAATAGATGACAAACAGGGTAATCAGGGCGACACCGGCCACGAATGTGCTGGCAAAAGTGTACCAGCTGTACATGGTGCTGAACCAGTGTGCGCTGATACTCATGAGCCAAAGCCATGGAATAGTGGAAGCCACTGTAAGGGCAAACCATACAATAAATAGAGCGGCCCAGACCGTATTCTTGAAGATATATTTCTTCCCTTCCTCTACAGTCAGGGGTTGATTATCCAATTCACGGCTGAGGCTGCGCATTTTCATGCCGAGCACCGTCCACAGTCCGATCGTGAGCGTGGTCCAGATAATAAAGAAGGTCGGGTTCAGGAATCCCTTCTTGCCATTCAGGATGGGATCTTTTGCAACCATTTCCTTATCCAGCCACTCATAAATAAAATGTTTATGCCCTACTACCAGGCTGACCAGGATCACAAAAGTGATTCCGCCGATCACGGGCACACAGGCTGAAATGGCTTCGGTCACCCGGCGGAAAGCCATCTGGAAACCTCCCATGGCCAGGGTAACGGCACAAAAAAAGAACATGGCGGCGTTGACGACCAGTAAAAAATAAACGCTGTTCTGTAAGAGGGCTGCCCAGAACCGGATCTGGTGTGCTTCATCGCCGGTGCCATACACAAAGTATCCGATGATCAGGGAGAGAATCCCGGCGACCATCAACCCCAATGACCACATCCTGAAACCGGAAGGTATTTCAAAACGTTCTTTAATTGACATTCGTGATAATTTTTAAACTGCTCTGCCTATTTTTTATTGCCTGTTGAATCCGTTGCCGCTTCGGGTGTCTGTTTGGATGCTGCCTGTTTCGATTTGATATAGGCAATCACCATCCAGCGCTGCCGGGTATCGAGCTGGGAAGCATAACTTCCCATTTTATTTTTACCGTAGGTTACCGAGTAATACATCTGTCCTTCGGGCATCGCTTCATATTTTGCATCTCCCACCAGGGTGGCCGGTTTGGCGGGATAGGGACCGTCGCCGCCTTTATAGAGCGGACCGTTGCCGTCCAGTTTGGGACCATGACAAATGGCGCAGTTCACCAGGAACAAACGTTCGGCCTCCACCATCGTTGCGGCATCCAGCTCCGTCAGCGGATTCTTAACCTGCCTGGATGCGAAATAATTGGTGGTATCCCCCTCCTTGTCTTTTGGAATTTCGAAAGGGAACAGGGCGCCCCGTTTCATGGTTCCTGGAACCGGAACATTACTGTAATGAATGCCCTTTTTCAACAATGCTTCTTTTTGTTCGGGTGTAACTGAATACGTTTCATAAGCACGGCTGTACGCCATATCCGGCATATAGACCTTTCCCGGATCGCGCCGCACCTCACTGCTGCAGGATGCCAGCACCAGCCCGGATAAACATAAAGGAAACCATTTTTTTAGGATCTGCATTGCAACATTCATTTCGTTATGCCAGAATAGTTTTTGTTTTATCTACAGGCGGCAGGTTCTTGCTGTAGGTTCCCAGCCACCAGCCGGTCTCTGCATCCTGCACATGCACATCAGACGCACCCGCTGATTTTAAAAAAGCCTGCAATTCCGCCTCGTTGGTTTTTGCCGTACATTCAACCACCATCACAAACAGATCGTCAGTTGAACGCAGGCTGAAATGGTGCTTCCGCACGAACGGGCGCCATCTGGCATAGATAACAAAAGGTAAGTACCATGCCTACGGCAGAAAAAAGAACAGTCAGCTCAAAAGTGATGGGGATCCACGCCGGCAAAGCAAAATGCGGTTTACCTCCAAAGTTCAGCGGCCAGTCGTAAACCAGTGCATAGCCCATCCCGCTCAGTGCGGTGGTTGTACCGGTAATCCCGTAAATAAATCCGGCTGTATGCAGGCTGGTCTCTCTTAATCCCATGGCATGATCCAGGCCATGGATCGGCATGGGTGTATATACGTCATGTATTTTGTAACCCGCCATACGAACTTTTTTTACGGCAGGAAACAGGACCGCTTCATCATCAAAACTTCCAACAACAAATCTTTTAATAGCCATAGTATCGCTTTAGAAGATATTTAATGGGCATGTTCATATTCATGGGCAAATGCTTCGATCGATTCACTTTCCTCCGGCCCCATTTTCTCTTTATAATTTTCACCGGCTTTCTTCAGGATATGTTTGATTTCCGCCACGGCAATAACCGGGAAGAATTTCGAGAACAGGAAATAACAGGTGAAAAACAATCCAAAAGTTCCAACATAAAAACCAATCTCCCAGATGGTCGGTGTATAATACGTACTCCAACCGCTGGGAAGATATTCCCGGTAAATGGATGTGACGATGATCACGAAACGCTCAAACCACATCCCGATATTCACGATCACGGACATAAAGAAGGTAACCACCAGGTTCCTGCGCATTTTGCGGAACCAGAAAATCTGGGGTGATAGTACATTACAGCTCATCATGATATAATATGACCACCCGTAAGGACTGAATATATTTCCGCGGTTTTGCATGAACGCAAAACTTTCGTATGGATTCTGACCATACCAGGCGATAAATAATTCCGTCAGGTAGGCGACCCCTACGATGGAACCCGTGAGCACAATAATTTTATTCATTACATCGATATGCTCGATAGTAATATAATCTTCCAGCTTCAGTACTTTGCGCGTGATGACTAAAAGGGACTGCACCATGGCAAATCCGGAAAACACTGCGCCTGCAACGAAGTAGGGCGGGAATATCGTGGTATGCCATCCCGGAACCACGGAAGTGGCGAAGTCGAAGGATACGATGGTATGCACGGAAAGAACCAGCGGAGTACTTAAGCCAGCCAGCACCAGAGATAAAGCTTCATGTCTTTGCCAGTGTTTAGTAGAACCGGACCAGCCAAAAGAAGCCACGCCATAAAAGAACTTTCTCCATTTTAATTTGGCACGATCCCTTACAGTAGCCAGATCGGGTAATAATCCGCTATACCAGAATAACAAGGAAACGGTAAAATAGGTTGAGATCGCAAATACATCCCATAGCAGGGCTGAATTAAAGTTCGGCCATAAAGCTCCGCGTGTATTCGGATAGGGAAGTACAAAGAATGCCATCCAGACGCGGCCCATATGCCATATTGGAAACTGGCCGGCACAAATAACTGCAAATATCGTCATCGCTTCCGCTGCGCGGTTTACACCAGTTCTCCATTGCTGTCTGAAAAGTAAAAGAATGGCCGAAATCAGTGTCCCTGCATGCCCGATACCGATCCACCATACGAAGTTGGTAATATCCCAGGCCCAGCCAACCGTTTTGTTCAGATTCCATTGCCCAACCCCATAAATCACTTCCCGTGTCACGGAAAAAATCCCAAAACACAGCAGGAGGATTGAGATCAGGAATCCTGTCCACCAGAGTTTGGAAGGCGCGGTTTCAATCGGCCGGATAATATCCTCCGAAATCCGGTGATAGCTTTTATCACCATCTACAAGGGGAGGCCTTACCTGTGATTCGTACTTTAATGAAGACATACTGGGTTATCACTTTTTTTCTTACCCGCTTCCTGCGGGATTAATTAAAAATCATTACGCTTTTTCCTTCGCTTCAGATTCCGGATTACGGACTTTCGCGAGATAAGTAATATTTGGCATCACATGCAATTCTTCCAGCACATGATATAAACGGTATTCGTTATCCTGCCTTGTCTTCACGATGTCGCTCTTGCTGTTATTTATATTTCCGAATACGATGGCTTCTGTCGGACAAGCCTGCTGGCAGGAGGTTTTAACATCGCTGTCAGACAGTACCCTGTTTTCTTTTTTTGCTTTCAGTTTGCCATCCTGTAAGCGTTGCACACAGAAACTGCATTTCTCCATCACACCCCTGGATCGTACCGTTACGTCAGGGTTCAATACCATACGGGTCAGGTCGTCATTCATCATCAGTACCGCGTCATTCAGTTTTCCAACTCCATTCTGATCCTGGTTATCCGGGAAACTGTCAGCTCCGGTATAATCGGCCCAGTTAAACCGCCGCACTTTAAAAGGACAGTTGTTTGCACAATAGCGGGTCCCGATACAACGGTTATAAATCATCTGGTTCAACCCTTCGCTGCTGTGGTTGGTGGCTGAAACCGGACAAACATTTTCGCAGGGTGCATTATCGCAATGCTGACACAGCATGGGCTGAAAGATGGTCTGAATACTATCGGGATCTGCCAGGTTCCCGGAAAAATACCGGTCAATACGCAGCCAGTGCATATCATGATAACGGAGTACTTCATTTTTACCCACCATGGGTACATTGTTTTCCGCATGACAGGCTACCACACAGGCGCCGCATCCAACACAGGAATTCAGGTCGATGGACATCCCCCAGTGGATGCCCGGTTTGTCGTAGTATGGATAAAGGGTACCTTCCTTTTCAAAATTTTCAATTCCCCCGTATTTGGCCATTTCCTTTTTCCTGTCGTCCAGGATTTCTTCCGGCTCTTTAATAAACTCTGCCAGACTCATTTCTTTAATCACCGCAGTGCGGCCTTCATAAGAACCGTGGATCTGAACCTGGGCTACTTGATATTCGTCGTTTGTTTTCTCAAAACTGACATCCGGTACAAACCATTCTGATCGTGGTCCCATTATTGACCGCAAAAGGAAAAACATTTTTACCGGCACCAACTGCAGCGCGTCCAATAAAATCTCCTGTATTTTTAGGATCCGCACTTTGGCGTCCATATCCCAGGGCAATCGCAAATACACCGTCAGGCATTCCGGGAATGGCGACTAACGGGAATGGTGGTTTCCAATCCGTTGGCTTTCATCCGGATTACCTGCCGTTCAGGATGGGATTCAAATTTATCCGACTGATTATGATCACCCAGATCAATTCCGTATTGTTCTTTGATGAAATTGGGCGATACCATGGCGAAATTATCCCAGGTTGCCCTTGTGATCGGATCGGGTAATTCCAGCAGCCAGGGGTTATTGGACTGTGCACCGGTACCCATGCTTACCTGCTGGTATAACACGAGCTGGTACTGACCGCCTTTTTTCATGGATGAAATGGCAGAAGCGGCCGCCGCCACATTTCCGGCAGTGTAGGGTGCAGTTGCGCTGCCGATCGGCGTATTATCGGGAAGGTGTTCTGCAACGCCATCCTGTAATGCTTTTTCATAGGCCTCCGTGCCCCCCAGCCGGGTGGTCCAGTATTGTTTGAAATGATCGTCGTATGGAATCTTGTTACCCGCCCACACCAACAGGGTGGTTTCAAATGGCCTTGTCAGGAACAGGGGTGCAATCACCGGCTGCATCATCGAGATATGACCGGTCCTGGACTCGGCATCTCCCCAGCGTTCCAGGAAATGAGGGGAAGGCAGGACGAATTTGCATAATTCCGTCGTTTCATCGAGGCGGCTGCTGAAAGACACAGTGGTCTTTACTTTCGCGAGACCCGCTTTAAAATTCTTTGCATCCGGACTGTCATATACCGGGTTCACATCACACACCAGGAGGGTGCTGATCTTACCGGCATTCATATCGGAAACCAGTGCGGCAAAATCACTGTCAATTCCCTGGCGGGTCAGGTTTAACACATCCCAGGTGATCGTGGTTCCGTTGGCACCGATGGCTTCATTGATCGCATTGACGATCGTCTGCACCTGTACATTATTGGAACCTGAAACCACCAGGGCTTTCCCTTTATTGGCGAGCAGGTCTTTCGCCGCTTTGCTTATACCGGCATTTAATTTTTCCGGAAGGGCGGGTGCAGCAACGTTTCCTCCCACAGCAGCCAGCAGGGCCAGCGCCACGGCGCCGCTTTCAGCAGGCATATGGGCAAATCGTTCATCTGAATTGGCGCCGGTCAAGCTGAGAAATGATTCGAACTGGTAATGCCGGTTCATGGAAGGCGCCTTCTCGTCAATCTTCCTTCCCATAGCATATTGCCGGGAGAATTCTATAGGGGAAAGCCAGGTTCCGAGGAAATCAGCACCCAGGCTCACAATTACTTTCGCGTTGTCGAAATGGTAGCTCGGTATGGCTCTTTTTCCATAAGATGCCTCGTTCGCCAGCAGCATACCGCTGAAAGAATCCGTATCGTATTGTACATGACGGCTGCCCTGGTATTTCGAAAGGGCCTCCGCAATCACTTTTTTGGTAGTAACAGATGTAATGGTGGGCGTCAGCAGAACGATCGTTCCTGTTTGTCCGGCCATGGAATCCAGCACCATTTTATCAAAGGCTTCAAAACTGCTGACTTCCTGCGGCACTCCGTCCACCATCTGCACCGGATAGCGAAGACGGGCCGTATCGTATAAATCCAGGATCGAAGCCTGTACGCGGGCAGAAGTTCCGCCCTTAGTTACGCCGGACAATTCGTTTCCTTCCAGTTTAATCGGCCGTCCGTCTCTCACTTTGGCCACAACGGAAACCGCATCCCCGCCGGATATAAAAGTGGTTGCATAATAATCGGCCACACCGGGAATCATGTTCTCCGGTTTATTGATATAAGGAACTACATGCCTGACCGGCATTTCACAGCTCGCGGCCAGGGTGGCAGCGGCAGTACTGAAACCAAGATATTTCAGGAAGTCACGGCGCGGTGTCTTTGCGTCAAAGATTCCCTTGCCATCAGCAGGTTCCATCGGAAGATCTTCCCGGAATTCGTTCTCCTGATCCTTTAAGTAGGATTCAGACAGATTGAGTTCCCCAAAACTTTTCCAGTACTTTTTTTCGCTCATTGAAATTCAAATTTGAGAATTCGCGTCCGCCAGCCGGCAGATACGAATGTGAATAAGTTATACTGAAAGTGCTTCACACTCTCATACTCCCACACGCTAATAATGGCATTTCTGACATTCAGTTCCACCAATGTTTTCCACCGTAACACTGTCCATCGCACCCGTTGCCAGGTTATGATTGAATTTTTCGTAAATGCTATAGAATTTATTTCCGTTTCCTGCGGAATCCGGAAAATTGACCTTGCTTGTGCGGTGACAGTTGATACACCAGCCCATACTCAGTTCAGCGAATTGTTTTACTTCGTTCATCTGGGTAATGTTACCGTGGCAGGTCTGGCATTGCACTTTGCCTGCACGGATATGCTGGGAATGGTTGAAATAGACGTGGTCGGGCAGGTTATGGATCTTGACCCATTCGATCTGTTTGGCAGGTTCTGTGTATTTGCCTGAGGCCGGATCGTACCCGGTATAAGAATAGAGTTTTTTGATTTCTGCGTTGGCATCCACTTCTTTGCCGTCGGCATTATAAAGGGGTTCGCCCTTGTATTCATTGATGGCTGCATGGCAATTCATACAAACATTCAGCGAGGGAACGCCGGCGTGTTTCGAATCCCAGGCGCCGCCGTGACAATACAAACAGCTGATCTGGTTGGTGCCGGCATGCACTTTATGGGAATAATAAATGGGTTGCTCCGGCTGGTAATTCTGTTGCCGTCCCAGTCCGATGGCGCCCTGCACCACATAATAACCTCCCACTACAAAAAGAACCAGCACCACCAGGGTGATATATACTTTGTTCCGGTAAAACGGAATGGGTTCGTGAGAGGGAATACCCGATTTGTCGTCGGAAAGTTTTTTCAGATTGCTGTTTACCTGCAGAAGCACCAGCATGATTACGGCCAGGATCATGGTCAGGATACCGTAGAGCAGGCTGTTATCTGATTCCTCCACGGGGGTGGCCGGACCGGCAGGGCCCTTATTGGCTCCCGGTTCGGGGTAGGTTTCAATATATTTCAGGATCGCATCGATTTCCGCATCCGACAGGGTCGGAAACGTATTCATCGGGGTCTTGCTGAACTGAACATAGAGGTCATTAAAATATTTATTCCCTGAAGCCAGAACAGCCGTATTATTTCGAATCCAGGAATACAGCAGTTTTTTATCAGGAACCCGGGAAGTAACCCCTTTTAAGGCCGGACCCGTTACCTGTTTAATCGGATTATGACAGGACGCACAATTACTCTGGAACAATGCCTTCCCGTCCTGAGCCATGGATAGATTTCCGGAGAAAAGGAAAAATGCAGTGAGGAGAAAAAGAAAGGATATTCGGGGAGCACGTAATCTGTAATGATGCATATATACAATCAGTGTATAAATGTGAAAAATCATCTGGGTTGGCTGCAAAAGTAAGGCAGGAAATCAACAATATACCAACATGCCGGAAATTTTTTTTGCCTTATCCAGCCTGCATTTCAGCCGATTATGCATTTTTATTTCAAAAGAATGTCATTGCTTTGTCATCGGTTTTCAGCGGCATTTCAGCTGTGGGAAACCCCGGTTTTGAAACCATTTTTTTACTACATCTTTACAGCTTTTTAGGGGAAACCGATTTAAGATATTTGTATGAAAGAAGAATCGCTGCCGGTCCGGATCGCCATTTTTGCCTCAGGCCAGGGGACCAATGCGCGGGAGATCATCCGCTATTTTCACGAAGCGGAACATACGGTCTGCGGCCGGCGGGTGGAAATTTCCCTGGTCGTCTGCAACAAACCGGGAGCCGGGGTAACGGATGTCGCCGCAAAGGCCGGCGTACCGGTGCTCCTGATAGAAAAGGAAAAATTTTTTCGCGGATCCCATTATATGGAAGCATTCGAAAGCCGGGGTATCTCCTTTATCGTGCTGGCCGGAT
Organism: uncultured Chitinophagaceae bacterium; assembly: GCA_963811275.1. Classification (GTDB taxonomy): domain Bacteria; phylum Bacteroidota; class Bacteroidia; order Chitinophagales; family Chitinophagaceae; genus Puia. The sequence continues at coordinate 135,200 of CAWEQR010000004.1, read as the reverse complement.
TTTTATGGAAGATCCCGGCGGAACTGATCCGGGCCTTCCCCAACCGGATCCTGAATATACATCCGGCGCTCCTTCCTTTTTATGGAGGAAAGGGTATGTATGGAAAAGCCGTGCATGAAGCGGTTATTGCGGCCCGGGAAAGGGAAAGCGGGATCAGTATTCATTATGTGGACGAATTATACGATCACGGGAGGATTTTTTTCCAGGCCAGTTTTAACCTGTCGCCGGATGAAACCCCCGATAGCCTGGCTGAAAAAATACATGCGCTGGAATACAAACATTATCCGGAACAAATTGCCCGCTGGCTGGAATGCAAATTATCGTTAAACCCGGATTAGTTTGATGCCTTCGTACTATTTTGCTTTTCCTTTTCATTAAATCATGCTGTTTGTTCCGTTTTTACGCATATCTCAAAATAACGATTTTCTTTGCCCTTCTTGCCGGATGTTCCGCAACAGCAGCTGCCCAGCAGGTGACCATCCATGGTACTGTTTTTAATATGTATAAAACCAGGCCGCTCGACGGGGTGAGTGTGGTTTGTAATTGCGGAAGGGGGACCACCACCGACTCCAATGGAAATTACGTCATCACCCTGGACTACTCCGATTCCCTCAGCTTTTCTTACCTGGGCCGGGCCACACAGATGTTCCCGGTCAGCATGATGAATGCCACCACCGGTTTTGATATCGCCCTGCATGTGAAACCAACCGAACTGGGTGAAGTACGCGTGATGCCCAGAAATTACCGCATGGACTCCCTGCAGAACCGGAAAGACTATGAAAAAATCTTTAATTATAAAAAGCCGGGGCTTGAGCTCACCGATGGTTCCAGCGGGTCGGGCGTGGGCCTGGATCTAGACCAGATCATCAATGTGTTTCGTTTTAAAAGAAACCGCCGCCTGGCAGCATTCCAGGAACGGCTTATTGAAGATGAACAGGATAAATTCATTGATCACCGGTTCACCCGCTATATCGTACATAAAATAACCGGTCTCAGCGGGGATGCCGAGGATTCCTTTATGTACCGTTACCGGCCTTCCTTCTATTTCACCAAAGTAGCATCTGATTATGAATTCTATGATTATATCAAACTGGCCTATGAAGAATATATGGGTCTGCTGAACCGTCAGCGCCTGCAGGGAAGGAAGGAGAATCCGTGAGAAAGGGTTGAACGCTTAACGCCTAACGCCTAACGCTTAACGCTTAACGCCTTCGTCCGCCGAAGCTTCAGCGAAGGCGGATAACTCATAATTCATAACTCATAACTCCCTGCGACCCCTTCATTTAATTTGGAGAACAAGCAATAACTTGTATCATCATGCAATTGCTGCGACATATCCCTTTTTTAAAAGCGGTTTTCTTTCATAGCATCACGGCCTTTGGTGGTCCGCAGGGACATTTCGGTATGATGATGAAAACATTTGTCAGCCGCCGGCGCGATATTACTGAAGAAGAACTGTTGGATTACAGTGCGTTCTGCCAGCTCCTGCCCGGGGCTTCTTCCACCCAGACCCTGACCCTGATCGGGTATAAACGCGGAGGCATCCCGCTGGCCATCCTCACACTCATCATCTGGATCCTGCCCGCCTGTATCATCATGGGTATTTTTTCCTTCTTTATAGGATATATCAATCATAAAAACGGAAGCGCCGACCTCTTCCTTTTTGTAGAACCGATGACCGTGGGTTTCCTGGCTTATGCCTCCTGGAAGGCTTTCCGCATTTCCGTACACAATACCATCACCCATTTTATCATGGCCGTTTCGGCCATATCCACTTTCCTGCTTTTTAAAACCCCCTGGATCTTTCCGATCGTGATCGTTCTGGGTGGACTGGTCACCAATATCAGCAGCAAACGGATCCCCCAAAAAGAAACAATTACCCGGAAAATCAAATGGGCCAATATCTGGCTCTTCGCCATCATCTTTATACTCGCGGGTATCTCCAGCGAAATGGCCAGGAGAAATAACTGGCCGCACCGACGGCCTATCAATCTTTTTGAAAATACCTATCGTTTCGGCAGCCTGGTTTTTGGCGGGGGGCAGGTGCTCATCCCCTTCATGTATGAACAGTTTGTGGCACGTCCCGAATCACAAAAACTCATCCGTCGCAATCCCAATATCGTCAAGATCAGTAAGGAGGATTTTTATACCGGTGCCGGCTTCGTCCGCGCTATTCCCGGTCCGGTGTTCTCCGTAGCCTCCTATATGGGCGGCATCGCCATGAAGGACCTCGGCATATCCATGCAGGTCCTGGGCTGCGTGATCGGCTCCTTCGCGATTTTTTTGCCCAGCGCCCTGCTCGTACTCTTCTTTTTCCCGATATGGAACAACCTCAAAAAATACGCGACGGTTTACCGGGCCCTCGAAGGTATCAACGCCGTGGTAGTGGGGATCATGATTGCCAGCAGTTTTTATATGATGAAGGATTTTACCCCATCTTCCCATCTGATGCTCTGGCTCAATATCGGCGTGGGTATACTGACCTTTATCCTCCTGCTTTACAGCAAACTGCCCTCCCCGGTGATTGTGATGATTTGTTTATTGCTGGGGTGGATTGTTTAGCTTAGAGTTATGAGTTATGAGTTATGAGTTATGAGTTATGGCATTCCGCGTTGAAGCGTTAGGCGTTAGGCGTTAAGCGTTCCGCGTTCCGCCTGAAACATTAACTCCCGATTTCGTAAGTGAATCCCGTTCCTTCCGTCTATTTTTACAAACTTATTTTCTGACCGCTATATACCACTATATTATTGAATAGGAGACAAATACATATTGGCCTGGTGGGAAACCCGAACAGCGGGAAAAGCTCTCTTTTTAATGCCCTGACCGGCCTTCACCAGAAAGTGGGGAATTTTCCGGGCGTCACCATCGATAAAAAAACGGGATCGAGCGACCTGGGTTCCGGCTACCTGGCCCAGATTGTAGACCTGCCCGGTACCTACAGCCTCTACCCCAAGCGATCGGATGAATGGGTTACCTATAAGGTTTTACTGCAGCAGGATGCTGAAGTGAAAGTAGATATGGTCGTCCTGCTCGTGGATGCGAATAACCTGCGCAGGAACCTGCTTTTCTGTTCCCAGATCATCGACCTGAAAATTCCGGTGGTGGTGGCGCTGACCATGATGGACCTGGCCGCAAAAAAAGGTATTGAAATAGATGTGCCCGGCCTTGAAAGAGAACTGGGCGTTCCCGTGGTACCCGTCAATCCCCGCAAGAACAAAGGCATGCTCCAGCTGAAAAAAATCATTGCCCAGCGCGCACAGCATCTGCAACAGGCACCTGTGCGGGATTTTATTCCCAACCGGGCCCTCGCAGAGCATGCCGTTACGCAATTGAAGCAGGTGATTCCGGATATCAGCGATTATATGGCGCTGCATTACCTGATCAACCACGAATCCTTTCACTTCAGCCAGGACCGGCATCAGCGGATTGAACATATTGAAGAAGCCAACCAGTTCAACCATACCCGTGTGCAGGCCGAAGAAATCCTGCAACGCTATAACCGGATCCGGCAGGTGATGCAGCAAACAGTCTCGGAACCCGACCCCCTGCAAAAAACCCTCTTCACGGAAAAGCTGGACAATATCCTACTGAACCGCATCTGGGGTTATGTTATTTTACTCACGGTGCTTTTCCTGCTCTTTCAAAGTGTGTTCTGGCTGGCCCAGTTCCCGATGGACGGCCTGGACTGGGCCCTCACGAAGATGACCAGCTGGGTCTCCGCCCAGCTGCCCGATGGCTGGTTCCGCGACCTGATGGTGAACGGACTGCTGGCCGGCCTCAGCGGGATCCTGGTTTTCATCCCGCAGATCATGATCCTCTTCGGGCTCATTACGGTGCTGGAAGACACGGGATATATGGCGCGCATCAGTTTTCTAACGGACAAACTCATGCGAAAAGTGGGTCTCAACGGAAAGTCCGTGATGCCCATGATCAGCGGATTTGCCTGCGCCGTACCGGCCATCATGAGCAGCCGCAATATCGAAAATAAAAAAGAAAGGCTGCTCACCATCCTGGTAACCCCGCTGATGAGCTGCAGCGCCCGGTTGCCGGTTTATACCATGCTGATCGCCCTGGTCGTTCCCAATAAGGATGTCTGGGGATTTTTCAATCTGCAGGGACTGGTGATGATGGGTCTTTACCTGCTGGGCATTGTAGCCGCCCTCATCGTTTCTTATGTGGCGAAGAAATTTATCCATTCCACAGAAAAAAGTTTCTTTATCCTGGAGCTGCCGGTTTATCGCGGACCACGCTGGAAAAATGTAGCCATCACTATGGTGAGCAAGGCCCGGATCTTTGTGCGGGATGCGGGAAAAGTGATCATCGTGATCAGTATGATCCTCTGGGCGCTGAGTACCTATGGCCCGAAGGACCGCATGCACGCCGTGGCAGAAAAATATGCACATGCGCCGGCTTCTGAAATGAAGGCTAAAAATGCCGCCCTGCTGGAAAATTCCTATGCCGGAATTCTCGGCAGAGCCATCGAACCCGCGATCAAACCCCTGGGTTACGATTGGAAAATCGGTATCGCGCTGATTACTTCCTTCGCAGCCAGGGAGGTTTTTATCGGCACCATGGCCACTTTATACAGCGTGGAAGGCGGAAAGGACGCCAACCCGCAGACCCTGCGTGAAAGAATGGCATCCGCCAAAACGGAAAACGGCACCAAAGTGTACACCCTCGCAACAGCCGTTTCCCTGATGATTTTTTATGCCTTCGCCATGCAATGCATGAGTACCCTCGCCGTCGTTAAACGCGAAACCCGCGGATGGAAATGGCCCGTCATTCAACTGGTCTATATGACAGGCCTGGCCTATGTGGCGAGTCTGATTGCGTATCAATTACTGAAATAGGCGGTAACGCTTAACGCCTAACGCTTAACGCTTAACGCTTAACGCCCAACCGTCAACCGTCAACCATCAACCGTCAACCATCAACCGTCAACCGTCAACCAAAAACGCCGTCTGATAAAAATTATTCACCGCCCCGATTGCCCGCAACTTCACATAAAAAGAATCGGTGAAAATTTTGAAAGCGAGGAATTCATGATTGGCCACATTGAATTCATCAAAGAAAATAATATCTCCTTTTTTCAGGTAAGGGTATAACTGGGAGAGGACAAAAATCGTGGAAGAAAAAAGGTCGGCATCCAGGTGAATGATTTTGGGTTTATGCTGAAGAAGATCCTTATTAGATTCGATGAAAGGATGCAGGCTTTCCTGAAAAATACCCCGGACAAATTCCGCCCGGCCGTCATGGGCTTCCATCTGGTTGAAAGCCATGGCGCCTTTCTTAAACCCGCCCCAGTCCTCCGGCAGTCCTTCAAATGTATCAAAACCACGAAAAAGAGAGTCGGGGTGGGTGTTTTTCTTCATCCACCAGATAAAAGAACTGCCGGAAGCCACTCCGAATTCCAGGTAAAGGATCGGATTTTTATCCAGTCCGTAATGCGCGGCCACCACATCAAATAGCTGTAACCGCCTGGGGTAATCCCGCTTCCAGGAATAAAAGTCGTTGATTAACAAGTCAGTACGATTCGTTTCGCTGATCCATGACCGGAGCAGGTTGAAGTTCCTGAGGAAGAAAAAAAGGTGGTTAAACCCGGAGAACAGGCGCAAAAAACCGCTCCATAACAGGAAGTCCTTCAGGAATTTGATGATTTTCAGCTTCATGCGGGTCGCAATTTAAGCCTAAAGCCTAAAGCCAGGGCCTAAAGCTGAATTCTTTTTGTACAGGAAGCTGATTAATTTTTTGAAATGAAACAGGATTCAGAAGGGAATAGCAATGTCCGAATGCCGGAGAATCGAGCCTTGGGCCTTTTGATTTTGATTTTAAGATCTGATTATGAAGGCTTTAAGAAATTTACCCGGCTGTTTGTAAATAAAAAGATTTCATTTAGCTTTGCCTCAAGCCGAAAAAAAATAAGGTCGGCTGTAGAAACAGCTGACCTCTAACGATTGCTTGCCATATGAAAAAAGGTAGTATTCTAACTTATTGTAATACTGCAGTTTAACTCTCTCAGACCTCTAACGAACTTACCACTTACGATTGCCTGCTGTATTCTTTTTCTCTTTTGCTATTACAAAATTAAGGGGGTATTTGAATCCTTTCAAACCATCTTATTCTTGTTTTAATCATGCCAAAACTGTGTATCTTTTGGTGGAAGTCTTGCCTGGACACAGTTTCAGCAAAATTTATATATGATGGCCAACCGTCCTGCAGATATATTATTTCAACTCATCCGGTCGCTCGAAAAGTCGGAAAAACGGCATTTCAAGCTCTATATCAAGCGGAGTTCGGGGAACGAAGACCTTAAAATCGTGCAACTCTTCGATGCACTCGATAAAATGCAGGATTATGATGAAAAACTCCTGCTGAAAAAACTCCCTTTTACCAAGTCGCAGCTTTCCAATTTAAAAACGCATCTCTATAAGCAATTGCTGGCAAGCCTTCGATTGCTCAAAACGACGGAAAATACCGATCTGCAATTGAGTGAGCATATGGACAATGCACGCCTGTTGTATAATAAAGGTTTGAAACACCAGAGTCTGAAGATCCTCGAAAGGGCCAAGGAAATTGCCAAGTCCAACAACAAAATGAATTTTCTCGCCCAGCTGATTTCACTGGAGAAAAAAATAGAAACCCTGCACATCACGCGGAGTACACTCGTGAAAACAGAACTGCTCACGCGCGAAGCCCGGGAGATCAGTGATCATATCGATCGCGTTACGCGTTTATCCAACCTGGCATTATTATTATACCGCTGGTATGTGGAGAATGGACATGCGCGCAACGAAGCAGATGAAAAAAGGCTGAAAGAATTTTTCAGGCAGAACACACTCGCCGATACTTCCCATCTTACCGATTTTTATGAAAAATTATATCTCTACCAGAGCTACAGCTGGTTTGCCTTCATCCGGCAGGACTTTCTCATGTATTACCGCTACAGCCAGAAATGGATTGACCTCTTTGAGATTGAACCTTTGATGATTACTGTCGAAACGGGCCACTATGTAAAGGGTATGCATAATATGCTGAACGCATTGTTTGACCTGCGCCATTTCAGCAAATTTGAATTGATCCTGAAAAAATTCGAGGATTTTTATCATACCCCGCAGGGCCAGCACCACGATAATTTCCGGATACACACCTGGGTATATATCCACCTGGCCAAAATCAACCAGTGCCTGATGACAGGCACTTTCAAAGAAGGACTGGCACTGGTTCCTGAAATAACCGGGAAACTGAAGGAATACGACCTTTATATTGACCATCACCGGATCCTGGTTTTCAATTACAAAATCGCCACCCTGTATTTCGGAAGCGGTGATTATAATACTTCGATCGACTACCTGCACCTGATCATCAACGATCATGTGGATCTGCGTTATGACCTGCAGTGTTACGCCCGGCTGGTTCACCTGCTCGCCCATTACGAACTGGGCAATTACGAACTCATGGAATCCCTGACCAAATCGGTTTACCGGTTCATGGCGAAAATGAAAAACCTCACCGTAGTGGAAGAAGAAATGTTTAAGTTTCTACGGAAGAGTTTCACGATTTCCCGGCGGGACATCAAACCCGAACTGGAAAAATTACTGAGTAAGATCAAACACCTGGAATATAACCACATCGAAACCCGCTCCTTCGCCTACCTGGATATCATCTCCTGGCTGGAAAGCAAACTACAGGATAAAACCATGAGCGAGATTATTTTTGCCAAATACCTGCTTCGCAAGAAACGCTTATCCGGGCCCAAAACTGAAATCCGCTCTGCTGAAATCCCGGTCCGGGCGGGCGTAAAGATGAAGGCTTAAGGACTTAAGTTATTCATATTTCGCAGATCGGGTATCGATTTACGAACAGGATAAATTTTTAACGCCAACGAACTCCCCCATCCGTACACTCCCTGTATCAATACCGTACATCCCGGATGGTTACCTGATACATAAATCATTCTTGAATAAGCTATTATATTCCGGCATTTGAGTTGGTATCTGAAGGGCATACCCCTTCTTTTTACATTTGTAAAGTAACCATACATGCTGAAAAATTATTTCAAAACATCCCTCCGGTTCCTGTTGAAGAATAAAACGTACAGCCTGATCAATATCATCGGCCTGGCGCTGGGTACGCTTTGCTGTATCTATATCATCCTTTATGTAACGGACCAGTACAGTTACGATAAACAACAGCGGGATGCAAAAGATATCTACCGCATTGTGAGCCGAATGGAAATTGCCGGTGATAAGCACCATAATGCCACTGCCTCGCCTCCGATCGCACCGGCTATGAAAAAGGATTTCGGAGAAGTGATCCAGTACACACGCATTGTTCCCATGCTGCAGGTGAACAAAAGTTTACTGAATTACAAGGAAAAATTCATTTATGAGGATCAGGCATTTTATGCCGATTCAACGCTGTTCGATATGTTCAACTACCATTTTATTTATGGAAATCCGTCAAACGCCCTGAAAGCTCCCTATACCCTCGTCCTGATGAAATCCGTTTCCGATAAATTGTTCGGCCGTGAAGATCCGCTGGGTAAAACGATAACGATAGAAAACAACTATGGCAGGGATCAGTTTAAAGTAACCGGCGTTATTGATGAAAGTCTTGGCAAGACCCAGATCAGGGCCAGCATGTTTCTTAACCTGAACAGCGGCGGGATGGGCAGCTATACGGCCAACAACCAGGCCTGGGCAGGAAATAATTATTGCTATTCTTTTATAAAACTTCGGCCCGGTGCTCAGGCTGCAGACCTGGAGACCAAACTGCCCGCATTTCTGAATAAATACGGCGGGGACCAGATGCGGCAAATGGGAATGACCAAATCACTGGAACTTCAACCGCTGCTCTCGGTACACACTACCAGTGGTACTGAATTTGACATGACCAGCCCCGTTAGTTCCACCTTCCTGAATATCATGATCCTGATTGCCGTGCTGGTCCAGGTAATCGCCTGTATCAATTTTATGAACCTGTCCACTGCACGCGCAACGAAACGCGCTAAGGAAGTGGGCGTTCGCAAAGTGATCGGCGCGGGCAGGTATGCACTGATTAAACAGTTCCTGGCGGAGTCCATGTTCCTGTCATTTCTTGGCATACTGATCGCGCTGCCGCTCTTAATCTTCGCCTTGCCTTACCTGAACCAGATTACACAGGCCGACATCCAACTGACTCTTTTTCGTGATTACCGCCTCTGGATTTTCCTGGTTACCCTGATGCTGATGACCGGCCTGATCGCCGGCAGTTACCCGGCATTCTATCTCTCCGCATTCCAGGCCAACCAGGTCATCAAAGGAAATTTCTCCAACCGGATATCGGCGGCCGGCATACGCCGTACCCTGGTCGTTTTCCAGTTTGTGCTTTCTATCGTTCTGATCTGCAGCATCATTATTGTTTACAGCCAGCTCAGTTATATTAAGAACATGGACCTGGGTTTCGACAAAAAGCAAAAACTGATTTTCAGCTTTTATACGGATGCTTCACAAAAGAAAATGGAAGCCTTCAGTAATGATCTGCAACAGGTATCAGAAGTGAAGGGCGTGGCCCTGTCGAACTATTACCTCGGGCAGTTTGTAGAACAGGACCACGGCGTTTACCCGCCGGGAGGTAACATGACGACTTCGATTGATGCCCAGAATATCGCAGTCGACGAACATTTTATAAAAACAAATGGCATACAGATCATCTCGGGAAGAGATTTCCACCTGTATGATTCCGGCAAAACCCTGATCAACGAAACCCTTTGCCGCCGACTGGGATTAACTCCCGAAAAAGCGCCGGGCACCATGTTATATACAGAATATAAACCGGACCCGCTGTTCAGCGTGCAGGTTGTCGGGGTAATGAAAGATTTTAATTACAGTTCCCTGCATAATGAAATTAAACCGCTGGAACTGGATTATGACAGCCGGAAAAGCCGGTTCACCAAAATGACGGTATCGGTAAACAGTGATAATTACAAAACCCTGCTGGGAAAACTGGAATCGGTATGGCATAAAAATCTGTCAACCGTGCCCTTCGAATACCAGTTCCTGGATGATGTTGTGCAAAAACAATATGAATCCGAACAGACGCTGGGCCATATCATCAATTCTTTCACGCTGATGGCGATCCTGATTTCTTCGCTGGGTCTGTTCGGTCTTGCGTCTTTCAGCGCCGAACAGCGAAGCAAGGAAATCGGCATCCGCAAAGTGCTCGGCGCCAGTGTTTCCGGAATCGTACAACTGTTGACGAAGGACTTCCTGCAATTAGTGTCCCTCTCTCTGATCATTGCCATTCCCATCGCCTGGTGGGCCATGAATAAATGGCTGCAGGGATTCAGTTACCGGGTAAACATCACCTGGTGGATGTTCGCGCTCGCGGGACTGATCGCGATTTTAATTGCCCTCATTACGGTAAGCTTCCAGGCTGTTAAAGCCGCCGTTGCGAATCCGGTGAAGAGTCTTAAATCGGAGTAGCATGAATGCAGTTTGCAGTTAAAGGGAAGCCGCTGTTAAACTTTTTTCAGCTTCTCCACGGCCAGTTCCAGGGTTTCCTCTTTTTTGGCGAAGCAGAAACGGACTACACGGTCATCTTTGCCGGACTGGTAAAAAGCCGAAACAGGAATGGCGGCGACACCGTATTGGGTAACAAGATTTTGGGAGAATACCGTATCGTGTTCATCCGAAATTTCTGCATAAGAATAAATCTGGAAATAACTGCCATGGGTGGGCAGCGCTTTAAAACGTGTGGAAGACATCAGCTTCTGGAAATAATCCCTTTTTTTCTGCATGAACCCCGGCAGGGAGAGGTAGTGCGCGGGTTCTTTTAAGAAGGAAGCGAGGGCAACCTGGGCCGGAGTAAAACAACTGAAGGCATTAAACTGGTGAACCTTGCGGAATTCCCGGGTCATCCATTCCGGCGCGATACAGTATCCCAGCTTCCATCCCGTACAATGGAATACTTTACCAAAAGAAAAACAAACGAAACTTCTTTCAAACAAATCCGGGTACCGCAGGATGGAACAATGGGTCAGTCCGTCGAGAATAATATGCTCGTACACTTCATCCGAAACAATAAAAATATTCGTTCCCTGCACCAGCTTTCGCAGTTCTTCGATGTCTTCGGGAGCAAGCACCGCACCCGTCGGGTTATGCGGCGAATTCAGGAGGATCGCCTTTGTCTTCTCTGTTTTCGCGGCCCGGAGTTTTTCCCAGTCAATCCGGTAAGAAGGAAATTCCAAGGGTACGGACACGGGAATCGCCCCATTGATGATAATATTCGGGATATAACTGTCATAAGCCGGTTCAAACACGATCACTTCATCACCCGGTTGCAGTATGGTGGTGAGCGCCGTATAAATCGCATAGGTCCCGCCGGGCGTGATCGTGATTTCAGTATCCGGATGAACGGTCTGGTTGTAAAGAAGGTCTGTTTTTTCGGCAATGGATTCGCGTAAAGGCAGGTGACCCGGCATGGGTGCGTACTGGTTGAATCCGTCCTGCATGGCCTTGTTCACCAGTTCCGTCAGCGTCGGATCCATGGGGAAATCCGGAAATCCCTGTCCGAGGTTGATGGCATTCCGTTTCGTCGCCAGCCCGCTCATCACGGTGAAGATGGTGGTGCCGGCGTTTGGGAGCTTTGATTTGATTTGCATGCCTGGATTATGGTTGACGGTTGGCGGTTGGCGGTTGACGGTTGGTGGTTGGCGGTTGGCGGTTGACGGTTGACGGAAAGCGATAAGATAGTAACCTGTTTGAATTGATCATCGTGACGAAATAAAAGTCCGTCAACCGTCAACCATCAACCGTCAACTATAAGTCAACCGTCAACTATAAATACTCATCCCCCCGGTTCCTCCGCACTTCCGCCACATAATCCTTGATCTCCTGTTCTTTTTCGCGTTTGCAGATCAGGAGTACGTCGGCTGTATCCACGATGATAAAATCTTCGAGGCCCTGGAGCAGGAGCAGTTTTTTATTGCCGGAATGCACAATACATTTGGCGGCGTCGATCACCATCACGTTCTCGCCGGCAACGGCATTGCCGAGATAATCCTTTTCCAGGTTTTCATAAGCGCTGTTCCAGGTACCCAGGTCGCTCCATCCGAAGGACGCCGGGATCACATATACGTTATTGGCTTTTTCCATGATGCCGAAATCGATGGAGATATTGGTGCAGAGGGGATAGATATGTTCCAGGGCTTTTTTCTCTTCATGCGTATTGAAGGCCTCTTTTTCAGCCACGAACACATCGTACATTTCGGGCAGATAGGTTTCGAACGCCCTGATGATATTTTTCACCTGCCACACGAATATGCCCGCATTCCAAAGAAAATCCCCGCTGGCTAAAAAAGTTTTCGCCAGCTCCAGGTTCGGCTTCTCCGTAAAGGTTTTTACCTTATATACATTGTCCGTCACCGACTGCAGTTCCCGCTGGATATAACCATATCCCGTATTCGGTTTCTGCGGCGTAATGCCCAGCGTGATCAGGGCATTGTGTTTGCTCACAAAACTCAGCGCTTCCAGGCACACTTTCTTAAAGGCGATCCGGTCCAGCACCATGTGGTCGGCGGGGGCCACGATCAGCAGGGCTTTGGGATCTTTCTGCATCAGCTTGAAAGAAATATAGGCGATGCAGGGCGCCGTGTTTTTCCGGGAGGGTTCGCCGAGAATATTTTCTTTGCGGATATGCGGCAACTGCTCCTTCACAATATGCATGTATTCGTTGGAGGTGACCACGTAGATATTTTCAGGCGGAATAAAATCCGTCAGCCGCTGGAAGGTACTCTGGATCAGGGTCTGGCCGGTATTCAGAATATCCAGGAACTGTTTGGGAAAATTCTGCCGGCTCATAGGCCAGAAGCGGCTTCCGATTCCACCGGCCATGATTACCGCATACTGATGATCATTCATTGTTACTTTTTAAAGGTTCCCTTTTTGCGGTTGACGGATGATGGTTGACGGTTGACGGTTGACGGTTAGCGGTTGACGGTTGACGGTTGACAGTTGACGGACTTATTAGCGGTTGACGGTTGACAGTTGACGGACTTTTTAATTGTCTGCGTGTCTAATTTTAATAAGTTTCCTTCATCTAACCTACCATCAATACCGTCAACCGTCAAACACCGTCAACCACCAACTAAATAATCCCCTCTTTTACCAGGTCGTGTATATGAATAAATCCGGCATACCCGGCATCCTCCATCACGGGCAACTGGCTGATATCTTTCGATCTTAAAACTTCCAGCGCTTCTACCGCCAGCGCCTCTTTATGTATTGTGGTGGGTTTAGTACTCATGATATCCCGCGCATGGACTTCAGCGGTATTCACATTTTTTTCCAGCATGCGCCTCAGATCCCCGTCGGTGATGATCCCCAGCAATTTCCGGCCCTCCACCACAGCCGTAGCGCCCAGCCGTTTGGAAGTCATCTCCAGGATCACTTCTTTAAGAGTTGCCTGCGGACCGACGGCCGGTTTCGCATTGTGGATATAAAGATCACTTACCCGGAGATAGAGTTTTTTGCCCAGGGTGCCGCCGGGATGATAGCGTGCAAAATCTTCCGTGCCGAAGCCCTTCAGTTCCATTAAAGTTATTGCCAGCGCATCGCCCATCACGAGCTGGGCTGTGGTGCTGCTGGTGGGCGCCAGGTTATACAGGCAGGCTTCTTCAGAAACCGTGGTATTTAAAAACAGATCCGCCCTTTTCGCCAGGATGGATGCTGCATTGCCCGCCATGCCGATGAGTTTGTTTTTATCACGGGAAAGCAGGGGCAGCAGGACCTTGATCTCGGGACTTTCCCCGCTTTTACTGATGATCATCAGGATATCTTCTTCCCCGACCATGCCCAGGTCGCCATGGATGGCATCGGCAGCATGCATAAAAACCGCCGGCGTGCCCGTAGAATTAAAAGTGGCGACGATTTTTTGCGCGATGATGGCGCTCTTGCCGACACCGCTGACCACCACCCGTGCCCGGCATGCCGCGATGAGTTCCACGGCACTGACGAACGCATCGTTGATATAAGCCTCCATGGCTGCGATGGCCGCCGTTTCTTTCCGGATAATGTTCAGGCCGGATGCCCGGATATTTGCTTTCGTCATGGATGAGCGCAAAATTATGGCTTTCTGAAGGCTCCGGTGGTGCCCAAAGCGAAATTTTTAACAAATTCCGCTTTACCCGGCTCCTGAAATTTTGTAACTTCGCCAACCCCGGAAAAACATGGCCGGTTCTGAAAAACGCTTGCTTACCATTCCCCGGATTTTGATTAACTTAAGACTTTACACTGTGTGAAGGAAAACAATTGAGCATGGCAACAACCGCTAAGAAAAAACCTGTATCAAAAAAGACAACATTATTTGACGAAAAAGCCCCTCCCGGTCTCGTAGATCCCAAATTACTCAGGCACCTGCAGGAACATTTTGGTTTTGACGGATTCAAACAAAACCAGGGCGCGATCATAAAATCCCTGCTGAGCGGTAAAGACACTTTTGTAATCATGCCCACGGGCGGAGGCAAATCCCTCTGCTACCAGTTACCCGCCATGATGAGCGAAGGCGTGGCCATCATCGTGAGCCCCCTGATCGCGCTCATGAAAAACCAGGTGGACCTGGTGCGCGGATACAGCGCCAAGGATAATGTGGCGCATTTCCTGAACTCCACCCTGACCAAAAAACAAATCAAAGTTGTTCATGAAGACCTGCTCAGCGGGCATACCAAGATGCTCTATGTGGCGCCGGAAACCCTGACCAAGCAGGAAAACCTCGATTTCTTCAACGACCTTAAAATATCTTTTTTCGCGGTGGACGAAGCCCACTGTATCTCCGAATGGGGACATGATTTCCGTCCGGAATACCGGAGGCTTCGCGAGATCATGGACCTGGTGAATCCCAACGTGCCCGTGATCGCCCTGACGGCCACGGCTACTCCGAAAGTGCAGAGCGATATCATCAAGAACCTCGCGCTGCGCGATCCCGAAATTTTTATCTCTTCTTTTAACCGCCCCAATCTCTACTATGAGATCCAGCCCAAGGTGAAGAAGGACCAGACCATCCGCCATATCGTGAAGTTCATCCTGGGGCATAAGGGCAAGAGCGGCATCATCTATACGCTGAACCGCAAAACGACCGAAGAACTTTCCGACATGCTCGTGGCCAACGGCATCAAATCCGTGGCTTATCATGCGGGACTGGATTCCAAACTGCGCGCGGAACGCCAGGATTTATTCATGAATGAAGAAGTGCAGGTGATCGTGGCGACCATCGCCTTTGGCATGGGTATCGACAAACCCGATATCCGGTTTGTGGTTCATTATAATATTCCCAAGAGCATCGAAAACTATTACCAGGAAACCGGCCGCGCAGGCCGCGACGGACTGGAAGGCATTTGTGTGTTGTATTATTCCCATAAGGACGTGCAGAAGCTGGAGCATTTCATGAAAGACAAGCCCCTGAGCGAACGCGAAGTGGGCGCCCAGCTTATCAACGAAATGGTAGGTTATGCCGAGACCGGCGTTTGCCGCCGTAAAGTGCTGATGAGTTATTTCGGGGAAGAATATACCGCCGAAAACTGCGGTGAATGTGATAACTGCCGTTACCCCAAAGAAAGAATCGAAGCGAAGGACAATGTGGTAAAGGCCCTGAAAGCTATTAAGGCCCTGGATGAACGCTTCGCGACCGACTATACCGTGAATGTGATCGTTGGTAAACTCACCCCGCAGCTCATGATGTTCCGCCACGAGGGACTTGCTGAATTTGGCATCGGCAATGAGGAAACCGAATATTACTGGAACTCCCTGATCCGGCAGCTGCTGCTCGGCGACCTGCTGGTAAAGGATATTGAAGAATACGGTGTGCTCAAGATTACGAAGAAGGGACAGGATTTTTTAAAGAAACCAAGGTCCTTTGAGATTGTTCTGAATAATGCCTTTGAAGAAGCGAACGCGGAAGATGACGACGAACCCGCAGAACCGGTTGCCGCCACGGCTGCCAGCGATGAGAAGCTCTTCGGGATGCTGAAAGAACTGCGTCAGAAAGAATCGAAGAAAAAAGGATTGCCGCCCTTTGTGCTCTTCCTGGAAAATTCATTGCAGGACATGGCAACGCTTTATCCGACCAGCCTCGAAGAACTCGAAAAATGCCAGGGCGTGAGCAAGGGAAAAGCGATCCGTTACGGAAAACCATTTATCGAGCTCATCTCAAAATATGTGGATGAACATGATATTGAGAAACCGGATGATTTCGTAATGAAGACCGTGGCGAATAAGAGTCTCAATAAAGTCTATATCATCCAGCAGATGGACAAAAAGATCCCGCTGGAAACCATTGCCAAGAATAAGGACATGCGCCTGGACGCCCTGCTGGAAAATATGGAAACCATTGCCGCCAGCGGCACCAAGCTGCACCTGGACTATGTGATCGACGAGATGCTGGACGAAAGCGAACAGGATGAGATCCTCGATTATTTCAAGGGCTGTGAGACCAGCAGCCTGCAGCTGGCCCAGCAGGAACTCGCCGACGGCAACTACAGCTGGGAGCAGCTCAAGCTGATGCGGATCAAGTTTCTGAACACCTATGGAATGTAAGATTCCGTTTATATAGAAAATCCGCTGAAACGACAACCATTCAGCGGATTTTCAGTTTATTATAGGGTTGTTTTCCTTTGGGAGAATTGGGAAAATCCCCTATTTTTGCTGCCCCGCCAGAGGCGGGGACAGTCCGCCGGAGCTTCCGTGCAGGCGGTCCTGTAGAAATGATTCCAGGGTCCGCCATCGTTAAAATGTCGGCGGATAAAAGGTGCGGTAGCTCAGTTGGTAGAGCAAAGGACTGAAAATCCTTGTGTCGGCGGTTCAATCCCGCCCCACACCACAGATTCAAACCTCAACTTATGTTGGGGTTTTTTGTCTGTTATCCACTCCAAGTTTGAGTTTCAACGCTTGTGTTTCTCATATTCATCACCACACACGAAAAGGTGGATAAATAGTTTTTATGTACCAGCCCACTAAATGGCCGGACTAAATTAGCAAATCAATATAGAGTCATCTTACATTTAGGTTATGGGAAAACAACGCAGAAGCTTTTCTGTGAAACAGAAGCTTCAAATCAAACGGGTCCGGTAAACCGCTGTTGGAAATAAAATCCCGAAATAAAATATCATCAGATGGTAAAACCTATAAAAAATATACTGAAAAAGAGCGGGACCTATACGGTAGCCGGAAGCCTGTGGATGGAGTATAATGATGAACGGTTTTTTGGCCCGGGCCCCTCTGAACTCCTGGAAGGTATCGACCAGACCGGTTCCATTACCCAGTCAGCAAAACAAATGGGCATGTCCTACAAAAAAGCATGGGAGATGATCAGCCGCTTGAATACCCAGTCAGCAAAACCCCTGGTAATCCTGCATGCCGGGGGAGAAAAAGGTGGCGGTTCGGAAATCACGGAGGAAGCCCGGGAGCTGATCGCTTTTCACCGCCGGCTCAGGGAAAGGTTTGCCGCCTTCCTGGAGAAAGAAACCAAGACACTGAAGAAGAAATAACGCATCGAGCGGCATGTATTCTTCATGATACCGTTATATTTTTAGATATATAACGTATTTTCGATACCGTGCGTCATGTTAACCCCTAAAGGCCGCTTATGAAAAGAACAACCTGTTTTGCCCTGTTATTTTTTTGCCTGGCGCTGACAGCAGCCGGACAATCCCAGTCACCGCCCTCCGAGCACCCCCCTTACCCTTACGTAAGGGGTTACCTGAGTTTTATCATCCCCTGGGTGACGATCAACAAGAATGAAACCGTAACCGAATTCGAGAAAGCGACGACGATCGGATTTCCGGTCGGCCTCAACGTTTACTATGGCCCGAAATTCGGCTTCAGCTTTGAAATCACACCCTCCGTACAGTGGTCGCAGCAGACAGACAGTGTCGTAAAATCCAAAACCAGCAACCTGCTCTTTGATCCGGGCCCGATATTCCGTTTTAAAAACGGATTCAATATCGTCGCCAGACTGGCTTTCGAAACCCAGGGCCGTTATGGTTTTACCCCGGTCTTCAATAAGGTATATGCCCGCACCAAAGATGTGGACTATTGGTTCTCCGTATCCCTGCCCGCACGTTTCGGCAACAACCTGCCCGCATCGCTCGGTTTGAATCTGCAAATCGGGTTTACGTTTAACTGATCCGGTTAAAACCCTGCCGGGGATTCAGTCCTTACCGAACGAACCCGCCGGGTGAACCCGGAGCCAGGATCAGGACCCCTCGTCCTTCAGGATAAAACAGGATCTGAGCAGGAAATGCGGGCATTGGATTAATTTTAAATGATGTACCATCTACAAAAAACGATGAAAAATGCCCTTACCTGTTTTGCAGCAGCCGTGCTGACGGGTATTTCCGGATTTGCCGGTTATTCCCAAAAGCCTGAAATGACGATTGCCGCGGCAGCAGACCTGAAATTCGCCATGGATTCCATCGTTTCTTTTTTTAAGATCCAAAACCCGGGAACAGAAATCAAAATGGTTTATGGTTCCTCCGGAAAATTCTTCGAACAGATTTCCAATGATGCGCCTTTCGATTTATTTTTCTCCGCAGACCTGGATTATCCCAATAAATTAAAGGCGAGGGGACTTGTCATCGGGGAGGTCAGGACTTATGGAATCGGCCGGATCGTGCTTTGGAGTAAAAAAAAGGATCCCGCCAAAGAGAAAATGCAGACCTTACTGGATGCGGATATCAGAAAAATCGCCATCGCCAATCCCGCACATGCCCCCTATGGGAAAAGAGCAGTGGAGAGTCTGCAGTATTACAAACTGTACGATCAGGTTCAAAACAAACTGGTATTTGGAGAAAATATCTCCCAAACGGCACAGTTTGCAACCACGGGTGCAGCCGATTTGGGTATCGTGGCGCTCTCACTGGCTTTATCCCCGGCCATGAAAAATGAAGGCGGTACCTATTATATGATACCGGAGCAGAGTCATACTCCTTTGGAACAGGCCTATGCCCTCCTGAAACACGCCAAAGGAAATGCAACGGCAGATCAGTTTTATCATTTTATTTCATCTCCGTCTGCAATAAGTATTTTAAAATATTTCGGGTTCTCACAAAAAACCAAATGAATCGTCTCAGCGGCCATATATCGGAAATTCATTCCTGCGAGGACCTGTCGCTGGTAAAAGTGACTGTATCGAATCATATCACACTTACATCGCTGTTTTTGCCTGATGGCCGGGGTACCGGCTGGCTGGCAACCGGGAAGCGGGTAAACCTGGATTTTAAAGAAACAGCCGTGATCATTTCAACCCTTCCTGATCTGCATATCAGCGTTCAGAACCGACTGCCCTGTATCATCAGTTCCGTGAAAACCGGCGAATTACTGGGCCAGGTTGATCTTTTATTCAACGAGACCCGGATTTGTTCCATCATTACCGCCAACGCATGCACGCAATTGAATTTAAAGGAAACTGACAAAGTGTATGCGCTGATCAAGACAAACGAATTAAGCATTTCTCCCGATGATTGATTTTTCGCCGCTTTGGCTTAGCCTGCAACTGGCATTGATCGTTACCGTCATTTTATTTATTGTGGCCGTACCCCTGGCTTATTGGCTCGCCTATAGCAGTTTCAGGTTCAAAGCCATTGTCGAAGCGGCCATCACCCTGCCCCTGGTGCTCCCCCCTTCAGTGCTGGGATTTTATTTGTTACTGGCCTTCAGTCCGGGAAATGTATTCGGAAAATTCCTGGCCGAACATCTCAATGTGCGACTGGTATTCACTTTTGAAGGCCTGGTTATTGCCTCCGTTTTATACAGCCTGCCCTTTATGGTTAATCCCATCTTAGCCGGTTTGAAACATCTGCCGCCTTCCCTGAAGGAAGCTTCATTTACGATTGGAAAATCAAAATTCAGTACGTTGACCCGGATCTTACTTCCAAATATCCGCGCTTCCGTATTAACCGGGATCGTTATGACTTTCGCACATACGCTGGGAGAGTTTGGCGTGGTATTGATGGTTGGGGGAAGTATTCCCAGGGAAACCAAAGTTGTATCCATCGCCATTTATGATGAAGTGGAATCCATGAATTATCATCATGCCGGGGTGTATGCGATGATACTTTTTGTATTCACCTTCATCATTCTTTTAAGTGTTTACCTGTTTAATAACCGGACCCGGGATGTCAATTTATTCTGATGATCAAGTTTGAAGCTTATAAATTATTGGATACAGCAACCGGTAAAATGCCGCTGGATGTAAAGTTTCATTTAGCAGCGGGACAGCTGATTTCTTTATATGGAAAATCAGGCGCCGGTAAAACAACCATTCTCCGCATACTCGCCGGACTTACTCCTGCAGACAAATCTTTTATTGAAGTGGAAAATGAAGTATGGGATCATACGGACAAAAAAATACATTACGCAGTTCAGAAACGTTCCATAGGATTTGTATTCCAGGACTATGCCCTGTTTCCGAATTTAACGGTAAGGGAAAATCTTAAGTTCGCCCTGTCCGGCAAAGAAGATGGCAAAATCATACCTGAGTTATTGGAATTGATGGAACTGGGCAATCTGCAAAACAATAAACCTTCCGCCTTATCCGGCGGTCAAAAACAGCGGGTAGCGCTGGCCAGGGCTATTGCGGGGAAACCCAAAATACTTTTGCTGGATGAACCGCTTTCCGCCCTTGACGATGATATGCGCATGAAACTCCAGGATTATATTTTGAAAGCCCACCGCCATTATAAACTGACAACCCTGTTTGTAAGCCATCATCTTCCTGAAATATTCAGGCTCTCCGACCAGGTCCTGGTTCTGGACAATGGAAAAATCATCCAGGAGGGCAGGCCGTTTGATGTTTTTTCAGATAAAAAGACCGGCAGCCCGTTCGAAGCCGTCGGTGAAGTGATAGCCATTAATAAAGCCGACATCGTTTACACTGTCAGTGTGTTTTTCCTGAATACTATTTTTAAGATCATCGCTACTGAAGACGAGATTAAAAATCTGCGGGTTGGACATAAAGTCATACTGGTCCCGAAAGAATTTAATTCTTCAATACAGGTGATCACTGCGTAAATATCAGGCCCCCGGAATGTGGTAAACGAATCCCAGGATGGAAAACCCAGTGGCCCGCCCCCCATTCCCCACACAAATTCAGCTTTACATGATACCGATGTGAGGGGGTCAGTCCTGATGGGCCTTGCAGTTCTATGCTGAACAGGACATTTTCCTCATAACCGGTTTCGGAAGTGACCGGCCGGGGTGTGAAGGGTGTATCCAGACGTTATACTATTTTGCCCAATCCTGATGACTTAAACCAATCAGATTGGATTACACTCATTGGATGAGAGTAAATTGCCCAAATTTTGTGACATAATTTGACTAAAATAGGACCTATTATGTAACAATAAAATCAATATAATACCCTAATTTTGTAACATGTTTCAGCGGGATATATTACATGAATTGAAGAAATGGCGGGCAAAAGACAACCGTAAACCTCTCATTATCAGGGGAGCGAGGCAGGTCGGGAAAACGACAGTTGTCCGGCAGTTTTCCGGAGAATTCAAGGAGTTTATTTACCTGAATCTGGAATTGCCGGAAGATAGAAAACCGTTTGAGAATTTCTCAAACTTTAAGACCCTGCTACAGGCCTTGTTTTTCCTGAAAAATAAGTTGTTGGCAGATCGCACCAATACATTGGTTTTTATAGATGAGATCCAGGAAATTCCGGATGCTCTTCAATACCTGCGGTATTTTTATGAAGAGGCTCCGGACATCCCGGTGATAGCTGCTGGTTCGATGCTGGAAAGCCTGTTCAATCCGAATATCAGTTTCCCGGTCGGACGTGTAGAATATCTTGTAATTCAGCCGGCCTCTTTCCCCGAATTTTTGGGGGCTGCCGGCGAGACAGCGGCCCTGCAACAGGTATTGACTGTGCCGGTGGCGGCTTTTGCACACGATACGCTGTTAAAATTATTCCGCACCTATTGCCTGATTGGAGGAATGCCGGAAATCGTAGCACATTACGCCGCGCATAAGGACCTGGCAGCCCTTACCTCAATCTATGAATCGCTGCTCGTTTCTTACCTTGATGACGTTGGGAAATATGCACAGGGAAATTCACAGATCGAATATATCCGGCATGCTATACGGTCAGCTTTCGCCGAGGCTGGCAAACGAATCAAGTTCCAGCATTTTGGCAATTCATCCTATAAATCACGGGAGATGGGTGAGGCTTTACGTGCACTCGAAAAAGCCTTGCTGATACACCTGGTCTACCCACAAACAAGTCCGGTTTTGCCGATGCTTCCGGATTTAAGTAAATC
The DNA here is from genome assembly GCA_963811275.1 of uncultured Chitinophagaceae bacterium. Taxonomy (GTDB): domain Bacteria; phylum Bacteroidota; class Bacteroidia; order Chitinophagales; family Chitinophagaceae; genus Puia. The sequence continues at coordinate 112,906 of CAWEQR010000004.1, read as the reverse complement.
ACCACGCCTGCATGTGCTGGACACCGGTATGCTGAATTATTTTGTCGGGCTACAGCAGGAGATCCTTGGTACTGCAGATCTAAATAGCGTGTACCAGGGAACGGTGATAGAACATATTGCAGGCCAGGAACTACTGGCCCGCCAATATAGCGCATTGCGCGGCCTGGCTTTCTGGGTTAGGGAAAAGTCGGCATCCACTGCGGAAGTTGATTACTTATTCCGCTATAAGGAAAAACTGGTTCCGGTTGAAGTCAAATCGGGGGCGACAGGAACTTTGCGATCATTGGCCTTGTTCATGGATATGGCTCCGCATAATATAGCTCTACGTTTTTATGCCGGTGAAATGCTGATCTCAACCATCACTACACCCGGCGGCAAAACTGTCCATTTGCTGAACCTTCCTTATTATTTAGTGTCGCAGATTGAAAAATACCTTGAGTGGTTCGAGGTGCGGATAGCAGAATTGAATTAGTACTGTAAGTATGCTTTTTTTGCTGTTACTGTTACCGCAGCATATGGATCACTAGCGCTAACAGGTTCTCCATTAACTACTGCGTCTCTTCAGGTTTACGACCAGGTTGCCAAAATAAACATCCCGGGCGATTTCATGGCTATGATAAATATAAATAAAGCCATTCCGGCGCCCAGGTCCAGGAATCTTTTCATCGGGATTTTTTTCCAGTCGTACTGCTTAAACCCAATTTTATTTCCTGGTGGGGGCGTACTGTGCTTTACTATCAGTTCTTTGAGCACCATAAAAATATTCCCGATGTCCTTGCTATTGCCTTTTACTTCTTTTTCGAGTTTGGCAAGCTGTAGTAGTATGTCTTTATGGGTAAGCGCATATTCCCGAAGCTTTGTAAACACCCTTATGATCCGGATATTTACCCCGACGACCACATCGCTGTTTAAAATACTGGATAACATAGCAACTCCCTGCTCTGTAAAAGCGTTCGGTAGCTTTCGTCTTCCTCCCCAACTTGATGTCGCATTTTGCGACTTCAGGTTTTCATATTCCTTCTCCGTAAGAACGAACATAAAATCCCTGGGGAACCTGTTTATATTGCGTTTTACCTGCTCATTTAAACGTCTTGTTTCTACCCTGTACATTTCTGCAAGGTCTTCATCAAGCATTATCTTCTGATTTCGCACGACATATATGGCTTAATATTTTTTGCTCTGCTACAAGTGCCTGTAATTCCTTCTTTGCCATTGGAGCTTATTTTTTTAAATATAATAATTCTTAAAAAATCAAGGTGGGGGTTCAGCTCATGGGATGGTGCTGCTGCAGTTCGTTTTTCAGATCGTCCGGATTGTTTACCTGGTAGCGCTGGGTGGAGCTGACATATTTATGTCCGGCCATATATTGAACCTGGCGAAGATTGTTATGCCGGGCCGGCAGGTGATCACGCTACTGCGAATCTTACATCCCGTTGTCCTGCCATTGGTTTTGTTTTAAAAAGTAATGCCCTCTTTATACCTTCTGCCCTGTCGCTGCCTTACCAGTGAGGGGTCAAGTCCATGTCAAGTCCATGAAATGATGGACTTGACATGGACTTGACTATACTCAGGTAGCGCTGAGACCCTGATGATACCCTAAGCAGACAGTCAATACAGAAGACAATAATTAAGGGGTGATAGGCCATTCAACGCAGATAAAAAATGAATATTTTGCATTCCGGGCGGATCATACAGGTCCTGGATGAAATCATTTTCCCCACCATAATTTCCTTTTTCCCTTTCTTACTGATCTGCCCAACTTTCCTTTACAGAGCCTTTGCAACTTATAAACCATTGACGTTGAGCTTGTTGCTCATAAAAATGCAACTGCCCATTTTCAAACTCCATAGCCATGTTATTTTACACGCCTCCCCCATTTCGAAATCAATGATTCCCCTTTCCGGACCTGGACAATATTTGCACCGGCCCCAGCAATCCAGAAGGAAGCAGGGAGGAATGCGCATTGTAAAAAGGCATGGTGGTATAGGTGATCTTTTTCGTAACACCCGGCTGCTGGTCGCCGATCAGGCGGTTTACCCAAAGATTGGTCACTTTGATAACCAGGCTGGAAAACCCAGCTGCCTTGCCCCCCATTCCCCACACAAATTCAGCTTTACATATTACCGATGTGAGGGGGTCAATCCTGATGGGTTTTGCAGATCGTGCCATTTTTCTTTTTTTAAAATGTTGTTTAATTCCGAATCTTTTCCCTGACCTCTATCCTCTAAGTATCCTCTAAGCATCCTCTAAGCATCTCTCTAAGCATCCTCTAAGTATCCGGATCATAAAAAAGATCCGTTTGTTCATTAAAAATTGTTTCGGCAGGGGGCCTCCGCATTCCTTACCAGTATCAGTCTGCGATTAACCTGCCTTGCCCTTCAAACAAAAGATTGGAAAAAATATTTCGTCCTGTCCTCATTGGCCGCATTTGGCCTCATCTGACTTCTTGTGACCTCATTTGGCCTCATCTGGCTTTAATTGGCAGAGATGACGATGCCTCTCCTCTTAGATAAGAATCCCATTTTTTATTAGTACCGGTTCCCGTTTTTGAACACTTAATGCAGAGATATTAACGTGGAGTTCTCCAAATGCCCAGGCGTACTGCATAGAAATTTCCCAGTGTGGGGAGAGACCGGGAAAAATAAATAAGCCCGAATGGAGTTACTATTTCATTGAAAACGAACCATTAAAAATAAAAAAGAGAAAAAATCTTTCCCGGTGTGCCCGGAGACTGGGAAATATTTCGGGAAGTCCTGAACTGTCTTACATTAGCGGGATGCAAGTTCTGCCATGAAGAATTTTCTTAAAATCATTGCATTCAACGAATATTCGGTAACGCCCAAATATGTGCAACTCATCAATTCCCTGCTGCGGGGTATTGAAGAGGGTAAGGTTGAAAAGGATGATATCCTTCCTTCCATCAATGATTTCAGCATCGCCCTGGAAACATCCCGGAATACGATCGAAAGGGTTTATAATGAGTTAAAGAGGATGGGGATTGTGAAATCCTTTCCTGGTAACGCTTCGCAACTCTTTATAAAAGGGAAATCATAATCCCGTGGCCACGGTGTTAGTCCTCTTTCCTTTATCAGGTTTTTCCTTACCTCGCAGATCCCGGAATGCAGTCAGGGGCTGAATAGACCCCGCCTGCTCTTAATCTCGCTTCAGCAAGCAGGGGACCGGACATCAGTACGGTATGCCTGTTGCAAAATTTCCTGTGCGAGGGCAACGTCATTGTTCTGCTGAGCATTCAACAGCGCTTTTCTGTCTATCAGTAAAGCCTGTGCATAGGCTATTTTTATGGCTTCGACAGACTGCATCAGGTCTTCAATCGGATCTTTCACATTGTGTGATGCATCGATCATCCATCCGATTCCTGTTGCATGATTCATTCCTCGAGCATCCATGCCTTCCACCAGTTCGGCAAATATTAAAAATAACTGGTAGGGATTGATGCTGCCGACGGTGAGGTCATCATCCCCGTATTTTGAATCGTTGAAATGAAATCCGGCCAGTTTGCCTTTCATCAAAAGCAGCGAAACGATTTGTTCAATATTGGCTCCCTGCAAATGATGCCCGAGATCAACCAGGGTGCTTGCTTTCTCACCGAGTTCGGAAGCGAGTAAATAAGACTGGCCCCAGTCGCCGATGGTGGTGGAATAAAAATTCGGTTCGTACGGTTTGTATTCTATCCAGAGTTTCCAGTCTGCCGGAAAGCATTATAAATTTCCTGTAAGGATTCCAGCGTATTCTGAAATGCCGTTCTGAAATTCAGCTGGCCGGGGAAATTGGATCCATCGGAGAGCCAGACCGATAATGCTTTTGAGCCCAGTTCCTCACCATATTGTAATTACCTCGATATTGTGTGCGATGGCCTGCTTTCGGACATTTTTATCCATATGATGCAGTGAACCAAATTTATAACTGTGTTTCTGACCCGGCTGATCCTGAAAGGTATTGGAGTTCACCGCATCGAAATGCAATCCGTATCCGGGCAGCAAGTTTTTAATGGCAGAGGCGTTCTCCGGAATATCCCAGGGAATATGCAACGAAATGGAGTTGCTGGATTTATTCAGTGCATGGATCGATCCCGACATCTTCTATCTTTTCCTCCAGACTACGGGGCTCACCGCCGCCCGAGAAACGGCCGAATCGTGTGCCACCGGTTCCCAATGCCCAGCTGGGAATGGCGATTTAAACGCATTCAGTTTCTGAATAATTCCCTCAGTATCCGCCACCCCTTCCGCTATAAACTCGAACCGGCGCTGTGATTGACCGCCTGATGTTTTTTGATTCATCTTTTGATATTTTTCTATTCATAATGTCTTTATCTATTCGCCATCAGTAATAATTTCTATTTATGGATACGGTTGTTTTTATCAGCGTTCATCGCTAACGACAAATGCCGCTGCCACACCGCCGTCCACATTCAACACATTACCGGTTGATTTATTCAGCAATCCCCCGATAAAAGCAAAACAGGCATTGGCAATATCCATCAGGTAAAATGATTTCATTCAGCAAAGTTCTTTTTGCATAGTAAGCCGGCAGTTCTTCCACCTTGATGCCATAAGCTTTTGCGCGTCCCTCGGCCCAGCCGCCCGGCCCAGATATTGCTGTCGCTGATTACCGCATCCGGGTTCACCACATTCACCCGTATTTTATCCGCACCCAGTTCAGCGGCATTCAGACGGCTTAGATGAAGCTGCGCTGCTTTGGCGCTTCCGTATCCGGCATTATTCGGACCGCTCACCAGCGCATTCTTACTCACAATATTTATGATGTCTCCTCCCATTTCCTGTTTCTTCATAATCGCTGCCGCAGCCTGGGTAACCAGGAACTGTCCTTTAACCAATACATCGTATAAAAGATCCCAATCTTTTTCACTATGGTCGCCGATGGTTTTTGAAATGGACAATCCCGCATTATTCACCAGTAGGTCCACGCCGCCAAAAGCAAGTATGGCCGATGCAAATGCATGCTGGATCTGATCCGGTTTGGTTACATCCAGTTCGATCGTGATGCTAGGCATCCTTACCAAATTGCTTTCTAAATTCTTCTCCGGCTTCTTCCAGATCGCTCCGCATTCATATCATTCAACACCACGACGGCACCTTCCTGCGCAAATTTCCTCGCGATCGCTTTTCCGATTCCGCCGGCACTTCCGGTAACCAGTGCGATTCTGCCGGATAAGGATTTCGGTTTGGGCATCCGCTGTAATTTGGCTTCTTCCAGCAACCAGTATTCAATATCAAATGCCTCCTGCCTTGGCAATGAAGTGTATTCCGAATATCGCTTCGGCACCCTTCATTACCTTGATGGCGTTGATATAAAATTCAGCAGCCACCCGCGCTGTCTGTTTATCCTTTGCAAACGTGAACATACCCACACCCGGATATAAAATCACCACCGGATTCGCATCGCGCATCGGCGGACTGTTTTCCTTTTTACATGTATTATAGTAGTCCGAATACAGGGCACGGTAGGCCTCGAAAGCCGGAGCCAGTTTGGCTTTAAGGGCAACGGGATCCGTCAGGTCCTCGCCGGGGATAAGATCCAAAACCAGGGGACTGATTTTTGTTCGCAGGAAATGATCCGGGACAACTGGTTCCCATGGGCGCCAGTCTTTCCAGATCTTTTGAATTAATATATTCCAGGACCCGTTTGTCATCTGTGAAATGACCGATCATATTGGTTTGTGATGAACAGAACCCGCGTAAAACGGGAGCCAGAAAGTTGCGCCTGTTTTTTTCGCTCCCAGGGATCCAGACTTTTCATTTTTTCGCCACCGAATACGGGGGCTTTCTTACCGTAATTTTTTTCCAGGTAGTCCGCACAGATTTCAATCACTTCCAATGTATTCCTGTAACTTTCATAAGCGGTTTCTCCCCAGGTAAACAAACCATGCGATCCCAGCATGATGCCACGGATGCCGGGATTGGCATCCAGGCATTCTTTCAATTTCAATCCCAGGTCAAAGCCCGGACGCTGCCAGTCCACCCATCCTATCCTGTTCATTGAAAAGATTCTGCGTGATTTGTTTTACCATCTTTTGCCGCCGCTATCGCGATGGCCGCATCGGGATGTAAGTGGTCAATATGTTTGAAAGGCAGGAACCCGTGAAGCGGTGTATCAATGGAAGGAGCTTTTGATTGTAAATCGAAAATACTGTGATTAAAAAGTTCCACCATTTCATCTTCATACTGCAAGTCCCCGGTAAACCTGTTTAAATTCCGCAGCCGGTCCAGATATAACGCGGCCAATCCGCTTTTTTTCAGCGTTCCGAGATCACCGCCGGAACCTTTGATCCACATCACTTCTGCCGGTTTGCCGGTCAATGGATCTTTATCCAGGGTTTTACAGGAAGTATTGCCGCCTCCGTAATTCGTCAGCCGCAAATCAGCCCCCAGCAGATTGGACCGGTAGATCAGCAAAGCCACTTCATCTCCCGCGAGTTCAGCCGCCTTCGCTTCATCCCATAAATAGCTCACGTGCCTGAACGATGTGGTGTGGATTGACATTTTTTTAAGTATTTATGATACCTGTTTAATGGAGTTTCCATATCCAACGAGGAGAATGGAAATAATAATAATGATGATCCCGGCAACCAGGGTCAGTATGGTTTTCCTGTTCAGCCCCTTCCACTCCTTCAATAACAAACCCCAGGCATTGGCCGTCAGGATAATGAATGCCATATGCAGGATCCAGGAGCTGGCGCCGTTTCCCAATTTACTTTCTCCCATCCCGTAAAAAAAGAACTGAAGAAACCAGGTGGTACCGGCCAGCGCACAGAACAGGTAATTATTGAAAAGAGGTTTTTTGGGATCCGTATAATCTCCGAAGGTCTTATTCCGGAAATTAAGTACCGCAACACCAAATCCCGTTGGTGGTTAATCCGCCCCAGAGGATAATGATATAGGTCACATTGTTCTGGAAGAGAAAGTTGCCCTGACCCGGATGGGCTGCCTTCCAGATCATATTGGCGGTATCCGCCATCGGTTTTCCTGCTTCGATGCCAAAATTAAAACAGGCGCTGAGAACCCCTGAAACAACGGCCACCAGGATGCCCAAAGTAAAATGGTAATCTTTATTATACTGAACCATTTCACGGCTTTGAGACAGTTGCCGTTCTTTCATCATGCCCGCCTTCCCGCAAACCATAATGCCGACGACGCAAATGAGTATGCCGGATAATACCATGTCTCCCCAGTGTGCATGTAAAAGCGTACTGAAACTGTCCTTGCCTTCCTTTGGAAAAAAATTGTAATACACAGAAGGGATGAGGGAACCAAAAACGGCACAGAGTCCCAGGATGATGGTGCTGCCGAGCGAAACGCCCAGGTAGCGCACGCCCAGCCCATAGGTCAAACCTCCGATTCCCCACAGCAGGCCAAACAGGTAAGTATAACCGAGGGTGGCGGCAGACGTGTTTTTGATGATTTCAGCGAAACCCGGTATGGTGAGCCAGGCCGCAAGGGGCGGAACAATCAGCCAGGAGAAAAGACCGCCGACAATCCAGAAACTTTCCCATGACCATCCCTTCACTTTCTTATAGGGGATATAAAAACTTCCTGAGGCAAAGCCTCCGAAAAAATGAAACAACACGCCTAAAATAATCTGCATATGGCTTTTATTCCTGGTGTAATTTAGATACTGCCTGCCGATTAACCGTCCTGAGCCGTCTTTTAAAAACCTCCGTATCAGACCCTGTGAATGGTTCTGAATCCTTTAAAACCCCTGCGATACCTGGTTCATGCTGAATAAAAGCTTCAGCAGGAATATGTATTAGCTATTAAAAATATCATAAATTTATAGCTATGCGCAAAGTAGCCCCCTCCCTTCCTTTGCTGGTCATTGCCATTGGCTCCCTGTATCTATTGCCATCATGCAATTATCAGTCACCAGATATCCCCTTCCCCGTAGGTGACAGCGGATACCCGCAGCCCGTCGTTGTGCCACTGCAATTCAGTCCGGCAAAAAAAATAAACTGGGTAACCGTCAAAACCGGTATCATAAAACCGGTCATAAAAAAATTTGATATCAACGCACTGCCCTTCACTCCTTATGATCCTTCAGGTTTTAAACCATTTGCCAAACCACCGGAAACCATTCATGTGGACGTAAATAGTTTACCCGACTCCGCTTTCAGCCTGGACAAAATAGCATCCAGGCCGTTAGCGTTCAAAATGTCGGTCCTGGCCCCGCCCGTCATTATAAAGACCGGCTCCCTGTCGCAAAAAAATGCCGCCCGGCTTTCGATGTCGGATTTCGGGCAACTGCTGGGAATCCAGGGAAACAATTTCCTCTCTTTGTTCTCTGACAAATACGGGATGATCTGGATCGGCACGAACAGGGGGATTTACAGGTACGACGGCGAGTATGTTCAATTCTATGCGGAGCCCAACGGGGTATCGGGCCTGATTGAAGACAGTCAGGGCAGGATCTGGTATATCAACGAAACCGGCATCAGTGTGTTGGACACCAGGAATGGTATTTCCATGAAGAGTACCGCGATATACAGTCCCTTCCCCCGGCTACCCAGAATGTGCCTGGACCATAAAGGGCAAATCTGGGTTCCGCTGGTCGCCGTCGGGAATGTGGATGTTATTGATCCGGAGACGCAGACTTATAAACAACTGGATCAAAGCACCCGTGTTTCCGGCAGGATCGTCTCGGGAACTTATGAAGACGACAAAAAAAACATCTGGCTCGCCACCAATAACGGAATCAATATCATCAATACGGAGAAAGGCAGCATCCGTTATTTAAACAGCAGCCGCGGTCTTTATGAGGATACGGTCAGAAACGTAACAGGTGATCCCAGGGGCAGGATCTGGTTTACGTTTAAAAACAGCGGGGTGCAGACTCTGGATGTCGAAAGCGGCTCCCTCACCAGTTATGGGAAGGTGATGGACATTGATAATATGTTTGCCTACCGTTTAGTATTTGACAGAAACGGCCGCACCTGGATAGCAACCAACCACGGGCTGCTGATCCTCGACCCGGTAAAGGGAATACTGAAGCAGTTCAGCGAGGAAGACGGCCTGACCAGGGACTTTGTCCTCGACCTGGCACTCGATCAAAAGCAAAGGATCTGGGTGGGAACCTACCAGGCCAGCCTGAATGTGATTGACCAGGATGGCCGGACCGTTAGTCCCCTGGCCGGTAAAAACATGTCCACCATTTTTGAAGACGGATCGGAAAGGATCTGGGCAGGAACCACAAACTCAGGAATAGAAATACTCGACGAGCGGGAAAAGAAAATCATCCATCTGAATAAGCAATATGGTTTCGAGGACAATACCATCCAGTCCATTGCTGAAGTGGACGGAAAGATCTGGGTTACCAGCAATGGCGGACTGGACATCATTGACCAGGCGCATAAAACCATCGAGCATTACGGGAAAAAAGAAGGTCTGCTTGCAGACGCGATTTATTCTGTTTTAAAAGATCCCCGGGGCAATATCTGGATCACGGGGCCTACAGAGGGCATCCAGGTGATTGACTCTGCAAAAACAACCATCCGCCGTATAAACGCGGCAGGCGGCCTGAGTGATAATTCGATTTCAGCAATCAAACAGGATAAACAGGGCCGAATATGGTTAGCCACCGTTAAGGGAGGCGTGGATCTGATCGACCCCGCTGCGTCAACCATCCAATACCTGAACAATGCCCCCGGATTAAAAGACACCTGTTACCGGGTTTTATTGAATGATCATTATGACCGGATGTGGATTGGCACGGATAAGGGTGCTTACCTGGCAGATACGCATACGGGTACGCTGACCCCGGTCAGTACACGGGAAGGTTTATCCAACGACTATGTCTCCTCGCTGATAGAATATAAGAACAGCATCCTGGCCGGAACGCATAACAAAGTAAATATCATCACCCCGCCTGCACCCGCAGCGGATTCAGCCGGAAAAACCGGGCCGGGGAAATGGAACGTGTCCATCCTGGCCAATTCCGAAGGCCTGGTACTGAACCAGAATCTGTGGGATGTAAATATCGTTACAAAAAAAGGGAAATACATCTGGGGAGATGCCGGCATTACCATCATTCATGATATTAAGGCCCAACAGGACAGTGCAGTCAGTTTTGTTACCGGGATGAATATTATGAATCAGCCCATGAATTTTGCCAACCCGGTGATGCTGAATGAACACGACACTTTGTGGAACGGAGATCATTTTTTTGTGAAAGGTCAGGCAGTTGAAAATACAGGTTATAATCAGCTGCCCGGCCTGCACTGGGATCGTATTGCGGGTCCTTATCATATGCCCGAAAATCTGCAGATACCCTATAACCTGAATTACCTCCAGTTTCAGTTTGCCCAGGCGCATTTGGGCCGGAAGGATGCTACGCTATATTCCTATATCCTGCTCGGCATTGACAAGCAATGGAGCCGTGCGGATTCCAAATCGTTTACTGATAATTACCTGAACCTTTCTCCGGGAAACTATACATTCAAGGTATGCAGCAAGGATATCAGCGGCAGGTGGGGTAAACCGGCCGTTTTCAGTTTCACCATCACACCGCCCTGGTGGAAGACCTGGTGGGCTTATGTGCTGTACGTTTTTTCAATTACCGGTTTTATCTGGGGCTTTATTCATTACCGTTCAAAACAATTGCTCCGTGAGAACCGTGTGCTGGAAGATAAAGTGGAGGAACGCACAAAGCAGGTGAAACAACAGGCAGAAGAATTAGCGACCGTGAACCAGATCAGCCAGGCGCTGGTGAGCCAGGCCGGTTTACAGGACCTGATTCATCTGGTCGGCGACCAGTTACGCGATCTGTTCAAGGCAGATATCGTGTATATCGCCCTGCTCGACAATAAAACAAAAATCATCAGCTTCCCCTACCAGTACGGAGATCAGATGCCGCCGCTGAAATTAGGAGAAGGGCTGACTTCAAAAATTATTTTAACCGGGGAACCCCTGCTCATCAACAAAGATGTGCAGGCACAGGCCTCCTCCATGGGAGTCGGCGGCGTAGGCATTCCGTCTGCCTGTTACCTGGGTGTGCCCATCCCCGTCGGTGATGAAATCATCGGGGTGCTCAGCATACAAAGTACTGAAACGGAAAACCGTTTTGCCGAAAAAGATAAGCGTTTGCTGACTACAATCGCTGCGAACGTCGGTGTGGCCATCCGGAAGGCCCGGTTATTTGAGGAAGTGAAAAAAGCAAACACGGATGCGGACGCTGCCCGAAAAAATGCAGAGGAGGCGAATGCAGCCAAAAGTGCTTTCCTTTCCACCGTCAGCCATGAACTGCGTACCCCGCTGACCTCCGTACTGGGCTTTGCCAAAATCACGAAAAAAAGGCTGGAAGAAAAAATATTCCCCCTTACCGATACATCGGATCCAAAGACCATCAAAATCATCGAACAGATTTCCGGGAATTTAGGTGTTGTGATTTCCGAAGGGGAACGACTCACCAACCTGATCAACGATGTGCTGGACCTGGCTAAAATCGAAGCCGGCAAAATGGAATGGAACCTGGAACCTGTGCGGATTCATGATATCATAGAAAGAGCCATTGCAGCCACTTCTTCCTTATTTGAACAAAAAAACCTGAAGCTGGAAAGGAAAATAGAAGCGAATCTTCCGGAAATTTCCGGCGACCGGGATAAACTGATCCAGGTGGTGGTCAACTTATTGTCCAACGCCGTCAAGTTCACCAAAGAAGGTACCGTAACCTGCAGTGCTTTCTTAAAAGACGGAGGCATCGTGGTGGGTATCACCGATACCGGTATCGGCATTGCGCCGGGGGATCATGCGAAAGTATTTGAACAGTTCAAGCAGGTGGGGGATACGCTGACAGATAAACCGAAAGGCACCGGCCTGGGGCTTCCGATCTGCAAAGAGATCGTGGAACACCATAACGGGAAAATATGGCTGGAAAGTGATCTGGGTAAAGGAAGCACCTTTTATTTTATGCTGCCCGTGATTCCAAAAGATGAAAAAGCGGTAAGGCATATACAACTGAATGACCTGGTACGCCAGTTAAAAAAACGGATGGAACAGTCCCACCCGGATATCAGCGATCATGCCGCTACCATTCTCGTGGTGGACGATGATGAGGGCATACGCTCCTTACTGAAGCAGGAACTCGCAGAAGCAGGCTATACGGTGAATGAAGCCACAAACGGTAAGGAAGCCATCACCAGCATACGGGCGAACCGACCCGACCTCGTGATCCTGGACGTGATGATGCCGGAAATGAATGGTTTTGATGTGGCGGCCATCCTGAAAAATGATCCGCAAACCATGGAGATCCCGATTATCATTCTCTCCGTGGTGCAGGATAAATCCAGGGGTTTCCGTATTGGCGTTGACCGGTATCTCACCAAACCGATTGATACGTCATTATTATTTTCCGAAATCGGCCATTTGCTGGAACAGGGTAAATCCAGGAAAAAAGTGATGGTGGTGGATGAAGACAATATCACAATCCGGACCCTCACGGATGTGCTGGAGGCCAGGGGTTACCAGGTGGTGGAATCAGACGGAAAGGAGCTGGTGGAGAAAGCGATCGCCAACCAGCCGGATATCATCATCCTGAATTCCCTGATTTCTGATAAACATGAAATCGTAAGCACCCTTCGTTTTGAAAAGGGACTCGAAAATGTATTGTTCCTGATCTACCAATAAAAAAAAGATCCCGGATCACTATAAAAACTGCTTTATAAGAAAATAAAACATGGAACAGAAAATTTTAATCGTAGATGATGAAGCGCATATCCGGATGCTGATAGAACAAACGCTGGAAGAACTGGAAGATGAGGAGGTGACTTTCCTTACAGCGGATAACGGAGAGGACGCCCTGGAAATAATCAGTACGGAAAAACCGCAGCTTGTTTTTCTGGATGTCATGATGCCCAAAATGAACGGCATGGAAGTATGCCGCAGGGTAAAAAAAGAAATGGTCCTGGACGAAGTCTATATTGTTCTTCTGACAGCCAAGGGACAGGAAGTGGACCGCCTCAAGGGGCAGGAAGTCGGGGCCGATGTGTATATGACCAAACCATTCGATCCGGAAAGCATCTTGCAAAAAGCAAGAACCGTCCTGGGCCTGGTATAATTTTTAGACGCCCATTTTCCTTATGGCCAGAATCAGTCTTAAAAATATTCTTTCAGGCAAAACAGCCGAATCTGTCCTGATTTCTTCCCTCATAGAAAAACTGAACGCCGCTGTTTATATCGAGGATATAAACCAGAAGGTTTTACTGGGTAAGGTTGCCACAGTCGTAACCGACAGCCAGCCCGTTACAATGGACGAGGAAACGATCGGATGGGTGAAAGGGAATGAGCAGGCGCCGGTCATCGCTTCCCTTCTCAACCTGATGATCCAAAAAGAGGCGGAAAAGAAAAAAATTGCCAGCGAGGTATTACTGCTCTACCAGGAAGTCAACATGATTTTTAATTTTTCCGAAAAGCTCGCGCAAACCATCGGGCAGACTTCTATCGCCGCCATTACCCTGGATGAAGCCGGGCGATTAATCAAATCGGATAACGGACTGATTCTTTTGTGGGATGAAGAGAGCAACCAGATCGAAGTAGCCCGCCGCTTTCGGCAAACCGTTGTTTAAAGAAGAAAAATTACAAACAAATATCAACCTGCTCCTCAGCATCTCAAAAAGCGGGCAGTCCGACATCATGAGTGATCTTTCTGCATTACGGGATGCGGACCTGATCGCACCCGATGTGCAGTCCCTGGTTTACGCAGCCCTGAAAGTAAAACACCGGGTGATGGGGGCAATCATCCTGGCCAGGACAGAAGCGGTTCAGTATTCCGCGGCCGATCTGAAATTTTTAATTACGCTGGCCCTCCAGTCTTCATCCGCGATCGAATCTGCGCTGTTGTATGAGAAAAATATCCGGGAAGCCAAAGAAAAGGAAGAAGCCATGCGGCTGATCTACGAAGTGACCAATAAGTTCGTGCCCCATGAATTTATCCGTTCCCTGGGAAGAAGTGTTATCACGGATGTCCGGCTGGGCGACCAGGTGGAAAAAATTGTAACGGTCCTGTTTTCCGATATCCGGGATTATACCACCCTGGCGGAGAAAATGACACCGGAAGAAAATTTCCGGTTTGTTTCTTCCTTCAACGAACGGATCGGTCCGATCATCCGGGAACATCGCGGATTTATCAATCAGTATCTGGGTGATGCCATCATGGCGATCTTCCCCGGAAATGCATCCGATGCACTGGCCGCGGCTATCCGGATGCATAAAGCCGTGCAGGAACTCAATGCTGAGCGCGCCCTGCATAATGGGGAAATGATTACAATCGGCGTGGGTATGCATACCGGTCCGCTGATTATGGGAATTACCGGCGACCGGGACCGGCTGGACGCCACGACGATTGCAGATACGGTGAACACAGCGTCCAGGCTCGAAGGCCTGACAAAACATTATAAAGTGGACATTCTGTTAAGTGATGCGAGTGTACAGCACTTAGCGGATCCGGAGGCTTTTCATCTCCGCCACCTGGGGCCGGTGCAGGTAAAGGGGAAAATGGATGCGATCCATATTTACGAATGTTTCAATGGAAGTAACGAAAATGACCTGCATAAAAAACTATACTCCCTGCCTCTTTTTAAACAGGGGATGTCTGACTACCTGAATAAATCATTCCATGAGGCCACGAACAAATTTTACCAGGCGCTGCAAATCTTTCCAGAGGACAAAACGGCCAAACTGTTTTTAGGAAAAGCCAGTCATTATATGGTGGAAGGCATAACCGAAAACTGGACGGGCGTGGAAGAAATGCGTAGCAAATAATTCCGGAACTCATAAACCCTGTGATCATCATCAGGCCGGCCACTGAGCAGGATCATTTATTTCCTTCCCGATAGAAAATAACTTTATCGCGTATCTGAGTTCTTCTCTGCAAGGCAGACCGGAATTTTCAGGAAGGCCGGGCAGCCGGTCTTTTAATATTTCCTTATGGAAAAGATGGGCAAACTCGCGGTAGCGGATTTCTCACTGGCTACAAGCGGCCGGTTCGAGACCATCTTAGGCTGGCTTGGTCTGTCGGACACTTCCACCCGGGGTTATATAAAAAGGAGCATTGCCCTGGTGTTGGTATCCTGGCTGCCCCTGCTGGTATTATCCGTTGTACAGGGCCTGGCCTGGGGTAACCGGGTGAACATGAATTTCCTGGAGGATTTCGCTATCCATTTGAAATATCTTCTGGTGCTTCCGCTTCTGATATTTTCGGAACATTCGGTGGATCACCGCATTAAAGAACTGACGGCCCAGTTTTTCAAATCGGGTGTACTGGGTGAAAAAGACCTTCCCGCATACGGGCAGTTAAAAAAAAGTACCAAAAAATTATCTGTATCTGCCTGGGCCGACTGGGTGATCCTGTTGATTATTATAGTCAATATCACTTTCCGGTGGATAAAATATTTGCCCCATATGAGTGTCTGGATGCAATATCCGGACGATCAGGGAGGTCATACGTCCTGGGCAGGATTCTGGTATGCCTTTATCAGTTTACCCGTAATCCAGTACCTGTTGCTGCGCTGGATCTGGCGCTGGATCATCTGGCTTATCTATTTTACAAAAATATCCAGGATGCCCCTGCAACTGACGCCGGCCCACCCGGACAAAGCGGGTGGAATCGGTTTCCTGGGAATCCCGCCCGCACCCTTTCTCCATGTCATACTGGCCATGGCCATTTTAATAGCCACCACGATTGCTGAAAAAGTCTTCTGGATGAATGACCGCCTGCCGGCTTATTATCCCGTTATGATCGGTTTTGCCCTGCTTTCGGTTCTGATCAACGTGTTGCCCCTGATCGTATATATGGGCCCGTTAGCCAGACAACGCCGCAAAGGTATTTTTGAATACAGCACTTTAATAAAAAATCATCACCGGGCATTTGAAGAAAAATGGTTGGGTAAATCTGATGTGAACATGCTGTTGGGTAGCCAGGATGCTTCTTCCACAACCGATCTGAACAGCACTTTCGATACGGTCATGGGCATGCGGTTATTCCCTTTTAATTTAAAAACCATGCTCTCCAGTATTGTGATTGCCGTGCTGCCCATGTTACCCCTCCTGGCTTTTGAATATGACTGGGTGGACCTGCTGAAGAAAATAGCCGGCATGCTGCTCTGACATGATTTCCCGGACGGTTTAAACGGCGAATTCTTCAGTTTTGACGAAAATCATTCCGATTCATGATTAATCTCACTAGTTATCCTGATACCGGGATTTACATTCGTAAGGCTAAACAAGTCATTGATAGCAGCCGGAAAGACAGGTGATATGGCATGGGGGATCAGTTGCAGGAACACAGGACTTTAACGAATAAACCTTTTTATGAAATACAAGATCTTCCCGAATTCTGATTACCTGCAGAAATACGTAAAAACAGGCGTCCTCCTGTCTATATTGTTTATGGCAGCAATAAACACCCGGGCCCAGGTGAAGGATTCCACAACCGTTAAAAAGGAAAAGCAATTCAAGAATACCGTAAAAATTAACCTGACCAGCTTTATCCTGTATCAAAACGGGGTTCAGCTAAACTACGAACGGATTTTGTCAAAGAAAAGCAGCATTACGGTATGGGGCGGCCCCATCCAGTTCCCGATGCCCACCGTTATTGCAAATAGTTCCATGGAGTTCATCAAAGACAAAGAAAAAAGCGGTTATACTTTCGGAGCAGACTACCGCTTTTACCTGGCAAAGGAAAATAAATATGATGCCCCCCGCGGGGTTTACCTGGCTCCGTTTATCAGTTATTACCACTTCAATAACCAGCGCAGCGGCAGGGATACGGCTAACCAGAATCAGCTTACCCTTAATTCTACACTCAACATGCTGAATATTGGCGGAGAACTGGGTTATCAGTTTGTAATCAAAAAGAGGTTTGTTGTCGATTGTGTCCTGCTGGGACCGGCCCTCACCAGTTATAACTGGACTATACAACTTGATGGCGCCACCTCCGGAGATCTCACGGAAAAGCAACAGGCCATACTGGAAGCGCTGAAAAATAAATTTCCTCTCTTAAAGGATCTGGCTGGTGATAAAAAAATCAGCTCCAGCGGGGTGGCCGATTTCTGGTCCATCGGATTCAGGTACGCCATCCATATCGGGTACAGGTTTTAAAAGTTACAGTTCCATTTTTAAATCAATTGATTTTTGAACATGGGAGACGCCTCCGGATAGTGCATCTCAAACTGCCCGCCGGACCCGGATTCCCATAAGAGTAAACTCTTACGTAGAAATTCAGGTATTTATACTTAAAATAAAAATCCCTTCCCAACGCTATTATACACTAAATAAAAACTTTTGAAAACCGGTTTTCTGGCTGGCATCACACATCTGATCCTCTTACTGGCCGTAACCCTGTCCTTCCTGCCGCTGATCATCTACTGGTGGAAACGGCTGGCCGAAAACAAAGCCTATATGGTCATTGCCATATTCTGGATGATCAATGGATTCCTGTATCTGCCCGATATCTTTCATCTGAACTGGTATGAGCCCGTCACCCTGAGGATCCTGTTATTGTATAACCTGATCGATGCGCCGATCATTTGCCTGATTTTCTACTATATTTTTCAGAAAAATATATTCCTGTACCTGATTTTATCCTTTTTTGTATTTGAAGCTGTAGTCATCGGATGGAAAGGATTCAACCTGGGTTCCAATAATATCATAATCGCCACCGGAAGCCTGCTCTGCCTGCTTTTGAATATCCGGGGCATCAGCAAATACCTGAAGAAAGTGAAACATACAGACGAAGATACCGCACTCGTTTTTGTATTTGCAGGCTTCATATTCTACTACGGTTTAATCGTTGACATCGTGGTGATTTCCGGATACCTGAAATTAACTTTTATACACGGAGACACCATCCTGCTCTTCAACTATATAGCGATACTGGTTGCTACCACACTGATTTCCTTCGGACTCTATAAATTCGCGAACCCTTCAAAAGACTATATTCAGGATTAAACCCGCTTACAGGTACATGACATTGTTCATCCATTCCATATATTATCCCCATTTTCAATAATAAAAAGGCATGGAGATGAATGTAAGGTTTTCTGCCGCGCTCTTTTTATGAGGCTGTTGTTCACAGGATACCGGATGACTGCCGGTTTTCCAATATTCTGATTTGCGCTAACAGATAACCGCGCAACTCCTGATCCCGCTCATATTTTAATCTCTTATGGAGGGAAATGTATTCATCGCTGATTTTTTTGAATTCGGCGGTATTCATCAGCCTGTCCAGCCATACAGCGAAATCAGCGAACAGGGGCTCGTCCCTGTTATAATCCAGGAACTGGGTATATGCCGGTGACTCCAGGTTGGAGCCCTCCCATTTTTCGACAGGGATCAGTGGTTTTCCCAGGAACGTATCCACCAGATACGTATTTGAGAAAAAAGTCTGGTAGAGTTTTCTTTCCGCTTCCTTCAGTTTATTGCTTTTAAAAAGTATAAACGTCCATTCGAAAAGGAAATCAGGCATACCGATATCATCCGGAAAATTCTTTTCAAACCATTTCAGATATTTCAATCCCCCTGCATAGTCTTCGATTTTGATATACAAAGAAGGTGGCAGGTATCGCAGACCCCGGCTGTCATCATAGAACCCATGCTTTCTTTTATCGGCCGCCAGCATTTTTTTAATATTCACCAAATCCGCTTCTTTTACCAGCTTTTGCCTGAGCGTCAGCGGATGCGATTTTGATTTGCTTTTTGGCATACGCAAATTTACAAAGCAAACCAGTCTGGACCTCAGCGGAGCGATCCCATCACTGACCGGTTTAATAAATTTTATTTACTTCATATTATTCCTTAGCTTTCTAAATCGAATTTTTCCCCATCCCCCCTTCCAAAACGACCGCCTCCGGACACCCCCTGAAGATTGATTTATTCATCCTAAACAATACAAAATGAAACGATTGCCAATCCTTTCTGTCCTCGTCCTGGCAGTATTCCTGTTTTCCTGCGGAAGCGGATCTGAAGAAACCAAAACAGCCGACACCACGGCTGCGGTTGCGCCCGCCCCTGAGCCGGCAAAACCTGTATTTACCCCCTTCAAAGTGGTTATGATCCAGCATCATGTGAAGAATTTCGACAAATGGGAAGCCGGTTACTTAGCCGGTGATTCGATTCGTAAAGCTTATGGAATCGAGCACTGGGTGATCGGAAGGGATATGAAGGATTCCAACCTGGTGTACATCGCCGATAAAATGGACGATATGGAAAAAGCCCAGACTTTTTCCAAACTGCCCGCCCTGGCAACCGCTATGAAAAAAGCCGGCGTCACCGACAAACCCGGATTTTCCTATGCGGAAACGATACGCGGCGACGATTCACCCGTGGAAACCAACGATCGTTTGGGAGTCGCCCACCATGTAAAAGATTTTGCCGCCTGGGTAAAAGTTTTTGATGCGGAAGGTCCCGCCACCCGGGCTGCCAACGGAATGGTTGACCGCGGACTGGCCCGCGGGCTGGTTGATTCCAATATGGTTTATATCACTTTTGCAATCACGGATATGGCCAAAGCAAAGGCCCGGTTTGCTTCGCCTGAGTTAAAAAAGATCATGACCGATGCCGGGGTGGATAGTCCGCCCACGACCCGCTGGTACAAAGTAGTAAAATAAAAATTTGTACAACTTAAACAGAAAAGCCCTTTCCCGCCAAAAGCCGGAAGGGCTTTTTCATACCCGCTGATGGCGGGGCCTGTCTGCCGGATATTTCCCGGTACCCGTAACAGATTGATAGGTTGAGCAGATTAAATTCCTACTTTCAACACCGGATTATCCAAACGGACTGATCAAATGAAATTTTACTTCCTCCTGATTTTCCCGCTGTCTGCCGGGGTAGTATGCGCGCAGTCCGGCACGCTGGTGAAACCCCTTTCGCATAAGACAGATGGATCACCGGTTGCATCCGGGACGGGCCGGAGGATTGTATTTGCTCCCGACAGATTCTACTCCGTGTTTTCTTCAAAAATTCCACCTGTGCTTCATATTGCACCGGGGGATACGGTTCAGACAGAAAGTGTGGATGCGAACGGCGTGGACCGGAATAATATACAACGCGTAAAAGAAGGAAGCGCCAACCCGCTCACCGGGCCGTTTTATATTGAAGGGGCGATGCCGGGCGATGTGATCGCTGTCCATATTACCAAACTACATATAAACCGCGTCCGGGCCACCGGTGCTGAGTTCTTCGTACCCCGCAGTCTGCCGGATTCCATCCTGAAAAAATTACCCAACGCCGGCGCCATGAACCGGGACCCTGCGGTGCAATGGGTTATTGACACGGTGGCAGGACTGGGCCGGCCTGCTAACCCCCATGCACACCTGCAGTATTTCAGCGTTCCGCTGAAACCGATGCTGGGCTGCGTCGGCCTGGCACCCGAAGGAAAAGAAATCTCCACTGAAGATGCCGGACCCTTTGGCGGCAATATGGATTTCAGCCTGATCACGAAGGGTGCGATCGTTTATCTACCGGTTTCGCATCCGGGCGGTTTATTATTTATCGGAGATGCCCACGCCCTGCAGGGAGACGGAGAACTGAACATGGCCGCACTGGAAATCTCCATGGACTTTGAATTCACGACAACAATCATTCCGCATCAACACATGCAGATTACCTATCCGCGGATTGAAGACTCAACCTATATCATGACGGTGGGGCTGGCCGTTCATCTCGACGACGCGTTCAAAATCGCCAATGCCGGCATGCTCAGCTTCCTGCAAAAAGAATATGACCTGTCCGACGTGGAAGCGGCCCAGGTGATGGGATCTTCGCTGGAATACCAGATCCCTGAAATCACGGATCCGCAGGTGGAAGTAGTCGCTAAAATTAAAAAGAGCCGTTTATCCCTGTTGAACAGGCCTGCCGGAAAACATTGAGAACCCGATCCGGCAGAAATACGGCTGATTTTCTACGGTTGAAAATTTGAGGGTCCTCCTGTAATAGCATAAATTAGTGAGTCAGCTGTGAGCCCGCGCCAAATCTTATGAATCCGTCACCGACCCTGCGTTCTGACCAAAAATAAATTTTATGAAAGAAGGTATGCATGAACCCGGCGGATCCATTTATCAGACGAATGATTTGGGATCAAAAAACCGGCGTCAGTTCTTAAAAACAGCCGTGACTTCATTTGCCAGTGTTTTGATTGCACCCACCCTGTTTGCTTCCGGCCGTGAACATGAACTTATTTCTGAAGAGGGCTATCCGGATCCATCCGTAGTCATACTGGATAAACGCTTTGCAAAATATGTACAGATGAACGCAGCCGTGGAACGCCTGTGGACGGGCGCACGCTGGGCCGAAGGCCCTGTCTGGTTTGGCGATGGAAGGTATTTGCTATTCAGCGACATCCCCGACAATGCGATGCTCCGGTGGACGGAAGAGACCGGGGAAGTGAGCAAATTCAGAAGCCCTTCAAACTACTCCAACGGAAATACCCGGGACCGGCAGGGCCGTTTGATTACCTGCGAACATGATACCCGGCGGGTTACAAGAACAGAACCCGATGGAACCATTACGATTTTATCGGATCATTTTCAGGGGAAAAAATTAAATGCACCCAATGATGTGGTTGTCCATTCAAACGGAAGTATCTGGTTTACGGATCCCGGTTATGGAATCTTATCGAATTATGAAGGGCATACGGATACATTTGAATTACCCACCAATGTGTACCGGCTGGACCCCGCAAAGGGTGAGATAACCGTCGTGGCCGGAGATTTTGCGAGGCCCAACGGGCTCTGTTTCTCTCCGGATGAAAAATTACTGTACATCGTTGATACGGGTCAGCCGGCAGATAAGCCACATCCGATAAAAGTATTTGATGTGGTCAATGGCAGAAATTTGGAAAACGGACGGATATTCTGCAACATGGGCAAAGGAGGATCAGACGGGATTCGCTGTGACAGGGATGGAAATATCTGGTCAGCTGCCGGCTGGGGTGGAAAGGATTATGATGGAGTCCACATCTTTGCGCCAGACGGTACTTTGATCGGCAGGATTAACCTGCCCGAGCCCTGTGCCAATCTTTGTTTCGGCGGTGAAAAACACAACCGGTTATTCATGACGGCCAGTCAGTCGCTTTACTCGCTGTATGTGAATACACAGGGTGCGCAAATACAATAAGGAGCCCTAAAAGTACAAGAGACTTGCATCGGCAAACCGTCTCCAAATCCAGTATTTCAAAAATTGTTTATTGGAATCTGAATTCATCGAACAGATTCTATCTTCCATTTGCCATTAAAAAGATACCAAACACAGAGAAACGGGTTTTCCGTGCGGGTATGGTTTTGTTTGAAATTCGTAAATTTAGGGAGATGAATAAGGTTGAGACCATCGAAGATTTTTATAAACGGAAATTCGACTGGATGCCGGATAATATCCGCAATGGCATCGGGCATTTCAACGTGTTTACGTTAGATCCGTTTGTTGGGGACAAAGCCCAGCCCGTGCCTTATAAACGAAGGGACTATTTTAAAATCATGCTGGTGACTGGCAACAGCCACGTGCACTTTGCGGATAAAGTAGTGGAGGTACAAAAACAGGCATTGTCATTTTCCAGTCCGCAGATACCTTATAAATGGGAACACCTGGACCATATCCGGAAGGGCTTTTTCTGCATATTCAATCAGCATTTTTTTCATCAGTATGGAAACTTAAACGATTACGCTGTTTTCCAGCCCGGCGGCACACATATATTTGAACTGACTGATGAACAGGTGGGGCATGCGCAAAAGATATTTGAACGCATGTTTGAAGAAATCAATTCTCAATACATTCATAAATACGATGTATTGCGGTCGCTGGTGTTTGAACTCCTGCATTTTGCCATGAAAATGCAGCCCACTGCAAATTTTGACAGGCACCAGATCAATGCCTCACAAAGAATTTCCGCATTGTTTTTAGAACTCCTGGAGCGTCAGTTCCCGATTGATGATTCGCACCAGAGCATACACCTGCGTTCTGCATCTGATTTTGCGAAGCAGTTAAATATTCATGTAAACCACCTCAACCGGGCTGTAAAAGAAATCACGGAAAAAACAACCTCTCAAATCATCGCCGAACGCATTGTACAGGAATCAAAAATCCTGTTAAAGCACAGCCCCTGGAACGTGTCTGAAATTTCCTATGCACTGGGATTTACGGAAGTGACCCATTTCAATAATTTCTTTAAAAAGCATGTGCAGCTAAGCCCGCTGAAATTCAGGAATGTTTGAATTTCGTAATAGATTGTTTCATTTTCGTTGGTTTACAGATCATTTCCTACTGAACTTTATACCCGCACGTAAAAGCTGTAAATCATGAATACAAAACTGCCAACACGTAAACTGGGAAAGAGCAACCTGGAAGTCTCCGCGATCGGACTAGGCTGCATGGGCATGAGCTTTGGCTATGGGCCGGCTGCAGACAAAAACGAAATGATTGCACTGATCCGTTCAGCCGTTGAACAGGGCATTACCTTCTTCGATACGGCGGAAGTGTACGGACCTTTTATAAATGAAGAACTCGTTGGCGAAGCCCTCGCGCCGTTTCGGGGACAGGTAGTGATCGCTACCAAATTCGGTTTCGACATCCGGGATGGAAAAATGACCGGGGTGAACAGCCGGCCGGAAAATATCCGAAAAGTAACGGAAGCTTCTCTCAAGAGACTTCAGGTGGATGTGATCGACTTATTGTATCAACACCGGGTTGACCCGAATGTACCCATTGAGGAGGTAGCCGGCGCAGTAAAGGATTTAATAAAAGAAGGGAAAGTAAAACACTTCGGTCTTTCGGAAGCAGGCGCCAGTACCATTCGTCGTGCGAACGCCGTACAGCCGGTTACGGCGCTGCAAAGCGAATATTCACTCTGGACCAGGCAACATGAAAAAGAGATTATCCCGACGATCGAAGAACTGGGCATCGGGCTGGTTGCTTTCAGTCCACTCGGCAAAGGATTTCTTGCGGGCAAAATAGATGAAAAAACCAGGTTTGCTGAAGGCGACATCCGCAACATTCTTCCCCGTTATACTGAAGAGGCCCGAAAGGCCAACCAGGGATTGCTGGATTTGATTAACCAATTTGCCGAAAGCAGAAAGGCAACCCCCGCACAAATTGCCTTAGCCTGGGTATTGGCCCAAAAACCATGGATTGTCCCCATTCCCGGCACTACCAAGCTGCACCGGTTGAAAGAAAATATCGGGGCGGTCTCCATCCAACTCACAGCAGCAGAACTCCGGGAGATAGAGTCTGCTTCCGCAGAAATTAACGTGATGGGTTCCCGGTATACGGAACAAATGGAGCGGTCAACCGGTTTGTAATTGTTATGGCCGGGCATACTGCGCATTCCGGAATGGCGCTTCCTTTTTATCTGGCAGGGTTCATGCACTGACCTATGAAAGGAAAATTCAAATAACGAATGAACCCGAATCACGCAAATCAAACCAAATTGTTTGATTTGCGCAGGTAATTGTTTGATTTGAGCAATCGGGTTATGCGGAATTTTCTTAAACTTTATCATATCCCAAGCCCCGCATCCTGTTAGAAACGACTTCTTATAAATTGTACGATCATGGCAAACTTCAACCTGAACATCAACGGTAAAAAACAGCAGGTGGACGTTGACCCCGCTACCCCCATGTTATGGGTGCTGCGTGATCACCTCGGTCTGGTCGGCACCAAGTACGGCTGCGGTATCGCGCAGTGCGGAGCCTGCACCATTCACCTGGGCGACATCGCCATTCGCTCCTGCATGCTGCCCGTATCACAGGTTGGCAACCAGCCGGTCACAACGATAGAGGGTTTGTCAGAAAAAGGAGACCATCCGGTGCAAAAAGCCTGGCTGGAACATGATGTGGCTCAGTGCGGGTACTGCCAGGCAGGACAAATCATGAATGCCGCTGCCCTGCTGAAAGCCAACCCCCATCCCGGCGATGCGGAAATTGAAGCAGCCATGAATGGTAATATCTGCCGCTGTGCCACTTACCTCCGCATCCGGGCTGCCATCAGGACGGCAGCTTCTGCTTCCCTCACCACCAAATAATCATGAACATGTCAGTCATAAAAACATCTTACAACAGACGTTCTTTTTTGAAAGTCACGGCACTGGCAGGTGGAGGCATGATGCTCAGCTTTAGCTGGCTGGCCGGATGCAAGCCTACACCGGAAGAAGTATTGACACTTCCTAAAGAGTGGTTTGAACTGAACAGTTATATCAAAATCGGGGAAAATGGATTAGTCACCCTGATGTCTCCCAACCCGGAATTCGGGTCAAATGTCATAACCTCCATGCCGATGATCCTGGCCGAAGAGCTGGACATCGACTGGAAAAACGTCATGGTAGAGCAGGCCGATTTCTTTCCTGAACGATTTGACCGCCAGTTTACAGGAGGCAGCCAGGGAATCCGTTTGGCATGGAAACCCCTGCGGACAGCAGGTGCTACGGCAAGGCAAATGCTGATCAATGCAGCGTCGCAAACCTGGAATGTTCCTGCCGGGGAAATTACTACGGAAGGCGGAATTTTGTTCCACAAACCAGGCGGTAAAAAAGCGGGTTATGGTGAAATGGCCTCCAGGGCAGCAAAACTTCCTGTTCCAAAAGAGGTTTCATTGAAGCAGCTAAAAGATTTCAAAATCATCGGCAATTCCAAGAAGAACGTGGAAGGATTGCATATCGTGACCGGGAAACCCCTGTTCACCCTGGATTACAGACAGGAGGGCCTGTTGATTGCCATGGTTGCCCATCCCCCCGCTTTCGGCCTGAAAGTAAAATCGGTGGATGACAAGGCAGCGAGATCCATGCCCGGCATCAGGGATGTGTTTACCATCAAAACGCTGGCAGACGATTATGAAAGAAACGGATTCGACACAACCAGTTTCACCGAGTTGGTGGTAGTGGTTGGAAATACGACCTGGGAAGTGATGAATGCTAAAAAAGCGCTGAAGGTAAGCTGGGAAAAAACTAGCTGACAGCAGTTTTGTTGTGCAGGGTCGGGAAGGTAAAGAAACAGTTAAGATCCCGGCCGGACTGGAGAGCACGGAGGGGCATAAAGCCGGTTTGGCTGAAATGGCAAAAAAACCCGGGAAAGTACTGCGTAAAGATGGTGATCCGGAAACTGCTTTTAAAAAAGCCGCCAAACTGATTGAGCGAACCTATTCAGCTCCGTTCCTGGCGCATAACGCCATGGAACCGGTCAACTGCGTTGCCCACGTCACACCGGAAAAAGCAGAAATATACGGACCTATCCAGGCACCGGAGTTCAGTACACGCACCCTTGCCGCCCGGCTGGGGCTACCAAAAGAAAAAATCCATATCAGGCTGGCCAGAATGGGTGGGGGATTTGGTCAAAGGGCCTATGGGCATCATCTGGTTGAAGCAGCGGTCATCTCCCAAAAACTGAATGCCCCGGTCAAATTGATTTATTCCAGGGAGGACGATATGACCTATGGTATCTACCGGCCCATGTACACCGCCACGTATAAAGCTGCACTGGATGAAAAAAACAACCTGGTTGCCTACCAGGTGAAGGCAGGCGGTATTCCGGAAGGTCCGCTGGGCCACTCACAAAACCGGTTCCCGGCAGGTGCCGTGGACAATTACCTGGCGGAGGAGTGGAACCTGAATTCCAACATCACCATCGGGGCCTTTCGGGCGCCCAGGTCAAATTTTCTTGGCGGCGCAGAACAGTCCTTCCTGGATGAAGTAGCTGAACTGGCGGGTAAGGATCCCATAACCTTTCGCCTGGAACTCCTGGAACGTGCCAGGCATAATCCCGTGGGAAAGGACAACGATTATGACCCTGAACGTTACGCAGGCGTATTGAAACTGGTTAAAGAAAAATCCAACTGGGGACAGACTGTCAACGGTGTTCACCGTGGCGTTTCGGCCTACTTTTGCCACAATACCTACGTAGCCCAGGTGATTGATCTTTCCATGAAGGAAAACAAACCCGTTGTTGAAAAAGTGTATGCCGCTGTTGACTGTGGCATTGTGGTGAACCCCGACGCTGCAGCCAACATGGGCGAAGGGGGCATTGTGGACGGTATCGGAAATGCCCTGTTCGGTGAGATGACCTTCGCGGACGGAGTGCCTGAAAAAAATAACTTCGATAGATATCGACTCATCAGGCAGATGGAAGCCCCCAAATCAATCGAAGTACACTTCGCTCAAAATGAACATGAACCGACGGGTCTTGGGGAGCCCCTGTTTCCGCCCATTTTTGCTGCACTGGCAAATGCCCTGTATAAGGCAAAGGGTACAAGGTTTTATAACCAGCCTTTCGGTTTGCTTGCTGAACAGAAGGTGCTGGGATAGTTGCTCTTTGATCAAAGCGGCCATCCGTACATCCTGGTCAGACCAGGCTGGTTACCCAACGGCGAGGGAGGCAGGATACGGATAAAAGCCGAACCGGGCGAACGGGGCGATGGGAAAATCGTAATTTCCGGTTTTCCTATTACACCATTATGGGCAATAACAGGCCAAATAAACATTTTACAGTTATTGTGATTATGGGACTGCTTACGGCAATCGGTCCGCTTTCCATTGATATGTACCTGCCGGCTTTTCCGGCTATTGCAAAAAACCTGCATACCACGATCGCTGAAGTAACCCTTTCCCTTTCCAGTTTTTTTATCGGCATTTCCGCAGGTCAGTTATTGTATGGTCCGCTGCTCGAACGCTATGGCAGAAAGCGCCCTTTGTATGCCGGGCTGGTTTTTTACTTTGCAGCTTCTGTTGCTTGTGCCCTGGCCCAATCCGTGCATTTTTTAATTTTATTCAGGCTCTTCCAGGCTTTAGGCGGTTGTGTGGGCATGGTTGCGGCAAGGGCCATGGTCAGGGATTTGTTTGATGTAAAGGAAAATGCCAAAGTATTTTCCATGCTGATGCTGGTGGTGTCTGTGTCTCCTATTATTGCACCGGCAGCAGGCGGTTATATAACCACTGCATTCGGCTGGCGATATGTTTTTGCCATGCTCATTCTGATAGTTCTCGTTATCCTGGCAGGCACTTACTTTTTCCTGCCGGAAAGCAAAAAACCCGATCCGGATTTTTCACTGAAACCGGCCCCCATACTCCGGAATTTTGCCTCCGTGTTAACTCATCCCCATTTTATCACCTACGCCCTGACGGGAGCCATTTCTTATGCAGGACTTGTATGCCTATATCGGCGGTTCTCCCCATGTGTTCATGGAGATTTTCAAAGTGAGCGGGGTCCAATTCGGATGGATATTCGCGGTGATCGCAGCCGGGTTGATCGGTGCCAGCCAGGTTAACAACATCGCATTGAAATTTTATAGCAGTGAACAGGTCATCCGAATGGCCACATGCTGCCAGAGTTTGATCGGGCTTGGTTTTGTGAGTCTGACCCTGCTGGGCCGGACGAATTTATTTCTCACGGTTTTTCTGATATTCATTTTCCTGGTTTGCCAGGGTTTCATTTTTCCCAATGCAACGGCACTTGCCCTGGCCCCGTTAGGACACAATGCCGGTAATGCTTCCGCTTTGATTGGTGCTATTCAAATGACCCTGGGCGCCAGTGCCTCTGCCCTGGTAAGCGTGTTACAAAATCACACGGCATTGCCCATGGTCGTTGTAATGGCCTGCAGTGCTATTACGGCTTTTATTGTTTTCACGTCGGGAAGAAAATACCTTATCCGGAGGGTGGATCAGACAGTATTGCAGGAACAGGATATAGAAATGGCATCTACATTATAAAGTTTTATAAGTCCTTCATACACCCTCTTATTAACAATTATTGCATGAAAATGAATCAGATCCTAACAAGCCCGCTGGAACAAAATCATCATAGTCAGCAGCCAGATCAGTATATTTAATCAGAATAGAAAACGATACAAATGGAAAACTCAGCAAAGCAAAATACCCTGTTCCCAAAAGGTGAAAGGGCTCCGGCCGATTATTTCAGCGGCAACGTATGGGTGAAAAACCTGGTACCCGATGACCGCAGGTTCCATTGCGTGATGGGTAACGGGGAAGAACACAACCGCTTTAAATGACTAACCGGGGAATTAAAAAAAATTATATGCAAACAACCGTAATAAGGAGTAGCCGCCGCGGCCTGTTTCTGATTTTTAATATCATCATGATGACCATATCTTTTTCAGGACAAGCCCTTGCTCAGGATAAAAACGTAGTCGTAAGAATTGCCAGGCTCCAGATAGACCCGGCCCAGCTGGAAAACTATAAGGCAGCGCTTAAAGAGCATGCCGAAACGGCTGTACGTGTCGAGCCCGGCGTGCTGACCTTATATGCCGTGTACGAAAAAGACAGTCCCACCCATGTAACGGTATTTGAAATTTATGCAAATGCAGCAGCATACAAGGCCCATTTGGAAACCGCTCACTTTAAAAAATACAAAAGCACTACAAAGGACATGGTCAGGTCCCTCGAACTTATCGAAACCGTTCCCATTGCTCTTGAAACGAAGCCGAAGTGATTATGCAGGGCAGGCTGGCTATTGCACCCGACAGAAATGCCGGTAATAAAAAACGAAACCGCGCCGGCCGGGCTTCCGGGGCGCTCTCTAAGCCAGCACCAACCCTTCTTTCAGTGCGCGGCCGTAGACTTTCGTATTGAATTTGTAAAAAGTCGGGGCACGGTGCGGGCCGATGCTCTTTTTCTCATCCAGCTTTTCCAGCAGTCCCAGCGTGATCAATTTATTGGGGAAATTACTCGGATTCAGTTTTTTACCCAGCATGGTTTCGTAAAACAAATGAATCTCCTTCAGCGTAAATTTTTCCGGCAACATATTTTTTCCGATCGGGTAATGATATAAATGCACCCGCATGGTGAGCAGGGCTTCCTTAACCATTTCATCATGGTCAAAAGCCAGTCTGGGCAACTGATCTATCGGAAACCATGCGCATTCGCTGGACATGATATCCGCTTCCGGAGAAGTGTTGGCAATATCCGTGATGGCATAAAAACCAATGGAAGCCGTCCGGTCCAGCAGCCAGCTGTCTGACGGAATTTTTACTCCGGTCAATTTGAAAAATCGTTCTTTATCAAAACTCCTGTATCCGTTCCTGTCGGGATCACCAAAGGTTTTGAATTGTTTTAAAAACAGATTCTTAATGCCTGTTCTCTCCTTGGAAATTCTCCCGGCCGCTTCATCCAGCCCTTCTTCCCTTTTAATAAATCCGCCAGGCAGACACCAGTTCGTAATAATCTTATTTTTCACCAGGAGCAGCTTCATCTCCCCTTCGTGGTAACCAAATATGGCACAGTCGATGCTTACATGCGGCAGATAATGCAGGTATCCATCTTTTAAAAACTCCTGTAGCTCGGGTAGGTTTTTCATTTAATTCGCGGGTGATAAACTTTATTTATTAAATTTTAATAAATGTAGGCAAAAACCCCATATCTTTATTAATTATTTTTTAATAAATAGAGCCGCCATGAGGCTGCCGACCTCTTTATATATTAAAATCAACGAACATGCCACTGAAAAAAATGGTCATTTATTCAGGAAGTTTTTTCCTCTTCCTTATTCTGTTTTCCTTTTATAAAAATTCCCCGGAAAATGCGTTGCCGTCAGCGGTATTATCCGAATCCCGGGTCATCAAAGACATTGACGGATATATATTCAGGGATCTGAATAAAAACGGTAAACTGGATCCCTATGAAGATACGCGCCAGCCCATCGACCTGAGGATTAAAGACCTCCTGAAGCAAATGACCATCGAAGAAAAAGCCGGCATGATGTTCTATACCCCGGCCAGTGTGAACTCAGATGGTTCCATTGAAGAAAAACCCGGCCAGGGCGGTTTGTTTGCCTTTGTGCCGAACGCGTTAAAAATGATTACGGACAGGCACATCAATCATTTTAATCTTTTTGTTGTGCCCGCGGCGGATAGTATGGCGATCTGGTATAACAGCATGCAGAAATTCGCTGAAAATACCAGGCTCGGTATTCCGCTTTCCATCGCATCAGATCCACGTAATCATTTCAGCTCAAGCATATTCGCCATGACTGCGAATGGCTTTTCTCAATGGCCCGAGCCCCTCGGACTGGCGGCCATCGGAAGTGATAAACTTACCGAAGAATTCGCCAATGATTCCCGTCAGGAATACCTGGCCGTTGGAATCCGACAGGCCCTGCATCCGCAGGTTGATCTGACCACAGAGCCGCGCTGGCCACGTATCTCAGGAACATTCGGGGAAGACGCCGCCCTCTCTTCGCGCATGACCACAGCATATATAAAAGGATTCCAGGGAAGTAAACTGGACGAGAAAAGCGTGGCCACCATGACCAAACATTTTCCAGGAGGCGGACCGCAGAAAGACGGACTTGATCCGCATTTTGATTTTCAGAAAGGACAGATTTATCCCGGAAACAATTTCAACTATCACCTGATTCCATTTGAAGCCGCTTTCAAAGCGCATACCGCGGCGATCATGCCATACTATGGTGTACCGATGGGTCAGAAGGGTTATGAAGAAGTAGGCTTCTCTTATAACAAAGCCATCATCACCGGATTATTGCGTAACAAATATCATTATGACGGAGTGGTTTGCACGGATTGGGGTTTAGTAACCGACGCAAAAATGGGACCCATTGATTTCCCTGCCCGGGCATGGGGTGTTGAAAAACTCAGTCAGGAAGAAAGAGTACAAAAAATTATTGATGCCGGTGTGGATCAGTTCGGCGGGGAAAATATCCCGGAAGTGATTGTCAAACTCGTAAACGAGAAAAAAATCAGTGAACAAAGAATCGATCAATCCGTAACCCGACTGCTGCGATTAAAATTTGAACTGGGATTGTTCGACGATCCATACATTGATGCAAAAAAGCGACATCCATTGTTGGCAAATCCGGAATTCAGAAAAGCAGCAGAAGAAGCGCAAAGACGTTCACTCACTCTATTAAAGAACAGTAACCATTTGCTGCCTCTGAAAACCGGGATGCTAAAAATCTATGTCAAAAATATCGATCCGAAAACAGCCGCATTATATGGTACCGTGGTAGAAAAACCGGAACAAGCCGACCTGGCGATCATCCGCCTGCAAACTCCACACTATCCAGCCCCCAGTCCAAATCCCATTGCCCAGATGTTTCATTTCGGTGATCTGGATTTTAAAGGAAAAGAACTGGATGATATCCTGACCCTGGAAAAAACAGTTCCTACCGTTGTGGACATCAATCTAGACCGGCCTGCCGTGATACCTGAAATCAGCCAGTATTCAAAAGCACTGATCGCCAATTATGGCGCGAGTGATGCGGCTTTACTGGATGTGCTTTTTGGTAAAGTACAAACCTGAAGGCCATCTTCCGCTCGAACTGCCTTCCTCTATGGAAGCCGTTCGCAACCAGAAGACGGATATGCCCTATGATACAAAAGATCCGCTATATAAATTCGGATTTGGACTGAGTTACTGACGTCCGGCATCCGTTCACTGAATAAAGCAAAAAGGGCGACCCGGTGAGGGTCACCCTTTTTGCATGTTACAGGGATCACCGGTAAAGTGGCTCCGGCGTCGGGGTATGGCCGGCAGGTCCTGATCACTAATTCCGTCTGTTTCAACGCTGTCCTGGACAGACAGCCTTAAACTCAAACTGCAAAAAACAAAGGCAATTGTCTTCCTGCGGCGATTTCCTAATTTGATATTCCTAACTTTGAAACAAGACAGACAGGATTGTCCGTTCCGTTTCAGCGTTCAATAATGAACTGAAGCTGAAAGGTTTTAATGGGTTTCAGATTGAAAGCGACGGCAATGCCACAAGTATGTACAGCCGGAAGGATTTTTATAAAGTCTGCCTGACAACGGGGAAAAGCAGGATTCACTATGCCGACAGAAGTTTTGAAACCGAAGGCGCAGTTTTGTTTTTCGGTAACCCGCATATCCCTTATTACCGGGAAACCATTTCATCAAAGTATAGCTGATAATAAAATTTTACCGCAAACAGCTATCATTAAAGCCGAACAGGTAAAGGAGGCATGGGTAAAATTGGTAAACAAAGAAGCCCGTTACAGGTATGTGATTGAAGCAGCTACGTGTTGATGAAAAGATCTTTAAACCAAAAAAAATGCGATGGAAATAACAAGAATAGGTTCGAAGCCCTCAGGTAAAGGACCGGAAGACTGGTTCACCGGAGCCGTACGTATAGATCCTTTGTTTGATGCCAACAATGCCAGACGTGGCGTAGCTGCCAGCGTCACCTTTGAGCCGGGTGCAAGAACCGCCTGGCATACACACCCCCTCGGACAAACGCTGATTATCACAGCAGGTTGTGGCTGGGTGCAGCGGCAAGGCGGTCCTGTTGAAGAAGTTCATCCGGGCGACGTCGTGTGGTTTGAACCCAACGAAAGGCATTGGCATGGAGCTACTGCAACCAATGGAATGACGCACATGGCTATACAGGAAAATCTAAATGGGAAAGTGGTAGACTGGATGGAAAAGGTAACGGACGAAGAATATAAAAAATGAAATGCCTAAAAATTTTAACCCTGCTGCATTTTGCCTTTGTCTGGCAAATTGCAAATGCACAAATAACATTTGGCAACCTGGTGGTGACCGGCGCATCCATCATTGACGCCAACCATCCAAAACCCCGGGAACATCAAACGGTTATCATTAAAGATGGAATTATTAAAGAAATTTTTCAAGACGGAACCAGGCAACTACCTGATTCTGCCATTACGATTCCACTCAACGGAAAGTATTTGATCCCGGGGCTAATAGACACCCATGTTCATATGGCAACCGACCCGACTGACGCTGACAACCGGGCTTCCACACTGAGTGTACTGAGCAGCATGCTGTACTCGGGCATTACTTCCGTAAGAGACATGGCGGGAGACGCAAGGACGCTTGCCAGCCTTTCCCGTGATGCGATGACCGGGGATATCGTTTCTCCAGATATTTATTATTCTGCCCTCATGGCAGGCCCACAATTTTTCGATGATCCAAGAACGGTTTCTTCTTCAAAAGGTTTCCCGGCAGGTAAAGCGCCATTCATGAGAGCCGTCTCCGACACCACGAATCTTGTACTCGCCATTGCAGAAGCGAAAGGAACAGGGGCAAGCGGTATCAAGCTGTATGCAGATTTATCCGGAGCGCTTGCAGCAAAAATCATTACTGAAGCAAAAAAACAGGGAATAAAAGTATGGGGACACGCCTGGCTTCAGGAAGCAAAACCCTCCGGGTTGGTAAAGGCAGGAATAAGCTCCCTGTCACACGCGCCCCTATTGATTTATGATAATTTCGACAGCATTCCCGTTTCATGGAGGGCAAAACATGACGATCTGTTTTGGAACGATTCTGCTCATATACATACCTCGCTTTTCAAACTAATGAAAGAAAATAATACCATTCTTGATGCAACGCTGACAACTTATAAACAGGCATCAAAAGATGAAAATTCAAAATGGTACTATCAATATCAAATTGGCAAGCGGCTGATTGCCGATGGTTACAAATCCGGAATAACTATTTCCACAGGAACCGATGACGACCAGGATAAATTTGTGCAATATGAAATGGAATTGCTGGTGAATGAAACAGGATTCTCAAACCTGGACGCTCTTATTGCGGCAACCAGAAACGGAGCAGCAGCCATAGGGATTGAGAAAACGCATGGCACCATCGAACCCGGTAAAATTGCCGACCTGGTAGTGCTGAATAAGAACCCTCTTGAAAAAATTGAAAATATTGAATCCGTTTATCTGGTATTGAAAAACGGCAGGATCTATAAAAAATAACCTTTTTATTCAATAAATCCCCAGGCAATCAAACGGATTTCAGTTCCAGGAGAAAAAAAAACTTTTCCCTCCTGTCCCCTTTTTTCTGACTCAGTCGTTATTCGCCTGTGAGCCGATTTTCCCAAACAACAAAAATTAAAAACCATGAAAGAATTCGTATTCATTTACAGAAACAGCAACTCCGAAGTGGTACCATCACCTGAAGAAATGCAACAGGTAATGACAAGCTGGATGAACTGGATGGGCGGCATTGCTGCCCAAAACAAACTGGTAAACAATGGCAACCGCCTTTCGATGTCCCTTGCAAAAATCGTAAGACCCGATAATGTAATATCTGACGGACCTTACACGGAAATCAAAGAATTCATTAATGGTTACTCGATCGTAAAAACAGCAAATCTCGATGAAGCTGTTGAACTGGCAAAGGGATGTCCGATATTAAATACGGGAGGCAGCGTAGAGGTCAGAGCTGTAGTCAGCGCGGACGATAACAGCTGATACGAATCAGAATAAATAGTGATCATGAGAACTATTTATTCCCCCGCCATCGGCCTGCCTTAACAATCGCCTGTTTAGGGCAGCATACGCCAGGCGGTACAATTGATACGTTTCAATCATGTGAGGAAATGGAATTGTATAACGATAAAATAACCAGAGAGAAAGTCCGCTTTCCCGATCCGCTGAAATTCGTTATCAATGGATTGTTTTGGATAGCCAGGTTAAACGGCACCCGTAATGGAAGGTAATCATTTGCTCCCCCATTTATTCCGGTTGGAATATACAAAATTGACGGCTGTATTATGCCGTCATTTTGGTTTACGTCATATTGAAGTTGCAGAAGATATCGCCAGCGACACTTTTCTGAAAGCAAGTGAAATCTGGAGCCTGAAAGGTGTTCCCGAAAACCCGACAGCCTGGCTTTATACCGTTGCAAAAAATAAAGCGAAAGATTATCTTAAACGGAATATATTATTTGAGAATAAAGTATTGAAGGAAATAAAAAACGAAGCTCAGCAACAGGGTGAAATTGACTTTGAATTTTCAGAACAGCATATCAAAGACAGCCAGCTGGCAATGATGTTTGCAGTATGCGATCCGGTGAATGCCGAAGAGGCGCAAATCTCCCTGGCGCTGCAAATCCTTTGCGGATTTAGTGTGGAAGAAATAGCAAACGCCCTTTTAAGCAGCAGGGAAACTATCAAAAAAAGGTTGTACAGGGCAAGAGAAAACCTGCGGGTCCGGAATTTTAAAATTCACCAATTACAAACTGAAGAAATAATTTTGCGTCTCGAAACTGTTCTCAGAACGCTCTATCTTTTGTTTAATGAAGGTTATTTTTCGAGATCAAATGAAAACCTCATTAGAAAGGATGTATGCTCTGAGGCCATGCGCCTCACTTTTACATTAACGGAAACACCTGCGACAACCATAAGCAAAGTATATGCATTGCTTGCTCTCCAATGTTTTCAAAGCTCCCGTCTCGATGCGAGAGTCAGTACCACTGAAGAAACCATTTTATTCGATGAACAGGACAAAAATTTATGGGATAAAAAACTTATTGACAAAGGGAATTACTTTTTAATAAAAGCGCATTCGGGAACCGAATTGTCGAAATATCATCTTGAAGCCAGTATTGCCTACTGGCATACCGCACCACAAGCTGAAAACGTAAAATGGCAGTATATTTTAAATCTTTACAATCAATTACTATTGGTTGAATATTCCCCTATTGCGGCTTTGAACAGAACTTTTGCATTCGCTAAAGTTTATGGAAATGAAAAAGCAATCGCCGAAGCAATTAAACTAAATCTGGAGACAAACCATTATTACCACTCCTTATTGGGTTATTTGTTTTCGACAACCGACAAGAAAAAGGCCATTAAGCATTTTAATAAATCCATCAGTCTGACAAATTCTATTCCGGAAATAAAACAACTAAACAGAATCATCTCGCAACTGGAATAAAAAATCAGCGGCGACCATGACCTCATCAATCTTGATCATACCGTAAAAATCTATCAGAACATACCCAAAGCCTGTTTATGGATACTGCCCGATTCAGGTCACGCCACATTAGACGAACATACCGATGATTTTAATAGAGTAGTGGATCATTTTTTTCAAACTCCTTTTAAAAGCAGGGAATGATACCTGTTAAGATTCGCCCGCCGGCAGCCCCTGTCGGTTTTAAACAGGCCGGACCTGAACACAGTACAACCGGTAATTAGCAAGCCCTGGCTGTTGTGCGGGCAGGACATACCACTTTCAAAAGGGAATCTTACCTTCAATAAGGAATTTTCAATGGGCAGCAATGGATGTAAACCTGTATATGAATATAAAATCTTAGAAAATGAAAAAAGTATTATTCTTAACCGGCGACTTTACTGAGGATTATGAAACCATGGTTCCGTTCCAGATGCTTGAGATGGTGGGTTATACGGTTCATGCCGTTTGCCCTGACAAAAAAAAGGGAGAAACCGTTAAAACAGCCATTCATGATTTTGAAGGTGACCAGACTTATTCTGAAAAGCCAGGGCATCGCTTTACACTGAATTACAGCTTTGCTGATGTAAAAGTCAGCGAATATGACGGGTTGGTTATTGCGGGAGGAAGAGCACCTGAATACCTGAGATTAAACGAAAAGGTACTTGAGATGGTGAAACATTTTTTCACAGCCAATAAGCCGGTTGCAGCTATCTGCCATGGCATACAGATTTTAACGGCTGCCGGTGTTGTGAAAGGAAGAAAGCTGACTGCCTATCCTGCTGTTGGCCCGGAAGTAACGCTGGCAGGCGGCGTATTCCAATCCATTCCGATTGATGGCGCATTTGTTGACGGCAACCTGGTTACCTCTCCTGCCTGGCCGGCACACGCAAATTTCATCAGGGAATTTCTGAAAATCATGGGGGCAAAAATTGTGTTATAAAAACGCCGGGCATTTTTTTTATCTGTACTATTAATCAGGCCATGGGGTAGATGTACACCCGGGGCATTGATATTACTGCAGGACCAAGTGGCGAAATTTATTGACTCCACATATTAAATAAAATATACGGCGGGGCATGATGCCTGTTCAGATGCCCACATACCAGGACCATCCGGTATCTCCTGTATTCACAAAATCGTCGGTGACGACGATGCGCTGCAAATACTTCACACTTTTATATCCTACCTGGGTTTCCACGCGCAGCCGCAGCGGTGCGCCGTGGGCTATGGGCAGGTCGCTGCCATTCATCCCGTAAGCAAGAATCGTCTGCGGGTGGAACGCATCGTACAGGTCAATGCTTTCCATGTAATCATCGTAAGCATAGAAATTTACAAAACGCGCAGAGGGAAGAATACCTGCGTTTTGCAGCACCAGGCCAAGCGGTGCACCGGTCCACTGGCCAATCGCCGTCCACCCCTCCTCACAGGT
Organism: uncultured Chitinophagaceae bacterium; assembly: GCA_963811275.1. GTDB lineage: Bacteria > Bacteroidota > Bacteroidia > Chitinophagales > Chitinophagaceae > Puia. Next base: position 74,782 of record CAWEQR010000004.1, on the reverse strand, counting down.
ATGTCGCGTGACCTGCGTCCGCGCCGGAAACTGCTGAAGCTCTGCAAGAGAATATTTTTTTGGCTTTGCCACCCGTCCTTCCACAGAAAGGCGCCAGTCTGAAAAAGCGCCGCTGTGTAATTTACCGTAGGTTTCGCTGTAACCCGGTTGACCCGGAGCACCCGGATTCGTGGTTCCGGTGGCAGGAAAAGAAGATATATCACTGAGCTGGTATTCCCTGGCCAGCGACTGTCCGGGCAGCAGGGTGCGCTGGGCGGCATAGGTAAGCACATCTCCCATACGCAGGATATTACCGTAGGTGGGTGGCAGTTTTCTGGAACATCCGGTCAGGAGCAGTCCGCCGATGGTGGAGACGCCGGTGATAATGGCATTGCGCCGGGTAATCAGTTTTTTCTTTTTCATATTATTTCCCCCAGGTCATAAAACGCATTTGATTTTTAAATCCGGACCGGATGACCATCACCACATGCACGATCAGAAAGAGCAAGAGCGCTACGAATGCAAAGAAGTGGATGGTGCGGGCGGACTGGGCTCCAAAGAACATTTTTAAGAGGAACGGATAGGCTGCCGTAATTGCCGGCGACATGGTCATGCCGGTTAATACCATCAGGGGCAGCAGAAAAAAAATAACAACGAGATACGTGCATTTCTGCAGGAGGCCGTACTGCGGACCTTTGCCCGCCTTCGGAATGCGCATGCGTATATGGTTCACCAGGTCCCGCCAGAACAACCGTCGCGAGAACTCCCGGGCTTCAGGCAGGAGATGCTTCCCGAAATGACCGCTGAACACCCCGGCCAGCAGATATACCAGACCCGTCCCGACCAGGAACCAGGCCGCCAGGAAGTGGAGGCTTCGCCCCCAGCCGTTCTGATTGAAGATATCGTAAGTCCGGCTCGCCGTGACAGGAGAACCCGCTCTCTGGAAAAAAGGGGTGCTTTGCTCCCACCCGCCATGATGGTAGTTTCTGCTGATGGGCAATTCAAACAACGCCGGTGTCAGATCGTTGCCCACCTCACCCCAGTAGAGTCTGGGATGCGCCATGAGGATCACAAAACCGGTAACAGAAAGTGCCAGAAAGCTGGCTGTGACGATCCAGTGGGAGCATTTCACCCAGCGCTTATGCCTTAAGTTTCCAGGTTTTGAGGTTTGCCCAGGGTTCATGGGAAGAAGGTCAATGGGTTTTGATTTTTGATCACCTCATGAAAATTACTTATTTATTTTCTTATAACCGGCTGAAATAAAAAAGTTTCACCCATATATTCAGCCTTTGCATGCAGGATGGAGCTATTCTCTGGATGAGCATGTATATCCCCCGTATTCCGGGGCAAACCCGGCACCCGGGCCAGCCCCTGATTTTCAACCCTAAAATTCATTTGTCCGGAAAAAAGAAAGATTATTAATTTTATTGACTTTTCCTGAATCCCCGTCCCTGTCGAGGCCATTTCAAATTTTCCACCACATTAAACTTTTTTTTATGAGAAAAATTTTCATCCTCTCGGCAGCTTTCTTTTTATTTTCTTTTACATCATCCAATCCGCCGCTGACGGATAAAGAAAAGAAAGATGCCGCCGACCTGCTATTCAAAACCGAGCAGGGTGTTTTTAAATCCCTGGAGGGAATGAGTGTAGCCCAACTGAACTTTAAAGCGGCTCCGGACAAGTGGAGCATTGCTGAATGCGTAAAACATATTGCCGCGTCCGAGACCGAACTGTGGCAGATGACGGATGCCGCCTTGAAAAAGCCCGCCAATCCCGAAAAACGCAGCGAGATTAAAGCCAGCGACGACCAACTGGTACAAATGATTGAAAGCCGTGCGCAGAAAGTAAAAACCACCCCGCCCCTGGAACCACAGAACACGCCCTACAAGTCAACGGCAGATGCATTGTCTTCTTTCTTTGAGAACAGGGAAAAACTCATCGAATATGTGAAGACCACGAATGATGATATGAGAGATCATGTCCTTACGCTGCCTTTCGGTTCTTTTGACAGTTATCAGATGGTGATGTTTATTGCGGCGCACAGCAACCGGCATACCCAGCAGATTGAAGAAGTGAAAGCGGATCCTAATTTTCCGAAAAATTAAAAAATTTCTTCCTATCCAAAGCCTTCCTGCAAGGGAAGGTTTTGTTTTTACCCTGTGCAGGAAGTATTGAGTAAGGAATACATGATCAAGGCGGGCCCGATGCCCGGTACCCTGGTTTAACTTCCGTTGCCGGGGATCATAAAAAAACGGGCGAAAATAAAAAACCAGGAAAATGAATCTGACAGCACAAATCGCCAGGCAATTCAGGGAGGTTCATTTTGGAGAAAACTGGTCTGCCTCCAGCCTGAAAGAAATTCTGGAAGGGGTAACCTGGCAACAGGCTACGACCAGACTGTATTCTTTCAATACCATTGCGGCCCTCGTTTACCATATGCATTATTATGTAGAAGCCGTTTCAAAGGTATTAGCCGGCGAAGGACTCTACGCCAGCGATAATCGTAGTTTTGACCAACCTCCGATTCGATCCCGGGAAGACTGGAATGCACTATTGGAGAAAACCTGGAAGGATGCTGAAAATATGGCCGCCCTGATTGAAAAGCTGCCGGAGACCAGCCTGGATAAAGACTTTTCAGATCCTAAATACGGGAATTACTACCGGAATATTTACGGAGTGATTGAACATATTTATTATCATATGGGGCAGGTTGTCCTGATAAAGAAAATGATCGGGGAGAAAAAAGAAAATTAGTGAAGCATTCTTCGCGATCATGATCAATTCCGATGTGAGGCTCTTTACCGGGTCTGACGGATTTAGTCATCCTCATGCACCGGTCTAAAGTCTGCAAGGTATTAGGAATCAAAACGCCTGTAATTAACCGGTATCAAATCAGTGTAAGTATCGTTTTGCAGAACCCGGAGGCAAACCCAAATGAAAACGTATCAATGAAACAGCAAAACACTATCAGGACAAATTGTGATGTCCCCGCACTCTGGCAGGAACATAAAACGGAGTTGCGTGCTTTTATTTTAAAAAGAGTAAAAGACCAGGACCTGGCAAACGATATTTTGCAGGATGTCTTAATGAAGGTTTATAATTTTTGTATTTCGAAATCCGGTGTGAAGAATATCAGGAGCTGGCTTTTCCAAATAGCTCAAAATACAATCATTGACCATTATCGCAGACAATCAAAATTTACAGGGCAGGGCGATGTACCTGAAACAGCGGCCGAAGATGAAAATTCCGCCTTTAAGGAAGCAACCGATTATATCTTACCCATGCTAGGCTTTTTACCAAAAGAATACGCCGTTCCCCTTAAACTGGCAGACATTGATAATATAAAACAGGCTGACATCGCAAAAAAACTGAACCTCAGTCTGCCGGCAACCAAATCCAGAATTCAAAGGGCCAGGCAGTTACTTAAAGCCGAATTCATTACCTGCTGCCACTTTGAAACGGATATACAGGGCAATATCATTTCTTTCGCCATCAAAGACAATTGTGAACCCTTACAAAAGGTTAAAAAAAAGTTACAAAAATAGTTTGCATCTTTTTCACACCCCTCGCGTCTTGAGATCATACCATTTAAATTTAAGTAAAATGAAAAGATTTCATGTTCACGTAAGAGTAAAGAACCTTGATGAAAGCATTGCATTTTATAATGCCTTGTTTAACGCCAGTCCGGCCGTAGTTAAATCAGACTATGCGAAATGGATGCTCGAAGACCCGAGAATGAATTATGCCATTTCAACAGGGCATAGCGAAAATGGAATTGAGCATCTGGGTTTACAGGTTGAAAGCGAAACCGAATTACACGAAGTGTATGCCAATATGCAAAAGGCCAAAGGCACAGTCCGGGAAGAAGGCGCCTGCACCTGCTGTTATTCCAAATCCCAAAAGAGCTGGATCACTGACCCACAGGGTGTTGACTGGGAAGCTTTTTATACTTATGGTTCTGCAACAGTCTATGGCGAAGGGATCAATGCAAAACCTGCACCGGAGTCCATGGAAAGATGGACAGGAAACGATGGGAATCAGGCAGTAATAGAAAATAATTAAACCCTCCCTAAAATCCTCTGATCATGGAAAATGTACAAATCAGGCAGATGCTGCCGGCGGACTGGCAGACGGTAAAAGAAATATACGAAAGCGGCCTGGCCACAGGCAAGGCCAGTTTTGAAACGTCGGCACCCGGCTGGGAAAAATGGAACAGCAGTCATTTGCCGTTTGCAAGACTCGTGGCAAACGACCAGGAAAAAGTAATTGGCTGGGCAGCTTTAAGTCCTGTATCGGACAGGTGTGTATATGGAGGCGTGGCAGAAGTCAGCGTTTATGTTGCCGCCGATTATCGCGGCAAAGGAATTGGCAGGTTGCTTTTACAGCAACTTATAACCGAAAGTGAAGCCAACGGCATCTGGACAGTGCAGGCGGGTATTTTTAAAGACAACCCTGCCAGTGTGAAAATGCACGAAACCGCCGGCTTTCGGGTTGTCGGGTACCGGGAAAAAATCGGGAAACTGAATGGAGCGTGGAAAGATACCCTGATTTTAGAAAGACGAAGTAAAATGGCGGACACTGTATGAGGGCGTGAGACCATTCAGCGCACTATCGACCAGGAATTATTTCGCACTGCACCTTATGACATAAATTTGAGGGCCGGTGACAAAATTAATATGAAAGATGCTGAATGGTTATGGGAAATATTAAGATAAAAAAAGTAACATTAAATGAAATTGGCCCATTGCAAAAAATTGGCAAACAAACTTTTTACGAAACATTTTCTGCAGGAAATACTGAGGAGAATATGACAAAATATATAGAAGATGGATTTTCTATCGAAAAACTGACTTCTGAACTCTATAACAAAAACACTGAATTGTATTTTGCGACATTTGACAACGATGTGATTGGTTACCTGAAACTGAACTTTGGGCAATCACAAACTGAATTAAAAGACGAAAATGCACTTGAAATTGAGCGTATTTATGTGTTAAAGGAATTTCACGGAAAAAAAATCGGTCAACTGCTTTATGAAAAGGCTCTGCAAATTGCAAAGCAGAAAAATGCCGATTATGTCTGGTTAGGTGTTTGGGAAGAAAATCCCAGGGCAATAAATTTTTATAAGAAAAATGGCTTTGTCGAATTTGACAGGCACATTTTCAAATTAGGAAATGACGAACAAACGGACATCATGATGAAACTACAATTGAATAGCAAATAGTCAGCAAAACATCCATTCAGCCATGACTTCAGCAACCGGCTTTTTATACTTTCTTCATCAGGACCTTCTTTTTCAGCCATTCGCGTACCGGTTCGTCGTATAGTTTGAGGCTGGCATATGCAAGTGTTATACTCACTGCCACCACCAGCAGCCCGGCCAGCAAACCCTTCGCGCCGAGTGGTATCCTGTTATCCACCACCCAGGCTGTGTATATATAGATAAGCGGGTAATGCGTGATATAGAGCGGGTAGGAAATATCACCCAGAAATTTGCTGATCCGGGTTGATTTGGAATTATGCAACGTACCGCCGGCACCGAGAGACACAATCAGCGGAAAAATAATCATCACGCAGAAAGCGTCGTATATACCATTCATCCAAACATGATGCTCGTCACCAATCCGGGGTACACTGAGTGAAATGACGATGAGGAGACTGCACCACCAGAATGCATTTTTAACACGGATGAATCTGCCGACACGTGAAAGCAGCACGCCGGCAAAAAAAGGATAGAGGACCCGGGTAAAACCAACGAATAGTCCGCTTGTATCCAGGGACCAGCCCCCGATCAGGTCTCCCTTGGGCCCCAGGAGCAGATAAGCGATCATCATACAACCCGCCAGGGACACAAAAATGGACAGTAGGAGTTTGGAGAAACGGCGCACAATAACTGCATAGAGGATATTGGCGATATATTCAAAAAATAAGGACCAGGCCGGCCCGTTGAGCGGATGCATTTCCTGCCAGCCCCTTATATCCATGGACAGCGGCACAGGAAGCAGTGTACAGCCGATGAGCATGATCAGCAGCATCTTCCATACCGGCGTTTCAGCAATATGGGGGAATACAACCGGGCTGGCCTGAAGGTAAAAAAGTGCTGCGCCGATGAGTGAACCCATGACCACCATCGGCTGCAGGCGCACCAGCCGGCGTTTGTAAAAATCCCACTGCGTTAATTTACCCCAGCGGTCGTCATAGGCGTAAGCCACTACAAATCCTGAGAGTACGAAGAAGAAATCCACGGCCAGGTATCCATGGTTAATAATCTGGATAAAGCGGTTGCCACCGGTAAAGGTTTCGAACACATGGAAAACGATCACGAGCACGGAAGCAACACCACGTAATCCGTCAAGAATCTGGTAATGGCTTTTTGATTCGAGATAACCTGCAGAACGATTCATAAATAAACGTCGTTAGAAAATTATATAAGGGTCCATTGGACCGCCGGCGGGGACGGCAGCCTGAATATACATACTTGAACCGAAATGTTTTTCAATCTCTGAAACTGATACAAATTACTGATGCAAAAACTAATAAGATTCCCGGTTTGATATACCAGGGGAGGTGCATGGACCTCCTTCCCGCCATCTCATATCGAAATCGTCAAAAGATTGATTTCCAGCTATTCGCATTAAAGGGCCGCGCATAATATCATAAATTAATAATTTAGCGGTAAACATCCCGGAGCCACACTTCTTTCAACCGCCATGGAGAAATCAAAGGATATGATTTCTATTTCCCAAAAACAGGAGCCGGCACATTGCCTGTGCAGATGTAATTATATTTTTCAATCAAATAATAATAAGATAAAACGATATAACGAAAGTTGCGATCCGGTTGCCCTGAACGACTCACTTTAACCCAAAAATTTTATTAACCATAAAAAAAACGATAACCATGGCAAACGTATCTATTTACTTAAACTTTATGGGCAATGCCGAAAGTGCATTTAACCACTACAAAAAAGTTTTCAGAACAGAATTTTCCGCTCCCGTCATGCGGATGAAAGATGCGCCACCAAGGGATGGAGCGCCGCCACTGCCGGAAGCCGAGAAAAACAAAGTAATGCATGTGGCATTACCCATACTGGGCGGCACGCAAATCATGGCTACCGATATGCTGGAAAGCATGGGACACAAACTGATAGAAGGCAACAATTTTACGATCAGTTTAAACCCCGATACCAAAGCAGAAGCCGACAGACTGTACAAAGAATTATCGGAAGGCGGAACTGAAAGTGTCCCGCCACATGATGAATTCTGGGGATACTGGGGCACGTGCAAAGACCGTTTTGGCATCCGCTGGATGTTCAATGTTATGAAACAGCCGCAGTAGGAATCCAACATGGCTAAGACAAAGGACACGTACAATCCCTTTTCCCGGGAAACTTATTTGACTATTATTTTCCGGATGATCGTTTCAACGCGCTTCACAAGAGTGATCTTTTGTTCCGAAAAGTATTCGCCCTCGTAGCCGGCTTCGCGATTTTCATTGCCTGCCTGGGTAACCCGGAAATCTCTCAGATCGCTGCTTTTGAATTTTAATTTCATACCCCTGGCGTTTCCGGTCATCGGTTACATCGTATATGACCATGAAGGCGCATATCCCTAAAGAAAGCCCAAAGACATTAACCGCAGTGTATATCTTATGGCGGGAGATATTGCGCCAGGCAACTTTCAAATAGTTTCTGAACATCACGTAGAAATGACTTTGTTGAATAGGACAGGCATATTTTCAAATCAGGAAATGACGATCAGACGGACATCATGGTGAAACCACCATTGAATGGCAAACAGGGAACAAAATAAATTCTGTCAAATTCGGTAACTTTAAAACATAATTCCAAATCGGTTAATTAACCAGCAGGTAAATCATCCATCCAGCCATGTCTTCATCAACCAGTTTTTTTGCACCCCAGTTATATATTCAGGACGGCATAAAAGATATCAGCTTTTATAACAGGGCATTTGATGCCATTGAATTGCGAAGATTCTCCAATGAGGATGGCAGCATACATGTAGCCGAACTTTCCATTGACGGTATGCTGTTTCATTTACATGAAGAAAAACCGGCGGCAGGGCAACTCAACCCGGTATTCTGTAAAGGCACCACGGTACTCATTGGCCTATTTGTATCCGATGTGGATACCGTGATGCAAAAAGCAATTGCAGCCGGCGCTGTTGAACTCTCCCCCGCCACCAGTTATGATTATGGTTACCGGCAGGGTCAGGTAAAAGATCCCTTTGGCCACCACTGGATGATCGAGCAGAAAATATGAGTCATGATATTACATGTTAAAGAAAACTTTCAGCTTCCCATCCCATTTTCTCTAACCTCATTTCAAATGATCACCGTATGAAAATAGCCCTGGCTTCAGCACCCGTGCCGGCGTCACTCGATGATGGATTACACCATGTACAGGAGCTTTCTGCATCTGCCAGTGAGCAGGGAGCATCCATTATCTGTTTTCCTGAATCCTACCTGCCGGGTTATCCTTTGGAAGAATTTAAAATTCAAAAAGCAACAGAGGAAGCATTGCAGGCTGCGTTGGAAAAAGCCTGTCAGATAGCAAGATCACAATCCATTGCCATGATATTGCCGATGGACTGGTATGAAGCCGGCAAATTTTTGAATGTTGCTTTTGTTATTTCAGCAGCCGGTAACGTGTCAGGTTACCAGGCCAAAGTACAACTGGACCCGACAGAAGACGGGACCTGGATGCCGGGTACACAGCGAACGTTATTTGAAATCAACAACCTGAAGTTTGGTATCTCTATCTGCCATGAAGGATTCCGGTATCCTGAAACCGTACGATGGGCGGCAGGAAACGGTGCACAAATTGTATTTCATCCGCATTGTGCCGGCAGCAATGTAAGCGGTCCTGCATTAACGGAATGGGGACACAAGGACAATCCCTATTACGAAAAAGCCATGATGATGCGGTCCATTGAAAACAGTATCTATTTTGCCAGTGTAAATTATGCGTTGCGTTACCAGGAGTCAGCCACCACCGTCATTGCGCCTGATGGCAGCTATCTTGCCAGCCTGCCCTACGGTAAGGAAGCTGTATTGGTTACAGATGTTGATCCTTCACTGGCTACCGGAAATCTGGCAAAAAGATACCGGGCTATGCAATAGTTATATTCCCACCAACCTGTAGCCTTCATGTGTACAACACCCTGTTTTTTCATTATTTTTATAATATAGCATCATGCGGAGGAATTTTGGCTTCTTGTTCATGTCGGTTAACCAAAACTGTAACGGCAAACCTGACCAAAACAAATGAGGTGATATACATAACGCAATTAGTTTACATCAAAGCCGGTCAGGAAAGCATGTTCCATGAATTCGAACAGATAGCGATTCCCATTATTTCAAAATATAATGGACGGCTTTTAATTCGCATCAGACCGGAAAATCATTCAATAATTGAAAAATCCATTGACAAACCCTATGAAATCCATATCGTGGAATTCGACTCCGAAGAATCCTTTGAAAAATTCACAAAAGATGAGGAACGAAAGAAATATTTACATTTAAAAGACCAGTCAATACAGGATGTGGTGTTGTTAAAGGGTATAAAACTATGAACAGCATAATGCCTGCAGGCAATAGCGCATCGGGGCTATGACGGCAGACCAGTCAGGGCGAAGCCAGCGGCGTTTATGCTATGGCCGGCACCGTGTCAATGCAGCAACCTATGCTACCTGATTTCAACCATCAATATAGTTTGGAGTTGCCCGGACAAATACGCAACCGAATGACAACAGCCTTCTTATGAATGTAGAAAAAGTTCAGCATGTTGGTCCTTCAGGAATTGATATGGTGTACCAGCGCTTTGGTAATCCTGCATCACCTCCCGTTTTTTTAATTATGGGCGGTGGTGCGCAAATGATTGCCTGGCCGGATGGATTTTGTATGAACCTGGTTGACCGGGGACTTCAGGTGGTCCGGTTTGATAACCGGGACGCCGGTTTATCCACTCATTTTACCGATGCGCCAAAACCCGATTTTCCCGCCGTGATGGCCGGAGATTTCTCAACCGTATCTTATACCCTATCCGACATGGCAGCAGATACCGTTGGATTAATGGATGCACTCGGATTTGATAAGGTTCACCTTGTTGGTGCTTCGATGGGCGGAATGATTGCCCAGACTGCAGCTATTGAATATCCTTCAAGAATAAAATCCCTTACGTCCATGATGTCTACTACGGGCAACCCCTCCGTCGGGCAACCGGACTATTCGGTTTTTTCCAGACTGGGAGCTCCCCCTTACGATGATCGTCCGGGTTATATCCATTGGCGTGTCAGGGCTCTCAAGGCTATTGGCGCGTCCGGGTATCCTTTTGACGAGGAAGCCGCCATTAAAAACGCCGGTCTTTCCTGGGATCGTGACCACGATCCCTTCGGCCTGGTCCGCCAGTCAGTGGCTGCTCTTAAATCCGGAGACCGGACACAGCTGCTACATAATCTGCACGTACCCACACTGGTGATTCATGGCAAATCAGATAAGATGATTGATGTTAGCGGAGGTATCGCAACAGCAGAAGCAATTCCCGATGCCAGACTGGTTCTTTTCGATGGCATGGGGCATGGCTTACCCCAGCCTTTATGGACTGAAATGACCAGTTTAATCGCAGACCTTGTGCTGCAGGCTGAAACGCAGAAAATCTTTCGCAATCAAAAATCACAGCATACCGGCATAACATAAAGCCCGGAACATCGACTGCCACCTTCTTTATCTTCCTGTTTTATGTCCCCTGTCACTTTAAAATGAAATCAATGCGAATCACACTTCTGTTCTTTTTCCTTTTTTCTCTTACTGAATCAACCCGTTGCCAGACAAAAATTGATTATGGCAATAATAAAACCGCAGGAAAATATTATAAGGTACGCGGCATAAACCTGTATGCAGAAGAATATGGAAATGGAACTCCTGTATTACTGATACACGGCAATGGCGGAAGTATTCACTCCATGGCGGATATTATACCGTACTTTTCAAAACATTACAAGGTATTAGCTGTTGACAGCCGTGCCCAGGGTAAATCAACGGACCCGGGCGATTCATTGAGCTTTGAAATGATGGCAGATGATAATGCCGCACTTCTTGACCAGCTGCACATAGACTCCGCCTACGTAATCGGATGGAGCGACGGAGGCATCGTGGCCCTGTTACTTGCCATGCGACACTCCGGAAAAGTGATCAAACTTGCCAGCACCGGGGCTAATCTCATTCCGGATTCTACCGCACTTTTGCCCTCTTTGTGGAGAGATGAAAAAAATTACTATGATTCCGTCCACTTAAAAACATTTACCACGGCCAAAGAAAAAAATGACTGGAAAATATTTATGCTTGACTGGCTGCAACCCAATATCCCGTTTACCGCATTGCAAAAAATATCCTGTCCTTCCTTAATTATCAGTGGCGACCACGACCTCATCAATCTTGAGCATACGGTAAAAATCTATCAAAACATACCCAGGGCCCTTTTATGGATATTGCCCGATTCGGGTCACGCAACATTAGAAGAACATACCGATGATTTTAATAAAGTAGTGGATCATTTTTTTCAGACCCCTTTTAAAAGCCGGTAATGATGCCTTATTGTTTTAGAAATTTATTACCATAGAAGAAGGGCTTTTTAAAATTAATAAATTAAAAACCGTGCATGCAAAAAAAAGCCTTCTCTTAGAATGAATGTTTATGGCTGTTGCTCACGGTACTTTTTTCTTTTTTCAATGATGCTGTATAATTCCCCGATGACTTTTTCTTTTTCCTTTTTGTGTTCGAATGCACCCTGCTTTTATGTGCTGATTTCGAAGTCTTCTTCGCTTTTAAATGGGTTTTAGATTTATAAGAGGTCTGCACGAATAATTGTTTTTTGGCAGGAGCCGGCGGATGGTGCAGTTGCTGTTTGGCACTGTCCAGTTTAGCGTTTACAAAATCGTTCACTTCCTTTTTCAGATCAGTCGCGGCATGGTTGACTACCGAATCCATATCTGTCCTGAGATCCGGACTATTGATCGTTCCGCCCATCTTAACATTCATGCTTACCGTATGGGCTAATGTAACCGGAATACCCTTATCCGCTGCCTGTGTAACCACGTTTTTTACAAACATCCTGCCCTTGCTGCCTAACTGGCTGCGCGGCACATTCAGACGGACATCGTAGTCGAGCGACTGATCGAAACCGTGCGTACCGCCGATTTCCAGGTCAATATCCTTCGCGTGTACAGGGAAAGAGGATACCACGACTGTACCCGACTTAAATGAAAATTTTGCTTTAACATCCTTCAAAAGAATATTCCTTAATTCAACGATATCGAGTGATTGAGCCAGTTTATCCATAGGACCGAAATCTTTCAGCGATCCGGCTACCAGTTCTACATCTCCTTCACCCTGCAAAGTCGGGAGGTCTGCTGTCATATCCTCATGTAATCTCCCGTTGAGGCTCATACGGGCATTGAGGTTCCCGGCCATGAACTTCGCTACGGGCATTATTTTCCTTATGGTATTGAAGGCATAAAATGTCTTTTGGATATCCAGGTTTTTCACCTCATAGTTTAATGCGATCTCCGGATGCTCCCTGCTTTCCAAAGTGGAGTAAGTACCCTCCAGGGCGATATCCCCGTCTAACCCATTCGCTTTTACATGATGCAACTGAACCGTCTGGTCTGATATCACCAGGTTACCCGAAATATGTTGCAGGTCCAGGTTATCAAAGTGTAATTTGCCGGCTTCCGCGTTTATCGTGAAGTCTATATTGCCGGGAACGATAAACGGCATACTGCTGCGTGCAGCGGCTGTGGCTGAAGAATCACGATCCGTCCTCATCCAATCCCTGAGGTTCAATTCGTCGGCTTTTATATCCATCGAGGCATTCAGGGGTTTATTTCCCAGTGCAAAATCGAAGAAGTTGTTCAGACTGCCGGTGGCGTCCAGGTGCGTTGTGAGACAGATACCCTTCAAATCCTGGATGAGCACATTTTTTGGGTTGAAGGACATGATCAGTTCCTGTAAAGTGATCCCACCCGGGTAAGCCTTCGATGAATACAAAAAATCAGAAAGTTCAAAATCGCCCCATGATGTAAACGGATCCTTTTTCTGTTTTTCGGTTCCGGGTATTTTCCCCTTTCGCATGGACGTCGGCAATTAATAAACCACTCCACCTGGTACCGGGTTCTAATTTTATACATTGTGAAATATTTGCCAGGTCCAGTTTACCGACAAGAGCAAAATCTATAAATGGTTTCGTCTGCGGATTCTTCACTAATAAATGCATGTCCAGCGTATCATGATAGATCTCAGCGTGCGCCTCTGAAATATTAATCATTTTATGGTCGGCGATACCATCCCGGTTATCTACCTGGAGCCCGAGACGGATATTTTCCACAGGAACCGGCAGATCCGGGTATTTAATGTACCCGTTCACCACATAGAGATTGGTGTGATAAGCAGGAAAATGATTTTCGTCATATTTCCCTTTTAGATACCCATTAAAATGAACCTGCCCGTTCACTTCCATACTGGCAAAATCTTTCCGGTAGAAGGATGGCATCAGCGAAAGGACATTTTTGAAATTGGTTGACGGCACTTTATATTGGATATTCATATTATAACTGCTGTCGTTAATCCATTGAAAAAATCCTTCGGTATGTAATTTCATCTCATTGAAAGATATCTGGTCGGTATTAAATGAATAGGTATGGGTTCTGTTGTCCACCCGGAAGTCCATTCCTATATGAGTCTTAGCAGTGAGCTGGCAAGGGATGGTGCCATCATAACTTAAATGAACCGCGTCAGCCGTTGTTTTGGTTTTCAGGATGAACCGGTCGGAACTGAAATTGCCCCTTCCCTCGTGTTCCAGATTGACCACGGTCACCTGCATATTCCTTCTTTCATCCAGATAATCCAGGTAGCCATTATGAATGGCATATTGTTGTAATGCCCATGTAAAGGCCCTCGCTGAAGTATCCCTTTTTTTATCCGAATCATCATCCGGTCTTAAGCTATTCCAAATGGCATGGCCATTGGGGTGGATAATAATGTGAAAACGGGGTTCATTTAGCGTGAGGGAATAAACCCGGATATTCCTGGCGGATATGAGGTTTCTGATATCAAAGGAGATTTCAAATTGTTTTGCTGTCATCAGCGTATCTCCCTGAAATTCGCCGACGCAGATTACCTGAACGCTATCCAGTCCGATAGTTAAGCCTGGAAAACGACGGAACCAGGAAATATCTGTGCCGGAAAAATTTACATGGGCCCTGAGATCTCTATTGATCTGGGCTTTAACCAGGCGGATGATTTTTCCTTTGAAGAGCCAGGGTGCTGTCAAAATAAAACTGATCAGCACAAGCAGGGTGATCCCTGTCATTTTGAGGATTTTGGATTTCATAGTTATACGGGTATTGGATGATGAACCGTAAACCTATTACAAAAGGACTGCCAGAATGATCATCATCATATCGCTTTATACATTATATAATTTCTTATTGTATAAACATATAGATTAAAAATAATTACAGGGGATCAAAAAAAGAGATTTTGGACATTCATTCGTAGTACCGGCCTATTCTCCCGGAATGGGAATCTAAAGCGCAGGACAGACTTCATTATATTTGCAGTCATATAACTGCACTTAATGGAAACCAGACGAGATGTATTTCAGGCGATCGCCGACCCTACCCGCCGGGCGATACTGGCACTGGTAGCGGCGCAGGCACTGACCCCCGGGGCCATCGCGGAAAAATTCGATTCTTCCAGACAAACCATTTCAAAACATATCCAGATACTTGCGGAGTGTAAGCTTCTTTCCCAAAAGCAAAATGGCAGGGAAATATATTATTATTTAAATCCCAGAAAAATAAAGGCCATTGCTGACTGGGCAGAACAATTCCGGGCATTATGGGAAGGACGTTTTAACTATATGGAGAAAGTATTAAACAGCTTAAAAAAATAAAACACCATGGAAAAAAAGCTAAGTGTAAGCAGGATATTCAATGCCCCACCTGAAGAAGTCTGGAGACTCTGGACGGAACCGGAACTGGTCAGGCAGTGGTGGGGCCCGGACAAATTTATCTGCCCGACGGCTAAAATTGACTTCAGGGTAGGCGGCGTTTCCCTGGTTAGCATGAAAGCGCCCCCGGAATTCGGCGGAAAGGAAACGTATAGTATCTGGCATTACACGGAAATTATTCCCTTTCAAAGCATTGAGTTCGTTATGAATTTAGCAGACCCAAATGGCATGAAACAGGATCCGGTTTCGCTGGGCATGCCTGCCGATTTCCCGACAGATATTAAAACCCGGGTGAGTTTCCGGGAAATGGACGAGGGAAAAACAGAGATGACAGTTACGGAGTATGCTGACTTCGGACAGATCATGGCTTTCGCCAAAATGGGATTGGAACAAAGCCTGGGAAAGGCTTGTTCAATCTTCAACCCTGAAAAAAATACCAAATGATACTAATCCCATCAACAGATAAACGCGGATTTTTATTCATTCAATACAGCCGGGATGAAAAAGAAAAAAGGTAACCGGCTTAGGCCTGTTGTTCGCTACCGGGCAAGTCCTCTCCAATCCAGTTCTTTGCATAGGCCTCATTCCAACCGTGTTTCCATCTCCGATGGCTCCATAACCACATTTCAGGATTCGCGCGTATTACTTTTTCCATGAAACGGGCATAACGCAAAGTCAGTTCGCCTTCCTTCAATGCATCGGGATCTTCACACGCCACTTCTAAAAAAGCATGATAGTAGCCACGCCTGGGTTTTACAATATAGGTAAACAACACCGGTAAATTACCTGCCCTGGCCCCCTTTTCCGGGCCTGACACGAACCCGGTAGGTCTGCCAAAAAAATTCATCCAGTAAGCATTACTGAGGTTGCCCGGACTCTGGTCGGCAACCAGTCCCAGTAGATATTGGGAGTCCTTAAACGACTCCATGGATTGCTTCATATTGCCTGCAGCAATAAATTGATTTCCATGCCGGACGCGCAACTGATACATTATTTTTTCCAACACGGCATTGCTTAGCGGCATATATACCACGAGCACCTGGTATTTGGTGTGGCTGGCCAGCACATGATGGCCCCATTCCCAGTTAAAGGTATGTCCGAGGTGAAGCTGGCAACTTTTACCGGTTTTAAATAAAGGGTCAAGCACTTCCCAGTTGGCAGTTACCCTTTTTTCCAGAAAATTCCCGGAAGCGCTGACCAGTTTTATGGTTTCTATAAAGGAATCCAGCAGGTTATGATAAAACGCTTTGGCTATTTTAACCCGCTCTGCATCTGACTTTTCAGGGAAAGCGATTTCGAGGTTATTCATCACTACCTTTTTCCGGTAGCCAAAAACATAATAAACAACCCCGTATATTCCATCCGACAGGATATACAATATGCGCATCGGCAGCAGGGAAAGCACGTAAAAAAACCCGAATACAACATAATACATAGGAGTCGAATATAACAAATTAGTTTCAGGCCTCCACTATCATGTTTATCGTTTGAAATCATGCTAAAGTTATTACCCGGAAATTTTTCTAAAGCGGGATGCATCGTGATTAAGTACACTAAGCCTTCGTTGCTTCGATAATACTGAACAGCGGCGAATGCGTATGAATTACGCGCGATAGTTTCAAACCTGCTTTTTGAAACAAACCGGCAAATTCCTTTTCTGTGCGTTCCATACCACCGGTCATGGCCAGCATATTGATGTCCATATATTTACCGGGATGGGGCGAATCTTCCTCCGGAATGACGGAATCAATCACCAGTAATTTACTGCCGGGTTTCATAGCCTTGTGACAGTTGCTCAAAATCTGCAGGCATTGTTCATCATTCCAGTCGTGTAAAACCATTTTCATCAGATAACCATCCGCGTCCTTTGGGATAAAATCAAAAAAACTTCCGGCAGCCACCGTGCACCTGCTATCAAAACCTTTTTTGGCTAACTCCTCTTTGGTTTTTTCCACCACGTACTCCTCATCAAAAACGATTCCCTTCGCCTGGGGAGCTGTATTCAAAACGGCCATCAGCAATGCGCCGTTTCCGCCGCCCACATCCACGATTGTATGCATAGACGAAAAATCATATTCAGGAATGACATTCTTAATTACTGCGCCGGTCAGACCGGTCATGGCCTTCATGAAATTCTGACCTTCCTCGGGATGCGTTTCGTAATATTTCCAGACCGGCATACCTTCTACCTGGTCAAAAGCCGTTTTTCCCGTTTTAATACTATAAACCAAATTGCCCCAGGCATTATAATGATCTCCCAGTTGGGCAATCGCCATGGCTTTCATGGAACCCGGCACATCGCTGCGTAAGGTTTCACTCAAACTATTGTTACAAAATGCTCCCTCTTCATTCCTGCAGAAAATGCCGGCGCCCGCCAATGCCCGCATCACCCGGTTCAGGGAGGGCGCGTGACTACGGGTGGATTCGGCTAACTGTTCAACGCTTTGCGGACGATGGGCCAGCTGGTCAGCTATATCAAGTTTCGCTGCGCTGTAAATGCAGCAGGAAGTCCAGAAACCGGTAATTAACTGCATCATCTGGGCGGGCGGCGGGGGGATATGCTGTTCGTTCATATTTTTAATTTTATGAACAAAGATTATATGAATGAATTCCGATTTACAATAACCCCGGTTAAAAACGCACTTAACCCAGGTTAAGTTTTATTTGGAAGACAGCCTTTTCCGCAGGCGGCTCAGAGAAGGGGGCTCAATTCCCAGATAGGATGCGATATACTGTAAGGGGATACGCTGGAATATATGCGGATGTTTGTTGATCAGGTCCAGGTAACGTTCTTCAGGACTTAATGCTTTTACTTCCGCCAAACGGTTGAGCATGGCGAAATGACTTTTACTTTGCTTGGCGGCATGCCACTCCTTCATACTGGGAATCGCTTTTTCCAACTCATCCATCTCTCTTTTAGAAATGCGCAGCAATTCGCAGTCCTCCATGGCCTGGATATTCAGTTTGCCCGGCTGTTGTGTGTGCAGGCTTTCCAGGTCGCCAATGAACCAGTCTTCAAAGGCAAAGAACAAAATGTGCTCTCCCCCTTTATCATCGGTAATAAAAGTTCTCGTGCTTCCCTTATTGATATAGGTAACCCATTTGCAGGTTTCCCCGGCTTTCAGATAAAAATATTTCCGCGGCAGGTACTCCCGGTTGAAGTGTATGATAACGTTTGCAAACTGTTCTTCCGTGAGGCCGATGGTTTTGGTAAACAGATTGACAAACTTTTCTGAAAGTTCAGAGCGGTAGAGTTGCATTTCCAAATGTATAGGTTAGAGCCTGACTTCGGAAGGTAATACGCCATTATTTTTTATAAAACACATAGATTATGGCCTGCGGATTTGCCACAAATTTTACGGGTTTGGTTGCACCGGATTTGAATTCGCGGGTACTAAATTCCAATTGAGCGGCCCTCGCCACACCGACCTGTGCCCGGTCGAAAGGTTTTACCGTATATTTTTTCATGAGTGCACTGTCCGGGGTCATCAGATGCGCCTTGAAATCGGTTGCCGGATGGTTGCTGTTATCATACACAAAAAAAACAAGGTAGCTGGTATTTGGGGATACGTTTACCGCTGCCTGTTGGGTGGGACCATATTTGATCAGGTATTTATACCCGTTTTTGAAAGCCCCGTTTTTTATCAGTCCGAACGCCTTATCGGCATCTCCGGAAAAATCAGATGCTGACTGACAGAGGGCGGCGGCGGAGCCGGCCAATAAAAAGGAGAGCATTAAAAACTTTTTCATAAGACAAATTTTTAGGTTTTTGATTGAATAAAATTACCATCATTCATTGAATCCCGGCATTATTTTTCCTGTCCGACAGGCCGGGCTTCCGGCATATTTTGGTATTTTAGCATAGCTAGCAAAAACAAGGAAGTATAAAACGGTTTGCATATGAAAAAATGGATTTGTCTGTCAGCCATCCTGGTAGCGCTTTTTGCCTTCAGGATCAATATATCTTTTGCGCAGGAATGGGTGCCTTTGTTCGACGGCCATTCACTGAACGGATGGAAAGTGGGCGAAAACGCCGGCACCTTTTCAGTAAAAGACGGACAGATCGTAGTGCATGGTCCCACGGCCCACTTGTTTTACGATGGGGATTATCAAAATCACGTTTTTAAGAATTTTGAGCTGAAGGTGGATGTGATGACCTATCCCGGCGCCAATTCGGGAATTTATTTTCATACCCATTACCAGGAAGGCGGCTGGCCCAGGAAAGGATTCGAAGTGCAGGTGAACAATTCGCATACCGACTGGAAACGCACCGGCAGCCTGTACGACGTAGTCAATATAAAAGAAGTGTATGTGAAAGACCTGGAATGGTTCACGGAATATATCAAAGTGGAGGGGAAACATGTCGTCGTAAAAATCAACGACAAAACGGTGGTGGACTACACCGAACCCAATGACTACAAACCGGCACCCGGCCAGGAAGGCCATTTTCTCTCCAGCGGTACATTCGCCTTACAGGGGCATGATCCGAACAGCGAAGTGCATTTCAAAAACATCCTGGTGAAAGTGGCGGACTGATCATCCGGTTTTTTCGATATGCATTCAAATGAATGGAAAAATGTTTTAAATACATGCGGTACCGGGTTTATGTTATAGAGCTGTCAAAACGGGTTTTTACAGAAAGTGCAAAATTCAGAAATGCCAATCCCCAATTTAACGGCGTGCTGGAATGTCTTTATGTGGGCATGACCAGTAAGACGCCGGCCGAACGATTCGCGCAACATAAAACCGGATATGTAAACAGGAAAGGTCACAAGCTGTCAGCCAATATTGTAGAGAAATACGGAATCTATTTGCGTCCGAGTCTTTACGACCCTGTAAATCTGAAACCAATGAACAGGGAGCAGGCATTGATCATGGAGGAAAAACTGGCCCTGGATCTGCGAAGGCAGGGTTATGCCGTCTGGTTTAACTGATGGCAAAAACTGCAGGTGCCCGGATGCGTATCAAGGCTTATCCGCAGGAATTCCTCCTGACGGCTACCCTGCAAAAAGGAGTTGTCCTGATACATCCGGATGCCAATGTAATGAAAGCCCCTCTGCTCCGGCGCTTCTCCCCGCGTAAGAGGTAAAACAGAAAATGGGAAATTAGCCAGTCCTGCGCAGGCGGATATTGAACCGGTGACCGGGTGGAAGAAACAGTGCGTGCAACCTGTTTGTTGGCTGTAAGGCTACCATGACGATATAAACTTCAAATTTCTTTAGATTATTTTCGCCATTTTTGCGAAATAAATTTTCTGGTAATGTTTCAACTAAAAGATATAAAAGAAGCACATTCAAAAGTAAAAACCGGTGCTGACTTTCCCGCTTATATACAGGAATTGATAAAACTTGGTGTTACTAAATATGACACTTTTGTGTACGATGGCCATGCTGTATTTTTTGGCGATATCGATTATCAAATACAATCGGAACCAAAATATTCTGCGTTAGAAGTAGCCGGCAAAAGCGATCTGGAAAGTTTCAAAAGAAACTTGAAGATTCATCAGCAAGGTCAAACTGACTATCCAACGTTTTGCAGGCATTCAGCAGAAGCCGGTGTTGAAAAATGGACGGTTGAAATGAAAAATATGACTTGCACTTACTATGATAAATCAAACCATAAAATGGTGGAAGAAAAAATTCCAGTGGTTTAAGTCATTTAAGCATTCTTATTAAAGCCGCCCAGCAGTGAACATGGGATTTTACGCAAGTTGGGCCTGACAAACTAAGTTCAACAAATTGTTTTAAGTCAGAAAACAATCATAACATGCGAAACATTTTTGAAAGAGACAAAAGCGGGGAGATGGTATCTCTCACAGACCCGGACTACCCAAAAATATTTGACGTCATACGCAGGGCGACCAAAAAAACGGCAGCACTCAATAATCTTGTTACGGACGATTTTGATAAGATAAGAGAAGTATTTAGCGATTTAATCGGGAAAAAGCTTGACGACAGCTTTGCCATGATACCTCCCTTTTACACCGATTTCGGACTGAATATTGAAATTGGCAAAAACGTTTTCATCAACCACGCCTGCACTTTTATGGACAGAGGTGGTATTACCATTGAGGATAATGTTTTGATTGGTCCAAAAGTAAATTTGATTACAACAGGACATCCACTGGAAATAGAAAATCGTCGTAGCACGATTTCAAAACCGATAGTCATAAAAGAATATGCCTGGCTGGGTGCAAACGTAACCGTTATGCCAGGCGTCACGATTGGCGAAAAAGCTATCGTAGCAGCGGGAGCAGTCGTGACGAAAGATGTTCCGGCAAATACGATTGTCGCAGGAGTTCCGGCAAAAGTCGTTAGAAATTATATAGAATAGCTAAGGCATATCAGACTATGGACAACTCCCCGCTTTTGGATCAACTGCGAAAGGTTTATAAACTTTCCGACAAAGAATGTGCAAAGATTATTCCCTTATTTGAGACGCTTGAAATAAAAAAAAATGAACATCTCTTTCGCCAGGGCGAAACGGCCAGGTGGGTATATTTTGTTGAAAAAGGGTGTTTGAGACAATACTTCATTAATAACAACGGAGAGGAGCGCACTATTTATTTTAAAACAGAAGGTGGATGGGCCAGTGAACTGGTTAGTTTCCTGGATAACAAACCGACCGAATTAAATTTGCAGGCAACTGAAGACAGTAAACTGGAAATTATAAATCAAAAAAACTGGATATATGCAGTAACGCTGATTCCCTCCTTTACCATGGGTTTTATCAGGTCACAACAGGACACCAATTACATGCTTAAAAAGCGCCTGGCGGAGGCCACGGTTGAAACACCTGAGGAAAAATACCTGCGTTTCATAAAGGAAGAACCGCTATTAATGCAGCGGTTGCCTCTATACCACATTGCATCCTATCTGGCAATGACACCCGAAACATTAAGCCGGATACGGAAGAAGATTGCCCAAAAATAATTTCTTATCTCAAATCAAGAACCCGGCCATTTTACTTACTTAGTTTTGTTTCATAAAAATAATGAACATGAAAAAAGAAACAATCCAATGCGGCTCTGTCGCCATAGACTTCCTCATGGAAGCAGCGGATACCCATGGTGCCGCTTCCCTTTTTGAATTTACTGTACCGGCCGGGGCCAAAGTTCCCCTGCCTCATTATCATGAACACTTTGATGAAACGATCTACGGGTTAACGGGCACTTTGCTATTTACAGTAGAAGGCAAATCTATAAACATTACTTCCGGGGAAACCTGTTTTATCCCCCGGGGCGCAGTTCATGGCTTTGACAACCATGGACAGGAAGATGCCAAAGCCCTGGCAGTCATTACCCCAGCCCTATTAGGACCTAACTTCTTTAAGGAGATGGGTGCCATTTTAAATGCCGGCGGACCGCCGGATGTAGATAAATTAAAACAGGTAATGGCAAAACACGGACTTGTTCCTGCCATGCCGAAAGCTCAGACCATAGCATAGTCCGGCCTTACCTGGAATGTATACCAGGTTTTAAAGTCATCTGTCGAATTTCCCAGGTTATCACTTACAGAACAACTTCAAGCAGAGAAATGATAAACGATAGTGAAATTTCATTGCGAAGTTCTAAATAGAGGGCGAAGCAGAAATAGAAGAATTTATTTACTAACTGCCTTAGTTATAACATTATTCAAAAGAACGATAACTGAAGGTACCAACCGGTTTGCTGTTATACTGCCGCAAACCCAAACGACCGCACATCCAGACACCTGTATAGCCAACAGAGGACCGTCCCCCTGACGGTCCTCCATCCGGCAGGTACAACCACTCACCAACAGCCCATCGCTACCCACCGTATTTCCGCGGAACAGTCCTTCGCCTGCTTTTAGTAAATTTTTCAAGGCAGCCCATCGTTCAGACCTACTGCTGACGCGTCGCAGGCATATAAAACCCAAACCCTTCCAAAAAAGTCCTATAAATATTTGGGTAACTCAAAGATTACTCGTTTATTTGTAACCTTAAAGTTACTTATTATGCAAAAAGAAATTAAACAATCATGGTTTTTCAAAAAAACACCACAGGAAGTCTGGGAGTATCTTACAAAGCCCGAACTCATTGAACAATGGCTGATGAAAACGGATTTTCAGCCAATAAAAGGACATAAATTCCGCTTCACGTTCACGCCAAAGCCAGATAGCCGGTATGACGGCATCGTTCATTGCGAAGTATTGGAAGTAAACCCCTTTTCAAAACTTTCTTATTCGTGGAATGGCAGTTCAAATAACGGAAACAGGAATTTCAATTCAGAAGTTGTCTGGATTCTTGTTCCGAAAGAAAACGGAACAGAACTTCAATTACGGCACAATGGCTTTATATTGTTGGAAGATGTTACCAATCACACTAACGGCTGGAATACCTGCTTAAAACGATTTGAAGTATTAATAAACACAATTAAAAAATGACTACACCAACGTTAGACGTATTTCAGGTAATTGCCGACCCAAGCCGCAGGCAAATGCTGCAACTGCTTTCAAAAGACAATATGACGATAAACGCATTGGCTGAAAACTTTGATATGAGCCGTCCTGCGGTTTCCAAACATTTAAAAATTATGTATAACGCAGGGTTCATTTCCATCACTGACATTGGCAGGGAACGCTATTGCACTTTGAAACAAGACGGCTTCAACGAGCTGCAGGATTTCATCAACTACTTTGATAAATTCTGGACGAATAAACTGAAAAAATTAGAAACACTATTAAATAACAAAATAAAAGAAAAATAAGTATGAAAAACAAAAGTTTCACAGCAACGATAGAAGTTGAAAAATCCGCAAATGACGTTTTCAACGCAATCAAAGAAGTTCCCAAATGGTGGAACTGTGAAGATTTTGAAGGAAACAGCGCAAAACTTAACGATGAATTTATTATTCATCATCCAAATCAGCATTATTCTAAACAGAGACTGATTGAAGTGATTCCTGACAACAAGATCGTGTGGCTTGTTACTGAAAGCAAACTATATTGGTTAAAAGACGATAAGGAAGAATGGACAAATACTAAAATGATATTTGATATAACCACAAAAGGCACAAAGACTATTCTTCACTTTTCACACGACGGACTTGTTCCCGAAAAAGAATGTTATGAAATGTGCGAAAAAGGTTGGATAATGATTATTAAAGACTGGCTGTTCCACTTCATCACTGTTGGCAGTCCATCAGAGGAAATGTCCAAAGCAGCAGAAATCAGAAACCGGATCTTTGAAAATCAGGCTTAACAGCAGGGTTTGATTAATGACAGAAAAGCTTATGCCGCTAAAAGCGGATTGGCGTTATGTTGCACTGGTTCAATACGAAATAACTTTGCCAAATTTATTTCCAGGACCTGCGAACGAAATGACTGGTGTGCATTGAGATAAATAATACGAACAAAACTGTGCCGGCAGCAATAATAACCCTGTCTAATTTTTCAGTATTAATATACCTATTGCTTATATCATATAATTTCAGTCCGATAAAGCCTCCGACGGTATTTGTAATTACATCTGTTATGTCTGTCGCTCCAATTGCGAAGATATATTGAATTAATTCAGCGGTAACGCTAAAAACCATTACAAATAAAAGCTTTGCTAAAAATCCAACTGTCTTAAAATTGACATTCAAAAGCAATCCAAAGGGAATGAAGAATATGCAATTAAATATCATCTCACTGAAATTAATTTCCCCATGAACTATTGAAGGAGCAGCAAATGGGATCAGGTTAAGACTTCTGTGATGATGATCAAGTACTGACGAAATATTAAATTTAAATTTGAACAACACTAACCACATTAGCGTCACCAAATATAAAGCCAGTAAACTCCTGGATAGTGTTTTTCCCATATAACTGCCTCTGATTTTGTTGTATAAGAATATAAAAATAGGAAAAAGAGAACGTAGAAAATATGCAGCTCCAAAAAGAGAACGACTTCAGCGGACTTTTGCTTTTCATTGTTTCCCGTTGTTCAACGGAAGCCACATCCGCAGTACAAAAGTGTTTGTAAAAGCCGGGCCGGACAAGGTAACATCAGCCATGTGCAAACATCAGCAGTGGTTCGGGCCCGATGTTCAATTTTCAGCTTTTGTTAATAACTTCAACTATAATATTTTCAAATGTAATGGCTATTCAATGAGAAGTCAGATGCAATTATATTAATCATACATAAAGGACCCTGTTATGGTTTCAACAATTCAAAAAGAAAAAGCCGAACTGTTCCTGAAATTTCACCAGGACAAGGAAATTCTGGTTCTGTTAAATTCGTGGGACACCGGAAGTTCTAAATTAATAGAAGCATGTGGCTATAAAGCAATCGCAACAACCAGTATGGGGATAGCCGCCTCTTTAGGGTATCCTGACTGCCAGGTTATACAATTGCCGGAAATGATTGAAACGATTACAGGCATCGTAACTTCAGTACAGGTTCCGGTAACTGTGGATATAGAAGCCGGATATGGAAATAATTTAAGTGAAATCATTGATTCTGTCAGGAAGATCATTGCAACAGGAATTGTTGGAATAAACATTGAAGACAGTATTGATTTACATCCGATATTAACCGACGAGATGGAATTTTGTGAAAGAATATCAGCCATTCGTGCATTATCCGATTCACTGGGCTTTCATTTAGTCATTAATGCCAGAACGGATTCATTTTATACTTCGTCAGGTTCGCCGCGGGAAAAGTTATCGGAATCAATAAAGCGTGGCAATAAATACCGCGAAGCCGGCGCCGACTGCATATTTGTACAACCGGTATGGGAAAAAGAGACGATCTCTACACTGGTTAAGGAAATTAATGCCCCAATTAATATTCTTTCAAACCCCGGAATGGGGGCAGGATTACCTCCGTCTGTACGTGAACTGCAGGATTTAGGTGTCGCCCGTTTAAGCCTCGGTTCCAGTCTGATGAAAGCTACTTTAGCCTTAATTAAAAAAGTTGCTGACGAACTTTCTGAAAAAGGGACTTACAATCTATTACTGGATACCTTAACACCGCTTCCCGACGCCGCAATGGCCTATAAAATGGCAACAGGTTAAAATACCAGGAACAAGGAAGGCAGCAAAAGCGGTCGCCGAGCCGGGCCGGACACATAAAACAAAAATCGAAAGAAAAATGAAACTCATCATCAGAAAAAAGATGTACCGGGTAATTATATTGCTGCTTTTAGTTGTTATAACGGTCCAGTTTATACAACCCCGCTTTGAAAATCCCCCGGTAACTGCTGATATTACTGCGCCACCGGAAGTAAAAGCGATTTTAAAAAGGGCCTGTTTCGACTGTCATTCCAATGAGACAAATCTACGTTGGTTTGACAGGATATCACCTGTATCCTGGATGGTAGCAAAAGACATTAAGGATGCCCGGAATGTTGTCAACTTCTCAGCATGGAATAACCTGACCACGCCAGAACAAAAAGATAAATTCTGGGAAATCGTAAATCTTGCCATATCAGGTGTTATGCCCCTGAAAGAATATACACGCATGCATCCTTCCGCAAAGCTATCAGAAAGTGATATGGCTGTTCTGAAAAATTACGTTTCAGGGATGGCATATTCAGAAACATACGACAGTTCGAAAACCAGGGAAGCTTTTGAACAATTTAATCAATGGCAAAAAGGCTTTGGCATTCATTCCCTGCCTGTAGCATCTAATGGAGTCGCTTATGATCCGGATTATAAAAACTGGCAGCCCATTAGTACGACCGATGCGTTTAATAACGGCACCATGCGGGTTATATTTGGTAATCCGGTGGCCGTCCGCGCGATTAAAGAGCATAATACCCGGCGTTGGCCAAATGGTACCGTGCTGGCAAAAGTTCAATGGGACCAGTTGGCAGATCAGGAGGGGTATATTCATACAGGAAAATTTAACCAGATCGAATTCATGGTAAAAGATGACAAAAAATATGCTGCCACTGAAGGCTGGGGTTGGGCCAGGTTTAAAACGCCTGCCCTGGTGCCTGATGATAAGGATGTTATGTTTGCCACAAAGTGTATTAACTGCCACCGGCCTGTAAAAGACCTGGATAATGTATTTACGTTCCCCATTGAACAATAATGCCATGAAAAATATGAGCCAAATACTGCGGGTATTCCTTTGTTTATTGATATGTTCCTGTAACAATAACGCTGACCTGCCCGATAACATAAATACCAGGGCATCGTTTCCGGATTCCGCTAAATTCAGCCCTGCCGGTTTGAAAGTAATTACCTCTTTTATTAACAGGAAGGTTGGCACGATGTCTACCTTATACGGCAATCAACCGGCCCTGCAAAAAGCTGCCGGCTTCAATAAAGAATTCGTGAGTGGCGAATTATTTACCCTCGTTACCTGGAAGCAACAGCCCGATACGCACTGGTTCGGCGCTAATATCCCCGGCGATTTGCAATCTGTAGAAGTATTGAAAACCCATTCCAACGGAGCCAGGGTTATTCCAGATTACCAGCGATATGAGGGTAAAACATTGGTGCTGCATTCAGATACATTGAATAATAGCGAAAGGATCAGGTTCATGCTGAATCAAAGGCCGTCTGTTATGCCCTGATACCTGCCTGTTCGCCATTTTCCCGTCAGCGCTTCTTTCTGTGGAGTTGCTGCCCTACATATCGGAACACCATGTATAAAATCGGGTCAGGGGAAAATGAAACAATCCCGGGATTGATGTACGTCATCGGTCCTGCTGTTGTCATGGCAGGAAAGAACTGACAGCATCCGATGCAACACCAGACAGCATCCGATACCACGCCCAGGTGAAGGATATTCTTTGGCCGGCGGGTAAACTCACTCTGTGCGCAGGCTATTGGTCGGGTTTGCTCTCGCGGCCCGAATGGCCTGGAAGCTCACGGTAACCAGGGTGATGAGGATAGAAAGTCCGATCACCATCAGAAAAACGCCGGCGCCAATATCGATTTTGTATTCATAATCTTTCAGCCATTGGTTCATAAAATACCAGGCGACCGGTACCGCGATGGTGCAGGAAATCAAAACCAGTTTGACAAAATCTTTAGAAAGCAATTGCCAGAGACTGATCACGCTGGCGCCTAACACTTTCCGCACACCGATCTCCTTGACGCGCTGTTCGGCGGTGAAAGAAGCCAGTCCGAACAGACCCAGGCAGGAAATGAAAATCGCGATCACGGCAATGATGGCTGCCAGGTTGCCCACCAGTTCTTCGTAATTGAATTTCTTTGCATATTCTGTATCGGCAAAACGGTATATAAAGGGGAAAGCCGGATTGTACCGGTCAAAAATAGGCTGGATCTTTTTGAGGGCAGCGGATGCGGATACCTTCGGATTGATACGGATGTTCACGAACCCTGTCCAGTCTTTACTGAAAATGATGGTAAGCGGTGAAATCGGACGAAAGGGCGATTCCATCTGTACATCAGGCACCACGCCGATCACGGTCATGGGTTTGCCATTCCATTTCAATTGCTCTCCCACCGGATTCTTTAACCCCATCCTTTTCACCGCCGCCTCGTTGAGGATCACTGAACCGGAATCAGCATAATCCCTGGAGAAATCCCTGCCGGCAAGTAATTTCATTCCAATGGTCTTCGTATAGTCGTAGTCGGTAGCAATGGTGGAGAAGGTCACGGTTTTTTCCACCGGCTGGCTGTTTTTCCATTCCCAGCCGTCGTTGTTGCTGAATATATCGGAGGGAGGGGAATTGCTTTTACAGATGGAACTGACAACTCCTGTTCTCAATAAATCCGCACGTAGCGCTTCATAATTTTTGCTGATATCGCTGGACCAGTCCACAGAAATCAGTCCCCGGTTATCAAAACCAATCGGCCGTTCCTTACCATGCCGGATTTCCTGGTAAATAATCGTGGTGCCAATCATGAGTATCACAGAACTGGCGAACTGAAGCACAACGAGTATTTTCCGGGGTAAGGCGTCGGATCTGCCGGATTTCAGATTTCCCTTCAGTGTTTTGATGGGATTAAAGGATGAAAGATAAAATGCCGGGTAACTGCCCGCCAGTAAACCGGTGAGCAGGGTAAAGGCGATCATGATGATCCAGAATATCGGGCTGGTGACCTGCAGGCTCATTTCCTTTTCGGTAAGCCTGTTAAAATAAGGCAGGGCCAGGGCCACGAGGCCAAGAGCGAAGAGGAAGGCCAGTAAGGAAATAAAAAGCGACTCACTGAGAAACTGGCGGATCAGTTGTTTGCGGCTTGAGCCGACCGCTTTACGGACACCCACTTCCTTGGCTCTCTTTTCAGACCGGGCTGTGCTCAGGTTCATGAAATTAATACAGGCGATGAGCAGGACGACCAGCCCCAGGATGCCAAACATTCTCACGTATTTGATAAACCCACCGGTATTGACGCCATTTTCAAAATCATTGTACAAACGCCATTTAGACATCGGCTGAATGATCACTTCGGGTTTAATGACTTTGAGCATATTCTCATCCGTAAAATGTGCAATCACCACATTTTTGATTTTCGCATCCACGCTTTTTTCTGTGGCATGATTATTCAGTTGAACAAAAACCTGCCAGGAATTATTTCCCCAGTTGGTTTTATGGTATTGTTTAATCCAGGGATAGATCGACTCCTGCAACTGGAAAGGCATCAGGTAGTCAAAATTGAGGGAACTGTTCTTCGGCAATTTGCTCACCACGGCGGTGACTTTCAGGTCAACCGTGTTATCCATTCTGACTATTTTGTCCAGGGGACTTTCATTGGCAAACAGCGCTTTGGCCGTTTCTTCAGTCAGTACAATGGAATGCGGATCATGCAGGGGATTTTTGTCGCCGCTTCGGATGTTCAGGGAAAACATATTCACCGCATCTTCGCCAATAAAATGTCCGAATTTGCTGATTTTCTTATCACCGTAAACCAGTGAATGATTCTGACCCCAGTCGCACATGGCCACCGCCTTCATATCCGGGTACTTCGTTTTCAGTTCATCGCCCAGGGGATAGGGAATCGAAATCTGTGTACCTCTTTTCCCGTCGAAGGTCTGATGCATCATCACCTGGTAGATCGACTCGTAGTTCTTAAACTGCCTGTTGGCAGAGAGTTCGTCAGCCATCCACAGGCCGATGATCATCGCCACGGCCATGCCGGCTGCGAGACCCGCGATATTGATGAAGGAGTAGGTCTTGCTTTTCAGCAGGTTTCTCCAGGCGATCTTAAAATAATTTCTGAACATGGATTAAGATTTATGTCCGGCTTTAGAGAACCAAGAAAGTGCCAGTTTTATAAATTCCTGTTTGTCAATATAATATGATCTGCACCCGGCCGTGGACTGTCCGGAATTGAACGTTGGTTGTGCGGTTTTTCAAGACCTCGCCTCAGCAGCATATTGTATCAGGAAAGCGTTCCGGAAAAAGCCCGTTACTGCGAAACCAACCTGTATTTTCTCCGCATCCGGAAACTGCAACCCGGACCGGGTTCAGTCGAGAGCCTGTTTGTGCCATTCATTAGAGCTGATTTCTCTAAGTACAGACGTTCTAACGACAATAGAAATTGTATAACGCTAACCAGCACATTATCAATTGCAATATTCTTTTTGCGCTGCACCTTATAACATAAATTTGAGTATTAGCGGTCATTGTAAAAAGACATTCACAAACTATAGACAACAATAAAATATAAAAAAATATGAGAAAAATAATTTCATTTATGCACATATCGCTTGACGGTTTTGTAGCAGGACCGAATGGAGAAATGAACTGGATTAAAGTTGATGAAGAAATTTTTGATCATGTCGGTATACGGATAAGAGAAACCGACAGTGCATTATATGGACGGGCAACCTATGAGATGATGGAAAATTATTGGCCAAATGCAGGAGATGAGCCGAACGCCAGCAAACACGACATTGATCATTCAAAGTGGTATAACAAAGCTCACAAAATTGTTTTATCCAAAACAATGAGAGACGCGGATTTACCTAACACGACAATAATCAGCGACAATCTTTCAGACAGAATAAGTAAAATAAAACAACAGGCAGGTACTGAGATCTTGCTTTTTGGCAGCCCAACAGCAACACATTCACTTATTCAACAGAACTTAATTGACGGCTATTGGTTATTTGTAAATCCAATTATTCTTGGACAAGGCATTCCATTGTTTGTAGACATCAAAGAGAAAATAAAACTAAAACATTTACCTGCTACCCGACAATTTGCTTGCGGGGTGACTGAACTTAATTATGAAGTGGACAGACAGTAACAACGAACCACTAACACGGGTTTTGCCACCGGACAATCCTTAAGAATTTAAATGATGATTAAATCACTGTCTCTTTTTCTTGTTTCATTCCTATTGCTGACAGGTTGCCCTGGACAAAGTAAACAAGACAAGAAAATATCAAAAACCCTCGACGAACTAATTACTAACCGGTTGAAATGGATTGCTCCAGGCTGTGTAGTATTAGTTGCAAAGAACGACAAATTAATTTACAAAAAAGCATTTGGGCAGGCCAATACTGAGTTGAAAATTCCTATGCAGGCAGATATGCTGTTCAGGATAGGCTCAATGACCAAACAATTTACTGCAATTGCAGTTTTGCAATTGGTTAAAGAGGGCAAAATAAGTTTACGGGACAGTATTCAAAAGTATATCAGGGACTTTCCGTCAAAAGGTTATACAATTACTATAGAAAACCTGTTAACGCAAACCTCTGGTATCAAAGATTATCTATCCGAAATCTCCAATCCATCAAAGCAAAAGGAAAGATACACACCGAGAGACGGAGTTGACTATATCAAAGATGCACCACTTAATTTTAAACCCGGCAGCTACTACAGGTATAGTAACTCCAATTATTATTTATTAGGATACATAATTGAAATGGTTACCGGCGAGACTTACGAAAAATATCTACGGGAAAATGTATTGAATAAAGCTGATTTAAAAAATACATTTTATATAGGTGAAGAAAACAATGTTTTAAATATGGCGCAAGGCTATTCGAAATTTGATGGGAAAATTGAAAAAGCCAATTTGCAGTCCGTTGATATATTATACTCCGCAGGAGGACTGATAAGTAACATTGATGATATTTATAAATGGCACGAAGCATTGTATAGCCAGAAACTGGTAACAAAAGGAACATTGGAAAAGGCAACGACGCCATATAAGTTCCCCGATAGTACTTTTTCTCAATATGCGTTTGGATGGTTTATAAAGAGTCTTGACGGAAACAAAACAATTGAGCACAGCGGTTCCACAGACGGATTTCAATCGGATGAAATATATCTCCCTGACGAAAATGTTTTTGTCGTAGCGTTATACAATTCCTATGAAGCCAATATGGACTGGCAGTTATTGACAAATGACATTGCAAGGATTGCCATTGGTAAACCCATAAACGATAATATCAAAGTAAAAGATACAATTTTAAAATCCTATGTTGGAACTTATGAAGTTACTCTTGACAAAATCAGTCATAAGTTGGTTGTGACATTTGAAAATGGCGAACTTGCTATTGAGGCAGTTAATCCTGAAGACAGATTACCTAAAGTTCAATTGTATGCAAAAAGCGAAAATATATTTTATATAAAAGAAGCACCGTTGAAATTTGAGTTTGTAAAGGATGCAAACAATGTTTTTAAAATAGTGACATATAACAACCGTGGCAAGGACGCTGAATGGACAAAGGTTAAATAATAGGAAGCACAAACACACAACAGTAGTATTTGCATAAGCAGGGCTGGACAATCATTGAATTCCCTGCCTTCGCAAATACCCGAACGCTAACGGCAATGCAAAAAGACGCCAAGAAACAATGAACTACTTTGATCCAGCGACAGCAGCAGAACGATATTCAAAAGGGCGACCTGACTTTCACAGCAACACTATAAAGCATATTAAAGAATATTTTCATCTTTACAAAAAGCTCGATAAAGCGCTGGACATTGCCTGTGGTACAGGACTTTCAACCAAAGCACTTTTAGAAATTGCGACAAATTTTTACGGGACTGATACCTCGCAGGAGATGTTGAATTTTGCATCACAGCCTGACAAAATTCATTATTCAATTGCTACGGCAGAACAACAACCTTTTACAGATAATGACTTTGACCTGATTACAGTTAGTTCAGGTGTCCATTGGTTTGACATTGATAAGTTCCTGGTAGAAGCGAACCGGATTTTAAAAAGTAAATCCTGGCTTGTTCTTTACGAGAATTACTTTATTTCTGAAATGGTTGGCAATAACAATTTTGCCAGTTGGTTCCCAAATGTTTATTTGAAAAAATATCCTTCTCCGCCTCGTACCAACGCTTACTCCTGGACAAAAGAAAATTTAAACCCAAAGAATTTCACTTTTGTAACAGAGGAAAGATTTAAAAACTCAATTAGTTTCAACAAAAAACAACTTGCTTTATATTTTACTACGCAGAGTAACATCATCGCAGCGGTTGAACAAAAACAAACAACTTACGAGCTAGTTGAAAATTGGTTAAATCAGGAGCTCGTTCCATTTTTTGACAATGACTATACGACTCAAACAATTAACTATGGAAACTGGATTAAGTTTATTCAAAGGGTTACCTGACAACGACTGCCCGTTAGCGGTCAGGCTTTGAAGATCATAAATACAAATAAGCCAAATACGACAGAATGTTAAATAGAAATTTTACGACTTTTCCAATTTTGAAAACCGAAAGGCTCACCCTCAGGCAGCCGGTACTTAATGACGAACAGGAAATTTTCACGCTGCGTTCGGACAGTAAAATAAACAAATATCTTGACAGACAAATATGCAATACAATTGATGATGCAAGGAATTTTATAAATAAGGTTAATGAGAATATCAAAATAAATAACTCCTTATATTGGGCAATAACTTTGAATGATAAAAACAGATTGGTCGGGACAATTTGTCTTTTTGGCTTTTCTATTGAAAATGACAAGTGTGAAATCGGTTATGAACTTTTGACAGACTTTCAAGGCCAGGGTATAATGAAAGAAGCCGCAGAAAAAGTTATTGACTATGCATTCAATACAATCAAAGTTCAAAAAATCGAAGCATTCCTTCATAGAGAGAATCAGAGTTCTATAAAGCTGTTGGAGAAATTCCCGTTCAGGAATTCAAATGAGCCTGATAAGACAAATCCTGACTTATTATGTTACCATTTGATAAATTCAAATGATAATCTTAAATAAATAGCCCACCGAAAAAGCCC
Source organism: uncultured Chitinophagaceae bacterium (assembly GCA_963811275.1). GTDB lineage: Bacteria > Bacteroidota > Bacteroidia > Chitinophagales > Chitinophagaceae > Puia. The sequence goes on along the minus strand of CAWEQR010000004.1, from coordinate 40,637 downwards.
GACCTGCCAACATGAAGTTTTATGCTATTGTGCCTGACCAACAAACATCAGCTAAAGGCGAAGCCAGTTTTCCCTTTGGGCCTGACCGGCATCTTCGACCTTAGTAATAATAAATGAACTTTAATTTATAAATTAACAACGGTTGTGGACAGGCAGAAGTAAATATTCCTACATAATAAAGCCCTGAACGCTGGCTGTCATTATTGCGCCTGTTCACCAGTATAAGGAATATTTACTGAATTGACATTTAATAATTTATAGAAAAATAATTAGAAAATGTAATTCAACCCAAACAACAATATAGTTAGTTAGCGGTGATTTTTCCTGATTTTTGCAGACCTCTTTAATGTTACCAATTTTTGGTAATTTCACTTTATTTTTTGTAATTTTAATAATTATGGGACGAAATACTTCTATATCACTAGGCGATCATTTTGAAAATTTTGTTGATAATAGAATTACTTCCGGACGGTTCAAAAATGCCAGTGAAGTTATCCGTGCCGGCCTCCGATTACTGGAAGAGGAGGAAAACAAAATTGCCGTGCTAAAGAAAGCCATTAAAGAAGGTCTTGATAGTGGTGTAGTGAAAAAGTTTGACGCGAAAAAGCATCTCATAAAATTGAAAGCTGCCAAACGCAAAGATGCCTAAGTACACTCTCACTACTAAAGCGCTTGAAGATTTGTCTAAAATCTGGGATTACACTTTCGAAATTTGGTCTGAGGCGCAGGCTGACAAGTATTATTATATGATTCTTGACTCTTGCGAGGAATTGGCAAATGAAATTGTAACAGGTAGAAAATACCCGGAAATAAATAAAGACATTTCAGGCTATAAGATAGGACAGCACATAATATTTTACAGGCGACTTAAAAATAATAGAATTGAAGTTGCAAGAATACTTCATATTCGAATGGATTTGAAAAACAGAATCCAGGAACAAAACCACCCCTAACATGGGGTTTTCTGCTATGCCGGCTGAAGATTATATACTGATCATCCCATTCGCTTACCGGCTGGAGCCCGGGCTGAACGATCACAGAATATCAGCACAGCAGCAAGCCACCGAACGTTACCGGCAACCGCTTGACGACAGTAACAAGATCAAGTAACAGTAACAATTAATAAAACTCTTTTATCAAACAAAGTTCAACAATATTTCTTCAGGGAGTCATTGTGCTTATTGGCATTGTGGCACTAGCCCTCATGATCCGGTTTCCACTGACCGAGGGGAGAGCCGAAAACTTAGATCTGTTCAGCATTTATTCTGATCCGTTCATCCTGTATGGCTATGCCGCGTCTATCCCATTTTTTATTGCGCTTTATAATGCGTTCAAATTACTTAGTTATATAGGACAAAATAAAATATTCTCACCCAACCCGGTGAGGACGTTAAAAAATATAAAATATTGCGCAATCTTACTGAGCATTTCCATTGGGATGGCAGGACTATACATCAGGATATTTCATAATAAAAATGACGACCCTGCGGGTTTTCTTGCCATGTGTATTGTAACTACTTTTGTTTCTATCGTAGTTGCCACTGCCTCGGTAGTATTTGAAAAAATCCTGCAAAACGGGTTGGACATAAAATCAGAGAACGAACAGTTACATGAGCAGTTAAAGAAATAATCCGACTTTGTAGCTTGAAACAAATTAGTCGCTTTGGAAAATGTTTTGTGCGAACACCTGACTTCACAACGCTGCGGACAAAATTCGGTGATGCCGATAACATCAGTATTTGCAATGAAACATTTGGACCGGGTGTTTTTACCAGTAAAGATCTTTACGTAACTTATGAAGAACCTAAAAGCAAAGGAGTTGAATTTATGAAATCGCCTACAAAAGAGTCTTATGGAACAGAAGCCCGGTATAAGGACGATTCGGGAAACTGGCTTTCTTTGGCTCACCCGGTTAAATAATCAATAAGTATGAAAACGATATTTGACAAAGAAACAAAAACCGAATTAGTAAACAGAATTGATTCACTGAAGGAAAATACGCAATCACAATGGGGTAAAATGAATGTGTATCAAATGGTAAAACACTGCAGACTCTGGGAAGAAATGATGCAAAGTAAAATTAATCTGAAACGACCTCTTATCGGAAGAATTTTCGGAAGAATGGCTTTGAAAACCGTTTTAGGTAATGCAAATCCCCTGAAACGAAACACACCAACAATCCCTTCACTTATTATTAAAGAAACTGCCGGGGATTTTGAAACTGAAAAAAAACTCTGGATTTCAAATATTGAAAAATATGCAGGTTTTGATAACGATAATTTTCAGCACGTGTTTTTTGGAAAAATGACAAAAGAACAAATCGGGCAAATGGTGTATAAACATATTGACCATCATTTAAGACAATTTAACGCCTGAGACAAAGCGAATGAAAACAACGAACCGCTAACGAGTATTTTCCAAAACAGGGGCAGCCGGGCAAGCCTCAATATGTGGAAATCCATTGAACATGGTACGAACATGAAATCAATCATCATAATGATATGAAAGTTTCCGCAAGGCTAAAGAATAAGCAGCATGAACACGAGATCATTGTAACAACAAACAATGATTCAAAGAATATTTCCATCCCACCTAAATCTTCCGGTTATGGGTCTTCAGTAAATGGTGCCGAACTCCTTCTCCTCTCTTTAGCTACCTGTTATTGCAATGACATCTATCGAGAGGCTGCCAGGAGAAATATTGAAGTAACTGAAGTTAACGTTGAATTCAGCGGCGAATTTGGAGCAGAAGGCGAGCCGGGAAGAAATTTCCAATATAAGCCAACCATAAAATCAAATGCGACTCCCGTACAACTTGAAGAGTTGATCCATTTCACAGATGAGATTGCGGAAATTCACAAAACGCTTCGCCAGGGATTAAATATAACGCTGCTCAAATAGTCATGGCAGCAGCCAGCAAGGCATTTGTCGCCGGCCGGTGGCGATGGATGACTTCCAGATCAGAATTATCGTACAAAAAAACAACCATTTTACGGCCGTTTAATTTTCAACTCCTAAAGAACCGGCGCGCAATGTTTAAAGCCTGTTTTTCAAAATTTTCTCCACCTCGTGCCGGTAACTTCTGCTAACGGGTAATTCATATTTCCCTATATGAACAAAATCGTGAGTAAACGCCTCTATTTTATCCTTTGCGATGATAAAAGAACGGTGAATGCGGATAAAGGTAGACGGAAGACTTTCTTCCAGGGCAGAAATGGAATATTTGGTAACTAAAGCCTTATCCTTCGTCACCACCTTGATATAATTTTTAAGGCTCTCAATAAATAACAAATCGTCGAGATGTATTTTAATATTTTTTCTATCTGCACGCAGGTAGAGGAATTTGTCATCATGTTCCCGTTCTGTTGACTCCGCTGTCACATTTTTTTCAACGGGCGTCAAATGTAACTTCATTACTTTGTTTACTGCTTTCAGAAATCTTTCAAACGAAATGGGTTTCAACAAATAATCTACCGCATCAAGATCGAATCCTTCTACGGCAAATTTCCTGAAGGCCGTCGTAAATATCACTTTGGGAGGATTCGAAAGGGTTCGCATAAACTCTGTACCCAATATATGTGGCATCTGAATATCCAGGAATAAAAGATCAACAGCATTATTCCGGAGTAATGTTAACGCATCTACAGCATTCGCAGAGGTACCGACGAGATTGAATACAGGAACAGAATGAATATATTTCTCAATCAATTGCAGCGCGGGCGGCTCATCATCCACCGCTATACAGTTTATTAATTTATCCGGGTTCATTGGTCAGCTTTTTAAAATGACAAAATGAAGAATTGATGTTTAACCCGCGTATTTCTGTTCGAGGGGTATTTGCATATTTACAGTAAAGGTGTTTTCCGTGGGTTTAATTAAGAGATAATGATTTTCGGCATAAAGAAGCCCAAGCCTCCTTTTTACGTTGATCAATCCAATGCCATTTTTTTTAATAATGGTTTCACCCGGCTTATTATTGGCTAAAGTAAAATGAAGCATTGTTTCATCCACCTGTATAAATAACCTTATCCATGGATCCCTCAACATTTTACTGGTTCCATGTTTGAAACTATTTTCGATGAATGGAATCATTAATAACGGAGCAATTTCCTTATTTGCACAATCGCCGGTTATTTCCAGTTCGATATCAAGATCAGCATAACGAACCTTTTCCAGCTCTATATAATCATATATCATATTTATCTCCTCAGCCAGGGGCACAACAGCCTGGTCACATTCGCTAACCATGTAATGAAGCATCTTTTCCAGTTTTCGTACAAGAAATTTTGCCTTCCCCGGCTCTGAAAGTATGAAAAAGTAAATATTGTTTAACGTGTTAAACAAAAAATGCGGATGTACCTGCGCTTTCAGAAATTGCAGTTGCGCATTAAAATTCTCCTGGTAAAGAATAAAATTTTCCTGTTGTTTTTGCAGGTAATCCTTAAAAATCTTCATCGAAATAAAAATAAAACTGACAAATGCCGGTCCGCTGATGGTTTGGGCAAACCCGGAGGTTAAGGTTACGTGTGTTGTGCCTGAAGGTAACCCAAGGGTTTTCAGGATCGGTTCCATCGCGAAATTAAACGCGACGTACCGGAAAAAGGAAACGCATGTCCATGAAATCAGAAGACCCAGGCCAAATTGGAAGTATTTCTTCTTCCAGAAAAAAGCGGGCATAAGAATATATAACACCGGGAAGCAGAATAACATCTGGCATATAAGATGAATCAGCCCCCTGATACCCGCCTTTTCAAAAAACGTAACCGGACCGCCTATCTCCAGGCCATCAGGCGTGTCGGTTCCATAAGGAGGATAGCACACAACAAGGTAGGCATAACACAAGGTCCAAAGCAAGACATGCCTTGCTATCCGGTGTTTTGGCTGAGAGGAAAATATGAACTCATGAATGCTCATATAACAAACTTTCACCACGCTGATTGTTCCGATAGTGCGTATTTGGAGCTAATTCTATTTGCAACCTCATGCTGAAGTCACCTGTCCCGGTATAAACTTCCAGTTTATGCCTGCCGGGGTAAAAGATCTGTAATCTGCTTTTTATATTCTCCAGAATTGAAGAAGCAGTATTTCCCTCTATTACCTTTTCACCGGCGACATTACTTTTTAAATTAAAACAGATCCCAGAAGAAAGAAGCTCAAGTTCCACAGATACCCACAGGGGCCTTGTCAGTTCCTCAAAAGGAAGAATAGCGATTTCAAGCAATGGAAGAAACAGTCCAGGCGCTATGTCCAAATTACCTTTACCTGCCTGAAGCGAAAAGTGTACATCAAGCCTGTTTTTATATTCCAGTTTCTTGAGCTCTATATAATTTTGAATCATTTGTGTTTCCTTAATAAATGAAACCTGATTCGACTGGCCTTCGTATAAAAGATAGCTGAGGAGTTCGGATAATTTTAAAATCATGTCTGGCGCATGCTCATTACCCGCATCAATATCCCGGCAGATATTTTGTAAACATTCAAACAAAATATGCGGACGCATCTTCATTTTGAGCAGCTGGAGTTTGTTGTTCAAATTATCCGCTACCAATTTCTCATTTTCTTTTTGTTTTAATGAATAATCTTTCATGATCCTGATAATTACAGCAGCGCCTGTAACGATTATTAATTCGCCAAAACACTTTCCAAGGAAAAAAATAACCCGGCCGCCTTCGCTCAGATGCCGGCCGGTGTTTCGCAAAAATGTCCCGGTTAGAAAATGGCCGCTCACAAATGCAACAATTACCAGGAAAATAGTGCTGCATAAAAAAAGTAACAGATTTTTTTTCCTGGTGTATTGCCGTAAAATAAAATAAAGCGAAAAGTAAACGGCGAATATATAAAGGGGCAAAAACAGCAGCGCCTCGTATAACGCGTTTCGGTAAAGGGCCGGCGTGAACGCGGCAGTTATCTGTAAAGAGGACAGGTTAGTGAAAACAGTATATACATAATACATCCCCCAGAAGCAGAGATGCCTCAGCAGACGAAATCTCACCTCATTTGAAAAAATAAAATCCCTGGTCGTCACAACAATTTATATAAAGGTATGCAGCAAAACCACATTATCATCGCTTTTCAACGGAAACATACGTTTCGTATACAGAAGCCTTTTGTCACCGAAAAGCCACCGGCCAGAGGGGATAAATGAAAAGTATGTCTGCATTCAGGTTATCCGGACAATTGAAAAAATAATTGTAAAAACAATAAATAGTTTCGAATAATAAAGATTTGTGAGAAACAATCTTTCGATGACCGGACCCGGATTTGCTTTCACCCCTGATTGAGGAACGACGCTTTTAAATATAATACTCCTGATGAAATGCCTGTCTGCAGAAAAAAATCATTATTAAAAACAAAGGAGGAAAATCATGAAGAAAATTAAATGTTTAACAATGGCTGTTATGGCATTGATCGCATTTTTCGGGTGCAAAAAAAACAGCAACCCCGAATGTGACGGTGAAAATAATCTCGTTATCAAGACCAGTGTTTTCGCTACAGGTCTGCATAATCCTCGCGGCCTGAAATTCGGACCGGATAATAATTTATATGTGGCGGAAGGTGGCTATGGAGGAAATAATATAACTACTAATTGCCTGCAGCCCCTGCCACCGGTCGGTCCCTATAAGGGCAGCGACACAGGCAGCCGCATTTCACGCATTGATATGAACGGCGTTCGTACAACATTTGCGGATCATCTCCCGTCCTGCACGGGCGGACCGGCAACGGAAGTGCTATTACCGGTATGGCCGATGTGGCCTTTATTGGAAATACCCTGTATGGACTGATTGCAGGGGCGGGATGTTCGCACAGTGTGCCTGATATTCCGAACAGTGTGGTCAGGGTATATGCAGATCACCATTGGGCAGTAGCCGCAAATTACAGTGATTTTCTACTTTCCAATCCAGTTGCTAATCCCGACCCTGATGACTTTACACCGGATGGGAATCCTTATAGCATGACGGTGGCGGACGGGACCATTTATATTGCTGAACCCAATCACCAGGAAATTGATGAGGTATTCCCAAAAACCGGCGAGATTAAACGGATTGTAGATATTTCAAAACTTCATAGTGGTGCAAGCGATTGGATCGGGCCGACTACTATTGTATATCACAACGGTAATTTGTACTTTGGAACACTCACTTCGTTTCCTTTGGTGCAGGGAGCAGCTACGGTATATAAATTATTACCCAACGGCACGTACACACCTTATGCGACAGGGTTCACCGCCATACTGGGCATTTTGTTCGACGACAATAACAACCTATATGTACTCGAAAATACAGTGGGTTCTCCTACACCATCGCCGGGCACCGGTGATGTGGTAAGAGTAGAACCTTCCGGCAAGCGGCAGATAGTCACTTCCGGATTGCACTTGCCAACAGCGATGACCCTGGGACCTGACGGTAAATTATATATTTCTGATTGGGGAACAGGACCGATTGGCCTGGGACAGATTGTTCAGGTAGGGTTTACATGTCAGTATGTTGGCGCCGATACACACGCCAAATAGACAAAAATCATAATCAAGGTAGCAATCCATGTGTGATTGAAGTCCCGTGTTTGCGGGACTTCCCTTTTGCATCCATGCCATCAGCGGAGCATCATAGGGTTATCCCGCAGTTTTTCCACTCGTAAGTACGGCGGTCCTGATGCTAATATTAGATGCTGAAGCCGACGGTGTTGAACCGTTTTCAGGAACGGGTAAAGATATCAGTTATTTTGAAGGCGGTTATGAAAGAAGAGTTGCCAAAGGAATAGGACATAATCTGCCTCAGGAGACGCCTGCCGAATTTGCCAGGGCGATTTTGACGTTTGTCAGGTGATAAAAGACCGCATACAACATGAGGAGCTTTGCAATAGCCGGGTCCGACGGAAGAGCAATGGGCAACAAATCTTTACCCGGCATCTGTTCGGGTCTTACATTAATAATTTAACTGCAAATGTTACCTTCAATAAAATATTTTCGACAAGGCATTTGTTCCGGGCCGGACATTCAATGAATTCCCTGCTTTCGCAAATCCCTGAACTTCGTGCGGCAGCTATGGCCACTATACTAACAGCATATTGATGCAAAAATTAACGTTAGCAAATACAAATCACCAATTAAACCATTGCCATGTTACGACTTATTATCTCCATCCTCTTAATCTGCACCGCTGCCGGTATTTATGCACAAAGCACTGAGAAAGAAAAGGCAGTCAGGGCCTACTATTCAGGTTTTGAAAGGAAGGACTGGAACGCCGTAGCAGCCCGGCTTGCTGACAACTTCACGTTCACGAGTCCCAATAACGATGACCATATCCCGGTGGAAAAATTCAAAGAGAAATGCTGGGGAACGGCTAAATTTATTAAAAAGGTTAACTATATTAAAATGCTTGAAAAAGGTGATGACCTGATGCTGCTGGTCCAGATAATTACCGTAGATGACAAAGTAGTCCGTAACGTTGATGTATTTAGCTTTACCCATGCAGGAAAGATTGGCTCCATTGAAGTATTTTTCGGGGCCGGCTCAAAATATCCAGGCAACACTGAATAAAATACAGCCTGATCACCATTCTATTAATCCGGCACAATCGCACAACATCCGGTCTTTGCTGCCATGCCGGCGGACGGAACGGCAACCGGCAGTTGAATAACTAAAAACTATGGAAAAAAACAAAAGGGAAAACAAATCCGATGAACCGGGTCCAGGTCCTTTTTCCCAGACTTACTTCCACGGCACCAAGGCAGACCTGAAGATTGGCGACTTTATCGAAACGGGTATTAACTCAAACTATGGCCAGCAGAAAAAAGCGAAATATATCTATCTCACTGCTACGCTGGATGCTGCTATCTGGGGCGCTGAACTGGCTTCCGGAGAAGGACGAGAACGAATATATTTAGTGGAACCGACAGGTCCCATTGAAGATGATCCCAATCTGACTGATAAAAAATTCCCGGGTAATCCAACAAAGTCTTACCGCTCAGCACATGCGTTTAAGGTTGTTGGCGAGATAACCATCTGGCAGGGACACGCACCGGAAAAAGTCAAAGCAATGAAAGACGGCGTAGCAAAAGCTAAGGAACTGGGTATTGAAGCAATAGAGGATTGATATGACTAATATTAACCAATAAAACCAACCGCTAACACCGATTCGGCGCCAGGAGGGTTAAGCAGCCGACATACGGTCTTTACTGCAAGGCTTCCTGAAGGATAGCCAATCACCTGCCCGTCACCAATCATAAATTGTCCCGGCCGACGGAATGCGGGCAATTGGATATACATGCTTAATACTTTAAATTTACCAAATACAAATACTTTATGTATGGGATCTGATCTGCTGGCTATATGGAACCCTATCCGCTTTTATGCAGTTGGCATTATAGCGGCCGGTCTTTTAGCGAACGGTGCCAAAGCGCAATCTTCACATCAACAGGCGCGGCCACGCATCGTAATTACAACGGACCCGGAACTTGATGATAATAACTCGATGATCCGCTTTTTGCTTTACAGTTGCGATCTGGATGTGGAAGGGCTCATCTATACAAGCAGCGGTTTTCATTGGAAAGGAGATGGGAAAGGAACGAAATGGTATGTGCCGGGAAGGGAATATGCACGGTTTGGATTAGACACCTGTCCCTGCACTTCGTGGCGCTGGGCAAAAGATGAACATTACATTGATCAGGCTGTCGATGCTTATGCAAAAGTATATCCCAACCTGAAAGTGCATAACCCAAATTATCCTGCCCCTGCTGAACTGAAATCAAAAATCCGTTTCGGAAATATTGAATTCGACGGGGATATTTCCAAAAATACTCCCGGCTCAGACCTGATCCGATCACTGATGCTGGATGATAAACCGGGAAAACTGTTTATAACAGCCTGGGGAGGCCAGAGTACCATCGCCCGCGCGCTTAAATCCATACAGGATCAGTATGAGTACACCACGCAATGGGACATGATCCGTAAGAAAATTTCGCGTAAAGTAGTGCTGCTCCCATCCGGCGACCAGGATGATATGTATGCCAAATATATAAACCCTGAATGGCCCGATATTGAATACAGGCAATTCCATGGCGGCCCCAATTACGGATATGGCGCCCAGTTAGGTGCAAAACCTGAAGATTCGGTTTATCTGACCTCATCCTGGATGAAGAAAAATGTATCTGACCGGGGGCCTTTAGGTGCATTGTACAGAGTTTGGGGCGATGGTAAACAAATGGTGAAAGGAGATATTATGGATTATTTCGGTTTTTCCGGCTATACCAACGAGCAGTTGAGAAAAATGGGTTATGCAGTATGGATGCCTGTGCAGCAAAAAGATTCATGGCTCGGTGAAGGCGACGACCCTACTTTTATGAACATGCCGGCAAACGGGCTGCGGGCTTATGAGGAAAGTTCTTATGGTGGCTGGGGCGGCCGCGGGTTGAAGAACCAGGAGAGCGGCTTTTCCTTCCAGATGAGTGATACATCCCAACAGGCCATGGTATCTGCACTCAGCTCCGTGACCAGCCGTTTAAATAAAACTGACTATCCGGATTTCTTTCCTGCAGCCCAGCGCGATTTTGCTGCCCGTCTGATATGGTCTGTAACACCGAAGTTCTCAGATGCGAACCATGCACCGGTGATTACCATGGAAGGGCCACTTACTGTACTGGCATCTCCCGGGGAGACCATAAAATTAAATGGACATGTTTCTGATCCGGATGGAAACAGTGTGTCCGTTACATGGTGGCAGTTCATGGTAGGGACATACCCGGGTAAGATTGATATTTCGAATGCGAACGCAGCGGGCACTAAAGTGCATATTCCTAAAGACGCAGTTCCCGGACAAACCATTCATATTATTCTTGAAGTTTCAGATAATGGTTCACCCGCGCTTACGGTTTATCAGCGGGTGATTGTCACGGTAAAGAAATAAATAATTAACCTCCGAATGCCTGTGTACATTTGAAAAGAGCGTATCATTTAACTTAAATAATCATTTTATTTATGAAAATCCGGCCTTTTATACTGTATGTCTCTTACTGGCATTTCAGAATCCTTTGCATGCACAGACCCGGGAGCCGTCACTTACTGTGAATGAAGTAATTGCTAAAATAAAGCAAAACGTAAAGCCCCAATGGGTTACCACCAGGACCGATACGATTTTAATTGGAGATGCCTTTGATACGGTCACCGGTATCGCTACCTGTATGTTTGCCGATATGAATATTCTCAAACGGGCAGTTGCGGCTCATTGTAATCTGATCATTACACACGAACCCATCTTTTATAATGCAACCGACACAATACCCGAATTTATGGAAACAGACCAGGTATTAAAAGATAAGGTGGCTTTTATAAAAGAAAACAAACTGACCCTGTTCCGGTTTCACGACAATGCCCATCGTAATCATCCCGACCAAATCTTACAGGGCCTGGCAGATGAGTTGAAATGGAAAGTCGTCTCCACTTCACCCTGGATACTGGAGGTAAAAAAAGAAACACTTGCTTCTCTGGTTTACAACATTAAACAGCATTTTGGGGTGGAGGGAATCCGTGTTATTGGAAATCCCAATCTTGAAATAAGCAGGATAGGTTTAGTCCCGGGACTGGCACCTACACTCCAAATGCATATTGGCGTACTGCAACGGGATGATGTAGATGTCATATTGGTTGGTGAAGCCAGGGAATGGGAAGACTATGTTTACACAGAAGACGCCGTTATGCAGGGAAAAAAGAAAGCCGCGATATTCATTGGACATCTTAAATCGGAAGAGCCCGGAGCAAAGTATTGTGCCGATTGGATGAAAACATTTATCCAGGGTACAAACATCGTTTTTCTGAAGAATGATAATTATTGGTGGACGCCAAAATAAATCACAGACCAGACTTCGTTAACTTCGGCTAGGGTTCGCTGTCAGCAGCAGATCCCGGCTGAACATTTTAAAATCCTCCCACCTGCAGTTATACCTGCGCGTTGTGAATCATGTTCCACTGATTATTTATCATTATCGGGGAATTCTTCTTCCTGGTGAATATAAAATATCCCGCAGATACGCAGGGGCTATTCTTCATTGCCTCGGGCATCGGATCCTGGATAACCCGTAAATTGCCGGATCATCAACAGGGCTTTCATGAACGATTTCAATAAACTGCTGAAAGACTGCAAAGAAGTGAATGCGGTTTCCGCACTCGTCGTGGACAAGTTCCTGATGTACTATGCAGCCGCCCGGGACAGCATTGACATCGAGGCGGACCCTTTCCGGGCATCCGGTCCGGCTCTGGTTCAATCTCATCATGTTCAATGGTTCCTGCTGGCAGACTTTCGGGCCGGTGGTCTTTTTCCAGGGGTTTGATCCGGATGATATTTTCTTTTTCGCCACGGAACTGAATCCTGCCATTGAAACGGAAGAAGACCTGATGGCCAATGTGGAGGAAAATCCCATTCCCTACCTGATGCTGATCCACGCGTCGCTGGGGACACGCATTATAAATGGAAAAGATGAACTCGTGCAGGTGGTTGCGGATCATTCGCTGGAAATATTTCAGGGCGAAGGCCTGCGTAAAGACTTTACGCTGGAATATGCAAAGGGCGTTTACCGGATTTCAAACGACTCATGGAGCGATCCACCGCATTTTGCAACCGCCTATTATATAGAAAACCGTAAAACACTTATGCTGACGGCCATGACGGACCGCGGATTCGCGAACCTGGTGAAAAAGCTGAATGGCCATGGGTTCGACATACCGGCGGAACCGGATATCCATGTACACCTGCCCATGCTGACAGCGATAAAAGATATTCTCGGAAAAGAATTGCAGCTGGATCCTTACGAGAAACTATTTCAACCCAAATCCACGGCTTCAGAAAGCGATATGATGGATAAACTCAACCACCTGCTCCAGCTCGCCCTGCCTTATATTAATTCCGGGAAAGCCCCTGATATCGAAGCGCTGGCCAAAGAAGCCGGTGTGGATCCGGAAACAGCGCGCGACCTGCTCAGTAAATCCATGGGAAGGATCAACAAGCTGCGGGACCGGATTGATAAAAAGGGGAAGAAATAAAATGACCGGGCAACCCAGATGATCAGATGGAAGATACCTTCAACCAGAAACTTCCCTGCCTTCATGTGGTTCAACATGGCAGGAAAAGAGAAATCAAGTACAATGGCATATACTGATGAAATCAGGGAAACCGGGAAAAGCAGGTGAAGGAAGAACTCAAATTTTTATGGTAAGACGATTCACTCCGTCCCCGAACCTTCCATCCGGGAGATGATTTTGTTCACCTCTGTCTCCGTGGATTTTAACTTCTTCTGACAAAAACTAATGAGCTCGGAAGCCCTTTTAACCTTTTGCGCCAATACATCTACAGATACGGACTCGGTTTCTATTTCCTTTGCAATCTGTGCCAGTTCCTGATAGGCCGATTCATAATTTAAAGTCTGATCCATCGTATTTCTTTTTTTGCCTTACCGTCGTTTTTATCTCTGTGTCGGACAGAATGATATCCAGGTCCTCACCCACCTGAATATCATCGGGATTGCCGGTAATCCTGCCCTGAACCTTTACCATCGCGAAACCCTTTTTCAACAGGTTTTCGGGGCTCATCATATTGATCAGGGAAGCAAAATGCTCCAGCTGCGCCCGCTGATTTTTAAGATACCGGGAATTAAATGTACTTAAGTTGTCCCTGGTATGTTGGATATCCCGGATTAAGTTCTGCAATATCATTTTCGGTTTGGAACCCAGCCGGGATGATATTCCCATTAAACCGGTCCTGTTTTTAAAAAGAATGGATTGGGATGAATTGATCGTAACCTGGTTTATATGCACCAGCCTGTCCCTGTAATTTGAAATCGTATTCCTGGATGTATTTACAACCACACTGGTATGCCGGGCAAGCGACTGAAAATGTCCGGAAATCAACTGCTGTGTTTTAATCAAAACCAGTTTCTGAAAGGAAAGGAGTTTTTCCTCAAAAGCTTTATTGTGCGCGATGATGAACTCGGCCGCCCGGGTGGGCGTTTTCGTCGGGGTATGGGCCATCAGATCGGCAATCGTTTCATTTTTCTGGTGACCGATGCCCGTAATAATGGGAATGGGAAATTTCGCTACGGCCCTTCCGATTTGATAATTATCGAATATCAGGAAATCCGTTTGCGCTCCCCCGCCCCTCGTGATGACCAACACGTCGTAAGGCTTCCCCGATTGATGTACTTCGATGATCTTATTCAGAAACTGGCCGACATTCACCTCCCCCTGCACCCCGGTATAATAAAAGTCAATATAAAACCGGTATCCATACGCGTTAGTACCCAGCGTATGTTTGAAATCCTCTCCGCCAGCCGAATTTTCCGACGTGATCACCGCAATTTTCTGAATGACGACAGGCAGGCCGAGCTGATTATTCCGGGTGAAATATTGTTCGCCGGATTTGCTGATGAAACCCGGATTTTCAGCAACCAGTCTCTCCAGTGTAGCCTGTCTTTGTTGTTCTAAAACACCCAGGGTGAAATGGATATCGATGTCGTTCAGGCTGACCTGCAAACCAAATACCGGATGAAAGTTCACCGATACGTTCACGAGCACGTTGATATTGTTTGTAAACCGCTGTCCGGTGATCTTCTCAAAGTTTTCGATCCGAAGTGAACCCTGACCCCAGGCTTTGCCGGAAATCTTCGCTAGGAGTTCATTAGAACGGGGGTTTTTCTCCACCAGGTCAAAATAGTGGTAGTTCTTCTGCGGCGTGAAACTGTGATTGGTGATATCGGCAATCACCCAATAGGTTACGGAACTGAATGCATGCTGAACAACATCTTTGATCCTGTTGTTCAACTCCGACAGTCTTATGTGAACCGGCTCAGGCATTCCCGCTAATTTTTATATTCCTTACCCCTTGTGGAGGATCCGAAAGTCTCCGTTATGGGTGTAAGGAATATAAAATTAAAGCTTATGGGGGTCAAAACAACGACCGTCAGACCAGGGATTACTTAGGGAATATTTCTGCCATCAGCAGTTGAAAATCTGCGGGATGATCGGTATTGAGATTTCTCACGGTCACGTTTACCTGATAGGTCCGTTGCCCGCCGGTGCCATCCGATGCATGCGCCTCGCCCTTGGCGATATAGAAGACATGGGTGATCTCCACTTTCTGATCCCATGGGATCCATGATTTGGTAATGGAACCGTTAGAGCCGATGACCGGAGCACCATTCGGATTCAGTGCGACGGTAAAGGTTCTGACGGCATTAAAGGCGACATTGTCCACAAACCAGGTTCCCTCCTGGCCGGGTTCCAGATGCAGCGCCGGGAAAGGCGTGCTGAACAATATCCGCTGGGCATGAGCAGAAATGCAGCCGGCCATAACCAAGATCAGCATAGCCAGTGGAAGAACCAGTTTTTTAACGCATCTGTTTTTCATGTTTTACTTTTTTTGATAAATAAGGGGTGATGTCCATGATTTATCGAAAAAAATAAAGGAAGGGAAACAGGCGCCAAATATATACCCGCAAATGAGTGGCATTTCACAGCGGCATCACAGCCTGTGAAAGATTTTTTTTGCAGGAAGCTGCCAGGGGATGACTGGTATATTGGTTCCATATTGAAACGTTCCTGCTTCGCCGGTTCTTCGGGAATCCTTCGGGAAATCCAGCAGATACAGAGGGGGGTTCCCGAAGAACTCCCGAAGAAATAGCGGTGGAATACCGGAGTGATATGGAATCCGACCTCTTTTCATCAGGCAAAAAGCCTGTCCAAAACAGCTGAATAAAAAATATTTTTCACAGGCTGTAATGCCGCTGTGAAAGGGAGCTTTCCGGTTGCCGCATATTTGTGTTAGGAAAGGGAGTCACAACAGCGGTACAGATGGGGGCCGGCGGGTATCCGGAGATTTCCATCGCCTATTCCGGATTGGTGTTGAGTAAGGGGCAACTTCCCGGAGCGGGTAATTTGTCCGTGCTTCCGAAAGCCAGGGGAAAACCGGTTATTGAGTGGCAGCCGTGCTGCTGATTTAAAAACGAATTCAATGAAGATCAGGTCATGGGTGGCGGCGTATAACGAGGAAATGAAAACCCGGATTTCTTATCCTTTGAAGCAATGATATTTGTCCTGATCAACGAGTTTCATAAATGCCTGTAAGGTTCTCACCCACGGCCTGGGCTCATACGAAGTCCATTTCAGATTACCTCTCATCCAATAGACCTTCCAGATATCTTCAGATTTCACAAAAGTCGCTTTGGCGTATGGCGATTCGGTAAGTTCCTTGGGATTCCGGAATGAAGGTCTTATTTCAAAAAGAATGATGCTCTGGTCAACAATTTGGTAACTGATGTCCAGTTCGGGCCGGATAGAAAGTGGCGGCCGGATCCGTTCCATCCAGTTTTCCATGATTTCGATGATATCGACTGTATTTTCCAGGCTTAAGGCCATGTTGAACAAGTTTTACCTTTCTTTATTAAATAGTAAAATTAATACGTCTATTCAATATGATAAAAGTAAATTATAATAATAAATGGAGCCGTCATGAATCGCTCAACAACCCATCCCGGCTGGTGTTTACTTTGGAAGACCGGAACAAATCCTGCGGCGGCGGGAAAGAATAAAAATACGGAATATGACGGTGGGAAGAGTCGTGCACGCTACTGAAAAATTGAACAATATCTAATCCTACCCTTAAAAAACCAAATAATATCTACTAACTTAAACAAGTGAATCGTCCGCTGGTAAAAAGTTCACTTTCTTTTGACGACATACAGCGAACCCATAAAATCTGTAAGAACATTTTAACAATGAGAGATTCTATTAAATACCAGCGAAAGATTATAGAAGTAGAAAGGAAATTGGGCTTCTTATATATTCCGGCACAAGGCCAGGAATTTATGCCAGCTCACACTAAAAAGGTCGCTGTTGTATTGGAAGGTACTTCCAAAGAAACGGAGTTAAGTTACAATGCAGTTCATAAAAGAATCTTTGGATTGACAAATTGGTATAGTAAAAACAGAGTTACAACAGGTACTATTATTGACGTTGAACTAACAAAAGAGCAAATCAAACTTTCTATTGCAAAAAGCGAAATTGTCATTCCTGATACAGAAGATGAAACAGATTTGATTGACCTATCCGGGTTGTCATCCGGTGCAAAAGGAAATATTGTTGAGGATAGAATAAAGGAATTGATATTGCTGTATGGTCAGGGTTTGCTTAATGTGTATAAACCTGTTGTTGATAACAGAGGTATTGATTTGGTTGTAATGAAAAATGGATTCTTTTATCCCATATTCATTCAGGTCAAATCCCGGTTCAATGCAGTAAAAAAAGGCAGCATCTTAATAGATGTAGGCGAAAATACATTTTCAGTTCATAATAGCTTTTATATTATTGGTGCGGCTTTCAATCCTGCTACATTGGAAATGGAAGACAGGATATTATTTATTCCATCCAAAGATTATGAAGCCAACTCAACTACTATAACTGTAAATGGTAAGCATAAAAGAAGGTTTACAGTTTCTTTAAAACATGATACAGTAGCAAAGGGAGCAAAATATTTTATCAAAAAATCTAAACTGGTAGATAAACTGATGTAGAAGTTTGAGGAGATGGGCAAATATTATAAATAGTTTAAAAGACAGTATTAAAAAATATGCGACAAAGATGGCAAACGATAATACACCCCAGAATAACGAAATCATTTTTTATGCTACCCCTGAAGGGGATATAAGAATTGAGGTATTTTTTAATGATGAAACCTTTTGGCTTACTCAAAAGAAAATGGCCGAATTGTTTGGAGTAGAAAGCCATACCATTACTTACCACCTGAAAGAAATATACAAAACAGGCGAATTGGAAGAAGTGGCAACTACTCGAAAAATTCGAGTAGTTCAAAGGGAGGGCAACCGGGATGTAAGCAGAGACCTTGATTATTATAATTTGGATGCCATCATAGCAGTTGGCTATCGGGTAAACAGCTATCAGGCTACCCAGTTCCGAATTTGGGCTACCAAAACCCTCCGGGAGTTCATTATTAAAGGCTTTGTATTAGACGATGAAAGGCTTAAACAGGGCAAACGATTTGGCAAAGATTACTTTGATGAACTCTTAGAACGCATCAGGGAAATAAGAGCCAGTGAAAGACGCTTTTACCTCAAAATTACCGACATATACGAGCAGTGCAGCATAGACTACAAGAAGGATGCTGAAATCACCCTGCAATTCTTTAAAACCGTTCAGAACAAGCTTCATTTTGCCATATCCGGCAAAACAGCCGCCCAGATCATTGCAGAGAGGGCAAGTGCAGATAAGCCCAATATGGGCCTGCAAACATGGAAAAATGCCCCATCCGGCAAAGTGTTGAAAGGCGATATAGGCATTGCCAAAAACTACCTCATAGAAAAAGAAATCAAAGAACTGGAGCGTATTGTTTCTATGTACCTCGATTATGCAGAAAACCAGGCTGCCAGGCAAATACCCATGAAAATGCAGGATTGGGTGGAGAAACTGGATGCCTTCCTGCAATTCAACGAATACCAGATTTTAAAAGATGCAGGCAAAGTAAGTCATGAGGTGGCTTTGAAATTAGCCGAGAAGGAATACGAGAAATTCAGGGTAATACAGGATCAGCATTTTGAAAGTGATTTTGACCGGGAAATAAAAAAACTGAAACCCAAACCCGGCAAAAAGTAATTTTTTGCAAAAGGTATCAGATTCCGCCGCTTTTCGTCAAAAATTACTCAGGAAGCAGCTTGCTTATTTTTAGGCAAAATCTTGTAAAATAAATTCCGCGTTGGCTAAAATTGTCTAAAAAAATGCCTAAAAAATGCCCCGTTAAGGCTTATAAAGATCTCCGCTAAAGGTCACTAAAATCCGCCTTCATAATCAGGTGCATCCTTTCAAAAAACTGGATTATTTTGTTCGACACCAGTTTTCCCGGGACTGCTCCTTCTCCGAAAAAGTGTACCAGAAATATTCCCAGTTATGAATAAATTGAATTTATACTAAATATGCACAATAACTAAAGAATAAGCAATTCGAATTTGAACAATTCTCATTACGGTATTAGCGAAAATTCTGATGACACATGCATTGATTCTCTAAGGACTATTGTAAATTTGATGACCACGCCATTCATTTACAAGTCAAAACCTCCGCCATGTTCAGGAAATACTATTGCCTATCTTTTTTAATTTTCAGCTTTTCACTCCTGATAGCCCCTTCCGGCTTTGCCCAATCAAAGATGTTGTCAAAAGGAGATACAGCGCCTGTATTTACCGCCAAAGCCAGCCTGGCCGGCAGTGCATTTGATTTTTCACTAAAAAACGCCCTTGCTAAAGGGCCCGTAGTCGTCTATTTCTATCCTTCTGCCTATACCGGCGGCTGTGATGCGGAAGCACATGCCTTCGCTGAACTCAAGGATAAATTTACAGCGGCGGGAGCTACCATTATCGGTGTATCTGCAGACGATATTCAGCGGCTGAATACATTTTCTTCCGATCCGCAATACTGTGCAGGCAAGTTCCCCGTCGCTTCAGACCCCGGAGGCGAAATTGCAGCAAAATACGGCCTGACCATGTCAGCTCCAAAGACCGGAATTAAAGACCTGCGCGGACAGGACCTTACACATGGTTTCATTCCGCGAACCACTTTTGTTATTGATAAAGAAGGTAAAATTGTAGCGGTCTTTTCCTCAGAAACCGACCATATTTCGCCTACTGAACATGTAGAAAAGTCGCTGGCGATTGTAAAAGGATTATAATTCGCGGACCCCTGTATATGAAATATATTGGTTCAATTAAATCCTCATAAGAATTGACATGAACAGAAAAACGTTTTTACGCCAAACAGGAACGTTTGCCGCAACAGGAATGCTCTACCCCGCACTGAGCCGCGCAGCCGGATTTATTTTGCCTAAACCGGATGATGCCATTGGACTGCAGCTTTACACTGTCGGCGGCCTGATGGAATCCGATGCCAAGGGGACGCTGCAAAAGCTGGCGGCCATTGGTTATAAGAATCTGGAAAGTGCCAGCGGTATGAAAGGACCCTATTATGGATTCAAACCCAAAGAATTCTCCGCTATGGTGAAAGACATGGGAATGACCTGGCGCAGCGCGCATGTGGGTGGCGTGCCTTTCACGATGGATGTTCTGATGAAACTGGCCACCAATGCAAAAGACTCTGCTCAGATGCAGAAGTATGCGCCTTTTATAGAACACATGCCCAAAATGCCCAGCCTGCAGGACAGCGCACAGCAATTAGCCGATGAGGCGGCAGCGGGTGGTCTGGAATTTCTGGTCTGCGCCGCAATACCCACCAAAACGATGGATGATGTTAAATTAGCGGTGGACGTGTTTGGCAAAGCGGGTGAAGCCTGTAAGAAAGCCGGAGTCCAGTTTGCGTTTCACAACCACAGCTTTGAGTTTGTGCCTATAGACGGAGTGCAGCCTTATGATTACATCATGAAGAACACCGACAAAGATTTGGTGAAGAGCGAACTCGACCTGGGCTGGGTAACCGTCGCCGGGTTGAACCCTGTTGAGGTCATTAACAAATATCACGGCCGTATTCCGCTCTGGCATGTGAAAGATATAGACAAAACCACAAAAGAGCCGGCAGAAATCGGCACAGGCTATGTAGATTTTAAACCCATTTTTGACGTCCGGAAAACATCGGGGATGAAATACTTTTTCATTGAGCAGGACGGTGCGCCAAATCCAATAGTAAATGTTACTGACGACTACAACAATTTGAGAAAAATACTGTCGTAGCAATAATTAACATCAATCATCGTAATGGTATCTGCATTGCAGAATATAACATTTTTGATTTCGGCCCTTGCTCCCTTCTACTTTGTAAACCAGTCTGTGTTCCCCGGTTATCCTTCGGGACCTATAACCCTTTACATCGTATCGTAGTGGTTCCGGTTTACCTAATCCCCGGAACGGGTTTCCGTTTATATCGTTCAGTAATTCTTTGATCTTCCCAACGACTTCCTGATCATTTTCCAGCCAGTACCCGAAGTCTTCCCAGGCATTTTCGGTAAATTCAAAATTCACTCGATGGAAAGAGTATTTACAGATCTTTCCGTTTCACTTTGCGTGTTTGTTTCTTACTGATCTGGCTGATGGACTCCTGTAATCTTGCCCTGTTCTTTTCAGAAGACAGCAGATGGCCTGTTTCATTCAACGAATTATATTCTTTTATCGACATGATGACCACGGCATCGTCTTCCGTCGTGCGGGGCACGATGATCACGTCATCCGACTTACTGACCTGATCCAGGTACTTTTTAATGTTTCCCCGAAGTTGTGTTATGGTAATGGCTTGCATGATGTTTCACTATGTACGTTCAAATGTACATTAATCAACCTATTTCCTTTAAATCTAACCACTTCCCCGGCACCCTGATGCATAGAAACCCCTGTTTTCTCCGGATTTTTAAACGGTCTGTTTCAGCTGTTATTCGTCGTCCGGAAACTCCAGTCTAATTAAAATTGCTGATCACATAAAGCATTTTCGTAAGCTGGTCCTTTCGGATCTTTTTGGTAATCCGCAGGATAGCTTGTCAGTAAAACAGGAAGTAATTGACTTTTTATGGTGGCCACTGCATTTCAACAGCCATCATTGATCCTCCACGAAATTGATGTCTTTTTTGAAAGTTTCCTCCAGGAAGATGAGCGCGACTATTGCAATGGTGAAACTTACCACGCCAACCGCTAAAGCGCCGTGAATAATTCCAACATGACTTTTCGCTAATGCAAATAGCATGGTTAACGGAATTACTGACCCCCTGACAAAGTTGGGAACAGTGGTGGCAACCGTTGCCCGGAGATCGGAGCCAAAAAGTTCAGCTGCAACGGTTATGAAAAGCGTCCAATAGCCACAGCAAAATCCAAGGCATGCGCATAGTAAGTAAAATAGTATGGTGCTGTGGATGGGTACCAGTAAGCAGACAAGAACCAGTGAAAAGGAAGACAAAATAAATAATAAGATTACTTTTTTCCTGCTCTGCAGATATTGACTGAGAAAACCACTTGTTAAGTTACCCAAAACCTGGGCAGCAAATCCAAGCATGACTGCCTTACCTGCATCAACAGGTTGGTCAAGACCCATTGCCTGGCCAAATTCCGGGGAAAATGTGAACAAAATTCCGATTACAAACCATATTGGTATTCCGATCAGGATGCTGTTCAGGTATTTTAATGACCGGGTTTTATTATTGAATAATTTAAGCACATCACCCCGTTTAATGTTCTTTTCTTTTAGCCTGATGAACATGCCCGATTCAAAAACCCGTACCCGCAATATCATGAGTATTAATCCCAGACCACCGCCAATAAAAAAAGCCGGCCGCCAGTCAAACAGATGAGAAACAAGGTATGCGAGCAAAGCACCCATAATGCCCATCGTAGCTACCAGGGTTGTTCCATAACCACGTCGCTCCTTCGGTAAAATTTCTGTTACCAATGTAATGCCGGCTCCCAGTTCACCCGCGAGTCCAAATCCCGCAATAAATCTTAGTACAGCATATTGCGAGACGGTCGTTACGAATCCATTCCCAATGTTTGCGATAGAATAAATCAAAATAGAACCAAACAATACAGAGAGTCTTCCTTTTTTATCTCCCATGATTCCCCAAAATATTCCACCGATCAGCATACCTGCCATTTGCAAATTCAACAGCATGATACCATCCGCCAGCAATTTTTCTCCGGAAATATGCAGGGATTTTAAACTTGCAACCCGATTGATGCTGAAAAGAAACAAGTCATACATGTCCACCATATATCCCAGCGCTGCAACCAGTACGGGAATGCGCAGGAGTTCCCGGGCAATACTTTTAGAAGAGCCATTTGTCGTTGCTGTGATGGTCATTACAATTATTTTTTGATTTCTTTATGGTGAATCAATATAACAGAGTGAACAGGTTGAGCAAAACTGCCTGATTTGCGGAAGGGATAATTATAAACGCGGAATGGTTAATCCTCCATCTACCATGATTACCTGCCCTGTTGAATACATGAAATCGCCCTTTGCAAGTGATGCAACTACTTTCCCAACATCCTGTGGTTCTCCCCAGCGCTTTTGTACACAGAGCCCCTCTCCGATTAATTTATCATACTTTTCTCTGGCTCCGGCTGTCATATCCGTTTGTACAATTCCCGGCCTTACTTCAAAAACAGGAATATCGTACTCGCCAAGCCTCACGGCAAATAATTGTGTAACCATGCCAATACCCGCTTTCGAAATACAATATTCTCCACGGTTTAGAGACACTACCGTTGCGGAAATCGATGAAATATTTATAATGCATCCTTTAAATTCAGGATTCGTTTTCTTTTGCTCAATCATCCAGTTAGCTGTCTTTTGCGTAAGAAAATAGGAGCCCTTTAAATTAACACCCATCACATAGTCAAAACTTTCTTCCGTAGCTTCCAGAATGTCTCTTCGCTCTTTAGGCGCTACACCGGCATTGTTGACCAGCACATGAAGTGCTGCCATAATGGTCTTTTACCTGTCGCAGTATTTCAATCCGATCGCCGGAGGAAGCGATGTCTCCCTGACAATACATAACATCCATGCCGTAGTGCCTCAATTCTCTTAATGCATCTTCTACCTGGGCTGCAGGGCGTGTTCCATTGATAGCCAGGTCAAAATTATTTTTTGCCAGTTCAAGGGCAATACCAAAACCAATACCGCGGGTCCCACCTGTGATTAAAGCTACTCTTCTCATATTTTATCGGTTAAGTTCAGGATATCTATCTCATATTTTCATATAAAGTTCAGGAATATCCACCCAACACTTTTTGCTCCAGCTTTCCAATCCTTTTTCTGCCAGTTGTACACCCTTAACCCCTTCGCGCATATCCCAGGGAAAAGGATCTCCCTTCACAACGTGTTTTAGAAATAGCTCCCATTGCACTTTGAAAGCATTATCATAATTTTCCTGTTCAGGCACTTTTGCCCAACCCTCAAAGAAATTAATGGGTTGTGGAATATCCGGGTTCCAAACCGGTTTAGGTGTGTTGCCATAATGCTGAATATAACATTCACGCAATCCTGCTACAGCAGATCCTTTGGTTCCGTCAACCTGCAGTGTTAATAAATCATCCCGCCTTACTCTCACCGTCCAGGAAGAATTAAACTGGGCAATGATGCCACCCTCCAGTTCGAATGTTGCATAAGCTGCATCGTCCGCGGTAGCTTTATAAGACTTCCCTTCTTCATCAAATCTTTCCGGGATATGTGTAGCCCCAAGACATGAAACCGCTTTTACTTTGCCAAACACATTGTCGAGCAGGTAACGCCAGTGACAAAGCATATCTACAATAATACCTCCATCATCTTCTTTTCGATAGTTCCAGGATGGTCTTTGAGCCGGAATAGAATCGCCTTCAAATACCCAATATCCAAACTCACCTCTCACAGACAGGATCTTACCGAAAAACCCCTGTTGAATCAGACGCTTTAATTTTAAAATACCGGGAAGCCATAGTTTATCCTGTACCACTCCGTTTTTTATATTATGCTCTTTACACAGCCGGTACAATTCCATCGCCTGTTTTGTGTCTGTTGCTATGGGTTTTTCACAATAAATATGCTTTCCTGCCTTTACCGCTTTCCGGATTCCTTCCGCCCGTCTGCCCGTAATTTGTGCGTCGAAGTAAATAACATTGTCCGGATCAGCCAGGGCCTGATCCAGATCGGTACCCATTTTTTTTACGCCGGACATCCCGCAAAGCTTTTTTAATTTGTTTTCATCACGACCGATCAATACCGGATCAGGCATTATGGTTTCCCCGGGACCTATTCTTACACCACCCTGCTTTATTATTTCTGCAATAGATCGCATTAAATGCTGATTCGTTCCCATGCGTCCGGTAACGCCGTTCATGATGACACCAATTTTATGCTCTGTCATAGTTTAACTATTATCAGCCCTGTTTTTAAGAATTTTCTTTATATGCTTTAATAATCTGCTGAAGGTACTCAGATTGGTTTTCTTTCCAGTGTGTCGTAGAAAAAATTTCAACCTCATTAAATCCGGTGAACCCTGCGGCCTCCACCCATGATCTGATTTGCTTAACCGGGATACAACCTTCGCCCATCAACCCGCGATCCAGCAGCATATCCGTTGTTGGCAGTTTCCAGTCACAGATATGGAATGCCATCAGGTGACCGTTTTCTCCGCAGCGCTTTATTTCTTTCTCAAGAGACGGATCCCACCAGACATGGTAGACATCAACAGCCACACCCACCCAGGGTGAATTGATTTCTTCGGCCATATCATTGGCCTGTTTCATCGTATTGATGGCCGAACGTGTGTCAGCATACATAGGATGCAGGGGTTCAATGGCAAGCTTTATTTTCGCTGCTGATGCATGCGGAATCAGTTCGCTGATAGCATCCTGAATCTGTTTCCGTGAATCCCCTAAACTTTGGGAAGGATCAGCGCCACAGACAAGCACCAGCAACGGAGCTCCCAGTCGGGCAGCTTCATCAATTGCCTTCCGGTTATCATCCATGGCCGATTTTCTTTTATTTACATCCTTGTGTGCGAAAAATCCACCTCTGCAAAGTGATACAATCGTTAAGTCATGATCGATTAATAACTGACCAGTCTGTTTGATATTTCTTCCTTCCAGTGCATCACGCCAGACTGAAATGCCCTTAACCCCCGCAGCTGAAAAATGCGAAGCAGCCTCTTCTATTTTCCAGGGCTTCGTCGTAATGGTGTGAATGCACAACCTGGAAATATCTTTATCGTCTTTAGAATTCATCAGATGTTGAAAAAAGTATGATATGGCTCATTATTGATCACCCGTTGAATATAAAGGGCCGCTTCACGGACATGATAATCCCCCCACATACTGGATTCGCCATTAGGGATTTTACTTCCCTGAGGTATATAATCCCATCCATTTGGCCGATGATAAATGGAATGCAACAACGTCCCTTGATGCGTTTTATTAGTGCTCAGGTAAGGCTCATCCAAAATGGTATTTAGTACGGTAAGTCCTGCCTGCCAGTAACGATCGCCGGACTCTTTCTCGCCATTTTGCTGAAGATGCCTTCCGAGTCTCAACAATCCCTGTGCTGCAATAGCTGCTGCCGAACTGTCAACCGGCTCAAAATCATTAAACGGATCAGCCGGTTTATTCAAATAATCCCCCAGCTTATACAGATCAGGGGCCCCGGTATCCCAATAGGGCACACCATCGGTAGGACAGTTGTTTATGTAGAAATCGCAGACAGCCCGGGCTGCTTTTATCAAAATGGGCAAAATAGTTTTCTTTATATTCAGGGCATTGATATCTGCCTCTTTAACAGAATCAAACCATTCCATTTCTTCAGCGAATCCACAGATGGCCCATGCCAGGCCTCTTGTCCAGGTACTAAATGCTGAATACCCCTGCTGGGAATTCGGACAACGAAAATTTCCATCATTTGTATTGAAGATGCTTTCGTGTGCTGTTCGCCCCCAAACGTCGTATGCATCACGACCCTCCCCATAAAATATTGAATAGTTTGCTGTCGCCTTCATATGTTCAACAGCACGTTCCAATAAACTGATCTGCTGATCGCCCTCCGACTGCAGGGTGTGCCCCAGGCGATGGCTAAGGATAAGGGAACGGCAGGAACGGAGCGTGTCAACAAAAAGTGAGTGAGGCCCGTTGAATGAATAAATAAAACCTCCGCCTTTAATTGTCGTCCACCGCCTGGCCTGGACGGCTCCCGATATTTTTAATGCCAGTGAATAAAAATGGCTTTCCCATTCATTGAAAGCTATTTTACCTTCTTTCATCAAACGGAGCAGATTGCCATAAGTGCTCACATTGTTAAATCCATGATCATGCACACCCATATGACTGACATGCGGCGCCATGGACTCAACAGTTTTCCTGCGCCCCATTTCAAGAACCGCTTTTTCACCCGTTGCATCAAATTGAAGAATCATTGACCCATATTGAAATCCCTGGGTCCATTCAGTCCATCCTCTGGTAACGTATTTACCGTTGATTGTAAATACCGGTGAACCTTTGGAAACATCATAATTATTCTCAATCCCGTGAATTTTTTCTCCTGACAGCTGCCAGAACTTTTTGAGTTTGCCGGCCAGATCGGATGGTTGTAAGGTTAGATCGATTTTTATCATGGTGCCAGGCCGATTAACTACGATTTTATTTTCTTCACAGCGATTCCCTCTTCAAACTGAACGATCCATTTGCCGGGTTCGTCTCTTAAGGATTGGTCATACATGGCCTTCGCGACGGCTGCTCCCGAAACACTGCGGTATTTTTTCCATTTGCCAATCAAAAGGTGGTTTACGATTTTAAACAGTTCTTCAAAAAACACTTCACCGAAACGTGTTTCATATTCCCTTCCTGTGAGCATCGACGGTTCGTACATGAATGACGAGTAAAAATTCAAAGCGCTGATGTCCCTTTCGGTTTCACCTTTCAATTTTATGTAAAAAGTTCCCGAGTTCGGGTTTGCACCAATGGAAGAGACCAGGTGAAATTGTTTTACTCCATTCGCCTTTGCCAACTTCGCGAGACGGAGCGGATAATCGTGGTCTATCTTATAGTATGTATTGCGGTCGGGCGTTTTCTTCCTCGTTGTGCCCAGGCAGGAAAATACCGCGTCTCCGGTGATTGAAAGCGAATGATTTTCGATCTGGTCAAAATCTACAACAAGCCGGGTCAGTTTTGGATGTGTGATATCCAGTTTCTTCCGGACAAGGATCAGCACTTCATCATATGTATCAGATGCCAGCAAAATATCCATCAGCTGACTACCAATCAGGCCGGTTGCCCCGGCAACGATCGCCTTTTTTCCCATGGGTTCAAGTTAATAAAAAATTTCGGCTGGTGGGTAAAGAAGCACGACTTTATTACTTGATTTCTGATAAGAGTAGGAGAGGGTTATGTATTTATTTAATCTTGCCTTTTAGTATTATCAAATCGTACTTTCGGTTGGAGGTAAGTCAAACAACTTTATATCATTTCAATCTAATAAAATGGAAAGAAATAATGCCATTAACATAAAACAAAATAATGGAATACCCCGTGAACTGATAGGTGACTGGACATGCCAGGGTCGCGAATATCGATTCAATTATACCGGAGATTATTATTTGATAATCAGAGATACTTATTCAATAATATCCAATCAGAAACTTAATTACCAAAACGAAGTTTTTGAGAGAACTTCCGGCCCCTCAGACTTAATTGGCACATGGCGGACTTATTATAATAGAACTGACTGGCTCGAAAAAGAATGTTTAAAATCGGAAATTCGGATTATAAGCACAATTGTAAAGCAACGCGGCATTATTTAATCAGAAAGGGTTTACATGGTATTCCGGTAAAATAGAAAAAAATTATAGTCTAATCCTGTTTTTAGCTTTTTCGTGTCAATAAACCCTTTCTCTTCGCAATCATTTTGTTCAGTGCAGAAATATTTGCAAAATAATAGTTGCCCTCCTTCACTAAAATTTCTAACCGTAGTAGTTCATCAATATCCCTTTCCAGGGTTTTGGCAGAAATATTTGAATATAGTCGCGCGAGAGCTATGTTTAAATCAGGAATATCTTCCTTTAAAAATTTTCGATCAATGGGTATTTCCAGTGCGAAGGACCTTTTCCGTTTAAATACCTCCTTCTGACCCGGTTCCACTGTATTAAATTTATCGTAGATATATTTTTGCCAGGTTATAGACAACTGACTGGATTGAATTTTTTCCAGAATTTGTTGTAAGCCGTCTCTGAAGCCCAAAAGAGCATAGGCAATGAATTCAGATAAATCTTTTGTTTGAAAGGCTTTTTCCAACTGGCGATAATATTCGGGTCTTGTCAGGTTATAGTAGTTGGAAAGAACATGAAGTGTAATATCCGGATTCCCTCCCCTGGAAAGGACATAAAATTCCAACAGACGACCAGTTCTTCCATTTCCATCTCCAAATGGATGGATCCATTCCAGATAAACATGAGCCACAATAGCTTCAATGAACAGGTCACTAAATCTTTGTTTACCATCTTCATATCTAAATTCACTTCTCAAAAAAGCACAATATTCATCCACCAGTCCGGGTACATCCCGGTAATCAGGACAACGATAAGTGCCCACAATCACATCATTTTCACGGAATCTCCCGGGTATCGCCGAAAAATGATCTCCCAAATCCTTACCAACCATTTTATGAAAACGTAAGAGCAAATCCTTTGTGATCAACTGCTCTTTCTGTTCGAATATCGTTTCCTGAAGCAACGTATTAAACGCTTCTAAAATATTCTGAACTTCTATTCCCTGATATTGAATACTCGCCGGCAGCTTTTCGCCAGCCTGTAATTTCTTTATATCATCATCAGTGAGAGTATTTCCTTCAATGGCTGTCGTCGCCTGGGCACCTTTTGTCAATGCAACAGTCATCAATTCGGCATAGTACTGTGGCATGATGGGGGTATTGTTGATCGCCTTCAATAGTGAAACACATTGCCCAATCCGGATCAGTTCCTGATCTTCAAGTTTCCAATGTTTTTTGAACAATAAATGAGGATATTCTCTATTTAGTTTCATGGTCAATCGTTTACATATTTCATTTAATATGTCAACCATTCAGAAGTTTGGACAGAAACACAGACAGAAATTCAGACAAAAGTAGTATCATTTTTGTCTAAATTTATAGTTTTATGCCATTTTATCTCAAAATTTGGCGATCAGGCTTTAAAATCTGATAAAATAAACTATCCGGCCTGGGAGGGTTAATCAGTATTGTTGGCTTTTTAAATGGCAAGTGAGCACCAGGATGGTATGTAGTGATATATTTTATACCCCTCAATGCTGCAAACAAACCCGCAGCAGGGATTGCCGCCGCAGTGGGATTTACTTTTATCCCTGTAAATCCGGATCTCTCCTTACCGGTTTTGCTGCCCTATTTATTTCGCCAGTTGTAATTCGTCGCCTCATGGATGACTTTGGTCTTCACAAACTCCTTAACGTTTAACTTGCTCCTTTTGCATTCGGCTTTTTACCCTATCGCATCCCTGATGAAACAGGACCAAGTCCATACTAAGTCCATTAACTGATGGACTTCGTATGGACTTAGTCCCTCACAGGTAGCTCAGATACCCTGATGATACCCGTCCCGGATAGCGAATATTGAAGACCATAAAAAGGAGGTGATATTCAATTCAACGCAGGTGAAAGTTGAATATTGTGCGATCCTGGAAGTCGATAAGCCGCATACAGAATATATGTTGCCGCTGGGGAGGGTGGTGAATTTTAACTGGGTCTTTTGCGAAACCCGGAATCCGACAAAAAACGAATCTAAAACATGCTCAATTGAGATTCTGATGTCCCGGCAACCGGAAATTTCGGATAAAACGTACCAACAACCAGAAAAGGATTGGGTCCGATAAATTGGAATTTTTGTGTGGTCCCCAGAAATAAATAAATGTCTTTTGTTTTGGCAAAATCATCCAGGTATTTTTTCTTAACATCCGCACATGCTTTTAGTTCATCTCTTCATGCCGGGCAAGACAGTTCCAGTAAAGTTGACCGAGCTCCCAATCTTCAATCATTAATGTCGCCTGCTGGTCATCCTCATCGGTAAAACGGTAGGAAAATTTATAGGGTAGCTTCCGAACTACCTGGGGTTTACCAGCGTCCACTTTTTCAAAAATGTTCATCTGCTGCAAAGAATCGAGTTTTTTCTTGCTCCATTCTCTTTTACACGGTTCTATAATGAAATCCTGAATTTTCTTTGGTTTAAAAACTGCAAGTGAAGTGGCTATTTTTTTGTCCCTGGCCCCGGCAATCAGTGTCGCCAGATTAGTATACACCTTGTTTAGGACTATGGACCTCCGTTCTTTCCAGCTGCTCCCATCGGGACTGATACGACCAATAATTTCAATAGGGGCGTCTTGCGAACGAGGACGATAACTTTCAGGCCTGACATCTTTTCTGTTTCTCACCAGGTCCATTTCAATCCAATCGTATTTTTTGTACTGTTCCTCAAATCCCTTTTTCCGGTATTGGACCGGATAGATTCTAATCCAACTCCCGTCTTCCCGGAAGCCCGCAGTACAAACCAGCTCCTCGTATCTGGTGGAAATGGTTGGATAGGTTTTAACGGTAATCAATACTTTGGTCAGGGCCACGCTAAATATGCATTAATTCATATTTCCATTCGGGTAGCCGGAGAATGGCCTCCGCCAGGTGTTTTCGGTGGCATTGACAAATATTGGCCTCAAAACAGGTCAGTGCGATCCTTTTCCTTTCTATTAAAAGGGCCAGTATCTTTTCCTGAGTGGAAATTGTTTTGGGAATTATTATCTGTTTATAATCATCAAAAAGGCTGTTGTAATCTTCTTGTGTTTTCAACTCACGTCTGAATTCAGACTGAATACCAACTTCTGCAAAATGCATATATTCTATCCCCAGTGCATTACAATATTTGATCAGCTGACCTTTTGAAAAACCGAATTTCTGACTCACCGGGTTATTGCGAACATCTACGAGGACTTTAATATCATTCCGTATCAACCTATTCAAATAGGCTTCGAGCGATATCCCTTCATAACCGATGGTGAAAAGAACTGTTTGGTTCCCTGATGGCTTTTCTGCTAAGACCTTTCGCATTACAGCTTCTGAAAGCAGGCCGGCCGCTGTTGTACTATTTGTCGCGTAGTAGGGAAATTGGGAGTAGGTCAGTTTCATCAGCGCATTCCCATCCATCCCCCTGTATAGCCGAAAAGCCTGATTAATCAGATTCCGGTCCTCCGGTTTTAACTGAATTAAATAGTCAACCTGGTCTTTCCTGGAATAGCCGGTTTCATTCTCATCCAGAAAATTTTTCTTTACCATCGTAGAAAGATCGGCTTTGGCTGAATACGAGTAACATCCATACAAATACGGAACGAATTCGTATACCGGATCAGCCTGTTTTTCACAAATCAGAAAAAGTAATTTCTGCAGGTTGATTTTATCCAAACGATCATTAAAAACCTGCAGCAACGCCAATATAATTTTCCTCCGGTAAAACATATATCAAATGTACGTTTTCATCATTTGACCTCCGATTTTCCTTCGAATACAAATGAAATGAATTTCTTAAAGGACCTAAAAGTAGTCAACCCTGCCAATAGTAAAATGGTGAAATCACCCTTAAAGCCCCGCGATTAGTCTGGTATAAATAAAATCTATGTTCCCACCACAATGCGCACGCGTATAGAGTACCCTGATCAGAGTTTATGATTCCGGGTTTGCCGTATTTTGATATCGCATCTGCAAACGCCGGTGAACTTGACTATGCGAGGCCGGCTGAAACTGACCAGGGCAGGCCGGAGTAAATTGACCATCTTTTAAGAAGATTAGTGTTCATGTTTTCATATTAACGATTTATGCCCCTTTTGCCGCTGATTTTTTTCTTTCCCCTTTTTCTTTTGCCCTCATGATGGACAAATCATTGCGAATGAGTTCTTCATCACTAAGCATCGAGATAAACTCGTAGAGATCCAGTTTATAAAAATGACATAATCTGAGGACCATTAAAAAACTCATCTCCCGCTGGCCGCGTTCCATCTTGAGGTAGGTGGTATAAGATGTGCTCAGCGCTTCGGCTAAAGCCATTCGATCCGGATTATGTACCCGGCGCAGATATGCCAGCAGTTGTCCGACTGTGTATTTTGCCTCTGAAAGGGAATTCTGCATAAACCAACGGAATTGTAGATACCCAAAGATCGTATTTTTGAAACAGCACTTTTCCAGGAATATTCAAAAAACGCCGCCATATGATCGACTAATTCAGCAATTTAAGGATACAGAAGATGACATTGACTCTTTTCCAGATTGTCTATAATTACCGAAACCGTTCTTTCCGTGATTTCCATTGTTCGCGAAATTTTTTTAACTCGTATTTTGCGCCTTCAGCAAACCCGGTAGTCGCCACCCCCTGGCAATAGGATCCCATTTATCAACCGGTACTTAGGAATCCAATAAAGTCTTTTCCATAAGCTTACTGTAATAGGAACCGAATTCATGCACGGACTTTATTGCCTGATAGATCTCATCACCACTGGTGTTCAGAGATATGCATGAGCTGGCACCCAATTGCATCATCCTGATAATCAGATCACGATCATTTACTAAGGAAAGAATAATCACTTTTATCCCGGGATATCCAGCTTTGATTTTAGGAAGGACTTCTATTCCACCCATAACGGGCATCTGCATGTCAAGCAGTATAATATCCGGGACAACAGTCTCCAGCAGCTTCAACAATTCCAGCCCATTGCCTGCTTCACCAACATACGCGATATCGTCTTTTTTCTCCAGGAAATGCCTTACACCTGATCTCAATAAGGAATGATCATCGGCATGAATGAGTTTTATCATTTTCTTTTAAAATCTATTGAAATATCTCCAGCAGGCTTTCACTAAAATTACGATAAAAGTTATGATTAATTTTTGTGCCGAAATTAAAAAATCCTTTACCATTCATTTCAGGAATACTTAATTTTAATATAGCCCATAACAGATACCCTTTACGATATGCAAGATTTAAAATCAATAACAAAAGACATAGTACATTTCAGGGATGACCGCGACTGGAAACAATTCCACAATTCCAAAGACCTGGCCCTTGCGATTTCTATCGAAGCTTCGGAGCTGAATGAATTATTTCTCTGGAAAGGAAATGAAGAGGTAGATGTTGAAAAACTCAAGGAAGAGCTTGCGGATGTTTTCATGTTCGCTATTTTGTTAGCTGATAAGCACAAGCTGGATATTTTGTCCATCATAAAGGATAAGCTGGATAAAAACGCCATAAAATATCCCGTAAATAAAGCAAAGGGGACAGCTAAAAAATACAACGAACTGTAATAATGATAGTTTATCAAAACAGCAAGGGCGCCTTCCTCGATGATGTATTAACCAATGAAATTGAGCAGATCATCCATAGCGCATTTAAGAAGAAATTAAATGCTTCCATCTCCCAAAGTGAGAAGAAATCCTGGAAGAACTCATTACAATACATGAATAACGTTTTACAGGATAATGCCATCCCGGAGGACTGTAATGTATCCATAGAATACCGTATCCCACAAACATCCAAACGGATCGATTTTATTTTAACCGGTCAAAATGAAAATAAGGAGGATCATGCGTTGCTGATCGAACTGAAACAATGGGAAACCGCAGAATTAACGTCAAAAGATGCAATCATTAAAACCTATCTGGGGAAATCGGAACGTGAAGTAAGCCATCCTTCCTACCAGGCCTGGTCTTATGCTGCCTTACTAAACGGATTTAATGAAACCGTCTATACTGAAAATATTCAGCTAAAGCCCTGTGCCTACCTGCATAACTATATCCGCGATGGAATTATCGACAATGCATTCTATGCGGACTACATAGAAAAAGCCCCCATTTTTCTAAAATCCGACGCCATCAAATTAAGGGACTTTATAAAAAAATACCTGAAGTATGGCGACAAGTCGCGGATCATGTACCGGATAGAATCCGGCAAAATCAAACCGTCGAAAAGTCTTGCGGATAGTCTGAGTTCGATGATTAAAGGAAACGATGAATTTATCCTGATAGATGACCAGAAGCTGATTTATGAAACGGCGATTGCGCTGGCCAGGAGATCATCAGATAAAAATAAGCATGTGCTGATTGTAGAAGGCGGACCGGGA
Organism: uncultured Chitinophagaceae bacterium; assembly: GCA_963811275.1. Taxonomy (GTDB): domain Bacteria; phylum Bacteroidota; class Bacteroidia; order Chitinophagales; family Chitinophagaceae; genus Puia. The sequence continues at coordinate 5,980 of CAWEQR010000004.1, read as the reverse complement.
ACCGGGAAAACGGTCGTTGCCGTGAACCTCCTGGTTGCATTAACCAAATCCGGTTTACTCACCCAATATGTCACCAAAAATGCAGCTCCCCGGGCCGTTTATGAAAGCAAGTTGACCGGTACGCTGAAAAAGACCCATATTTCCAATATGTTCAAGGGTTCAGGCAGCTATGTGGATACCGACCGGAATGCATTTGATGCGTTGATCGTAGATGAAGCCCACAGACTTAACGAGAAATCCGGACTTTTTAATAACCTGGGTGAAAACCAGGTAAAGGAAATCATCAACGCTTCCAAATGTTCCATTTTCTTCATTGACGAAGACCAACGGGTAACGCTGAATGACATCGGCAAAAAGGATGAAATCAGAAAATGGGCTAATCTGGCAGGGGCGGACGTATATGAGACCGAACTGGCATCCCAGTTCAGATGTAATGGTTCAGATGGTTACCTGGCCTGGCTGGATGAAGTTCTGGGCATCAGGGAAACAGCCAATGACAAGCTTGATCCGGAAGAATACGACTTCAGGGTATTCAGTTCTCCGAATGAATTAAGGGATGCCATTTTTGAAAAGAACCGGAAAAATAACAAATCAAGGCTGGTTGCAGGTTATTGCTGGGACTGGAAGAGTAGAAACAAGAACCCAACCGCTTATGATATCATTATACCGGAATATAAATTTCAAATGCGTTGGAATCTTTTGAATTATGGAGGTCCCTGGCTTATAGATCCTGATTCCGTAAGTGAAGTAGGCTGTATCCATACCTGCCAGGGATTGGAACTGGACTATGTAGGAGTAATTATTGGTCCTGATTTAATTGTTAGAAATGGAAAGGTTCTAACTGATGTTAGTAAGAGATCATCTGACGACAAGTCAGTACGAGGCTTTAAAAAACTGCTGGCAAATGGAATTAAAGATTCCAAGGAACGTCTGGACCTGATCGTCAAAAATACCTACCGGACGCTGATGACGCGTGGATTGAAGGGATGTTATCTCTATTGCACGGATAAGGAAACGGAACAATATTTTCGATCCAGATTAGATTCTGGTACAGAATACGGGCAGAATGATGCATTAAGTTTTGCTGCTGAGCCTTGAAATTCCTACAGTACGTCGAAGCCAATGCCATTTAAATAACTATATGTATAATTGTAGTATTCAATTCTTCTTGTTGGATCATCAGGTTCCCCTTCCGGAACTACAATTACCATCCCCTGCCGAGCCCTGGTCAGCAATACACGATACGCGTTCTTCAAATATTGCTTTCTTTCTGGCTTATGAATGTTTTGCCACTTATGGCCTACAAATTGAAAAGATTCCCATCCTTCTGGTGAATATCGAAGATCTGCGTCCCAAGTAATGCAGGCCCAGTCAAGTTCCAGACCCTGAACATGAAATTCTGTGGCAACATCTTCTAAGTAGTAAGAAGAACGAACGTCATCCTTCCCGTCTAAGAACCAATGAACAGGGTCCATGGGTGATTTAACATCAATGGCATAAGGCTTTAGTCTTTGCGCCTGGGAAGACACGGTAATCCCATATCTCTCGTTTCCACGAGCCTTCTCTTTAAGCCATTTTTTTGCCTTAGCAAGATCTCTCGTAAGAACAATGGGATACTTCTCCCTTATATATGAGTAATTCAACTTGGCCTCTTCAATTGCTAAATCGATAATATTTTTCACCAAAAGGGAAACCTTTTCAGCACGGAAAGAACGCATAGAGACAGATAAATGAAGCATGTCATTTCTAAAAACTCTTCCTTTTTCTTCCAAAATCTTTAAGGCATCCCCAGCAGCGTATTCGCTATCAGTTAACCTGGAGGATATATACACCTTCCAATTGGGAAAAGATCGATTTAACGATTCTAACCATTCCGCAATGCCAGCTTCACCGGTATTGATTTCCTGACCGCCCCCAACTAAACATACAACTACAGCCCAGTCCTTATGTCGATCCAAACAGGATATCAGGAACTCAGGCTCAGAAAATAAGAAATTGGATACACTTTTTTTACGTTGCATGAAATTAGCCGTCTGAGTATGGTTCCATGCTCTTTGTGCTTCGTCAAAAATAGCCACATGTTCAAAAGGTGGATTAGATGGCGCATTCAAACATTCATCCCTGAAATGATGCACATTTTGAATAAACACCTTAACCTTGCTTAAGGCTTCTCCCTTCTTGATATTCTTACCCCGATCTTTTTCTCTTCTTATCGAATCGCGCGTTAAAGCCTCTCTCAAAATACTGACCAACGGCCCATTTCCTGAAAGAAAAACACTTTTCGTATCACTATCATTGCTAAGATGCTTTGTGGCTATATCCAGACCAACTAATGTTTTCCCCGCACCAGGTACTCCTGTTATAAAGCAAATCGCCTTCTCATTATTTTGATGAGCTTGATCTATTATTTTAGATATCGCATCGCTTGTCTCGCTTAAGTTAACAGCAGACGCATCGGTTCTAGAGATTTCTGCCACAGAATGATTACTATACAAGGCCATGGCAGCTTCTACAATAGTAGGCGTCGGAGAGTATTTACCTGATTCCCATTTATTCAAGTCAAATTTTTCACCATCTGCAAATCGAAGTACCTCTTCAATGACTTTGCTTAATAAAAAGGAATTTGTTCTTACTGGAGTTAATACTTTATCATTATGATTAGTTGTCGCGATTACAGGGAAAACATTTTTTGCATTTGTCGCTATTAATATCGGTGCAATTAAATGATCATGGCTGGTTTCATGAAAATTTTTCAGATCTAGGGCATAATCCCAAACTTGGTCAATAGAACTAGATAAGAATTCTTTTTCTCCAATTTTAAATTCTAAAACAAATATTACATTTTCGATTAATAATACTACATCTATTCGTTTCCCCATTCGAGGGATAGAATATTCAAATAATATTACTCCTTGATAATTCTCTAATATCGATTTTAGGATATCTATTTCCGTATTCCAGGCAATTTTTTGAGTGAGTTCCAAAGAGAACTCATTATTTTGGGCTAATACGCCCAATATTTCATTGTTTGATTTCTTTAAGAAGTCCTGAACGAAGTCTGAATAAAAAGATCTCTGCATTTAATTCATTATAAGCCAAACTAATTATACATTCCCTTACCGAGCCTAGAACCTCTGCTTCAGAAATAAACAACTATTGAATTCAAAAGTTAATCAGGCTATCAGCTGTTATCCGTTTTCCGGACCCTTATTATAATGTGCCATCTCAGCCTTCATAAAATCGTCATCATAAGTCTGCTTTAAAACCACGTTGACGCCTGCAGCAGACCAGTCCTGAATAACCGCCTGAAACATGGCATACTGTTCATAGTTTGCTAGGTAAAAGGTAAAGTCTTCAACCTGCCCCTGGTGACGAAATGAAATCTTATTATTGTCCCCGTCTGCTTTCCGGTCCACCAATAATCCACCACCCATGCCCGCTCCTGTCCCGGCCGATCTCAATCCCCGGAATTCAAACCTATCAAAGGAATCCAGGAATACAGCGGCAGTCTCCATTTCATTGACTGGGTAGTGATCCTCCCCAAAATCGATCGCCCCGCTGGAAAAGATCAGTTTTCTTTCGTCCCAGACCATCAACCGGATTTTCCGGTTGTTTCCATATTGTACATACAAGGGAACAGCAAGAAATACACAGCCATAGACCAGGATCTGCGTCATGGATAGGGAAAGCAAATGAAAAATAAATACAAAGAGACATATGATGTAAACACCTAGCAGCCAAAAACCGTTTGGATTATATTTATATACCAGTGTGGAGACGGTGTAGTTGTTCATGCGGCCACTCAATCAGGGAAAGACGAATATTCAAATGTAAAATAAATTCCTGCGATCTGGCAAACACCAGAAATGAAATTGACAATTTACCCGTAAAACGTTAGAAGTGCCCATAAAAGTTCGTGATATCAAAATAGATTTCCATTTCACTTCCGTCAACAAAGGAAATGGTAATCACATCAAAAAACTTTTCATTCCGATCGTTCAGGGATTGTTTTTCCACCGTATAACTTTTGTAATGATCACTGATCCACTGGTACTCAGCACGTACTCCCCTGGTTTCCGACTTTTCCTTGATCAGAACAGCTGTTTCAAATGATTTCCCATCACCAGGTGATAGAACAATGACCGTGTCAGGGACTGTTTTAGCATTATCATTGGAAGGTTCAGTGGCCATAATCTTTTTGCCGGAAGAGCAGGAAAATGTTATCCCTGTAATCAGAAAAATTGCGATCGTTTTGTTTTTCATATACAGCTTTAGTAATTAGAGTCGGAAAATGATTAAATCCACAAACGGTATAGAAACATGAATGACTAAATGAAAATGCTTCAATGATGAGTTTTCGCTGCATTTGTTGACAAAATATTTTCCTGACTAAGGGTTTACTCTTAGGAAATTATAATAGATGCAGTAGTGGAATATTCTATTTATATTAACACTATAAAAGGATGTTTCAATGAAATTAACTGTCCTATTATTTTTTTGGCTCTTTTTATTTGTGCTGGTTTCAGGTTGCAGCAAGTCGGATTCCAAACCGAACCCCGCTCCGCAGGTACCGCCTCATGACAGCACAACTGGTAAAACAGATACAACGGTCGACGTATATGTTGTCGGAAACCTCGGAAAAAGCATTGGATACTGGAAGAACAGTCAATTTATTACACTGGGAACATCCGCAACGTATGCTTACGGTATTGATATGGCATTTTCCGGAAATGACATCTATGTTGCAGGTAAAACAGGGGATTCAACAGGATATTGGAAAAACGACCAGTTTCATCTGGTCACTAAAGGCGATACACTTACCCCGGAATCCATCGCTTTGTCCGGAGCCGATGTGTATTCATTTTTACAGGTATATCCGGGCTCCTGGAACGGATACCTGTATAAAAACAATGCGCTTTCTTTGGCCCTGCCTACTGTAAATCAACCATCAGCTACGGAGATGACTCTTTCAGGTTCCGATCTGTATATTCCCGGAACAGTAGGGATTGTTAATAAAAATGCCCTCTATTGGAAAAACGGTATCGCCGATTCATTGCCAACAAGCCTGAATGGAAGTTATGCTTACAGCATTTTTGTGGACGGCACAGATGTGTATGCAGCCGGACGAACTTTTAGTTACAAAGGAATCTCGTTAGCGACCTATTGGAAAAACGGTGTTCCAGTCTACCTCACTGATAGTTCCATATCCGCTACCGCAAATTATATTACTGTATCGAATGGTAATGTATATATCGCAGGAACCGTTGTTCAAGGTGATCCGTTGCAGGCGTCGGATAATTTGCATGCAGTCGTTTGGAAAAACGGAGTGGCCACAAATCTTACGCAAGCGGGATGGGGTGACAGGGTACTGGGGTTTGCAGTTAACGGATCAGATGTTTATGTTTCAGTGATAAGCAATATTTTGGGAAGCCAGGATCACCAATACAGATACTATAAAAACAGCACCATAGTGAACTACATGTCACCGGGAACAGGCTATGGTACGCGGATATTCGTTCGGCCGCGATGAGATGTGCTTTTTTCCTAATTAAAACGTTCACTCATTTTAAAACAACTACATTTTAAGATGAAAGGCTTTCGGCCATTCCTTATACTTCTTTTTGTCTTCCTTCAATTTGAATATAGCTGCAATACATGAAGCCAGTGAGCGACATGCTTCTTCGAAAATGCCATCGGTCACTTTGAAGGCGGCCTCACTGTCGATCGCGTATTGGGAGATTTACTAGTCAGAAATTCTATACCCGGAAATTACTTTCCTATTCCACCCAAATAGGTAGAATCCATTTGTTAATTTTAAATCGAATACCGGGGTTTTTCAATTTTATCAGATGCTCTCGTAAGCAATCTGTGAATGAACAACTTCATCTTAATAAATATTTTTATAGATTACCTTAAATTCCCAAGGGCTTTTATGTTATCCTATAAATTTAATCGTGCTGTGTCGAAAAACATTTTACTC
>CAWEQR010000003.1:0-15319 GCA_963811275.1 uncultured Chitinophagaceae bacterium | reverse complement strand
ATCAGGTTCACTGAAACTTTGTCTGGTACTTGTAAACAAAGTAAAAAGGCGCAGTCAGAAGCTTCATGCGGTGATTTAAAAATATTGGAAAAGTAAGGGTTGAAACCTTATTTTTGCGGTCCTTTTAGCGGAAGGAGAGGTGTCCGAGTGGTTGAAGGAGCACGCCTGGAAAGTGTGTATAGTGGAAACGCTATCGCGGGTTCGAATCCCGCCCTCTCCGCAAATCTTTACAATGCCCGATTTATCGGGCGTTTTTGTTTTGAAGCCTTGCCATGCTTGCATGACCAAGGCGGAAAAACTAAAACGTAAGTGAGCGCGGCGAATGGCATTGTGAAGATTTCAGCCTCCCCCATCAAGTGATCACCGCAGGTAATCCCGCCCTCTCCGCAAATCTTTACAATGCCCGATTTATCGGGCGTTTTTGTTTTTACGAGTGTTGAAAGCCTGCTTTCAAAAGCGAATGGAACGTCAAATCCTTTTGATGCAGGATGACAAAGAGAGGTCTGCACACCGTCTCCAAAAAATATTTCCTGGCGACATCGCAAAAAGTGATTTTTTTCATGAATGAATCTTACAACCCCGGAATTTATAAATAGGCTGCACGTTAACACTGCCTGATACATACCTATTGGGCTTCTAATTTTCATCCGCCAGCCGGCGAACCCGATTTGCAATTTTCCCTGCCCTGTCAATATCCGGACTATGATAAAGTGATTCAGGTATGTCGAGGCGAGTCTTGATTCCTGCAGTTGATTACCAAGACCATAAAATTTTTGAAAACTCATGATGAGTGGCCGCCATTTATCGGGATCTACCCTTTTGGTCGAACCCGAGCATCAGCACCGATTCTTCCAGATAAACACGTAGTATGCGAAACTCCATAGTCAGAATTTTGCCTTTCTGCAGTTCGTCAGTTTCGCCAATCCCGTGAACCGCTTCAAGACAGGCCTCCATCTGCACCGGACACTCGCGAATCCGGGGTGCAGAGATGGTTTCGGAAGCCATGGGGGTTAATCCTGCCAATTGGAATTTATCCGATACATGATAATACCCTTTACGTTTTTTCCCATCCGGAACAGGAAAAGTTCCGGTTGTCAGAGCCAGTCGGTTCACAGCTGGTACTTCCCGAACCGAAGGCAGGTTGATCACGCAATTTCCGTTGCGCTTAATATTTTCAGTAGTTTTTGAAAAAGCGGAAATGCCGATTACGCAACGCCAGCCCAGCCAGAACACGGAAGATATGGGTGCGATATTGTAAGTTCCGTTTTCATTGGAGGAACTGATCAGTATCACAGGAGTTCCGAAGTACAAAATTTCCGGTTCGCATCGTTTATGCATAACAATTGATTTATGATAAACAAAACTATAAACAGGTAAACGACGTGAAAACCCGGTTCTTGCGGAAAAGATAATCGGGCCGGTTTTGTAATACGGACTTGGGGACTGTTACAGAGAAAGTTTCATAAGCAGGTCTGTCTGTGGATCGTTGCCAAGATAGAAAACATGCTGGCTATAACGGCGGAATCCGGTTTTTTCGTAAAAACGAATTGCATCCGCATTATGCTCCCACACGCCCAGCCAGATATATTTTGCGCCGGCCTTTTTTGCCAGCGTAATTGTCTTTTGGATTAATGATTTTCCAATGCCCTGTCCTTTTACCTGCAGATCTAGGTAGATCCTTTCGATCTCCATTCCCGCTTCATTGGGTAGAACCGTTTGTGCTGATCCCCAATTGATTTTTACGTAACCCAGAATTTCTTCACCAAGTTTTGCAAAAAGGAATTGGGAATCCGGATTCAGTATTTCCGAACGGATCTGTTCGTCTGAAAAATGCTGTTCATCATAAAGCTGCATATTCTCCGGTGTGTTTTGATCACCGAAAGATGCATAGAAGGTTTGCCTGGAAAACGATTTTAATTGTTGAAGATCTTCCAGGCCTGCTTCAACAATCAGCATATCAGGTATACCCAAATCATATGGGTTAAGAAGGTGTTTTAACCGGAGCTACCAGCCTGAATCCATTTCCGTGAATGTTTACTATTTCAATATTTGTGTCGTCCCGGAGGTATTTCCTGAGTTTGGCAATATATACGTCCATACTCCGGCCATTGAAATAGGTATCACTTCCCCAGATTTTTTTGAGTGCAGCTTCCCTTGGCAACAGATCATTGAGATGCTCAGCCAGCATTTTGAGCAATTCATTTTCCTTGGGAGAAAGCGTTTGTGTTTGACCGTTGTGAACGAGCTGCCTGAGTTTTGGATGGAAATGATATGAACCCAGATCGAATTCTTTATTGTCGGCCTCTTTATTGATGTCGTCGTTCCGTTTTAAGGATCGCCCGGATCTTTAACAGCAGAACCTCACTGTCGAAAGGTTTGGTGATGTAGTCGTCCGCGCCCAGTTTATATCCCTGTATAATATCTTCCTTCATGGTTTTGGCACTGAGAAAGAACAAGGGGACGTCAGGATTTACATCGCGGATCTCTTCTGCTAATGTGAATCCGTCCATATGGGGCATCATCACGTCGAGCAGGCAGAGATCTACATGATCGCGCTGAAATGCAGCAAGACCCAGTCTGCCATCCCGCTCCAGGGTAACATCAAAATCATTTAACTCCAGGTAATTTTTTAATACCATGCCGAGGTTGGCGTCGTCTTCGCATAGCAAGATTTTAGGCTTTTTTCCTTCCATATATTCGTTTGTATACAAATAAAATTAAATCATTTCCAGTTAAAGGGGTGCAAGGGGTAAATTTTTGTTAATACGCTCCCTCAAAGGGGATTCGGAAGTCCGGTTCAAATAGTATCTTTGCGGGTTATAATTCAACTGATGGACGCACAATTCAACCCGGATAAACAGCACACACTTAAGCAGGCAGTTAGTATTTCAGGAACAGGATTGCATACCGGGATCGTGGTCGATATGACCCTGCGCCCGGCAAATCCGGGTTATGGCTTCCAGTTTCAGCGGATCGACCTGGCAGGAAGGCCATTGATTAAAGCGGATTGCGATCTGGTTACCGACACTTCCCGTGGTACTACCCTGGAGGACAATGGCGCCCGCGTCAACACAGTAGAACACATCCTGGCGGCCCTGGTAGGTATGGGGGTTGATAATTGCCTGATTGAAGTCAATGGTCCGGAAATACCCATTATCGATGGAAGTTCGGAACCCTTTGTGGAAATTATTGAGGAAGCGGGTCTTGAAGAACAGGATGCCGCAAAAGCCTGGTACAGTATCGACAATAATATTACCCACTACGATGAAAAGAAACGGGTGGAAATGATGGCCATGCCCTCGCTGGAATATAAAGTGACCACGCTGATCGATTTCAATAGCCCGGTACTGGGCACCCAGCATGCAGGGCTCAAATCCATGCGGGACTTTAAAACGGAAATCGCACCCTGCCGTACATTTTGTTTTTTACATGAATTGGAAATGCTGCTGGACAATAACCTCATCAAGGGCGGCGATATCAACAACGCCATCGTGATCGTGGATAAGAAAGTGACGGAAGAAGAAATGCATCGGCTGGCCAAATCATTTGGAAGGGAGAATATGGAAATCAAAAGCGGTGGATATCTCAACAATCTGGAACTCCGGTTCCCCAATGAACCTGCCCGCCACAAACTGCTGGATGTGGTTGGAGATCTTGCACTGATCGGATATCCCATCAAAGGTCATATCATCGCAAGCCGGCCCGGCCACTCCACCAATGTGGATTTTGCCAGGAAGATCAAACAGTATATTCGCAGGAACAAGCACCTGAAGAATACTCCGGTCTATGATCCCAACCAGCCGCCGATATTCAGTAGTCAGCAGATTGAAAAAACACTTCCACACCGTTATCCGTTTTTACTGGTAGATAAAATCATTGAACTAACGGACACGCATATCGTTGGAATCAAGAATGTGACATTTAACGAACCTTTTTTTGTTGGACATTTTCCAGGAAATCCCATCATGCCGGGCGTGCTCCAGATTGAGGCACTTGCACAAACCGGCGGAATCCTTGCCATCAATGCCATGGCGGGTGGCGGACAATATGATACATATTTCCTTAAAATCGATAACTGCAAATTCAAAGCGAAGGTTGTACCGGGCGATACGATGGTGATGAAAATGGAATTGCTGAATCCAATACGCCGGGGAATCGTGGAAATGCGTGGAACCGTGTTCGTGGGAAATAAAGTCGTAACGGAAGCCGACCTGATGGCCCAGCTGGTAAAGCGAAGTTAAATTAGCTGATTTGTGTCAAATAAGTTTAATTTTGCAAGGCTGGGCTTGGCTCAGCATTTTTTATGAAACAACCTGCAATTATCAAAGAAATAGCGGCAAAAGGGCAGCAGGCCTCAACACCATCAACTGATGAAAGAATGATCCATCCCCATACTTATATTCATCCCAATGCGAGGGTTGCGACTAATGTAAAGATCGATCCGTTCTCAGTGATCCACCAGGATGTGGAAGTCGGCGAAGGTACCTGGATCGGTTCCAATGTAACCATTATGGAAGGCGCGCGTATCGGGAAGAACTGCCGGATTTTTCCAGGTGCCGTGATCGCTGCCATTCCGCAGGATTTGAAATTCCAGGGAGAATATTCCAATGTATTTATCGGGGACAATACCACCATACGCGAATTTGTTACTGTTAACCGGGGTACGAAGGACAGGGAAAAAACCTCTATCGGCAGCAATTGCCTGATCCAAGCATATTGCCACCTGGCACATGACTGTATCGTGGGTGATTATTGCGTGATGAGCAATAATACCCAGGTGGCCGGCCACGTGATCATTGAAGACTATGCTATTCTCGGCGGTATGTGCGCCATTCACCAGTTTGTACGGATCGGGAAGCATAGTTTTCTGCAGGGGGATCCCTGGTGGGAAAGATATCCCGCCTTATATCAAGGCGGGCCGGTTGCCATTGAGTTATATGGGCGTGAATTCTGTAGGCCTGAAAAGAAGAGGATTCAGTATCGATAAGATCAATCATATCCTGGACATCTACCGCATCATTTATAATAAAGGACTGAATACATCCCAGGCGCTGGAATTTCTGGAGGAAGAATTTTCGGCTACCGATGAGCGGGATGAAATTGTAACCTTTATCAGAGAAAGCGGTCGCGGGATCATCAAACGCTTTAGTAAAGGCAACCTCGATGAAGATTACCCTGTCTGATGCAGGCAAGCGATTCAACCGGGAATGGATATTCCGGCATTTCGACTATCAGTTTCTTTCTTCGAATGCATATGCTATAACCGGACCAAACGGTTCCGGTAAATCCACTTTATTGCAATTTATTGCGGGCGCATTGATGCCGACGGAAGGTAAACTTATTTATCATAATGCAACGCGACGAATCCATCACTGAATATTATCCGGCTTCTATCCATTGCTGCACCCTATCTTGAAACCATTGAAGAAATGACAGCAACGTGAATTTTTCCGCTTCCATCAGTCTTTTAAACCACTGATGCCGGGCATCACTATTCCGGATATCCTGGAATGGATCGGACTGAAGGATGCGGCACATAAACAGATCCGTTATTATTCCTCCGGAATGAAACAAAGGGTAAAACTGGCGCAGGCTTTTTTTTCAGATACACCCGGTGATACTACTGGATGAACCCACCACAAATCTGGATGCAGCGGGCATCGCTCTTTATCATGAACTGATCCGGGAATATTGCCGCGAAAGGCTGGTGATCGTCAGTTCAAATGATCCGTTGGAATACTCGTTTTGTGAGACAGTGATTAATATGAGCGATCTGAAGAAATAATGTGGAATGTGGAATGTGGAAGTAAAGTGAAATGACAAGCCGAATTCAATAAATTCTAAATTCATTACCTACATATTCACATCTCCACGATTCCACAATTCTCAATATTCGGAGGATGTTATCGCTGACTACGCAATGAGCAGATTCAGATCAGTGTACTTCAGATCAAACCTTTGACTGAGATGAAAATTCGTCAGCGCTCCCTTGAACATATATATGCCGCTGCGCAAATGGATCTTGTGCCATACCAGGTTGTCAAATCCACCTTCTTCCGATGCTTCCAGCAACAGCGGTGTAATCACGTTGCTGATTGCCTGGGAAGCAGTTCGGGCGAAACCCGGAAGGAATGTTTGGAACACAATAATGGATCACGCCATATTTGATGAAATGTCGGATGTTCGTGAGACGTGATTTCGGAGGTTTCAAAACATCCGCCGCGATCAATGCTGACATCGATGATCACACTGCCCGTACGCATATTACTCACCATTTCTTCAGTGACCACCACAGGTGTGCGGCCGGATTGGGAAGAAAGTGCACCGACCGCCACTTCACAGCTTTTCAGTTGTTTGGACAGGATTCGTGGCTCTATTACGGAAGTATATATGCGAAATCCAATATTGTTCTGAAGTCTTTTCAGCCGGGACACGCTGTTGTCAAATACTTTAACCGAAGCGCCGAGAGCCAGCGCAGCCCGGGCGGCATATTCACCAACGATTCCGGCACCCAGGATGATGACTTTGGTAGGAGGAATGCCTGAAATGCCTCCGAGCAACACGCCTTTACCATGATTGGCAGAACTCAAGTATTGTGCAGCTACCAGCATCACGGCACCGCCGGCAATCTCACTCATACTGCGGACGATCGGATAACTGCCGCTTTCGTCTTTAAGGTTTTCAAAGGAAATACCGGTGATCCGTTTTCTCCATCATTTTCTGCAACAATTCCGACTTCAATGCCGAAAGATGGATCGGCGAAATGATGGTCTGGTTCATCTGCAAAAGGGGAAGGTCTTCTTCCACCACGGGTGCAGATTTGATCAGAGTCGGGCACTTATATACTTCTGCCTTTTCATATACAATACGAGCGCCCGCTTCGCTATAGTCGCGGTCCCCATAATGGGCAGCTTCACCCGCATTGTGTTCGATGAGTATTTCATGACCATTGCTGATCAGCACACTTACAGCTTCAGGGGTCAGGCCGATCCGGTTTTCCTGGAAAGCGGTCTCTTTGGGAACACCGATCAGCAGCATGCTGGATTTCGGTTTCACGTCCAGGGTCTCCTCCAGGGTTTCATAACTGAAAGAGGTGCTGATATACGGTTTACTGTGTTGGGACATGATCGGCTTGTTTTCTTCCAGTTTTTTTTGCAGAACGTGGGCATGAAAATTACAATTTTATCCTGAATTTTTTTCAAGAAGGGCGGGCACCCGTATTATTCCTCGTGTTTTCATCCTTAATTTCCAGGAAAATACCAAGGGTATCCTCCGGGAAAAATACCGGCGCCCGTTCAGGCCATTCAACCAGGCAGATCTCTCCTGAATACAAACAATCTTCCACCCCCGCCCGGATGGCTTCCTCCTCGTCTTTCAGCCGGTAAAGGTCAAGGTGGTAAATGCATTCCGCCCGGATAACTGTATTCGTTGATGATCGAAAAAGTAGGGCTGCTCACGTTTTCTTTCACATTTTTTATTGCACAAAGCGCATGATAAAACTGGTTTTACCCGCGCCCATATTGCCCCGTGAAATGCATATATTTTTTTATCCGGGAAGGTTTCCCAGAAAACACCGGGCTGTTTCATTCGATTTCTGGCAGGGTAAATGTCCATTCCATCCTTCAAAGATAGTTCCTGACCTGGTTCCTTCATGACAGTCCGATCCGTGAATTCGGTAAATTTGGGGTTGGCTTATTGATGAATAGAATATGGAAACAATAAACTGGAAGGTAGAAGGGATGAGTTGCAGCGCCTGCGCGCAAACAATCAATGGCTTTTCTGGAAAAAAAGGGAATGAAAAAAGTCGTGGTCAGTCTGACTGCCGGAGAAGCCCATTTCCGAAATGAAGCCGGTATACCGGAACAGGATCTGAAAAAAGGAATTGAAGGTCTTGGATACCACGTGGCTGATGGAACATGCTGATTAAAAAAACGGCTCCAATAAATTTGTTCGTTATCTCGCCATCTGTGTCCCCTTTCACGCTGTATTACTATTGCCTATGCTGGGCCACGCACCGTATTTACAGCTGGCTGCACAATGCCTGGGTTCAATTGGCTTTATGCCTGCCCGTATATATCACGGGTATGTATTTTTTTGGAAGAAGCGCCATCAACAGCATCAGACAGGGCGCTTATAATATGAATGTGCTGATTGCCCTCGGCGCCACCGCGGCATTTATTTACAGTCTTACAGGCACCCTCCTGGGCCTGGGGGAATCCTATCTGTTTTATGAAACGGCGGCTGCCATCATTACGCTGGTCTTCTTCGGAAATTACCTGGAAGAACGCTCCCTGCATACGACCCAGAGCGCACTCACGAAGCTGGTCAAAACGCAGAAAGTAACGGCCAATATGATTGCCTTTGATGACCAGCACCAGGAAATGATTTTCCCGGTTGACAGTCTCCAGTTACGCAGCGGCGACCTGGTACTGATCCGCAGCGGGGAACAGATACCCGCTGATGCAAAAATTCTTTGGGGAGAAGGCCAGGTGGATGAAGCCATCATCACAGGGGAAAGCCTTCCGGTAAACAAAAAAACAAAAGACCTGATCATTGGCGGATCTGTATTGATTGATGGCAGTCTGAAAGCCCAGGTAACAGCCGCAGCCAAAGATTCTGTCTTATCCAATATGGTCGACCTGGTGAAACGCGCGCAATCTGATAAACCCAAAATCCAGTTGCTGGCCGACCGGATCAGTGCTGTTTTTGTTCCGGTTGTGATTGGCATTGCCGTGGTTTGTTTTCTGTTGAATTATTTTATCCTTCACGACTTCGGTTCAGCCGTTATGAGGAGCATCGCAGTACTGGTGATTGCCTGTCCCTGCGCCATGGGCCTTGCCACGCCGGCAGCGATTGCAGTCGGTCTGGGAAGGGCGGCCCGGAATGGCATCCTGTTCCGAAAAGCGGACAGTCTCGAATTATTCAAAAAAATCAAACAGGTCGTTTTTGATAAAACCGGAACACTCACTACCGGCGCTTTCAGCATTAAGGAATTTAAAGTTCAGGATCCGGACCTGACCGAGGATGAATTCAAAAGGATTCTTTTTTCAATGGAAAAATATTCCAATCACCCGATAGCCCGGTCCCTGACAGGCGCCTGGAAAGTCCAGCCTGAAATCCGCTGGAAACAAATAGAAGAAGTTAAGGGACTTGGCGTCTATGCCACCAGTTTGTCCGGGGATGAATATAAAGCCGGGTCCGGTGTATTTACAGGAGATG
The DNA here is from genome assembly GCA_963811275.1 of uncultured Chitinophagaceae bacterium. Classification (GTDB taxonomy): domain Bacteria; phylum Bacteroidota; class Bacteroidia; order Chitinophagales; family Chitinophagaceae; genus Puia. Next base: position 6,100 of record CAWEQR010000003.1, on the reverse strand, counting down.
GAAGCACAGATGCCAATCACTCGATTTATTTGTTGAAGAATAATCAGCCGGCCGGCTGGGTGGATATGCAGGATGAGTTAAGACCTGAAGCAATTGAAGTAATCGCTTATTTTAAAAGGCGGAATATCAAGACCATCCTGCTCAGTGGCGACCGGAAACAAAAATGCGTGGACACAGCGACTGCCCTGGGTATGGATGAAGTGATTGCTGAACAAACCCCGCAACAGAAACTACAGCAGATCGAACAACTTTCCCGTTCGTCCGTAACCGCCATGGTGGGAGATGGTATCAACGATGCGCCCGCCCTCGCCAAAGCGGGTGTTGGTATTTCCATGAGCGACGCTTCGCAGATTGCCATGCAAACGGCCGATGTGGTTTTAATGAACAGCGGTTTGAGAAAATTGCCGCTGGCTATGGAACTGGGATCGCATACTTTTCTCACCATCCGGCAGAACCTGTTCTGGGCATTTTTTTATAATGTGCTGGCGATCCCCGTCGCGGCTTTCGGAATGCTCACACCTGCCGTGGCTGCCGGAGCCATGGCTTTCAGCGACGTGGTTCTGCTCATCAATTCTTCCCGGTTATTTGTTAAAAAGCTCCTGTAAACCGAATCATGATTTCCTGATATGAACCGAACCGCCGCTGAAGTTTTAAAACAATACTGGAACTATGATTCCTTCCGTCCCCGGCAGGAAGAAATCGTGGAATTCCGTACTGGCCGGCCAGGATACACTGGCTCTGCTTCCGACAGGCGGTGGTAAATCCATTTGTTTCCAGGTACCCACCCTCGTAAGAGAAGGGCTCTGCCTCGTGATCAGTCCGCTGATCGCCCTGATGAAGGACCAGGTACAGAACCTGCGCAAAAAAGGCATAACGGCTTTCGCGGTCTATTCCGGCATGAGCCGCAGGGATGTGATCGCCACTTTTAAACTGGCGGCCACCGGCAACTGCCGGTTTCTATATGTTTCTCCCGAGCGGCTGGAGACGGATCTCTTTAAAGAATTTCTTCCTGCGCTGCATGTGGGTTTAATTGCCGTGGATGAAGCACATTGTATTTCTCAGTGGGGCTATGATTTCAGGCCGCCCTATCTGCGGATCGCAGACATACGCGATGAACTGCCGGGGGTTCCCCTGTTGGCGCTGACCGCTTCTGCAACGCCGGCCATACAGGAAGACATCTGCCGGAAATTAAAAATGAGCAGCCCCCGGATTTTTACACAATCCTTTTTACGGCCGAACCTTTCTTTCAGCGCCCATCAGACCAGTTCTGTTATTAATAAAATACTGGACATTCTGCGCAGGCTTGAAGGAAGCTCGATCATTTACTGCCGCAATCGTCGGCGAACTAAAGAAATCAGTGACCTGCTGAACATGCAGGGGATTTCTTCTGACTATTATCATGCCGGGCTGGCCCAGGAAGACCGCAATGACAGGCAGGAACGATGGATGAAAAATGAAGTACGTGTGATCGTATGCACCAATGCGTTCGGGATGGGTATTGACAAACCCGATGTACGCCTGGTGATCCATGCGGAAGTGCCGGATAACCTGGAGAATTATTACCAGGAGGCCGGGCGCGCGGGCCGTGACGGAAAAAAATCCTATGCCGTTTTATTATATAATGAAGAGATGCTGGAAGAACTGGCTGTTCTGCACAAAATGCAATATCCCGCCGCTGGATTATATCCGGAAGATCTACCAGGGACTGGCCAATTACCTGCAGGTGCCTTTGGAACGGAGCAGGTCAGTTATGCTTTCGACCTGCCGGACTTCCTAAAGAAATTTTCTTTCCAGTCCAAGCCTGCACAGGCCGCCTTGCAGGTCCTGCAGCAGGAAGGATTTATTACATTGAATGATCCGGTATTTACGCCGGCGAGGCTGTTTTTTAACTGTGAACGGGATGTATTACATCAATTTGAAAATGAAAACCCGGCCCTGGATCCTTTGATTAAAACTTTACTCCGGACTTATGCCGGCATATATGACCAGCCGGTAGCGATCCATGAAAAAATGCTGGCATCGCTGCTGAACTGGCCGCTGGAGCAGGTGATGAAAGGTCTTTACCAATTGCATCAGTACCAGGTTGTCGATTACCATCCGCAGAAGGAAACGCCGCAGGTTTATTATAACCAGCCACGAAGAAAGTCGGCGGATATCCGGATTGATGAAAAAGCGTACCAGTTCAGAAAAGACCAGTTTGTAAAACGGGTTCGCGGAATACTGGATTATGTGCAAACGAAAACCTGCCGCAGCGAGGCCATCGCCGAATATTTCGGGGAAAAGGGGGCTGAACATTGTGGCATCTGTGATAATTGCGTGAAGAAAGAAAAAGAAAAACTAAGTCCTGCTGAGTTTGATACCATCTATCAGAAATTACGGGAAGGCGCCCGTTCACAAACTCTCACTGCACCTGCTTTGTTTGACAGGTTTGCCGATATCCATTATGAGCACCTGCGTAAAGTGATCGACTTCATGCAGGCTGAGAATAAACTTTTTGTTGATAATGACGGGATCGTGCATATTTCTTAGGCCTAAAACCTACAACAATTTTTTTAGTATCCAAGTTTGTATTTTAATATAAAATTGTTTCAGATTTAGAACCCCAAAACCAACTACTTGCTCAACAAATTATCCGGTACGATATTTTTATTTTTCATTTTACTTTGTTCACAATCTGTTTTCGCACAAAAATGGCAATTTGGATTTAAAGGAGGATTAAGTCTCCCAAATCTTTCTTCCGCCGGAGGTGCTTCAGATGTAAGCAAGGGATATAAAACCATCTCCGGACCTGATTTTGCGCTATTTGCAGATTATAAACTGTCTGAAAAACTTTCCCTTGAAACGGACCTGGAATGGTCCACGCAGGGCGGTCAGAAATCCGGGTTGCAAACCATTCCTGCCTCTCCGGACCTGGCGCAATATTTTCCGCCCGGCACCCAAAACCTGTATGCCAACTTTACGAGCACGGTAAGACTTCAGTACCTGATGCTGCCGTTCATGCTAAAATACAATATGGACCTGGGCCGTTCAGGACATTGGAAATTTTATGTGGACGGGGGAGTCTTCGCCGGACTGCTTATGACAGCTAAGGCTTCCGCATCCGGTTCCAGCAAAGTATATCTGGATAAGCAGGAAACCCGGCCCCTGGGTTCTTTCACTGTAAAATTTGACAGTGCGGGCGATATCAAAAATCAGTTGCATAAGGGAAATTTCGGGATCGAAGGAAACCTGGGATTTATTTATCAAATGAAGTCCTTGTCAGTGTTTGCGGAAGCCGGAGGCAATTATGGTTTTATCGATTTGCAGAAGAACAGCCTGAACGGGATCAATCATACGGGGGCATTGATATTCAGGGTTGGATTGATGGTTAATTTAAAACATGGATCTGAACACTAGCAGTTTACATTTCTTATTCTTTCATATTCATGATGCGGATATCGCAAAATGCGAAACGAAGAATATAGGTAAATGGTCAACTGCATTCAGGAACTATGCCTTAGGCCCTGAGCTTTAAACTCACAGTTTAGATCAGTTGATCCCCGCCAGCTCCAGACTCTTTTTCTTCAACTTGCGTATTTCAACGTCTTCGATGATCGGCTCGGGGGTGAGAATCAGTGAGGTTTTGTTTTCGCGCCACCAGTTGTGATTCTTTAATTCTTTAAAAGAGAGTACGCCGATCAGGTATTTCCGGTCGCTTTCGGCATGCCATTCCTCGATCCATTCAAACCGTTCCTTGGGAATAAAATTCCAGTCGTCGAAGCTGATATAGGCTTTCACATAAAATTCGTCAGTTAATTCTGACGGAGTATGGTGATAGAGTTTTTTGTATTCGTACCGGTACTGATACCGAAGAGCAGAGAGATCGCTCAGCACCGCGGAAGCCGTCGGGAAACTGCCCGCACCTTTTCCGTAGAAAAACTGCTTATCGGCGAACCCGCTTTCGATGACTACGCCGTTGTATTCATTTTTCACAAAACTTAAGTGGTCATCCGCTTTTACAAACTGCGGAAGCACAAAAGCCGCGACTTTCCCGTTCATTAATTTTTTAGCCTGCCCCACGAGTTTGATCTGGTAATGTTTTTCTGCTGCCACGGTCGCATCGCCTGCCTGGATATGCTGGATCCCGCTGAACACAATTTTATGTGGATCCGAAATGATACCGTAAGCATGAGCCAGCATAAGCGTCCATTTATTCACGGCATCGATGCCTTCCACGTCCAGGGAAGGATCGCTTTCCGCAAATCCAAGTTGCTGGGCCAGCATCAGGGCCTGTTTGAAGTCAAGTTTCTCTTCAAACATTTTCGTCAGTATAAAGTTCGTGGAACCGTTTACGATCGCCCGCATGGAATGCAGGAGGTCGTTGTCGTAATATTCTTCCAGATTTCGGATCACGGGAATGGAAGCGCAGGAAGATGCTTCATATAAAAGGGAATGACCGGTTTCTTTCTGGAGTTCCAGTAATTGGGCAAGGTGTTCGGCCAGCATCTTTTTACTGGCACTCACCACATCCTTCCCGTTTTTCAATGCCGTGGAAACGATCTGGAATGCAGGTTCGGTTTCATTGATCACTTCCACGATTACGTTGATCTCCGGGTCATTCAATAATACGTCCCTGTCAGTAGTGAAAAGTTCCTCCGGGGCATTTCTCTTTTTACCCGGGTGTTTGATACATACTTTTTTAATGGTCGCTTTCAGGGAAGGCGTTTGCATTAATATACGGTATAGGCCTTCACCTACGGTTCCAAATCCAAAAAGTCCGATCGTAAGCTTTTTATGTGCGTCCATATAGGATTCAAAAATTTTCTCTCTGTTACGAATAGTTGTTTGTCCTAACAAACAAATGGTCAAATGTGTTGGGAAGATCCCTAATAAAATCTTCCGTTTTTACAAACCTGCCGGTAAGCGGATCAGAACACCAGGTATCCCGGCCACCTGCCTCAACCCGGCCGCAGATTTTTGCGGGTAATCCGCTTGAATGAATGACACGGTTCCTGGTACCGCCCGGCCCTAAAATGCTTGCCGGACTTAAAACAAAAAGCCCTTCCGGGGTCAGAAGAGCTTAGATAATTAATATTAGTAAGCAGGAATCTGACTTATCTGACCGCACCGGGCGGATGGAATTGGCACCTTGTCCGCCGGTTGCCGGACAGGTTGTCAAGGCTTCACAGGGCCATACCCTCAGCCTTTCTTGATAAGCGGTAAAAGAGCCGGCGCAAAGATAAAACCACCGTCCGGAATGCAAAAATAATCTTTATAGCGGAACGGTTGTTGGTTACATGACAGGCAATTGAAATTCAGGGAACAGACAGCCACTTTTTTTGTTACTATCTTTAGCAATCCAATTTGATTTATGGTTGAAAAGAAAAGTCCGTCTCCTCCGGCCGGGGAAGAAATGATTGAGGTGTTTGGGGCCCGGGTGCACAATCTCAAGAATATCGATATTTCCATTCCGAAAAACCAGCTGGTGGTGATCACCGGCATCAGCGGGAGTGGCAAATCCTCCCTCGCTTTTGATACGATTTATGCGGAAGGCCAGCGGCGTTATATGGAAAGTTTCGGCGCTTATGCCCGTCAGTTTATCGGCGACATGGAACGGCCCGATGTGGACAAGATCACGGGACTGAGCCCGGTGATTTCCATTGAACAGAAGACTACGAACCGAAATCCGCGGAGCACGGTAGGGACTGTTACCGAGGTCTATGATTTTCTCCGTCTTTTGTATGCGCGTATCGGGCAGGCCTATTCATACAATACCGGCCGGCGAATGGTCAAGTTCAGCGAGGAAGAAATTGTCGCCGATATTTTTGAAAAATTTTCCGGAAAAAAAATTTCCGTGCTCGCCCCGCTGGTGCGCGGAAGAAAGGGGCATTACCGGGAACTGTTTGAAGACATCCGCAAGAAGGGATTCGTGAAAGTTCGGGTGGATGGAGAGGTCAAAGACCTGGTCTCCAGGATGCAGGTAGACCGCTACAAGATTCACGATATCGAAGTGGTGATTGACCGGCTGGCTGTGACAAAAGATATGAAAACGCGCGTGAGCCAGAGTATTCAGACCGCGTTGAATATGGGCAAAGGCCTGATGTTCCTGCTGATCCATGAC
>CAWEQR010000002.1:0-168991 GCA_963811275.1 uncultured Chitinophagaceae bacterium | reverse complement strand
GGTCGAGCGCATCATCGCCGACCTCGACGCGGCCCTGCAAAAGACAAGGCGGTGGCCAACGCGCCGCCCGAGAGGGCACGCTGGCGGCGCCGCCGCCGGGACGATGACGGCGCCGGCGACGACGCCGGAGCCCGCGACCACGACGGCGCCGGCCGCGGCACCCGGCGCGCGGCGATCGCGACGACGAGCGCACCGGAGCCCGCGGAGCGGCCGGTGTGGAAGCGCGGCTGGTTCTGGGGCGTGATCGCCGGGGCGGCGGTGGTCGTGGCCGGCGTCGCCGTCGGTGTCGGCCTCGCCACGTCGACGCCGAAGAATCCGACGCCGTCGCTCGGCCAATCGACGGTGAACTGATGCGCGGGCTCGTTCTCCTCGCCGCTTCGACAATCGCGCTCACGGGTTGCACCTCGACGCGCGCGTGCAAGGCGGGCACGGTGCTCTGACCTCGACATGCCGGCCGGCACCGACACGCTGCAGTACGTCGTCACCATCGACGGCACGGCGACGGCGGCACAGTCGGTGACGCTGCCGTCGAGCAACCGACGAGCGGCACGCTCGAGCTCGACTTCTCGACCTACCCGGCCGGCCAGCACGGTGACGTCTCGGTCACCGCGCTCGGCGCCGGCAGCGTGCTCGGCGCCGGCGGCGAGCGACGCGCGCGCGCTCGCCGCGCGCTGCGACACGATCAACGTGACGGCGACGGCGATGGTCCTCGGCGGCGACGGCGGCACCGACGGCGGCAGCGACGGCGGCAGCGGCGATCTCGCCGGCGGCGGCGGCGGCTGCAACGGCACCGCCGACTGCCCGATGGGCGAAGCGTGCGATCTACCGTCACACTCGTGCACGACCGCGTGCACGCCTCCCAGCCGTGCAACGGCGGCTGCTGCAACGGCGGCATGTGCGATCCGGGCGACTCGACGATGGCGTGCGCGCTCGGACAGGCGACCTGCGGCAGCTGCGCCGGCAACGTGCGGGCACGGCGTGCCTGACGCTCGCGGCACGACCAGGTGCGGATGCACCACGGCGAGCGACTGCCTGCCCAACCAGGCGTGCAACACGACGACCCACACCTGCGGCTCGGCGTGCGACATGAACACGCCGTGCAACGGCGGCTGCTGCTCGGCGATGACGGGGGGACCTGCCAGACCGGCACGGCGGCGACATCTGCGGCAGCAACGGCGCGGTGTGCGCCGACTGCACGAACAATCAAAACGGCCACAAGTGCATCGCGGTCACCGGCGGCGGCAGTGCGGCTGCATCGCACCGCCACCGATTGCCCGGGCACGTCGACGGGCTGCACGACAACGTATGCGTCAACAGCTGCTCGTCGTCGATGGCCTGCCTGTCGGGCTGCTGCTCGTCGGCCGACGAGCGGAACCTGCCAGCCGGGCACGTCGCAGTCGGTGTGCGGCGCCGTCGGCAGCGTCTGCAAGAGCTGCGTCGGCAACGCGACCGGCTCGGCCTGCCTCAGCTCGGGCGCCTGCGGCTGCAACTCGGCGGCAGACTGCCCGGCCAATCACGCGTGGACCTCAGCGTCCACATGTGCACGACCTCGTGCAACGCCAACCAGCCGTGCAATGGCGGCTGCTGCGCGTCGTCGGGCAGCTGCGCCGTCGGCACGAGCCGGCGGCCTGCGGCGCGTCGGGCGGCTTGTGCGCGACGTGCGCGACCAACACCAGCTGCGCGACCTACAGCTGCAACGCCGGCGTCAGCTGCGTGACCAACTACGTGACGGCCGGTACGCAGTGCCTGCCGTCCAATCCGAGCTTGTGCTTGAACGCGTCGTACTGCAGCGGTAGCTCGGCGGCCTGCCCGACGCGGCTGCAGACCTGCACGACCTGCTGCAAAGGCAACGGCACCTGCACGGGCCTGCCCTGCCCCTAGTCAGCCGATGGTGACGTGGCGCTTGCGCACGAGCGGGTCGCCGGCGCGCGCGGCCCACTCGAAGTGCGCGCCCTTTTGCGACGTGAGCGTGCGGTGCTGGCGGAAGCGGCCGACGAACGGCGAGCGCCGCCAGACGGTGACGCGCGCGTCGGCGCACTCGGTGTTGTGGCAGTAGGCGGGTTCGCCGTCGGGATCGACGTACTCGGCCATCACCATGTCCTCGGCGCGGCAGGTCAGCTCCGCCTCGATCTTCCAGGTCGCGTCGGCGGCGTGCAGGTGGTACCGCCCGGTACCATAGTCGCTGCGCGCGAGCGGCAGCTTCCAGAAGTCGCGGAAGTGCAGCGCCGGCGGATCGTTGCCGTCGAGGTACAGCGAGATCAGCGTCAGCTTGGGCAGCACCACCGGCCCCTTGCGCAGGCGCACCGAGAGCGTCTCGAGCGCGGCGCCGCGATCGCCTTCGAACGCGTTGCAGTGCGACCAGGCCCACGAGTAGGTGTGCTTCTTGCCCCACAGGTGCGTCTGGCCGAGCGGATCGCCGTCGAGCTCGTAGGTCTGCCCGTCGACGGTGATGGTGCCGCGCGCCGCGACGTTGAGGTTCGGCGTCTGCACCAGCGTGTCGGCGAAGCGACGCCTTGTAGACGGACGACGGCAGGTGCTGGTGCACCGTCTCCGCCGGCGTCCAGCGCAGGTCCCACGACGCGTCGTGCCCGTCGCCGGCGAGGTGCCCCTTGGCCGACGACGAGGTCAGCTCCGCGTCGCCGATGCGCACGCGGAACGGCGCCGGCTCCTGGCGCAGCTCGCCGATGGGCAGCTTCTGGTTGAACCCGAAGGTGCGCGCGGCGTCGTTGCCGTCGAAGCGCGCGAACCACAGCTGCGCGTACGGCTCGCCGTGCCCCTCCTCGGGCGCCTCGAGCGTGTAGCGGATCCAGAACCCCGTGCGCGAGGCGAGGTGCGACAGCGTGGCGTACCAGACCTCGTAGTGGCCGCGCTGGAACGCCCAGCGCATGCGGTTGGCTTCGGCCGAGTCCATGACGATTGCATATCACGTGCGTGCTAGAGTAGGCGGTCCATGGCGCACATCCTTCTGGTCGAGGACGACGCGGAGGTCGTCGGCTACGCGCGCAACGTGCTCGAGGGCAAGGGCTTCGCCGTCGAGGTGGCCGGCGACGGCGAGGCGGCGCTCGTCGCCTACATGACGCGGCGGCCGGACCTCATCCTGCTCGACATCTTCGTGCCGCGCATCGACGGCGTGCGCTTCGCGCACCAGCTGCAGGAGAAGTTTCCGGGCGATCGCGTGCCCATCGTCGTGTGGACCGGCGCCTACGAGCCGGAGTCGATCGGCGATCTGGTGGCCACGCCGCACGTGCTGCGCAAGCCGGCCGCCTCCGACGAGCTGGTCGAGGTGGTGCAGCGCGCGCTCGGGCAGGAGACCAAGGCGCGGGCGCTGCGCGTGCTCGTCGTCTCGGAGAAGCTGGCGACGCTGCGCGCGCTCGTCGAGGAGCTGCGCGCCGAGTTCGACGTGCACCCGGCGTCGCGCTGGGACGAGGCGCTGCTCCTCGTCGAGGTGCGGCCGTTCGAGGCGGTGGTCGTCGACATGTCGCCCGACGGCGCCGCCGACGCGCGCGACGGCGTCGGCATCCTGCGCGCGCTGCACGCGCGCCACCGCGACACCGCGCGCGTGGCGGTGATCGCGCCCGAGCAGGAGAAGCTCGGGACCGACTTGAAGGCATCGGGCGCGGCCGAGGCGGTCTTGACGCGGCCGTGGGACAAGGGCGCGCTGCCGTACGAGCTGCACGCGATCGTGGGATGACCATGGCGGACGAGAAACCCGAAGAGCGCGATCTGACGGCGGTCATCGTCCCGGCGGGGCAGCTGACGGTGGCCGAGGTGCACGCGATCGTGCGCGAGAGCGGGCGGCACGCGGCGCTGGTGCGCGTGGCGCCGCTTTCGTCGATCGGCCTCGTGCAGATCGAGGTGCACGATGTGCGCGGGATGCCGACGGAGGATCCGGCGCTCGTCCAGCGCTTCTCCAAGGGCGGGCGCGCCACCTTCGTGCACGTGAACCACTCGGCGAAGCAGGCGATGGTGCACCGCTTCGTCGACGGCAAGGGCGACGAAGGGTTCGCCGGCGCGCCCGGCGACGACTTTTTGGCGCGACTGACCGCGGAGGCGGGGGCCGACCTGCCGGCCCTGCACGCCGCCGACGACGGCACCCGCCTCGGCATCGGCGTCGCCGCGTCGAGCACGGTCGCGCTCTACAAGCAGCGCACGCTCGTCATCCCCGTCGGCACGCCGACCGGGCTCGACTCGTTCCGCTTCCACGATCGCGGCGACGCGCTCGAGGAGCGCGAGGAGCGCGTGGCCTTCTTCGCGTTCGATCGCAAGGAGACCTTCGACGTCGAGGCGCGGCTGTGGGCGCAGCGCCTCTCGGGCGCGCCCGCCGGCTGGTTCGGCCCGCTCGAGGCGACGCGCGAGCAGGTGTTCGCCGAGCTCGAGACGACCACCGCCGGGCAGAGCCTCGCCGAGGCGCGCGTGTCGACGCGCGCGCTCGAGTTGGTCGCGTTCGGCGCCTCGCTGGCGTGGGCCGGCGGCGACGAGCTCGCCTACTGGGACGAGCGCGTGATCCCGCTGTTCGCCATCTGCGGCACCGACAAGCCGGCGGCGCCGGCGCTCGACCCCGCCGAAGCCGAGGAGCTCGACGGCGACACCGAGTCGCTCCTCGAGGCGATGGCCGAGACGCTGCCGTTCGCCGCGCCGCCCGACGGCGAAGGGCCGGTGCTGACGTCGCTGTCGCCGGCGGAGCTGTTGCCGCTGGCGCCGTGGGCCCAGGCGGGCGAGGAGCACGCGGGATCGATCTTCCTTTTGCGCCCCGAGCGCCTCTTGTCGCTGGCGCGCGGCCTCGACGGGCGGCGCCTCGGCAACGCTTCCGAGACCTTCGCGCGCGCCTGGTACCGCGCGCTGCGCCCGGGGCAGCCCGAGGGCGACGCCTACAAGACCTGGCGGCAGGCCAAGGAGGACGAGGGGCAAAAGGAGCTCGATCGCTTCGTCGCCGACTGGGCCGAGCTGCGCGCCTGCCTCGAGATCGCCGCCGCCAACCGGCTCGACGTGGCGCTGCTCATCTACGCGTGAGCCGGTGAGCGGGCGCGCGTTCGACGGCTACGAGGTCGTGAGCGACGAGCGCATCGGCGACGGCGGCTTCTTGCGCATCCGGCGCGTCCGGCTGTGCGTCAAGCGCGCCGACGGCACGCGCTCCAAGGAGGGCCTGTACGACTTCGTCGAGCGGCCGATGGGCGACGACGCGGTGGTGCTCGTCCTGTGGCATCGGGCGGCCGACGGAGTGCGCGTGCTCGTCCGGCACGCGCCGCGGGTGCCGCTCTACTTCCGCGACCCGAGCCTCGGCCGCGCGCACACCGAGGTGGTCGCCGGCATCATCGAGCGCGGCGAGGAGGGCTGGCCGGCGATCCAGCGGCGCGCCGCCGCCGAGGCGCACGAGGAGGCGGGCGTCACCATCGCGCCCGACGCCGTCGAGCGGCTCGGGCCGGCGGTGTTTCCGACGGCGGGCATGTTCGCCGAGCTGTTCTGGTTCGCCGCGGCCGAGGTCGCCGACCCCGACGCCGCGGTGCCGCCGCCGACGGACGGCTCGCCGTTCGAGGAGGGCGCGGCGCTCGAGTGGGTCGCGCTCGACGAGGCGCTGCGCCGCTGCGACGACGGCACCATCCGCGACCTCAAGACGGAGTTGGCACTCAGGCGCCTACGCGCCAAGATCTTCTAGTGGACCCGTACCGCACCGAGCCGACCGACGCGCAGTTCATCTGCGTCGTCTGCTACCGCTCGCTGTCGGTGCACGCGGGCGAGTGCCCGAGCTGCGGGGTCGAGCGGCTGCCGCTGTCGGATCCCGAGGTGCGCGCCGAGGTGCGCGCCGAGGCGGAGCGGCGCGTGCAGAAGCGGCTCTATGGCGAGTGGTTCTGGCTCTACCTCGCGGCCTGGGTGGTGACGACGCCGGTGCGCTTCCTCGTCCCGGGCTTTCTGCCGGCGGCGGCGCTGTGGGTGGCGGCGACGCTCGCGGTCGGCGCGGCGAACGTCCGGCTGTACGAGCGGCTCAACGCGCGCTCGGCGCTCAGGCTCTTCGCCGATCGGCGGCGCCGGCTGGCGCTGGCGACGTCGGGCAGCGCGCAGAAGCTCCTGCCGGCGCGCGCCGACGATCCCGAGGACGCGGACCTGCCGCACGTGATCGCGATGCTGGGGGCGAAGATCGAGCCATGAAGAACGCCAGCCGCCTCGACGCCATCGTGGCCAGCCTCGTCGGGTTCCTCGCGCTGGCGGTGTCTGCGTACACGGCCTACGTGCAACGGCAGCAGGTGCGCGCGCAGGTCTGGCCCTACGTCACCGTCTCGTCTAGCGACCTGCCGCTGCAGATCGAAGTCGACAACAAGGGCGTGGGGCCGGCGCTCATCAAGAACGTGATCATGCGCGTCGACGGCAAACCGGTCGACACCTGGGAGGCGCTGCTTCGGCGCGGCGGGTTCGCCGACAAGGTCCAGATCGTGCGCTCGGATTTCCACCGTCGTGTGCTCCCGCCGGGCGAGACGGTGCACGCCTTCCGGCCGCACGACGATGGCGGCAAGGAGATCAACGGCGGCGGCGCGCCCGACAGCCTCGGACGGCGCCTGGAGCGGGCGCTCGGGCACGCATCCTTCGAGATCTGCTACTGCTCGACCCTCGACGACTGCTGGATCAACGCCGACGGCGAGACGTCGCCGGTGAGGCGCTGCCCGGCGCCGTCGAGCGACACCTTCCAGCAGTAGCTCGCTACTTGGCCAGGAGGTAGGCGACGAGCGCTTCGGCGATCGCGTCCTGCGCGCGCCGCGCCCGCTGCGTCGACGGGTCGGGCAGGTCGTTCATGAAGATGGCGAAGGCGAGCGGCGCGTGGCCGGGCGCGCCCGCGTAACCGGCCAGGCAGGAGACGCCGTTGAGCGTGCCGGTCTTGGCGCGCACGTAGCGCTCGGCCAGGCCGCCCTCCATGCGGTGCGAGACGGTCCCGTCGGCGCCGGCGAGCGCCAGCGAGCCGATGAAGTCGGCGGCGAAGCGGAAGTCCTTGTACGCGACGCGGAGCAGCGTGGTCACCTGCGCCGGCGAGAAGAGGTTCGAGTTGTACAGCCCCGAACCGTTCGTCATCTTGTAGTCCTTGCGCGCGATGCCGAGCCGCTCGAGGAAGCCGGCGACGGCGTCGACGCCCTTCTGCCACGTGCCGGGGCGGCCGCCGGTCTCGGCGCCGAGCGTCTTGAGGATCTGCTCGGCCATGAAGTTGTTCGAGCGCTTGTTCACGTCGCGCACGACGACGCCGAGCGGCTGCGAGTAGTGCGCGGTCGAGGGCGCGCGCGGTGGTCGGCGTGGCGTCGCGCACGATGCTTCCGCTTACCTTGACGCCGCGGCGCGCGAGCAGCTCGCGGAAGGCGTTGGCGGCGTAGAGATCGGGATGCGCCACGCGCCGCACGAAGACCAGCCCCTCGTCGCCGAGGCGGATGCGGCCGGCGACGCGCAGCTCGGTGTGATCGGTCGTCTCGCGCGACTCGACGGTGATGGCGGTGCGCCCGTCGGCGACGGTGCGCGCGTCGTTGACGATGGTGAAGTAGGGCGTCTGCGGATCGATGACGACACGCGCCGCGGCCGCGTCGCCGGCGCCCGGCATCACGTGCACGCCGACGGCGTTGTAGTTGAGCGACAGGGCGCCGTTGGGCGCGCGGAACGGCAGGTCCTCCTGCTTCTGGTCGAAGCCGGGGCCGACGCGCACGGCGTCGAAGAAGGTGTCATCGACGACCAGATCGCCCGAGACCTTGCGCAGCCCGCCGCCGTAGAGGTCGGTGACGATGCGCCACAGGTCCTCGACGACCAGCGTCGGATCGCCGTGGCCCTTCAAGTAGAGGCGGCCCTTGAGCTCGCCGCCCGCGATCGGGCCGTCGGCGTAGACGACGGTCTTCCAGCGATACTCGGGGCCGAGGATGCCGAGCGCCGCGGCGGTGGTGAAGAGCTTGACGTTCGACGCCGGGTTGAACAGGCCGCCGTCGTTGCGCGCGTAGAGCGTCTTGCCGGTCTCGACGTCGACGACGTCGATGCCGACCTTGGCCTTGCCCAGCTCGGGATCGCCGAGGGCGGCGTCGATCTGATCCTTGAGCCACTTCCGGCGCTCGGCGGGCGAGCCGGTCGGCGACGAGACGACCGGGGTCGGCGTCAGGGTGACCTTGCCGCCGTCGGGCAGCTCCGCCGGCTTGGGCTGCGCGGCGACGGGCGCCGGCTTGGGCTGCGCGGCGACGGGCGCCGGCTTGGGCTGCGCGGCGACGGGCGCCGGCTTGGGCTGCGCGGCGACCGGCGCGTCTTCGTCGTCGGCGGCGCGCCCGCGTCGACGGGAACTTGCGCCCATGCCACGCCTGCGCTCAGGCTTAGGCCCAGGACCAGCGACGCGCGACGTGGCACCCTCGAAAAATAGCAGGCGCTCCCTCGCGCTGCCAGTTCTGGCGCTGGCGCTCGCGCGCCTGCGGCGCGGGCCGCGTTCCCGACGACGAGCTGGTCGTGCTCATCGAGCAGGCCCCGGTGTCGATCGACCCGCGCTACTGCCTGCAGTCGTACGACTACAAGGTCTCGCGCATGGTCTGGGCGCCGCTGGTGTCGACGGACACGCAGACGCTCGAGCCCAAGATGGAGCTCGCCGAGAGCGTGGTCCCCGTCGGCAACGACTGGGAGATCACGCTCAAGGACGGCGTCCGCTTCTCCGACGGCAAGCCGGTCACCACCGACGACGTCGCCTATACCTTCGAGGCGCTGCTCGACCCGCGCTGCTCCGGCGGCCCGTGCGGCCGCTTCCGCCGCACGCTGCGCGAGTCCGGCTTTCAGCGCTGGGACATCCACGACGCGCGCCACATGACCGCGCACCTGGCGCACGCGCACGCGCCGTTTCTGACGGACCTCAACATGGGCCTCATGGAGCGCCCGCCGCCGGGCACCGCGCAGGACGCGATGCCGCGCGGCGCCGGCGCGTACGTCTTCAAGGAGCGGCGCGGCGAGACGTGGATCCTCGAGCGCAACCCGTACTACTACGGCGGCGCGCCGCCCTTGCGCCGCCTCGTCTTCAAGACGATCCGCGACGACAACTCGCGCCTCCTGGCGCTCGTCGGCGGCTCGGGCGATCTGACGCAGAACACGATCTCGCAGCTGCTCATCGACGCCGTCGCCGAGCAGCCGCGCCTGAAGGTCGAGTCCGCGCCGTCGAGCGTCTACTCGTATCTTTTGTTGAACGACGAAGATCCGATCCTGCGCGACGTGCGCGTCCGCCGCGCCATCGCCTACGCGATCGATCGCAAGACCATCATCCACACCAAGCTCCACGATCGCGCCATCTCGGCGACGGGAATGCTGCCGACGTTCCACTGGGCGTACGAGAAGGACGTCGCCGACTACCAGTTCGACCCGCAGAAGGCCAAGCAGCTGCTCGACGAGGCCGGCTACCGCGATCCCGACGGCGACGGGCCGGCGCCGCGCTTCACGATCATCTACAAGACCTCGTCGAACAAGCTGCGCGTCGCCATCGCCAACGTCATCGCCGAGATGCTGCGGCAGGTCGGCATCGGCGTCGATTTGCGCGTCTACGAGTTCGCCACGCTGTTCGCGGACCTCAAGAAGGGCAACTTCCAGATGTCGCTCATGCAGATCCCGGAGATCTCGGAGCCGGACCTCTACATCAACTTCTTCGCCTCCGAGCGCATCCCGACGCGCGACAACCTCGACGCCGGCGGCAACCGCGAACGCTATCGCAACCCGGAGATCGATCGGCTGATCGTCGAGGGGCGGCGCACGGTCGATCGCGCCGGGCGCAAGCGGGTCTACGCGCAGATCCAGAAGATCCTGGCGAGCGACGTCCCCGTCGTCAGCCTGTGGCACGAGGACAACATCGCCGCCCTGCGGAAGAACGTGCACGGGTTCGTCATGCTGCCGACGGCGCAGCTCTCGGGCCTCGACAAGGTCTACAAGACCAAAGCGAAGCCGCGCTAGCCGCAACGCCGCTCCGTTCGCGCCGAGGGTTCGCGGGCGGCCGTCGGAGCCGTCTTCGCGGGACGGGCCCGCTACGCCGGCGGCCTTACAGGCCGGCGGCGCGTCCGGGCCCTCGAACTCGTCGCTGGCATCGTCGCTTCGCGACGAGCGCTCCTCGACGCCCGCGAAGCCGGCTCCGACGACCGCCCGCTCTCGATGGGCGCTCGGGAACCCGGCATCCAGGGGCACCGTACGAAGCTCGAGCGGCGGGTCGTCGAGGGCAGCTTCTGGCGACCGTCGAGGAGCGCTCCGCCCGAAGGGCGGATGCCAGCGACGAGCCGAGCGAACGACGTGCCGCCGGCCGGTACGGCCGCCGGCGAAACGGAGCGTGTCGCCAGAGGCTGCCCTCGACGGCCCGCCGCGCCCGGCAGGCCCTGACCGACGGGCCTTGGCGCTAGGACAGTACTTAGGCGGCGTGCATGCGGAGCGGCGCAACTTCGTCGCGGTGGCGGTGCGTGATGCGCAAGACGAGCGGGATGCCGACGAAGCGCAGCCCCATGCCGCCGGCGTCGAGCCGCACCACCTCGGCGCCGAACTCCCACTGATCGTACGGCGCCTCGGCGTCGAGGTCGTCGCCCGCCGTCGCCGGCTCGTCCGCCACACGCACCACCGTGCGCGCGCCGATCGGCAGCGGGGCGTCCGTCACCACGAAGATGCCGTCGCCCGAGATGTCGCGCGCCTGGCCGGTCACGTCGCCGAACTGCACGATCACCGAGATGGGCGCGCGGATCTGCTCGCGCGAGGCCCACGGCGCACGCCGCCGGTTGGCGTCCTGCGTGAAGAAGCGCTCGAGCTCGTCCAACCGGGCGCGCTCGACCTCGCCGAGCGGATAGCCGAGCCGGTCGCGCTTGCCGACCAGCACCCGGTAGTCGCCGGCGCGTCGCACCCAATCCATCGAGCTCTCCACACCCATGTTCGTCATCCTGACCAAGCAACCCTCGTACCGGGTCGCAGCGACGGGGCTCAGGCTACGCATCTCATTGCAATCTACGTCGCTTGGATGCCCGGTCTTCCTGTCGGGTGGCCTGCCGGCGCTGTCGAAACGGCAAAAATGTGACTCTTCTTGCGTGTCGGTGTGGCAGTCGCGTCATGGCGCCGATCGTCGCCGCGCCTCCCGCGGCCGTGGTAGCGTCGAGCGTTCGCGCGACCTACGTTGTGGAATAGCCGTGCCCATGGATTTGTTTCGTCACGCTGCAAAACGGAGCCGCACCGGCCAGCCGCTCGCCGAGCGGATGCGCCCGCGCGACCTCGACGAGTTCGTCGGCCAGGCGCACCTGCTCGGCCCGGGGCGCATGCTGAGCGGCGACCTCGCGAGCGACGCGCTGCCGTCGCTCATCCTGTGGGGTCCGCCGGGCACCGGCAAGACGACGCTGGCGCGCATCCTGGCCGCGCGCGCACCAGCGCGCGCTTCGTCGCGCTCTCGGCGGTGCAGGCGGGCGTCAAGGATCTGCGCGAGGTCGTCGCCGAGGCCGAGGACGCGCCTGGCCGAGCACGGCGAGCGCACCGTCCTGTTCATCGACGAGATCCACCGCTTCAACAAGGCGCAGCAGGACGCGCTGCTGCCGCACGTCGAGGCGGGCACGGTCACGCTCATCGGCGCGACGACGGAGAACCCGTCGTTCGAGGTGAACGCCGCGCTCCTGTCGCGCTGCAAGGTGGTGCGCCTCGAGGCGCTCGGCGAGGCGGACCTGCGCGCGCTCGTCGACCGCGCGCTCGCCGACGCGGAGCGCGGGCTCGGCAAGCGCGCCGCTCGACCGTCGCCGACGACGTGCGCGAGCTCATCGCGCGCGAGGCGGGCGGCGACGCGCGGCGCGCGCTGTCGACGCTCGAGGTCGCCGCGCAGCTCGCCGAGCCCGGGCCCGACGGCCGGCGCCGCGTCGACCGCGCGGCCGTCGAGGAGGCGCTGCAGCGCAAGACGCTGCTCTACGACAAGGCCGGCGAGGAGCACTACAACGTCATCTCCGCGTTCATCAAGTCGATGCGCGGCTCCGATCCCGACGCCGCGGTCTACTGGATGACGCGCATGCTCGAGGCGGGCGAGGATCCGCTGTTCATCGTGCGGCGCATGGTCATCTTCGCGGCGCGAGGACGTCGGCAACGCCGACCCGCGGCGCTCGCAGGTCGCGGTGGCGGCGCTCGAGGCCGTGCGCTTCGTCGGCCTGCCCGAGGGCATGCTGCCGCTGACGCAGGCGGCGACTGTACCTCGCGACGGCGCCCAAGTCGAACGCGGCGCTGACCACGCTACGCGGCGGCGCGCAAGGACGTGCGCGAGCGCGGCGCGCTGCCGGTGCCGCTGCACGCTGCGCAACGCGCCGACGCCGCTGATGAAGGAGCTCGGCTACGGCGCGCGGCTACAAGTACCCGCACGACTTCGCAGGGCACTACGTCGCCGAGGACTACCTGCCCGACGAGCTGCGCGGGCGCGCGCTACTACGAGCCCGTCGGAGTCGGGCTACGAGAAGGAGCTCAAGCAGCGGCTGCGCGCGCTGCGCGCGCGAGGCCGGCCTGCCCGTCGACAGCGACGGCGACGGCGACGGCGAGGTCTAGGGGCCCCTGGACCGCAATGTCGCTCAGTCAAGAACGAATCGCTTCGGGACGGCTGGGGTCGCGGACGCAGTGAGACGACCTCCCGGCGTCGGGAGCCGACTATGAAGTGGCCCCACGCAGCAAGCACAAACCTCTCCCGTGGCGCGCCTGGCGGCAGGCACGCGAGTCGAGCTCCGCAGTTTCGAGGCTGAGCAGGTCGTCGCACGCTCGTGCAATCGACTATTCGCGCTCTGGTGGCGCATGAGGGTGTCCGCCGGTGAGCCGTATTCGTGCGCAACGGGGTCCATCCGCGGTGTTGCTACGGAGGCCCGAGCGGTTCCCGCACGGTCATCACCATTGGAGCTGCTACGACCTTTGCCTCGGAACTGCCTATGTTCGGACCGCTCGTTCAGTGCATCGAAGCGCCTCCGCTCGTGCGCAGCGGATCGTACTCGGTGCCGTGCTTCCACATCGCCCACATGACCGTCGCCAGCTTGCGCGCCAGCGCCACGATCGCGATGCGCTTGCCGCGTTTGTCTGCGATCGAGCGCGCCCAGACGACCATCGGTTCGTCCGGCCGCGTCCGCCACAGCGACCACGCCGCCTGGACCAGGAGCGCCTTCAAGTAGAGCGGTCCGGCTTTGATCGAGCCCGTCCGTACGACCTTGCCGCCCGTCGTAGCCTCGCCGGGGACCAGCGCCAGGTAGCTGGCGAGCCGCTCGGAGTTGGCAAAGCGCGTGGGGTCGTCGATGTGTGTCGTAAACGTCAGCGAGACCTGAGGACCGACGCCGGGGATCTGCATCAGCTTGGCACACGTCGCGTCGTCGTCGACGAGCGTCGCAATCATCTCGTCGAGCGCCGCAATCTGACCGCACAGGTGCTCGAAGGTGATGAGCAGCCTCTCGATGGCGACGGGCAATCCTTCGGGCTCGTTCAACGCGACACTGCGCACCGCATCGCAGAACGCGACGGTATTCGCCTTGCCTCGAAGCGTAATCAGTCTCCCTCTCAGCCAGCTCTTGATGGAGAGCGCGAGAGACCGTCGAGATCTGACGAGGACCGTCCTGGCCGCGAGAATCTCGCGTCGACCGCGAGAGAGCTCGCTGCGAAGATGCACCGACGGCAGTTGCTCGTTGCGTACCGAGGCGAGCGCCAAAACGTGTGCATCGCGATCGTCGGTCTTGATACCGCGGGCGCCGACGCCGAGCGCCCGGACGAGCGAGCCCGGCACAACGATCGTTTGATGCCCGGCCGCCAGGGACGCGCGGGCGACCGCCGGACTCTGCGTGCACGCTTCCATGACGACGCGGCTTGGCTGTCTGCGCTCGAGCCAGCTCGGAAGCGTTCTCGTCTCGACCCTGGTGCGCAGCGTGATCTGCGCCTCGGTCATCACGACGATGTGGGAGTGCTTTGCGCCCAGATCGATGCCAATATGCTCCATGGCCGGTCTCCTCTCTCTTTGCGGCATTGACCGCGTTTGCGGGGTTATCCCCGCTTGTGACGAGTTCATCCTCGATCACGTTGGAAGAGGAGCCGGCCACTTCATCCCTTCTTCGCAGTCGCCGCTTCGCGGCGTGCTCCTCCATCGGGGCCGCCGATGTCGCGCTGCGCGCGACGCGGCCCCTCAACGCCGCCGTGAGCTCGCCTCACTACGTCCGCTCTTGCGCCTGGTACCAGAGCGATCCCTCGCTCCTTGCCACGTGGTCAACGCGCAGCGCGCATTGCTACCTCCGCGACCCAGCCGTCTTTGCAGCTAACTGAGCGGCATTGGGTCT
Organism: uncultured Chitinophagaceae bacterium; assembly: GCA_963811275.1. Taxonomy (GTDB): domain Bacteria; phylum Bacteroidota; class Bacteroidia; order Chitinophagales; family Chitinophagaceae; genus Puia. The sequence goes on along the minus strand of CAWEQR010000002.1, from coordinate 154,727 downwards.
TGGGCTAGCTTTCCGTCGTCGCTCCTCGCTATTGCGCCTCCTCGCTCGACCTGGCTCGGTCCGCCAATGCGGGACAGCGGTCGCCGTTCGACGCGGAGCGCGGCCGCTCGCGCCCGGATCCGCGGGTCCTGTGAACTGGCACCCGTGGCGCGGCCTGCCGACCGCTTCTTGCGCGCGCTCTGCGTCTACGTAGGGCCCCTGGCTCTGGGCTCGGGCAAGAGGCCGGCGCGCTGAGGGGCCGATACCGACGGCGTAAAGGGCGCGCGTCGCGCGCAAGCGCGCATCGGCGCGGCCGCTGGAGGAGCACGCGCGAAGCGGCGACTGCGACCGAATTCCGACGGCGGGAGCGGCCCCCTGCGTGCCGCCGGCGTCGACGCCGGCACACACCGCCGATCCGCACCCTCGAGCAGCCCCCAGCGGTTCGACGCGGAGCGCGGCCGCGCACGCCCTGGATCCGGCGGCTCGCGTGTCTATCTTCGCCGCGCATGCGCAGCGTCGCTCGCATCGCCGTCTCGGTCGCGCTCTTCGCAATCGCGTGCAAGGGCCGCTGTGTGCCCGTGCGCGTCGCCGAGCCGCCCGCCGGCTCGCCGTTCGGCCCGACGCTCGCGCAGCGCGCCTCCGCGCCGGCCAGCCACTTGTCGACACGTCACCCGTTCGGCCGGCCTGCGCCGTGAGCGCGCGCGGTCACATCGCCGGACGCGGCACCGACGCCATCTGCATCGGATACTTGTCCACCGAGCTTGGCCACGGCCTTGTCGATCTTGTGCAGGTCCGGGCTCTTCGCGGATGGTCGAGCACGCCCGACGCCGAGCCGCGCCAGAAGACCTTGTTGGTCTTGGGATTCGATGAAGTCGACGATGAGCGTGCCCTCGGTGTACGTGTAGACGTCGGGCATGCCGGCCGACCAACCGTAGCCGTAGCTCGGCGCCGCGCTGACCTGCTGCTGCTTGGTGGAGTGATAGGCGACGAGGAAGTCGGGCGGCGTCGTCGTCGCCGGCTCCAGCCCCTTTTGCGCCAGCTCGTTCTGCAGCGCCGCGCGCACCTCCTGCTCGCCGATCGTCTCCGTCGCCTGCGCCGGCTTGAACCAGCTGTAGGTGTGGTACTGCGACAGGTTCGCGCCCGGCGCGATGTTCGCGTTCGTCGTGATGCCCGAGCAGGCCGCCGCCGTCAGCACAGCGCCGCCGATGAACACCCGTCGAACGTCGCACTGGATTCCCCTCCGTTGGCGGCAAAGATATCGGCGCGCGCGTCACGGACCATCCGTGTCCAGACGGATCCTCGACGGGCATTGGACCGTCGATTGCAGCCTCGCCAGCGCGTAGCCAGGAGGGGACGTCATGGCGAAATGGATCTGGATCGTCGCGCTGTCGGTCGCGCTGCCCGCTGCCGCGGACGAGCCGACGCAGCGGACCGGCATCGACCCCAAGGCCGAGCAGGTGCTCCGTCACATGAGCAGCTACGTCTCGTCCTTGCGCAGCTTCCGCGTCGAGAGCGACACCGTCGACGAGCTGGTCCTGAAGAACGGAGAAGCTGCAGGAGCTGAGCGCCTCGCGCGTCGAGGTGCAGCGGCGAACAAGCTGCGCAGCGATCGTCTCGGTCCTGTCGCCGACGTCGTCTTCCGCTACGACGGCAACGAGTTCAGCATCTATGGAAGCGCACCGGCATGTATGCGACCGCTGCTGCGCCGGGCGATCTCGATCGCGCCATCGACGTCGCGCGCGACAAGTTCGGCATCTACGCGCCGGCGGCGATCTGCTCGACTCGAACCGTACGAGGTCCTGACCGAGGACGTGTACCAGGCATCGACGTCGGGCTCGAGCCGATCGACGGCGTCAACTGCCATCACCTGGCGTTCCGCGGCAAGGACGTCGACTGGCAGATCCGGGTGCAGGACGGCGCTCAGCCGCTGCCCCGGCGCTACGTGATCACGTCGAAGAACGATCCGGGGCAGCCGGATTCTCCGTCAGGCTGTCGCGCTGGGAGCCGCATGCGGCCGTCTCCGCGCAGGACTTTACGTTCACGCCGCCGCCCGGCGTGACGCGAATCCAGTTCTCACGCGCGGCAACACTGCGCGTCGCTGAAGGAGGGATCATGGTTCGTCTCGTCGCTCATCATCGCCACCGTCGTCGTCGCCTCGCGGCGATGCGAGCGCATCATCGGCCGGCCGTCTGACGCCGATGGAGCGACGCGGGCGTCGCGCGGCGCACGGTGCGTCGGCTATCGGCCCCTACGCGGCGCCCTACGCGGCGCCCTACGCGGCGCCCTACGCGGCGCCGGTCGCCGTCGGCGCCGCCGCCGCCTATGGCACGCCGTACTACAGCGGCGGGACGGTCGTCTACGTGCGTCGACGACCGCTCCGCTTCTCGGGGGGGCCGTGCGCGGGCTCGCCGCCGCGTTCCTCGTCGCCGATGATGCTGGCGATGGGGCTCGCGCTCGGCGGCGAGCCCGCCGCGGACAAGGGGGCGAAGCGGCGGAAGCGGCGGGCTCATCCTGCGTGCGCTCGCGCTCAACCTCGTGCTCCTGCGCTGGTCGCGGTCGCGCTGACGCGCGCGTTCCGCGTCAGCGACGACGTCGCGGTCGCGCTCTTGCTGCTGGCCGCGTCGCCGGGCGGTGCTTCGCCCGCAGCTCGGCAGGCTCGCCGGGGCCGAGCCGGGCTCTGGGTCGAGATCACGCCGTTCCTCGCCAAGCTGGTCTCGTTCACCGCGCCGGTGACGGCGGGCTGGCTCTGCACGCGCACCACATCGAGCTGCGCGAGCTGCCGTTCATCGCGCAGCTGGTTGGCTGCAGCTCTGCCCTACGTCGCCGGCCGGCAGCTGCGCAAGCGGCGTCCCGAGCTGGCGGCGCGGCTGGCGCGGCTGATCGGCGTCATCGGCGGGATTCCTGCTGCGCTGCTCGTCGCCCTGGTCGCGTCGCGCGCTGCACGGCGTTGCCGCGCTCGCCGGCGCGCGCGCGGTGGCGGTGCTGGTGTCGCGGTGGCGGTGCGGCGCTCGGCTGGCTCGTCGGCGGCCCGATGCGGCGGCGCGGCGCGCGGTCGCCGTCAGCGCCGACGCGCGCGACGTGGCGGTGGCGTCGATGATCGCGAGCGTCGCCTCGACCGGCGGCACGTGCATTTCGGCGACGACTCGCCGTCTGGCGGTGCTCTGCTCGTCGTCGATCTGCTGTTCGTCAGGCTGGTCGCACGCCGTCGTCGGGCGGAGCAGCGGTTCAGCCTTGGAACCTGGAAGACGAACCACGGGAGGTGCTCGATGAAACGAATCGATGTTGGTGATCGCGACGTCGGCGCTCGGCTTCGGTCGCGACGGCGTACGCAGCAGGACAAGCCGTGCATGGCGGATGCGGCGCGGCTGTCCGACGTCGAGCCGGGCGGCGGCGCGCAGATTCGCGGTGCCTCAAGGCGCACAAGGATCGAGCTGTCGCCCGCGTGCAAGAAGAACGTCATGAAGATGAAGGTGAAGAACATGGAGCAGGAGCAGCTCGAGCAGCAGCAGCAGCAGCAGCAGCCACTGCCGCAGCGGAACCGGCGCCGCTGACGGCGCCGTCGCGCTCGCCTCGGGCGGCCGCGACGGCGCTACTCGGGCGTGACTTCGGCCGCTTCAGCGGCTCAGCGGGCACGAAGGCGCCGGCCGGCGCCGACGCCGCCGTCGGCCCGAGGCGCGGCGCTTCGAACGCCAGCGCCAACGCCGCGGCGTCGTCGGCGGCGCGCACCGCGCTCTCGATCGTGGCGGGCAGCCCGGTGCGCACGAAGTCGCCGGCGGCGAACAGCCCCTCGACCGGGCTCGGGCAGCGCGGGCGCAGCCCTTCGGACCCGGCGGCGTGCGCGATGGTCGCCTCGCGCTCCTTCGATCACGCCGCGCGTGCACGCACGCGCGCCCGCGCCGCCTCGGGCACGCACGCGCCCGAGCTCGGCGACGAGCGTCTGCACGATCTCGTCGGCGGCGCGATCGACGAGCGCCGCGGCCGCCGAGACCACCAGCGACAGGTGGCTCTTCGACGGATCGGCACCGGCACGAGCCTGTTGCGGTCGAAGATCCAGTGCAGCGGCGAGCCGATGCAGCCGATGATCTCCTCGTCGGTGACGCGGCGATCGAGCCACAGGTGCAGCGACACGATTGGCGACGCGGTCAGCTGCCGAGGCCGGCCCACCAGGTCTCGCCCTCGCGGTGCTCGGCGTCGACGAGCGACACCAGCGCGGCGGCGGGCAGGCGGCGATGACCGCGTCGGCCGCGATGCGTCTCGCCGCCGCGCAGCGCCACGCCGCGCGCCATCCGCTCCCATCGGACCCTCGACGAGCACGCGCTCCACCGCCGCGCCGAGCCGCACCGTGGCGCTGCGCGCCTGCAGCCAGGCGCGCGCGTCGTCGACGTAGAGGTCGGACAGCCCGACGTGCGCCAGCCCGATGCGCGCGTCCTCGCCGGCGGCCGGCCCGACAAAGAAGGCCTCGCGCAGCACCGCCTCGAGCATCTGCGCGGCCGTGCGCGGATCGTCGTTGAGCGTGGCCAGCGCCAGCGGATGGAAGAAGGCGCGCCGCGCCGCCTGCGACTGGCCGAGCCGGTCGAGCCAGCCGTCGACGGTCTCCCAGTCGGTCGCCGGCGGCTGGAAGCGCGACGGCAGCTGGATCGCGGTGGCGACCTTGAGCATCGCCGAGCTTGTCGCGCCACGGCAGCGACGAGAAGCCGAAGAGGCCCGCCGAGCAGCGACAGCGGCCCGGGCAGCCGCGGCGACGCCAGCCGCGCGCGCGCCCGCGTCGCGCGTCGACGAACGCGACTCGAGCCGCTCCTGCAGGCGCAGCTTGTCGGCGGTGCCGATGCGCGCGAGGAACGCGCGCGTGGCCGGTAGCAGCCCATGAACAGGTGCTGCCCGTTGTCCACGATGTCGCCGGTCGCCTCGTCGACGACGGAGTAGGCGCGCCCGCCGAGCTGCCGCGCTTCCCAGCAGCGTCACGGCGCGCCCGCTTCGACGAGCGCGTGGCCGCGGCCAGCCCGGCGAAGCCGCCTCCGATGACGACGACGTGCTTCACGCATCGGGCCGTCACGCGCGCGCGATCAGCTGGTGCCACCGCGCCTTGGCGAAGTTGCCGAGGGCGATGCGCATCTTGTCGCGGCGGCGCACCGTGGTCCTGCCGGCGAAACGTCGAACTCGCGCGCCTCGATCTGCTCGAGCAGCGCGTAGTAGATGTCGCCCATGATCTCGGCGACCACCAGCTTCGACCGCTCGCTACAGCCGATGGCGGCGCGGGCGCGCAGGTAGTGCGAGCGCGCGCGCTGCCGCCTGGAACTGCATCAGGCGCACGAACGCCGGCTAGCGCGTGCCCGACAGCAGATCCGCTTCGGCTCACGCCGAACGCGCGCAGCTCGTCGGCGGGCAGATAGATGCGCCCGCGCGCGCGCGTCCTCGGCGACGTCGCGCAGGATGTTGGTGAGCTGCAGCGCGATGCCGAGATCGATCGCGTACTGGCGCACCGCCGTCTGCGACGGCGTGTAGCCGAAGATCTCGATGCACATGAGGCCGACCGCCGAGGCCACGCGATAGCAGTAGGTGCGCAGCTCCTCCCAGGTCTGGTAGCGCGCTTGCGCGATGTCCATGGCGCAGCCGTCGATGACCGCCTCCATGTCCTCGCTGGCGGATGGCGAAGCGCGCGACGGCGCCGCGCAGCCGCTCGGAGACCGGGTGCGTGCGGCGCGGCGTCGCCGTAGACGGCGTCGAGCTCGCGGCGCCAGCTCGGCGATGCCGGCCGAGCTTCTTCTGCCGGCGCGGCGTCCTCGTCGACCACGTCGTCGACGAGGCGGCAATAGGCGTAGACCGCCTCGAGCGCCTCGCGCCGCTCCGCGGCAGAAAGAGGAACGCGTAATAGAAGTTCGACTTCGACCGCGTCCGTCAGCTTGCTGGCAGTAGCGGCCGCGGCGTCGGCGATGAACGATGATGTCAGGCATGCGGCGAGCGATCCGATTAGCGCGACGACTGCGGCCAGCGACGCGCGGCCGCGCGCGCCACCATGCGCGCCTTGTCGGCGGCGTTGAGCGTCGGGCGGCGCTTCGAAGATGTCGTAGCCGACCGCTTCGATCTTGTCGAGGATGGTCGATGCCGCCGTGCCAGATCATGCGCAGCTCGAAGCCGAGGTCGTTGCCCACCTTGTCGATGCAGCGGGCGGCCGCGCTCGAAGAGCGCCGCGCGCGCGCGCCACCTCGAAGCGCAGCAGATCGCGCGAACGGCGGCGTGGCCATCGCGCGCGTAGAGCATGCGTCTCGGTGACGCCGAAGTGGCTGCGGTCCTCGTCGGGGATGTAGATGCGATCCTTGGCGAGGTCGACGGCCGACGTCCTGCAGAAGTTGGTCGAGCTGCAGCGCCGTGCACAGGTCGTCGGAGTAGGCGTGCAGCGCACGGATCGCGATAGCCGAAGACGTACAGCACCAGGCGCCCGACCGGATGCGCCGAGTGCGCGCAGTAGCTCGCGCAGCTGCTCGAACGTGGCGTAGCGGTTCACCGACAGATCCATGCGGAACGCCGTCAGCATGTCGCTCGAACGGCGGGATCGGCAGTCGCATTGCTCGATGGTCTCGCGCAGCGCGATGAACACCGGGTGGTCGGCCTCGCCGTGGAAGCAGCGATCGAGCTGCTCCTCCCAGCAGTCGAGCGCCTCGGCGCGGCGGCCGCGTAGCGCGCCTCGTCGGCGAAGTCGTCGGCCGAGCGGGCGAAGGCGTAGAGCGCCCAGCACGTACGGGCGCAGCCGCGCCGGCACGAAGCGCGAGGCCACCGGGAAGTTCTCGTAGTGGCCGCGCGCCAGCCGCTCGCAGTAGGCGAACGCGCGCTCGAGCGTGTACGGCGGCCGCTCGCGTCGCGCGGCTCGTTCAGCGACGGGATCGGCACGGCATTGTCACGAGGCTCGACGACTCGACGGATCATGAGCGTGCTCCCCTCATTTGTGGCTCGCGTGGCCGTTGGCGCCACGCAGACGTTCCAAGATCTGCACCGCGACTTCGGCGCGCACGTCACCGAGGCGCGACATCTCCTCGGCCACGCGGTCGACAGCCGCCGGTGGCGCCGGTGGAGCGCCACCGAGCGGGCGTGCAGCGCCATGTGCCCGCGCTGGATGCCTTCGGTGGCCAGCGCGCGCAGCGCGGCCAGGTTCGAGGCCATGCCCACGCTGGCGATGATCATCCCGAGCTCGCTGGCGCGCTCGACGCCGAGGAGCTTGCAGCGCCAGGCGCGCGCCCGGGTGCACGCGCAGCGTGCCGCCGACGGTGCCGACCGCCATCGGCATCTCGATGCGCCCGACCAGGTCGCCGCCGTCGTCGGCCACGCGCCAGGTGGCCAGCGGGCCGTAGCTGCCGCTCGCCCGCGTGGCGGCGTAGGCGTGCGCGCCCGCCTCGACGCCGCGCCAGTCGTTGCCGGTGGCGATCACCACGGCGTCGACGCCGTTCATGATGCCCTTGTTGTGGGTGGCGGCGCGGTAGGGATCGTGCTCGGCGAAGCGCGAGGCGGCGACGATGCCGTCGCGCACGCTCTCGCCGTCGAGCGCGCGTCGGTGGCGAGCGCAGCGCGCCGGCACGCGCAGCCGTGACGCGCACGCAGCGGCGATCGGCGAGGTTGACTGAGGATGCGCAGCCCGACGCGGCCGCCGGCGAGCTCGGCCAGGCGCGATCGGCCACGGCCTCGGCGACGGTGTTGACCATGTTGGCGCCCATCGCGTCGCGGCAGTCGACGTGCAGGTGCACCACCAGCATGCCGGCCCGTGCGCGGTCGACGCTCGAGCACGCGCACCTCGATGCCGCGCGCGCCGCCGCCGCGCGCCACCAGCGACGGGCAGGCGGCGTCGCGCCAGGCGATGATCTCGTCGCGCGTGCGCCTCGATGCGCCGCGTGGCGGCGACCGGGTCGGCGCACGTCGACGAGCTGCACCTGCGCGATCATGATCGGCTCGTCGGCCTCGGCGACGAAGCCGCCGCCCTCGCGCACCATGCGCGCGGCGTTCGAGGCCGCGGCGACCACCGACGGCTCCTCGACGCCATCGGCACCAGGTAGTCGCGCGCCGTTGACCCGGAAGTTGAGCGCCGACGCCGAGCGGCAGCGCGTAGACGCCGACGACGTTCTCGACCATGTGGTCGGCGGTCTCCTCGTCGAGCAGTCGGCGCGACCAGCAGGCGCGCAGCGTCGACGTCCAGCCCCAGCTGCTCGGCGAGCTCTTGCGCCGCTCGTCGAGCGACAGCTTGTAGAACCCGGGCAGGCGGGACGAAACGCGGTCATGCGTTCTCCAATTGCAAGCCCGGCGCCGGGCGCCGACAGCGGCAGCACGGTGAGACCCGCCGCGCGACAGCGCCGTCGCGGACGCGCGCGGTCGGCTTCATCGCCGACGGTGAAGGCCACGCCGAGGTCGCCGCCGCCGGCGCCCGACGGCTTGGCCGGCGCCGCCGTGGCGGCGCGCGATCGCCGCGATGCTGCGCGAGCGCGGGCGTGACGATCTCCGACGCCGGCGGCGCGCCCGAGCGCGCCCATCGCCTTGCCGTAGGCGTCGGCGGCGCGGATCGAGCCCGCGGGACGTCGGCGATCGGGTCGGCGAAGGCGTGCGCGTGCGAGACGAGGCTGCGGACGGCTTCGCCTCGTGGCGCGATCGGCGCAGCTCGGCGCGCGTCTTTACGCGGCCATCAGCTCCGCCGTCGAGGCCGGCTTGCCGGTCCAGACGAACGTGAGGCTGAGGCCGTCGGGCAGATCGATCGAGCGCACGTCGGTCGCCGTTCTCGCGCTCAAAGCGGATGGCGCCGCCCCAGACGCTGCACGGCGACGTCGACGCCGGAGCCGCGCGCGCCCTGCGCCGCGGCGTGCGCGCGTCGGCGATGTCGAAGATGCGGCGCGGATCAGAGTACGCTCGGCCTTGGCGAGCGCAGAGCCCGACGTCGGCGGCGGTGACCGCGGCCGACGAGCCGAGCCCAGCTTCTCGTCGTTTTCGTAGAGCGCGACGAGTCGACGCGCGACGGCGCCGAGCCAGGCGCTGCCGGTCAGCCGGCGTACACCTTGGCGCGCGCTAGGCGACGAACGGCGACTCGTCGCCGCCGTCGCCTTCGCGCGCGACCACGACGCGATCGACGGCGACGGCGACTGCCGGCGCGCCGTGCAGCACGGCGTATTCGCCGCACAGGATCGCCTTGCCCGGCGCGCGTCACCGTGATGCCATGGTTGCACCGCGCGGGCCTCATTCGAGCACCTCCGCGCGCGGGCCCGGCCGGCAGATCCGGTGCTCGCCGAGGCGCGCCAGCGCGGCTTCGACGGCGGCGGCGTGGCGCGCGTCGGTGAGCGCCTTGACGTGCGGGCCGGCGTCGCAGGTGAACCACGCGGCACGCCGGCCGAGCGCAGCTCGCGGATGATGCGGTAGCCCTCGATGGTGGCGCCGTGGAAGTAGACGACCGCCGGCCGCGCCGCCATGGCCGAGGCGTGCATCGACAAGACAGCTCGCCTCGGTCACCTCGCCGAGCGCCTCCAGATTGCGCCGCGCGATCGCCTCGCGCGCCGTCGCCAGATCGCCGGTCGGACATCTTCACCCAGGCATCGAAGTACGGCGAGGTCTCGGCGGTGTGGCGCATGCCGTCCGTCGACAGCGTCGCCTTCGGACCCGCGTGGTCGCGGCGATCACCAGGCGCACGTCCGAATCGGCGACGATCGGCTCGGCGAGGCGTCCTCGCCGTCGGCGCGCTCGCCGCGGTGCATCTCGGCGAAGCCGCCGAAGATTGAGCGCGCCGCCGAGCCGGAGCCGCGGCGCGCCAGGATATGACGATAATAAAATAGTTCAGTACAGCAGGCAGCTGATGTGCGATGAAACGGGCATCAGTTATGAAGAACCTTCCCCCAATAGTTTTTCCTTCAATTCGCCCTACGGAGCCTGTCCCCTGTGTAAGGGCATGGGTTCGGTTTACCGGATCAGCCTCGATGCCATCATGCCCGATAAAAAGAAATCCGTCAATGATGGAGGCATCGTGCCGCTGGGCGGAGAACGGGAAGCCTATGTATTTACCCAGGTGCAAAAACTTGCGAAGAAAAATAAATTCAGTCTCGATACGCCGATTGAAGAAATGCCGGTAAAAGCTCTGAACTTGATCCTCTATGGCACAGCAGACGGCGCTTCAGAAGCGATATTGGAGATTGATGAAAATGAAACGGGCGGCGGGGCAGCAGAATATGAAGGATTGATCCCAATGCTGAAAAGATGGTTTGGCGCATCGAGTACGGACTCTTTGCGGGAGTGGGTGGAAAAATATATGGAGCTCAAAACCTGCGACAGCTGCGGCGGTACGAGACTGCGGAAGGAAAGTCTCTGGTTCCGCATCGATAAAAAAAATATTGCCGAACTCAGCAATCTCAATCTGGATAAACTCGCGGCCTGGTTTAATGGTATTGAGAAAAGACTGGACAGTAAACAGAATACGATTGCCAAAGATGTTTTGAAAGAAATCCGCGAACGACTGCAGTTCCTGCTGGATGTCGGTCTTACGTATCTCACGCTGAACCGGCCGACCCGGACCCTGAGTGGCGGAGAATCGCAGCGTATCCGGCTGGCCACCCAGATCGGGTCGCAGCTGCAGGGCATCACCTATATCCTGGATGAACCCAGTATTGGGCTGCATCAGCGCGACAACCAGCGGCTGATAGCAGCTTTGAAGAATTTGAGGGATATCGGGAACAGCATTTTAGTAGTCGAACATGATAAGGATATCATGATGGCAGCGGATTACCTGGTAGATATCGGCCCGAAGGCCGGATTTCACGGAGGGCGTGTGGTAGCCCAGGGTAAACCTTCCGGCATGCTGAAACTGAAAACCATCACGGCGGATTACCTGAACGGGCACCGCAGGATTGAACTTCCGCCCGAAAGAAGAAAGGGGAATGGAAAAGTGTTGGAGATCAAAGGAGCAAAGGGTAATAATTTGAAAAATGTGGACGTTGTTTTTCCGCTCGGGAAGTTTATAGTCGTTACGGGCGTCAGTGGCAGTGGAAAATCAACCCTGATCAACGAAACGCTTTATCCGATATTGAGTCACCATGCTTATGGATCCAAGGGGGTGCCGCTGGAATATAAAAATATCCGGGGTCTTGAACATATTGACAAGGTGATTGAAATTGACCAGTCACCCATCGGGCGCACACCCCGTAGTAATCCCGCCACCTACTGTGGTTTCTTTACGGATATACGAACATTATTTGCATCTATTCCCGAGGCAAAGATCCGCGGGTATACGGCCGGTCGGTTTTCATTCAATGTAAAAAGCGGTCGCTGTGAAGTATGCGAGGGCGGTGGCATGCGCGTGATTGAAATGAATTTCCTGCCGGATGTATATGTGCACTGTGAAAAATGCAATGGTAAAAGATATAACCGGGAAACGCTCGAGATCCGCTACAAGGGAAAATCCGTCAGTGATGTGTTGGATATGACGGTGGATGAAGCGGTGGAATTTTTTCTGAATGTGCCTTACCTGTACAGGAAAATCAAAGTGTTGCAGGAAGTGGGGCTGGGATATATCACACTGGGGCAGTCGGCGGTCACGCTGAGCGGGGGCGAAGCCCAAAGAGTAAAACTGGGTACGGAATTATCTAAGCGTGAAACCGGGAAAACATTTTATATACTGGATGAACCGACCACGGGTTTGCATTTTGAAGACATCAGCCATTTACTCGACGTACTGAATAAGCTGGTTGACCGGGGCAACACGGTGCTGGTCATTGAGCATAATATGGATGTGATCAAAGTGGCGGATCATTTAATTGACCTGGGTCCGGAGGGCGGTGACGGTGGCGGGGAAATTCTTTTCGAGGGAACGCCGGAAAAACTTTTGGGGGTGAAACGGAGCTTTACGGCGAAGTACCTGAAAGAGGAGATGAAGTGGGAGTGAGGGAGTGGAACGGCCATTGGTCCACTGTCAACAATTAAAACAAACAGCCGGCAATTGCTCATCACCGGCTGCTCAGGATATTGGAGGGAACCAAAACAGGTTATTCCAATAAGGGAAGCGGGAGTTAATTAATAAAACCGTTTGGGTACAAAATAATAGGGAACGGATCAGGTCTTACTTAACCTTCGGATAAAAGGATTCTACTAATCAGCTCTCCCGCTGCTTATTGGGTTGCGTTAAGGGTTATTTAATTTTCAGTTGACCGTTTTCCACCCGGGTATCTTCTGCCAGCACTTCATACAGGTAATTGCCTGCAGGCAGCTCGGAAAGAATACCGGTTTCGTGGTTCAGGATCACCGATTCTATGATCAGCTTACCTGCTACGTCAAATACAAATAAAGTGTAGCGTTTTCCTTCCACGCCATCCACCGTAAATAAAAGTGTTTTATAATCTGAAGCAGTAAAAAGCTTCACTTTATGCTTTTTGTTGTACAGGCTTTTTGTAATCATCACCGTGTTTGGAACAGGTAATGGAGATCCGGCGTAAGAAACCAGGGTGGATGTCATTAAAGCAAGAGGTAATAAAACCTTCCTGGATTTTCCGGAAATGTGCACGCTGATTGTTTTCATAGCGGGTTAAAAAATAGGGTACGGATTAACAAATAAAATAGGGTACGTATCAACAAAAAATATTTAGAACCTCAGCAAAGGGCACCTGGTTGAATTTGCATATTTGTTCGTATCGCCAAAACGGAAACCCAGTTTAAAGCCGATCGTAAAATAGGCATCTTTCTGAGTCGGGTCCCCTCTTTTATCGCCCGGGTTATAACCCGTTCCCGGGATGCCCTGCAGGGGACTTTTATTGGCCATCGCGATGGCGATCTGTGCAGTTCCCGGGGGCAGGTTGGCTGCGAGAACGGCCGGATCCACAAATGTGGTACTTACATCGTCAATATAATCTGTAAAAGTTTTTCTGTAAAGGAATTCCAATCCCAGGTTTACATGATCACTCATATAGTATTTCAATCCGAAACCCATGGGGATGTTCATCTGCGTGAGTGCGTAGTTGGGTCTGCCAGGTACAAATCCTTCTCCCTCCGTATGCAGGGGCTGGAGATAAACCCAGGTGGACTGCCCTGTGTTCGGATCAATATAGCTACCCATAGGATTAAAATGAAACACGCCGACTCCGATAACACCGTAGGGCCTCAATCTTCCCCACAGATCGGTCGGCTGGTCTTCAAAAATAACCGTAGGATATAATTCCATCATCAGGTTGGCTTCGGTAATATTTGATTTGAAATTCAGGTTCCTGTTCAGCCTCGCTACTTCCAGTCCGCCTTTATTTGAGATATAACTGTCATCACCTTCAACACTACCAAAATTTCCGGAGAGCCGAAAGCCAATTAACTCTGAAGGATGGACAGCTAAATATATTCCGTATGCGAGCTTGGTCGCATTCATATTGTAGTCTTTCAGAAACATGGTTCCTTTTCCGAAATGACCGCCCAGATCACCGAGAAATACCATGGGACCTACAGTAACACCGGCTTCGAAATAATTGCCTGCGGAAAGCTGGCTATAGGAAGGGTTATAAAATGCCAGCGCAACTGCCAGCGAACACAAACACTTCCATAAGGAGTGTAAACCTGTTTTCATGGAATATCGATTTAATTTTCGGCGGGTTGGATTATGGTTCTTACCGTAATAAAAAATCAGTTACCCCATAAGAACGGGAATTATTATTTATATGGTGTAAGGAGGATAAACTATATTATTGGGACAAATTCCAACAACTGGAAAACCGTTTCATTTTGGTTTTCTAAGCATCTGGATATGCGGGATATTATCTTCCAGATAGGTGTCGCCCTCTGCGATGAAGCCGAAAGACTCATAAAATTTTTTCAGATAGAGTTGGGCTCCAATGCGTATGGTATCAGTTTGAAACAGATTCCGGACACGTGCGATGCTTTCTCTCATAAGTTTTTTTCCCATGCCTGTTTTACGTGCCGTGGGGGAACTTACTACGCGACCGATAGAAGATTCACTATAGGAGATTCCGGGGGCGAGCAGGCGCGAATAGGCCAGCAGCTGATCGTTATGCATTCCCATCAGATGCCAGGCCCGCAAGTCCTTGTTGTCGCAGTCCTGGTAAGGACAATTCTGTTCAACAATGAAAACTTCATTGCGTAATTGCAATATAGAGTAAAGTTCTTTGGGTGTCAGCTCTTCGAAGGGCTTCAGGATCCAGTTCATCATGTTGCAAATATGGGATTGTGAAGATGTGCGTGTGTGGACATGAATTATGTAAATGAAATTCACCCGTTATTCTTTGCCGAAATTATGATTTTAGAAAGAATAGCAGGGATCCGATTCCGGTCCATGATGAATTCATATTGAAATCAGTACCCGTATTTGTCCTTCCACAGGCTTCTCAAATGATTTCGAATTTCCTGTTCCCGGCCATTTTTACCGGGTTCGTAAAAATTTGTTCCGCTGATTTCCTGGGGAAGATATTCCTGCGGGGAAAAGTTCCTTTCGTAATCGTGACTGTATTCATATCCCCTGGAGTAATCCATATTTTTCATTAACCGCGTGGGTGCATTCCGTATATGCAGGGGCACGGGCAGGTCTCCGGTTTCTTTCACCCGGGCCTGAGCCTGGCCAATAGCCCTATAGGACGCATTGCTTTTGGCCGAACTGGCCAGGTAGATGGCGCATTGTGAAAGTATGATCCTGGATTCAGGATATCCGATCTTACTCACTGCATCAAATGTGGCATTGGCGAGCAGCAGCGCATTCGGATTGGCATTACCGATATCCTCGCTGGCCAGGATCAGCATCCGCCGGGCAATGAATTTTACATCTTCGCCTCCTTCAATCATACGGGCCAGCCAGTAAACAGCCGCATTCGGATCGCTGCCCCGCAGCGATTTGATAAAAGCAGAAATGATATCGTAATGTTGTTCCCCCTTCTTATCATAAAGGGCAATACGCTGCTGGGCTGTTTCCATCACCCCTTCGTCCGTAATGATTAGCGGATCCGCCCCGGCATCGGTAACGAGCTCCAGGAGGTTTAGGAGTTTCCGTGCGTCACCACCGGATATATTAATCAGGGCCTCCGTTTCCTTTAATTCGATATTTCGTTTTTTCAGCAGGGGGTCTTTCTTCAGCGCAGCCTGTAGCAGTTCAATGAGTTCTTCCCTGCCCAGCGGTTTCAGCACATACACCTGGCAGCGGCTGAGCAGGGCGCTGTTCACTTCAAAAGAAGGGTTTTCCGTGGTGGCGCCGATCAGGGTCACGATCCCCTTTTCCACGGCTCCCAGTAATGCATCCTGCTGGCCTTTATTAAACCGGTGAATTTCATCTATAAAGAGGATCACATGATCCTGCTTCCTGGCTTTTTCAATTACTTCCCGGACTTCTTTTACCCCCGATGAAATGGCACTCAGGGTATAAAATGGATAATGCAGGGTATGGGCAATAATATTGGCAATCGTGGTTTTGCCTGTTCCCGGTGGTCCCCACAGGATCATGGAAGGCATTTTGCCTTGTTCAAGGGCTGTTCGCAGGATGCTTCCCCTGCCGGTCAGGTGTTTTTGACCCACCAGTTGGTCAAGTGATTCAGGGCGAAGCCGTTCTGCCAATGGAGCCGGACTGGATGCCATAGAAAAAGTTTACCTTTAATCAACAACAAGTTAGCCCTTTTAAGGTTTTATATAAGAGGAAGACCTTACCATGAAAACCCATACACCCGTTTTTAGGGCATTTATTACCGGCCTGCTGTTCATTACAGCCGGAAACGGCGATTCGGTTGCACAGCAACTGACTGCTGTTCAGAATTATGGGGTGAACCGCCCGGGTGTCGTCATGGTACGCACCGTTTTCTCAGCGGATGTGTATGTAAATAAAATGCAGCTGGATTCCCGCCATTTCAACGAGCTGGTGGATTCTATTCAAAAAGAAGACAGCAGTGGAATCGTGTATACCCCCGAAGAGAAGCTTGATATTGTACTCAGGGAAATTAACAGCCATCCGAACCGGTTTTTTAAGGCTTCCCTGGATTATATCCGGGAGCCGGAAGAAATAACCTCGAGTGGCACCGGATTCCTGATCACGGCCGATGGCTATGTAGCAACCAATTGTCACCTGATCGACCGGGACAACGCCTTTATACGCCGGCAGTTTTTTCTATCCGCGTTTCAGCAGATCACTGAGGCCAATATCTCCGCCCTCGAAAATGCCTGGGCAACCCGTTTCTCCGAACAGCAGAAGTCCATATTGTATAATACCTATGCTTCCGTATATGCGCGTTTATTTTCTATGGTACTCTACGACCTGCGGAAGGATATATTTATTGAATACAGTGTTGATTCTGCCAACGGCAATACAAGCTCCATAAAAAAATCTGCCCATGTAATTGTCAAGGGCCAGCCCATGCCGGGAAAGGATGTCGCGATCCTCAAAATGGACGGAGACAGCACACTGCCCACCCTGAAAATTGCCCAGGATGAATTGCCCCGGGTGGGTGAGCAGTTATTTGTATATGGTTTCCCCGGCCCGGTTACCAATAATAACTATGTTGCAACGGAGTCGGCCATTGAACCGACGCTTACGACGGGTATAGTGAGTGCACTGAAGAAATCTGTAGCCGGATGGCCCCTCATCCAGATGGATGCCAATATCAACCGGGGCAGTAGCGGCGGGCCGGTTTGCAATGAAAAAGGAGAAGTGGTCGGACTCACCACCTTCGGCAGTCTCGAAAACAGCGGCGGACTGGCAGCAGGGTTGAATTTTGCGATACCCGTTTCCATTCTTCAGGAATATCTTGATAGTGCTGGTGTTATTGCCCGTCCCAGTGAAACATCCCTCCTTTTCGGGGATGGGATTGTTTTTTATGACCGGGAATTTTACAAGGATGCGCTGAAGAAATTCAGGCAGGTACTGGCACTCAATAAGCAATTTCCAGGCCTGGCCTATTATATAAAAGACTCGGAAAGACGCCTTCGGCAAAATGACGAAAAGAAGTCGTCCATGATCCGGGTGGACCTGCTCGTATTCGCCCTTTTTTTATTCGGCGCGATTGTACTCTTTCGTTATTTAAGGAAAACAGGGATAAAGCCTAAGGCCTAACGCTCAACGCCTAACGCTTAACGCCTAACGCCTAACGCCTAACGCCTAACGCTCAACGCCTAACGCCTAACGCCTAACGCCTGAATAGTTTTTGGATTTGCAATTTATAATTTCTCAAAATTCATAATTCATAACTCATAATTCATAACTCATAACCCATAACTCATAAGCGTTCAGCTTAAAAGAATTAGATTTGGAGTTCATTAATCACCATGAAAGTGCCGGTTGCCCCTTATATAGATCATACCCTGCTGAAAGCCACTTGTAATGCAGCCGACATCGATAAATTATGCCTGGAGGCTATCGAAAACGGATTTGCAGCAGTTTGTGTTCCGCCTTTCGTGTTGAAACAGGCCGTGCAGACCCTGGCTGGGAGACAAATAAAAACCGTTACCGTGATTGGATTCCCAATGGGTTATTCAAGTGCCGGTTCCAAGATTATCGAAACAAAGGAGGCGATCGCAGCGGGTGCCGAAGAACTGGATGTAGTCATTAATTTAATTGCACTGAAAAACGGGGACTGGCCTTATCTTGAAAAAGAAATGCAGCCGCTGATCCCGCTCATTCATGAAAAAAATAAAATCGTTAAAGTAATCGTGGAGAGCGGCGTATTAACAAGGGAGGAACTGATCCGTTGCTGCGAATTATACGGGAAGCTGGAAATTGATTTTATGAAAACTTCCACAGGTTATGCTGAAAAGGGGGCTTCCATTTCAGATGTGCAACTTATGAGGGCCCGGCTTCCACGGAAAGTGAAGATCAAAGCCTCCGGCGGCATACGCCATTATGATTTTGCTGAAGAACTTCTGGCGGCAGGAGCAGACCGACTTGGCTGCAGTGCGAGTCTGCAGATTCTGGCAGAAGAAAAACTTGCCGCCTTAAAGAAAATCTGATATGAAATTACTAGTGTCACTTTTTTTTATTTTTAATGGGGTCGCCCATGCCCAGGATACCCCGGTTTTCAGGGACCCGCGCGTTGATTCATTAATTAAAAAACAGATTCAGATTAATGAAGTGACCACGCGGGACAGTCGCCGGAATGTACCGGGGTACCGGATACAGGTTGCCAATTCCCCAGACAGGAACCAGGTTTTTGCCATTAAAACAAAAATCTACCAGTCGTATCCGGAATTAAAACCCTACCTTATATATCAGCCACCCAACTATAAACTGAAAGTGGGCAATTTTAAAACACCGGAAGAAGCAGCGCCATATTTGCAGAAACTTACCCAGGATTTTCCTTCCGGTGTATATGTGGTTCCTGATATCATTGAAGTGAAGCCCGACTAATTTTTGAATATGCTGAAAGAAAAAATCCGTCTGCTGGCAAAACAATACGCGCCGGAAACCATCGAAATCCGCAGGCATCTGCATGCCCATCCTGAGTTGAGTTATAAGGAATTCCAGACTTCCGCTTTTGTGCAGGAAAAACTGAAGTCCCTGGGTATTCCCTTTGAGATCAAAGCGACTACCGGCGTGATCGGTATTATCCAGGGGAAAAACCCGGAGAAAAGAGTTATAGCCCTCCGGGCCGATATGGACGCACTGCCTATCAAAGAAGAAAATGCTGTGCCTTATAAATCCCTGAACGAGGGTGTCATGCATGCCTGTGGACATGATGCCCATACCAGTATCTTATTGGGCGCTTCAAAAATTTTAAAGGAACTGAAATCAGAATGGGAGGGGACGATTAAGCTCATTTTTCAACCGGGAGAAGAAAAAAACCCGGGCGGTGCCAGCCTGTTGATTAAGGAGGGCGTTCTGCACAATCCCAGCCCCCAGGCTATTTTCGGATTGCACGTGCATCCGGGACTGGAGACTGGTAAATTCAGTTTCCGCGCCGGTCCTTCCATGGCCAGTGCAGATGAAATTTATATTACGGTAAGAAGTAAGGGCGGACATGCAGCAACCCCGCATCTGACAGTAGACACGGTACTGGTAGCATCTCATATCGTGGTGGCCCTGCAGCAGGTCATCAGCAGGAATAAAAATCCATTTTCACCCTCCGTACTAACCATCAGTTCCATCCAGGGAGGATATACCACCAATGTGATTCCTTCAGAAGTAAAACTGATGGGCACGTTCCGTGCCATGGATGAAACCTGGCGTTTCCAGGCGCACGGGCTGATACAGCAGATCTGCAGGGGTATTGCCCAGGGAATGGGTGCTGAGATTGACGTCCTCGTGGATGTGGGTTATCCCGTTGTGAATAATGATGAAAAATTATATCACCTGGTCAGGGGGAAGGCCGGGGAATTTGCCGGGAAGGAAAATATACTGGAAACTGAAGTTCGCATGGGTTCTGAGGATTTCGGTTATTATACAAAGGAAATCCCGGGTTGTTTTTACCGGCTCGGTGTGATGAACGTTGCCCGGGGCATTACTTCCGGCGTACATACGCCCACTTTCAATATAGATGAGTCTGCCATAGAAAAGGGCATGGGCATGATGGCCTGGATTGGTGCCAGTATTTAAATAATCATAACCTGACCCAATAATTTATTATGCAAAAAAAGCAAATTAGAAGGGAAGAGGCGCTCGAATATCATTCGAAAGGCAAGCCGGGTAAGATAGAAGTGGTGCCCACCAAAGAAGCAAAAACCCAGCGGGACCTTTCACTGGCCTATTCACCCGGCGTGGCGGATCCCTGTAAGGAAATCGCATTAAACAAGGAAGAAGTTTATAAATATACGGCCAAGGGCAACCTCGTGGCTGTTATCACGAATGGCACAGCCGTACTCGGACTGGGTAATATTGGTCCCGAGGCCTCCAAGCCGGTGATGGAGGGCAAGGCGGTCTTGTTTAAAGTGTTTGCAGATATTGATGTATTTGATATTGAAATCAACGAAACGGATCCGGATAAATTTGTACAGATCGTTAAAGCGCTGGAGCCCACTTTTGGCGGCATCAATCTGGAAGATATCAAAGCCCCGGAATGTTTTTATATTGAAAGGCAGCTGCGCGCCGCACTGAAAATCCCGGTAATGCACGATGACCAGCACGGTACGGCCATTATCAGCAGTGCCGCTTTAATCAATGCCCTGGAACTGCAAAGAAAAAAGATTGATAAAGTGAGGTTTGTGATTAATGGTGCAGGAGCAGCTGCCATGGCCTGCAGCAAACTCTACGTGGCTCTGGGCGCCAGACTGGAGAATTTTATTGTATTTGATAAAGAAGGAGTTTTGCATAAAGGCCGGACGGACCTCCAGGAAGACCGCTCCCTGTTTGCAACAGACAAGGCAGATCAGACACTGGAAAAAGCCATGGTGGATGCGGATGTTTTTGTCGGCCTGAGTGTGGGTAATGTGGTGACGCCGGAAATGATAAAGAGCATGGCAAAAAAACCCATCGTGTTTGCTTTGGCCAACCCCGACCCGGAAATCACCTATGATGCAGCAACTGCCGTACGGGATGATCTTATAATTGCCACGGGCCGGAGTGATTATCCGAACCAGGTGAATAATGTGCTCGGATTTCCGTTTATATTCCGGGGTGCCCTTGACGTTCGTGCCACGCAGATCAATGAGGCCATGAAACTGGCTGCCGTACGCGCGCTGGCGACGCTGGCCAAAACACCAGTGCCGGATATCGTCAATATGGCTTATAATGAAAAAAGTATCAGTTTCGGACCAAAATATATCATCCCCAAACCACTGGATCCCCGACTGCTTTCAACGGTGGCGCCGGCTGTAGCTAAAGCTGCCATTGAAAGCAATGTTGCCCAGATTAACATCGAAAACTGGGACACCTATGCGATTGACCTAAACAAACGGCTGGGACTCGACAATCAGCTGATCCGTGTATTGGGCAGCAAGGCCAGGCAGGATCCGCGGCGACTGGTTTTTGCAGAAGCAGATAATATCAAAATTCTGAAGGTTGCCCAGATCTTGTATGATGAAGGGGTAGCGTATCCGATTTTGCTGGGTACTAAGGAAAGGATTAAGGCAACCGCTGCACTCAACAAAATCGATATAGAAGAATTTCCTATCGTGGACCCCCGGAGTGAAGAACAGGATGAACGCCGGAAAAAATACGCTGACATATTCTTTCAGAAAAGACAAAGGCGCGGATTCAATAAATATGAATCGCAGAAGATCATGCGTGACCGGAACTATTTCGGATGTATGATGGTGGAAACCGGGGAAGCAGACGCGATGATTTCCGGCCTTACAAAAAATTATCCTGATACGATCCGTCCGGCGATTGAAATCATCGGTACTGAAGAAGGCGTGAAAAAAATAGCGGGCATGTACCTGATGCTCTCTAAAAAAGGTCCACTTTTCCTGGCTGATACCACAGTGAATTTCAATCCGACGGCGGAAGAACTGGCGGATATCACATTACTGGCAGCCAAGGAAGTGCGGCATTTCAACCTGGTACCGCGTATTGCAATGCTGAGTTATTCCAATTTCGGCACCAGCGATTCGCCGGAAGCCCGACTGGTGGCCCGGGCCACTGAAATTGTGAAACAAAAGGATCCCGATCTGATTGTGGATGGTGAAATGCAGGCGAGTGTTGCGTTGAATAATGAAATCCTTCGGGAGAATTATCCTTTCAGCAGACTGGTGGACCAGGAAGTGAACACCCTGATCTTCCCCAATCTGGCAGCTGGTAATATCGCCTATAATATTTTAAAAGAACTGGGTGCAGCCGATGCGATCGGCCCGATCCTGCTCGGCATGAAAAAACCAGTGCATGTCCTTCAGCTGGGCAGTTCCGTAAGAAATATTTATAATATGGCCCTGGTGGCTCTTGTTGATGCCCAGATCAAATGCGGGCATTCACACGAAGATGCCATGAACAAGTCCCCCTGGTGGAAAAGAACCAAAAAATAAATTGTACTTTCATCGCAGGAATGAACATAAATATTTTTACAGAACTGGGGCGGTATATACTGATGCTGAAGGAAATGTTTTCGAGACCCGAAAACCTGAAGATGTACTGGAAGGAATTCATGCATCAGTGTGTTGAAATCGGTATCCGGTCCCTGGGTATCGTTGTTATTATTTCGGTTTTTATGGGTGCGGTATCCGCCCTGCAAACAGCCTACCAGCTGGTCAGCCCCCTGATCCCCCTGTCCACCATTGCGCAAATCGTGCGCGATACGGTGATTCTTGAATTTTCACCCACCCTGGTTTGTATTGTGCTCGCTGGTGTGGTGGGAAGTAAAATCGCCGGGGAACTCGGGAATATGCGTGTCAGTGAACAGATTGATGCACTGGAAATCATGGGGATTAATACCCGGACCTACCTGATCCTTCCAAAAATCCTGGCTGCAATGGTCACCATCCCGATGTTGGTTGTCATTTCTGCCGTCCTGGGAATACTGGGAGGAAAACTGGCCGCCGTGGCAACGGGTATTGTTTCCACATCACAATTTAATAAAGGCCTGTTTCAGTATTTCAAACCTTTTAATGTAGTATTTGCACTGGTAAAAGCCTATGTCTTTTCGTTCCTCATTGCCAGCATCTCTTCTTATTACGGGTATTATGTAAACGGGGGTGCACTGGAAATCGGCCGGGCCAGTACGAAATCCGTGGTCGTGAGTTGTGTGATGATCCTGTTAATGGACTATGTACTTTCATCCATTCTCTTATAAGCAAAACGAATGATTGAGGTTAAAGGATTAAAAAAAGGGTTCGGCGGCAAAACCGTCATCAACGGCGTGGATGCAAAATTCGAACCCGGTAAATGCAACCTCATTATCGGTTCCAGCGGAAGCGGGAAAACGGTTTTGATGAAATGCCTGGTCGGCCTTTTTGAACCCGATTCCGGCGAAATCTGCTATAGTGGACAGGATTTCACGGGTATGACAAAGGAAGACCGGAAAATGCTCCGCCAGCAGATTGGTATGCTGTTCCAGGGATCCGCGCTTTTTGACAGTATGACGGTGGAACAAAATATTATGTTTCCGCTTGATATGTTCACCCATGACAATTATTCAAAAAAACTCCAACGGGTGAACGAAGTGCTGGAACGGGTAAACCTGAAAGACGTGAATAAAAAATTTCCTGCAGAAATATCAGGCGGCATGAAAAAGCGGGTAGGTATTGCACGCGCCATTGTATTGAATCCGAAATACCTTTTCTGTGATGAACCGAATTCGGGTCTCGATCCGCAAACTGCCATACTGATTGATAAGCTGATCAAAGAAATTACACTTGAATATAATATTACAACGCTCGTTAATACACACGACATGAACAGTGTGATGGAAATCGGGGACCATATCATATATATGTACCAGGGTATTAAAGAATGGGAAGGCTCCAATAAGGAAATCATATTCAGTAAAAACAAATTGTTAAATGATTTCATCTTTGCGTCCGAATTCCTTCAGGATGCCAAGGATATGCGGCAGCTGGAAATGAGAGGAAAGATTGACAATAACCGGAATATGGATGAATTGCTGAAATAACTAATTTTGATCATTAAGAAAATCACCAAATAAGAACAATGGCAGTTTTAGTCAACAAAAAATCAAAAATTATTGTACAGGGTTTTACAGGAACAGAAGGCAGCTTTCATGCTACCCAGATGATCGATTACGGAACACAGGTGGTGGGTGGCGTTACCCCCGGCAAGGGCGGCAGTACGCACCTCGACCGTCCCGTATTCAATACCGTGGCGGACGCGGTGAAAACCACCGGCGCCAATGTATCCATCATTTTTGTACCACCGGCTTTTGCGGCAGATGCGATTATGGAGGCCGCAGAGGCAGGCATTGCCCTGGTGGTCTGTATAACGGAAGGAATACCGGTGCAGGATATGGTAAAGGCTAAACATTATTTAACGGGGACCAATACCCGGTTGATCGGACCGAATTGTCCGGGCGTTATCACCGCTGACGAATGCAAAGTGGGTATCATGCCCGGCTTTGTATTTAAAAAGGGGAAGATTGGCATCGTGTCAAAATCCGGTACGCTCACTTATGAAGCAGCGGACCAGGTGGCAAAAGCGGGACTGGGTATCTCGACGGCCATTGGTATCGGTGGGGACCCCATCATCGGAACAACCACCAAAGAAGCAGTTGAATTATTTATGAATGATCCCGAAACAGAAGGTATCGTGATGATTGGAGAAATCGGTGGCAACATGGAAGCTGAAGCCGCCCTCTGGATCAAGGCCAACAACCGGAAACCGGTGGTCGGGTTTATTGCCGGGCAAACCGCTCCTCCCGGACGGCGTATGGGTCATGCCGGTGCGATCATCGGCGGAGCCGATGATACGGCCGCTGCAAAAATGAAAATAATGGCAGAGTGTGGTATTGAAGTGGTGCAGAGTCCAGCGGATATCGGCGCTACAATGGCAAAGATTTTTAAAAAGAAAAAATAGACATTAAAAAGTAAAAAGTCTTCCGGGAATAACCCGGAAGACTTTTACATTTATTAGAAAATTTAGGTTTTAGTCTTTAGGCTTTTTAGTATCCGTATATGACAGCGCGTCTTGGTGCACAATAAGGTACAGCCCGGTAACCGTAACCATCGCGGTAATAGTCCCGGCGACCATCCCTGTAATCACGACAATCTTCTCTTTCTTCCCGGCGTTCATGGCGGCGGCCTTCGTCTTCGTATTCACCATCCCTCCAGTCCCGGCGGTCATTGTAATAACCATAAGTGTCCATATTATTATATGAGATAACGGCCCGGCCTGGTAATACGACCCGGGCATCCACATAGGCTCCGGGATATTGTGCTTTTGACACGGAAGCGAAAAAGAGGCCGGCTGCGATCAGGATTGGAAATTTTGCTTTCATAAAACAATTTTTTAAGTGAATAAAAGCTTGTACTTCTAAGAGGGCCAGAGGCCCTGAATGTTTAACTTGGGATCGTTATAAAACCGTTAAAGGATTTGAAACAGACGCATCCGGGCAGAAACCAAATAAAGAAATGGAAGAAACAGAAGTATTAATCGTCGGGCAGGGCCTGGCCGGAACCTGGCTGAGCTTTTGGCTGTACAAGGCAGGCATACCATTTAAATTAATTGATCAGCCCGGAACCGGGGGCGCTTCCCATCGCGCAGCCGGCCTGATTAACCCGGTTACCGGAAGGAGAATGGTAACCACCTGGATGATCGATGAACTCATGCCCTTTGCTTCAAAAGCCTACCAGGAAGTTGGGAGATTCCTGGACGAAAGGGTTATAGATGAAACTTCCCTCATCGATTTTTTCCCCAGTGTCCAAATGTTGCAGGCATTCCAAAAACGATATGAAGAGGACCGGACGTACCTGCTTCCCGGGGAAGACCGGGAAAAATACGCAGACTGGTTTCGTTACGAACTCGGCTGGGGATCCATCCGGCCCTGCTGGCTGGTGAACGTCGAAAAATTACTGGCAGGCTGGCGAAACTGGCTGAAGAAAAATAACCTGATTATTGAATCGGTTTTTGATTTTTCTGATTTCCAGCAGGATCCGGAAGGTGTTGATTACGCAGATATACATGCCCGTTATATCGTGTTCTGCGACGGCAAATCATCTGTCAAAAATCCCTATTTCGAGAAACTGCCCTTTGCCCTGAATAAGGGAGAAGGACTGTTGGTTGAAATTAAAGGGCTTCCCGCCACACAATCCTATAAAAAAGGGATGAGCCTGGTTCCTTATCGGGAAAATATTTTCTGGCTTGGGTCTTCTTATGAATGGTCTTTCGGTGATGATTTACCTTCTGAAAAATTCAGAACCGGTGCGGAAAACTGGCTCAGGGGATTTTTAAAATTACCTTACCGGGTCGTCGAACATTTTGCGGCCCTTAGACCGGCTACCCTGGAACGAAGACCCTTCGTGGGTTTTCATCCCGCGTTCCCTCATATCGGCATGTTGAACGGAATGGGAACCAAGGGCTGTTCGCTGGCTCCTTATTTTGCCAGGCAGTTGGTTGATACATTGAAAGGAGAGGGTACCATCAACAACCTTGCCGTTATAAGCCGTTTTGAAAAAATTTTAGCCCGACCGCACTAATGCAGACATCTTAAACCGGCGGTCCGATAAAAGGAATCTCAAACCGGAAAGGTTGTTCAGGGCTTATTCTGAGCGCAGACTATTTACCGGATAGGCAACTGCTGTTTTGATGGATTATAGCGGACCGTGTACCAGGCTATAAATTATGCCGCAAATGACCCGAGTACAAATGTTCCCCGGCCGATATCCACATGGTATGCAAAGCCCCGGAGCCACTCATGAGCAAAATACCAGGAAATCGGGATCGTAATGACGATGGCAATCAGGATTATACGCGTTGACTTTACGTTAATGCTTTTGGGAAGGGAAAGGGGGTGTCCGCAGAATTAATACCCGGAATTTAGAACGGGAAGACATGATAAATTAATTCAGACTTTCGGCCTCCTGTTTTAATCCCTTCAGTACAAAAATGGTCCGGCCGTTGTTAAGACTGCGCGCGTGGAGGGGATCCTGCCGCAGGAGGCTGACCATTGCCTGGTATAATTCCGGCAGTTCGTGTTTCAGGCAAACCGGATTTTCGAAGAAGGTTTCCACAGAAACGGCCCAGAATTCATGGTAGTTCACAGCAGCATATTCGCCCAACAGGTTGCGCTTTCCTTCCTGCATGGAGGTGAAAATGGGGCGTGCCACTTTGGAGAAGTTTTTAAATTCCTTTTTGAAGTGTTTGTCTTCTTCCGTTTCAGTAATAAAAGTAACATAGGCCAGAGCATGACCCATTTCATGAAGTCCGACATTGCAATTCGGCGTTAACCCGCTGATGCCTTTGATAAAATTATCCCAGGAAAGATAAATGCCGCTCTGGTCTACATGGCCCATAAAAGGCCGGGAATAAAAACCATAGTGGTAGTCGTCTTTCAAAATAAAAATATCACTGAAATAATTCAGCATGTATTTATCCAGCCCGAACGTGAGCTGTATGGCCACCGCGCTGATCAGGATGGGCATTTCAGCACTTTCCTTTACTTCGATATAGTGAAAGCGCCGGGATTTCATAAATAAGAAAGTGCGGAATAAAAACTTACGCTGGTCTTCCAGGCCCAGGCGGTTATAATAACGAATGTATTTACTGACCACGTTATGGTAGAAGGTCTCACATTCAACGAATTTATGCTGCTGTCGGCTGATATACAGCCTGTTAAATAATGCAGAAAGAGGCCGGTGCAGGATCAGTACCGCTGTAACCAGGGCAACGATGATAATAAATTCCATAAGGTCCGTTTTTCGTTTTGATTGCGTCAGGTTGGTCCGATCAAAAAACAGGCGGCCTTACAAGGGTATGGATAGTACGGTGTTTAAGGTAAGAATAGAATAACCAGGAAAGGTTTAATCATGAGGAGGTGAATCGTACGGATGAGTACAAGGTAAAAACTATTTTTTATAAATGAAAGGGGCTTTAAACGGTTTTTTATATAATTTTAATGGTTTTCGGACTACCGGTCATGCCCTACCTTTGCCGGCTAATCTGGGAAATATATGTTCAGAACGCATACCTGTGGCGAGTTGGGGCTGGCAAACGTGGACCGGGAAGTAACCCTGGCCGGCTGGGTCCAAACGCTGAGAAAGTTTGGTAGTATCACCTTTATTGACCTCCGGGACCGCTATGGGATTACTCAGTTATTACTGGATGAAGCCCAGAATGAGGCACTGGCAGAAAATCCCCTGGGACGGGAATTTGTAATCCAGGCTACGGGCATCGTTTCTGAAAGGTCCAGCAAGAACCTCCAGATCCCAACGGGGGAAATTGAGATCCGGGTAAGCCGGATTACCATTTTGAATAAATCAGCCACGCCGCCTTTTACCATCCAGGACGAAACCGACGGGGGCGACGACCTGCGTATGCGTTTCCGCTACCTTGACCTGCGCCGCAATGCCGTTAAAAAGAACCTGGAACTCCGGTACGCTGTGAACCGGGCAGCGCGGAATTACCTGCACGGGAACCATTTTATGGATATTGAAACGCCGTTTCTCATCAAATCGACACCGGAAGGGGCACGTGATTTTGTGGTGCCATCCCGTATGAATCCGGGTCAGTTTTATGCCCTGCCCCAGAGCCCGCAGACTTTAAACAACTGCTCATGGTCAGCGGGTATGACCGCTATTACCAGGTGGTAAAATGCTTCCGGGATGAGGACCTGCGTGCGGACCGTCAGCCTGAATTCACCCAGATCGACTGTGAAATGAGCTTTATTGAACAGGATGATATCCTCCTGATGTTTGAAGGTATGATCCGGTATATTTTCAAAGAAGTAAAAGGAATAGAATACGAAGCGGAAATTGAACGGATGAGTTGGGAAAACGCGATGTGGATGTACGGCAATGACAAACCCGATATCCGTTTCGGAATGAAAATCGCCAATCTGAAATCACCTGTTAAAAGAAAAGGGGCTATGGAAGCGGATGGATTTCTGATCGCCAACGCCGGTTTCCCCGTATTTCGACCATGCAGAAACCGTGCTGGCGATTGCCGTACCAGGTGGTGCTGCCTGGACGCGCAAACAATTCGATGAACTAACGGACTGGGTTAAACGCCCACAGGTCGGCATGCAGGGCCTGGTCTATATCCGGTATCATGAGGACGGAACGTTGAAAAGCAGCGTGGATAAATTTTATCCTGAAGAGAAACTAAAAGCCATTGCAGGTTTTTGTCATGCTGAAAAAGGAGATGCGATCCTGATCCTGGCCGGAAGGGAAGAAAAAACCCGTAAAGCCATCAGTGATCTGCGGCTCGAGATGGGCGAAAGGCTGGGTATGCGGAAAAAGGATGAATTCAAACTGCTCTGGGTAATCGATTTTCCTTTATTTGAATACAGCGAAGAAGACAATCGCTGGGTAGCCCGCCACCATCCCGTTTACTGCGCCCAAGCCCGACCAGATCGCCACGATGATCAATAATGATCCGTCATTCGCGGATGCCACCCGTTATCTCGAACATCCGTATTCGAATATCAAGGCAAATGCTTATGATATGGTGCTTAATGGGAATGAAATCGGCGGTGGTTCGATCCGGATCTTCCAGCGCGACCTGCAGGAAAAAATGTTCGATGCGCTGGGTATGAGCCGCGAAGAAGCCAATCATAAATTTGGTTTCCTGCTGGGTGCTTTTGAATACGGTGCGCCGCCCCATGGAGGGATTGCTTTCGGATTTGACCGGCTCTGCGCCATCCTCGGCGGAAGCGAAAGTATCCGCGATTTCATAGCCTTTCCCAAAAACAACAGCGGACGGGATGTGATGCTGGATGCGCCGGCGACTATTGATGAGAAACAATTGCAGGAGTTATCGATTTCAATAAATCAGGCTGATTAAAATTGAAATAAATTATATTTTATTGGTAATGGGTATCGCAATTTTTTTCATTTGTAATTATTTGCACCAATATTCATAGTGAATAGCGGCATTAAAAATGATTCTGCCGGCACATTTAAAACGGATCTTCCCGCGCCTGTTGAAAATATCTCCTTATTTTTACGGGTACAAAATCAATCGATTGTATGTCTTATCAACTGCTCAAGGGGAAAAAGGGAATTATATTCGGAGCGCTGGACGAAAAATCACTTGCCTGGCGAACCGCCCTGCGTTGCCGCGAAGAGGGTGCTGAACTGGTTTTAACCAATGCCCCCGTTGCCCTGCGTATGGGGGAAATCAATAAACTGGCCGAAGAAGTGAAAGCACCGGTCATCGGGGCGGACGTTACCAAATCGGAGGATCTGAAAAAATTATTTGAAGAATCGATGAAGCATTTCGGAGGGAGGGTCGATTTCGTATTGCATTCAGTAGGCATGAGTGTGAATATGAGAAAGGGGCGTGCGTATACCGAACTGGATTATGGCTTCAATCAGAAAACCCTGGATATATCTGCGATGTCTTTCCACCGGGTTTTGCAAACGGCTTATGAACTGGATGCCATCAATTATTGGGGAAGCGTGGTGGCGCTCACTTATATTGCGGCACAAAGAGTGTTTCCGGATTATAATGAAATGGCGGATGCCAAGGCCCTGCTGGAAAGTATTGCGAGGAGTTTTGGGTATTATTATGGAATAAAGAAGAAAGTCCGCATCAATACGGTTTCCCAGTCGCCTACCAAAACGACGGCGGGCAGCGGCGTGAAAGGGTTTGACGGGTTTCAGGAATATGCCGAAAAAATGAGCCCGCTGGGAAATGCCAGTGCGGATGATTGCGCCGGTTATCTGGCTGTTTTATTCAGTGATCTCACCCGGATGGTCACGATGCAGAACCTGTTTCACGATGGCGGCTTCTCCTTTACCGGGGTAACCGAAGCGGTGGTGCAGGAGATTGAAAAAAGCCACCAGGTTGTGGAATAAATTTTAAACGGGTTGGGAATAAATTAAAATTAAAAAGTCCTCCCGGGTCACCATGAGGACTTTTTAATTTATTGAGTGATTTAAGCTTCAGGCTTTTTTAATACTCGTCTTCGTTAAAAAAGAAGTCTTCCTGCGAAGGATAGTCAGGCCAGATATCATCAATCCCTTCATAAATTTCTCCTTCGTCTTCCAGTTCCTGCAGGTTTTCCACTACTTCAATCGGCGCACCGGAACGAATCGCGTAATCTATTAACTCGTCTTTAGTGGCCGGCCAGGGAGCGTCTTCAAGGTAACTGGCTAATTCTAGTGTCCAAAACATCGGTATCCTTTATTTAATTTCTGTTGTTTTTAATAAGGTCAGATCGACGGGCAGGTCCCTGATCCCGGGATCAGGCAATCACTTTAATTTTTCGCAAAAGTAATTTTTATAATGAAACAACCAAATACCATTTATAGGCGGTAATCAGGTTATACACAAAGAACAAGCCGTTATATTTGCGAATGATCCCAGCAGCGGCCAGCCAACCGATACTTTCAGCAAGGAATATCCACAAATATTATGGTGCGCTGCACGTATTAAAGGGCGTGGATTTGGATATCCATGCCGGTGAGATTGTGAGCATGGTAGGCCCTTCCGGGTCCGGTAAGAGCACTTTATTGCATATCCTGGGCACTTTGGATGAACCGGCCGAAGGGGAAATCAGGCTGAAAAACCGGGAATTGCACAGCCTGAAGGGAAAATCCCTGGCGGCTTTCCGCAACCGGCATATCGGCTTCGTTTTTCAGTTTCACCATTTATTACCTGAATTTACGGCCCTGGAGAACGTTTGTATCCCTGCCTGGATCTCCGGCGGAAGTAAATCCGCCACGGAAGCCCGGGCCAGGGAATTGCTTGAGACCCTGGGCGTGGATCACCGGATGGAGAATAAACCTTCTGCCTTATCGGGGGGTGAACAACAAAGAGTGGCTGTTTGCCGCGCCCTGATCAATGCGCCGGATATCATTTTTGCAGATGAGCCCACGGGAAACCTGGATTCCGCCAATGCCCGGGAACTGCACCAGTTATTCTTTGAACTCAGGAAAAAATTCAACCAGACTTTTCTGGTCGTAACGCATAATGAAGCATTGGCTGAAATGAGTGACCGGGTGGTCAGGATGGTGGATGGGAGGGTGCAACTGTGAGTGTGTGGGAATTTGCTTTAGACGGAATTAAAAATAATTCATAACTCATAATTCATAACTCATAACTCCCCGTTATTGCCTCGGTTTCCACTTCATCTCATCTGCCCCTGACTGCATTCCGATATATCTGGCTAAGACAAACAGGTAATCACTCAGCCGGTTCAGGTATTGAATGATCAGGGGCTGACCCAGCGGTTCCTGCGCATCGAGTTCTACAATAATCCGTTCGGCGCGGCGGCAGACCGTGCGGCAGATATGCGCAGTGGAAACGGCCATATGCCCGCCGGGCAGGATAAATGATCTCATTTCCGGAAGCCTTTCATTCATCGCATCGATTTCATGTTCAAGCAGCCGGATATCCGATTCCAGCAGGTCGGGAATCTTCATGACAATCTCTTTAGTCGGGTCGCAGGCCAGCGAGGAGCCGATCGTGAACAGACGGTCCTGGATCTCCCGCAGTTGCTCACGGCCATGCCTATCCGCTAATTGATCGCCCAGCAAACCGATAAAGGCATTGAGTTCATCTACTGTGCCATAGGCATTGATGCGGATATGACTTTTGGGAACCCGGGTCCCGCCGATCAGGCTGGTTCTGCCTTCATCTCCTGTTTTTGTATAAATTTTTCCGGGCATGTAAAATTAAATAGGCGACAGTTCAGCCGCCTGATAATGACCTTCCCTGCGTTTGTCGGTTTCTATAATACCATCCCGCAGCCTCACAACACGGTGCGCATATTTGGAAATATCTTCTTCGTGGGTAACCAAAACCACGGTGTTACCGGCTGCCTGTATTTTGTTGAATATTTCCATGATCTCGATGGAAGTTTTGGTGTCGAGATTGCCGGTCGGCTCATCCGCGAGGATCAGGGATGGATTGTTTACCAGCGCCCGGGCAATAGCCACACGCTGACACTGGCCCCCGGAAAGTTCATTGGGTTTATGGTGACTTCTATCAGTCAGGCTCACTTTTTCCAGAACAGCCATAGCCATTTCGTTCCTGGTTTTTTTGCTGATGCCTGCATATACGAGTGGAAGGGCCACGTTCTCAGCGGCTGTAAGTCTCGGTAAAAGATTGAACTGCTGAAATACAAAACCGATTTCCTTATTTCTTACTTCCGCCAGGTCGTCATCGGCCATCTCGCTCACATCCTGGCCGTTCAGGATATAAAGCCCTTCAGTGGGAGAATCCAGGCAACCGATGATATTCATCAGTGTACTTTTTCCTGAACCGGAGGGTCCCATCAGGGCCACATATTCATTTTTGAAGATGTCCAGGCTGATTCCCTTCAATACCGGAACGGCCTGTTTGCCCATAAAATAACTTTTGAAAATCCGGTCCAGGTGAATAATAGCGGTTGATGTCATAAAACGAAATTCTTTTAACTACCCAGGGAGCCGTCAGGATTCTTTACTACCTGCGGGACTTTAAAATACTCCTGATCAGCCATAGGGGCATTCTTCAATGCCTCAGACCGGTTCAGGGGTGCTTCGGGGATATCCTCCCGCAATACATTGGTTTCTTCTCCCATATACAAAAGCGGTTCCACATCACGGAGATCGAGTTCGTTCAGCTTTTCCACAAAGCCGATCATTTTCTGGAGATCTTTTTTTATTTCCTGTTTTCCGGCTGAATCAAATTCCAGGCAGGCCAGTTTACATAAATTCTCTACGAGTGTATCATTCACTTCCATGAAAAGGGATTAAGACAAAAATAACGGTTTCAGGGAGATTTTGAGTGCCTCTTCATTATCTTCGCCTTCCTCTATGGAGAAAAATAAAGAAATTGTATTAAGCGGTATCCGGCCCACCGGTTTTCTTCACCTGGGAAACTATTTCGGGGCGCTGAAGAACTGGTCCAGGATGCAATATGAATACGAATGTTATTTTTTTATTGCAGACTGGCACAGCCTGACCACCCATGCTGATACCAGTGAACTGAGACTGAATACCCGGCGTTTGGTTTCGGAGCTGATCGCAGGCGGCCTGGATCCGGGGAAATGCACCATTTATGCGCAGAGCGATATTCCGGAGATACCGGAACTCTATCTCTATCTGAATATGCTGGCTTACAAAGGGGAACTGGAAAAAACAGTTACTTTTAAAGACAAGGCAAGGCAGCAGCCCGAAAATATCAATGCAGGGTTACTTACTTACCCGGTATTACAGGCGGCGGATATCCTTATCCACCGCGCCCACTATGTGCCCGTTGGCAAAGACCAGGAACAGCATATTGAAATGACCCGGAATTTCGCGGAACGGTTTAATCACCGCTATGGAGAAATATTCCCCATTCCGAGAGCATTCAGTTATAGTAAGGATCTTGTTAAAATCCTCAGCCTGGACGGCAGCGGTAAAATGAGCAAGAGCGAGCAGCAGATGAATACGGTTTACCTCAACGACGAAGATGCCCTCATCACCAGAAAAATCATGAAGGCGAAAACCGACCAGGGGCCGACTGCTCCCAATAGTAAAAAGCCGGAATATATCCAGGGACTTTTTACCCTGCTCGGGCTGGTAAGTTCTCCGGAAATACTGGCCGGATTTGAATATGATTTCAATCATTGCCATATCCGTTATGGAGATATGAAAAAGCAGCTGGCTGAAGACATGATCCGCTTTATCAGCCCCATACGGGGGAAAGCGGCCGCGTTACAGAATGATCCGGCACAGATCGATGAGATACTCGCCATCGGTGCGGAAAAAGCCAGGAAAAGCGCGGCAGCAACCCTTTTAGAAGTACGCAAAGCCCTCGGTTTTAAATATCACTGACAGTCGTCCGATTCTTTTTATATTTCGGTCATAAGATTTTACATTTAGGAATGGCAAAAACGAAGAAACCCAAGCATATCGCTGTGGCTGGTAATATTGGTGCGGGGAAAACCACCCTCACGGAATTATTGAGCAAGCATTATAAATGGATCCCCCAGTTTGAAGACGTGGATCATAATCCTTATCTTAATGATTTTTATGACGATATGCCCCGGTGGAGTTTCAACCTGCAGGTTTTTTTCCTGAACAACAGGCTGAACCAGTTGCTTGAAATTTACAGTGGTACAGAAACCGTGATCCAGGACCGGACAATTTATGAAGATGCCCATATTTTTGCGCCCAACCTGCATGATATGGGCCTGATGAGTAAACGGGATTACAATAATTATTTCCAGTTTTTTCAGACCCTGAAACGAATGGTGCAGCCGCCCGACCTGCTCATTTATCTGCAGGCTTCGGTACCTACCCTGGTCGGGCAAATCCAGAAAAGAGGTCGCGAATATGAAGAAAATATACGGCTGGATTATTTAAAAAGACTGAATGATTTGTACAATAAATGGATCGAAGGATATAAGGAAGGCAGCCTGCTGATCGTTGATGTGGACAAGAATAAATTTCCTGAAAACGAAGAACATCTGGGAGAAATCATCACACGGATTGATGCCCAGTTGTATGGATTGTTCTGATATTAAATTACAGGCAGTAACTAAAAAGCCCCTTTTTGAAGGAGCTTTTTATAGCAAACAACGTTAGAGGTCGTTAGTTGGTAAACAATTGGCTGCCAAGATGACGAAATTTTTCATAAAAAAACAAGTTTTTGTTAAGTTTTTTTTGATTTGGCGCCCCCGGCCCCTTTTTTAGGCCCAAAACTGCTGGTTTGGCCTTGCCAGTCTACTTTTAAAGATGAAAAATCTACCATTAAACCCCCTGATATTTAAAAAGAACCGACAACGTTTCATAAAGGAAATGCAACCGGTTTCCATAGCCATTTTTGTAAGTAATGATGAAATGCCTTCCAACGGGGACGCCTTGTATCCCTTCAAACAAAACAGTGATCTCTACTGGCTGACGGGAATCGTACAGGAAGATACCCTGCTGGTTTTGTTTCCGGATCACCCGGATCCTAAATACCGTGAAGTGCTGATCCTGGTAAGGCCCAATGAACTGAAAGAAAAATGGGATGGGAAAAGACTGCGGGCTGAAGAAGCGAAAACAATTTCGGGGATCAGCACCGTGATCTGGCTGGATACCCATGATGCCCTGCTGCAGGCCTGGATTCACCTGGCTGAAAATATTTACCTGGATTCCAACGAAAACGACCGGAAAAGCAGTCTCCTGCAAACACGCGAATACCGATTCATCGAAGAAACCAAAAAGCGGTATCCCCTGCACCGGTACCTGCGGGCAGCCACGGTTTTAAAGGATCTCCGCGCTGTGAAAACGGCTGAGGAAGTTACCGTGATCCGGCAGGCGATAGATATTACTGCCAAAACATTTTTACGCGTGTTGAAAAACATGCGTCCCGGTATGTTCGAATTCGAAGTGGAAGCAGAGATCCAGCATTCCTTCCTTTCGCAGCGGGCGACGGGCCCGGCTTATGGAAGTATCCTGGCTTCCGGTGAAAATGCCTGTACCCTGCATTATGTATCTAACAACCAGGAATGCAAAGACGGAGACCTGATCCTGATGGATTTTGGCGCGGAATATGGCGGTTATAACGCCGATCTCACCCGTACGATCCCGGTAAACGGGAAATTCTCCAAAAGACAGAAACAGGTATATGATGCCTGCCTGCATCTGCATAATTATGCAAAAAGCCTTTTAAAACCCGGTATAACCATACTCGATTATCATGTGCAGGTGGGCAGGGAAGCTGATCAGGTATTTCAAAAAATCGGTTTGCTCACCAAATCAGATGTAAAAAATTCAACTCCGGAACAGCCGGCTTACTGGAAATATTTATATCATGGTATTTCCCATCACCTGGGTATTGATGTGCACGACCTCGGACCGCGTGCAGAACCCCTTCGTGCCGGCATGGTGCTGACGGTTGAACCGGGGATTTATATACAGGAGGAAAAAATGGGCATCCGGATTGAAAATAATATCTGGCTTACCAAAAACGGAAATGTGGACCTGATGAAGGACATTCCCATTACTGCGGAAGAAATAGAAGCTTATATGAAAAGGTCTAAAGCCTAAGGATTAAATGGAACCGGGGTAATGCCAGGGGAGTTCAGGAATTATGAATTATGAGTTATAAATTATGAGTTATTTTTACTCCCGCCTATAGTAAATTCCCAAATTTCCAAATTACCTGATGAAGCATATCCCCAATCTTTTTACTCTTCTGAACTTATTCTCCGGATGTGTGGCCCTGATCTGTATCCTGCAGAACGGGATTACTATTGTTTATTCCGCTGACGGAACCCAGTATGCAGACATTCCGGAACGCATATGGCTGGCCCCTTTATTCATCGGGCTGGCTGCATTGGTAGATTTCCTGGACGGACTCCTGGCCAGGATCCTGAAACAAAGTTCCCCACTGGGACGTGAACTGGATTCGCTTGCAGATGTTGTGAGTTTTGGCGTAGCGCCCGGATTGATTATTTACCAGTTTTTGAGAATGAGTTATATGCGCCAGGAAGACGGTGCGGATGTTTCCATGATCTGGCTCCTGCCTGCCCTGATCCTGCCCTGCGCGGCGGCCTACCGGCTGGCCGTATTCAACCTCGATACGACCCAGTCAAAGAGTTTTAAAGGCATTCCTGTACCGGCAGTCGGTATGATGGTCGCTTCCTTTCCCCTGATCTACTGGGCACGCGACAACAACTGGATGGTGAATATCCTTTTGAATAAATGGGTATTGTATGCGATTGTGATCTTCCTGTCGTATGGAATGGTTAGCCGGCATCCCATGCTTTCTCTGAAGTTCGGAGGAAAGAACGACCCGCAGCAGCTTCCCCGGCTGTTACTGATTGTACTGGGACTGGCAGCTGTTATATTTTTACAGTGGACGGCCGTACCGTTTATCTTCCTTTTTTACATTATCCTATCTTTGGTCTTCAAAAACAGGATTGCATGAATTTTTCGGTACAGGTAAAAGTGATGCCACTCAAAGAATTACTGGATCCGCAGGGGAAAGCGGTCCTGGGCGGTTTGCAGAATCTCGGGATCAAAACCGTGCAGGATGTGCGGATCGGTAAAACCATCCAGCTCCAGGTAGAAGCCGGTTCACCGGATGAGGCAAAAAAAATTGCAGAAGATGCGAGTAAGAAATTACTGGCAAACCCGGTGATGGAATATTTCGAAATCTCTGTATTGTAAGGAATTGAAGGATTGGGAAATTTGGGAATTTGAAAATGATTTCAATGAACCTACATGATCAATTATTAATGTCCAGGGTTTTTAACCAGGAACATTCATTCTCAAATCCTCAAATTTCCAAATTTCCAAATTCCCTTCATGCTCTACCTCGTTCCCTCACCCATCGGCAATCTGCAGGATATTAGTTTCCGGGCGCTCGACGTGCTCAAAAAAGCTGACCTGATCCTCGCGGAAGATACCAGGAATTCACTGAAGCTGCTGAATCATTACCAGATCATCAAACCCCTTACGCCGTATCATCAGCATAATGAGCATAAGGTTTTACGACACCTGGTGGATCAGTTGTTACAGGGTAAAGTAATGGCGCTTTTAACGGATGCCGGCACGCCGGGGATTTCAGATCCGGCTTTTTTGCTGGTACGCGAATGTATAAAGGTGAATATCCGGGTGGAATGCCTGCCGGGCCCTACCGCTTTTGTGCCTGCGCTGGTGAACAGCGGACTTCCTATGAACCGTTTTTCCTTTGAAGGATTTCTGCCCGTGAAAAAAGGCAGGCAGACGATTTTAAAAAAGCTGGCCGTTGAAGAGCGGACAATGGTTTTTTACGAATCTCCTTTGCGCCTGGTGAAAACACTGGAAGAATTTATCGTTTATTTCGGTTCAGTCAGGAAATGCTCCGTGAGTCGTGAACTCAGTAAATTGTATGAAGAAAATATCCGCGGAACTTTGGAAGAAGTACTTGCACATTTCAGAGAAAAAGGCGTGAAGGGGGAAATCGTGATCGTGCTGGAAGGAACGGGGCAGGTTCAACAATAATTATTGACGGGCTTTTGAGGATGGAATGGAATTTTAAACCCGGATTGCGCAGATACAAACGTAATGAGATGACGCCTGGGATCTGTAATGAATATTTTTTTATTGAATTATTTAATAATAAGGAATCTTATGTACCTGAATTATTTTAAAAAATCCGTTCGTCGTGTAATTTTTTTGCTTGTCCTTCAAACGTTTGCCTGCAGTGGATTCGCCCAGCCCGGCCGCTGGCAGCAGCATGTAAAATACGCGATGGATATCAATATGGATGTAACCAGCAACCGTTTTACCGGCAAACAAATGCTGGACTATACGAATCATTCGCCCGACACCCTGGTAAAAGTATTTTACCATCTTTTCTGGAATGCGTTTCAACCCAACAGTATGATGGACAACCGGAGTCGTGCACTCGGGAAAATCATGATTAACGATCAGCCGGATTGGGATGAACGGGTGCAGGACCGCATCGAGCATCTGAAACCGGATGAGATCGGGTATCAGAAAATCAAATCCTTGAAAATGAACGGGGTGGCCCAGCCCTTTCAAATGGAGGAGACCATCCTCGAAGTAAACCTCACTAAACCGATTCTTCCCAATACAACCGTCCATTTCGAAATGGAATTCGAAGCCCAGGTTCCGTTGCAAATCCGACGCAGCGGCCGTGATAACCCGGATACTAAAGTGCGCTACTCCATGAGCCAGTGGTATCCCAAGATCTGCGAATACGATTATGAAGGCTGGCATGCCACACCCTATGTGGGCCGCGAGTTCTACGGAGTTTGGGGGGATTTTGACGTGAACATCCACATCGATAAATCCTATATACTGGGCGGGACCGGTTATTTACAGAACCCGCAGCAGATCGGTTATGGATATGAAACTCCGGGAACAAAAGTGATCAGACCCGCAGGAGAAAAACTGGTCTGGCATTTTTATGCACCTAATGTGCACGACTTTGTCTGGGCTGCAGATCCGGAATTTAAACACGTTACAAAAAAAATCCGGAACGACCTCACCCTGCACCTGCTGTATAAAACAACCAATGAAAAGGAAAGTAAATGGCTGAATATCCTGGACATGGCTGAAAAAGCGCTTCCGTATATGGAACAGACTTACGGGCCTTACCCCTACAAGCAATATTCATTTATCCATGGGGGTGACGGAGGCATGGAGTACCCCATGGCAACCTTACTCAAAGACGCCGGCGGCTGGATGCATGAGTGGATGCATAGCTGGTACCAGGGAATGATGGGAACCAATGAACTTAAGTATCCCTGGATGGATGAAGGTTTTACACAATATGCCGCAGCCCGCAACTGGGGTTACCTGAATAAGGATACATCGGCAGAGCAGACCTATAAAAGGGAATACAACGGTTACTACTTTCTCGCCAAAAGCAGTTACCAGGAACCTATGACTACCTACGCCGATTATTTCAGTACCAATATGGGGTATTCCTTATCTAGTTATTATAAGGGAAGCGTTTTCATGGTTCAGCTCGGATATATTGTAGGAGATTCCGTACTCAATAAAATTTTACTTGAATATTACCGCCAATGGCGCTTCAAACACCCGAATGCCGATGATTTTTTCCGCATAGCTGAAAAAGTGAGCAACATGCAACTCGACTGGTACAATGATTTCTGGGTCAAAAGCATTAAAAAAGTGGATTATGGTATTGACAGCCTATGGGAAGTGAATGGGAAAACAAAGATCAGGCTCCGGATGCTTGGCCAGGTACCCATGCCCATCGACGTCCTGCTTCAATTCCGTGATGGCAGCAAAGAACAGGCTTATATACCGCTTTACTCCATGTTTGGAAGTAAGCCGGATGAGGATAAAAAAATTCCCCGTTTCATTTATGATCCCTGGAAATGGACGAATTCGTCATATGTATTTGAAGTAAACCACAAGCTCACGGATCTCAGACTCATTGAAATAGACGCTTCCCACCGGATGGCGGATGTGAACCGGAATAACAACAAAATCGAGTTGAAATGGTAATCGGGATTCATGATCTCCTGAAAAATTTATTGATGGCTTCTACCCGGTTTCCAACCTGCAGCTTTTCATAAATATGGTATACATGTTTGCGGACGGTTTCAGAACTGATAAAAAGACTGGCTGCAATTTCTTTATAAAGCAGACCCTGGGCCAGTTTATGCAGTATTTCATTTTCGCGGTTTGATAAACCGGGCAATGACTTTCCTTTTTTGGCGTGCAGGGGATTCCAGCCCTGGCCACCACTATCGTTCACCTGGAAAACACTGACCACTTTCCGGGCAATCAGTCCGCTCATAGGGGCACCCCCGTCAAGCATCTCCCCGATGGCGCGCAGTAATTCGGAGGGAGATGTTCTTTTCAGCATATAACCACTGGCACCTGCACAAAGTGCCTCGAATATCTTCTCATCATCGTCATATACCGTGCAGATCATAAATAATATTTCGGGATAATCCGGTTTCAGTTTCCGGATACATTCAATACCCGACTCCCCATTGCCCAGGTGGATATCCATCAGCACCACATCCGGCTTCATCAGGGGGATCAGCACGTAAGCTTCCTGCCCGTCCTCATAACTGCCGGAGAGTTCGAATCCCTCCGCTCCATTAATTATTTTTACAAGGGCTGCACGCACTTCCGCGTTGTCGTCTACGATGGTGACTTTTATCATTTTGGTTGACGGTTGATGGTTGACGGTTGACGGTTGATGGTTGACGGATAATGACTGAAGGTTTGGTTAACACGGCCAACGACCAACGACCAACGACCAACAGCCAACGACCAACGGTGAAAGTATTGAAGACCGCGTTGCAGGAAAAGGTAAAATCACCCTTTCATTCAGGGAAAGAATAAAATAAAAAACGGTTGGATAATTAAACAAACCGCTGGTAAGGAACCTGCAGGATATATTTTTCCCTGAAATATGCTTCGGGAAAAATATCAAAGATCTCGTGCACTTTGGGCCTGGTGCCGCTGTCAGAAATTTCGGCCGCCAGGTCGCCACCCTTCAAACAAATCAGCCCGCTGGCAAAGGGGAGGGGATCGTCCCCACCAGCCTGTATGTTTTGCGGTTTCAGTAAAGGCCTGGCCCAGGACCAGAGATTCTTCAGCGGGGCAACCGCTCTTGAAACGGCGATGTCGAATTTTCTTCCTTTGATTTCTTCAGCCCGGATCTGCTGTGTGCCGATATTCGTAAGCGAAAGGGCATCGGCCACCGCGTTTACCACTTTCAGTTTTTTTGCGATACTGTCCACCAGGTGAAACCGGGTTTCGGGAAAAAATATGGCCAGCGGAATACCGGGAAACCCGCCGCCCGTGCCAATATCAATTACCTGGGATCCCGGGGGGAACTGGTATACCGCCGCAATGCTGAGGGAATGCAATACGTGCTTCTCATACAGACTGCCAATATCTTTTCGGGAAATTACATTGATTTGAGCGTTCCATTCCCTGTAAACAACTTCCAGCGCCTCCAGCTGGCGAATTTGTTCCGGGGTAAAATCTGAAAAATAACGGGTGATTATCTCCACTCCGCGCGCGGCTTCTTCCATAATGAAGGTGCAAAGATGATATAATATCCGATCATCCAGATGTCCAGCAGCCACCAGAATGGGAACAGGTCCGATTCGTCCAGTTTTTTCATGCAGCGGAAATAAACAAGTCCCTGAAACAGAAACCGGAGCAGGAAGACCCCCAGGGTCAGGAACCATCCGCCTGCCGGCGGATACAGGAGACTGATAATAAAAGCCGGATAAAATAAAATATGGCTGAACGCATACAGGGAAAGCAGGAATTTATGCCTGGATTTATAATATTTCCCCGTCGTATAATGACGGGTTTTCTGCCGCACCCATTCACCGAAGGTTTTTTTGGGTTCAGAGAACGTGAAGGATTCCGGATCAATCACGATCCGGGTGTTGGACGAATTGGCCACTTTATTGATGAACAGATCGTCGTCGCCGCCCGGAACATGGTTGATGGAGGAAAATCCTTTATTCTTCAGGAATAATTCTTTTTTATAGGAAAGGTTTCTGCCCACGCCCATATAGGGCTGGCCTGCCAGTGCATATGATAAATATTGCAGGGCCGAGTGAAAGGTCTCAAAACGGATCAGTTTGTTGAGCAGACCGGGTTTTTTCTTATAGGGACTGTACCCCAGGACGATCTGTGTACCGTCCAGGTATCCGTCCTGCATTTTTTCGACCCAGAATTCACTGGCGGGAATACAATCACTGTCCGTGAGCACCAGCACTTCATGACGGGCTTCGCGGATACCCATGCTCAGCGGGTATTTTTTACCCGGGATGCCCTTGGCTTCGTATTCGAGGTTTACAATATGCAGCCCTTTAAAGGTTTTTTTAAACTCCTCCAGCAGGTATCGGGTATCGTCCTGGCTGTTGTGATTGACCACGATCACTTCATGGGTGCTGGGATAGGTTTGGGCCAGTGCGCCCGGTAGGTTTGCAGCCAGGTTGGCCGCTTCATCCCGGGCACATATAATAACACTCACGGGATGCTGCTGCGATTTATTTTTGGAAGGTTTCCGGAAAAATGCCAGCCGCTGGAAAAACCAGGTATAGTAAAAAAGCTGGACAAGACAGATCATGGAGAACAGGATAAACCAAATCTCACGCCACGATAGAAAAGGGGACAGTTTAAACATCGAACTACAGTTAGTTAGGGATAGTAAAAATACGGATAGCCTGCTTGAGGCCTAAAGCTAAAGCTTAAGGCCAAGTTAAGTGGATGATTAATATTTTATAATGTATGCTTAACAACGTTATCAGCGTTCAGACTTAAGCCTGGTCCTTACGCATTAAGCATTAAATTGCGCCCTTCACATGGCCCAGTTAATCTTCGAACTCTCCGGAAAAGACACATCTTCCCAGGCACGCGCCGGACTGATTCGTACCGATCATGGAGAGATCCTGACACCTATTTTTATGCCCGTAGGTACTGCCGGCAGCGTAAAAGCGGTTACCGGTGATCAGCT
Organism: uncultured Chitinophagaceae bacterium; assembly: GCA_963811275.1. Classification (GTDB taxonomy): domain Bacteria; phylum Bacteroidota; class Bacteroidia; order Chitinophagales; family Chitinophagaceae; genus Puia. Next base: position 111,361 of record CAWEQR010000002.1, on the reverse strand, counting down.
TGCTGCAGGAGGTCCGGCGCAAGATCATTCTGGGCAATACCTATCATCTGTACCTGCGTCCGGGAACGGATGTGCTGGAATCAGCCGGCGGACTGCACCGGTTCATGAACTGGAACCGACCCATTCTCACAGACAGTGGCGGATACCAGGTTTTTTCTCTGGCAGGAACCCGGAAGATTTCGGAAGAAGGGGTTATGTTTAAATCGCATATTGACGGTTCACCCCATATGTTCAGTCCCGAGAAAGTGATGGATATCCAGCGCAGTATCGGCGGAGATATTATTATGGCTTTTGATGAATGCCCGGCTTTTGGTACCGGATATGAATATGCGGAGAAGTCCATGCATCTGACCCACCGCTGGCTGGACCGCTGCTTTCAACGGTTTAATGAAACACCGGATCAGTATGGATTTACCCAGAATTTGTTTCCTATCGTCCAGGGCGGAATATTCGAAGAACCTGCGGCGCGAATCCTGCGCGTATATTTCTTCGAAAAATGCATCGGGCAATGCAATCGGAGGACTGAGTGTTGGTGAACCCGATGAGGAATTGTATGCGATGACGGCCTTATGCTGTGAAAACCTTCCGCCCGAAAACCCAGGTACCTGATGGGGGTGGGCACTCCCTGGAATTTACTGGAATGTATCAGCCTGGGCATCGACATGTTCGATTGCGTAATGCCCACGCGAAATGGCAGGAATGGGATGTTTTTACTTCGAGGGGAGTGATCAATATTGACAATAAAAAATGGGAACATGATTTTTCACCCAATCGATGACGGCATCGAATGTTCCTTCAGTAATCAATACAGCAAAGCCTATCTGCGACATCTGATGAAGAGCAAGGAACTGACAGGCCTCACCATTGCATGTGTTCATAATCTTGCATTTTATCTGCATCTGGTTCAACAGGCACGGGCGCATATCCTGGCAGGTGATTTCGCCAGCTGGAAATCGCAACAGGTGGACATTTTAAAGGAAAGACTGTAATGAATAGCTGTCAAGCTTTGTGCTTAATTCTTACCGGATCAGTTCCCTTTCCATACATTATTGCTTTCATCCGCATCCGGCAACATCCTGTCCGGATCAATCGGTGACGCTTTCAATTTGTACGGGTGGATGGGTAATAGAATTTCCACTCGCCACCTCTCTGCCATATTTCCACCGGCAGATTCACCCTGCCCGTCTGACCGCCCATCTCTTTTACCTCGACTGTAACGGGCATGGGAAGTTTTTCGCGGTTTTGAATCGTGATCAGCGCACCGTTGGCCGGGTTGGATTGTAGATATTCCACGTTGGACACGGCTTCATCCACTTTCCAGTTGTTCATGAACCAGCCTCTCCAGAACCAGCTCAGGTCCTCACCACTGCCATTTTCCATGGCATGAAAGAAATCCCAGGGCGTGGGATGTTTAAATGCCCAGCTGCGTGATATAATAACGGAATGCAGAATCAAACCGGGCTTCACCCAAAATGTCATATCGAAGTAATTCCAGGCCCATTGCGGGTTTCGTATAGGCATTTACCGCCAGGAACGGGGGTTGGTCACTTCCGGAATTGTCATGATTGATTCAGAATAGGGTTGAAAAAAACGGGTAGCGCGTTCCCGGTAACGGGGTTTGTAAAAATTCTCCGTTATTGAAATCCTTATCTGCCACTGAATTGATAAATGTATTGAAGCCTTCATCCATCCAGGCATATTTTCTTTCATTGCTTCCAACGATCATCGGGAACCAGGTGTGACCGAACTCGTGACTGGTCACACCCCACAATTCCCTTCCCTGGCTGTAATGAATGACAAAATACAATTCCGGGATATTCCATCCCGCTACACGTTTCCTGCAACATTTACTGCATTCGGATACGGATAAATATACCATCTCCTAGAATAACTTTCAATGGCTCCCTTTACAAATTCCGTGGATCTTTTCCATCCGGAATCGCTGGGCGGACTCGATCGGATAGACCGACATGGCCAGAGATTTCTTTCCATCCGGCAGATTTATCCGGGCGGCATCCCAGACAAAACTTCAGAAGCACCGAACGCCACGTCGCGTGCATGATTGCATTTGAAATGCCAGATAAGTTTTTCTCTGGATAAACGGCCTTTTTTATTTTTTACTTCCTCTTCCGTGCGGATCATAACTGTTTTCTCGCTGTTGCGTGCTGCATCCAGTCTCTTGATCTGTTCGGGGGTCAGCACTTCCGCAGGATTCTACCAGTTCCCCGGATGCCACCACCAGTTGTTTTCCGGAAGTTGTTATAGTGAAATCATAATTTCCATATTCCAGGTAAAATTCGCCGGCACCGATATAAGGCAGGGTATTCCATCCCAGTACATTATCATATACGCACATGCGCGGATACCATTGGGCGATGGTGTAAATCCAGCCGTTTGGGTTTCCATCCGTCCCATTCGGTCCGAGCCGCGTTCAGGAATGCCAAAAATGTAAACGATATTAATTTTAAGGGAATCGCCATGGCCTTTCAGGGCTTCCGGCAGAAAAATCTGCATCCGGGTATCATTGATAAAATAATGTATTTTTTGTTCCCTTCCCTGGTAGATGACAGAAACCGACTGAATGGAGTCGCCTCCTTCAAATCCATTGTTCGCATAACGGCCGCCTCCAACCGGAGTCGTTTCTTCACCGCGGGAATCCGGTTTATAAATATTCTGATCCAGCTGGAGCCATAAGAAAGGCAGGGACTCCGGGCTGTTATTTTTATATAAGATCTGAACGCTGCCGGAAATCCGGTGATTTACATCGTCCAAAGCTGCCTGTATGTTGTAGTCGGCTTCGTTTTGCCAGTACCGGGGACCGGGGGTACCGGCTGCCGTCCGTACTTCATCCCCGAAAGCAGGGTAGAAGATGGGTGCGAAAGCTTCGTGCTGGTCATAATTCCCGGTGGACTGGGAAAAAACAGGGAAGGACAGGAAGAAGCAAATGGCCGGCAGGAACAGATTTTTATTAAAATACATCCAATTTTTAAACCTGCGAAGATAAATGGTAATGTCGTTCTAAAACAGCTAAAATATGACAGGTGGTTGGGCCGGATGAGCTAATTTGCAGGTCAGGAAGACATGAAAAAACTGGACTGGTACATACTGAAGAAATTTCTGACCACTTTTCTGTTCACCATGATCACTTTTACGGTGATTGCCGTGGTGATCGACACCAGTGAAAAAGCGGATGATTTTGTAAAATCCGGGCTGAGCTCCTGGCAACTCGATCACCCATTATTTTATTGGATTTATTCCTTTCATCATGTCCATGATGTTCCCGCTTTTTGTCTTTATTTCGCTGCCATCTATTTCTCAGTTCAAAAATGGCCGGGCAGTCTGAGTTTATCGCAATCCTGGCCGGAGGTGTACCCTATAACCGGATGCTCAGGCCCTTCTGGGTAGGTGCTCATCCTGCTGGGCAGCCCTGTTCTGGTTTGCCAGTCAGTACTGGGTTCCCAGGGCAAACGAAATCAGGACCAATTTTCAGTCGACCTATATTGATCCCCATAGTTCCTATAACAGTGACCCATACCATTCGAATAATTTTTATTTACGGGTGGATTCTGAAACCTATGTGGGTTTGAAATATTATGATACGGCCAGAAAAACAGCGGGTGCTTTTTTTCTTATCTAAAATTAAAAATAACCGGATTTATTATAATCTGCGTGCCGAAACCATGCGCTGGGACACGGTAACAAAAAGCTGGGTGCTGCTAACGCAGTTGAACATACCAATGAAGGATTAAAGGAAACTGCCCGGCTGATTCCGTCCATGCATATCAATCTGAATGTAATACCAGCGGAGTTGAGAAGGGATGAATACCTGAAGGATAAATTCACCACGCCGGAACTGAAACGGTTTATCCGGCTTGAAGAAATCAGGGGATCTGAAGGACTTAATACCTATAAGGAAGAAAGATATCATCGGGATCCATCACCATTTTCAGTGATTATTTTAACCATGATGGGTGCGGTGATCGCAACCAGCAAAGTGCGTGGTGGCAGTGGGGTGCTGCTCGCTGTCGGTCTCGTACTGGCGGCGATATTTGTAATCATGGATAAGTTTTCTGTCACTTTTGCGACCAAAGGCAATTTCTCTCCCATGCTCGCGGCCTGGATGCCCAACATCATTTTTAGTTTCGTGGCCGGATGGCTTTACTGGAAAGCACCTAAATAATACATCACGTTAATTTTAAACATTCCAGATTCTATGATTTGTTCCAACAGCATTCATGGTTTAACTTTATCAGCTGATACCAGATCATCCTTTAAACGCACGGTATGCCCATCAAAGAAAGGTTTAAGGTCAAAGCAGAAGTCTTAGTGCAGAAATAAAAGATATTCTAAAAAAACATGGTTCAAGGAAGAGTAGGTGAAGTCACCCTGTCCCAGATCTATAGCGGGATGCGGGGCATGACGGGACTGGTTACGGAAACCTCACTGCTCGATCCGCAGGAAGGCATCCGGTTTCCGCGGTTATTCCATTCCCGAAATTCAGGCGAAACTGCCAAAAGCCCCCGGAGGCAGCGAGCCCCTCCCGGAAGGCTTTTTTACCTTATGCTGCTGGGAGAACTGCCGGAAGAAAAAGATGTCCATGAACTAACGGCCAACTGGCAGCGCCGCAGCCATGTACCCAATTATGTTTTTGATGCCATTGAAGCCCTGCCGGTGTCCACGCACCCGATGACGCAATTTGTTATTGCGATTATGGCTTTGCAAACGGAGAGTCTGTTTGCAAAAAAATATGCCGAAGGCATGAATAAGAAAGATTACTGGGAAGCCATTTTTGACGATTCTATGAACCTGATCGCAAGGCTGCCGCGGGTAGCGGCATATATCTACAGAAGAAAATATAAAAACGGGGATCATATCCAGCCCAACGGTCTGCTGGACTGGGCGGGAATTTTGCCCATATGCTGGGTTATAAAAATGAAACGTTTCATGAACTTATGCGGCTTTATATGACCATTCATGCCGATCATGAAGGCGGCAATGTGAGTGCCCATACCACCCATCTTGTGGGTTCTGCGCTGAGTGATCCGTATCTGAGTTTTGCAGCGGGCATGAATGGCCTGGCCGGTCCTTTACACGGCCTGGCCAATCAGGAAGTGATCAAATGGATCCTCGAACTCCGGAAGAATTGAATACCGAACTGCCCACCAGGAACAGATCATGTCCTATGTGAAAAAAACTTTAAGTGAAGGGAAAGTGGTTCCGGGATATGGACATGCCGTTTTGCGTAAAACCGATCCGCGTTTACAGCACAGATGGAGTTTGGAAAAAAACATCTGCCGAATGATTCATTGGTAAAAACAGTCTGGAATATCTACGAAGCCGTTCCACCGTTACTGCAGTCACTTGGGAAAGTAAAAAATCCCTGGCCCAATGTAGATGCACACAGTGGTGCACTTCTGGTCCATTTTGGTCTGGTGGAATATGAATTCTATACGGTTTTGTTTGGTGTGAGTCGTTCTCTCGGTGTACTGGCCAGTCTTTGCTGGGACCGCGCCCTGGGTCATTCCCTCGAAAGACCCAAATCCGTCACCACCGATTCGGTCAAAAAATGGCTGGAAGGTAAGGAAGAGATTTGGGGAGATTAGGAAGTTTGATTCGCCGAATAAAGGTTTATACCATGATATTCACAATGTGGAAAATGTGGAGTTGTGGGAGATGTGATAGTGAGGGAATGAAATGTGGAATTTAGTTTGAAGTGTTTTTCTTTGCTGAGATGATTATTTTTGAAATAATCGCAATCATCTGTTTCAGTTCATCGATCAGTTCGTGTTGAAATCCAAAATTATTCATCTTCTCACAAATTGTAAGCCAGTACAGCGTCTCACTGGCCTCTTTTGAGGCTATTTTCATTTTGTGTATAAAGTCAGACCGGCTTTCTGCATGCTGCGCCTCTGAAACATTGGCGCCTATGGCCATTCCGCTTCTTAATAACTGACTGGCAATAGCTGTTTCTTTTTTTGAAATAAGAACTTCACTATATTTTTTAATCTCAACTGAAAAATCAATTGATTTGGTCAGAATAATGTTTCCTTTCATTTTAAAACTCCGCTACCTTTTATAAGGCACAAGTTTATTAAATGATTTGGATCTGGTACGGTGAATTAACCCTATTCGTCTGCACTTTTTCTCATTGCCCGATTAAATTTTACATTTCATTCACTCATTTTCACATCTCCCACAACTCCACATTTTCCACATTATGAAAATGATGAAATATACCTACAGTGCCTGAACTATATCATTTAAAATATCGTCTCTGTGTTCCAGTCCGCAGGATATGCGTATAAGGCCGGGCGTTATATTTACAGCCATTCTTTCTTGCTCACTCAGTTTTGCGTGCGTCGTACTGGCCGGATGGGATGCTATGCTTCGTGTATCTCCCAGGTTGGCAGTTCGGGATAACATTTTCAGACTATCCAGAAATTTCCTTCCGCTTTCCAAACCGCCTTTCAACTCAAAACAAAACAGGCCACCGCCGTTTTTCATTTGTTTTTTTGCAATGGCGTATTGAGGATGAGATGGCAGAAAAGGATATTTCAGCCAGCTTATGGAGGGATGATGCTCCAGTTTTTCAGCCAGATAAAGGGCATTGGATACATGTCTTTCCATTCGCACTTCCAGGGTTTCCAGGCTCCTGCTCAGCACCCATGCATTAAACGGTGAGAGGGAAGGACCTGTACTTCGGCAGAACAGATAAATTTCATGAATCAGTTTTTTGTTGCCAAGTACAATTCCGCCCAGCACCCTTCCTTGTCCATCAAGCCATTTGGTAGCCGAGTGTACCACGAGGTCAGCGCCAAACTGCGCTGGTAACTGTCCGATAGGTGTAGCAAAACAATTGTCCACGCAATAGATGAGGCCGTGTTTTTTTGCCAGATCTCCCACCGCCTGCAGGTCGATCAGGTCCAGGCCCGGGTTGGTAGGCGTTTCCAGATAAATCATTTTTGTATTCCTCGCGGATAGCTGATTCCCATCCGGACAAATCGTTTGCCGGCACATAAGTATGTTCGATTCCGTACTTCGGTAAGATCTTCGTGATCACGGTATGGGTGCTTCCGAACACGGCGTTGCAGGAGAGCAGATGGTCTCCCTTTTTCAGAAAAGCGAGCATGGAAGCGAAAACCGCACTCATCCCTGAAGATGTGGCAAAACCGGACTCCATGCCTTCAAGCACACACATCCTGTCAGTGAATTCCTGTACGGTCGGGTTGGAAAAACGGCTGTAAATATTGTCATCGGTTTCATCCGCAAATGCTGCGCGCATTTCTTCTGCGTTGTCGAAACAGAAACTGCTGGTGAGAAACAGGGGTGAGGAATGTTCCATTTCATTGGTCTGTTCCACGCGCGTGCGGATCATCCTGGATACGGGATGTAATGGCATATTGAATGATTTATGAGATGAGTTTTGATTTCCCAGTCTATTTTGCAACCCGCGCCCATCAGCGTAGCGGCAACCGAGCAATATTTTTCTATCGAAAGCGCACAGGCTCTTTTCGCTTTTTCCGGTTCAACGGGACCCTTCATTTCAAAAATAATTTTAATATGTTTCCAAAGCGTGGGCTCCTTTACCTGTTTCCCTTCCTCCGTCGATAAGTATCCGGAACCCTTCCAGGGATTGCTTTTGTTTTTTCAGAATGGAAACGATATCGATGCCGCTGCATCCTCCTAGTCCCATCAACAGCATCTGCATGGGCCTGATGCCGAAATTATGTCCGCCGCTTTCCGGACTGGAGTCCATTTTTACAGTATGGCCAACGGCATCTTTTCCTTCAAATCCGTAATCATTGCTGACCCGGAGAACTTCAACATGTACCATAAAAAGATTTTTGCAAAGGTAATTCATGCATGTCCTTATTTTGCATCCATAAATTTTGAATCTGCAGCATGGAGGAATTTCATCGTTACCAGCCTTTTCCCCTTGAAAACGGTCAGATTTTACCGGATATCCGGATCGGATACCATACTTATGGCAACCTGAATGCAGCAGGGGACAATGTTGTCTGGATTTGTCACGCGCTTACGGCCAATTCAGATGTGATCCGCTGGTGGCCGGGTATGGTGGGGGATCACCGCTATGTGAACCCGGAAAAACATTTCATCGTCTGTGCCAATATTCTGGGATCCTGTTACGGGAGTTCCGGACCGCTGACTGAGGATCCATCAACCGGCAAACCTTATTACAGCAGTTTTCCGGCATGTTACCATCCGCGATATGGTAAAAGCGCATATCCTGTTACGTAAGCACCTGGGCATTAAACGGATTCACCTTCTGATGGGTGGAAGTATGGGTGGTTACCAGGCCCTGGAGTGGTGTTTGATGGAGCCGGCCACTGATTCAGGATCTTTTTCTTATAGCCACTTCCGCCGCGGAATAGGCCTGGGGAATTGCCGTACATACTGCCCAGCGGCTGGCCATTGAAGCCGATTCGACCTGGATGGACCTGGATGAAGAGGCCGGAGCAAAAGGTCCTCAGGGCAGCGCGGGGTATCGGAATACTCACTTACCGGAATTATGCCATCATGAAAGAAAAGCAGTCTGATCCGGAAATCAATAAACTGGACAATTACCGGGCTTCTTCCTATATCTCCTACCAGGGAAATAAACTGATCGCGGCGGTTTAATGCTTATAGTTATTGGCTTCTGACCAAGGCAATGGATAGTCATAATATTGCCCGCAACCGGGGGGGCGACCTGAAAAAACTGCTGGCCACCATTACCCAGCGCACCCTGATTGTCGGAATTACCAGCGATATTCTTTGCCCGCTGGCGGAACAGGAATTCCTCGCCAGTTATATTCCCGACAGCCACCTGGTTCGCATCGACTCTCTCTATGGTCATGATGGATTTATGGTGGAAACGGAAAAGATCGGACATTGTCTGAAGGAGTGGATGTAAAAACAATTTGGAAATTTGAAGATCTGGAAATTGAAAATGATTTCCAAATTTTCAATCTTCAAATTTCAACTTCGATCAGAGGCTTAGCCTTCCCTGGTAGTACTCCAAAATTTTTGTCCGGAAAATATAATTGTACCGTGCAGCGCTCAGGTTGGTGTTGGCACGGTCATAATTATTTTTTGCGATTACATAGTCTACTGAAGTAATCACGCCGGTATTGAATCGTATTTCTGCTGTACGGAAAGATTCTCCATAGGCATTTACCTGGTCGAGGTAACCTTTATACTGACCATAAGCCGCGCGGAGATTCTGCCAGGCCTGTTCCACCAGTTGCTGCAACTGATTGCGTGATGCGTTGGACAGGACTTTGGCGTTTTGATAATTCAGTTTGGCAATCTTGACGTTGTTTCTTGTCGAAAAATAATTCAGGATCGGGATATTCAATTGCAAGCCAATGACCTGATACCGGTTATTTTTCACCTGGTCTCCGAAAGATGTTTTTTGTGTTTGCAGGCTGGTGGTGTATACATCATAGGGTCGATCTGCCTAACGATCACATATTGCCCGGTTTGCCGGCGGAAATTCGTTCCCGGAATCGGTGACGGTGGCAATACTGGAAAAATTGGAATTCAGGCTGCCGTACAGAAAAAGCGTCGGGTATAATTTCCCCCTGGCAACGGCAATACTTTTCTGGTAGGATTGAACACGCAGGTCAGTTGCCTTGATATTGGGAATGTTTTGAAGCGCGATTTGAAATGTACTGTCCGAAGTAGTCGCTGAGGTCACTGATATCAGGATTCATACTCACCTTCTCATAACCGGCATCTTTCAGGTAAGGAATATTCAGCAGTGAAAATAAATTGACTTTGGAAGTTTCCAGGGCATTGCCTGTATTGACTACGTTCACCTGGTCATTGGCATACTGACCCTTGAGGTCGTATAATGTGGCGGGTGCAATAGCACCTTCCCGGTTCTCGATCTCCAGTCTTTCAACCTGGCGCAGATCAACTTCGGCCTGTTCCTGCGCGATGTCAAAGGCATCCTGGTTACTCAGTACGGTTAAATAAGCGAGGATGACATTCAGCGTGATATTGTCTTTCTGCTGTTGCAAATCCATCCTGCTGGCATTATAAAACAAAGCATTCTGTCTGATTGCATTTTGCAGCGAAAGGCCATTGAATAATACGAGATTGGCATTCAGGGAGTAACTGCCGGATCCGTTTTGCACATCCACATAAGCGTTATTGGTATTGCTGATATTTCGGCCGTAATTGTCCTGTTCAGAAATCGTTCCATTGATCTGGGGAAGTAAATTATCCTTTGCCTGTTTAAAGGAAATACCATTTTGACTCCATCTGGATCTGGCTTTGCTGAACCTGCAGATTATTGTGAATGGCCAGATCCACGCATTGTTTGATCGTCAGGATTCGGGTGCTGTCCTGGCCATAACCGCTCATGTGAAAGAATCAGGGTAAAATAAATATCCAACTGTTGTGCTGCTTCATCATTTCAACTCTTTTAATTGTTTTCCGTTTTTTCAATTCGGCCGTCGAGCAGATGTATGATCCTTTTCCCGTAACCTGCATTCTTTTCAGAATGGGTTACCTGGATAATGGTCACACCTTCCTGCTTGATTTAGTTTGGTAAAAAACTCCATGATCTCCTCACCCTGTTTTGAATTCAGGTTGCCTGTGGGCTCATCAGCCAGAATGAGTTTGGGTTTGGCCACCAGCGCCCGGGCGATGCCCACGAGTTGCTGCTGGCCCCCGGAAAGCTGGGTAGGGAACAGATCTTTCTTTCCCACCATCTGAAAACGGTCCAGATATGTCGGCTACGATGGCCTTCCGTTCGGACGATTTGATGTCCTGGTATATCAATGGAGTTTCAATATTTTCATATACCGTGAGTTCATCGATCAGGTGATAGGCCTGGAATACAAAACCGATATGTGTTTTGTACAGGTTGGATCGTTGTTTTTCCTTCAGCCTGAATACCTCCGTTCCAGGAATTGGTAATCTCCCTCTGATGCGGTATCGAGCATGCCGATGATATTCAGAAGGCTTGATTTCCCTGAACCGGAAGGGCCCCATTACGGAAATAAATTCGCCTTCGGAAATCTGCAGATTGATATCCTTGAGAATGAAATTCCGGATATTTCCCTGGTTCACCCACTTTGAGATATGTTCTAGTTTGATCATTTTTATCTGTTCTATTTTCTCAATTAATTTTCAATTCTTGCCTTTCCTTTCAGGGTTACTCAGTCCGCAGGCTTTCTCCGGGATTGGAGACTGCAGCCCTGATTGCCTGAAAGCTTACCGTGATCACCGCAATAAAGGCAGCTGTAACAGCCGCAAATGCAAACACCCACCAAGCAATAGGGATCCGGTATGCAAAATCCTGCAACCAGTTATGCATGGCGAACCAGGCGATGGGGGAGGCAATATGATAGCGATAGCTACCAGTTTTAAAAAATCTTTTGTAAGCAGGTTTACAATATTAGGCACTGAGGCACCCAGCACTTTGCGGATCCCAATTTCGCGGGTACGTTGCATGGTGCTATATGAAGCCAGACCCAAAAGTCCCAGGCAGGAAATGATGATGGCCAGAATGGCAAAATTCAGAAAAAGTTTTCCGAATCTCTGTTCGGACTGGTACTGTCGGTCAAAAAATTCGTCCAGGAAATAATAACTGAAAGGACGTGCGGGAATCAGTGTGTTCCATTTTTTTTCAATCGCTGAAATGGTTCCGGCAAATTCGCTGCTGAAACTTTGATCGTAACCAGATCGCAGCCGTGGGTTCTATGCGCATGGACAGGGGTTTGATTTCTTCCTGCAATGAATGGAAATGGAAATCTTTCATTACGCCGATGATTTTCCCTTTTCTTCCCCACTGGTCAAAATTTCGTCCCACGGCATCCTGTGGCGAGCGATAACAAATAGTTTCACTGCAGATTCATTCAGTATCATGGATTGCGTGGTATCGGTCATAAATTCGCGGGAGAACATACGTCCGGCAACCATTTTAATATCCATTTGCTTCAGGTATTCGAAGTCAACAAAATACAGGTCCAGATTGGCGATCTGCATTACACCTTTTACATTCTGTATTTGAGAATAAGCACCCAGATTGCCGCCACCAGGCACGCTGGAAGACATAGTACAGATTTTACATCCGGGATGGCCTGCATATGGCATGCATGAAAGATTTCTTTGCCGGATCTCCGTTAGAACTGATCACCATCTGCTGGTCTTTTGAAAAACCCAGGTCCTGGTTGCGCATAAAATTCATTTGTGATAAACGATTATGGTTGAAATGATCAGGATGATTGAAATGGTGAACTGGGAAATAACCAAGCCCTTTCTCAACAGAATTCCTTTGGTTCCGGTTGCAAATCTTCCTTTCAATACCAGTGACTGGTTTAAAAGAAGACAGAACAAGCGCAGGATATAGACCGGCCAGCAGACCTATTCTGTGCTGCAAGAAAAAGAATACCGATAAATTCCCATATCGTGAAAATACCTTTGCTGATTGTTTTCCCGGCCAGCAGATTAAAAGAAGGAAGTAAAAGAGCTGTTAGCCCCCAATGTAATAAAAAATGCAATCACGCAAAGCAAAACAGATTCCCCGATAAACTGGCGGGTGAGTTGCGGTTTCCCGGCCCCCACTACTTTACGGATTCCTACTTCCTTGGCTCGTTCTGCAGAACGGGCTGTGGTAAGATTAATGAAATTAAAACAGGCAATCAAAAGTATGAAAACAGCGACGATGGAAAATATATATACGTTATTGATGTTTCCTGAATTACTGTCGTCGCGGTTTGAACGCAGATAAGCATCCCGGAATTTCTCCAGCATCAAAGTCGGATACATGTTCAGCTGCTTCATCTCTGTGCCATTCATTTTTTCCAGGAACGCCGGAAGCTGTTTGGTAAATGCAGCTGCATCTGGCACCCGGTTTGAGCAGTACATAGGTTCTGTTTCCATAATTTCCCCATTGATCATTCAGTCGTGGGATTCAATTTCCGGGTAATGGTATTCATGGAAATGATCATGTCGCCTTGATCGTGGAATTTTCCGGGAGATCTTCATCACGACCGGTAATTTTCGCGGTAAATCCGTCGCCGGTAAGTAAAACCGTCTGCCCGACCGGATCGGCTGTCCCCAAAATATTTTTTTGCAGCGGATTCAGAAAAAATAATTTCAATGATCGTTTAGCGCGGTATGCGGATTTCCCTTTATCAGTTTGAAATCAAAACCTGGAAAAAAGAAGAGTCGGCAATCAGGGAATTCATGTTCCTGAAATTTGACATTCCCTTTTCTCACCAGTAATTCATCATCTGTTGTACGTACGGCTGCTTCAACCTGCGGAAAGCCTCCCTTATCAGATGTGGTCCCACCGCCCATGCAGGTCCGCCGGTATGCATGGTTTCAGTCGGTGTTTTGATATCGCAGATATGCGGTAAATGCGATCTGCCTTACTATGAATGAATTATCATAACTCAATTCAAAACGAACGTACAGGAAAATCAGAAAACAAGCGGTCATTCCTACGGAGAGTCCGAGGATATTGATCAGGGAAAACACCCGGTGACGCCAGAGATTTCTGAATGCAATTTTGAAATAATTCCTGAGCATGATTTTAAAAGTTGGCAATTAGCAGTTGGCAGTTGGCAGTTGGTAATACAAATTACTGTCAACTGCCAACTGCTCAACTATCAACTGATTTGAAAGCATCAGACCAGAATATTTTCCGTAACCGTTTGTCCGTCCAGCATCCGGATGATCCGGTGGCTATATCTTGCATCGTGCTCGGAGTGCGTAACCATTATAATGGTTGTGCCCTGTTCATTGAAATCGGTGAGCAGTTCCATCACTTCATTACCATTGGATGAATCCAGATTTCCCGGTCGGTTCATCCGCCAGGATCAGTTTGGGTTTGTTGACCACGGCACGTGCCACGGCAACCCTTTGTTGCTGACCACCCGATAATTGCTGGGGATAATGGTTGCGGCGATGCATGATCTGCATCTTGTCCAGCATTTCTTCCACTCTTTTTTTCCTTTCATCTCTTTTAACACCCAGATAGATCAGGGGAAGCTCCACGTTTTCAAAAACGGTGAGTTCGTCGATCAGGTTAAAACTCTGGAACACGAAGCCGATATTCCTTTTCCGGAGATCGGCTCTCTTGCGTTCGTTAAATCCAGCCACTTCAATATTCATTGAAGAGGAAGCTTCCGCTGTCCGGATCGTCGAGCAGGCCGAGGATATTTAATAAGGTTGACTTGCCGCAGCCGGAAGGTCCCATCACGGCTACAAATTCCCCTTCATTCACCTGGAAGGAAAGTTTATTGAGTGCGATGGTTTCGACTTCTTCTGTTCTGTAGATCTTTTCCAGATCGTGAATCTTTATCATTGTTTTTACTTTATACTGTTTATACTGTGATTGAGGGTTATTTTTTAAGAATGAGTTCCTGCATGGTTCCGTAATTTTCATAACTGCTGGTCACGACTTTGTCCCCCGGGTTCAGTCCGGACAATACTTCATAATATTCCGGGTTCTGGTTACCCAGCTGAATATCTGCCCGGTAAGCCATTTTTCCGTCTTCGCTGACTTTGAATATCCAGTTTCCGCCCGTCTGCTGGTAAAATCCGCCACGCGGAACCAGGACTGCTACTTTTTCTTCACTTAGCGCCAGCAGAATCTGGAGGGTCTGACCCCGGCGAATACCTTTCGGAACAGGCCCTACAAAAGACATATCCACCTGGAAATGGCCGGCCGTGACCTGGGTATACACTTTAAAGATTTTGAGATCATAATTGCTGTCTGCAAAAGTGAACTTGCCCTTCAGGCCGGAATAAATCCGGGATATATAATGCTCATCCACATCTACCCTTACTTTGAATCCGCTGAGTACATCAATCTGGCCCAGTCTTTCCCCTTTGTTTTTATTCTGGCCGATTTCTGCGTCCAGAGAAGTGAGCTGTCCGTCTACCGGCGCCCTCACGATCAGGTCGCCTGACTTTTTTCCTCAACACATTCATCGCTTTTTGGGCACCAACTCAATGATTGTTTGTCCTGGTTCACCTGCTGCGCATTGTGGAAACTGGAATCCTGCGCCATGATCTGGTCGGTCAGCTTCTTTTTCTGCACATAATAGTCATAATTATTCTTTGCCTGCTGGTATTCCTGGGAACCGATGGCTCCTTTTTTCATATAATGCTTTGTCCAGCTCATAAATCCTTTTTGCCTCCCGCAGCAGACTTTCCACATCCGTAACCTGGTTTAGTTTGGTGACTGTATTCTGCTGGGCGGCATTGCTGGCAATCTGCATTTGGGTTAAATGTTATATACATGCGTTTGCTGGGTAACCATACTCAATTCGATGTCTGTGTTGGACAGACGCAGTATGGGCTCTCCTTTTTTCATGATGGTTCCGTCTTCCACATATTTCTCTTCTACCCGGCCCCCTTCAGTCGCATCCAGATAAATACTGCTGATGGGCATAACGACCCCGTTTACCGGGATGGTTTCCTGGAAAGCGCCCTTGGTTACGGTTGCGATGGTAATCCGGTCCAGGTCCACATTCAGGCGGCTTTTCCCGATGTGAAATACCAGCTGCCGAAAGCCAGCAATACCAGAGCGGTAATACCACCGATGGTCAGTAATCTTTTAGTTGACCACTTTTTCTTCTTAATTACCCTATCTACCATGAGATGAAATGTTTTTTATAAAAGCACCCGGCATAAAATAATTACCCGGTGATATAATCATAGCTGAAACTTTGAAAATACGGATAGGATAAATGC
Organism: uncultured Chitinophagaceae bacterium; assembly: GCA_963811275.1. Lineage (GTDB taxonomy): Bacteria > Bacteroidota > Bacteroidia > Chitinophagales > Chitinophagaceae > Puia. Next base: position 95,641 of record CAWEQR010000002.1, on the reverse strand, counting down.
AACCACGTGCCAGAACCTAATGAACGTGATTTACAACTATTTATAATGGGCACCCGGCCTGTTCCGGTCGTTTCCGATACAGGAACTGTACGCTTTTGATACAGGCCTGCAGGAGGAAATTCCCTTTAAAAAATTAATTGTCACCATCTTATCTTAGAGTAAACTTGTGGCACTGTTTTGTTGCATCTTCGTATGAATTTTTTTAATACCATGGTTTTAAAAAACGCGAGAATCCTGGTTATTGATGATGATGTGGACATTCTTACAGCTGTCCGGCTGCTGCTGAAAACAGAAGCTGCGGAAGTGCTGACAGAAAAAAACCCGGAAAATATCCGGTCCATATTATATAAGAATCATTTCGACCTGATTTTGCTGGATATGAATTTTAACAGCGCCATCAATACGGGCAATGAAGGACTCTATTGGTTGCGCAAGATAAGGGAATGGGACGCAGCAGCATCGGTCATCATGATTACGGCTTATGGCGATATTGATCTGGCTGTGACGGTCCCTTAAAGAAGGAGCCATGGATTTTGTTGTAAAACCCTGGCATAACGAAAAACTGACGGCCACTATCCGCGAAAACCTCGGAAGAAAGATGGCCTGGCTCCGGCAAAATCGACTGAAATGCCTGCCGGTCAGGGGCAAACACCGTTTATCGGGCAGTCCCAGCCCGATGAAAGATATCCTGAGTAAGGTGGAAAAAATTGCACCCACGGATGCCAATATCCTGATCCTGGGAGAAAACGGAACCGGAAAAGACCTGATGGCGCGGATGATCCATGAACAATCAGGCCGGGCTGCCAAGCAATTTGTGAAAGTTGATGTGGGCGCACTGACAGAAACCCTTTTTGAAAGTGAATTATTCGGCCATAAAAAAGGAGCATTTACGGATGCCCGTGATGATCGCACCGGGCGGTTTGAAATGGCATCCGGGGGAACCTTGTTTCTGGATGAAATCGGCAATATCAGCCTGCATCAGCAGGCCAAACTCCTATCGGTATTGCAAAACCGGCAGGTATCCCGCCTGGGATCCAACCTGCTCATCCCGGTGGATATCCGCCTGATCTGCGCAACCAACCTTCCGATCACCGAACTCGCCAATGAAGCCCGGTTCCGTAAAGACCTGATCTACCGCATCAATACCGTGGAAATCATGATGCCACCACTAAGGAAAAGGCCGGAAGATATTCCACCCCTGGCCAGGGAATTTGCACACATGTATGCCGCTAAATACCTGAAACGCTCCCTGGAACTGGATAACAAGGCCATTGAAAAGCTCCGGTCCTATCATTTCCCGGGTAATGTTCGGGAGTTGCAGTACAGCATTGAAAGGGCAGTGATCATGTGTGAAGGAGATGAGATCCGGGCAGAGGACATTATTTTTTCTCCCCTGGAAACCGCTAAGGAAATGGAGGATGTCGAAGATCGTGATTTTACGCTGAGTACGATCGAGAAAAATACCATCCTGAAAGTGATCGAAAAACACCAGGGCAATATTTCCCGGGCGGCCCGGGAGCTGGGACTTACCCGCACGGCCCTTTACCGCGGCTCAGCAAATACGATATTTAAAGCATAATGCCGTAAGCGCAAAGCATAAGCACCGCAACAGACAACCTCAACCGGCAACCATGTTTAAACGATTCGAGCTTCGCATACTCGTCCGCGTTATTTTCATTTTCGTGGTACTTTGCCTGGCTGCCGTTACCGTGATCCAGGCCCAGTATATCTACCTGATCATCATCCTGCCGGTGATTGCCTGGCAGATCGCCGATTTTTACCGCTTCTTCCGAAAAACCCAGGATGAACTCGAGCAATTTGTGGAGTCCATTCATTACCGGGATTTTTCCCGGCATTTTGATGTAAGCCATGCGCCGGTGGAATTAAAAACCATGCGCAAGGGCTTTAATGACATCAACAGTACCTTTAAAGTGATCAGCCGGGAAAAAGAAACCCAGTATCTCTATCTCCAGAAAATCCTGGAACTGGTGGAAACAGGCATTCTTTCCTATGAAGTACAAAGCGGGGATATCGTCTGGATGAATGATTCCCTGAAAAAAATACTGGGTATTCCTTATCTGAAGACGCTTCATTCGCTGGAAAAAAGAGATGCTTACCTTTTCAGGGAAATCAACCTGCTGCAGCCGGGTGCCGGTAAGATTCTTTCCATCTCCAAAGACAACGGAATCGTAAAAGTGCTGGCTTCCGCCACGGCATTTCAGACGGATCATAAAACCTACAAACTGGCGGCATTTCAGAATGTGAATGAAGCGCTGGATGAAACGGAAGCCAAGGCCTGGCAGAAACTACTCAGTGTCATGACCCACGAGATCATGAATTCTGTAGCGCCCATTTCTTCGCTGGCCGACACCATGCTCGACCGTTTACAAAAGGCCACGGAATTTATGCGGGAACAGCCGGCGGCTGTGGAGGACCTGGAGCTGGGGATTGAAACCATCCGCAGAAGGAGCGAAGGTCTGCTGAAATTTGCTGAAACCTACCGGAACCTCAATAAAATCGTTTCACCGACCCTGAAAAGAGTTTACCTGCGGGACCTGTTTGAGAATTTACACCAGCTGCTGTTGCCGACCCTGCAACAGAAAAATGTGGAGCTGGAAATCATCCTTCAGAATCCGGAACTTTCCTATGAACTCGATGCTACCCTGATCGAACAGGTATTGATTAACCTGCTGGTCAATGCCATTGAAGCGGTCAAAGACAAAGCGAAACCCCGGATCCAGCTTTCGGCCTTTGCCGCTCCGGAAGCAGCAAAATCAATATCAAAGTGGCCGATAACGGTTGTGGTATTCCGCCCGGCCTGATGGACCGGATCTTCATTCCTTTTTTCAGCACCCGCAAAAACGGCAGCGGGATCGGTCTCAGCCTCTGCCAGCAGATCCTGCTCCTGCATAAAGGCAGCATCCAGGTCCAGTCCGTCGAAAATGAAGGATCTGCCTTTACTTTGCATTTTTAAAGGCCAGGCCGCAAGGTACAACGGCCAACGGTCAACGGCCAACGGTCAACGGTCAACGGCCAACGATAAAACCATGAAACAACATCTAAAAATAGGCATCACCGACTGCGGCAAATTCGACAATTACCGCCGCTGGCTGGAATCTGAACCGGGGTGGAAGTGGTCAGACTGAGTATGCACCTTCAGAATGCAGCCGACACGGAATCATGCGACGGTATCCTGTTCAGTGGTGGGGAAGACCTGCATCCCGCCTTATATGGCAAGCCGGAATATGTGGAAGAATTCGGACTGCAGGAGATCATCCCGGCACGTGATGAATTTGAATACCAGGTGATTGAAAAAGCCCTGGCGGGGGAAAAGCCGGTCCTGGGCATCTGCCGGGGACTCCAGCTGATCAATGTATTCCTGGGCGGGACCCTGGTTCCCGATATTCCGGCTATTTCCCATTCCAAAGGGCATGGCAAGCAGAACGGGGTGGATCAGGTGCATACGATACAGGTTATTCCCGGTACGATGCTCCGAGATATTTGCGGCCAGGAGCGGGGCCTCGTGAATTCGGCCCATCATCAGTCCGCTGGCCGCCCGGCCCCTTCATTAAAAATATCCGCTACCGGTGAACCGGGTATTGTGGAAGCCATGGAATGGGAAATCCCGGAAAATAAGTCCTGGTTATTGATGGTTCAATGGCACCCTGAAAGAATGTCAGACCTTTCTTCCCCATTTTCAGCATTTGTAAAAAATGCGTTCCTGACAGCTGTAAAAACTTCCTGTAAGTAAATGTCCGTCATTGCAAACTGACGGAAGGAAAACCCTGTTCCTGATTCGCGGGCGGTTAAAATCATGCAGGTTGATATAATGGAAAACCCTTAGCCGGAGTAAAACTCCCGGGCGGGACTTCGTTTAATCATATCTGTGGTGAAGTTGGCAAACAAATTGAGGGTATGAATTACTGGGAAAAAAGTAGATAAAATTCCTGTCCTTATCGATAATATATTGAGTTGATAATCTTAAATTTGTACATATCCTGTAAAATTCCTCGCGTTTCCGAAATCCCCATCCATCTAAAGGCCCGAATTCGTCCCCCCTGAAAGCAGTATCCATATCTGTTGTTTGCCTGTTTTTATAAAATCGTTCCAGAAAGATATTCTGTGTCTTACCGAAGAACTGATTAATTATTTATTGATTATGAAAAAATTTTACATTCCGATTTTTGCGGTGGTTTTTCTACTTACTTCGCTTGTATCGCAGGGGCAGATATTATAATTCGATTACATCCAATCCGAATGGTTATACGCTGGATGATCCCCGTTTCTGGGTGGGGCCACAACCCCCGAATCCCTGTAATAATTGTACGATAAAGATATATTCAGATGTTACCATGGTGCATTGCTGCGGATTCACCACATCGGTAAGTCCGAATGCCACTTCGGTATTTACCAGCCAGACACCGGTAGCACCTGCAGCTACAGACGCCAACGGGGCCGTTACGCTTGGAATGAGATTTCAGTCAACTATATCCGGTTATATAGACGGCGCTAAGTTTTACAAAGTGGCGGGCATGGGTGGAAACGGAACGCATATCGGAGTATTATACAATAATACGGGAACGCGTTCTCGCAACGGCGGCCTTTACCAATGAAACAGCCAGCGGATGGCAGACCCAGAATTTCCCAACTCCCGTTGCAGCCACGGCAGGTACTACCTATATCATTGCCGTCTATTTCGCTGATGCTCACCTATACGGGAGATCATAACTACTTTGCCGCTTCAGGAGTTACCAACGGCGTGTTAACCGCGTTGCAGGATGGATACACCCAGACCACAACGGTATTTATATGTTATGGCGCAGCGCCGGCATTTCCCACCAATTCTTTTCATGTCGACCAACTACTGGGTAGATGTTAATTTCAGCGGTACAGGCGGTCCCGATGGCCCCTGGCTGGATAGTGTGGTACTAAACAACAGCACAGTAAACGTGTATGGCAATACTACGGTTAACGTGAACACCAACCTGCGGCTTCACACGTCGTAGCATTACGCTTGGAAATGATCCTACTTCTACAGAAGGTATTAATTTGAATGACCAGTTGTATATGGATTTGGCTTCAAGCATTCAGTTGGCTAATAATAATACCTCTATAAATACAAATAATGTTTCTGGCAATACCATTCAGGGTAAGCTGGATGATTTTTTAAATCCGGGATTTCCGGATGCTGGTATCTACAGTTATCCTATTACTCCAAATGTCGGCAGCACTTATAGTTATTCTTATGTTCTGAATCCATCAGGGATTGGATATGATCAGGTAGCTCCCCCTCCTCCGTATGTTCAATTTGCAAATTACACCTTCAATTGTCCCGGGGTAATAGGTTGTGGACCTGGGAAAGTTATTGGACCTGCAATTACCTATCAGAGTGGTACCACGGGTCCGGGTAATTATTACGGAATTATTTTTAAAACTTCAACAATACTGCCAGTGCAACTGGTCCAGTTCCTGGCAAATAAAAATGATGATGGTTCGGTGAATGTGAGCTGGGCAACTTCCCAGGAAGTAGAATGCCGGTTATTTTGATGTTGAAAGAAGTGGGGACCAGACTGGCTGGACTAAAATTGGTTCAGTAAAAGCAAAAGGTTATTCATCTACAACTTCCAATTATAGTTTTACAGATCAACTGCCGCTGGATGGAACTGGTTATTACAGATTGAAAATGGTTGACCTGGATGGTAAATTCAAATACAGTAAAACGGTTTCAGTAACCAGTCCGAAACAGATGCCAGGCCCCTGGTTGTTTACAACAATCCGTTTAACTGACATGATCCGGCTGAAGGTGAATGTATCCAGAGCTCAAAATCTGACCATGACGGTATCTGATATGTTGGGTAAAACCTATATCAACCAGTCTATCACGCACAGTCCGGAGATAATATGGTTAACCTGCCATCTGCTATCAACAGTCACGGAATGTATATCCTGCGGATTCATGGAGAAAGTTATGATCAGACCGTTAAACTGGAAAAGCAATAATATAATCTGATAATCACTATTCCTGCATGCCACTGTTCCGGAGTATATCCTCTGACAGTGGCATCGCTTTTATATTTCATAACTCTATGAAAACACCCCCGGCGGCACTGATTTTTGATCTGAATGGTACGATGATCAACGATATGGAATTTCATATCCGGGCCTGGACCGAAATCCTGAACAATGATCTTAAAGCCGGCCTGAGTCATGAACAAGTGAAAAGCCAGATGTATGGAAAGAATTCCGAATTACTCGTCCGGGTTTTCGGAGAAGGAAAGTTTACAAATGAAGAGATGGAGTTCTGGTCTGTCGAAAAAGAAAAAAGATATCAAAAAGCCTACCGGCCACATCTCAGGTTGATAGATGGACTTGAAATTTTCTGGAAACGGGCCTATGCGAAATAAAATTCCGATGGCCATCGGTTCAGCAGCAATTCCCTTTAATATAGATTTTATATTGGACCAGCTGAATATTCGAAAATATTTTTGCGCGATTGTAAGTGCGGATGATGTGGAGATCAGCAAACCGCATCCGGAAACCTTTTTGAAAGCCGCCGGCTTTTGAATGTGGATCCGGCTGCCTGTCTGATATTCGAAGATGCCCCCAAAGGAGTGGAAGCAGCAAGTAACGCCGGTATTCCCTGCGTTGTACTAACAACCATGCATAACCGAAATGAATTTTCTGCGACTGATCAGATTATTGCTTTCATCAAAGATTATACGGATCCGTTTATTCTGGAATTATTCTGAAACTTTCCTTTTCCGGAAAATTCTCCCAAATCCGGAATAAAATTCCGGCACGGCCATTTTACAAATCCCTCATTTTCAAATCATCCTGTTGGTTGGTATGGGGATTGAATTCTCTGGTCAAACCTTTTCAACATGATACAGGATTTGTCGATAGCGTTTCTTAGTGAAAAAATTAAGGAATTGGAAAATGCACTGTTTATGTCTGAGTCCGATGCATTGGTCAATCTGCCCACGCATATCGTTCAGTATTTCAGAAGTGGATGAGGAAGGAAATATCTGGTTTATTATTCCCAGGCCCACACAGGTGTTGAATCTTTTTCTAAGGAAATGCCGGCCAAACTCGACTTCTTTAAAAAAGGCAAGGATTTCTTTTCTGAAGATTTCCGGTTTGGCCAGCATTGCCTGGTCAACAGATGAATTGAAATGCCCGACTCTCGCTAAACAATTTTCCGGGTTCATTTGAAAAGGATAATGTAGTAGCTGTAAAAGTGAAAGTGGAATCTTCTGAATATATGGAGAAAGCACAAAAGCCAAGCTTCAAACCCTTTATTACAGATTGGAAGCCAGGTTTATAACTGGTTGTTGAATCCCCTTTTTAACTCCTAGTAAGGGCTTGAAGCCCAAAGCTAAGCTTAATGCCTGCGGCTTTTATTGGCCGGTGGTTGATGCGAATAGCAGATCCCTGGCCTTTTTTATTTCCCCTGAAGCCCCAGTCTGGTCGGGGCTTAGCCTTATTTGGATTTTTTTGGTTCCGGCGATTCACCGTCCAGTATGATAATCTGTTTAATCATTTCCGGATAATGTTGTCTGGAAACCGGTACACCTAGTTTCATATCCTTCATGACTACGATTTTTTTTGAAATCATGTCTATATAATCAACCGATACCGCAAACGAACGGTGAACCCGGAGAAATTGTTTTTCGGGCAACCGTTTAGTGCAGCGTCCAGGGTTGTCCGGAGCATGAGGATGCCCCCCGGCTTATGAATTTTTACATAATTGTTCGCTGCTTCTATGATGATGATCTCATCGATAGCCAATTTTTTCAGCGCGCCGTCCTGCCTGTAAAAAAATAAATGTCCTGACATACTTTCATGTTTAGGGTTGACAAATGAATCGTTTACTCAAATTTACTGTTTTGGATATCACGATTATACCGGTTCCACAAGGTCTGCCTACCTGGTATAATCCATGTGTGAACCTTGTGCCGGGTTGTGCGGATGTAGTTGCTTTTAACGGGGAACTCCCTTATCCGGCACAAGTGCGGACAAACATGACGGAAGGTTTGGACGGAATTTGAAAAAGGCCGGGCATACCGTTCGCCCCAGGTTTGGTAAAAGCCCACCAGAAATTTTGCCGAAGCCCGCTCCATATTTTTTTAAATATCTTTTTTGGAATCTAGTTTTACCTCGTTCATCACTGCCAGGGAGGCATCACTTAAGCGGACCGGGAGAAGTGACCCGGGAAACTTTCTTCCCGAAACGGTGGTGAACACGAAACCATATTTTTTAAAATTTTAAAACCATTATCTTATGGCAAACGTAACAGACAACCTGCTCGTGAGAGGAGCAAGGGGTCATGTAGGTAAACAATTTGTTTATCGCAAACACGGTGATAAAACCACCATCGCGCGCATGCCTTCGGTCAACAAGGATGCAGCGCCAACAGAAAAACAGTTACAGAAGACGGGAACTGTTTTCTGATGCAGCCACCTACGCAAAGGATGCTATATCTTCAGCGGATCTGAGAAAGGAGTATGAAAAAAAGGTAACTCCCGGAAGGAACGCCTATAATATAGCCTTCAGAGATTTTCTGAAAGCGCCGGTGGTCAGGAAAATCGATGCGTCGGAATACAATGGCCTGGCCGGATCCGTCATTGTCATCAACGCAAAAGACGATTTCCGGGTAGCGGAAGTAAAACTGCGTATTCATTCTGCAGCAGGCATCCTGGTGGAGGAAGGCAAGGCAATGCTTGATCCCATCCGGAGGAGTCTGTGGAACTACCGGACTACGCAAAATAATGCGTCCCTGGCCGGTTCTGTCATCAGCGCTACCGCTTTGGATCTCCCGGGTCATTCAGGTTCTCTGGAAATCACTTTATAAGTAGGTTGTAAGGAGCCTGTCACTCAAAGGCCGTCCCTGGTATAAAAGCCGGGGTTCGGCCTTTTTTAGAGCGTGTATTTGCTATACATAGGAAGAAAGGGAAGCCAAAACATTTCTTCCGGATTATATTTTGTTTTATCGCCCCGGAAAGCAGGATCCGAACTGCCTTGGATAGGTTGTTTTCCGTCAACAGAAATCATATGCGCCCTTTCATACTCCGATAAGTTTCCGTTCCTTTTCCCGTATTACCCGTCCATTCGTAGATTTGTTTGATAATGGTGTTGTTTCATTTCCCTGGCCGTCCGGCGTTCAGCGTTCAGCGTTCAGCTTTCACGCTTATTATCCCGCCTCCAATTACATCATTTCCTTCATAGAAAACAGCGGACTGTCCGGGTGTTATACTTTTTACGGGTTCATAAAAATGAACACGGATCTGATTGCCTTCCGTGTAAATATTACTCAGGCTCCCTTTATCCTTATAGCGGATTTTTGTTATGGCTTCCATGCCTTCGGGAACAAATTCATATTTCTGCAAATTCAGTCCTCCGACCATCATGGTCTGCCCTGCAAGATCTTTTTCTTCTCCGAACACGACGGTATTATTTTCCGGATGAATAGCCGTTACATAAACCGGTTTACCGAAAGTAAGTGTCCAATCCTTTTCGCTGGCCGATGGTATAAAAGGGATAACCCCGGTGTTTTCCGATGATATTTCCTTCCACATCTACAAAACTTCCGCCTTCAACCGTTGATTTCAAGTCCCGGGCATTTTATTTTTCAAAAATCCCCGGTAATCATTGTCCGGCACAAAACAAATTTCGTAACTCTCACTTTTCTTTGCCAGTTCCGGGTAGCCATAATCGATGGCCATCTGACGGATTTCAGGTTTCCTGTATTTTCCCAGGGGAAGTATCGTACGGCTGAGCAGATCCTGCTGCAGGCCCCAGAGCACATAACTCTGATCCTTTTGTTCATCCACTCCTTTGCTGAGGAAATAACGACCGTTTTCATGCTGGTGGATAAATGCATAATGTCCGGTAGCGATAAAAGCACAATCCAGCGCATCGGCCCTTTTGAGCAGGGCCCGCCATTTAATATGGGTATTACACATCACGCAGGGATTGGGAGTGCGGCCCGCGAGATATTCTTCAACGAAATTGTCGATTACGGCTGTGCCGAATTCATCCCGGATATCCAGCACAAAATGCGGAAAACCATGCTGGACGGCTGCCGTCCGTGCATCGTTGAAGCTGTCCAGGTTACAGCATCCGGTTTCTTTTTTGGAAGAACCGGAGCCGGCATAATCCCAGGTCTTCATCGTAATGCCGATTACTTCATAACCCTGATCCTGGAGCATAAGGGCTGTAATGGTACTGTCAATACCCCCGCTCATTGCTACCAGCACTTTGCCATTTCTGCTCATGGGTGCAAAGATACTTATTCCCTGAAAATAGTATTTTATGGCCCCCCCAAATCCTGTAAATTGCTGTATAAACCATTTTAAGTACGCAGCTAAATTTTAAGTTATGATCAAAATGCAAGTCATCGGAAATCTTGGAAAAGATTGTGTGACCAATCTCGTGAACGGTAAAAATGTGATCAATTTCAATGTGGCGCATACGGAGAAATTCCGGGATGCACAGGGAAACCAGAAAGAGAAAACGGTGTGGGTGGATTGTGCTTACTGGACTGACAGAACGGCGATAGCTCCTTATCTGAAAAAAGGAACACAGGTTTATGCAGAAGGCACGCCTGATCTGCGCACGTATCAGAAATCAGATGGCACACAGGGCGTATCCCTTAACCCTCCGGGTATTGATCAGTACAATTGCTTGGAAGCCGCAATACGATGGTGCAGGTGGAAATGACAATTATAATGCCGGATCTTCCGGCAGTCATGTCGGGTGTTCCCGCATCCGGAGAAATGACAGCTCCTGTGGACGACCTTCCTTTCTAAGGATTCCGGTAAAAAAAATGCTCCTGCGAAAACGGGACATTTTTTTTATTTGCCTTATCTTCCTTCCTCATTTTAAAATCAGCCATATGAAACGATCTTCGTCGCGTCGTCATTTTATCCAGCAAATGAGTGGAACAGCCCTCGCGCTGGCTGCCACCAATTCGGGACTTGCTTTTGCCAGTCAGTGGCAGAACCGGGTAGATGGGTATTCAAGGAAAATTTCACCCAATGATAAAATCCGCATCGCCACAATCGGGATGGGAATCATGGGTTTTAATGATACCAATACGGCATTGAAAGTTCCGGGAACCGAACTGGTGGCTGTTGCGGATTTATATTCGGGCCGGCTGGAAAGGTCTAAAGAAATCTTATGGAAAAAATATTCAGACGACCGCAGATTACCGGGAAATTCTGAACAGGAAAGATATTGATGCCGTGATCATTGCAACGGCCGATTTATGGCATGCACGTATTTCCATTGATGCATTAAAGGCGGGAAAAGCCGTTTATTGTGAAAAACCGATGGTGCATGAAATCAGCTGAAGGTCTTGAAGTGATTGATGCCTGGAAGAAAAGTAAAAAGACCATGCAGATCGGCAGTCAGCGTGTGAGCAGCATTGGCGTGATGAAAGCCCGTGAAGCGATAAAAAGCGGAGCCATCGGACAGCTGGCCATGGTAGTTGCCAATTTCGACAGGCAAAGTGCCCTGGGTGCCTGGGAATATACCATGCCACCGGATGCATCTCCTGCAACCGTTGACTGGAAACGATATATTGCCGGAATGAAAGATGAACCCTATGATCCTAAAAAATTCTTCTGGTGGAGAAATTATAAAGAATTTGGGACCGGTGTGGCAGGTGATCTGTTTGTGCATCTGATTTCAGGGATCAATGTAATTACGGATTCGAAGGGGCCGGAAAAAATTTATGCATCTGGTCAGATTTGTTACTGGAAAGACGGACGGGATGTGCCGGATGTGATGGCGGGTGTGATGCAGTATCCTAAAACCGCAGAACACCCGGAATTCCAGGTTATGCTGCGCGTCGATTTTATCAGTGGCAATAGCGAGTCCGGCGGAACACAGTTCATCGGATCCGAAGGGGTACTTACCCTGGAAGGTGACGGGTATACCATCCGGCATCATAAAATGTCTAAAGCGCCGGGCATTGGCGGATGGGATGCATTGGAAACCTATCCGAAACAAATGCAGGAAGAACTGTTGAAAGCGTATAATCAAAAATGGTCAGCCGCGGATCAGAAAGACCAGTCTGAACCAGATACTGTTTTCAGGGCACCCGATGATTTTAATGCTGACCTCGAACACTTCGGACATTTCTTTGAAGGCGTAAGAAACGGGACACCGGTGGTGGAAGATCCGGTATTTGGATTCAGGGCAGCCGCTCCCTGTCTGGCTGCAAATGACAGTTATTTTGAAAATAAGATCATCCATTGGGATCCGGTCAATATGAAACTCATTCACATGATTATAATGATACATGGAAAGAAATTTTGATTATGAGCAGCTCTGGCGGTTTACAAAAAATGTATTTACAAGTATAGGTTGCAAGCGAAGAACATGCCTTGCTGGCAGCGACCGGTTTATTAAGGGCCGACCTGCGCGGTATCGATTCCCATGGTATTGCCCGCTTAACAGGTTATGTCAGGTTATGGGAAGCCAAACGCGCCAATGCCCGTCCGAACATGAAGTCGTGCATGAAACCCCTTCCACCGGCGTCGTGGATGGGGATGGCGGATTCGGCCTGGTGGTAGCGCCCTTTGCCATGGACCTGGCGATCAGCAAGGCAAAAAATGTGGGCAGCGGATGGATTGCGGTCAGGAATTCCAATCATTTTGGAATTGCCGCGCATCATGCGTTAAAGGCATTGGAAGAAGACATGATCGGAATTGTGATGACCAATGCCAGCGCCCTGGTGGCACCCACTTTTTCCCTTGAACGACTTCTGGGCACCAATCCCATTTGTGTGGCTGTACCGGCCGGGAGTGAACCCCCCTTTGTGGCGGACCTGGCTACTACTACGGCAGCCAACGGCAAACTGGAAATCCTGCAAAGGAAAAACCAGGAAGCGCCGGAAGGCTGGATCCAGGATAAGGAAGGCCATAAGTCTACGAATCCCCATGAATTAAAAGGAGGAGGCGCTTTATTACCCCTGGGAGGTGACCGGGAACACGGCAGTCATAAAGGATATGCTCTGGGCTGCTATCGTGGACATTTTTTCCGGTGTATTGAGTGGCGCGAATTATGGACCCTGGGTGCCTCCTTTTCCGGCTTATGTTCCGGTTCCGGAAAATATGCCCGGAAAAGGTATTGGTCATTTCTTCGGAGCCTTGCGAATTGATGCATTCAGGAAACCGGAAGAATTTAAAAAAGACATGGATCAATGGCTGAATCGGTTCAGGCAGGCAAAACCGATTGCAGGTTTTGAAAGGGTGCTGGTACCCGGAGACCCGGAAAGAATGATGGAAACCCTGCGCAGGAAAAATGGCATACCCCTTTTGCATGCTGTAATCCAGGACCTCGAATACCTGGCAGAACGATTCAAAATCCCGGCTCCGGGACTATAGCTATTATTTACCATAAATGCAATAATTCTTCCCCGAACTAAGTTATTACACGTATTGTAGCTTGAAATCCAATATTGGAATGGCACTCCTGAATTGGGAAAAATCCTTTCAAAAATTGAAGGGTAACCCATTAAGGATCAGGGTATTTGAAATTGGTATGCCAATTGAATCCCTTTAGGTGTCAAAAACCGCGTCTATGAAAAATGTCTACATATATACTGTAAATTCTTACGGTAAAACCATAAAAGGGGCCATCGCTGATGCGAATCCGAGTCCCCAAACCCGGGCTTTCCGAATTCGGGGGAGTATGATCTTCATGCTGGGTGTCCTCTTTATTTTCAATGCTTTTGATTTGAGGTCACAGAATTGCCCGGTTTCGGGAACAACAACCGTAAGCAGCAATGAAAATACCTATTATCCGGGCACCCAGGCAACCGTTTCTGCAGGTGCTACTTCTGTTACTTTGGGCGCGATTGGATGCTGGCGCTAATTTTGGAAATACACCCATTGCTACGGGAGATATTGTTTTGATTATACAGATGCAGGGAGCGCAGATAACTGTGCCGGCTTCAAAAACCAATTCAGTTTATGGAGACGGTAGCGGTGGTGGGAGTGGGATGATCTCAACCAATCTGGTTGCGGGGCATATGGAATTTGCCGTTGCAACGAATGCAGTTCCTCTGGGAGGTGGCACTTTGAATATTGCAGCAGGACTGACTTACAATTATGCATACGCACCTTTTGGAGCCAATGGGCAATATACCTATCAGGTTATCCGGGTGCCACAGTATTATAATATTCAACTGGGAGCTGCGATCACCGCACCCAATTGGAATGGTTCAACAGGTGGAGTAACAGTGCTCAGTGCAATCAATCAATTTGACTTTAATGGCCAGACCATAACCGCGACGGGTGCCGGTTTTCGTGGCGGCGGCGGTCGTTCATTGAATGGACAGTCCGGGTTAAGTAAAAATGATTTTTATGATCTCTCTACCTATAACGCCATGGGGAGTAAGGGTGAAGGAATTGCAGGAACACCCAGATATGTATATTTTAATAATGCACTGGTAGATAATGGCGCCGCGAATGAAGGTTATCCTGGTGGTAGTTATGCCCGGGGTGGTCCCGGTAATGCAGGAGGTGGTGCATACGATAATGACCCTCCGTCCAACGACCAAAACGCAGGTGGTGGCGGTGGGGGAAATGGCGGTGCAGGTGGTGGTGGCGGCAGGGGCTGGTTTTCCGGTGGGTATGCCGGAGGTCGGGGCGGTACCGCCTTTGTGACTTTCCCAATTTCTGCTGCTACAACATATTATGCTCCAAACCGCCTGATCATGGGTGGCGGCGGAGGCGCAGGCACATCGAATAATGCAACCGGAACCCCGGGTGGTGGAGTTGCCAGTGGCGGGGCAACCGGCGGCGGCATGGTTATTATTAATTCAACAACCATTATAGGAACTGGAACCATCCATGCAGATGGAGCTGCTGGTAACAGTACGGTTACCGATTGATGGTTCCGGTGGGGGTGGCGCAGGCGGAAGTATATTGATTTATGCAATTAGCGGTCAGTCCGGAATTACGGCAACTGCCAATGGCGGAGATGGTGCTGATAATTTTCCGGCAGGGCTGAGTGCAACCCAGCACGGACCCGGTGGCGGTGGTGGTGGTGGTGTGATCTTTTCCAATGCTGCTTTAAATATTGCATCATCTGTTACGCAGGGTCTTGCCGGTACCAGTTATGGTTCCACAAATACAGATAATTATGGCGCTACAGATGGTTATGTTGGTGTACTTACCCAAACCTTCCCATTCTCCCAGCTGCCCCCGAATATGCAGATCTGTCAATCGATCGTACTTCCGGTTACGATTCTAAGCTTCAACGCAAGCTATGTATCTGCCAATAACGTGAAAGTAGCCTGGTCGACAACGGATGAAGTCAACGCTTCTTATTTTGAAGTGGAAAGAAGCTCGGATGCCACTCATTTTATTGGTGTTACACAGGTGAATGCCAGTGAGTCCCTCAACCCGGTTCATTCCTATAGCATCAATGATCAGCTGTATAATATCAATAGCAATATGGTGTATTATCGCCTGCGGATCGTGGATAAAGATGGTAAATACACATACAGTAAAATCGTTCCGGTAAAGCTGGATCAGCCTGAAAACAACCTTTCCGTATATCCAAACCCGGTAGATAATTTCGTTACACTGAATTTATACACCGATAAACCGGGTACCGGTATGTTACGACTGATAGATAATTCCGGAAAACAGATTATGACCCGGTCATTCACGGTAATCAACGGGAATAACAACGTGGTTCTGGATCAGATCGGGAATCTGCCCAGGGGAATCTATATGATCCAGGTATTGGTAAACAATAATCTCTATAATCAAAAGATCATAAAAAAATAAGAACCAATCTGGTTTTTAAAAACGCCACCCCGGTTAAAGCCATGGTGGCGTTTTCGTTTGTATATTTGCGATCCCAAAAATGGATCGCATGAAAGTTATGAAATTCGGAGGTACTTCGGTCGGTAAACCGGAGCGTATGCATGAGGTGGCCAAACTCATTACCGCCGATCCGGAAAGAAAGATCGTCGTTTTAAGTGCTCTCAGTGGCACAACCAATGCCCTGGTGGAAATCGGACAGTCAGCCGCCCGTTTCGAAAGGGAAAAGGCGGCTGAACAAATCAGCAAACTCAGCAGTCATTATCACACTTTTATAGGGCAATTGCTGAAAACGGAAAAGGCCCGTGAACAGGCCCTTGCGATCATCCGGGAGCATTTTGAATTCTTAAGCATCATACTGCGTATTTCATTCAGCGAATCCCTGAATAAGGATATCCTGGCCCAGGGCGAATTACTTTCCACCAAACTGTTCAGTGTTTACCTGGAAGAACAGGGTATCCCCCATGTTTTACTGCCGGCTCTCGAATTCATGCGGATTGATGAAGCGGACGAACCCCAGCTGGATCTGATCCGTACCCGGCTCACGGAATTGCTGGCCAGATATCCGGATAATAAACTTTTTATCACCCAGGGATATATCTGCCGCAATGCAAAAGGAGAAGTGGACAACCTGAAGAGAGGGGGCAGTGATTATACCGCGTCCCTGGTGGCAGCTGCTGTACAGGCAACGGTTTGTGAGATATGGACAGATATTGACGGGATGCACAATAATGATCCCCGGATTGTAAAGAAAACAATACCCGTTGAGCAATTGAGTTTTGATGAAGCGGCTGAACTGGCTTATTTCGGCGCAAAAATCCTGCATCCGACCTGTATCTGGCCTACCCAGCAGCAAAATGTACCTGTAAAGCTGCTCAATACCATGCAGCCTTCAGCGACGGGTACCGTGATACAGAAATCCACGTCCACCAAGGGGGTGAAAGCCATCGCCGCCAAAGACGGCATTATTGCCATCAACATAAAAAGCAGCCGTATGCTGTTGGCCTATGGGTTTCCTGCGGAAAATTTTTGAAGTTTTCGAAAAATACAAGACACCCATTGATATGGTAACTACTTCTGAAGTGGCTGTTTCCGTTACCATTGACAATGGCATTCATCTGCCGCAGATTCTGAAAGAACTGGAACCTTTCGGAAACACGGAAGTGGAAACCGATCAGACCATCGTATCCATTGTAGGCAATGAAATTGTGGAAACCCAGGATGTGCTGAATAAAATCTTTGAAGCCCTATCCCAGGTGCCCGTGCGCATGGTGAGTTACGGCGGAAGCAAGCACAATGTTTCGGTGCTGATTCCTTCATCATTTAAGAATCTGACCCTGCAGAAGTTGAATGTAAAGCTATTTGGCCTGGAATAGGCTGGCCCTGTTTAAGAAATGGCGTTCAAATAAAAAATCCTTCCGCCGCCAGGCAGAAGGATTTTAATATGTTTTTCCGATGTAAAAGATTAATAATCCCTGTCAAAGCCGCCACCACCGCTGTTTCCGCGGTTATAGCCCCCTTTCTTATAACCACCACCGCCGCCACTGCCACCACCGAAACCTCTCTTTTTGAAGCCGCCGCCACCGCTGCCCTGCTGTTTAGGCTGGGATTCGTTGACAATAATTTTGCGACCCATTACTTCAGAGTCATACAAAGCCGTAATGGCTGCCTGTGCCTCCGCATCGTTTTCCATTTCAACAAATCCAAAGCCTTTGCTGCGGCCTGAAACTTTGTCTTTAACGATTTTTGCGGAACCTACAGCTCCGTGTTGTTCAAAAAGGTTTCTGAGATCCTCATCGGTCATTTGCCAGGAGAGGTTGCCTACATAAATGTTCATTGTGCTAAAATTAAAAAATGATTAAAACAACTCTAAACTTCGTAGCTACGATGAACGATGGTACGATCAAACGGGATGCACCAGCACAGCTTATAACTAGAATAACAGAGCGATTGTAAAGATAGGAATTTTTATAACTCCCTAAAATTTTGTGCGGCGGCCGATAGGCTCTGAAGCCCGGGCAGCCAGCAAAAAAACCCTTCCCGGGTAAGGGGGAAGGGTTTAAAATTTATGAAACGGGGGATTATTCAGCGGTTACTTCAAAATCAACTTCTGTTTCATTGCCATGGCCAAAATCCACTTTTGCCTTATAAGTTCCCAGTTCCTTCACTTCTGAAAGAATGTGAATCCGGCGGCGGTCGATTTCATAGCCTTTCTGGTCGCGGATGGCACGGGCCAGCTGTACAGAGGTAACGCTTCCGAAAATCTTTCCGCTGGTTCCGGTTTTGGCACCGATTTTCAGCGGGGAAGCTTTCAGCACTTCGATCACCTTATTTACTTCGGCCAGCAGTTTTTCTTCTTTCTTTTTCTGCTGTTTGATTTTCTCGTCCAGCTGTTTCAGGTTGGACGGACTGGCTTCAATCGCCTTTTTTTGGGGAATCAGGAAGTTGCGCGCATAACCGTTTTTTACGCTCACCTTTTCGTGGGCGGCACCCAGGTTATCCACGTCCTGAATCAGAATGATTTCCATTTTTACTTATTTGATCCTCATCCCGGGTTTTCCGGTTGAGGGCGTATTATTTAAATAAATCTGTTACGTAGGGCAGAATGGCCATTTGCCTGGCTTTCTTGATCGCATCGGCCACTTTGCGCTGGTATTTCAGCGAATTACCCGTAATGCGGCGCGGAAGCATTTTACCCTGTTCGTTCAGAAATTTTTTCAGGAATTCACCGTCTTTATAATCCACATAACGTATATGGTATTTTTTAAAACGGCAGAATTTCTTAGCCCGCTGCTGGGTCTTGATCGCGGTCAGATACTTGATCTCGTTGGTCTTTGCCATGTTATGCCTCCGCTTTTTCTGTTCCTGTTGGTACACCACTTCTCTTTCTGGCATTGTACTCGACGGCGTATTTATCGAGCCTGGTAGCCATGAAACGTAACACGGTTTCGTCGCGGAGAATCTGAATTTTCAGCTTCTCATTGAAGTCGGATGGCGCATTGTATTCCATGACCCAGTATAAACCCGTGGTTTTTTTCTGGATGGGATACGCCAGTGATTTAAGACCCCAGGGATTGTCGTGCACCACTTTGCCGCCGTTATCTTTAACGAAGGCTGTGTATTTGTTCTGGGCGGCTTTAAAGTCCTCCTCAGACAGCACAGGGGTAAAAATCACCATCAATTCATAATTGTTCATTTCCCTGTTTTTGGTAAAAAAATTAATTGGGCAGCGAAGGTAGGGGTTTTGGGAGAGAAAAACGAAGAAAAATCGCCTGCCGCTGACCGCCCTGGCCCCAGCCAAGATAGTCAGCCAACGGCCAACCGTCAACCGTCAACCGTCAACCGTCAACCGTTCACCGACAACCGTCAACCTGTCAGAACGACCCAAATGGTACCATCTTTGAACGGCAAGGCTAAAAACAGCCGAATATGCAAAAAGGAAGTATCCGGGTACAAACAGAGAATATCTTTCCCATCATTAAGAAATTTTTGTACAGTGATCATGAAATATTTCTTAGAGAGCTGATTAGCAATGCAGTAGATGCTTCCCAAAAGCTGAAAACCCTTTCCTCCATCGGGGAGGCAAAGGGTGAGATCGGGGACCTTTCCATCCAGGTGAAACTGGATAAGGAAGCCAAAACGGTTACGATCTCCGACCGCGGTATCGGAATGACGGCCGAAGAAGTTGATAAATACCTCAATCAGGTGGCCCTTTCGGGTGCCGAAGAGTTTGTCAATAAATATAAGGGTCAGAACGAAAATGCTATTATCGGCAAATTCGGTCTCGGGTTCTATTCGGCTTTTATGGTGAGCAGCCAGGTGGAAGTGATTTCAAAATCCTATAAGGAGGGTGCACCTGCCGTAAAATGGGAATGTGACGGAAGCCCGGAATATACCCTTGCAGAAGACGGCAAAACAGAAAGGGGGACGGATGTCGTGCTGCATATTTCAGAAGACAGTGCAGAATTTCTGGATGAAGCACGCATCCGCGGTATCCTTGAAAAATTCTGCCGTTTCCTGCCCGTCCCGGTATTTTTTGAAGAAAAGCAAATCAATAATACACATCCCGCCTGGACCCGCAAACCCAGCGAGCTTACTACAACGGATTACCAGAATTTTTATAAGGAATTATATCCCTTTAATGAACCGCCTTTATTCTGGATTCATTTAAATGTAGACTATCCTTTCAACCTCACCGGTATTTTATATTTTCCAAAGATCAAACAGAGTTACGAGATCCAGAAAGACAAAATCCAGCTTTACAGCAACCAGGTTTTTGTTACAGATGAGGTAAAAGATATCGTGCCTGAATTCCTGATGCTGCTTCAGGGTGTGATTGACAGCCCGGATATTCCTTTAAATGTGAGCAGGAGTTATCTTCAGGGAGATCCGAACGTTAAAAAGATCAACAACCATATTACTAAAAAAGTAGCCGACAAACTGGAAGAAATTTTCAATAAGGAAAGAAAGGAATATGAAGAGAAATGGGAAAGCCTGGGCCTGTTTGTGAAATACGGCATGATGACTGACGATAAATTCCTTGAAAAGGCCAATAAGTTCCATATCATGGAAGATGCCGATGGTTCCCGTTTTTATACTTTGGATGAATATAGAAATGCTGCCGAAACCCTCCAGAAGAATAAAGACGGCAAACTGGTTATCATCTACACCACCAATCCCGTTCAGCAGGATAGTTATATCCGGGCTGCCAGTGGTAAGGGATACAAAGTGGTGAAACTGGAAACCATCGTAGATGCCGGTTTCATCAACCAGATGGAAATGAAATGGGAACACGTTCATTTTACGCGTGTGGACAGTGAAGTGGTCGACAACCTCATAGATAAACAGGATACAGCAGAAAGCGTACTGGGCAAGGAAGACGTGGAAAAACTGAAATCGTTATTTGCAGTTGATATTCCTTCCCTGCATGTAACGGTTGAAGTAAAGGGATTGAGTCCGGAAGCAATGCCCGTCGTGGCAACCCGGCCCGAGTTCATGCGCCGTATGAAGGACATGGCTGCTCTGAACGGCAGTATGGGCGCGTTCTACGCCAACATGCCTGATGAAGTGACACTTACGGTGAATGGTAATCATCCCATCTATCCAAATATTCTGGACGAAACGGATTCTGATAAACAAAAGAAACTGGTCCATAACCTGGCCGACCTGGCCCTGCTGAGCCAGGGATTGCTCAAGGGGGTTGAACTGACGGATTTTATACAGCGTAGTGTGGAACTGATTGGCACGAAGGATAAGAACCGGATCATTTTGGAAAGTTGAATAACGCGTAACGCTTAACGCTTTAAAGGAGGTCAGCTTCAGACGTTAGGCGTTCCGCGTTAAGCCTTATATCAAGAATTTTCAACTGTAGTTTCCTTTTCCCGTTCCATTCATTTACTTCGAGTGTATAGGCAAGGTCCAGCGGCTGGCCGGATTGGATCAGCGGCCATTTCTCTGCCATATTAAAGGCGATGCCGGAGAAGATCCGGTCATCCTGCCGCAAAAACAAACGGAGGTGTTTTTCTTTCAGTAATTTCGAATTGCCGGTTTCCATTACCTGCTCAGATACAAGAACCGGTTTATAATTCTCCGGACCAAAGGGTTCCATCTGTTCGATGATGCGGTAAATCTGAAAATCAAGATCCCTGAATTTTGCAACAGCATCCACTTCAAGTTCCGGTATCAGAAATCGCGGATCAATTGTTTCAGAAACGACTTCTTCAAACTTCCTGCTGAACCCTTCAATATTTTCCGGCACCAGCGTCATGCCGGCTGCAGCGAAATGTCCGCCATATCCGACCAGCCATTCGCGGCAGGCATGAATGGCTTCGTATAAATTAAAACCCGGTACACTGCGCGCACTGCCCGAAGCAAATTCACCGCTCTGCGTAAGTACAATGGTCGGACGATAATATTTTTCAATCAGCCGCGACGCAACAATACCTACAACGCCTTTGTGCCAGTGGGATTGATACAATACGGTTGACTTCCGGTTACGCATGATTTCATCACCTGCTATCAATGCAAGTGCTTCTTCCGTAATGCTGGAATCAGTTTCCCGGCGGTCCGTATTATCGGCGTGTAATAAATTGGCGTATAAAAGAGCTTCCTCATAATTTTCTGAAATGAACATCAGGACCGCTTTGCGCGCATCGTCCATTCTGCCTGCCGCATTCACGCGCGGCGCAATCGTGAATACCAGGGAAGTGATGGAAGCCGGTGTGACCAGTCCGCTCAGGTTCATCAGCGCGCGGATTCCGTGGTTGGGGTTTTCGTTAATTTTTTTTAATCCCAGGAAACAGAGTACGCGGTTTTCTCCTGTCATGGGAACAATATCAGCAGCAATGGCAATCGCTACCAGGTCCAGGTAAACCATATAGTTTTCTTCCGCAAGCTCAAGAGCCTGGCATAAAGCGGTAATGAGTTTAAAAGCCACCCCGCATCCACATAATTCTTTGTAGGGATATGTACAACCGGGTTGTTTGGGATTGAGAATGGCGATAGCCGGGGGTAAAATCGTATCGGGTAAGTGATGGTCGCAAATAATAAAATCAATTCCGCAAGATTTGGCATATTCCACCAGGTCAATTGATTTGATTCCGCAGTCTACCGAAATAATTAATTGAAATGCATTTTCAATAGCAAAGTCGATCCCTGCTTTTGAAACACCGTATCCTTCACGGTGTCTGTGCGGGATATAAAAATCGACGTGAACCGGGTCGTGGATTTTACAAAGCAACTGCACCATCAGGGCTACCGAACTGGTACCATCCACATCATAATCTCCAAAGACCAGGATTTTTTCTTTTTCTTCAATAGCCCGGAGAATCCGTTTTACGGCCAGATCCATACCCTTCATAAGCCAGGGATCCGGCAGTTGGGATATTTCCGGCCGGAAAAATGTTTTCGCCTCTTCAAAATTTTCAATTCCGCGACCTACGAGGATTCGGCTGATCAGGGGGTGAATTTTCAATGCCTCCGCCAGAGCATTCACTTTCTGATCGTCCGTGGTTTTTATTTTCCATCTCTTCTGCATGGGCTGGCGGTAATGAGTTATGAATTTTGAGGTATGAATTATAAGTTAGGAAGAAGACTTAATACTTCCGGTCGGTTGTAAAACGGACCAGCTCCTCGAGGGCTTTCCTTACCTCATTATCTTCAAATTCGTGCAGGATCTCCAGGGCCGCATCACGATATTGAAACATTTTATCTGTGGCATAACGGATACCGCCGGCTTTTACAACCTGTCCGATAACATAACGTATCTTTTCCGGATCCCGGTTCTGGTTTTTTATTATATAAATCAACTCCCGGCGAAGGGATTTGTTTACCGTATTCAAAGTATATATCAGGGGAAGGGTCAGTTTTTTTTCTTTCAGGTCATTTCCCGACGGTTTACCGGTTTTCTCATCCCCGTAATCAAAAAGGTCGTCTTTTATCTGGAAGGCTACTCCTACGGCTTCTCCGAAGCGGCTGAGCTTATCCGCGACGGTTTCGTCCCCACTGGTGGAAAATGCACCTGCCGCACAGGAAGAAGCGAGCAGGGACGCAGTCTTATTCCTGATAATCTCAAAATAAACAACTTCTTCCAGGTTCAGGGTCCTGGCTTTTTCAATCTGCAGGAGTTCGCCCTCACTCATTTTCCGAACAGCGCCGGAAAGCAGCTGTAAAATTCTGAAATCGTTATGATCCAGCGATAGTAGTAAACCCTTGGCCAGGAGGTAGTCGCCCACCAGTACGGATATCTTGTTTTTCCATAACGCATAGGTGGAAAAAAACCCCCTTCTTTCCAGTGATTCATCCACTACATCATCGTGCACCAGGGTGGCCGTATGCAAGAGTTCCACCAGGGAAGCTGCCCTGTAAGTACTTTCATTTACCGGCCCGCATAACCGGGCCGACAGAAATACAAACATGGGCCTGAGCTGTTTTCCCTTGCGGTTTACAATGAAACGCATAATCCGGTCCAGCAGGGGTGTCTGGGATTTGACCGCTTCCCGGAATTTTTTTTCAAAAACAATCAATTCTTCCCGTAGTAATGATTGGGCTAATTGCATAAAATGACCGCCAATTTACTACTTTATACTACGGGGATTATAAATACCGGTCTGTATCGGGATGAATTGGCAATATTCTCCACAAATCTGTGGTTTCCAGTTTCTTTAGGCATAAAAAATTTGCAATTTAAGGGTTAACTTATATTTTTGCTAAAGTGTATAGTTGTATTTAATCACGTCATTCACACAAACTTCAGTCTTATGATAAGGAAAAAGTACGTCGTACTAGTCGTTTTCTTGTTGGCCTTACTTTCACAGGGTTTCGCACAGGACAATACTTCAGAAAGCGCCAGCAGTTACGATATACGTGATTCCTCTGTCATTCCTGCCAGGAGAATTCCCCAGCACAATGAATTTTTAAATAATGCGTATCCTTTCCCTGCCAGACCCCGTGATGAATGGGAAATTGGCTTAAAGGGGGGTATGTCAAGCGTTTCCGGAGCCGTAAGAGCCTGGCTGCCTACTTTTGGAGTCGGACTTCACGTAAGGAAATCATTGGGTTATGTCTTTTCCATTCGGGCTGAGTATGATTATCTGACTGCCAAAGGATTAAATTGGCAGCCTTCTTTCACCGGGTACTCGGCAAACCCGGTGATTAGTCAATATTATAATGCCAATGTAAGACAGCCCGGTATTTTACAATTACAAAACAACTATACAGGAGCTTTCCATACAAGGAGTGGCCAATCTCAATAATATCCGTTTTCACAAAGCGAAATCATCCGTACTGTTCTATATTTTTGGCGGGGTAGGTGTTGCAACGTATGCCACAAAGTATAATTTATTCGGCGCCAACGGTCTCCCATACGATTATTCCGGAATCATCAGCCAATTTGGGATCAGTGGGTTCACGTATGCCAACCGAAAAGCAATAAAAAGCGCCCTGAAGAACATGATGGACGGCTCTTTTGAAACCATTGCCCAAAGGGATCCTTCGCAGCCAAAACTCAATGGTGTCCCCATTATACCGGTATTTGTGGTTGGTCCGGGTATGGAAATAAAACTCAGCGACAGGTTCAATATTGGCATAGAAGATAAAATTTCCCTTACCAAGTCTAAGCTGATCGACGGCCAGCAGTGGCAGGAAACCGGTTCGCCCACAGTACATGCCATGACCGCATGATGATGTGTATAATTTTGTTTCAGTTGGTCTTAATTATAATCTCGGTAAGAGAGCGGTTGAGCCACTCTGGTGGATCAACCCACTGGATTATGCTTACAGCGAAATCAATGCCCCCCGTCATATGAAACTTCCGAAACCTGTGCTGGATGATGCAGACGGGGATGGCGTGACAGACCAGTTCGATCATGAACCGAATACACCTGCCGGTTGCCCGGTAGATACCCACGGGGTTAGCCGCGATACAGATGGTGACGGTGTTCCGGATTGCAAGGATAAAGAACTCATTACGCCAACACAATGCCAGCCGGTCGATGCAGACGGTGTAG
Source organism: uncultured Chitinophagaceae bacterium (assembly GCA_963811275.1). Lineage (GTDB taxonomy): Bacteria > Bacteroidota > Bacteroidia > Chitinophagales > Chitinophagaceae > Puia. Next base: position 70,293 of record CAWEQR010000002.1, on the reverse strand, counting down.
GTAAATGTCCGGATCCGGCTTGCTGTAAGGAAATTAATGCCAGACTGGATTCCGGTGGTCTTGGGACTATGGGCAGAGCACGTTGCTTTATCGGGGATCTTCCGAGCATCGTGTTCAAAGGCAGAACCGTAACCCTCAGCAAAGACGGGAAGGCCCTCGCCTCCACCATCGCTGAAAAAATGAGAAATAACCCGGCTTGTAAAGTAGCCGTTATCGGTTATGGTGAATCCAGTAAATCAGCTCAACAGCTCAGCTGGGACCGGGTGAATGAAGTGATCAAATACCTGGTTGAAAAGGAAGGGATTAACTCAGACCGCTTCATATTCCGCTATGGACAGACCGGCGGTGATGAAAATACCATTGATATTAAGGATGGTACAGGCGAAGAAGGACCCAATACGGTGCCTGCTCCCCATCCGAACCTGCGTAAGAGATAATACCCCGCAAGGGAAGATGGATGGCCTCATCCTGTTCGCCTGGGCGGACAGGATGAGGCCATCCTGTTTCAATGCATTATTTTAACATAAATGACAGCAGGAACCGCATGAAAACGGCCTATTTTCGTTTCTTACCCAAAAAATTGTAATTTCGCAGGCTTCATGAGACCATTATTCCTTGCTTTTATCATTTTGGCAGCTTTCAGCTCCTGCTCGATTTTCAAGAAATCCAGTGGCCCGTCCACCAATTTCAACAAAGTGCTGAAAAGTACGGATTATACATTTCAAGCAACAGATGGCTGAAAAATACTATGTGAATAAGGATTATAATCACGCCCAGCTGCTTTATGACGATCTCTACCGGGTAATGAAGGGATCGGAACATTTTGAAGATATCTGGTATAAATATGCCTATTGCGCATATTACCTGAAGGATTATATCAATGCGGAAAACCTGTTCAAAGGTTTTGTGGAAGCTTTCCCAAACAGCCCGAAATCCGACGAAATGGATTATATGCGGGCTTATTGTTTCTTTAAGGAATCGCCGAAATATCAGCTGGACCAGACCAATACGACCAAGGCCATGGGTTTTATGCAGGCTTTTATTGCCCAGCACCCCAATTCCGATAAGGTAAAAGAAGCGGACAGCATCATTGATATATGCCGGTCCAAACTGGAACAAAAGGATTTTGAGACTGCGAAGCTTTATTATAACCTGCAGGGAAACCAATACTGCTTATTTAAAAGCCGCCTCCCTTACTTTCAACATCCTGATGAATACCTATCCGGATTCACAATTCAGTGATGAATATAAGTTGTATATTAATCAAATCGGAATACCTGTATGCCATCCAGAGCATGGAAGATAAGAAAAAAGAACGCCTGGAGCAGGTCCTGACCGATTGTAATGATTTTAATGACCGGTTTCCCGGAAAGCAAACTGAAAAAACAGGTACTGGAATACCAGGAACTCGCCAATAACTCAATTAAAAAAATAGATAATAATGAGCAAACTAAGAAGACAGGTTAGTACACATATTGCCAATGTGGCTGAAACGAAAAATCTGACTGACCTGAAAAATAAGACCGGCAATCTGTATGAATCCATTGCCATCATTGCAAAAAGGGCCAACCAGATCAATATTACCATGAAGGAGGAACTTCACAGCAAGCTGGAAGAGTTCGCAACCCATACTGACTCCCTGGAAGAAATCCATGAGAACAAGGAGCAGATTGAAATTTCCAAGGCATATGAAAGAATGCCCAATGCGGCATTGCTCGCTACGCAGGAATTCATGGAAGACAAGATCTATTACCGTAAGAACGAAGACGATCTCTTCAGCTAGTCCCAATTGAATTTATGGTAGAAGGAAAGAAAATACTTTTGGGTATCTGCGGCAGTATTGCTGCATATAAATCCATCCTTCTGACCAGGCTGCTACTGAAAGCCGGCGCTGAGGTAAAAGTGGTGATGACGCCGTCGGCAAAGGATTTCGTGACTCCGTTATCTATTTCTACGATTTCAAAAAACGAGGTCCTCAGCGATTTATCCCGGAACGATGTATGGAACAACCATGTTCAGCTCGGCCGCTGGGCCGATGTGATGCTGATCGCACCGCTCAGCTGTAATACACTCGCCAAAATGGCGAATGGAATTTGTGATAATCTCTTACTGGCCACTTATCTCTCTGCCGTTTGTCCCGTAGTGGTTGCACCGGCCATGGATGAGGACATGTGGTTTCATCCTTCTACAAAGGCCAACATCGGAAAACTGCAGGCCTTTGGAAACCACGTGATACCGGTTGAAAAAGGAGAGCTGGCCAGCGGACTTTACGGTGATGGCCGGATGGCCGAACCCGAACAGATCATTTCCTTCCTGGAAATGAATTTTTTTTTTAACGGAGAATTAAAAGGTCAAAAAGCACTGGTCACAGCCGGTCCGACCCACGAACCCCTGGACCCGGTAAGGTATATCGGGAACCATTCGACCGGTAAAATGGGCGTGGCCCTGGCCCGTGAACTGGCACAGCGGGGCGCTGAAGTGGAATTGGTGATGGGACCTTCCCAGATCGAAATCCATGATCCCCGCATCCGGGTTACCCGGGTGCATTCAGCCGGAGAAATGTATAATGCCTGCCTCGAAATATTTCCTTCCACCCGGATCGCTGTCATGTCGGCCGCGGTGGCAGACTATACTCCGGTTTCTTTTTCTCCGGAAAAAATAAAAAAGAATTCGGAAACGTTCACCCTTGAGTTGTCGCGGACAAAGGATATTCTCCGTGCCCTCGGTGAGAAAAAAAAAGCCGGTCAGATTCTTGTTGGATTCGCTCTGGAGAACACCGATGAAACATCTTATGCCAGGCAAAAACTGGAGTCTAAGAACGCAGACATGATTGTGCTGAATTCGTTAAAAAACGCTGGTGCCGGCTTTGGTTTTGATACCAACCAGGTGACCATTTTTGAAAAAAGCGGAGCTGAAGTCCCATATGCGAAAAAAACCAAACAAGAGGTGGCGCGTGATATCGTTGACCGTATTATAAAACTCCTCTGATGCGTGCAAAGATCCTGATCCTGATTTCATTCACGGTCGTTTTTTCCCAAAAGGCATTGTGCCAGGAACTCCAGGCCAATGTAACCGTACTGTCTAACCGGATCAGCACGAGCGTGGATAAGCAGATTTTTACTACGCTTCAGTCTGCCCTGTACAATTTCATGAATGGCCGGAAATGGACCAATATCGCATTTAACAACAACGAAAAAATTCCCTGCAATTTTTTATTGAACCTCAGTGGGGCAACGGATAACAACACATATACCGCGCAGTTGACCGTACAGACGGGCAGAACGATTTACAATACTTCCTACCAGAGCCCGCTGATGAACTTTATGGATGAGTCCGTCACATTCAAGTACATTCAGTACCAGGACATGGATTTTAACGAAAACCGGGTGGGTGGTACGGATCCGCTCACTGCTAACCTGACGGCAATATTTGCCTATTATGCCTATATCGTTCTGGGATTGAATCTGGATTCATATGGATTAAGAGGCGGGGATCCCTATTTTCTTAAAGCGCTGAATATTGTGAACAATGCGCCGGAAGCCGGTGCGCTCAATGGATGGAAAGCCTTCGACGGCGTACGCAACCGCTATTGGCTGGTGGAAAACCTGACCAATCCCAAGTACAATCCCATACATGATGCCATTTATAATTACTACCGCCTGGGACTGGACCAGATGTATGACCATGCGGCCGATGCGCGGGTCGCTGTCATGAATGCACTGGTCGCGATGAACAGCATCAATAATGAATATCCCAATATCATGTTCATGCAATTTTTCTTCCAGGGTAAGGGGGCTGAGATGGGGGGGGTATTTAAGCAGGGTACACCGGATGAAAAAAGCCGGGCTCTGGATATCCTGTCGAGGATCGATGTATCCAATCTGAGTCAATATAAACAAGATCTTCAGTGAAATCCCTGACCTTTTTATCCATCTTTGTTTTCATGACTGCCTGCAGTAACCGGACTGATATCCCAAAGGATATTATCCCGCCGGATTCCATGCAGGGAATCATTGAAAGACGTTATCATGGCTGAACAATATTCGGCCACCTATATTACCAGGGATACGCTCAGGCATGATAAAAGAAAGTGAAAGCCAACCAGGACCTGCTGGAAGCGATTTTTAAAATGCACCATACCACGCGGGCGTCTTTCAAAGGGAGCCTGGATTTTTATGAATCCAGGCCGGACCTGAACAAGAAAATTTTTGACAGTCTCGTGGCTACGCCAACCGCCGCAAGGTGGAATTGTATGCCCCCAAGCCCCTGCTAAAACCTAAGATGGTTCCGTAAATAAGCCGCATCATTTCATAACTTCATGTTATGAACAAAGTTTACTCCCACGCCCTGGATGCCATCAAGGATATCCCGGACGGCGCCACGCTGATGCTGGGCGGGTTTGGTTTATGCGGAATTCCTGAAAACAGCATTGCAGCCCTGGTACAGACTGGTGTGAAAAACCTTACCTGCATTTCCAACAATGCCGGGGTTGATGATTTCGGACTTGGATTTTTATTAAAAACGCGGCAGATCAAAAAAATGATCAGTTCCTATGTGGGCGAGAATGCCGAATTCGAGCGGCAGTTGTTACAGGGAGAACTTGAGGTTGATCTGGTGCCGCAGGGAACCCTGGCTACCCGGATCCAGATGGCCGCCATGGGCATTCCTGCTTTTTATACACCTGCGGGGTATGGAACCGAAATCGCGACAGGAAAGGAGACCAGGGAATTCAATCATAAAATGTACCTGATGGAGCATGCCCTGCATGCGGACTTTGCCATCGTTAAAGCCTGGAAGGGAGACCGACTGGGAAACCTTGTATTCAGGAAGACGACCCGGAATTTTTCTACCTCCATGGCCAAAGCGGGAACTATTACCATTGCAGAAGTGGAAGAACTGGTAGAGCCGGGTGAGCTGGATCCGGATCATGTACATGTAGCCGGTATTTATGTACACCGGATTTTCCAGGGAAGTCATTATGAAAAAAGAATAGAAAGAAAAACAATACATATCGAATCGAAATAAAATGATCTTCACGGGTCAATTTTTTTTTGGATCGCAAACCGCTACAGGATAATAGTTTCCGGAAAGGTGGTTTTCAGAATTTTGAAAAAGACTTTAGGGAATTCATTTCTCAAAAAAAATAGTTATGGCACTGGATAAATTTGGGATTGCAAAAAGGATCGCGCAGGAGTTGCGGGACGGCATGTATGTAAACCTGGGCATCGGGATTCCAACGCTTGTGGCCAATTATATTCCGGCGGGAATATCAATAATGATACAGTCTGAGAATGGCATGCTGGGTATGGGCCCTTATCCGGATGAAGAATCGCTGGATCCGGATCTGATTAATGCGGGCAAGGAAACTGTCACAATTTTGCCCGGCGGGGCATTTTTCGACAGTGCTGAAAGTTTTGGAATGATCCGTGCAGGCAAGGTGGACATGACGGTGCTCGGTGCGATGGAAGTTTCTGAAAAGGGAGACATCGCCAACTGGAAAATCCCGGGTAAGATGGTAAAGGGCATGGGTGGAGCCATGGACCTGGTAGCCAGTGCCAGAAATATTATTGTTGCCATGCAGCACACTAATCCGAAAGGAGAGTCCAAATTGCTGGCAGCATGCGCGCTTCCCCTTACGGGCATTCGTTGCGTGAAACGAATTGTGACCGAACTCGCTGTACTGGATATAACCCCGGCAGGGTTTTTATTAATGGAGCGGGCCCCGGGCGTCAGCGTGGACGAAATCCGTTCAAAAACTTCCGGCAAATTGATTGCCGGAAGCGATGTGCCTGAAATGAAGGTATAAAATGGGGCTTAAGAAAACTGATATCGAACGTCCGGATATTTTGCTCAACCGGAACGGCCTGTAAAAGGGTAAATAAAAATGAAGCTTTTCCACCTGCGCCATGTGATTTTTATTTACCTGCTGGCTATGACTTTTTTTAAGCGGGCGGCGGGACAAAACATTATTGCATATTATGCTGGAAATGCCGGGCAATTCAGTGAATACCCGGTCTCCAGGCTTTCTCATATTATTTTCAGTTTTTGCCATTTAAAAGGAAACAAACTTTCTGTTGACAATCGTTCTGATAGCATCACCATACGCGCCCTGGTTGGATTAAAGAAAAAAAATCCTTCACTGAAGATCTTATTGTCTCTTGGCGGATGGGGCGGCTGTAAGAACTGTTCGACAGTTTTTTCTACTGAAACCGGCAGGGCGGATTTTGTGGAATCTGTACTTGCCCTGACTGATTTTTTTCAAACAGACGGTATTGATCTAGACTGGGAGTTCCCTTCGGTGGCTGCTTTCCCGGATCATCCTTATATGCCGGAGGACAAAGTACATTTTAATATGCTTATCCGGGCATTGAGGATCAGGCTGGGCAATGCAAAGGAGATTAGCGTAATATGTGCCGGGTTTGATCCGTACCTGGAGAACTCGCTTGATTTGCCGGCCCTGGCTCCTTATGTTAACCGTATCAACCTGATGACATATGATCTGATCGGCAGCCAGGCACAATATTCAGGTCACCAAAGCTCACTCTATTCCACCTCCTGGCAATCTGCATCGGCCGACCGGGCAGTGCGGTACCTGGATTCTTTAAAAATTCCGAAAGAAAAAATAGCTATCGGCGTAGCATTTTATGCACGTCAGTACCAGGTATTCGAAAACCGGGACCATGGATTGAATCAGCCTGCGCAGTTTACGAAATTTGTGACGATGCGGCAGGTTCGTAAAAATTATACGGATGTTCACGGGTACACTACGTATTGGGATCCGGTAGCTGCTGCAGCATATAAATTCAATAACCGGAACAAAATCTTTTTGACCTACGACGATGAACGTTCCGTAGCAGCCAAATGCGCCTATGTGAAAGAAAAGGGATTGAATGGCATTTTCTTCTGGCAGCTGCGGCTGGACAAACCCCATAATGGATTACTCGATGTTATGGCGGATGCGATGGGCATTCATTACAATCATAAGTAAAGCTGAAATGGTATTCAGGCGGCGGTAGGCAGGTATAAACTAATCTATCAGGTTATTTTTCACGGCAAAGAAAACCAGTCCTGCGGTGTTTTTGGCGCCGAAACGCTCCATGAGGCGGTCTTTAATTGCTTCCACGGTGCGCGGACTCACTTCGAGTTTTTGTGCTATTTCCTGGGCCGTGAATTCCATACAGATATATTTCACCACCTCGCGTTCGCGCTCACTCAGGGTTACTTCTGTGTTCAGGTTGGGAATTACTTTAGTCCGGGCATGTGATTTCTTCAGCAGGATGCGGTTCACAAAATTGTTCAGATAATATCCCTTGGAAGAAACTTCCATGATGGCGCGTTTGATCTCAGCAGGATCGGCACTTTTCAATAAATAGCCATTGGCCCCGATCTCCATCATATGGCTTACGAAGCGTTCGTCTTCATACATGGTCAGGGCGATAATATGAATCTGTGGATATAATTTTGCAATGGATTTTGTGGTTTCGATGCCATCTTTCAGAGGCATCCGCAGATCCATCAGTATCACATCCGGCTGGGATACCGCAAGCCCTTCAAGCAATTCCTGGCCATTCTCCGCTTCCTGTACGAACTTGATATTGCTATAGGCGCGAAGGGACAGGATAACCCCTTTCCGGAAAATTTTATGATCGTCAGCGATGGCAACTTTGATAAATCCCATAGGTATTGTATCTTCTGTCAACTAAAATTAAGCATTAATTGCTTTCGTTGGCCGGCTTCAGTTCATCATCCCTGTTCAGCTCAATGGTTACCTTATAATAGGTTTGCGACAGGTCTTTTTCGAAAAAAATTTTCCCCTGAAGCACTTTCAGCCGGCTCTGGATATTTTTCAAACCCAGTCCGACATTGCTTTTACCGAGTTTTTCAAAATCCGCCTGTGTCAACCCGCGTCCGTCATGGTGTAACCGGATAAAAAACCGTTGTCCGCTGGTATTCTGCGTGAGGTGGATAAAACTGGCATTGCTGTGTTTGAGGATATTATTGATTAGTTCCTGGATGATTCGGAAAATAATGAGCTCATTTTCAGCTTTCAGCCGCTCCCGGTAATCGTGAAACCTGGAACTGGCGTTCATGCTGCCAGACCCGCTGATCTTCTGGAACAGGTCATTTACGGCGGATTCAAGACCGAAATTCTTCAGGGTCGGTGGCATCAGACTATGCGAGATATTACGGATCAGCTGGATGGTGTCGTCGATGATCTGTTTGGCATTGTAGATACTCTGGAGCTGGGTTTGTTTGTCCAGGTTTACAAAGTTTTCGTTGAGGTAAAGCCTGGCAGTGGCGAGCAGCGGGCCGGCGTCGTCGTGCAGGTCGGCTGCGATGCGCTGGCGTTCTTCTTCCTGAAGACGAATGGAAGCGTTTAATAAAGTCTTTTGCTGGTCCTGTTCCATACGCTGGAGCTGTTGCTGGTAGCGGATCACCTTTCGCTGGTGAAAGCTGATGAATACGATCAGTCCGATCGTAAGGGCCAGCATTCCGATGGTGCCGAAAAACAGCACCATTGAAATATTATTATCCGGGCTTAAAGCTTGCAGTAGTATCATTACGAAGGGTCAGGGTTTTGGTGATGATTAGTTACCGGTCTTCTGATCTGGTAAAATCAACTGTATGGTTTTCAGGGGGTGGGTTTTTTTTCTGGTAATACAATAAAAAAAAGGCAGCCGAAAAGATAAAACTTGTTAAAATATTGGCATATGTGTTAATAATCCAGAATTGATCCATTTCTCTTGCGGACAAGCGATTTGCTACTATAAATAAAAACAATGTACTTGAAACAAACAGGAGTAATCCAACTACAATTAAAAACACCGGACTAAATATATTATTTACCGGTTCACCTGTGGGTTTCATGATATTCATGAAATAAATAAGGGAAAGGATAAGAAAAAATACGGATTCTATTGCACTTAATTCTGAGTTGAATTTGTCAGGTTCTCTTTTTAAATAAAATATAAAATATAGAATATAAAAAAATGAAAATACCCCAATTAAAATTTTTATAAGTCTTTGATTAAGTATTAGATAAAAAAAATAACCTATAAAGATATATTCTACTATGGAAAATACATTCCATAGTAAATACAGATGATTTTTAGCCTGTTTCGAATAAGAAAGAAAGTAGTCAAAAAAAATTGAAATGGTACAGAATAAAAAAATTACCCATAATTCTTTTGTTGCTTTCTTTAAACAGAAAACAACAAAAGAAATAATGGGTAAATACGACGAAAATAAAGCTTATTTTTTCTAACACCTAAGTAAATGGTATCACCAAATATATATACTTAGATGCAGATTCACAAGTAGTTATAAAATTAATCCAACCAGTAGGGAGGATAATCTGTTGTAGTGGTTGAAGGAGGAAGAATTCTATCCCATACCATTCCTTCCGTAACAGTTATTTCTCCGTGTTCATTAACAACACTGTATTCAATAATATTCTTTCCATTAGAATCAATGCCCATGCAAACAAGGGTCTTTTTTCCAGACTCATCAATGGCATCAAATAGGCGGAAACCTACGCAACCTGGCTGGGATAATGCCTTTTCAATGATCTCCCTTCCCATAATAAAGGTGGACGATCCATCAAAACCATGTAATGCATGATGATCCTTAACCATCTTTTTACCAAGTTCATGAGGAATCTGTTCTCCAAATGACTGGAAATTTACCTGTTCTTTAACGAGTGATTCTTTGTTCATAATCAGAGTTTTAGTGATTTATATTCTGAAACACTACGTAATTAAACTTTAAAAAAAAGATTGAACAACGCTTAGAATAAGTGATAAAAACCCTTAAATTGCCTGTGATTCAGTATAGTATGGCATTTTAGTAAATGTACGAAGAAAAATTCCTTAAAAAAGTAGAGTAAATTTTCGATAAGCAGATCGTATTTTTACGGTCTGCTTTTTAAATCAAAAAGGGAGATAGGAATGAAATACAGAGGGTTATCCACAATTTAATTTGAAATGTGGATAAATGTAAACACTTAGATTAATATCAAATATTACAAAAAAGGGGAATTTTACGATTATTCAGTTTTATCTTTTTGCGGAAACCGCAATTAATCAGTTGTTTTTGCGTTTATTGGAATAAAATAGAAGAAAAGTTGACTGATACCGGACTTAACTGTTTTTCAAGGATTTGGAAGGTCTTACTGGACGGTAAGTTTGGACATTGGATGGTTCTGTGAAAATCGTCACCAGTCAACTTTCTGAATCAAATATACATTGGACATTTGAACCAGGCCAGAGCAATATTGCTCAATTTCAATCTTTCATTAATTACCTTATCCATCGTAGAATTGCTATTCAGTTAGCATATTTTTATATACTATTATAAATAATCATAATCTGACCGTATAATAACAATTTTACAACCAATCCCTTATGAGCGCGGAATTAGTAATTAAAGTGGCCATTGCCGATGATCATAAAATTTTTCGGGATGGTATCAGGATGGCTTTGAAGGATAAGGATTATTTGAAGATCATTTGGGAAGCTGAAGACGGACGGGACCTGGTTCATAAAATGCTGTTGAAAAAGCCGGATGTTTTACTGATGGATATACGGATGCCGGAAGTAGATGGTATCAATGCGATCGGCATATTAAGAAAAGAATATGAAGAGGTTAAGATCATCGTACTTACAATGTACGACGACCAGGAAATGATTTCCAAGATGATGGAAATGGGTGCGAATGCATACCTCACCAAGACAACTGACCCGGAAGAAATCTACCAGGCCATCCTGGCCTGCATGAATGATGATTTTTATTTTAATGACCTGGTAAACAAAGCGGTACTTTCCAAACTGCAGACCAAACGGCAGGTCCGGCAATTTTATCCGGACCCCATCAAATTCTCCGAAAAGGAAGTAAAAATCCTGAGATTACTTGCCCAGGATAAAACCACGGAAGAAATTTCCAAAGAGGTTTTTTTAAGTCCCCGAACCATTGAAACCATTCGGCAGAACATGAAGACCAAAGTGGGGGCCAAAACCATTGCCGGGCCTGATCATGTACGGAATGAGAAATAAATTAATAGATTAATTGATTAGTAATTGATTGTAACCACTCCGTTTTTTACGGCATACATAACCAGGCCTACCCGGCTCTTCACATTTAACTTTAGGAATAGCGCATCCCTGTAATTATCAATTGTTCTTGGACTTATTTGCATTTTTTGGGCGATTTCCTTATAGGTCATTTCAGTAGCCACCAGTTTTAAAAAGGAAATTTCATTTTCGTTTAAAATGATCGCTCCCCAGGCGGAATTTTTTGTACCCTGGGTTTTCATCAAATTGAAAAGTCTTCCGGTAATGGTATGTGAACAATAGGTTCCGTTTTCCAGTATGCATTGAAGTGCATGTTTTAATTCACCGGGCGGAACATCTTTTTTAAGGAAACCCCTGACTCCTGCCTTTATCATATGTATCAGAGACTCCGCATCGTACATGGTGAGTACCAGTATTTTTATTTCCGGGTGATTTTGGGAAATCCAACGGGTCGTAGCGTGGCCATCCATTTCGGGCATATTCATGTCAAGAATTAATATTTCCGGCATGTTGCCGGGATTTAATTTATCTATAAATTCCTTTCCATTATCGGCAACGATGGATACGGAAAATTCATCGAATGACCGGATAACATTGGCTAATGCGTCTCTTATTAAAATATGGTCATCGACCAAACCTATTTTTACTGGTGCCTGTGTCTGCTGCATTATTCATATTATTTAATATGGTGTAGTAACTGAAATCCTGGTTCCGTTGCCGGGCTTACTATCTATTTCGAATTCTGCTTCAATCAATCTTGCCCTGTGTTGCATATTATAGATACCACTCACATGATTGGGCCCTGAAATCTGATCGTTTAAACTGAATCCTTTCCCGTTATCCTGGATCATCAGTTTTAAAAAATCCCGGTTATAACAAAGTGAAATGCAGATATCCGTTGCGGTCGCATGCCGGATGATATTATTCACCGCTTCCTGTACTATACGAAAAAGGATGATTTCTTTTGTTTCAGTTAAACTGACATATTCTCCATTCACATTTAATTGAATATTAAATCTTCCTCCTCTTTGCATGAAACCAACCTGCATTTCGATAGATTTTTTTAAACCTCCTTTTTTAATGATCTCCGCATTCATTGTCCGGGACATGTGACGTAAATCTTCCAAAGCTTTTTCCAGTATGTCCGAAATCTCAATAATGCTTTCTTTTGTTTCTTCTTTTCTTTCCAGGTCAAGCGTGCCCAGGCCCAGTTTGGCCAGGGACAGAATCTGGCCCACATTATCATGGATTTCCCTGGATATTTCCTGGAATGTCTGTTCTTGAATTTCCAATTGCGCCTTATACAATTCCTTGTCATAATTGGCTTTTGCTTCTTTGAGATCCGATGTAAAACCCTTTTGCTTATTCTGGATGAAGAAAAGGATGATGATAATAAATGACACCATTACCAAAATAAAAAAGATCAGTAAGCTGAGAATCAAGATAACTTCTGTTCTGGTGATGGGCATAAATATGCTTTAATGAAGGAAATAAAGAGAATTGAAAATAAGAGCTCATTGATTCCATTATAAAGTGTAATAAATGCAGGTGCCATTGCATACAAGACATTAGTGAAAAAGAATATGGGGGTCGTGGTGCTAAAATAAAAAAGTACTCCACAGACCACAAGAAAGTTTGAATCTGCTTTAAAATCAGTAACTACATCTGATTTTAAATCTCATAAATGTAAAAAAGGCTTGCAATCGTTATGAGTAGATTACCTAATCCATAAAGAGAAGGTAGAGAGGAAAAAAATCCATTGTAAATTCTCGTCCAGGTGAAAAAACTAAAAGATGTGTAAAAGAGATATAAAAAAAGGAGAATATTTTTGTGTCTTTTCCTAGGTGTACTTTTAAACAGGAAGTAATAAATTAATGAAAATTCTATTATGGAGTAAATATTAATTTCAACATTAGCAATATAATAATAAATATTTTTTTGAGGTAAATGTTCAAAAACAGTTAGTAACAATCCATTAATCAATGAAAAAATAATATATAACTGAATTGGGAAAAGAAATTTCTTATTGTTACCGTACCGGATGCTAACAATTAATGCTATTACCGTTGTTGCCAAAATTATGAAATCACATATCTTGTAAAATGTATCATTCATATGTCAATAGAATAATTCGTTCCTACGAATATATAATGAGAATTTCCGGAATAAGTGTGGAAAAAACCCTTTTTGAATAGAATTATTTTCGTATTAAAAGGAGATATCAACGATTTGAAGGATGCCCCGGCAGCCTGGGGATACCTGTTTTATTCACCGGGAGGTTTTAAAATCAGCGGATTGAGGTATAAAAGCGGATCGAAAAAGACAATTGCAGGAAATAGTTGCTGAACCGGCGGGATTTGCTAAAAGCCCGCAGGCTTAATGGGACTTGTGCTGCTTGTGTTTTAAACAGGTCCAAATCAGTACTTTGGGCGATGCAAAGTTCCTACCGGTTTTTACCTATAATTAAAAAAAACCTGCTTTTTCAGCGATCTGTGATCTCCTGAAAAAGCAGGCAGTAACATAATGACCCGCAAGGGGGCATTGGACAGGATTGGATCGGTTCGGATGGTTTCTCACAGGCCGCTTTCTTTAAACCGCGTCTTGGCGGAACACAGGTATATCGGAAAAAACGGGCTTTCTGAAAAAGAAGAAAAATAAGTTGATTGACATTGGACTTCGCAGATCTTTCGGTGGATATTGGAAACTCTTTATGGACGGTAATTCTCTGGATATTGGACTTCACAGGTTGCTTATTCCCGTCAATCAACTTATATCAAATGTAGAATCTTCATCTTTCCGGTAAAAGAGCAGGTTTTCTCGTTTTTACCTGTTCGGCTTTTACTGCCGGATTCGTAGCTTTGCGATCACCCCAACGTGCTTTTTCTATAAAAGGGCGTAGTTTAACCACGTAGAAAAGGATTACCCGTATAATCCGAATTACTTTAATTTCGTAGTTTTCCTATAGTAACTGTAACAAATAATTACCATTTTTAGTGTCGGTTTGCCCCAGGCGAACCTAAAATTCACCGTATGAAAAAACCCGAAGCAAACGGAACCATCAAAGTAATCATCGCTGACGACCATGCTTTGTTCCGTGCCGGTGTAAAAACCGCACTATCCATAAAAAAGGACGTTGAACTGATTGCCGAAGCCGACAATGGCATGCAGCTGCTCAACCTGCTGAAACATATGGAACCCGACGTGATCCTCCTGGACATCCAGATGCCGATCATGGATGGTATTGCCACCCTGCCCGAGATCCGTAAAATGTATCCCCAGGTAAAAGTGATTATACTTTCCATGCATAACGACCACTCCATGATTTCCAAGCTCATGGAAATAGGAGCCAACTCCTACCTGACCAAAAACACTGATTCTGAGAATATTTATAATGCCATCAAGACCTGCTACGAGCAGGAATTTTATTTCAACGAACTCACCAATAAAGCACTCTTAACCGGACTGCGCACGCGGCGCACCGAACCCAGCCTGCCCCAGGAGGCCAACCTCTCCGAAAAGGAGACCACGATCCTTAAAATGATGTGTGAGGAAAAAACCACCAAGGAAATCGCGGATCTGGTCGATATCAGCCCGCGTACCGTGGAAGCCATCCGGGATAAACTTAAGACCAAGACCGGCGCCAAATCCATGGCCGGACTGGTGATGTATGCGGTGAAAAACGGGATTATCGAACAACCCTAGGCTTCATCCGGAATTTTGCCGATTACAGGCAGGTAGCCATATTTACGTTTTCTTATTCGGTTTTCAGACTTTTCACCGGGTTTGTCATCGCTGCTTTTATGGCCTGGTAACTTACCGTCAGGAGCGTGATGAATAATGCGCCTGCGCAGGCAGTTAAAATGATCCACCAGGATAAATCAGCATGGTAGGGGTAGGTTCCGAGCCAGTTTCCCATGAAATAAAAGGAAAGAGGCACGGCAATTACCAGGGATACCATCACCAGGGCCAGGAAATCTTTTGAAAGCAGGCCCCATAAATTCACCACTGAAGCCCCCAGCACTTTTCGTACACCGATCTCCTTGGTGCGTTGTTCGGCCATGAAGGAGGCCATGCCGAAGAGACCCAGGCAACTGATAAAGATCGCCAGTGATGCAAAGAATCCCGCCAGCCTGCCGATGCGTTCCTCATTCCCGAATTTTTTTGCATATTCTGCATCGGCAAACTGGAAGTCAAAGGGTTCTGCGGGGCTATAGGAAGAAAACGTCTTTTTTATTTTTTCCATCGAGGTTGTGGCGCCGGCAGCCGGGTTCAGTCTTAACATGGCATAGGATTCCGGGTCCGGGTCGATATGAAATAACTGGGGTCTGACCGGCTGGTAGGGTGATTCAACAATCATGTCCCTGATCACACCAATTACCTTAAAGGGATGGCCATCCCAGGTAATGATTTCACCCACCGGGTTTTTAAAACCAATATACTTCACAGCCGATTCATTCAATACAAAGGCGGCCGTATCGGTTGCGAAGGATCTGGAAAAATCCCTTCCATCCACAAACTGCCATCCCACCGTTTTACCGTATTCAAACGTAACATTCGTGTTGGGAAAATCCACCCCCTGGTTGGGATCCTTTCCCTTCCACATGAATCCGCCGTTAGTGGACCATACGGCGGTTGTCGGACTTCCGGCTTCTGCCATTTCCGCAATGGCTCCGGCCTGGATCAGGTCGTTCCGGACCGCTTCAAAATGTTTGTGGATTTCAGGTGTCAACAAAGGCACCATTATCAGTCCGTCCCGGTTATACCCGATCGGGCGGTTTTTGGCATACCGGATCTGCCGGAATACCACGATGGTTCCGATAATTAATACGACTGAAACCGTAAACTGTAAAATCACCAGCACTTTGCGTGGTGTCGCAGCAAAACGTCCGGCCTGGAATGTTCCTTTTAAAACTTTTACGGGTTGAAAAGAAGATAAATACAAGGCCGGGTAACTGCCCGCGATCAGGCCGGTAATTCCGGTGAAACCCAGGCAGAGCAGCCAGAACTGCGGACTGCTCCACGGTATCTTCATGTTTTTTTCTGCAACAGCATTGAAGGCGGGCAGCAGGATACCTGCCAGGAACAGGGCGACAAGGAGTGCCAGGAAAGCCATCACCAGGGATTCCATGTAGAACTGTCCGACCAGTTGCCGGCGCAGGGAGCCGATGGCTTTACGAATGCCTACTTCCCGGGCTCTTTTCTGTGAACGGGCCGTACTGAGGTTCATAAAATTGATGCAGGCAAGTATCAGCACAAAAACGCCGATCATTCCAAAAAGCCACACATATTGTATACGCCCTCCGGTGTTCACGCCATTTTTAAACTCCTCATAGAGATGCCATTTTTCCATAGGCTGAAGAAAAAGCCGGGGATTATACCTTTTTTCATCCGGAGCAACATGGCGCAGTTTGGCGTCTTTTATTTTTTTAGAGACGGCCTGCATATTGGCCTGATCCGCAATTTGTACAAAAATCTGGAACGAGTTGTTGCCCCAGGGATTATTCATGCTTGTCATCCAGGGATCCTTATACAATTTCAGATTCCAAGGAGCAATAAAAGATACCTCTGAAAAACTGGAGTTGCCGGGGAAGTCTTCATACACACCTGTAACTTTTGCATTCAGTTTATCGTCTATGCGGATCAGTTTATTCATGGGATCCCCGTTTCCGAAAAGAGCTTTTGCCACAGAGGCTGAAATCAGCGTGGAAAAAGTTTCTTTCAATCCGGCGCGGCTTCCTCTGAGCATGTGAAGGTGGAGCATGTCAGGTGCCCGGGGCTCAAAAAAATTACCGGATTTAGTAATTTTTTTATCACCAACCGTTAAAAAATGCCGTTCCGTCCAGGAAGACATGACCACATATTTGAAATCGCTTCCATAGCTTTTCCGCAACTCGGCGCCCAGGGGAAGGGGCATGGAATTCCAGGTTCCGATCTCCCCGTTCAGTGTATTGTGCTGCATCACCTGGGCGATCCGGTGATAATCCGGGTTGTCCTTGTCGTAGCTCATTTCATCCCAGATCCACAGCCCGATGATCATCGCTACGGCCATGCCCAGCGCCAGCCCGGTAATATTGATGGCTGAAAAACCTTTATTCTTCCAAAGATTCCGGTATGCTATGATGAAAAAGTTCCTGATCATACTCAATAAGTAAATTGGATTTGAAGTGTTCCGGCCCAGGCCAGACTTTGAACTTTTGGCCTTCCTTCTAAAGAAGCAAAATAATGCCAAAACACTATCAGTTTATAAATCAGTCAGATATATGCATGAATCGAATCCGGACTGCACGGTTTTGATACGCCGGATGTACGCTTACAGAGATCGTGGACATCCAGGCGAAAGCTGTCTAAATCCTTTACCTTCGGAATTACGGAAAGAAAATATTGAACTCCCTGATCAATTTTAACGGTGCACTTACCGGTCCGCAAACTCCTGTTGCCACGGCATTTAACCGGAGTCTGCGTTATGGGGATGGATTGTTTGAAACCATGTTTTGGGATGGACAGAAAATTCTGCAGGAGGAGTATCACCTGGACCGATTGTTCCGGGGTTTGCTGGTTTTAGCATTCGATTTATCCGGCGGCTTCACCCGGAAATTTATTTCAGATGAAATCAGGCGCCTTTGCGAAAATAATGCCCATGCTACAAAAGCACGTGTCCGGCTGAATGTTTTCAGGGAAGACGGATCCCTGCTGCTACCCATGGTTAATAAACCCGTATTCATTATTGAAACTGCGTATTTGCCGGAACAAAAGCCGGATCCCCTCCGTTTAACGGTCTATACGGGGGATACCAAGTCCACGGGTATACTCAGCAACCTGAAAACCAACAATTACCTGTTGCCTATGCTGGCCATTCAATTTGCCTGGCAGCAAGGCGCTGATGATGCCCTGATCCTGAACTGCCGGGGTAATATTTGTGAAGCCAGCTCCAGCAATATATTTATGATTCAGAAAGGAATATTGCATACCCCCGCGTTGTCGGAAGGCTGTGTGGCCGGTACCAAACGCAGGGAGTTAATGGAGACCCTGACATCGCTTGGATTCCAGGTAGAAGAAACAATCATTTCGCCGGAAAGCCTACATGAAATGGAAGAAGTTTTTCTCACCAACGCCATCCGGGGTATACGTCCGGTTGCCGGCATTGACGATAAAAAGTACCTGTTTAAACTAACAGCCATCCTTATGCGTTTATTGAATCAATCGATGGCATGAAACCTCTTGTGAACATTTTCTGGTTCCGGCGCGACCTACGGCTGACTGATAATGCCGGCCTTTTCCAGGCGCTCCGGTTGGGCCGGCCCGTATTGCCGGTTTTTATTTTTGACCGCAATATTCTGGATGGACTGGAAAATAAAAAAGATGCCCGGGTGGAATTTGTTTATAAAGCCATTGAGTCCCTGAACAAAATACTGGCAGGTTTTCATAGTTCCATCGAAGTTTTTTACGGGAATCCTGCAGATGTTTTTTCATCGCTTTCCGATCGTTACCAGGTGGGTATTGTATTCACCAACGAAGATTACGAACCCTATGCCCGTGAACGGGATGAGCAGATCGAAACCCTTCTTAAGAATAAGGGCACGGAATTTCGTTGTTTCAAAGACCAGGTGATCTTTTCAAGGCAGGAAGTTATCAAGGAGGATGGTACGCCCTATACGGTATATACGCCCTATAGTAATAAGTGGAAAGCCATTTTGAATTTTCCAAATACCGGATACCTGCATTCTTATCCCGTAGAAAAACATGTAAAGAATTTTTATACTCAGGATCCGAAGCCAATGCCCGGCCTGGAGTCCATGGGTTTTTACGCTACCGGCAAAAAATTTCCTTCGCCGGCTCCCGATCCGGAATTGATCAGGCGTTATGCCGGTCAACGCGATTTCCCGTTCCTCGATGCCACGTCCAGGCTTGGAATTCATCTGCGTTTCGGAACGGTTTCCATCCGGCAGCTCGCTGACGAAGCCGTCCGTCTCAGCCCGGTATTTTTGAATGAACTGATCTGGCGGGATTTTTATCAGATGATCCTCTGGCATTTCCCTAAGGTAGGGAAGGGTCATGCATTCAGGGAAGCTTACGAAAAAATTCCCTGGCGGAATAACGAAAGGGAATTCGCTGCATGGTGTGAAGGAAGGACCGGCTATCCACTCGTGGATGCGGGTATGCGCCAGCTCAATGAAACGGGTTTCATGCATAACCGCGTACGTATGGTAACCGCTTCCTTTCTTGCAAAACATTTACTCATCGACTGGCGCTGGGGCGAAGCGTATTTTGCTGAAAAACTCCTGGACTTTGACCTGGCTTCGAATAACGGGGGCTGGCAATGGGCTGCTGGTACCGGTTGTGATGCGGCGCCTTATTTCAGAATTTTCAACCCTTCCCTTCAGCAGAAAAAATTCGATCCCGATGGTTCTTATATTAAAAAATGGCTGCCGGATTTCCAGGACCTCAGTTATCCCGCACCCATTGTGGAGCATGGGTTTGCGCGAGACCGGGCGATCAGGGTGTATAAAGGCGCGTTGAAGGAGTTATGAGTTATGAGTTTTAAGTTTGACTTCCAAACTCACACACGAATCACTCAGGAAGTATACATCTGATTATACACCTGCACCAGCGTATCCACCGCTTTCCTCCCTTCCTCACCCAGGGAATGGCTGAACTGGTTTACATAGAGATCTATATGCTGGCGCATTACGGATTCCTGCATTTCCTGTGCATGCCGGGTAACATATTCCGACAGGTCCGGATAATGCGCTTCTGCAAAGGCAACACTGTCCCGGATTAAACGGTCCAGCTCGGCGCGGTCTGCCGGGGAGAATTTATTGCGCATCACAATACCGCCGAGGGGAATGGGTGCTTTTGTTTTTTGTTCCCAGTACTCACCCAGGTCCATTTGTTTTACCAGGCCTTTCTGCATATAGGTAAAACGGTTTTCATGGATAATGACGCCGCAGTCCACCTGTCCATTCAAAACGGCAGATTCTATCTGGTTAAAAACCATGAATTTTTTTTTCTTTGCCTGGGGGAAAGCCATACTGAACAAAAGGTGCGCCGTGGTCTGTTCGCCGGGTATGGCAATGCTCAGCTGGTTGATATCCTTCAGCAGGATATTGTTTTTCGAGATCAGCAGGGGACCCACGCCCTTTCCCAGGGCTCCGCCTGCATCCAGCAGGGAATAATTTTTTTGCAGCAGGGGCCAGACGCCATAACTGATCTTGCTGACGTCCAGTTTGTTTTCCATCGCCCACCGGTTCAGTGTTTGCACGTCTTCCAGCGCCACGTCAAATTCGAAATCACCGGTATCGATTTTCCGGTTAACAAGGGCATCAAAAATAAACGTATCGTTCGGACAGGGGCTAAATCCTAAAGAGAGTTTCATCAGCTTTTTCTAATTTTTGAATCAGGAAAACCAGCGATGCATGCAGGTTTTCCAGGGCATCTTTTAATTTCCATCGGCTTTTATCCCGGTCCCCGATCACATTGGAAACCGCCCGTATCTGGAGAAAAGGGACTTTTTCCATCAGGCAAACGTAATGCAGGGCAGCTCCTTCCATACTCTCAACAACCGGGGCCCCATTTCGTTGAGACCCGCGGAATACTGATTCTTTGATTTCATTGACTGTGATACCATCCGACAGGGGCAGGCCCGTCCATTCCATCAGGAGCCGGTAAGGGTTTTCCAATTTCCCTTCACGGAAAGGGAATCGGTCCCCTTCAGCGAGTCCCATGTCAAAAATATCGCGGAACCCGGCCTTTTCCATCACCCCCAGGTCGGCAATCCTTTCTGAGCGGATCGCATATACTTTACCGGTATCTTCGGGGGAAACGCCCCCACCGATTCCCGCCTGGATCACGAGGTCCGGTTTCATTTCACGGATTTTTTTCCCCAGTGCATAAGCCGTTTGCAATTGCCCGATCCCGCTGATCAACAATTCGGCTTTTAAGACGTTAAGGAGTGTGGATGGATTGTTCAGCCAAAGGGCCGTTTCACCGATCTCATAATCCGTAGCCGATATCAGTAACAGGAGCATGTGCAAATATCCGTAAACCGGTCCAATCCGAACGATGTATTACCTTTGCAAAAATTTTTATCCCGGATGGTCTTTCTCACCAGAATCGAACATTTTAACGCAGCGCACAAATTATACAATCCGTCCTGGGCGCGCGAAAAAAACGAAGAAATATTCGGCGTTTGCGCGAATGAAAACTGGCACGGGCATAATTATGAATTATATGTGACCATCAAAGGAACGCCGGATCCGGAAACCGGTTTTTTATTCGACGTGAAAAAACTGAGCGAAATCATTAAAGAACATATTATAGAAAAACTGGATCACAGGAATCTTAACGTGGACGTGGATTTTATGAAAGACAAAATGTGTTCGACAGAAAACCTGGCCATCGGAATCTGGAACCAGTTGAAGAATCACCTGCCGGCTTCCGTAAGTCTGCATGCGATCAAACTCTATGAAACGCCCCGGATTTTTGTGGAATATTTCGGACAATCATAATGGAAAAAAAAGTCGCTATTTTCAGAAAAGAGCATTTCAATGCAGCCCACCGGCTTTTTGTGCCCGGCTGGACGGATGCACAAAACCTGGAACAGTTCGGGAAATGCTCCAACCCGCATTTCCATGGCCATAATTATGAAGTGGTTGTGAAAGTGACCGGTATCCCGGACCCGGTCACAGGATATGTGATAAACCTCTCCACTTTATCTTCCATTATACAAAAGCATGTGCTCGCCCGGTTTGATCATAAAAATCTGAACCTCGACACAAAGGAGTTTGCCAGTTTAAATCCGACGGCAGAAAATATCGTATATGTGATTTATGAAATCCTTCGAAAGGAACTGGATGCATCGCTGGATCTCTCCGTTCGTCTTTATGAAACCGAAAGAAATTTTGTTGAGTACCCTGCCTGAAAGTGAATAGTTAAGTTTAATAGTTCATTTGATATTACCAATTAAAAAAGCTTCACGCTTTAGCCGTAACGATCAGCGTTAGGTGTCAGGCGTTAAGCGTTAAGCACAAGAGATGGCCTACAAAAAAACAGAACAGTACGACGAGAAGACGACTTCAACCCTCAAATCAAATTACAGGGAAATCCTGGGTGCTCTGGGGGAAGATCCCGGAAGGGAGGGTCTTGAGCAAACACCGGAACGCGTGGCCAAAGCCATGCAGTTTCTCACACAGGGGTATGAACACGATGCGCACGCCATTCTCGATTCGGCGAAATTTAACGAACCCATGAATGAGATGATCATCGTTAAGGATATTGAAATCTACAGCCTCTGCGAACATCATATGCTTCCTTTTTTTGGCAAAGCGCATGTTGCCTATATTCCCAACGGATGGATCACCGGATTAAGTAAAATAGCCCGGGTGGTGGATGTATTTGCACGTCGCCTCCAGGTGCAGGAAAGACTGACGACCCAGATTTTACACGCCATCCGGGATTCTTTACACCCCCTGGGGGCCGCCGTGGTAATCGAGGCTTCGCACCTTTGTATGATGATGCGGGGCGTCCAGAAGCAGAATTCCGTAACAACAACCTCTGCTTTTTACGGGGAATTTCAGAAAAATGAAACAAGGACGGAATTCATCAAGCTGATCTCCTCTGATCTGAATTAAAATACAGGAAAGATTTTCTTTGTTGAGTCGGTGCTTTGTGGCAAATTTGTTTTATAACCTCTAAGTCGAATATGAAGCATGCATATGTTTTTCCCGGACAGGGATCTCAGTTTCCGGGAATGGGTAAGAACCACTATGATAAAAGTGCTTTTGCAAAAAAACTTTTTGAACAGGGGAATGAAATTGCAGGCTTCCGTCTTTCTGATATCATGTTTTCCGGTACGGAAACGGATCTGAAACAAACCAATGTTACCCAGCCCGCCATTTTTCTCCATTCGGTAATCGCCTATAAAACGGTTGACAACGCCCGCCCCGAAATGGTTGCGGGTCATTCTCTGGGAGAATTTTCAGCCCTCGTGGCAAACAGTGCTTTGTCTTTTGAAGATGGCATGCGCCTGGTGATCATCCGGTCCTCCGCCATGCAGAAAGCCTGCATTTCCAACCCGGGCACCATGGCTGCGGTACTGGCGCTGGACGAAGAACGGGTGGAAGCTATCTGCCGCGAAATTGAATCAGAATCCGGAGAAGTGCTGGTCCCGGCCAATTATAACTGTCCCGGCCAGGTCGTGATCAGCGGATCACTCAAAGGCATTGAACTGGGTTGTGAAAGGATGAAGGCTGCAGGCGCCCGTCGTGCCGTGATTTTATCAGTGGGAGGCGCGTTTCATTCCCCCCTGATGGAACCGGCCCGGGAGGAATTGAAATCTGCTATAGAAAAAACAACTTTTTATAATCCAACCTGTCCGGTATATCAGAATATTGTTGCAAAAGCCGTCATGGATAAGGAGGAAATCAAAAAAAACCTCATCGACCAGCTCACCGGACCGGTACGCTGGACCCAGTCCGTTCTGGCCATGATCGCAGACGGGGCCACGAACTTTAATGAAATCGGCCCGGGCAAGGTATTACAGGGACTGATTGGAAAAATTGACAAGAGCGTGAGCAGCGCGGGGGTGGATTAGTTTTGAGTTATGAGTTATGAGTTATGAGTTATGAATTATGAGTTATGGGTTATGAGTTATGAGTTATGAGTTATGAGTGGGATCATAGAGTGTTTTATGAAATACCAGTAATGACCCTTGAAATGCGTTAAGCGTTAAGCGTTAAGCGTTAAGCTTTCGGCTTTAAGCTTAAAACGCAGTTCAGCCACTCACTGCTGATTTCAGCCCCATATTTTTTATAGAATTCAATGGCGGGCCGGTTCCAGTCCAGCACCTGCCACATCATGCCGCAAACCCCGAGGCGGCGGGCTTCTTTCACCGTGCTTTCGAATAACAGTTTCCCAATGCCCTTGCCCCTGCAGGATTCGGTAACAACCAGGTCCTCCAGGTAAAGCATTAAGCCTTTCCAGGTGGAGTAACGCAGGTACCAAAGGCTGATGCCAACTATTGTATCAGAAGAATCGGTCGCTACGAGCGCCTGCCATACCGGGTTTTTCCCAAAACCGGTTTCTATAAAATGTTCCAGGGTAACCGTAACGGCATCCGGCGCTTTTTCAAACAGGGCCAGCTCTTTTACCAGTTCCAGCATACGCTGACAATCTGATGCTACCGCTTTTCGTATTTTGATTTCCATTGAAAGGCAACTGATTTAAAGTGAATTGGAAAGCGTTGGGAAAGAAACGGACAGGGGTCAACGGCCACGGAAAAGATATTAAAATCCCCAGCGTACCAAAGTGGCACCCCAGGTAAATCCGCCCCCGAAGGCGGCGAGTACCAGGAGGTCGCCTTTTTTAAGCTGGTTTTCCCAGTCCGACAAACAAAGGGGAATGGTGCCGGCCGTGGTATTCCCATAACGCTGGATATTGACCATCACTTTATCGTCGGATAACCCGATCCTGCTGGCTGTGGCATCAATAATTCGCTTATTGGCCTGGTGGGGTACCAGGAAAGCAATATCTTCTCCGGTGAGGTTATTCCTTTTAAGTAATTCCTCACTCACATCCGCCATGCGGGTAACTGCAAATTTAAATACAGGCTGACCTTCCTGGTAGATATAATGTTCCTTACGGGCAACCGTCTCCATACTTGCAGGCCGGAGAGAACCGCCCGACTTCATGTGGAGATGTACTTTTCCGCTGCCATCACTCCTGAGGATGCTGTCCAATACCCCATATCCTTCCTGATTGGGTTCCAGGAGAACGGCCCCGGCGCCGTCGCCGAAAATAATACAGGTGCTCCGGTCGCTGTAATCCACAATTGAACTCATTTTATCGGCCCCCACGACCACAACTTTTTTATACCGGCCGCTTTCTATCAGGGCGGCACCGGTGGTCAGGCTGTACAGAAACCCGCTGCAGGCGGCCAGCAGATCAAAACCCCAGGCATTGACAGCGCCGGTTTTTTCGCAAACCAGGTTGGCGGTGGAAGGGAAGAGCATATCCGGGGTTACTGTTCCAACGATAATGCAGTCTATTTCAGAAGGATGGATACCCCTTTTTTCACATAATTGCAGAACGGCCGGAACGCAGAGGTCGGAAGTACCTTTATCCAGCCCTTTCAGAATCCTTCTTTCGGAAATGCCCGTCCGGGTACGTATCCATTCATCATTCGTATCCACCATTTTTTCCAGGTCGCTGTTGGAGAGGATATCTTCAGGTACATAGCCGCCGATGGCAGTAATGGCGGCAGAGATCTTTTGGGTCATTGAACAAAGATCGTGGGTTTTTATAAAATATATACGCCGGTTAAAAATACTATTTTCGCGCTCATGATAACATTCCTCCGGGGCGATTTCGTGTATAAATCACCGGCACTCATTCATATAGATGTGCAGGGCGTGGGGTATGAAGTACAGATCAGCCTCCATACATTTACCCAGTTGCAACACCTGGACCGGGGGCTTTTGCATATTTATCACCAGGTTAAGGAAGACGATGAGACCCTGTTTGGCTTTTTTGAAACGGGAGAAAAAGAGATGTTTATACAGCTGATCAGTGTTTCCGGAGTGGGGGCCTCTACCGCCCGGATGATGCTTTCAGCCATGCGTCCGGAAGAACTCGCGCGGGCGATTGTTCAGGGCCAGACCCGACAGCTGGAAAGTA
This sequence comes from uncultured Chitinophagaceae bacterium, assembly GCA_963811275.1. Classification (GTDB taxonomy): domain Bacteria; phylum Bacteroidota; class Bacteroidia; order Chitinophagales; family Chitinophagaceae; genus Puia. The sequence goes on along the minus strand of CAWEQR010000002.1, from coordinate 44,554 downwards.
TAAAGGGAATCGGTAAAAAGTCGGCCGAAAGAATCGTTCTGGAACTCCGGGATAAAGTAGGTAAAAAATTCTCCGGTTCAAATATTTCCCCATTGATAAACAATACCTTGGAGCAGGATGCGTTGAATGCTCTGGTGTCTTTGGGCATCGCCCGGCCCGTGGCGGAACAGGCTTTAAAAAGGCTGGCTCAGGATGCCCCGGTCCCTCAAAAAGTTGAAGACATCATTAAGCAAGTTTTAAAAATCCTTTAGCCTATCGCAGGGAGCTCTACCTAACTAATTCTTGAGGAAGTTTGACAAGGCAACTGCTTCAGATTATTATATTCACGGTGTGGATCACTGCCGTAATGGTTGTCTTTTTGACACCCATGGGCGTCCGTGCGCAGGTTACCCCGGATACCACCAGGCATCCGCTTACTTCCGACAGTATGCATTTCCCCATCCATGACCGCCGCGGGGATCCCCTGAGCAATTTCGATTTGAATTCCTTCAACCTTAAAAATCCTTCCAATCTCAGAGATTCAATCGAGTACGATCCAAAAACCAATCTCTATTTCGTGGTTGAAAAAATCGGGAATAAATATTACCGCACCCCCACGGCCTATACCTACGAGGAATACCTGAAGCTTTACGGAAAGCAATCGGAAAATAATTATTTCCGCCGGCGGGCCGACATGCTGAGCGATCTGAACCGGCGCATGGAACAGCCCAAACTCAATGTGAACAACAATCTTTTTAACCGGCTTTTCGGGAATGGCAAAATTGATATCCGGCCTCAGGGCAACGTGGACATCCTGGCTGGTTACCAGGGTCAGAATGTTCAGAATCCGACCCTGCCCGAAGCAGCGAGGAAAACCGGGGGGCTTGATTTCAATATGGATGCCAACGTGAACGTGGTGGGCAATATCGGAAGTAAACTCAAACTGCCCATTGCTTATAATACCCAGGCTTCATTCGACTGGATGAATCAGCTCAAACTGGAATATACCGGCAGCTCTGACGACATCGTCAAAAAAATTGAAGTCGGGAATACATCCTTCACCACCCGGAGCACACTCATGGCCAGCGAACAATCGCTTTTTGGTATTAAAACCCAATTGCAGTTCGGAAAATTATTTGTAACCGGCGTTGTTGCCAGCCAGCGCTCCCAGAGCCAGTCAACCACCCTGCAGGGAGGCGCTTCACTGACCACTTACCAGTTTAAAGCGGATGATTATGATGAAAACCGGCACTTCCTGCTTGCTCAGTTTTTCAGAGCCAACTACAATAAAGCCATGTCGAACCTGCCCATTATTACTTCCCAGGTGCAGATCCTGCGTATGGAAGTATGGGTAACCAACCGGAACGGGACGTCCACGCAGGCCAGACAGATTGTGGGCCTGATGGACCTGGGTGAATCGCAACCTTATAATCCAGGTATCGTCCCCCAGACGGCACAACCCTACCCGTCCAATGATGCCAATTCCCTTTACCGCAGTATCATTAACAACCCGGGCAGCCGCAATTCGACCCAGGTAATCGGTGTGCTGACTGGCCTGGGGTTAACACAGGTACAGGATTATGAACAGGTGTTTGCCCGAAAACTCAACCCCACGGATTATACCTACAATCCGCAGGTGGGTTTTATTTCACTGAACCAGACCCTGCAACCCAATGATGTGCTGGGTGTGGCTTTTCAGTATAGTTATAACGGAAAGATCTACCAGGTGGGTGAATTTTCACAGGATGTTCCGCCGGATACGACCCTGGGATATAACCCGGGTGCGCAGAAAGTGTTATACCTGAAATTGCTGAAGGCAACTTCCCAGAGAACCAACCTGCCCATCTGGAAACTGATGATGAAAAATATATACACACTGAAAACGGGAACGGGCAGTTACCTCTCCAGCATACAGCCGGCCGGATTCCAGATGAATATCCTTTATGAACAGGCAGGCAACGGGACAAAAAGATATTTACCTGCCGGGGACAAGGCCGGGATTCCATTGATCAGTGTACTGAACCTGGACCGGCTCAATGCCCACCTGGATCCACAACCGGATGGTGTATTTGACTATGTGGAGGGATTCACCGTGGTGTCGTCGCAGGCACGTATCATATTCCCGGTGCTCGAACCCTTTGGGAGAGACCTCGATTCACTGGCATTTAAGAATTCGCCCGCATTGAAAAATGATTACGTTTTCTATCAGCTCTACGATACCATCAAGGAAGTCGCTAAGACCTTTGCGGCCGTGGACAAGTATTACCTGAGCGGTGTGGCCAAGGGCCAGGCCAGTTCGGATATTTCGCTGGGCGCTTTCAATGTTCCCCAGGGTTCGGTGATTGTAACAGCCGGTGGACAGACCCTGAGGGAAAATATTGATTACACGGTTGATTACAATAATGGCTCTGTGAAAGTGATCAATCCGTCCATCATCAACTCCGGGGTGCCTGTCAATGTGCAGTATGAGAATAATGCGAGTTATGGTACGCAGCAACGCGGTTTCCTGGGCGTCCGGTTCGACTATCTCGCAAAACAGACTGCGACCCAGTCTTTCTCACTGGGTGGAACCATTGAGCGGCTCAATGAACGTCCATATTTTACCAAGACGAATTACAGCGAGGACCCGATTCGCAATACCATGTATGGAACAGATGTCAATTACAAATCACAATGGCCGGGCCTGACGCGGCTACTGAATAAACTGCCTTTCTATTCTTCGAAAGAGATGAGTACGATCTCGGCAATTGGTGAAGCGGCCTACCTGCAGCCGGGCCACCCGCCGCAGATCGGAAAAGGAAACAGTGGAACCATTTATATAGATGATTTTGAAGGGTCCACCAGTTCCGTTGATCTGCGTTTTCCGATAACGGCCTGGGCTCTGGCTTCCACACCAGCCGGTGATGGATTATTTCCTGAAGCCAGCCTGTCGGATTCACTCGATTATGGCTTTAACCGCGCAAAAATTGCCTGGTACAATATTGAACCAACCCTCCAGGACAAGACCAGCAGTAATAACCCGGTAAAGAACTATCAGAATTTTTTGGATCCGCGTATTTCGTCCATCAATATCCAGCAACTCTTTCCACAGATTACACCGGAGTTCGGGCAGGCCCAGCTGATTACTTTTGACGTATCCTATTTCCCTAACCAGAAGGGACCTTATAATTTTGATACACGGCCGGGCAGTATCAGTCCGACGGGATTACTGAATAACCCACAGAACCGGTGGGGCGGCATCATGCGGGCCATTGACCAGACCGATTTTGAAACATCCAATGTACAATACATTGAGTTCTGGATGCAGGATCCTTTTCTCACAAACCCGGGCGGATCGGGGGGCCAGTTGTATATGGACCTGGGATCTATTTCGGAAGACATCTTAAAAGATGGCAGAAAAGGATTTGAAAATGGTTTGAATACCCCCAATATTCCGGCGGCGATTGACAGCAGTTCGGTATGGGGACGTGTGCCATTCAACACGGTCCAGGTGACCAATGCATTCAGCAACGATCCTGCAGACCGGCCTTACCAGGATCAGGGTTTTGACGGATTGGATGATGCGGGGGAGCAGTCGAAATTTTCCAATTACCTGAGCAGGCTGGCTTTATTATTCGGAACCGGTTCACCCATTTATCAAAAGGCCCTGGCGGATCCTTCTGCGGATGATTATCTGAACTACCGGGCACCCTATTACGACTCCACGCAGACGGATATCCTGGGCCGTTACAAAAATATCAACAACACGCAGGGTAATTCGCCCATTGCACCGCCCGGCGCTACCTATGTGAATGCCAATACGCTGTATCCGGATCAGGAAGACCTGGACCATGATAATACCATGAATGAGCTGGAAGAATATTTCGAATATAAAGTGAACCTGGCTCCTTCCCAGCTTGCTGTAGGACAGAATTTTGTTTCCGATAAACGAAATTTTGTAGGGAGCGACGGGGTAGCGCAAACCTGGTACCAGTTCCGGGTACCGATCAACTCCTATTCGCAGAAAGTGGGAAATATCCCGGATTTTAAATCCATCCGATTTATCAGGATGTTCCTGACGGGGTTTACCGATTCCGTTGTGTGCCGTTTTGCAGAGTTCCAGCTGATCCGCGATTCCTGGCGCAATTTTAACTACCAACTGGATACAACCGGACAATATATTGCATTACCTCCAAATAGTCCGACCACGCTCGATGTTACAGCGGTGAATATTGAGCAAAACAGTTCCCGTACCCCCATACCATATGTAATACCTCCCGGCATTGAAAGGCAACAGCAACTCAGTACGAACAATGTGAACCTGCTGCTGAATGAACAGGCGATGAGCCTGCAGATTTGCGGACTGCAGCCGGGAGAAGCACGGGGCGTGTATAAAAATACCAACTATGATTTGCGCCGTTACGGGAAAATGGATATGTTTATTCATGCTGAAGCCAGGGGTAGCCAAACCGGCGTAGTCACCGGTCAGCTGGCTGCTGTAGTCAGACTGGGAAGCGACTTCATAAATAATTTTTATGAAATCAGGATACCCCTGGAAGTAACTTCGTGGGGGGCAACCCTTCCGGCAGATATATGGCCGGATTCCAATAACCTCAACCTCACCCTGCAGCGGCTGATACAGTTAAAAACGGATCGGAATGCAAGCGGGAATACATCGGGTTATTACCAGGAAATTGATTCGGCCAATAAACGATCCTATTCCATATACGGTAACCCCAACCTGGGACAGGTACAGGCCATTTTCCTGGGTGTACAAAATATTTCTTCTGTACCCGTATGTACGGAAGCATGGTTCGATGAACTCCGGCTTTCCAATATTAACGACCAGGCCGGTTATGCTGCAAACGGCCGCGTGGATCTTAAAATTGCAGACCTCGGTACACTCTATCTCGCAGGGAATGTGCAATCAGTCGGATTCGGATCACTCGACCAGAGTATCAATGAGCGGGCCCTGAGCAGTACGACCCAGCTGGATGCAGCTACAAACCTGGAACTGGGAAAACTGCTTCCACGGAAAGCAGGTTTATCCATTCCGTTTTATGGCAGCATTTCAAAAAATGTAAGTACACCGGAATATGATCCCTATGACCTGGATATTAAACTGAAGGATAAAATCAATGCAGCTCCGGCTTCCAAGCGGGATTCCATCAAACAGGAGGCGTTGGATGTTACCACCATCAAGAGTTTCAATTTTACCAATGTAAGAAAAAATAATATTACCGGGAAAAAACTGAAACTGTGGAGCCTGGAAAATTTCGACATTTCTTACTCATATACCACAACCAATCACCATGATCCCATCGCCCTGGAAGATAACTTAACGGTTTATAAAGGCGGGCTGGGATATAATTTTGTGGGCACCCCCAAGTACTGGGAGCCGTTTAAAAAAATCATCAAATCAAAATCACCCTGGTATGCGCTGGCCAGGGATTTTAACCTGAATCCGGTTCCTGCCGTACTCACATTCAGGGGGGATGTGGTAAGGCAATATGGTGCATTCCAGGCGAGAAACGTGGGCGGCGGTAAATACCAGATCCCGGAAACCTTTAATAAATTTTTTACCATTGACAGGACCTATGTCCTGCGCTGGGACCTTACGCGTTCATTCAATATCGATTTTTCTGCGTTGAATAAAAGCTGGGTGGACGAAGACAGTGGAAGACTGGATAAAGCGCAGAGAAAGCAGATGTGGAATAATTTCTTTAAAGGAGGAAGAACGATCCAGTACCAGCAGACCGCCAACTTTACCTATACGGTGCCTACCAATAAACTGCCGGCTCTCGACTGGACGACCCTCCGTTTGGGATATGGGTCTTCCTATCAGTGGACCGGTGCATCCACCCTGGCGGTTCAGTTTGGAAACACCCTGCAAAACACCCAGAAAAAAGATGCATCGGCCGACCTGAATTTTTCACGGCTGTATAGCAAGTGGCGATTACTGCGTGAACTGGATCAGCAGGCTGCACCGCCTCCACCAAACCTTCCGGGTAAAAAGAATGACAGTCTCAATCAGAAAAAACCGCAAAGTGATTACGAGGATGTAAGCCACCTTACGGGAGTGATGAAGGGCATTGCCAAAATTCTGACTTCGGTAAAAGATATCACCGTGAATTTTTCTGAAATCTCGGCATCCAGTATTTATGGATATAAGGACAGTACGCATTTCCTGGGAATGAATTTACAATCAGGTAATCCGGGATGGGGATATGTTTTTGGTCAACAGCCGGATACCGGGTATATAAACCGGCTGGGAAAGAAAGGGCTGATAACGAACGATACCTTATTTAACTTTCAAAATCAGGCCAGCTATAACAAGATACTCACCATTGCGGCCCAGATACAACCCGTGCGGGACCTGAATATTACACTTAACGTAAGTCAGAGTTTTGGAAAAAATTATACTGAGCTTTATAAAGATACCACGGGTAACAATACGTTTGCGCGACTAAACCCTTACACGGCCGGAAGTTTCAGCATCAGTTTTATTTCCGTGAAAACTCTTTTCGGAAGCTACAGTAATAACCAGATCTCATCTACATTCCAGACATTCGAAAATTACCGTTCCGTTATCAGCGGACGGCTGGGAAAACAAAATCCATATTCCGGTGGTCAGACAACGGCAGACGGGTATGCAAAGGGTTATGGAAAATATGCGCAGGACGTTTTAATTCCGGCTTTTATTGCGGCATACAGTGGCCAGTCTGCCAACTCGGTCGCCCTGGTGAAGCAGGACAATCCGGGTATTAAATCCAATCCCTTTGGCGGATACCTGCCGAAACCAAACTGGCGGCTGACGTATAACGGGCTTACACGGATTCCGGGCATGGAGAACATATTCTCCAGCTTCAGCATAACGGATGGTTATACCAGCACGCTGAGTATGAATAGTTTTAATTCAAACCTGAATTTCCAGGATCCCTTCGGCATCAGGCAGCCCGGATTTATTGATACCCTTACAGGAAATTTTGTACCTTATTTTATGGTGCCCAATATTACCATCAGCGAACAATTTGCACCGCTGATCGATCTGGATATGCAGTTTGTGAACCAGCTGCAGGTGAGATTCAGTTACAGTAAATCAAGACAGCTGAGTCTGAGCCTGATCGATTACCAGATGAGTGAAAGCCGTTCAACCGAATATGTTTTCGGTCTCGGATTCCGCAAGCGCGGGTTGCCGCTTCCGTTTAATATCATGGTGGCGGGGAAAAATGGTTTGACCAACAGGCTTGAAAATGACCTGACGCTGCGGCTGGACATGAGTTTGCGGGACGATGCCACGACCAACAGTTACCTGGATCAGAATGCGGCCGTGCCGGTTGGAGGGCAGCAGGTCATCAGCATATCTCCTTCTATCGACTATGTGATCAACAACCGGATTAATTTGAAATTTTATTTCGATGAGCGCCGGACGGTGCCAGCAATTTCAAGTTCCCCACCTGTAACCACCACACGGGCAGGTATTCAGATCAGAATTTCACTGGCAGAAATGGCCGCGCAAACGCCGAAGCCGAAATAATCCTTAGGGTTATCTCACCGTCTTCAGCAGCATCACAAAACGTAACGCCTAACCGTCAACCGTCAACCGTCAACCGTCAACCGTCAACCGCCAACCGCCAACCGTCAACCGCCAACAACCCCTACACCGGCTCCTTATATAAATAATAGGCATTGGCCTGGGCCAGGCAGGTGATTTCCAGTTCATTAATACAAACATGAGCCGGCAGGGAAGCAGCATAGAATACTACGTTGGCGATGTCTTCCGCATGCAGGGGCTCATATCCTTCATAAACTTTTTTTGCTTCCTGTGCATCCTGCCTGAGCCGCACGAGGGAGAATTCGGTTTCCGCCGCGCCGGGATGAATCACGGTCACTTTAATTTTATGAGGCAGCAGGTCAATGCGCATGGCTTCTGATATTGCCTGAACCGCATGTTTGGTGGCACAATACACATTACCTTTCTGGTAAACCTGTTTTCCAGCGGTGGATCCGATATTAATGATATGGCCGCTTTTGTTGGGGATCATGAATGGAATGACCGCTTTCGATACATATAAAAGCCCTTTCAGATTGGTATCAATCATCGTATCCCAGTCGTCCAGGGATGCTTCGTCAAAATTATCCCTTCCCAGGGCAAGCCCCGCATTATTCAGTAAAAGGTCTATTTTTTTCCAGGAAGCGGGCAGGGATTTGAAAGCCTCATCCACGGCTTACCGGCTCTGCACGTCGAGCGGGAGCACATACACGTCGTTTCCGAATTTTTCCTCCAGGTTTTTTTTAAGTGCCTGTAGTTTTTCCACCCTTCTGCCCGAAATGATCAGGTTATAATTACCTGCAGCAAATGTGTGGGCGCAGGCTTCTCCAAAACCGGAACTGGCGCCGGTGATGCAAATGATTTTTTTCACGCTGAAATATTTTTTGTTGAAAGAAGATTAACGGATAAGTACGACGGTCCCTTTTTTTGTAATCCGTTTACCGGTATAATCCGTACCCTGTACCATCCAGACATACCCGCCAACATCCTGCGGTTTGCCATTATAATTTCCATCCCAGCCACTCCCGATCTGGCTGGTATTATACACCAGCGTGCCGTAGCGGTTGTAGACCCTGAAATATTCAAGACTGGATATACCCACCGGGATGGGCCGGAACAAATTATTGGTAGCCTGTTCGGGAGTAAATGCATTGGGTACAAAGATATCGGGCGCCGTGGTGAATACCTTAATGTGGATGGTATCATAGGCAAAACACCCTTCTGCCGAAAAGGTCTTCATTACGTAAGTCTGGTTTTGGCTTAACAGGGCCAACGGGTCGGATATATCAATCCGGTCCAGGCCAAAATCGGGATACCATAAAAAAGACTGCGACCCTGAACCATGCAGTTGCAGCGGCTGTCCCACTACGATGGATGTATCGTTTCCGGCAAATGCAATGATCGGAGGGTTCACCGTGATGGTCACGTTCGAAATGCCGGGTTTGGGGCAGCCGAGGGTATCATATACCAGCAGCTGGTAAACCGTTGTCCGGGGCGGGTAAGCCAGCGGATCCAGGATGGCCGGATTACTTAAATAATCAGCAGGGATCCAGTTGTACCGGATTCCCCCCGCAACGGCTTCGATCCGGGCCGTATCCTGATAACAGATAAAAGTATCTTTTCCTGCATTCGAAAGGGGGTAGGGAACCGTTATGATATGTACGGTTCCTGTAGTAAAACATTTGCCGATACCCGCTACAACCTGATAGGCCGTGTTGCCGGCAGGAAATGCATGCGGGTTTTTTATATCCGGGATGATCCAGGGAAGCAGCAGGCGACCAGGTAAAATATAATCCATCCCCGGAAGGATTTAAGGTGATGGTATCTCCCAGGCAAATCGTGGAATCATTGCCCGGATTGAGTGTAACATGGTCCACCACCCGCACCTGCAAAGAGTCCTGGTTAACACATCCCGACTGATCCAGGGTAGCTGTGTACCAGGTGGTTGTTTTAGGAAATACATAGGGATCTGCGGTATTGGGATTGATCATGTTGGCAGTCGGGTCCCCAGGTAAAATTTCCATATCCCTGCGCATGTAATTGCAGGGTATCTATATTACAGATCAGGGTGTCGCGGAAAGGGAAAAATATAGGCGGTTTGCCGTCAGGTGCACCGACTGACTCATGGTATCCTTACAGCCCTTGCTGCTGGCCACGATAAAACTTACATTTTTTAATCCGGTATCACTGTATTTCCAGGACGGGTTTTGAAGTATGGATGTGTCTGCCGTTGTATTGATCCCCGAAATTCCAGGACCAGGAAGAAATAAGCCCGTATTTTGTTTTCGTAGTATCCTTAAATAAAACCGGATTCAAGATGCAGGTTCCCAGGGAAGTAAAACCCGGGAAAAATCCCGGGAAAACACTCATGCGTGTGCTGGCGCTATCGGTACAGGGCTCATCTTTATTTACATAGAATCGGACATTGTAAACGCCGGTATCCGGGAAAGTAAAAATCAGGCCGGGCCTGTGTGCTGGTATCGGATAAGCTTCCCGGCACACCGAAGTCCCAGTAATAATTATGAATCAGCGGCGAAGACACGGCTTCATTATGAAAACTAAAATCAAATCCGTTACAGGTGATATAATTGGGATTCAGGTCGGCCGAGGGAAAATCGCAACGGTCGTCTACATGGATTATAAAATCCTTCCGGTGGGCAGATACCAGCAAACCGGCGCGGTATTCTTTCACCATCACGCAAACCACATAATCGCCGCCGGAAGGAGCACCCCTGAAATGAGTCCCGGTTTTCCGGTCGATCGTAACATTTCGTCCCATGGGCTGGAGTCCGGAAAAGCGCTTCGAACTATAACTCAAGGGGCTGCCAGGTAGCCGGAGGACCGGGATTGGTGACGATCGGCATTGTTGATTCCTCCTCCATAATATCCCGGGGCAAATTCATAGCTAGCGAATCGCCGTCTGCATCCATAGCACTGTAATCCAGTTTAAATCTTTTTCCCTGGCAGATCAGACACAGTATCTTTTATACCGAAATCCGGATTTGAATTGATGCCATTGACTCCCACCGAGCTAGTCCCCTGTATCTGGCAGAAATAAGACGCGCCGACGTTGATATTGGGAAATATATTCCGAATCCCATCGATACGGCAACAACGTTGAAATACGACCATATAACCCAACCGTCTTCCTGGAAGTTCTTCAATTACCGTAAATTCCCGGATCCAGTAACAGACCGGAGAGGGATGTAATAATGCAGGGACTGGGAGCAGTGAGGCTGATCATGCTGACTTCTGCTCAGGATTAGCCTCCACTTTATCCTGTTCCATTCCGTCTGATATCCGGTAAATACCCAGAACTGACCGAGCGTTCCAGCTGGCCCATGGTTGACTCGCAGCTGATAAATAAACGGAGGCGGAGTTCGTAACGGTCATAATTGGCTTGGTCGCAGAAGGGCCCAGGTAGGTATAATGAATTTCCCCACCCTTAATATGTTTTCCATAACCTGTTAAGGTTATCAGGGAAAGGGTTATGGATAACGTTCATTATTTGTACAGGGATCGGCGCACGATAGGGTAACTTCTTTAGATTAATCGGAAATCTGTTCAAGGAACCGATCTAAAATAGAATTACACAGGCTGGTTTCCTCGATCATGCCCATATGGGCGGAATGGGTCAGGATATGAATGTACGAAATCCGGGGTAAATGGCATTGCTCCAGTGCATCCTTCAGGGGTATTGCCCGGTCTTCTTCACCCATAATAAATAAAACCGGTTTAGAATCGATTGGAGTACCCCCTGTCGTTGCCGGCCGCTGTTTCATGGCTTCCAGGTATTGTACGAGAGAATTCGGGTGTAAAGTTGGCATACCGGTCAACCAATTTTCGGATTTCCTCCGGATGCTCCGATTTGAAATTATCGCTGAAAACAAACCGGGGATTGCCTGTTGAACGAATGGGGCTGCCCCGTGGTTTTGAATGAAACGGATGTTTTTTTCCCGGGACTCTTTTTTTTCAGCGGAATCCGCATAGGAGCTGGAATGAAAAAGACCCAGGGCCGGAACATTTTCAGGATATTTTTCTGCAAAAGCCAGGGAAATATATCCACCCATGCTGTGGCCGATCAGTACCAGTTCCCGGATTTTCTCCTGGTCCGTGATGGCTTGACCGATTTCTGCAAAATCCTTCAGCTGGTCAAGCGGAATCCGTTCTGGCTGACGGCCACTGCCGGGCAGGTCCGGCAGAATCCACTTGTATGATTCGCTAATCCCCTCAGAACAGGGTCCCAAATCCGCCGGTCTTCTGTAAATCCATGCACCAGCATGACGGGTTTTCCGTTTCCCCTTAGTTCATATTCCAGCAGTCTCACCCCTGAACAAAAGACTTTTCCGCATGATTCCGAATTTGATATAATAGAAAACTCCGCGGAAAACGATGATACCCAGCATGGGCAGGACGGCCGGGTTCATTCTCTGGGGCCACCAGGGAAATCCGGCTCCCAGGATTAAAGCGGCGATGATAGCCGTGATCAGGAAATAATATTTTATCCATTCTGTTTTTTTACGGATAAAAAATACGGCGACTATATGGGTCGGCAATGCCCAGAGATATTGATATTGTTCCTGCAAACATCATCTACACGTCCCAGCCACATGATAAGCCATCAGGATACCCAGAAGCCCAGCAGGCTGAAAAAAACAATATCAAATATCAGCAGTGTTTTGGCAATGGCTGCCGGTTTCCTGATTAAAGAAATAAATGATCGGCAACCAGCAGGAGGCAGTGAAGTATGCGGCATTGGGTGTGAATCCTGCTGAGGAGGAGGCGGTTTCGCGGAAAATCAAGCATGGTTTTTTTCGGGCCACAGTGGCTTGTTGCCTGTGATGGCGCTGTCCATTCCCTTGATAAATAATCAGGGAGAAAATGGATGGCTTCGTATTGGTTGCTTTCTCATCCAGGTTCATGCCCAGAAATAAATCGATCCCAAATTCCGACCAATACGGTACGTTGTCTATCCAGGTATTCATGAATCATATCCCGGAAAGTCAAGCCGGGCCCGCTCGAAGATCTATTTGCAGGTGGCAGCACAACCGAACTGTTTACCGGAAGAATATTCCTGTAAACCAGAGAATCTGCAGTATTGGATTCTATGATTCTGCCTGCGCGGGTGGTGCAATTGTCCCTGTGGAAAATGATAATGGTAAAGACGATTTTCTTCCAGGGTATTGTTTCTCAGGGCTTCGTAGAGTTTGTTTTTTTCTGCACAGCTTAAATCCAGTATCTGGGCTAATCGACCGGCCGGTGTTCATATTGATATTCCTGCATGAAATCTCGAAGGTTTCTACGGAAAGCGAATAGCGCATGATGCCACGCATAAAACTTGATATAAAACATCGGGATCCGCTGTCGTCGAACGTCCCGTAATTGTAAACGACATCCATTCCCCTGTCTTGCATCACGCACGCGGATTGCTGTATGGCCGAATAAGGAATAGAGTTCGGTTCCCGGTGCACAGGTAAGCAGGCTGATCTCCATGTGCAGGAATCGGCAGGTCGCCTGTGATCCGTCTGACGATTCTGCAATGATAAGCAAAGCAAAAAGAATGCAGGTGAGTACGGTCCGCTTCATCGCCGGGATTTATTTTAATAAAAACTAGTTCAGGGATCTAGCGGCTGTAATTGGGCGATTCGCGGGTGATTTCGATATCATGTGCATGACTTTCCTGCATTCCCGCATTGGTGATTTTAATGAATTGCGCTTTTTGAAGGGCTAAATATTTTTTGCACCGCAGTAACCCATTCCTGCTCTCAACCCGCCCACATATTGCTGCACGACTTCATTCAGGTTTCCTTTGAATGCCACCCGGCCTTCGATGCCTTCAGGCACCAGTTTTTTTATTCCGTCTTCCACATCCTGGAAATAGCGGTCGCTGCTTCCCTGGGTCATTGCACCCAGTGATCCCATGCCCCGGTATTGTTTGAATTTTCTTCCTTCGTAAATGATGGTGTCTCCCGGACTTTCTTCCGTTCCGGCAAAAACACTTCCCATCATCACCACATTCGCTCCGGATGCGATCGCTTTTACCAGATCACCTGTATAACGGATACCTCCATCCGCAATCAGCGGAATACCCAGCGGCTTTAATAACGGAAGAAGCTTCCAAAATAGCGGTGATTTGCGGAACGCCTGCACCGGTTACGATACGGGTGGTACAGATGGATACCGGGCCGACACCTATTTTCACGGCATCTGCGCCGGCGGCTGCCAGTGCTTTTGCTCCGGCAGCTGTTCCCACATTACCTGCGATGACCTGTAATTTGGGAAAATTCTTTTTTACTTTTTTCAATGCATTCGATCACACCGGTATTATGCCCGTGTGCACTGTCGAGACAGGCCACATCCACGCCGATCTGCAGAAGGGCTGCGGCCCGGTCCAGCAGATCCGCCGTAATCCCCAATGCGGCACCTACCCGTAATCTCCCGAATTCATCTTTTACGGCATTGGGAAAACTGGAAAGCTGCAGGATATCGCGATACGTGATCAGGCCAATGAGTTTACCGGATTTATTCACGACCGGCAATTTTTCCACTTTATGTTTGCGCAAAATGGTTTCTGCCATTTTTAAATCGGTTCCCTCCGGCGCCACAATGAGGTTTTCCTTGGTCATCACTTCGCGGATTTTTCTCTTCCTGTCTTCTTCAAAACGGAGATCGCGGTTGGTGAGTATGCCCACGAGTTTCTGGTGATCGTCAATGATGGGAATACCGCCGATTTTATTTTCTTTCATCAGCACAAGTGCATCGCCAATCGTTGCATCCGGATTCAGGGTTATCGGATCAATGATGAGTCCGCTTTCACTTCTTTTTACTTTCCGTACCTGTTCAACCTGTTTTTCAATAGGCATGTTTTTATGCAGGATGCCCATACCCGCCTTCACGCGCCAGTGCAATGGCCAGGGTTGCTTCGGTAACCGTATCCATGGCTGACGAAAGCATGGGAATATTTAAAGTTATTTTTTTTGTCAGACTGGTCCGGATATCCGTTTCCCGCGGAAGTACTTCAGAATAAGCAGGTAACAATAAGACATCGTCGAACGTGAGGCCTTCACCAAAAAATTTGGCGGGAGTGTTGTTTGGAGAGGAATTTATTCTTGCCATGTGCAAAGATAGTGCAAGGGATAAATTGCTCCCAAATCCAATTTTTTAGTCAGTTCCCATCGTTTTATTCCGGTTTTTCGTCAGTTCCCATCTGTGTTATTCCAGCTGACCGCATTCGGTTTCGTTCTGAATTCTATTTTCCGTTTTTCTATGATTCGTCATTTCAATTTTAAATTCTTCCGGGTATACTGCAGATCAGGTCCTTCATTTCCAGTTCCAGCAAAGCGCCGGCATTGCGGCTGTTCGGGAAACCGGTTGTTGCATTGATCACGTCGATATGCATTTGTCCTCTCTCTTTTAAGAGGTCCATAATCCGTTGTTCCACTTCAGTGAGCAGGATGAATAAGATCCCCCTGGTGTTTTCTGCAGGAGCCTGTTTTTTTCTTCCCAACCCATCATCCTGACCAGGTCCTGCGCATTTTCCAGCAGGCTTGCCTGGTTGTTTCGGATCAGCCAGTTGCAGCCGGCGCTATTGAAATCGGTTGTTCTTCCCGGGAAAGGCAAAAACTTCCTTGCAATATCCATTGGCCAGGTCGGCTGTTATCATGCTGCCTCCTTTTACTGCCGTTTCCATTACCATGGTACAATCGCTGATTGACCCGCCACTATGCGGTTCCGGATCGGGAAATGATGTTTATCAGCCCTGATCTCACTGGTATATTCGGTGAGGAGCCCGCCCTGTTTCAGGATCTGTCTTGAAAGCTGACTGTGTTCGGGCGGATACAGTGAAGCCAGTCCGTGGGCCAGAACGGCCACGGTCGGAAGGCCCTGTTTCAATGCCTGTTTGTGGGCAATGGCATCGATGCCGAACGCAAGTCCGCTGATGATCATCACATCATAAGGGAGCGAGCTCCTGTATCAGTTTTTCTGTGACCTGTTTTCCATATTCTGAATTCCGCCGGGTGCCGATTATGGAAATGCAGCGGAGTGGGATTGAGGCCGGTGCTGCCTTTATAAAAAAGCAAGACGGGTGCATCATAAGCGGGTAACAATCTTTGCGGATAATCCTCATCCTGGATGTGTAAGTGCACGGATTCCATATCGTTTCAGGAAATTCAATTTCTTTTTCCGATCCGCGAAAATCATGAAAGGATTTTTATTGAACGGGCTCTTATTTTACCGATGCCTTCGATTTTTTCCAGAGCGCTGACGGAAGATTTGAATACCGCTTCAGCAGATCCGAATTGACGAAGCAGGGTTTTGGCATGGACACAGCCCAACTGGGGAACCCGTGTGAGACTGATCAGGTGATAGAAGATCCGGATGCAAGATCATTTTTGTCAAAATTAAAAAGGACGGGAGGTTGGGATTTGCTTAAATCACTTATGATTTAACCGTTGTTTTCTAATAAATGGTACAGTGAATACAGGATAACACTTACCTTTGAGTTTATGCCGTCAGCCTTAAGCTGTTTCAATTTGTTTTCAGCATTTTCAATTCGGTGCGCCTGTTTTGTGCACGTCCCGCTTCTGTTGCATTGGGGCTTACCGGCTGGGTCTCACCATATCCTTTATAATATAATCGTTTGGGATCAATGCCTTTCGATTTTAAATAATTTACGACTGATTTTGCCCTGTTTTCCGAAAGCGGAGATTGTCTGCCGGTTTTCCCACATTATCTGTATATCCGTTGATCTGGATGGACACCACTGGATTTTCCATTCAGCAGTTTCACCACTTCATCGAGTTCGATCTGGGAAGCGGGTTTGAGTTCATATTGGTTGACTTCAAAAAATATATTTTTCAAAATCATGCTGGCATTGGCTTCGATGGGCTGGAGGGGAATATCCATCTGGTAAACGGAATCCGTTGACGGGTGAGTCAGCATAAAATTTTCAGAGAAAAACAAATAACCTTTCCGGTTTACATTGAATGCATAGTCCTTTCCTACGGGCAGTGTGGTCAGATAATTCCCGGTTTCATCGGTTTGCAATTTGCTGAGGATCTGTTTATTGCTGAGATCTCCCAGTTCAACAGAAGAAGGAATTCCCTTTCCGGTTTTTTTATCATACACTCTTCCCTTTACCCAGAAGGTCTGAGCCGGGCGCACATCGTCTCGCAATTCAAACGTATACAGGTCGAGCTGGCCGCGGCTGTCTGCCCGGTCGCTTGCATAATAAGCCGTTTTGCCATCTGCGGCCACTACCAGGCTGCCTTCATTTTCGATGGTATTTATGGGATATCCCGAGATTCTCCGGAATGCCCCATTCACCGCCTGCAGTTTTTACGAACCACAAAAAGATCATCCCCGCCATATCCAGGCAATGCATTTGAAGTAAAATAAATGACTATTATCAGCATGAATGAAGGGCGCACTTTCATCTCCTGGCGTATTGATATGACGGGCCCATATTTTCCGGGGCCGACCAGCGGCCGTTTTCCAGCCGGTGACATACATAGATATCATTGCCCCCATATCCACCCGGGCTGTTACTCGTAAAATATAAATCCCTTTTATCCGGTGAAAGGGAAGGCGCCGATTCCCAGAATTCAGTATTAAAATTCGGGCCCATATTTTCCGGCGTACTCCATCCTTCGGGCGTTAGATAAGATATAAACAAATCGCAACTTCCGAATCCGTTTTGAAAATTACAGCCCGTAAAAATAAGCCACTGGCCATCCTGCGAAATATTCAGCGCCCCTTCATTATTATTGCTGTTGATATTTCCTAGAAGCGATTTCGCTTTTGTCCAGCCTGTCGCCAGTTTCCGTCTGACTGATAAGAAATCTTCGTTGATGCCGTTCACCCGGCGGGTAAAAACCAAATGTTTTCCGTCCAGGCTGATCGTCGGAAAATATTCTGAAACTGCTGTGTTGATGCTGTCTCCCATATTCGGGGTTCAAATTTGTAATGCTGATATGTTTTTTTTTGCAGCATAATCAATGGCAAACTCGGTATAACTTACTCCGGTAGGCGGCGGAACGAAGGGATGATGCATTGAGGTTGGGAATGGATTTGAAATCGTTGACTGCAGCCAGTGCTTCCTCAAATTTACCGAGGCCGGCCAGGTTGATGGAATAGGACAGGCTGAAATCTTTGAAATACATGCTGTCTATCGATCTGGCTTTTCGATAATTATCTACTGCTGCCTGGTAATTTTTCAGTTCCCCATACATGCCGGCCATGGAAAGCCATGCATCTTCAAACTTTCTGTCGATGGCAACGGCCTGTTTAAGGGTTTCGATGGCTGCCAGGAAATTGTCGTCTCCTGCCTGTTGCTGGGACAGGAGGTAGAGTTTTGCCGCTTTCTTATCCACTTTGGCAGGGTCGTACTGTGCTTCCACGCGGATGCGGAAAGTATAAACAATAATACCGTGCAGGTAAGTTTCATGGGAGTGATTGATTGTAAAGGTAAGAAAGCCCCGTCGGAGTGTGGAAGTGTGGAAATGTGAAACTGTGGAAGTGGGATCCGGTAATTATATTTTGATAACCTGAAAGTTAAAACCGTCAACCGTCAACCGTCAACCGTCAACCGCAACCGCAACTGCCAACCGCCAACCGTCAACCGTCAACCGTCAACGATTTCACGGCACATGAATATATTTATGCAGCTGAAGGGAAAATTCCCATTTGCGGATTCTTCATAATGTATTCAGAAATCAGGGGTATCACGGTCTCCCTTTTACTCCATTCGGGTTGTAAAAAAAGTCTGCATCCGGGTTTTACTTTTTCTGCAAAGGATTCTGCCCATGCGAAATCAGAAGGATGATAGATTACTACTTTCAGTTCATCTGCCTGTGGACGGGGCCGGTTAATGGTTGTTTGAATTTTTTTGGTGAGAGGCATATCCAATTCCAGTCGCCACTTAGCGGATAGGCGCCTGAAGTTTCAATATGGGTTTGAAAACCGGCTTTATGGAGTTCCCGGTAATCGTGCGCAATCGTGCATTCAGCGGTTCCCCTCCGGTAACCACCGCAATTCTGCCTGGAAATTTTTTTGCCTGGTTTCACGATTTCCGAAACAGTTTGTAAAGGATGTGCGGCAGCATCCCAGCTTTCCTTTACGTCGCACCAAACACAACCCACATCACATCCGCCGAGGCGAATGAAATAAGCTGCTTTTCCCTGGTGAAAGCCTTCTCCCTGGATCGTATAAAATGCTTCCATCAACGGCAGCGGACTGGACAACAGGTATGGACGGCTTCTGTCATCATGATTAATACCTACGCTTCAGTGCAATAAAAGTATTTTTCAGCAGTGCCGCGATGGTCATCGGTCCGACGCCACCGGGAACCGGCGTAATAAAACTGCATCGCGGTGAACTTCAGCAAAAGCCACGTCCCCTTTCAGGGCAAAGCCGCTTTTTTTGGAAGCATCCGGAACCCGGGTGATACCCACGTCAATCACTACTGCACCCTCCTTTACCATGTCGGCCTGCACAAATTCCGGTTTTCCCAGTGCAGCCACGATGATATCGCTGTGCAGCACAAATTTCTTTGAGGTTATGGGTATGGGAATGGCAGAGGGTAACCGTACAGTTGCCCGGATTGGTGTTCGCACTCAGCAGGATGCTCATGGGCCTGCCCACGATATTACTCCGGCCGATCACAGCAGCCTGTTTCCCGGCCGTTTTTATTTTATAATGTTCCAGTAAAAGCATGATGCCATGTGGCGTGGCGGAGATAAAACTGGGTTTGCCCAAGTACCAGTTTGCCGACATTAACCGGATGAAATCCATCCACATCTTTGGAGGGATCGATGGCGAGGATGACACGTTCATCGGAAATATGTTTCGGCAGGGGGAGCTGAACCAGGATGCCGTCGATATCCAGATCTTTATTCAGATCTTCTATCACCGAAAGTAGTCTTGGCTTCGCTAACGGATTCCTCCAGGCGCATGAGGGTGGATTTAAACCCGGCTTCAGCACAGGCTTTTACTTTTGCGGCCACGTAGGTTTCACTCGCTCCATTATTACCAACCAGCACGGCAGCCAGATGGGGGATTTTTTTTCCTTCAGCCACCAGTGCGGCGACATCCATTTTCAGACTTTCTTTAATTGTTCGGGAAACGAGCTGACCATCTAAAATTTGCATCGGCAAAGGTAATTCAACCCGTTTTAATACGCCCGGATAAAGGTCTTTTTACGGTTCTTCTTTTTTTTACTCCGGTATAATTTACAGCAGCCAGAGATTGGATATGATGCGGATGATAAAGATTTTATGCGGCTTACTGTTTTGTTTGAAGGGAATGGGTCAGACGGCCCATGCGGCATTAACAGATTCCTATTTAACAGGAGGTGCTTATAGCGAACATTTTACAGATGCTTTTTCATTTACCTCCAACCCCGCATGCCTCGGTGACGGGCATGGATTATTAAGCGGGGTATTGACAGAAAGAAAATGGATGCTGAAAGAACTGGATCTGTTTGAACTTTCGGTTTCAGGTATTTTGGGGAAAGGCGGCTGGGGTATATCGCATGCAGCAGAGCGGGGATGCAGATTATAGCGAACAGGGCCTGGAGTTGCCTATGGGAAAGATCTCGGGCGCCTGGAAATGGGTATCCGGTTTGGTTATTCAGCGGGACCAGGCAGCCGGGTATCCGGCATCAGGTTTTGGTTCTTCAGGTATCGGAATCCGGTACCGTGTTTCAGAAAAACTGATCACCGGATGGGAGTTCGGCTTGCCGGTTTTTGGAAGGGCAGGGAAAACAAATCCGGAAAAGGGACCGGAATTTTTCCGGATGGGATTTGGGTATGAATGGAGGCGGACTTATTCCTGGCTTTCCAGGTGGAAAAAACATCCGGCCTGCCCGTGAATGTCATTCCTTCCCTGGAATATCGTTATGGAGAGCAGTTCTTTTTTTATTCGGGGTAAACAGCCTGGGAGGCGCCCTTTATTTTAAATCCGGATGGAAGAAAAACCGGCTCTGTATCCAGCTATATACGTATATGAACCGGTGCTGGGATTCAGCCCGGGGCTTGTTCTTCTTTGGGAAAGAAAAAATAAAAAGGGATGAAGATCACGGAAAACAATCCCTGTTTGTTTTTCTGCTCCACTGGCTTTTTATGACGGGTTCGGGACAGGACGGGCCTGTCGCGGAATATCAAACCGTGCAACTGGAGGCGATCGCTGAAAAGAAAGATGAAGAACCGGAAGATGATTCCTATGAAACGGATCTGGAATATTTAGTAAACATCCCTTGAACCTGAATACGGCTCGTGGCGGAAGAACTCTGCAACTGCATATGCTGCAGTGCTTTGCAGGTAAGCAATTTTATCATGTACAGAAAATTGCTGGGACCCCTGCTCACCGTCCACGAGTTGCAGGCCGTGCCGGGCTGGGATATCGAAACCATCCGCAGGCTGCTTCCTTATATCCGGGTGGGCCGGGATGAATCCGTTTATTCCGCATTGGGTGAAAGATGGAAAGATGGTGATGCGGCTTTTTTAATCCGGGCCGGGCAGATCCTGGAGAAATCCAGGGGCTTTAACAAGCCGGTCAGGCCGGGAGCTGCCTATTATGAAGGGAGCGCCCAGAAAATTTTTTTCCGCTATAAGTATAATTATAAACAGCTGCTGTCTTATGGTTTTTCCGGAGAAAAGGATGCGGGGGAGCCTTTTTTCAGGGGTGCCCAGCGATACGGTTTTGACTTTTATTCATTTCATTTCTTTCTGCAGAAAACCGGGATGATCAGGGCGCTGGCCATCGGAGATTTCACAGTAAACCTGGGTCAGGGCCTGATCCAGTGGCAGACGATTGCTTTTACCAAAAGCAGTCAGGCACTGGCAGTCAAACGGGAAGCCGCCTGTTTAAGGCCTTATCATTCAGCAGGGGAATTTAATTTTCACCGCGGGCTGGGGATCTGTTTGCAAAAGGGGAACTGGCAAACGACCGTATTCGTTTCTTCCCAAAAAATCAGTACCAGCCGCGAGGCGGATACCAGTGGAAGGGAGGACCCGTTCAGCTCATTTCAAAACAGCGGCTATCACCGGACCCCGGCTGAAATTGCTGACAGGAACAACAGCCGGCAGGTTTCCGCCGGCGGCAATGTCCGGTATGCCGGCAATGCGTTTTCGCTGGGATTCAACTGGATCCATTTTAATTTCAGCCACCCGTTTCAGAAAACGGTAATACCGTATAACCTGTTTAGTCTGAAAGGAAACCGGCTTACTGATTTGAGTCTGGATTATAGTTATACCCGGGGTAACTTCCATTTTTTTGGGGAACTCGCGACGGACCAGGGCCGCCATGGGGCTTTTATTCAGGGGGCATTGGTCAGCCTCGGTGAAAATATCGACATGAGTTTTCTATACCGGAATATTTCACCGGCCTTTCAATCCCTGTACAGCGATGCCTTTACTGAAAATGCGGTTCCCAATAATGAAAAAGGTTTTTATGCCGGGCTCTCTTTCAGGCCGTTTACCGGATTTCAGGCCGATCTCTATTATGACCTGTTTATATTTCCCTGGCTGAAATACGGCGTAGACGGACCCTCAGCCGGACGGGATTACCTGGTCCAGTTCATATACCAGCCTGGTAAAACCTGGCAGCTGTCCGTCATTATATAAAAATGAAATGAAGGAAGGTAATTCGGTGGTTTTTCAAACAGGAATGCACGGGTTGATGCTACCTCTAAAACAAAGATGGCGGATAGAAACGGACTATACGGTTTCCAGGGACTTCCGTTTTGTCGGCCGGATGGAATTTGTATGGATACGTAACCCGCGAGCCGCCTTGCAGCGGGGTTTCCTGGGAATGGCCGGATTTGCATTCAGCAGATCCGGGTTATCGGTAAATATAGGGTGCTCGCTGTTTTTGAGACTGCTGATTATGATACCCGGATTTATTCCTTTGAGCCGGACCTGTTATATAATTTTTCCTTACCGGCTTATTATGGGCAGGGGATTACACTATTATATAAATCTTCACCGGGATTTCAGCCGTCTGATTCCTCATGGGGGGAAACATTTCAGTTTATCCGGCTGGATAAAATGGGGCCAGATTTTTTATCCGGGAGCCGGTAACTCATTGGCACCGGGCTGGATGAAATTCCCGGTAACCGGAAACGGAAATAAAATTGCAGGTTTTGGTTCAATGGCAATAGGGATATCATATTTGGAGGGGATGTCTTATTTTTGCTGAAACATTACCGATGCCGGAGCAGCCCAACAACCAGTTAAATATAGAGATCAGTGAAGAAGTTGCCGAAGGTGAATATGCCAACCTGGCCATTATTACGCATTCACATGCGGAATTCGTGATTGATTTTGTGAATGTGATGCCCGGAACACCAAAAAGCAAAGTAAAATCCCGAATTATATTTACTCCCCAGCATGCCAAGCGCTTTATGAAAGCGCTAACCGAGAATATCTCCGCTTTTGAAGGAACCAATGGCAAAATCCAGGATCTGGAGGAAGTTGCCCTTCCGATGAACTTCGGTGGTCCAACTGCCCAGGCCTAATCCTGTTAATCCTTTATTCATAAATCAATATATTTATTAATATGTATAATCAATTTATAATTCTATATAAAAAATATAGATTATATAATTGAGTTACATAAATATTTTTTTTGTAATGCGTTAAGCACCTCATAAAGAAATTAAATTTACTGTCTTTAAATTAATGAATATTTAATAAACAGGTAATAATTTGTTAATTATTCAAACGATTCCAAACTCTTGAAAACTTTAAATATGACGTATTTTTAGACACCTCCCAGTAATAATTTTCACATGTAATATAATATGATGTATTGTAATGACTGATAAATACTGATTTATAATATACTTGAAATTCATTTGCTTTTTGTCATTTGCAGCGAATGTGGATTTGATATTGTCTAATCAGGAAAAGGGGGATATTTAACATTTTTTTTTGTTGGATATAAAACTTCCCTATTTTGCACGATCTAAATTCAAAATTCACAGTCACATGAGAAAATTTCTATCACTGTTAGCGGTGCTAGTGCTTTTGGGCTCATTAGCATTTTCGCAATCTAAAGTAGTTATCGGAAAGGTAACAGATCAGGCGGGTCAAGCCGGTCCCTTTTGCGACGGTAAGGGTAAAGGGAACAAAGATTGGAACGAGTGCTGATGCAGAGGGTAATTTTTCAATTAAAGCAACCTCATCCCAGACTTTGATTATCTCGGGAACGGGAATCACACAAAAAGAAGTTCCTGTTGGGGACGGTACGGGTCTCGTCGTACAGGTTGAGCATCAGGCTACCAGCTTGTCTGAAGTTGTGGTAACATCCTTTGGTATTCAAAGGCAAAGTAAGGAATTGGGTTACGCTACAGCAAAAGTGACAACAAGGAATTGAACCAGGCCAGCAGTGATAGACGTATCCACCGGTTTGCAGGGTAAGGTATCCGGTTTGCAAATTAACCTGACCAGCAATGGTGTGGCGCCTGCCACCCGTATTGTGTTAAGGGGTAACCGTTCCATCACCGGTAATAACCAGGCTCTGTTGATCCTGGACGGTGTTCCTGTGGATGATCCGCTATACATTAATAAAATCAACCCACAGGATGTAGAAAATGTTCCGTACTCAAGGGCGCGGTAGCTGCTGCCATTTATGGATCAAAGGCATCCAATGGTGTTATCGTGATCACTACAAAACATGGCAGCCGTGGTAAGCCATCCATAACAATCAGTAACACAACGACCGCGGAACATGTTTCCTATATGCCGAATTTCCAGAATTCTTTTGGAGGATATGGTGGTGAAGGCTCATACACCAATCCAAATGGTACTGTTCTGAATGTTCCTTATGAAAACCAGAGCTACGGTCCGCCCTTCAACGGAGCATTGATGCCTTTGGGACTGGGAGTACCAGTATTCAACACGGACGGAACCGTTAACTTAAATAAGCTGGATACGAATTATGTACCGTATGCAGCCATAAAAAACAACCGTCAGGATTTCTTTGTTACCGGAGTAACCAACCAGCTTGACGTAGGTTATTCATCCGGTGATGAAAAAGGCGGTTTATATATCGGGTTCCAGGATGCGAATATAGGCGGAGTGGTTCCGGGGGATGCTTCCCGCAGGGATAATGTCCGCATTGGGGGAACCAGAAATTATGGAAATTTTAAAGCGGAGTATACATTCTCCTATAACCAGCAGCATATTGATCAGGCCGGTTTGAGTTATAATCAGACAAACGGCGGCGTATTTTCAGGACGTCCTGTTTATTTTGAAGTAGTGAATAACCCTGCCAATGTGCCCCTCACTTCATTTAAAGACTGGCAGAATAACATGTTTGCTACGCCGGACGGATATTTTGATGCGTATGCAACTAATCCTTATTGGACTACTTCCAATTCGAGGAGAAAGTCGACTACGTCCGATCTGCTGGGGAATCTGGCACTGTCTTATAAAATCACGGATTGGTTAAATATATCCGACCGCTTTGGTCTGACACAGACAACGGCAAATAAACTGTATACAAGAGCAGGTATTACATTCCAGACCCTGGTCTATTGCGGATCCTTGGGGAGCAGGTAATATCCCTTCTTCTCAAAAATTCCTGGCTCCATCGGAATATAATGAGTCCTTTTTTGAACAAAGGCTGAATAATGATTTGATACTTCAGGGGAATAAGGATTTTGGTAATTTCTCTGTTCGGGCGCTCGTTGGATGGAACGCGGCACAACGTTATCAGACCGATATGTTTCTCCAGGGAGATAACCTGCAGTTCCCGGGATTTTATAATATATCCAGTGTCTTAGGCGTACCGGGATATGGGCAGACTTCTTATAAACAACGTGAAACTTCTGTGTATGAAGAAGTAACCCTCGGATATAAGGATTTCCTCTATCTGCATATCACCAACCGTGATGAGTGGAACTCTATCCTGGATCCCAACCACAATCATTACTCTTACCCGGGGAGCTGACTTATCCTTCATATTTACCCAGGCTATCGAATCTTTAAAGAATAGCAATGTACTTTCTTATGGTAAGCTGCGCGGTGGTGTTACCAAGGTGGCGAATATTAACCTGGGTGGAAATCCTTATGGTGCATACGAACTGGTTAATCCGTTTGTTACCACGCCCGGATTTCCTTATGGTTCACTGGGTGGTTATAGTCAGTCCGGTATTTATTTAAATCCATTGATCCAGCCTGAAATCACCAATGAATATGAAATTGGAGCTGAACTCGGTTTCTTTAATGGACGGGTTAGTCTGAGCGGTGATTATTATAACAGCCAGACCAAGAATCAAAGCTTAACGGCAGCCATTTCAGCAGCTACCGGTTTTGCCCAGAAAGTAGTGAATGCAGGTCTTGTTACAAATAATGGATATGAAATGGATCTGAATGTTATGGTGGTGAAGAGTAAGGATGTAACCTGGACCGTTGGTGCGAATTATTCTCATTTCCACAATGTGATTAATGAATTATTACCTGGAGTTAATGAGCTGCAGCTGAGTAATTTTGCGAATGGTACGGCAGGCGTAGCCGGTGGTATATATGCCGTAAAAGGACAGCCTTACCCGGTTATCAAAACAACGGACTGGGCCAGGGATCCGACCAGCGGAAAAGTGATTGTAGATCCCGTAAGTGGTATGCCTACTGTGGATCCGACTGAAAAAGTTTATGGTAATACGAATCCGACAGACATCCTGGGGCTTACAACAGCCGTATCCTATAAGGGATTTACATTGAATATTGTAATGGATTATCGTTCAGGTAACTATATTATGAACTCAATCGGACAAAATCTTGATTTTACGGGAGTTAGCGCTCATTCCGCAGAGAATGGCCGTCAGCGCTTTATTTTCCCGAATTCAGTAATTCCGACAGGAAACGGGAAATACACAGATAACACTTCTGTAGCTGTTTCAAACGGAGGAAATATCGGAGGAGCCGGTTTCTGGCCTACAGTATATACAAGCGGAATCGGGTCAACCTATATTACCAGTGCTGCTTTCTGGAAATTGCGTGAAATTTCAATAACATACCAGATTCCTCAAAGAGTCCTGGCGAATGTCTCCTTTATTAAAGCAGCACAGATTGGTATCGTCGGAAGAAACCTGCTGATGTTCCGCCCAGGCTCCAACATTTGGACTGATCCTGAATTCAGTGATAACAGTTTAACGGGTATCGGAGCTAATAATACCGGAACTGGTAATGCGGTTGGATCAACATCCGAATACCAGACACCACCGACCCGTATTTTCGGAGCTAATATTACTTTAACTTTTTAAATAAGGATTCGGAACAAGCGAAAAAAACAGGATTATGAAAAAATCAATCATATTAATTTTTATTGCAGGACTACTGTTCGGAGGCTGTAAAAAGTATCTGGATGTTAACCAGAATGTAAATCAACCCACAACGGTAACGCCCTCCGTTGTGCTTTCTTCTGCACTTGCAGGGACAGCGTCCAACCTGGCGCAGGATTATCTCAACCTGCCGCGCTGGATGGGTTACTGGTCTAGGTCCGGTAACTATGTGCCGGATGTGCAGACTGAAACATACAATATTCCTAACAATTATACCGATCCAGAATGGACAAGGATCTATAATACACTGAACAGCTACCATTATATTGGAACCGTTGCTGCGGAACAACACCTTCCTTTCTACGCAGGCGTATCCAAAGTGATGTCTGCATTCCATTTTTCGATCCTCGTAGATATCTATAACAACGTGCCTTATTCTGATGCCTTTAATGTCGCTACGGCCGTTCAGCCGAAGTATGACGACGCCCAGACCATATATAATCAACTGGTGGTCCAGATAGACAGCGCTATTAATTTATTTGATGCCGCCAAGGACTATTATTCAACTGCGGCTTCCGTTACACTGACAACAGATGATCAGTATGATATTCTTTTCGGCAGTGGCGGATCATCTGATAAGGGGGTTGCTTCAGCCAGGATGGACAAATGGGTACAATTTGCAAATACCCTGAAGTTGAAGTTACTGATCCATCAGTCCCAGGTATCAGCCCAGGCCGCATTCATCAAGTCTGAAATAGACTCGATCAATGCCAACGGAAGAGGATTTATCGGTGCCGGCGCCAGCGCCCTGGTGAACCCGGGTTATCAGAATTCAACCAACAAAATCAACCCGTTCTTTGCCAATTTCTATACCGTAACGGCGACAACCACGAATCAGGCTTATTTCCGGGCAAACCAGTATGCGATTGATTTTTACAACTCAACCAATGATCCCCGGATTGGATCTTTCTATGCCCCGGTAGGTACTTCCTATGCCGGCAACTTTGACGGTGACCCTGCTTCAGTGCCAAATTCAAATACATCCGCTATCGGCTCAGGCCTTCTGAAAGGACCGAGCCAGAATGAGTTGATACTGTCTGATTTTGAAAGTTTGTTCCTCCAGGCTGAAGCAGTTCAGAGAGGCTGGATTACAACAGGACCCACTGCACAGTCTCTTTTTCGAGAGTGCCATCACGCAGTCCTTTATTTACCTTTACCAGGATGGAACCAATACGGTACCGGCCGGGCTGGATCCGGTTGGTGATGCAACAGCACTTTATACTTCCGGTCTTAATGATGTCGACTGGAATGCTTCAACCAATAAACTGGAAGCCATCATTACGCAGAAATGGGCGGCATTGAATGGTATCAACTGGGTGGAAGCCTGGAATGACTACAGAAGACTTGGAATCCCAAACCTTCCGATTTCGGCGGCTCCCACGCATGTAGAACCTCAAATTCCTGTGAGATACCTGTATCCGCAGACTGAATACAATACAAACGGTGCCAATGTGCCAGCCTTAGGGACCAATGCACAGTTTACCAGTAAAATTTTCTGGAATCAGTAATAACTTAGTTTTAATCGCAGATAATAATTGATTGAAAAGAAAATAAAATGAAAATGAATATAAATTCTTTAAAAAAGCCCTGGTTGAACGCTGCAATGTTTCTATTAGCGATCACATCGCTGAGTTCGTGCCTGAAGGATACGGCCCTGTTCAGGATTTTGGCAAAAGTCCTGCACTGGTGGGTTTTCAATACACCGGATCCGGATCACAGGATATGATTACCAGTATCCTTCCGGGTACAGACGACAGTGTGGGCCTGGAAGTTACTTTGTTTACGGCCTCTCTGACCCTGGGTACAGCCGTAACCGTTACACTGGCCCTGGATCCGGACAGCCTGGTTGCCTACAACGCAGCAAACGGGACATCCTATACCATGATTGATCCGTCTGCTTATACCACACCCGCAAATATGCAGGTTACGATTAACCCGGGCAGCAGATTGTGCCATTTGTTTTGCATATCGATGAAACCAAGCTGAATTTCTCGACGGATCCGATCCTGATATTTAAGATCGTCAGTGCTACGGGAGCAACGATTGCTTCCAACCTGAGTGTGATTGTGGTACCGATTAAATTGAGAAACCCGTATGAAGGGAATTATACAGTTACCGGTTATTTTGTTCATCCTGCTGCGCCAAAGGCCATTATACGCCACCATATCGTTATGACCACTATATCAGCTATGTTCGGACACAAGCACAGGTTGGTGATCTTGGGGGCTGGTACTTTCAGTTTGATGTGGACCCAAGCAATAATTGTATCAAAAAAAACCTGGTCCCCGGCAGGTGCTACCAGTGCTCTATCCGGGTTTATTAACGGGGTAGATAATGCTTTTGGTGATGCTAATTATCCGGGACCACCTTATGTATATACAACGTATAATAATACATATGTTCCGTCAGCACATACTTTCTGGTTTCATTACGGATATGGCGGATCAGTACCTCCTGCTTATTCAAGGGAAATTTATGAAGAATGGGTTCTTCAGTAAATAAACTATCAGGATATTTGAAAAGCCATTCCCAAACGGAATGGCTTTTCCTTATTTTAAACATATATGAAAACAAGTTTTTTATTCCTGCCCCTGTTTTTTCTGTTGGCCTGCCGGCAAAACCCTACCGGTTACAGCCGGATTGTTGTGCATATGTACGGAACCAGTGCAGATTCTGTTATCCTCAGAAAAATTTCCCTGGATAATAATCCTTCCCGAACTATTCAATCCGGTGTACTGCATTTTTCCAGGGATAGCCTGGTGTTTGAATTACCCCTTTCACCCGACAGTCTATACCAGTTTTCATTGAAATTTTCACAGAATAGATTGTATTGTATTCCCGACCAGCCTGATATCCGCATACTAATGAATAAAAAAACAGGAGAGAACAGGATTTTGGGTTCCCCGGTTTCTGCTACCCTGTTACGGTTTACGAAAGAACAGGATAGTTTAATCCGCCTGTCTCAAACCGTGTGGTTCAAATTAAAGGACTACAAAACCCGGGAACAACAAGATAGTATCCGTCAACTGGTTTCGAACATGACGAAGCGTATTCAGCAGCGTTTTTACAATTTCGGAGATACTGTATCCAATGTTCCTTCATTTTTGATAAATTTTGATTATATCGACTTTCAGGATGATCTGACTGAGATGAATAAGCTGGTCACCAAAGCGGGAGAGCGGTTTCCGCATAATCCCGCCATCAGCAGGTTAAGGGAAGAGGTATTAAACCTGGTACATATCCGGGAAAAGGAATTGCAGCCTGGTGATATTTTTCCGGAACTCAGTCTGCCTGACCTGGATAATCAAATGGTTTCGACTGCTGTGGTAGGAGGGAAATATGTTTTTATAGACTTCTGGGCTTCCTGGTGTCAAAACTGTATGGTTTACACCCAGGTTAAAAAGGAACTGGCAGCAGATCCCCGTTTTAAAAAACTGGCTTTGATCAGTGTTGCCATGGACAATAAACTGAAATTCTGCCAGGACCTGGTTAAAACGAATCAGCTACCCGGGATTCAGTTAATAGATAAAGATATGTGGCAGGGTCAGACGGCAGCCAAACTCGCTTTCGACAGTATTCCTTTTAATTATCTGGTAGGACCTGATAAACGAATCCTCGCCAAAGCAATTCCGGCAGACTCTGTGGTTCTGGTTTTAAAACGCTATATCCATTAATTGCCCGGGTAACCGTATTTTCAACCTTTATTATTTGGTCGCACCATTACCTGTCATCATGTTAAACCACCCTTGTTTCGCGTGATTTATATAAATTGTGTAATAAAATTTACAAAGTGAGTAAGATCTATGTTTTATTCGTTACAGTCCTTCTGTGTAATACAGTTTTTAGTCAGGGCGGCCTTGTTAATGTGAATGGCAGTTTTGGGGATTTTGGGCAATACTCCATGCATCCGCTGACCAACAGTTACAATATCAATACATTCAATACAGTTGACAATACGAAGGGGAGAAGATATTTTTTTGATGAATGGGTAAAGGGAACCGTCATAGATAGCTCAGGGAAAGAGATAAAAAACGATGAATATTTTTTCAATTTTGATAAAATCAAAAATAGCCTGCTGGTTACAAAAGATAAAAAGGAGATCATTGAAGTAAGTAAAGAATCCATCAGGGAAATCCATTTTACCGATAAAGGGGTTAACTACGATTTTGTAAAGGAGGAAAAAATCACACCCAATAAGCTCGTGGAGGTTTTAGTACGGAATGAGCGGGTGGGTGTTTACAAAACCATAAATACCCATCTGGTAAAAGCTAATTATACTACGAACGGGTTAACGGAATCCGGAAATCCCTATGATGAATTTGTGGACGCACCGGCCTACTATATTTGTTACAAGGGAGCCTGGAGCCCGGTTTTACTTAAATTCAAATCCATAAAAACGGTTCTGAAGGAAGAATCCAAAAAGGTCAACCAGTTTTATGCTGATCACCTGAACGACGAAGTGGATGAAAATTATTTAAAATCACTGGCCATTTACATCAACCAGTAGAAGGAAAACAGGATTTGGAGCTATTCATTTCACATCATACCCTCATCGGCAAAACTGAAATATCCTTCATGGCTGACTATGATATGATCAATTACTTTGATATCAAAAAACCGGGCGGCTTCACGAATCTTATAAGTGAGTTCTTCATCCGCCTTACTGGGTTTCAGATTTCCCGAAGGATGATTATGGCATAAGGATCAGGTTTACGGCATGGGATTCCAGGGCTTTTTTAAGAATGATCCGCGGATCGGCTACCGTGCCGGTAATGCCGCCCTGACTGATCAATTCAAAATGGTTTACCCGGTTGGCCTGGTTGAGGAAGATAACCGCGAAAACCTCCCTGGCATGGTCCTGTAACATGACCCGAAGGTATCCGGCCACCTGCCGGCTGTCTCTCACAACCGGTTTTTCCAGTGCCCCGCTGCCATGCCTTCGCCGGCCCAGTTCCAGCGCAGCCAGGATAATAACCGCCTTTACTTTACCAATTCCCTTGAGTTTCAGCAGGTCATGAATTTCAAGCCTGCCCAGCTCATTCAGATTGTTTTTTACCGTATCGCATCAATTCCCTGGCCAAGTTCTATGGCGTTTTTTTCGCGGGTACCGTTTCCGATCAGGATGGCCAGGAGTTCTGAATCGGCCAGGCTGTTAGGACTTTTACTAAGTAATTTTTCGCGCGGCCTGTCATCTTCCGCCCAGGCCTTGATAGAGTAGTTTTGCGCTTGCATAGGATAATGATATGGACTATTTTTATTCCTAACAATCCCCTGTTTGTGGTAGTTTCCTGAAAAAGAAACGACCCTGAACGGAATCCTTTAGAAAAAACTAAAGTAATATCCATGAAACCAAAATCTACTCTTTCTGCCATCGGTGGCTGGAATTCCTTCTTCTTCTGCCTAGGCATGTATTTCGTTGCCTTATTTTTTTCCATCTTTGTCTGCTCTTCCATTTTTTATATTGTGAACAGCAACAAGCAGCTTGCCAACATCTTTCGCTGAAAAGACGAGCCGCGAAGACTGAACTGGCTTCTATTAAGTAAGCCTAAAGCTTAAAGCCAGCTTAAAGCTGAAAGAAAGTTGGTAGTTGGCTATTGAGCACCTTCGGGTGCTTTTGTTGATTGCTTCATTGTCCCAAATGGTCAGAAGTCGTATGAAACATTTTGCGGAATTTGCCGCTCATGCATTTCCATAATTTCAAATTCCCAATTCTCAAATTTGCTTTCCTTGAGGCTTTTCGCTTTAAGACTAAAAATATCTTCGTTCCAACACTCAATCTTATGCAGGGAATCGCCAAGATCTTCTCCGGTACGGGTTCACAATACCTGGCCGAAAAAATTTGCCGTCGTTATGGCTGTCCTTCCGGAAAAATAACCATCCAGCATTTCAGTGACGGGGAAATCCAACCCGTTTTCAATGAAAGTGTGCGGGGCGACATGGTTTTCCTGGTCCAAAGCACGTTTGCGCCCACCGAAAATCTTATGGAACTCCTGCTGATGATCGATGCCGCCCGCCGGGCCTCGGCCTATAAAGTAATTCCCGTTATTCCCGTATTATGGATATGCGCGCCAGGACCGGAAGGATAAACCACGCGTCGCCATCGGTTCTAAGCTGGTAGCCAATATGTTAGTAGCGGCCGGGGCGGACCGGATCATTACCATGGACCTGCATGCCCCCCAGATCCAGGGATATTTCGACATACCCGTGGATCACCTGGATAGCTCAGCCATTTTTATACCCTATATAGAGAATTTAAAGCTTGAAAACCTTACCTTTGCGGCCCCTGACGTGGGAAGTGCCAACCGGATACAGGGAAATCGCTTCTTATTTCAATGCCGAAATGGTGATCTGTGACAAACACCGGAAAAGGGCCAATGAAATTGCCAGTATGGTGGTGATCGGGGATGTGGAAGACCGGGACGTGGTGCTGATCGATGATATTTGCGATACGGGCGGAACGCTGGCAAAAGCAGCGGGACTGCTGAAGGAAAAAGGAGCGAGAAGTATCAGGGCCTTATGTACGCACCCGGTGCTCAGCGGAAATGCCTACGCAAATATCGAGAACAGTGTTTTGGAAGAGCTGGTCGTTTGTGATACGATTCCACTGAAACAGAAATGCTCAAAAATTAAAGTGCTGAGTGTGGCGGAACTTTTCGCGATTGCCATCCGGAATGCATTTGAAAACAGAAGCATCACCGGTTTGTTCATCCACTCACAGCTCAGGAATAAATAGGTATTTTTTAAATCAAATATAAACATGCAAACAATTACCATCGAAGGACAACTCAGGACCGGACTCGGCAAACAAGCCACCCGTCAACTCCGCTCTGAGGGAAAAGTGCCCGGTGTAATTTACGGGGGTGCACGCGAACTGAATTTTTCAGCGCCTGTCACGGCTTTCAAGAACCTTGTATACACACCGGATTTTCAGCTCGCAGAAATTAAACTGGACGGCTCAACTTATCGTTGCATCATGAAAGATATCCAGTTCGACAAAGTAACAGATGATCTGAACCATGTGGATTTTCTGGAACTGGTGGAAGACAAAAAAGTAATCGCCACCATTCCCTTGAAATTTACAGGAGCTGCAAAAGGCGTTAAGGACGGAGGAAAGCTCATCACGAAAATGAAGGCACTTGAAAATCAAAACCCTTCCGAAATACCTTCGGGAAAATATCGAAGTGGATCTGACCAACCTTGAACTGAATGGCAACGTGCGCGTGGAAGATGTAAAAGCCGATAATTATGAGATCCTGAATTCCCCGAGAATTCCGGTTGCTTCCATCGTGCTGACCCGTCAGTCTTGAAACAGGAAGAGTCAACCACTGCCGGCTGCCGATACTGCACCTGCAGCCGCAGCACCTGCCGCACGCCCCTGCCGCCGGCGCAAAAGCTCCTACTGCAAAACCTGCCGCCAAGAAGTAGTAACAGATTATATTTTCAAAGGGCTGTTTCTTTATGGAGCAGCCTTTTTTTTGGTTGACGGTTGGCAGTTGACAGTTGACGAGTATATGAATTCATGACTTGTTTACCCGAAATTCCTGGTTTCCACTACTTCCGGACACCCCCACTTTACTACATTTGTCTATGTCCTCATTCCTCATCGCCGGTCTCGGAAATATTGGTTCAGAATATGAAGGAACCCGCCATAATATCGGATTTGAAGTGGTGGATGCCCTGGTATCCAAACACGGAGGATCTTTTCCGTAGACCGGCTGGCCGCCAAAGCGGAATTTTCCTATCGCGGAAAATCACTTACCTGTATCAAGCCCTCCACTTATATGAATCTGAGCGGTAAAGCCGTTCGGTACTGGCTGGAAAAAAATAAAATTCCTCTGGAACGCCTGCTGGTGATTGCCGATGATATTGCGCTTCCCCTGTCCAGGCTGCGGGTCAGGGGGCATGGAACAGATGCCGGGCATAATGGATTGAAGAGTATTTTTGAAGAACTGCAAACTGAAAAATATCCCCGGTTGCGCTATGGCGTTGGAAATGATTTTCCCCGGGGCATGCAGGTGGAATACGTATTGGGAAACTGGCGGAAAGAAGATAATCCCGCTCGTTAAAATCAAAATTGACAAAGTCGTCCAGGTAGTGGAAAGTTTCATATCAGATGGGCCTGGAACGGACCATGAATGATTATAACAAAATAGAGATAACACTATGATTTGTAATTGGGAATCATTATTTTAGCAGTCAAATTCCGTTACGGCCCCGCGGCCTCCTCCACTTCCTATGACCAAAACCCATGCCTTTTCAGGCCTTTTGAACTCATTAGAATCTTCTATTTAAAACCTCAATCGAATATGAAAATATTCTGCGTTGGTCGCAACTACGTTGCGCATGCCATTGAACTGAATAACGAAGTGCCGGATGAACCGGTAATCTTCATGAAGCCGAAAAGTGCCCTGTTGCAGGCACATACTCCTTTTTATTATCCGGAGTTTACCAATGAACTGCATTATGAATGTGAACTCGTGCTGCGCGTTTCAAAAAACGGGAAATATATTCAGGAACGGTTTGCTTCCAAATATTACGATGCAATCAGCGTGGGCATTGATTTTACAGCGCGGGATATTCAGAATGAACTGAAAGAAAAAGGACTGCCCTGGGAAAAAGCAAAAGCCTGGGACAATTCTGCCGCTGTCGGAAAATGGATTCCGATCCAGAATATAAAAAACAAAAAGGATATCAATTTCGGACTGTATAAAAATAAGGAACTGGTCCAGCAGGGAAAATCAAGCCTGATGCTGCATAATTTCGACCAGATCGTTGCTTATATTTCCACGTTCTTTTCTATAAATATCGGTGACCTCATTTTTACCGGAACACCCGCGGGTGTGGGTGAATGTGTAGTAGGGGATGAACTCGAGGCTTTTATCGAAGATGAAAGCCTGCTTTCCCTCGAAATCAAGTAATATTTGAGAATTTGGAAATTTGAAAATTTGAGAATGAAAGAAAAAAAATTCCCAAATTCCAAAATTCCCCGATTCCCAAACTCTCAAATCGTACTTCATGAACGATGCCGGAATTTTACTCAGAGCCTTTGAATACATGTGCAGGGCCCGGGCCATGGCTGCCACCTATGAGCAAAACCGGTCCGTCTGCAAATACGTACATTCCACTTCTTCCGGCCATGAAGCCATTCAGCTGGCAACTGCATTTCAGCTTGAACCCCAGGATTACCTGAGTCCTTACTACCGCGACGAAAGTCTTTTGCTCGGCCTGGGCTTTTCACCCGAAATCCTCATGCGCCAGTTACTGGCCAAAGGCAACGACATGTTCACCGGCGGTAAAGCGTATTATGCGCATCCTAATTTCAGGGGAGACGGCAAACCGACCATCATGCACCAGAGCAGCGCCACGGGTATGCAGGCCATTCCTGCCACAGGCGTCGCCCAGGGAATTGCCTTCCTGGAAGCATCCGGCAAAATGCAGAACCACCCCCTGGTGCTTTGTTCATTCGGAGATGCCAGCATCACGGAAGGGGAAGTAAGTGAAGCCTTCCAGTTTGCCGTGCTTAAAAAACTGCCGGTCATTTACCTGGTGCAGGACAATGAATGGGGCATCAGTGTTTCTTCTGAGGAAGCCCGCAGTATGGACGCATTTCATTATGCTGGTGGTTTTGCCGGAATGGAAAGAATCAAAATAGACGGATCTGATTTTGAACAGTCTTTCAACTGCATGCAACAGGTTTTTCAATGGGTCAGAAAATACAGGAGGCCCTACCTGGTGCAGGCGCGCGTTCCCCTGCTTACCCATCATACCAGCGGCGTACGTATGGAAGCCTACCGCACGGAATCCGACCTGGCTAAACATCGCGCCGAAGATCCTCTGCCTAAGTTGAAACGGCAAATGCAAAGGCATGGCATTACGGAAGAACATATAAAAGCGATAGAAAAGGAAGCTGCCCGGCTGGTGGCGGAAGATTTTGCAAGAGCAGTCGCAGCCCCTGAACCGGCTCCTGAAACGGCACATGAAAATATTTTTGTTCCGACGCCGGTAGTAAATGAATCCGGTGAGCGTGCACCCGCCGATGCGAAGAAGATCCCGATGGTGGACGCGGTACTGTATGCCCTGCGGGAAATCCTGGAAGACAATCCGGAGGCGGTTTTGTACGGACAGGATATTGGAAGAAGGCTGGGCGGCGTTTTTCGTGAAACAGCCACACTGGCTGAGCAGTTTGGCGATAACCGCGTATTTAATACCGCCATCCAGGAAGCCTACCTGATTGGTTCCACAGCCGGCATGTGCGTTGCCGGGTTAAAACCCATAGTCGAAATCCAGTTTGGTGATTATATATATCCCGGTTTCAACCAGCTTGTCAGCGAAATTTCAAAATCCTGTTACCTGAGCTGCGGAAAATTTCCGGTGCAAACCCTGATCCGCGTCCCGGTGGGCGCTTACCAGGGTGGGGGACCTTATCACAGCGGTTGTATTGAGACCACCCTGTTATCCGTGAAAGGTTTGAAAATTGTGTATCCTTCCAATGCAGCCGATATGAAGGGATTGATGAAGGCCGCTTTCCTGGATCCCAACCCCGTGATCATGCTCGAACACAAAGGCCTTTACTGGAGTAAGGTTCCGGGAACGGAACAGGCAAAAACGCCTGAACCCGCGCGCGATTATATCATTCCCCTGGGTAAGGCAGCCGTTGTACTCAGCGCATCTGAAAGCGCACTGTCAAACGGGGAAACCGTTGCAGTGATTACCTATGGCATGGGCGTTTACTGGGCGCTGGCTGCTGCAAAAAACCTGCCCGGGCAAATCGAGATCATCGACCTGCGTTGTTTGTTCCCGCTGGATGAAGAACTTGTTTTTGAAACCGTGCGGCGCCATGGAAAATGCCTGGTCCTCACGGAAGAACCTCAGAACAATTCATTCGCAGAAGCGCTGGCAGGCCGTATTTCAAAAGCCTGTTTCCCCTGGCTGGACGCCGCAGTAGAAGTACTCGGTGCGTTGAATGTGCCCGCGATTCCGATGAATATCCTGCTGGAAAATGAAGTACTGCCCAATGCGGAAAAAACAGAAGCAAGATTAAGGGGGTTGCTGGTGCAATAGTTATGAGTTATGAGTTATGAGTTATGAGTTATGAGTGATGAGTTGAGTATGAGTGATGTGTTGAACTCCCATACTTACCTGCTTTCATCAGGGCTGATAACTGAATCCTGCTTTCTGATTTCCAATCATCAGGTCAAATTTTCCTGGTTCGGTAACGGTTTTCAGATTGGCATTTACAAAAGCGATATCCGCAGCGCTGAGCGTAAAGGAAACGGTTTGTGTTTCTCCTGCTTTCAGACTGATTTTCTTAAAGGCCCGCAACCGTTGCATATTGGGTGTGATACTCGCATATTGCTGGTGTGTATACAATTCAACCGTATGTTTGCCATCCCGCTTACCGGAATTGGTAACGGGTATTTTAATGGTGATGCTGCCGGATCCTTTCAATACCGGCGCACTCAGGCTGATCGGTCCGTAGGTATAATTTGTATAACTCAGTCCCCATCCAAAAGGGTAGAGGGGATTGTATCCGTCCCAGGTCATATCGGAATTAAATATTTCACGCACGTCTTCTGTATGTTTCCGGTCGTATAGCACCACTTCCCCGGAATAGCGGGGATAGGAGAAGGGCAAAATACCATTGGGATTATAATCGCCAAATAAAACATCGGCGATGGCTTCGGCAGTTTTTTTGCCAGACCAGTACGCCATCAGGATACCCTGCATGGAAGGCTCGATGCCGGTTATTAAACGGGGCCTGCCTTCCGTCAAAACCAGGATCACCGGTTTGCCGGTAGCAGCGGCGGCCCTGGCCAGCGCCATTTGATTTTCCGGCAACGACAGGTCGCGGATATTACCCGGACTTTCGGCATAGGCATTTTCGCCCAGGCATAATACAATCACGTCGGCATCTGCGGCTGCGGCCTTCAAACGGACCGTGTCGAAGTTCTGCGGGTTATCAAATCCTTTCACACTGATGACCGTGCTTTTGCCGCCGGTCTTTTCTGAAATCGTTTCGCCGATGGTTTTACTGTCTGCCGGATACCATTGTTCCTGGTTTCCCTGCCAGGTGTAAGACCAGCATCCGTTCAGTGGAGCGATGCTGCTGGCGGAGGGGCCGGCGACCAGGATCTTTTTATCTTTTGAGAGCGGCAGGATATTGTTTTCGTTCTTGAGTAAGGTCATGGCTTCCTGAGCAGCCCGCAGAGCCACCTGCTGATATTCCGGCTTTCCAAAATTCGCAAGCGATCCCTCTTCCGGATAGGGATTATCAAAGAGCCCCAGCCTGTATTTCAGTATCAGTATCCGGCGCACGGCATCATTGATCCGGCTCTCCGGGACTTCCTTTTTCTGTACGGCTTCTTTCAATAAATCAAAAAACGAATAATCCATGGGCACCATGCTCATGTCAATACCGGCATTGATGGCCATCACTACTGCCTGCCGCGGACTATTGGCAACCAGGTGGCGGGTGTGCAGCCGGATGATGTCTTCCCAGTCGGTAACAATCACACCCTGGAATCCCATTTCATTCCGCAGGAGTTCGGTGAGCAGGTATTTACTGGCGTGAACCGGTACGCCGTTGATTTCTCCTGAATTGATCATGATGGTGGCTGCGCCAGCTTTGATGGCTTCGCGGAACTGCGGCAGATAATATTCCCTCAGTTCAATTTCCGGGATATAGGCCGGGGTCCGGTCCTTGCCGGAACGGGGAGCAGAATATCCCAGGTAATGTTTCATACAGGCGGCTACTGCCGTGGGGTTGGTTAAACCATCCGCCTGGTAGGCGCGAATGGCCGCGGAGCCCATCGTTTTTCCGATATATACATCTTCCCCGAAGGTTTCCGCAAACCTGGACCAGAGGGGCTGACGGCCGCAATCCAGTACAGGCGCAAATTCCCAGCGCACGCCGGATGCGCGCAATTCATTGGCGGTGATATGCGCTTCTTCGGCAACCAGTTCGGGATTGCGGGTGGC
The DNA here is from genome assembly GCA_963811275.1 of uncultured Chitinophagaceae bacterium. GTDB lineage: Bacteria > Bacteroidota > Bacteroidia > Chitinophagales > Chitinophagaceae > Puia. The sequence goes on along the minus strand of CAWEQR010000002.1, from coordinate 4,721 downwards.
AGCCATGGCAATATTTTGCGGGAAGAGGGTGGAATTGAGGGTATAGGTCTGGCCATGCATGCCGTCCAGTCCGTAGATGACCGGAATTTTCAGTCTCGATTTTTTCGCTTCGTCCTGTATTTCTGTCTGCACGGCCCTCCATTTTTCAACGGAAACAGCATGAGCCGTCACGTTTAAAATGGAGCCCACTTTATAATCCTGTATCGCGTGTCGCAGCGCCTGGGGATCGATGGATCCGTCTTCATTGGCACCGCCTCCTTTGGCCACCACACCCAGGGTGACCTGGGTCATCTGCCCTATTTTTTCATCGAGTGTCATCTGTCCGATCAGCTGATCCACTTTCCGGAGTATGTCCGGCGTTTGGGCATGCAGGTTAGAAACAGTAAATAAAAGGGTCAGTGCGGTAAGCAGGCGTTTGAATGGCATATGCAGTTGTTTTTGAAAGGGATACTAAGGTAGACCGATTCATATAAAAAAGGAGCAGATTTATTCTTCCCTTACCAGGCGTCCATACAGGTTTTTCAGGGTACTGGCGGGATCGTCAGTGAGACCGGGGTGCACCCGGGAACACTGTAATACCGTACTGCGGGTGGCTGTTAACCATCGAAACCGCGAACCCATATCCAGTTTCCCGATGGCGCCGCCTTCAGGGCCTCCTTTGCAGATATACAAAAAGCAGACAGGTGTTTTTTGATTTCACCCATTTCCAGTCCGGGTGAAAGTGCATGCAGTCTTTCTTCATCCAGGGTGAACAAAGCATCCAGGAAGGAAAGTGACTGGCAATAGAGAATCACACCCACGTTCATGAATTCCTCCCTTTCCACTTTGGGAACCACGCGGATGACCGCGTATTCAAATGCGTGCTGCTCTGGCATGTTGCGCTTCTTTTATAAAAATTTTTGAAGAGGCCAGCCGGATCTCCAGGAAGCGGAAATACATATCTCTTGCTTCCGTTGCGGATCAGTCCGCCGTCATTCAGCCATTCATCCGGGATCAGCTGCACAATATCCTTTAATTTCTGCGATGTCAGCAGAGATTTAAAACGTTCGTCCACCTCATCCAGCCGGGAAGCCATGGGGCAGTAACACGTGATTTTTTACCTGAGCAAAAGGTGTTTCCGCCTTCAGCTCCCAATGCTCCGGTGCATAATGAAAATACAAAGAAGCTCCGTGATCGATCAGCCAGAGTTCTTTATTCCAGACCAGCATATTGGTATTATTGGAAGTCCGGTCCACATTGGTCAGAAAACAATCCAGCCATACGATGGATGAAGCCAGTGTTTCATCTACGGGGGTCACCAGGGGATCGAAACTGATGGCGCCGGACAGGTAATGAAGGCCCAGGTTCAGTCCCACGCTGGCTTTGAGCAGGTCCTGGATTTCTTCATCGGGTTCCGTACGTCCGAATGCCGAATCGAGCCAGGCAAATACAATTTCAGGAACGCGCAGTCCCAGGGCCCTTGCGATTTCACCCCCGGCCAGTTCTGCGATGAGGGATTTGACACCCTGTCCGGCGCCGCGGAATTTTAGATACATATAAAAAATTGTCGTCTGCTTCAGCGATCGCCGGCAGGGAACCTCCTTCCCGCAGGGGGGTGATATACCGGGTCACCTGTACCTGTCTGATTTCCGGTTGAGGCATAAGGATGAATGATTGCGGGTTTTATTTTTTCCTGACTAAATTTACAGCCCGGTAGCCTGATCAAAGCTATGGGGAAAATGCCTGACCGCCGAAACTTTAGTGAAAGCGGGAGAACCTTTGAAAGTGTGCAATCAGTTTTCGTTTCCGTTTTGGGGGCGGAGGCGCATTTTTTGTAAATTCAATCATGAGTAGATTTTTATTCATTGCCTTATTTCTGCGGCATTTTGCAAAATGCCCGTACCCAGACACAGTATATTTCTTTCCGGATTGATTCCGCAGTACGGGCAGCCGTGGAAGCCCGGCGGATCCCCGGGTTGCAGATAGCCGTTGTGAAATACGGCCTGGTACTTAAAAAAGGTCATTATGGATTTGCCAACCTGGAAGACCGGGTGCCCGTGACTGATAGTACTATGTTTCCTATCGCCGCCATGAGCAGGGCCATGACCTGTGCGGGCATTCTTTTATTGATGGAAGACGGGAAACTGGGCCTCGATGATTCCGTAGGAAAATATATCGATTCGCTTCCGGCCGGCTGGAATCATATAACCATCCGGCGGCTGATGAATCATACTTCCGGCCTGCGGGATGACTGGGCGGAGGACGATAATTTTTTCTTTATAAATAACACGGACAGTGCTTTGTTTGCCGCATTAAAAGCGGCCCCCCTGAAATTCCAGCCGGGTGAGGGATTCTGTTACAGCAGCGGAGCTTTTGTGCTCGGTCTGATTATTTCGAAAGTATCCGGGGAAACCTATCCGGATTTTATGAAACACCGGATTTTTGATAAACTCGGAATGGTGAATACACGAATCAACGATCCGGAAGCCATTATTCCGAACCGTGCAGCGGGATATATTTTAAAGGATCAGAACATAGTGCATGGACGGCAGATTTCCGCGGCTGCCCAGGCAAGAGGGGATATGGGGGTTTTAACTACGGTTACCGATATGATCAGGTGGTATAGTGCCCTGCAGGATACTTCCCTGCTCAGGCAAAGCAGCCTGGATATGATGTTTGCACCCGGCATTTTAAATGACAGCAGTAAAACCTCTTATGGTTTTGGCTGGTTCCTGAGTCCTTACCGGGATCATCCTTTAATTTCTCATACGGGCGGATTCAGAACCGGCTTCAGTTCGGTCATGGATATCTATCCGGAAGACCATGTAGGTATCATAATATTGAGTAACCTGCAGCGGGCAGGTGTATTCCAGCTGGCAAAGGAAATTGTCGGATTGTTCGATAAGGATTACATGCCGGCGTCCAGGATGGAAACCGGACCAGATCCCGATACGGTGCGCACGCTGCTGCTGAAAAGTTTTTATGAAGAACTGGGGCTGAATGTGGACACCACCCGTAAAATGGCGCGGGAACTGCATTTGCCCTTTTACCCGCTGAAAGATGAGGACCTGGCGCCCTTCCGGAATATCACGGATTTTACTTTCATCAAAGCGATCAAACCTTCCGCGCCCAGACCGGATATCTTCGGGGATACGATACAGGGCATTTACCTCTATGAAATAAAATGCAGCAACCAGCCCACGCGTTACTTCGCTTTTCATTTAGATTCGACGGGCAAAGTCGTGTTTCTGGATTATGAGGAATGAAGGGAATAATATTATTAACTTAGTAGGATCTGAAACAGATCACTACGATATTACTGCTGGGAATCGTTCTTTTTAACTGGTGTGGCTTCCAGTTGCTCCATGCGTATCTGGAAAACAGGGCCACAAAACAGCAGCAGGTAAAACTGGATAATCATTACTATGATGAATCTGAACTGGTCACTTTGAAAGTACCCGCTGAGCATCTCGCTTATCATAATGTTTCAATGCAATTTGAACGGGTTGACGGGCAGATTGAAATCGGGGGGCTGCAATATAGTTACGTTAAACGCCGGCTGTTCAATGATTCCATCGAGATGCTCTGCATCCCGAATCCGGCGGCCATGAATCTGAAGTCAGTTAAAAATGATTTTATTAAACTGGTGAATGATCTGCAGGTCCCGGGCCAGGGCGGGAAGTCCGATTCCCATGCATCCAAAAACCTCACAGGCGACTTTGATACGGTTCAGGAATCATTCTTAATGCAAAGTCTTTTTTACAGCATTCAGAAAAAATCCTTTCATTATTCTGAAAAACTTCCTGTTCATTTCCTCCTCCCGTACGAGCGCCCGCCCCAAAAGACAGCCTGATCTTTTAGTTCACCAGTAAACCAAAACGATCCGGAGGCCGTCGGCTATTCCCCCGGGGTTGGGTGTATTCCACTATCAAATAAAATATTTATGCGCATTCAAACTGAACCAATCGGAAGTATCCCGCGTCCGGTTGAATTGATTTTAGGGATTAAAGCCCATGCGGCCGGTCAGATGAACGACCGGGACCTCATGCAATTATATGATACGGCAGTTTCAGAAACGATCAGCAGTCTGGAAGCAACCGGTTCCCCGGTGATTACGGATGGCGAACAAACCAAACCGAGTTTCGCAACCTATCCGATTCAGGGCATGCAGCAACTTGCTCCGGATGGCGTTGTAATCCCTTTTGCAGACGGGCATACCCGGCAGTTGCCGAAACTCACCGGCGGGCCCTTCCGCTATCAGATCTATTCAGACACCTACCTTCAAAAAGCCAAACAGCTCACTGCGCTGCCGGTTAAGCAGGCAGTCATCTCGGCATCGGCAATCAGTTTGCTTTATCCGCCGGAAGGTATTGAAGGTTATTCCCGCGAACAGTTCATGCATGACCTCATCAATGAAGCCGAAGCTGATATCAGAAGAAGCCTGAACAGCGGTGCTTATAAAGTACAGATAGATTTTACGGAAGCAAGACTGTCTTTGAAACTGGATCCAAGCGGCGGTTTACTGCAATCATTCATTGATTTAAACAACCAGGTGCTCGGTCGTTTTACAGAAGAGGAAAGAAAAAATATCGGCATACATTCCTGTCCCGGGGGCGATCATGATTCGACGCATAGCGCGGATATTGGTTATGACACCCTCCTGCCCTTATTATTTCAATTGAATGCCGGTAATTTTTACCTGGAATATGCAGGAGAAAAAAATAAGAGCCAGGTGCTGAATG
>CAWEQR010000001.1:0-175736 GCA_963811275.1 uncultured Chitinophagaceae bacterium | reverse complement strand
GCCGGCGATGCCCAGCAGCCCGTCTGGCAATCCGGACATTTTACCGTTTACCCGGACCGCATCGTTCAGACGCCTTACACGGCAAGAGCTATGTCATCAACCGAATTAAAATCTGACTACCAGAGTCCGGCAAATCATTCTATCAGCCCGAAGATCGTCTTCAAATTCAGCATCAATGGGAAAGACAATGAAATGCCATCCGGTATGGATCATCATTTCAACGATCTCTCCACAAGCGGATCTGCTGAGACGCCGGTGATCGTTTTTGGCAAACAGTTTACCGATTCTTCAGCCGTTCCGGTGAACACTTACCTGGCATCCAATACGAAACTTACCATAAGACTCGATATGCGCCGGGTATTGACGGAGCTCAGGGAAAAAGGTTACTACACCACATTCAAGGGCGACAGAATTTATAAAGAGGATCTGAAGGCAGTTTATGTTGCGGGGAATACCGCGCCGCTGATATGGGATTTTGATAACCTGGTGAACCATCCGCAGCTGCAGCTGACGGATGCGGACGGGGATGGAATTTATGAGACAACGCTGGCCCTGAATGTTCCGCAGGAGAAACCAAAAACTGCCCCGGAATGGCATTTGTCAAAAGATATTTCTGCGTTCCCGAAATACAGTTCCGAATTCCCGATAGCAGATGCCATCTATAATCTTTCGCTCGAAGAAATGCAGAAAGCCATCGAACCCGACAGTACGTTCAGAACCGGAAAGGAATGGGCCGGCGTGTGGACACGGGATATCAGTTACAGCATCATCTTATCCATGGCTTACCTGCAACCCCGGGTAGCAATGAACAGTTTGTTAAGGAAGGTGAACAAAAAGGGAAGGATCATCCAGGACACGGGTAGCGGGGGTGCATGGCCGGTATCAACAGACCGGATGATATGGGCCGTGGCTGCTTTTGAATTGTATAATGCCACCGGCGATCAGGCCTGGCTGAAGCGGGCTTATCAGATCATCCGGAATTCCATTGACGACGACCTGAACAATATTTATGATCCGGTGACCGGCCTGGTAAAAGGGGAATCTTCTTTTCTGGACTGGCGTGAACAGACCTATCCCAAATGGATGCAGCCGGCGGATATCTATAATTCGGAAAACCTGGGGACCAATGCGGTGCACTACCAGGCAAACCGGGTCCTGGCCCGCATGGCGGAATTATTAAACGATCATCCGTCTGCTATCAGATACAATTTTATAGCCGCCCGGATAAAGAAAGGAATCAACACCTGGTTATGGCAACCGGAAAAAGGTTACTACGGTCAGTATTTGTATGGAAGGAATTACAAAATATTATCTCCCCGGTCAGAGGCTCTGGGAGAAGCTTTGACGGTATTGTTCGATATCGCCGATTCTGCAAAGCAGCAGCAGATCATCAGCCGCACGCCGCTGACTCCCTTCGGCATCTCCTGTATTTATCCGCAGATACCGGGCATTCCGCCTTATCATAATGATGCGGTGTGGCCATTTGTGCAAACCTACTGGCTCTGGGCCGCGGCCAAAGCGGGCAATGAAAAAGCGGTGATGGAAAGTATCAGCGCCATCTATCGTCCCGCCGCTTTGTTCCTGACCAACAAAGAAAATTTTGTTGCGGACAACGGCGATTTTATGGGTACGCAGATCAATTCCAGCAATATGCTCTGGAGTCTTTCAGGGAATATCAGTATCATTCACAAACTGATCTTCGGGATGCATTTCACCACTGGCGGACTTTCCTTCCAGCCCTTTGTGCCCAAAGCCCTTGCTGGTAAAAGGTCGCTGACCCATTTCCCTTACCGGAATGCCAGCCTCGATATAGATATGGAAGGTTACGGGAACCGGGTCCGGTCATTTTATATTGACGGCAGGCGGGTCACAAAGTTTTTTATTCCTTCCTCATTGACCGGCCGGCATCATATCCGGATCGTATTGGCGGATCATTCATTTTCAAACAGCCCGGTCCATGAAGTGGACAATGCATACTCGCCCGCAACACCTGCTGTTACCCGTTCTTCCAATGAATTGTCCTGGCAGCCCGTGGAAAATGCGGAGTACTATGAAGTCTTGAAGAATGGAAGATCCATGGGAAAAACGAACCGCACATCCACAACGATACGGACGGAAGGATATGCCGAATACCAGGTGGTGGCCGCTGATCAGAAAGGCTTCCGTTCATTTGCCAGTGAACCGTATGTGGTAAAGGCGGATGGCGTGGAGCAGGTATATGAAATAGAGAAATATGCAGGGAAATCCGGACTGGGTTACAAAGGATTCACGGGTGATGGTTTTGTGGAAATCAGTAAGGGGATCCATGACACGGTTACCATACCGGTCACTGTAACGGAACCAGGTCTTTACTCGATAGATCTGCGTTATTCCAATGGGAATGGACCGGTGAATACGGAAAATAAATGTGCGGTCCGGACGCTACGGGTAAATGGGAAAATGGCTGGCACCCTGGTGATGCCGCAAAGGGGAAAAGGTGAATGGTCCAATTGGGGATATAGTAATCCGGCAACTGTGCGTCTGGATAAAGGCATGAATCAGGTGTCCATCCTCTTTGAGGATTATAATGAGAATATGAACGGGGATATCAACCAGGCCATGCTGGATCATTTGCGGGTTATCAGATTGAAAGGAAAGTGATAATTTTGAAAATTAAATTCAGTATATATGGAAGAAATCGAAGTGCCTACGGAACATCTTCATGAGGCCATAGAAGAAAAAACGGAGGAAGCGGTTGAAAAAAGTGAAAAAAAAGGCAGCATGGCCATTGCCATTTCAACCGCCCTGATGGCGGTATTTGCGGCATTGGCAAGCCTGCTGGCCGGCCATCATGCGGATGAGGCCGTCATTGAACAAATCCGGGCATCCGATCAGTGGGCATTTTACCAGGCCAAGGGAATCAAAGACGAAATTTTAACGCTCTCCAACAGCCCGGACAAACAGGCCCGCAGCGCAAAATACAAATCAGAACAGGCCGAAATTCAAAAAGGAGCGAAAGAATCAGAAGCCGCTTCACACGCGCACCTGGAACATCATTCCATCCTGGCCCGGGCCGTTACCCTGTTCCAGATTTCGATAGCCATTTCTGCCATTGCCATTCTCACAAAGAAACGGTTTCTTTGGTTTATCAGCCTGGGCATTTCCTGCATCGGGTTATTTTACTTTGTGACAGGCATATTTTGAATGCCTGCTTAAAGAGGGGGTTATACAAGGGAATGATCTCCGGAACTCCGGATTTCAGGACGAAAACATATTTAAAAAATTCTTATAATTATAAGGGTAAAGCCTACTTTTATTCCCCAATCCCACCCGCCCGTTACTCCTGAATCTTCCCGCCCTGTGCATTTTTTTTAATCTTCTAAATAATTATTTATGAAAAAAACGATTGCACTGGCATGTGCCACCATCTTCTTCATGGCCTGTTCGAATCAAAAATCTGAGGACAAATCAGAATCAAAAATGGACTCGGCATCCATGGCGCCGGCAAAAACCCAGCCCGCTGAATTTGCGGATCCAAAGTATGCCGATATTGGCAGATCAGGCCTTGCCTCCTTATCTGCGGGGAATGTGGATGCCTGGATGGGCAGTTTCGCGGATAATGCTGTTTACGTATGGAATAGCGGGGACAGTCTGGCCGGGAAAGCCGCCATCACAGCCTACTGGAAAAAAAGAAGAGGCGATGTGATTGATTCCATCAGTTTCAGTAATCAGGTATGGCTGCCGATCAAAGTGAATCAACCGCAGAGTGTGGAACAGCCCGGTGTATGGCTGTTAGGCTGGTACTTTACATCAGCCAAATACAAAACGGGCAAGAGAATGGCTCAGTGGATTCATACGGACATGCATTTCGATGCCAACGATAAAATTGACCGCGTGATTCAATACCTCGACCGTGTCCCGATCAATGCTGCGGCTAAGAAGTAAGCCTAAACAACAATAAATTATTATAAACGGTATGATTTCATACCGTTTTTTGTGCCATACCGGATTCATGGCAAACGAACCGTTAAGCCTGTTGTGGAGACTGAATTCTGTCTGCCCGGATTAACCGGCCTGCATTAACTTTATCAGGGATTTCCTTTTCCCGGATTCATTCATTAAATAAATGAGTGGAGAGGCAGGGTTCAACTGAATATCATGAAAGTATAACCATATGAAGAAATTTTTTCTGTCCCTGGCCATTACGGTCCTGTTTTTTATCTGTGTAACTATCAGTAAAGGGCAAACATCTGCATCTTCCGGAACGGACGGCAGGAAATGGTGGAAGGAGGCGGTTGTTTACCAGATCTATCCGAGGAGTTTTAAGGACAGCGACGGCGACGGGATTGGCGACCTGAAGGGCATTATTTCCAAACTGGATTATATTAAAAGTCTGGGCATTGATGTGGTCTGGCTGAATCCGATTTACAGTTCACCCAACGATGACAACGGGTATGATGTAAGCGATTACCGCAATATCATGAAGGATTTTGGAACCATGGCCGATTTTGATGAACTGGTGAAGGGAATGCATGCCCGTGGTATTAAGCTGGTCATGGACCTGGTGGTGAATCACAGCAGTGATGAACACGAATGGTTTAAACAAAGCCGGAGTTCCAGAACCAACCCCTATCGCAATTATTACCATTGGTGGGATGCGGAAAGGGGTAAGCCGGCGCCGCGATATAGTTTGTTTGATGTGAACCATGATGCCTGGCGTTATGATTCCCTGACCAATGCCTATTACCTCCATTATTTTTCCAGGAAGCAGCCGGATCTGAACTGGGAAAATCCGCAGTTGAGAAAGGAAGTGTATGATATCATGAAGTTCTGGGCAGATAAGGGTATTGACGGTTTCCGGCTGGATGCATTCCAGTTTGCAGCAAAAGACACGAGCTTTCCTGCGTTTCCAGCCGGATACGAAAAAAACTTCCAGTTGTATTATGCCATGGGTCCGCACCTGCATGATTATTTAAGAGAAATGAACCGGGAAGTTTTTAGTAAATATGATGTGATGAGCGTGGCAGAAGGAGCCGGAAATACATTTGAGGACGCGCATAAACTGGTGGACCCGGACCGGAAGGAATTGAATATGGCCTATGCTTTTGAAGGCGTGGATATCGCCAGACCCGGGGGATACAGTCTTTTACATTTTAAGGAAGTGTTCAGCCGCTGGGACAGCGCTTTTGCCGACAGGGGCTGGCTATCCATTTTTCTTGCCAATCATGACCAGGCAAGACTGGTGAGCCGGTTTGGAAATGACAGCCCGGAATTCAGGGACCTTTCCGCCAAAATGCTCGCCACTTTTATTCTGACGATGCGCGGCACGCCTTATTATTATAACGGGGATGAATTGGGAATGACGAATATCCAGTTTAATAAAATATCCGATTACCGGGACATGTCGGTACGCAATGAATACCAGCATCAGAAAAACATACATGCCGATACCCTGAAATTTTTGGAACGCGAAAAATTTGAAAGCAGGGACAACGGGCGTACCCCTTTTCAGTGGGATAACACCCCGAATGCCGGCTTCACCACCGGCACGCCCTGGATTCAGGTCAATCCGAATTATACCTTTATCAATGCGGCCATGGAAGACAAGGACCCTAACAGCTGTCTGAATTATTTCCGGAAGCTGGTTGCCCTGCGTAAAAATAACCTGACCCTGGTGTATGGGAAATACAATCTGCTCGACAAGGACAATCCAAAGGTATATGCCTATACGCGGGAAGGAGAAGGGGGAAAGATGCTCATCGTATTAAATTTTTCATCTGACCGGGCTTTCGCCCATATTGGAATTTCAACCGCAAAGGCAAAGGTTGTACTGTCGAATTATCAGGAGAAGCCCGATGGAAAGGGAGGGGAATCTGTTATTCAATTGCGACCTTACGAAGCGGTCATTTACCAGTTGCAGTAGCGGGATTTTTTAACTAGGGAGGATTAAGCCAACACCCGTCGCAATGGAAGTTTGTCTTTTTGTTCTATAAATAAGGGCGAATATTCAATGATGGTATCCGAGCTGTCCAGTCCATAGGCTTTCTGATCGCTTTGTGCTATCCCCTTTATAGTGAAATAGGAATCCAGGATGAAATCCTCCTTCATCGGCAGTTCATTTTCCACAGATAAAAATCTTTCGATGATAACATAAGTAATATCTGCATGGAAATTTTCTTTCGTCATGGACTCATATTTGGAAATGAATTGCAACTCGCAGTTTTGTACCATCTCCTGCATTACCCGCTTAAAATATTTATTTATCCGCGGTTGAACCCGGAATCCAAGCCTGAATTCAACACGTATCAGTTTGTCTTTGATAATTTCAACCACATTATATTCCATGGTATAGGGCGCATCCGATATATCAATATGTATGAACCAGTATATATCCGCCCTTTTTGGTTTCTTGTTTAAAATGGAATCGATGATCCGTTGTTCTATTTGCCGATCCATATTGGCCTTGGTGAGATACACCAGGTGTGTGGCATATTTTGGAATTTCCCGGTCGTTGCTCAATTCAATCAGCTCCTGGCTGTATTTGCTGATATTCACAAAATTCAGGTAGCGGTTCGTGATCCGGCGGGCATTAAACCAGATATACATAATAAAGACCAGTCCGAATTCGAAGAAGAGAAACATCCATCGCTGTTTGATCTTGGCCACGTTGGCGATGAAAAACGCGGTTTCAACCGTAAAGAAAATACCGATGATGGCCAGGATCAGCAGCATATTCCATTTCCTGACAAATTTCATATAACCGAACATGAGTGCCGTGGTCATCATCATGGCGATAATGATCGAGAATCCATAAGCGGCTTCCATATGTTCTGACTTACGGAAATAAAACATCATGGCGATACACCCGATCCACAGCGTGGTATTGATGCTGGGAATATAGATCTGTCCCTTGATCGTGGTGGGAAATTTTATTTTAACCTTGGGCCATAAATTCATGCTGATCGCTTCGCTGATCAGCGTAAAGGAACCGCTGATCAGGGCCTGGCTGGCGATGATGGTTGCCAGGGTGGCGATGATAATTCCCGTGAGCAAAAACCAGTGCGGCATTAATTCATAAAATGGGTTGAGGCCGTTCAGTTTACTGGTATGCTGTGCAAGTATCCAGGCGCCCTGGCCCATATAATTCACGACCAGTGCAAGTTTCACGAATATCCAGGTGAGCCGGATATTTTTCTTACCACAATGTCCGAGATCACTGTAGAGCGCTTCGGCGCCGGTGGTGCAGAGAAAAACAGCACCCAGCAACCAGAATCCGTTGGGATATTTCGTTAACAGTTCGATGGCATAATACGGACTGAGGGCGGCCAGGATAGCCGGATTGTGCATGATGGGAATGGCTCCCAGCACGAAGATCATCGAGAACCAGATGAGCATGATCGGACCGAAAGAAGTACCGACAATCTTGGTCCCGAAGCGTTGAAAGAAGAACAGGAGGCTGATGATGCCGACAACGATACCCACCGTGAGGTTATTCCCCGGTACAATTATGTTTCCCAGGCTGTGTACGCCGCTCAGTCCTTCCACGGCGGAAGATACGGATATGGGCGGGGTAATGATACCGTCTGCCAGCAGGGTGGCCGCGCCGATAATCGCCGGGATATATGCTTTTTTACCAAACCGCTTCACCAGGGCAAATAAAGAAAATATACCCCCTTCTCCCCTGTTATCCGCCTGTAAAGTCAGGATGATGTATTTGAAAGTTGTTTGTAACGTGAGGGTCCAGAAAACACAGGAAATACCGCCATACACCAGCAACTGCGAAATGGCTCTTTCTCCGAGGATGGCTTTAAAAACGTAAAGCGGGGAAGTTCCGATATCTCCATAAATAATTCCCAGGGCAACTAATAAAGAGGCGAGACTGACCCTTGAGAAATTTCCGTGGCCACAGGCAGCAGCAGGTCCCTGTTTTGTGATCATCGGAACTGCACCGCGCAAATGCAATGCCGAAAGCAATGACGTTATGCCAAAAGTTGTAAGCCGATCGTAGTAAAGGATTTAGATATATTAAATGGCATGCATCTATTCGGTAAATGATTTGAATCATTTCAAAATGACATGGTATTTTTCAAAATGGAAAGAAAATTTCAACGCAGGTTTAACCCAGTTTATATTCTTCTATTTTCCGGTACAAGGTGGTCAGGCCAATATTCAGCAACCTGGCAGCCGCCATTTTATTTCCATGTGTGTGATTGAGTACCCGCTGGATATGCAGTTTTTCCATGCTTGCCAGTTCAAAGGCCGACATGGACTGTCCTTTCTGCCGGGTTGCCTGGAAGTCGAGTGGCAGGTCGGCCAGCGTAAGTTCGGATCCTGAAGCCAGTATAACGGCTCTTTCAATAATATTTTTCAACTCGCGGATATTTCCTTTCCATTCATGATGTACCAGAAGATCTGAAAACTCTTTGCTCATGCCGGTCACCTGTCCATTTAATTTGGATGCATACACCCTGAGAAAATAATGAGCCAGCAGGGGGATGTCTTTTTTACGCTCACGCAGGGAGGGCAGTTTGATTGTGAAAATATTCAGCCGGTAAAACAGATCTTCACGGAACTTTCCCTCATCCACTTCCTTTTGCAGGTCCCGGTTGGTTGCGGTAATGATCCGCACCTGTACCCGGGATGATTTCGTATCGCCGACTTTGATAAATTCGCTGGTTTCCAGTACGCGTAATAGTTTCGCCTGCAGGTCGAATGCCATTTCACCGATCTCATCGAGGAACAGCGTACCCCCGTCGGCTTCTTCGATAAGTCCTTTCTTATCTTTCAGGGCACCGGTGAATGCGCCCGCCAAATGACCGAATAATTCACTTTCGAGCAGTTCTTTATTGAATGAACTTACGTTGAGCGCCACGAAGGGGTGGCCTGCCCGCCTGCTCCCGTGATGAATAGCGTGGGCAAATACTTCTTTTCCCGTACCGGTTTCTCCCAGCAATAAGACGGTCGCATCGGTGGGGGCCACTTTACGGGCCATATCAATCGCCTCCCGGATCTGTTCCGACTGACCCAGTATGTTTTCGAAAGTATATTTCTTTTCAACCTGCTGTTCCAGTTGTTCCACACGTTTTTTCAGTCTCACTTTTTCCATGGCCCGGTCGAGCAGGGGAATGATCCGGTCATTATCATCTCCCTTCGTGAGGTAATCAAAAGCGCCGTTTTTGATGGATTGCACTCCTGCCGGAATATTGCCGTAAGCGGTCAGCATGATCATTTCTACCCCCGGGTACCGGGACTTAATCTTTTCGATGAATTCAACCCCGTTTCCGTCGGGAAGTTTCACATCACAAAGGATCACCTGGATGGATTCCCTTTCCATGATCCGGAGACCTGCCTTCAGGGTATCCGCTTCAAAAACCGTATAACCTTCCAGCCCGATGATGCGCATTAATAAATGCCTGAGTTTTTCTTCATCATCGATCAGGAGAATATTACCCCGGTTCATACGATAGAAATTTGATTCAAAGCTATTGAATTGTTATAAGAGACAAATGGTATAATGTATCATCCGGTTTAAGGGGATCGATTAGTATCCTGGCTTTTTTGATTGTATATTTAATAGGTAACTGCCCGGACCCGGACAAATTATATGAATGATTTGATCAATTGAAAAGAATTTTTTGAAATGAAAAGAATAAAATCCAGCCGGTTATTAAGCATGGTCGGGATCCTGTTTGTAATAATCGGAATCGTATGCTTAGTGAATCCCCTGTGGGCCTATGTGGAGCTGGTCAGATTTTCAGGCCTGGCCCTACTGTTGAACGGCATTGTGCTTCAGGTTTCTTCTTCTTCTGCCCATATAAAATTTAACAGGGAAAAAAGGATTATGCGGATAGAAAGTATAGCAGATTTTATTTTCGGTATCCTGCTTCTGTTTAATCCGTTCATGACTTTTATTTTATACCCGCTGCTGATCGGGTCCTGGATCCTCTGCGTGGGTATCATCAAGATCATCGCTTCCCTGCTGGTAAAAAAACAGATCCGCGGATGGGTATTCATATTGGTCCATGGGATGCTGTCCTGCATTTTTGCCATCGCGATTATTTATTCGCCTTCCACCCGGGCAATAGATATAACCCTGATTATCGGCGTGTTTTTTATAAGCCTGGGATCGGTTTTGATATACGATGCCATCAGATTGAAACGGATGCATGAAACGGTGGACCTTCTCTTTTAAGTTACAAATAACCCATTACCTGCACAAAAAAGCCACCGGCAGCTGCCGATGGCTTAGGAGTACAGGATTCGGGGTAATCTAGTTCTTTAACATTACCGTTTCCAGGGAATGTATAACGCCGTTGGTCGCCTGCACGTCATGGCTTAGGATTTTAGCGCCATCAACCGTCGCCTGGCCATCTTTCACATGTACCAGCAATTCCTTACCATTTACTGTTTTCAGTTTTTCGCCGTCTTTCAGGTCTTTGAAATTTATTTTACCTGCCACCACATGATGATTTAATAAATCGGTCAGTTTCGTTTTATTTTCCGGCTTTAATAAATTATCCAATACGCCTTTGTCCAGTTTGGCAAAAGCAATATCTGTCGGAGCAAATACTGTAAAGGGGCCGGTGCTGCTGAGTACCTGGTCCAATCCTGAGGCATGAACACCTTTTTTCAATGTAGTCATGTTCTTTTCCACGTTTACAAGCTGCGCAATGTTTGACATTTTGTTTTGTTTATCTGCCGGTAGAATAACCGGCAACGATGTAAAGTAGGCCTAACCGGAACCACCCCGGTGTTAATGTTTGGCCTTACCCTGTAACAGCGGGTTTGGAATTGTTAAAAGAAGAAGATGGGGACATGGTTTCCCAGATTACGATACACAGGATTGTAAGTGGAAGGACAGGACGCCGACGAAAATGACTGGTCCGTCGGACTGCGTTGTGATACGGCGGGGTCATCCCTGAAAAATGGTCCTGAACTGTGGCAATTCAGATGTGAGCCGTTTCCCGGCTTATAAAATGGCAGCATGGCTTAAGCGCAGCGGACGATTATTTTTTCTTAGAAGGATCATCAAAAGGAGGATGCCGGCCAGGGATCCGGTCATTACCAGTAATAATTTCCACGGATACGCCGGACTTAATTCAACGGGATCTGTTCTGCCAACAACGATGGCTGCCGCCCAGTAATAGGGGAGTCTTTTTTCTTTTGAAGAAGCAGAAATAAAATCCAGTTTGGCTTTTTGCAGGGAGATATCCAGGGGAAGTCCTTCCGACACATATTTATAAAATAATTCCGTGATGCGGTAGGTGGATTCATTATCCACGGCCCATAGATTCGTTACCGAAGACGGGATCCCCAATGCCGCAAATCCGCGGTTAAAACTGAATACACCTTCCCCTTTGTATAGTGTACCGTTCCCGGTTTCACAGGCTGACAAAACAATCAGTTGGGCAGCGGTTTTATTTTCGGGGATCAGTTCTGACAGGTAGAGAGCCGAGTCGGCGAAATAGATAACTGGTTCGCCGTTGGCACTGGTATCAGATGCGTGGGTGTATAGTTGAATCATTTTATACTTGTGGAACCATTCCATGAAATTGTTCCGGGTAGCCTGTGTGGCGATCAGTGAATACGTTTTGCTAAAATTTGAACCGATCTTACCTACCGATACATCACTCAATGGCAGGGATGACAGTTGCAGGTATTCGGGATAGTGAACCGGTGCTATTCCCAGGAAATTCCCGGTTGAAAAGGTTTTATTTTTTTTAAAGTCATTTAGCAAAAAACGAACGGAATAAGTATAACTGACTGCATAATCATTAAGAAAATAAGAAGGTGCTGAAATATCTGGATTTGTTATTAAAGCTTCAAAAGGGAAATACCCTCCATCCGGTGAGATGATAATACGGCCTTTTGGCAGATGAAATTCATTAAAAATCAGGTCGTAAAGTTCCTTTCCGGCCATTACAAAACCTTTGAAATCCTGGTTTTCCAAATCAGGATTCGACAGATATGTGGTATACCTGGCAACCTGATTATCAAATTTTGTTTTATTTATCCTGGTTATTGATGATTTTGCGGGTGTTACCGATAGCAAATAACAGGCACTGTCACCATTAAAAAATTCCAGGATGGCCTGTGTGTTATTATTTCTCAACAATTGATTTTGAACTTCCTTAAGAGTTATAAAATTTGTATCAATCAGGCTTTGGTAATACCACGAGTTATTTTCTTTTATTAGCTGATCAAGGTGGCTCAATTGCTCCCTGGTGATAAATATTTCCCTTTGAATACCTGAATATTCATTTGAAAAAGGATCCGGTTTATTCCCCGGCATTTCTAAATCGAGTAATTTTTTCTGTAACAGGGCCGTTTCAATCAAATTGGGATCATTTGTTTCCTGCTCTTTGAGCTGGTCATTCAATAGAACGGCCCTGCTCTTTTCAAAGAAGTAAAAGGCATCTTCCATATTATCTGCTAAATAGCAGGACTTGATTGCATTTTCATACAATCTCCTGGTATTCGATCGCCAAAATAATTTTGATGATACATTGGTTTGTGCGATCTTGATTTTGTCCATCAGGTGGTCGGCAGCTTTATATATGCTTAAGGCAGACTTCAGATCAGTCGGATTATTCGTCTGGTTATATTTAATAAGGAAGGCTTCCGCTTTATCCAGCACCAGGTTGAACAGATATTCTGCATTCCAGGCATCAAAAAAATCTTTGGTGAAATTGTTTATTAAAAATCTTTCGTCAGCAAGGGGATGGATTTTATTAAATGCCTGCTGAAAATAATCAAAGGCAGGTTTAAAATCTCCCATTTGAACATAAACATTGGCCATGTTGTTCAGAATAGAAAGCGAATCATTGGAATTCGCATAAAGCAGGGCTTCTTTAAAATAATACAGCGCTTTTTTATTTTGATGTAATCTTTTATAATACAGGTCGTAACCTAAATTACTCAAAGCGCTGGCACAGTTTGGATAATTGTGGTTTCTTTTTTCATAGTTAAAAGATTCCATCGTAAACCTAATGGCCTCTTCAGGGGAGCCGTTTTTTACGGCCACCGTTGCTTTCAGGTTTAGCAGGCTCCCTAAATTTGATTTCTTTTCAGATTGAATACATGCTGCAATCGACTTTTTCAATTTTTGCGATGCTTCCGGAAACCTGTTTAAGAAGATGTATGAATTAATTTCCCAGCAGGCATAGTAAAAGACATCGTCAGAACGGTAACCGGATTTTCTGGATATTTCTTCCCCGATAGTGGCGATTTCGAGGCAGTGGTAATAATCCCCTTTACCGAAAAGCTCATTAATTTTACTGCTGATATGCTGGGCGGAAATTTCATACATTTTATTTAACCTTAATGAAATGTATATGCAACTGTCAGAAGCCCTTTTTGCTAAATGAATCTGTTCCGTGGAATCGTAATAATTACTGAGGTTATGGTAAGCTTTTACCAATTGGGATTCAGCATTTCCCGGTTCCCCGATATGCGAGTGAATCATAGATATACTGCGCAGGGTAAATGCTATGGCCGTTTTAAAATCTTTTTTTCCTGAGTGCAGTGCGCCAATTCGTATAAGGAGCAAAGCGTCGGTGGAATCATTTAAGGGAGGGCATACTTTTATTTTTTCCAGATAGCCGGATAACTCCTTTAATTGTATTGAATCAGCAACATTAGTTGAATCGCGTAAAAATACAATACGATTCCATAAGGCAACCTTGTCCGGACATTGCCCGGACAAGGTTGGAATAAGGGATACGCAAATGAGAAAGACGAGCAGGTATTTTAACATATTCTGAAATCATGGAGTTGAATTATACGGTAAAACTTTTTTTGAAACCGATCCGGGTGATGCTACCCCGACCTGATTGAGGGCATCCCTCCAGGTGAATGCATGATTTATTAACATAGCTGCCATCATCTGACCGCTTACAACCGGTGTGGCAAATGAAGACCCTTCATATCCTCTTCTTGAAATATTAAAGAAGCTGACGGGGAAATTGCAGCAATAGGCTGCCGGACCGGGAGGAGGGTTGGTTATCACACCGATATTCACATAGTCAGGAGAATAATTCTGGTAATAACAGGGCATATGATCGTTCTTAAGTCCTGTAACACAAATAACATTGTAATAATCAGGGCTAAAACAACCCGGGTAAAACAGGTGGGTGGAAGTCAGCTTATTTTTGTTGAGATCCGTTACAGGTGTACAAAGATCCAAATCATGTTTTCCTGTAAGGTTTCCCGCTGCCGCAATAATGGGTAACGGATTGGGTTTTGCGTTTTTGCTGAATTCCACATAGTATCTTAAAACCGAATCCACCTCCCCGGTACTATAGTAGCCAAGGCTTGCATTGGCCAGGGTCGCTTTCTTTTGCACAGCATAACTCAATGCGCAGCTAACGGTAAACGTGGATCCAAGCCTTTTTGAATCTAATACTTTAAGAACCATGATCCGTGGCAGTTTACTATTCCGGATGTTATATTTTCTAAGAGCTTCCAGTGCAAGGGAAGTTACAGCAGATCCATGTTTAAAAGGGTCGTCATCAAGATAATAGTCAAGTCCTTTGAGATTACTAAAGAATTGAAAATTCCGCAGCGTAGGTTCTCCGGTCGGATCGCTCCACAATAAATAATTAAATTTAGGATCGAATAAAGTACTATCCAGGCCCGTATCCATAATGGCCAAAACCCGGGAACTGTCTATAGTAAAACTGCCGGATTTAGGTGAAGGCTTTTCAAGATCCCGGGCCGTGGTACTGTCCTGAAACTGATTGTTCTGAATCGCATACAGATATGGGTCTCCGGAGGATCCTGTTTTGGGTGGCGGGGTAGGTGAAGTGGCTATGGTTCCGGTGGCAGTAATGGATGTGGTTGCAACCAGATTATATAACAGGGAATCGCAGGGACAAAACACATATTGAACAGTTAAAGGATCGTTTCTATCAGCATCATGATTCATTTTGGCAACAAACTGTGTAATGGAATCCCTGAGGTTATCCATATACAATGTTCTTTCAGCATAGGTAGATGCAGGCTTAAAAAGTACAATCCAGTCCACCCATTTTACGGCTGAATCCGGAGAAACATGCAGCGATGGCGGAAGCGCGTAGGTTGGTGACTGACTGGTATGGCCCGGGCAGGACTCTAAGCTGATGATAACAGAAAGCATGAGGGTGAACAGGGTAATACTCCGTAGCATTCCGGTGTTTATGCGGTTATTTCTTTTCATATGAAAAAGTTTAAGGGTTTATATTGAAAGAGATACACTAAAGTTTCCGTAGCCATTCCTGTGCGACTTCCTTCCCTTCAAGATCATGGTCCACGACCCGTTTCAGGAGTTGTTTGGCCTTAGCGGCATCGCCGGGTTGATTGCGTTCCATCAGGGTGACGGACTGTAAGATCAAGGCAGGATTTGCATAGAGGCCGTTGTAGATTTCCAACTGTTCGAAATACGATAGTGCCTTATTATATTCTTTTAGACGCAGGGCGGCAATCCCTGCATATTCCTTAGCAGTAAAAAGAGAGGTGTCGGACCGGATTATTTTTTCAAATTGCAATAAAGCTTCTTCATACCTTCCTTCATTATACAACCGGAGGCCGGTTTGCAGGTTGTCGCTGCGGCCGCTCATGGTCACGCCCAGGGTTTGCAGGTGCCCGTTCACATACCGATCGGCCAGCTGCTTCGGTGAAACGGGCTTTACATAGGTGTAGATCCCGAAAACCATTCCGGCAACCACCGCTGCTGCCGCCATATAATATACCAATTTTCTGACCGGTCCGGGGCCGGCGGTATGATTCTTTTTATAAATTTCCTTAAAATGTTCCTTTTTTACAATCCGGGCTGCTTCCCCGGAAACCTGGAAGGCAGACAGGTAAAAAGCTACCTGCTCCGCAAAAGCAGGATCTGACTCAATCCGGTTCTCAAATTCCCGGGTCCGGACGGGATCCGGTCCATCTGTGAAATAGCTTTCTATATAATCCAGGTTGTCCATTGCTTTTATTCGGCTTTATACAGATTTCGCAATCTGTCCAGGCAGCGAAGCCTGCTCGTTTTTACTACGTCTGCGGTTTTATACCCGAGGAGGGCAGCGATCTCTTTATCGCTGTAATTGTCTCCCCAATACGTTAACATTTGCCTGCACTTTTCTTCCAGCTGGTTCAGTTTTTCCCGGAGCAGGTTCCAGTCCGCCTGGTCCATCATCTTTTGAACGACCGAACGGGCGGTATCAGTTAAAAGCATCAGCCTGTCTGAAATCGACTCCGGGCGGTGCACGCTATTCTTATTAGTCGTTCTTTTTCGCAGCAGGTCAACACATTTATTATGGAAAATCTGGTAGAGGTAGGTTTTGAGGGAAGCGCGGGCTTCAAAATGTTCGTTGCGTATATTTTCCAGCGCGGCGAGAATGGTATCGGAATAGGCATCAAAAGACTCATCTTCCGATAGAGCGTGTTTGGTCATGCCCTCCCGGACGAAATAGGCGAACCGGTTGAATAATTGCTCTTCACTTCTTCTTTTGTCAATCCCACTTTGCCTTAGCTGTTTGATTATTTCCTGGTCATTATAATGAAAAGAACCAGCGCTGTCCATTATAGTGGGGGCTTTTATCCAATGTAAGAAAAATATAGCTGGTTTCCATATTTTCTGTTTCCCTCCTTTAAAATCCTGCGATCAATCTATTACAACAACATTCCGGAATCAGATTATCAGTATCCTTTACCCTGTTCAGACCGCCAGATATCCAAACCCTTTGAATCAGCCGGATGGAATGATTCTTAACAAAGTCATCCCATTCGTTCAAACAAAATCAATCATCAATTAAACCTTACAAAAATGAAAAAAATCCTCTTCGCGCTATCCATTGGAATCAGTTCCATTGCAGCGTTCGGCAATTCAGTAAATGCGCAGTATTCAGCAAACCCGGTTGCATTTAATGATTCACAGAAATTTATGTCATCCGTTCGAAATGCGGCCGCCCTGGAAAGCACTGCTGATATGGGTTCTTATGTTCCGGATACAAAAAATATCCATGCCCGGGCAATCAAGGACTTCCAGGCCCGGTTCAATGCAAGTAACGCCATGTGGTTTTCTGATAAAAATGGCTTTGTATCCTATTTCGTCCAGGACGGTTTTGGAGAAAGAGTCTTTTATGACAAAAAAGGCCGCTGGCAGTATTCACTGATTTTCTATGGTGAAGACAAACTTCCCCGGGATATCAGGGCTATTGTAAAATCCACTTATTACGATATGGCTATTACCCTGGTTGAAGAAGTGCAGACAAATGATGGAAAAGGTTATGTAATTCACCTGGAAGACAAGTCAAATATTAAGATTGTCAAAGTGAATACAGATGGTGAAATGGCCACCATGCAGGATCTGACCAGGGAATAATTTCAACCCTTATCCGACTGAATCAATTGCCTCCCCGCGGAGGCAATTGATTTTATATACCTGCCGGCTTATAACCATTCAGTTAGAGGTTCACAGGAACAGGTAATTTCCCCGGACTAACCTGAAGGAAGTCCGGCTTTTTTGTGATAAAGGAAATAGGAAACAAACGCTATACCGACAAATAAAAGGATCGGAAGTGAATTTGAAAAAGTTTCTCCGGAGGCGTAGTTTGTATAAAATGCTCCCAGCAAATCATAAACCAAACCGGCATAAGCCCATTCTTTAATTCTCGGGTATCCGGGAACCAGGATGGCGATCACGCCCAGCAGCTTGGCAATGCTGAGAAAGGGAATCAGGTAGGCAGGCATACTGATGGATTTAAAGAACACTGCGGCCTGGGCAGGTAAGAGCAGGCTGGATATGGACGAGAAGGCCATCATCAAAGCCAGTAAACCCGTGGTTATCCAGTAGTAAATGCGAATTTTTTTCATGTTCTGATTATTTTAAATTTTCTGAATCATGACCAGGTGGAACCGGTGTCACCCATTTATTATCCAATAGCCAGTTGGTCATCAGCCTGGGCCAGGATTTTACTGAAAGCAGGGAAGAACGGTTACCCATATTAAAACCGTGGTCCCCGTGGGCGAGGATATGGGCTTCCACAGAAACTTTTGCCTGCCTGTATTTTTCCAAAAGACTGATGACGGTTACGGAACAGCAGGCATCGTCGTTGGCAGCCAGCAGAAATGCCGGTGGCGCATCATGCGGAACACTGTCGGGAATAAATAAGGGACCCGGATAGACCTGCATGATAAAATCCGGCCGGCCGTTCAGCCGGTCAACAGGATCAGGTGCCCGCGGATTTCCATTACCCGAACCAAAGGCGACTGCATCCACCACTTCGCCGCCGGCAGAAAACCCGAGCATGCCCAGGCGGCTGGTATCAATCTTCCATTCCTTATAATGACTGCGGACCAGGCGCATGGCGCGGTAAGCATCTTCCTGCGGTTGTTTATCCAGGGAATAAGGAGAATTCGGTTCACGGGCCAGCCGGTATTTCAGGATGATGGCCGTAATGCCCAGTGTATTGAGGTATTTAGCGGGATCCAGTCCTTCTGCCTTATAAACCAGCAGGCGGTGGCCGCCACCCGGGCAAATCAGAACGGCAGTTCCGTTGGCCGTGCCGGCCGGCGGGAAAAAAACAGTAAGCGACGGGTTATTGATATTTTTTACCCAGTAATCCTTCGCCTCTTCGGGTTCATTTTTTCTGTTTTCAAAACCCGGCGCCCCGTCTTTCCATAAAGGAAGAACCAGCGAATCGGATTGTGCGTGCAACAGGCTGCTGCAGACCGCCAGGAGGAAAATGATCAGCATGCGAATCTGAAAAAAGCCGGATATCATGATAGAAGGTATTATTTTGAAATTTATGACAGGCGCCTGTCCGTATCCCCATGGCACAGCGTATCGTTTTATGAACATGCTCAGCGTACAACGATCGAAAGATACTCCGGGTGTCTTTTCAGATAAACGGCCACAAAGGGACAAAGCACTTTAACTTTTTTATGGTTTGCAATGGCCCATTCGAGTCCGAATTGTGCCAGGGCGGATGCGATACCCTTTCCCTTCCAGATTCTTCGGCACTTCTGTGTGCATGAGCCAGATCATCCCGTCGAGGAAGCGATATTGCAGCAGGGCTGTTTCACCATGTTCATGCACTTCAAACTGCATGTTTTCCTGATTATTGGAAACAGGTATATCCATATGCCGGCGTTTTTCGGTTTCACAATTTAAATATTCGTATTACAAACACCGTACAATTTTGTAATTTTTCAATTCGTATGAAATACAGTCCCCGTTATTTTATCTGGATGGGTTTATTAGCTTTTCCGGTTTTATTTCTACCTGCCCAGAACCTGGCTCATCAGGAAAAAAAACACGCTTCCGTGCCGGTAGTCCGACTGGTTCCTACCGGAAAATTCATTTTCCGGTCATTTGTGGATTGTAATATGGCCAGTGTATGGATCGGAGACAGCTTCCGGATATTCCCCGGCAAATACGGGGAGGACCCGCTCTGGGGTGATTCCCATGAACTGAAATATGCCAGTGGCAATACGGTGGACGAAGTTTTCAGCAGAGCCCCTGCTGAATTTCAGGAACCCCTGATGCCGGCGAATGCAGCACCCGGTAAAAAGGGCTTACATGGCGCCGTCTGGTTTGAGTCGCTGTATCAATACAAGGCAGACCGGACGGGGAACACGTTATATGCACTATATCATAATGAAAATTATCCTTCCACCCTGCCTTATGATCCGGTTACGGGTGAAGGTTATATAGATAAGAACTGGCCGGAAGGCCTCCGGGGTCCGGAAACGAAAACGGCTGTCTGCCGGATTGGAATTATGAAATCCGTGGATGGGGGGAAAAGCTGGACCGACAAAGGCATCCTGCTGGAAGACCTTCAGCCCCGCCTGATCCTCCGGCCGCATAATACCGGGATTAATTTTGCCGGTGGCGTGGGGGATCCTTCAGCCATCGCCCATGGAAATTACCTCTATGTTTTTTATGGTGAATATGGTTATCCCGGCCGTTATGATGAAAAGACCTATGATCCTGTCAAAGAATGGATGGGTCAGTGTATCAGTATCGCCCGGATTCCCTTGTCGGAACTGGATAGTCCCTCCGGGAATGCAAAAAGATGGGACGGGTATGCATTCAGCGCCTTGCCGGATCGGGCCGGCCGGCCGGTTGCCCGTTTGCAGATTCCCCTGAACCAGGGAGGCGGACCTGCCTCCTCCCCCCATGCCAGATACTACTGGGGGCCTTCAGTCAGCTGGAACGAATACCTCCGTTGCTGGGTGATGCTCATGGCCAGGGCGGAAGGCCCTTCCTGGAAGGGCAATAGTATTTATATCTCTTATAACCGGCATACTGACCTGGGTGCGGGCACCCATTCCCAGGATTGGTCCGTTCCGCAATTATTATTGAAAAAACCCGGGCATACCCTCTGGTATCCATCCCTGCAGCCCGTCAATACAGCTGCCGACCGGAAAGCCGGCTACACTTCCCTTCAATTGGGACGGAAAGCCAGGTTATTTTATAAGGATATGACCCCCGAAAAAGGGGAATATGTATCCGAATACCTGCTCGAATTTGAATAAACAAAAGAAAATCAGCTAAGTACAAAAATATCCTTATAAAGCGGGCCATCCCATCCCGGCAGGCGGAGGAAACAATTTGGTAACATTAAATTAATATAGGTTGTGGCGTTCCGAGCCTATTTTGCATGAGTTTTTTAACAATACGTTACCATGCAAGAAGAATTTCAACTCCATTTTCCACTGTTAAACCGGGTGGCCCAGATCAGAAAATCTCCTTATTCACTAGTGATCCTTAGGGAAGGTTTGTATTCTGTTTCAGTGGATAAATTACCCCTGGTTGAATACTTTGTTTTTTTCGACAGCCCGGTGAAAGGTGAACAATTGAAATTGAAATTCTATAAGACTTTATCAGACGGCCGGTGGTATGATAAATCCTATTCTGAAGAAGCAGAGTTGAATTCGCCTGAATTCGGCATCCCTGAGATGAACAGGGAATTAAAAGCGGTGCTGGATGCTTATGATGCAACACATGCGCAGCAGAAAAGTTTCTCCCTTTAATTTTTACTATTATTTCCCCGTTGTCAGCCGCAGGATTTTGCGGTGAGCCCCGGTCGCGGGCCCCTTTGCAGATCCTCCGGCATTGTGTCTGTTCATGGAAGACAGGATTTTGAGTAGCGACTCTTTTTTTTCTGCATATTCTCCTGTAATCAGACAAAGGATTTCCGCCAGCTTATTTTCAAATGAAAGGGAATCCATCCCGGCATAGCGGGTTTTAAGAAATTCTATAATTCCCAGTTCATTCAGCAGGTCCAGCTTACCGGGCAAATCAAGATGTGCCGGTCTTTGAAGATCATCCGGGTTCAGGGGACTCTGAAAACCGGCTTTCAGGGAACTGATATAATTCGCATAGATAATTCCCTGTGCATATAGATAGAGTTCGGTAAATTTTCGTTTTTTCCCCGGACCGTTTACCCGGTTTTTGAAAGCATCATAAAAGCCTTTATAGAATACGGACATACACTGGAGCCTGAAACTTTTATCATATTCATGCTGCAAACAATATTCCAGATGGTTGATGATGCCATTGGCTTCGTCCAGCAAAACTTCGACCGGGTTACCGGCTTTCATTTTTTGCCGGATCCATTCTGTACATACCGGTGTCCGGGACAGGAAGCAGGATAAAATATAGTTGTTATAAACAGCGCTGTTGGAATTGGCCGGTCTGATACTGAATACAAAGGTTTCTCCGAAAGAAAATTTTTTCTCGGTCAGTGCCGGATTATTTCTTTCTTTCTTAAAAATTTCAGCCAGTTCATCCGTTTTATTTTTTTGGAAGAAGAAAGGCAGCTGCGGATCAAAATCCGGGAAAGAGAAAGGGATGATTCCGAAATGCCTGTCAAAAAAAACCAGTTTCCCGGCGTATTTCTTCAATCCCCTGAACTCTTCATATAAAAGGCGGACCTGGTTTTCTGAATATAAAGGCATGTTACGTGATGCGATGTATTTTCCAAATATAACATTCGAAACAACCTGTTTTTGCACCGGTTTCCATGTTAAGAAATGATTAAGTATTTGTATGATGTCGCGGGTTGTTCCGTTGCAAGCAACCCGCAAAGCAGGTAACATTATGGTAATATTCGCTTAACATTCCATTCACAGGATCTAACTTCTTTTGCATTCAAATCAATTCTAAAAAGACCTTTATGAAAAGTTGGATCGCTAAAACTTTCGTCAGGATTTCAATCCTGATATTTCTTTTTTCATTCTTTTATAATTCTTCAGAGGCCCAGTATGTATTTAGTAATGATTCCCTTTTTAAAACGGGTGCGGCGAATACCGGCCGGCTCTGGGGTTATTCTTTTGGTGATTTTGCCTATAAAACGCATTCCGATTCCTTAACCCGCGGCGGGAGCAACCAGTACACCGGTATTCCGCAAAACAGAACGTCTTTCCAGTTCCGGCGTATTTACCTGGGGTATGATTATAATATTTCTAAAAAATTCTCGGCGGAATTACTTGCTGGCTGCGGAAGATAATTTTCCTGCCGGCAACCCGGCGGTCGGCAGTGGTGCAGGCACGACTACGGCACTCTCTACAGGTAATTCTACCGGGGATTTATTAACCGACCAGAAATTGATCTTTTATATTAAGCTGCTGAATCTGCGGTGGAAGAATATCTGGAAAGGAACTGACCTGGTCGTCGGGCAGGCGGCTACACCGGCCTTCCCCATGCTGACGGAAAAGATCTGGAGCTACCGCTCCATTGAAAGGACGATTTCGGATATACGCCGCACGGCTTCTTTCGACATGGGTGTCGGCTTACAGGGTGTTTTTGATCCGTCCAAAAAGAACTATGGTTATAATCTGATGGTCGCAAATGGCACCAGCGCCAAACCGGAAAACGATAATTTCAAATGGTTTTACGGAGATGTGTATGGGTATTTTTTCAAAAAGAAAATCGTAGTGGACGCGTATGCGGATTATCAAAGAATGAACTGGACACCTACCTGGCACCATTCGCGCCAGATGGTAAAAGGTTATATCGCCTATAACAGCTCTGCTACGGAAAAAAGTATGAACCCGGGTACCGGGTACACGATTGGCGTGGAAGGTTTTGTAAATACCCTGAAAAACGACAATTTTGCCGCATTAAACGGGGGGGGCGTTGATACATTAACTACTGCCGCTACCGGATTATCTATGTACATTCACGGCGACATTATAAAGAACAAACTCAGGTTTTTTGTTCGCTATGATATGTATAATCCCAATAATAAAGTTAACAACACCCTGTACGGCAAATACAGCGGCAATACCGGCAACTACAACGACAATTCCTTTCATACCACTTATAATTATCAGGCTGCAACCCCAACCGTTACCTACGTAACTACCGGCGACCAGACTTATAAGCAACAATTTTTTACAGCCGGTTTGGATTTCAAAGCGACAGACCGTGTCCACTTCATGCCGAATATCTGGTATAACAGTTATGCATCCCAGGTGGCTTCCAATAAAAATCATGATTTGGTTTTCAGGCTTACTTTCTTCTTTGCTTTTGGCAAGAATTATGACAATGGCGGATTTTAAAAATTTTAAATCAGACATAAAATAAAAAATCATGGGAATTTTAATAAAGACCTTTAAACAAAGTTTTGCCGCTGCTGCTTTAGCGGTCGTTGCAATCGCCGGCTGTAACACGAATGACACGAAAACGCAGGACAAGGCCGCTGCCGGTGATTCTGTCACCACCCGGAATGATAAAACAATTCTTGGCGCCGGAAGTACTTTCATTTATCCTTTGTTCTCCAAAATGTTTTCGGATTACAACGCGAAAACCGGCATACAGGTAAACTACCAGAGTATCGGTTCGGGTGGCGGAATATTACAGCTGACCAATAAAACGGTTGACTTTGGTGCATCGGACGGTCCGCTGAACGAAGAGCAGACAGCCAAAATTGGCGCCCCGGTACTGCATATCACACAGGCTTCCGGTGCCGTAGTGTTAACATATAACCTGCCCGGTAATAATAATAATATCAGCCTGACGCCGGATGTCATTGCAGATATCTTCCTGGGAAAAATTAAAATGTGGAACGATGCACGGATTGCTTCCATCAATAAGGGTGTCACCATTCCCGCCTTACCGATCCTGGTAGCCCACCGTTCAGACGGAAGCGGTACAACTGCCATCTTCACCAACTATTTATCCAAGGTAAGTGCTGACTGGAAAACAAAAGTTGGAAGCGGCGGTGCCGTAAACTGGCCTACAGGTCTGGGCGGAAAGGGAAATGAAGGTGTGTCCGGACTGGTAAAGCAAACTCCCGGTGCGATCGGATATGTGGAACTGATCTATGCCTTGCAGAATAAAATGGACTATGCAAAAATCAGAAACAAAAAAGGTAATTTCATCCTGCCTTCCATTGCATCCGTAACTGCGGCCGGAAACGTGACCCTGCCCGAGGATTCAAAAATATTCCTGACAGACACGGATGCGCCGGATGGCTATCCGATCAGCGGTTTTACCTGGGTGATCATTTACAAGGAGCAGAATTATAAAGGCCGTTCCCTGGAACAGGCTACCCGGCTGCTGAAATTATTATGGTGGAATATTCATGAAGGGCAGGCTTTTGCGACTCCGCTGAATTACGCCCCGTTATCGGACGAGGCATTAAAAGTGGCGGAGAAAATTTTGAAATCCGCAACCTATGATGGTAAGCCGATTTTATAATGATAATTAGTTAATACAACTAGGGTAAAATCGTTTTAACTTGCCCGCAAATTCAGTTTTGCGGGTAAGTTATTTTATTCAGATTATGGATGAAACGAAGCGAAAAAGAAAGACAAAGAATTCCTACGGACAAATAAGAGCGGAATCCCTTTTTAAACGTACGCTGGTCGGTATCGGGGCGGGGATGATCGTCCTGGTGCTGGGCATTCTGGCTACGCTCATCGTCGAATCCATCCCGTCCATCAGGCACCTGGGAGCCAGATACCTCTGGGGAACCACCTGGGATCCGGTCAATAATGTGTATGGCGCTGCCCCTTTTTTACTGGGTACCCTGCTCACCTCCTTCCTGGCTCTGATTATTTCCATTCCTTTTTCCTTTGCCATTGCGATTTATCTGGGTGAATACAATCCCAAAGGATGGCTTTCCAGTTTTTTAAAGAATACCGTGGAGCTGATTGCAGCAGTGCCTTCGGTGATCTACGGTTTCTGGGGCCTGCTTGTGCTCGTTCCCCTGGTACGAACGCTGGAAATCAAGCTGGGTGTTCTGCCCTATGGCATCGGCATTTTTACAGCTTCCCTGATCCTGGCGATCATGATCATTCCGTATGCGGCCTCCCTGGGCCGGGAAATGATCCGCCTGGTGCCGTCTCCTTTAAAAGAAGCAGCTTATTCATTAGGTGCAACCCGCTATGAAGTGATTAAAAATGTAATCCTGCCCTATACCAAATCCGGATTATTTGCCGGCATCCTGCTTTCGCTGGGAAGGGCACTGGGAGAAACCATGGCGGTTACCATGGTGATCGGGAATACCAGCATGATCCCCACCAGTATTTTTGCTCCGGGTAATACCATGGCCAGCGTGATTGCCAATGAATTTACGGAGGCAGATCATACGGTCTATTTATCTGCCCTGATTGAGCTGGGACTGGTTTTATTTCTCGTAACGGTGGTTATCAATATGGCCGGGAAACGTATTATCAAGAAGTTTACAACAGAATAAATTATGAACGTAAACGTAAAATACCGGGTGGGAAAAAGCAAGAGTGTGCAGGCACTGATCGTATTCTTTGCATTTCTGATCACTGTACCGCTCCTGCTGATCATCCTGTATATATTCAGGGAAGGCATTACCAAAATCAACTGGACCTTCCTGACGAAGATCCCGAAACCTGTCGGTGAAACCGGCGGTGGAATTGCCAATGCCCTGATCGGGTCTGCAATGATCGTGCTGACCGCATCCGTGATTGGCGGTTCCGATCGGCATCATGTGCGGCATATATTTAAGTGAAAATAAAACCGGCCGTCTTTCTTACTGGAGCCGTTTGTCAGTAGATGTGTTACAGGGTGTTCCTTCCATCGTGATCGGTATCGTGGTATATTTCTGGATCGTAAAACCCATCGGCACGTTTTCCGCATTTTCAGGAAGTGTTGCCCTGGCTATTATGATGCTGCCCATCCTGATCCGGTCAACGGAAGAGACCACTGAAAATGATCCCTTTCTCCTTAAAAGAAGCCGGGCTTGCGCTCGGCCTTCCTTATCACCGGGTGATCCTGAAGGTGATCGTGCCCTGTGGTGTCAGTGGAATCCTGTCGGGAATCATGTTATCCATTGCACGTATTGCCGGGGAAACAGCCCCCCTGTTATTTACTGCATTCGGAAATCCTTACCTGAATATTAACCTGGCCAGGCCCATGCAAAGCCTGCCGCTGATGATTTTTAATTATGCCACCAGTCCGTATGATGACTGGCATAATATGGCCTGGGGTGCAGCGCTGATTTTATTATTTACAGTATTGTTATTAAATATTATTACTAAGCTGACAACCAGAAGATGGAACGTACAATTATAAAAAGCCGGAATTTCAATGCGTATTTCGGAACCAACCATGTGGTGAAGAACGTGAATATGGATATTCCAAAAAACAATATCGTTGCGGTGATGGGGCCCTCCGGTTGCGGCAAAACAACTTACCTGCGTTGCATTAACCGGATGCATGAGCTGATCCCCGGTGCAACCTGCGACGGGGAAATGATCCTGAACAATGAGAACGTGTATGAAATGCATCCCATCTTCGTGCGGCTAAAAATCGGGATGGTATTTCAAAGGCCGAATCCGTTCCCCAACCTCAGCATTTACGATAACGTGATTGCCGGTTATAAACTGAACGGCCTGAAACTTCCCAAGGCTGAAAGAGACCAGAAAGTGGAAGAGTCGCTTTCTAAGGCGGCACTCTGGAAAGAAGTCAAAGATTCTTTATATAAAAAAGGGACCTTCCTTTCCGGCGGACAGCAGCAGCGATTATGTATCGCCCGTGCCATTGCCATGGAGCCGGAAGTATTATTACTTGATGAACCCACTTCCGCGCTGGATCCGATATCCACGTCGAGCATCGAAGAACTGCTGCATGACCTGAAAAAGACCTATACCCTGGTGATCGTTACCCATAATATGCAGCAGGCGGCCCGGGTAAGTGATAAGACGGCTTTTTTTTATCTGGGTGAACTGGTAGAATTTGACGATACCAAACTCATGTTCACCAACCCGCAGGATCAAACGGACGCAGAATTATATTACCGGAAGATTTAGTTAAGTCAGAATATTTAATCAAGGTATTATGTCACAATTAGCAATTGAGCTGAATGAATTAAAAAGGAAGTGATCAATATGTGGAGCCTGGTGCATTCACAACTGGTCAAATCGAATATCGCAATAGTTAACTTTGATAAGGACCTGGCGCGGGAAGTGGTATCGCGGGAAAAACGGGTGAATGGATCGGAATTGAAAATTGACCGGGACTGTGAAAATATCTTTGCCCTGCTCACGCCGGTGGCCGTGGATCTTCGTTTTGTGCTGGCCGTTTTGAAAATCAATTCTAACCTGGAGCGTATAGGGGATATCGCGGAGGGTGTGGCCAAATATATACTGAGCGCAGATAAGCCCTTCAATCCTGAACTCTTGAAAAATACGATACCATTATGATGTATGATGAAGCCATCGATATATTGGAAGACACACTTCATGCTTTTGAAAATGAAGATACCACCTCGCGAGAAGTGTTTTTCAGAAAGATGAATTACTTGATAACGTAAATATTGCCGCACCGGCAACTAACGGTAAGTTGGCTCGAGAAACATCCGGAGGATTGTTACGAAGCGCTGATCAATTTATCTATTATCAGAGCGTCTGGAACGGGTAGGCGATCAGTCAAAAAATATTGCGGAAGAAACGATTTTCTATGTGGAAGCGAAGGTGTTGAAACACGGAGAAGATTAGATGGTTATGAGTTATGAGTTATGAATTGATGAGTTGATGAATGAAGCGGTTTATGTAGCGATTAGAGAACGTTCCGCGTTCCAGCCTGATAATCCCTATTTCATTTCCGCATTCTTTGCAAGTGTCAACGGGATCTTTTAAGAACAGCTGTTTGCATTCATCCGAGCAAAAGCCATACACTTTTCCTTTATAATGTACTGTGTCCGTGATGCCGGCTGTTACAGGCATGCCGCAGTAGGGATCTTTTTTATTGTCCACCATTTCAGGGGTAAACTGTTTTGCCGAATCTGTTTGGGTTGCTGCTGCAGGGTGAATTCCGGCAGTGGCTTCTGATTGCAGGCTGAAGCAGAGTGCACAGCAGGATCAGCCTGGCAGGAGACGGGCCGGCTGGAAATCTGAAAGGACCGGGTTGGATCTTTATTCATAAGGAGATGATGACTAATCTTTTTAGGCATTATCATGTATTTTCCGGTCATTGTACAACATTGCAAAATTACGGATTAAAATTCTCCCTGTCTGCCTTAAACCGCTCAACGCCAACGTCATCACTCATAATTCATAACTCATCACTCATAACTCATAACTCCCAATCCTCAACCACATGCTGCCGCGCCGCCTCCCATCCGATGATTGCTGATTTCCGGTCGATGCCCCAATGGTATCCGCCGAGGTTCCCGGATGAAGTAATGACCCGGTGGCAGGGAATCAGGTAGGCGATGGGATTCGATCCGATGGCTGTGCCCACGGCTCTGGATGCGCGGGCATCCCCTGTCTGCTTCGCGATCTCGAGATAGGATTTCAGGGAACCCATGGGAATCTGCAATAAGGCATTCCAAACCTTGATCTGAAAAGCCGTTCCCTTTAAATGCAATTTGACCCGGTCGAGGTCAGACCAGTCATCGCGGAACAATTTCAGCGCCTGTTGCTGATGCAGATCAGTTTTTTGTTCCAGTACTGCTGCCGGAAACCGGCTGCGGATTTCAGCTTCCGGCGATCTGGTAGTTGTCCTGCAAAAGGAAATATGGCAGATTCCTTTTGCAGTGGATGCGATCAGGATGTTCCCGAAAAGGGTTTCCGCATGACTATAATATATGTGCAGGTTTTTTCCACCCTGCTGGTATTCGCCGGGTGTCATACCTTCAATCTGAATAAATAAATCGTGGAGGCGGCTGGTGCCGGATAAGCCCGGTTTCAAAACTGACGGCAGCCAGGGTTTCCTGCTCTGGAGGAGCTTTTTGGCGAATTCTATGCTGGTAAACTGGAGGAATTTTTTAGGGCTTACGCCGGCCCATTCCTTAAATAAGCGTTGGAAATGGAAGGGGCTGAGATGGATCTGCCGGGCCATCTCGTCCAGATCCGGCTGTTGCCTGGAAATTTTCGCGGATAAAGTGGATGGCCTGTTCGATTCGTTGGTAATCCTGCATACCCAAAAGTAAAGGAAGAATGCCGGCGGAGACAACCCGGAAATTGCTATCATTTTAACATCTACGCCAATACCCGAATTATTTTGGAATCAGTTTCTCCTGGTAACGTCTTTGAAATCTCTTGAAATCCGTGCACGCATATTTCCGGTGGTATCCTTGATCTGATCGGTGTTTTCTCTTTCATATTCACTTTAAATCACAGATATAATCTTTTTTGTCTTCGTAATACACTACTTCCAGAACATTGAACTTAACACGTGAGGTGTCGATTCCCGGGCGGTGGTTCAGATACACGCCCATGGCCGCTTTCAGGTTATCCTCCACTTCTTTTTTATCCTGTCTTTTAACACAGGAAAACAGGAATCCCGATGCCGATGAACAGGACGATACAATAACCATACCGGAATTTTTTATTCATGATCGCAAAGTAAATAAAATTGAATGCAGTGACGTAAATATTCCTGCCGGCAGGGGACCAAAGAATATGTTCATTTGAACACATAAGTTTTTGATTTCAATTCAGGTAGCTAATAACACACAATTAAAAGTTAAAAAAATATTAGGTCATGCTATAAAGAAATCATAAATTTGGTTATAATTTAACATCGTTAAACCAAAAGACGAATTGCTTATGCCAACTAAATTTAAACTCCTCGCGGGGCTGAACACCGCATTCCTTCTCTTCCTCAGCTTAAGTCTTTTCGCTCAAACATCGATTACCGGACGTGTTTTAAGTAACACGGACAAGAATCCGATTGTGGGCGCAACAGTACAGGTAAAAGGAGGCAAGTCAGCCACTTTAACAGGATCTGATGGGTCTTTCACCATCACATCCTCACAGAAAGTGAGCACATCTGGTTATTACTATTGTGGGTTATGAAACCATGACAGTTCCGGTAAAAGGGAACAGCATCGGAGATGTTTTGCTTTCCACATCCACTACTTCTCTGAATGATGTTGTCGTTACAGGGTACACCACTCAGAAGAAAGAAAGATCTGACCGGTGCGGTTGCATGTGGTGAATGTAAGGACATGAAAAACATCAACAGGCAGGCAGTTCTGAACAAATGTTGCAGGGACAGGCTTCCGGGGTAACGGTAATTACATCGGGTGCACCCGGCGGACCGACCAACGTGTTCGTTCGTGGGGTAACTTCTTTTGGTAATACCGATCCCCTGTATATTGTGGACGGGGTGCCACTGCCTTTCCATGATATCAATTCAAACGACATCGAATCCGTACAGGTGCTGAAAGATGCTTCTGCTTCCATCTTTGGTGTGCGCGGTTCAAACGGTGTTGTTATCATCACGACCAAAAGAGGTAAATCAAGCGGAAAACCTACGCTGACCTATGACGGTTACTATGGTACCCAGCTTCCTTTATCAGGAAACCCATTCCACCTCCTGAATTCACAGGAACTGGCGAATGCTCTCTGGCAGGCGGATATTACATCCGGACAGGTTGCTGCCAACGGATACCCTTCTTCCCAGCAATATGGCAATGGCGCCACACCGGTGCTTCCTGATTATATTACACCCGGCGGCGCTTCAGCAGGCAGTCCCGCAGTAGATCCTTCATTATATAATGTGGATTACAGCAAAGGACCGATCTACCAGATCACTGCAGCCAACAAGCAGGGTACGGACTGGTTCCACGAATTATTCAAACAGGCTCCGATCCAGAGTCATACTATAGGTATGTCAGGCGGCGGTGATAAATCCCAGTATTACTTTTCCCTGGGTTATTTCAACCAGCAGGGAACCCTGATCGACACGTATCTGAAAAGATATATGGCCAGGATGAATACGACATTTAACCTGACCAAGGGAATCCGGGTAGGTGAAAACTTTTATGCATTTTACCTGAACAACCCGCAGATCTCTTACTTTGGTGAAAATACCATTAACTACGATTATCGTGAACAACCGATCATTCCGGTTCACGACAGCCAGGGTAACTGGGCCGGTTCCAATGGTCCTGAATTAGGTAACTCACCCAACCCCGTTGCAGTCCAGGACAGGACCGCTAATAACCGGGGAAACACCTGGCAGATTATGGGTAATGCCTGGGGTGAAGTGGACTTCCTGAAACACTTTACTTTCCGGACCAGCATTGGTGGTACGGTTCAGAATAATTACAGCTGGGCTTATACCTATCATTCGTATGAAAATGCTGAAAACAACGGATCCAACGGTTTTGCAGAAAGTGCCAGTTATGGTAGTTACTGGGATTGGACCAATACACTTACCTATTCCAATACTTTTGGAAAGAGTAATGTAAAAGTGTTTGTCGGTTCTGAAGCCATAGATAATTACGGCAGAGGAATAAACGGCACAAGGATCAATTATTTCTCAGATAACCAAAACCTCTGGACTTTAAGCAACGGAGATCCGAAAGGACAGGTCAATGGCAGTGGTGTCGGACAAGCCTCATTATACTCCCTGTTTGCACAAGGTATTTATTCCTATAACGACCGCTACCTCTTCACTGCAACGATCCGTCGTGATGGTGCTTCTGTTTTCGGACCTGATCAGACCTATGGTAATTTCCCCGCGTTTTCAGCAGGATGGGTTCTGACACAGGAAGATTTTATGAGCAACATCACCTGGCTGAACTTCCTGAAACTCAGGGGCAGCTGGGGTAAACTGGGTTCCTATGCGAATACTCCGGCCACCAACCAGTTTACATTATATGGTGCCGGCGCTGGTTCTTCTTACTATGATATCGCAGGAACCAGCAACAGCACGGTGCTTGGATTCCATGCAACACAATACGGAAGTCCCAATACCGGCTGGGAAGGTGACGTGATCACCAATGTCGGTATGGACGCGGTTTTATTGAAAAATAAAATTGAATTCACCATCGAGTACTACCAGAAAAAAATCAATGGGTTATTGTTCCAGGACAATGCAGCCGCCACTTCCGGTGCGTACCCGAACAGCGAACCAGGTGGTGCACAGGCCCCTTTTGTTAATATCGGGGACGTGCAGAACAACGGGGTTGACATGAGCCTTACCTATCATGCAACCTTCAGCCCGGTATCGAAATTAAACCTGACCGGCATCTTCACTACCTATAAAAGTGAAGTCATGAGCATTCCGAATGCCGGGGGTTATTTCACAACAGGTGGCAGCCGTATCGGAGATTTTGTAAGGAACCAGGTAGGTCATCCGATCGGAGCGTTTTACGGATATGATGTAATCGGTTATTTCAAAGATGCAGCGGATGTTGCCAAATCACCCACTCAGCAGGATGCTGCTCCGGGTCGTTTCAAATATGCTGATATCAACCGATGACGGTAAAATTGATGCGACAGACCGTACTTTCTTTGGAAATCCCAATCCGAAGTTTACCTACGGACTTAATGCGAATTTTACCTATAAGAATTTTGATGCAACCGTTATCTTCTACGGATCTTATGGTAACGATATCATCAACTATACACGCTACTGGACAGATATGTGGGCTTCCTTCCAGGGAAATAAGAGTATTAACCTGCTGTACAATTCCTGGACGCCGACCAACCTGAATCCAAAAGCGCCGATCCTGGAAAATGCATCCACTTTCAGCACCAACACGGTTCCGAATTCATTCTATAAAGAAAGCGGATCCTTCTTAAAAATGCGTTCTTTTATTATCGGATATACGATCCCGGAAAGTTCGCTTAAAAAGTGTAGGCGTCGAGCACTTAAGGATATTTTTCCAGGCATCCAACCTGTTTCAGATTACTAACTATACAGGTCTTGATCCTGAAATTGGCGGATCCTCAGCAGCTTATGGTATTGACTATGGATCCTATCCGGGTAACCAGAGATCATTCACCGGTGGTATCAGTCTTACTTTTTAACTCATTGAATATCTGTTAAATTAAAACATATGAAAAGAAAGAATTTTAAAATATATATTCCGATCGGCATAGCGGTCATGGGGCTGGTTTTTGCCTGTAATAAGAGCTTTTTGCAAAAAGCACCCGTTGGTAGTTATACACCGGATGTTATTGCAACCAAGGCAGGTGTTTCCGGTTTGTTGATTGGTGCTTATTCTCTCCTGGATGGAGAGGGCGGTGCCGGTCCCAATACACCCGGACCCTGGGCCACTGCCGGCAGTAACTGGGTATTTGGAAGTGTTTGTGCTGATGATTCCCACAAGGGTTCTGACCCGGGTGACCAGCCGGACATCGTGTCGCTGATGACCTGGTCTGAAACATCCACCAATAGTTATAATGAAGGTGTATGGCAGGCACGTTATGATGGTGTTCAGCGTTCCAATGAAGTGCTCAGGGAAATGCGCCTGGCCAAAGACATTGCGCCCGCAGATTCCACCCAGTTATCAGCCGAAGCCCGTTTCCTGCGTGCTTTTTATATGATGGAATTGAAAAAGATCTTTGGCAATGTGCCCTGGGTGGATGAGTCCGTTACCTATACAGCCGGTAACTGGCGTGTACCCAACGATGTAGATGTGGCTACCAATGATGCCAGTGTATGGCCCAAGATTGAAGCTGATTTGTCTTATGCCATTGCCAACCTGCCTGCTACTCAGAGTCAGGTGGGACGCATCAACAAATGGGGTGCCCAGGCCTATCTTGCTAAAGCCTATATGTTTGAGCATAAATATGCTTCTGCACTGCCCCTGTTAACGGATCTGATGGCCAACGGGGTTACTTCCGGTGGTCTTAAATACAAACTGGTAGACAATTTCAATGACAATTTCAATGCGGCTACCAAGAACAACAGCGAATCCGTGTTTGCCGCACAGAATTCAGTGAATGACGGTTCCGGTGCTGCCAATGCCAATGCCGGGGATGTGTTGAATTTCTCTTATGATCCTGCCATGCCGGTTTCATGCTGCGGATTCAACCAGCCTTCTTACAGCCTGGCTAACGCCTTTAAAACAGATCCGGTAACCGGATATCCTTTGCCTGATACCTACAACAATTCAAACCTGAAAAATGACGAAGGTATTCAGTCTTCAGATCCCTATACACCCGATGTGACCACTCCGCTGGATCCACGTATTGACTGGACCATTGGAAGAAGAGGTATTCCTTTCCTGGACTGGGGTATCAACCCGGGTTTTATTTTCGTTCGTAACCAGGCCAGTGGCGGACCTTATGCTCCGGTTAAGAATGCGCCCTATGCTTCACAGGTGGGTGCATTGACTGACAAATCGTCCTGGACAGCCGGTTACACCGCCCTGAATATTAACCTCTGCCGCTATGCAGATGTGATCCTCTGGGCTGCAGAATGTGAGGTGGAAGTAGGTAGCCTCGATAATGCGCAGGCTGATGTAAACATGGTTCGTTTAAGGGCAAAAAATACACCGACACCAACCGGATCACCTGCTTTATATGCAGGAACACAGGGCTCAAATGTTGCCAACCTGCCCTTTGTATATGCAGCCGGATTTTTCTCCGGACTCGGTCAGGCCGGCGCTCGTAAATATGTTCAGTTTGAAAGAAGGCTTGAACTGGCTATGGAAGGCCATCGCTTCTTCGACCTGGTTCGTTACGGAACAGCTGCTACTGAACTGAATGCCTATGTTGCAAAGGAAGTAGGATATGGATACTCACTGCTGAGCGGGGCAACCTTTAAAGACGGGCAGTCCAATTACTTTGCTATTCCCCAGCAGGAAATTGATGCCAGTACCGTTGGTGGTAAACCGACGCTTACACAGAATCCCGGCTACTGATAGTCTTTTTTCATAAATATTTTCTGCAAAGTCCTGCCTGGTTATCCAGGCGGGACTTTGCTTTTTTGCACGGCAAACATTTCAGCGAATCATTTATCTTGCATTAGAAAAATTTATTCAATGGTCTGTTGGGCAAGGATCCGGTTTATCCTCTTTTCATCCTGTATATTCTTTTATTTATCCTGCAACCGGCATAAGACTTTATTTGAAGCCGTCTCATCTGAGCATTCCGGCATCCATTTCAATAACCTGATTCAGGAAACAGATTCACTCAATATACTCACTGTATCCAATATCTATAACGGAGGTGGAGTGGGTATCGGAGATTTTAATCAGGATGGATTGCCTGATATTTATTTCACCGGTAACCGGGTGCCGAACAAATTGTACCTGAATAAGGGAGATTTCAAATTTGAAGATGTTACAGCGGCTTCCGGTGCAGATGGCGAAGGAAAATGGTGCCGTGGGGTTTCCGTTGTGGATATCAACAATGACGGATGGCCGGATATCTATGTTTCAGCCACCATCCTGACCGATCCGGAAATGCGAAAGAATCTATTATATATCAACCAGGGATTGGATAAAAACGGAATCCCGCATTTTAAGGAAATGGCCGCAGAATACGGACTGGCGGATACCAGTTACTCCACGATGGCGGCTTTTTTTGATTATGATAACGACGGGGACCTGGACATGTACCTGGTGGTAAACGAAATTATCAACCCGACCCTTCCCAATGTTTTTCACAAACTGGCACGCGACGGGTCTTTTCCCAGCAGTGGCAGATTGTACCGTAATGAATGGAATGATTCGCTGAAACACCCGGTATTCAAAGATGTCAGCAAAGAGGCCGGGGTAGCCATTGAAGGATACGGGCACAGCGTGAGTATTTGTGACATCAATAACGATGGGTGGAAAGACATCTATGTCACCAACGACTACCTGCCGAACGACCTGCTCCTGATCAATAACCACGACGGAACATTTACGGATCGCCTGTCAGAATATTTCAAACATACTTCTTCCAATTCAATGGGCTTGGATATCAATGACGTGAATAATGACGGCCTGGAAGATGTGATGGTGCTGGACATGAATCCGGAAGATAATTACAGGAAAAAAATGATGCTGAATTCGTCCAGTTACCTGACCTACCAGAACAGTGATTTCTTCGGTTATACTTACCAGTACGTGCGGAATACCCTCCAGCTGAACCAGGGACCCCGTGTGAACAGTAACGATTCCGTTGGTCCGCCCATATTCAGTGATATTTCATTTTATGCCGGTGTGGCTGAAACGGACTGGAGCTGGACGCCCCTGCTTACCGACCTGGACAATGACGGGTACCGGGACCTGATCATCACCAATGGGTTTCCGAAAGATGTTACGGACCACGATTTCATTGCATTCAGGAACATGGCCAGCTCGCTGGTATCCACCACAGATATGCTCAAACAAATTCCGGAAGTAAAACTCCACAATTATGCATACCATAACGACGGGGACCTGCATTTTACAGATGTAAGCAGGGACTGGGGTCTCATGCGTCCCAGTTTTTCTAACGGGGCCGTATATGCGGACCTGGATAATGACGGATACCCGGATTTGGTTGTTAATAATATAAATGATGAGGCCGGGATCTACCGGAACAGGGGCCGGGAAATCGAAAAAGAACCCCATCACTGGCTGAAAATAAAATTTAAAGGGGACTCCCTGAACCGGAACGGGCTCGGGGCCCGGGTTGAACTTCATTATGACCAGGGTAAGCAGCAGGTATACGAGAATAGTCCGTACCGGGGTTATCTTTCCACCGTTCAGGATATTGCCCATTTCGGATTGGGAACGATTACTGTTGTTGACACCGTGCTGATCCGCTGGCCCGATGGGAAGCAGCAATTATTAAAGCAGGTTAAAGCGGATCAGTTGCTGGAGGTGAATATCGCCGGGCGCAGGGGAATTATGATTACAGGAAAAATCCATTGGCAGAGAACAGCCTGTTTACTGAAGTTACGGATTCCCTGGGTATGCAATTTACGCACCAGGAAAGAGATTATATTGATTTCAATATTCAGAAATTACTTCCGCATAAATTATCAGACTATGGCCCGGCCCTGGCAGTGGGAGACATAGATGGAAACGGGCTGGATGATATGATCATCGGCGGTTCTGCATACCACAGTGCATGGATCTTTATGCAGGAAGCGAATGGGAAATTTATTCGAAAGCCACTAATACAGGCCGATTCGCTGACGAAACGC
The DNA here is from genome assembly GCA_963811275.1 of uncultured Chitinophagaceae bacterium. Lineage (GTDB taxonomy): Bacteria > Bacteroidota > Bacteroidia > Chitinophagales > Chitinophagaceae > Puia. Next base: position 138,427 of record CAWEQR010000001.1, on the reverse strand, counting down.
CGGCCAGGATATGGGTTTATTGTTATTTGATGCAGATGGCGACGGAGACCTGGACTTATACATCGCCTCCGGCGGATATGCCATGGAACACAATACGGCCGGGTACCAGGACCGCTTGTACCTGAATGATGGCAAGGGAAATTTTACGCCGGATCCAGAAGCACTACCGAAAAACCTGACCAGTAAATTCTGCGTACGGGCGGCTGATTATGATCATGATGGCGACCTGGATCTTTTTGTTTCCGGCCGGGTGGATCCGGGTAATTATCCCAGGCCGGTTTCGAGTTTTATATTAAGAAATGATTCAAAAAACGGGCATGTTGTTTTCACGGATGTAACTGCAAGTGTGGCGAAAGATCTGGTCAACTGCGGTATGGTATGTGATGCCGTCTGGACGGATTTCGATAACGACGGATGGCCCGACCTGGTCATGGCGGGTGAATGGATGTCCCTGGCCTTCCTGAAAAATGAACATGGAAATTTTGTGAACGTAACACCAGCAGACGGGTCTCAGCAGTTTTCACGGATGGTGGAACAGTATAACGGCCGGTGATTTTGATCACGACGGGGACATGGATTATATTGTCGGTAACCTGGGAAAGAATTCATTTTTCCGGGCGAGTAAAGAATACTCCCGTGCATGTATATGCGAAAGACTTTGACAATAACGGGATTTTCGATATGATCCCCTCACTCTATCTTCCGGACGCGGAAGGGAATAAGAAGGAATTTCCCGCACAGGGGAGGGATGATCTGTTAAAACAGATCAATGCCATGAGAAAAAAATTCCCTTCTTATAAATCCTATGCAGTGGCTACCATGGACCAGGTGCTTACTGAGCCGGAGAGAAAAAATGCCCTGGTGCTGGAAGCCAATGATTTTGAGTCCGTGCTGTTACGAAATGACGGAAACGGTTCATTCACTCTGGTTCCGCTTCCCAGGGAAGCCCAGTTCTCGATGATCAATGGCATGGTGGCGGATGATTTTGACGGAGATGGGAATCTCGATGTACTGATGAATGGAAATGATTTTGGAACGGATGTTTCTGTTGGCCGGTATGATGCATTCAACGGTTTGTTGATGCTATCCGGGGATGGCCAGGACGGGTTTCAGTCAAAGTCCATTCTGCAAAGCGGAATTTTTATCCCCGGCAATGGGAAGGCACTGGTAAAATTAAGGGCGCCAACAAGCAGTACCTGATTGCTGCCAGTCAGAACCGGGGACCCTTGAAAGTATTCCGTTTGAAAAAACAGGGAAAGTCATTCCCCTGGCACCCATGGATGTAAAGGCTTGATCAGGTACAAAAACGGGAAGGCCACGGAGCAGGAATTTTATTATGGAACTTCATTTCTATCCCAGTCCGGCAGGTTTATCCGGGTAAACGACTCAGTAAGCAATGTGGAAATTACAGACAGTAAGGGGGTAAAGCGGAAAATAAATCTTTAACATTGCGTCAGTATATTATTATTCTCGGTGCCCTGTTTATTTTTTCCTGTAAGCAGTATAACAGAAACCAGTCCCATAAACAAATCCCGGCCAGCTCCATCGATTCAGGTGAAGTGCTGGCAAAACAATATTGCCAGTCATGCCATGCTTTCCCCGAACCCTCCATGCTCGATGTAAAATCCTGGGAGCAAGGAGTTTTGCCGAATATGGGTCCCCGGCTGGGTATTTTCAATTTCAAATGGAATGCATATCCTTCGATGCGCAGGGACCGGAACCTGCCTGCCGGTTATTATCCTTCCAGGCCGCTGCTGACACCGGATGAATGGCAGCATATCATGGATTATTACCTGGCTATGGCACCTGATGCAATGCCTGCCCAGCAAAGGCCCTTCGCTATTAAAAATGACCTGTCCCTGTTCCGCATCTCTTCGCCTGCCCGTAGTAACGGCCAACCCGACCACCTGTTATATACAGGTGGATACGAGCCGCTCACCGCACAGTCCTTTTGCAAAGTGATATTTTCCGCCGGTCTGTGGTTCGTTATGACCGGAACCTTCAACCGGTTGATTCCCTTTCCATCTTCCGGTCCGGTAATCGATATAGACTTGCATGCCACACCCAGGTTGCCACCAATATCGGCCAGTTGAACCCGACCAACGCCAGGCTGGGCAAACTGGAAAACCTGTTGCAGAATCAAAACGGGCAATATGTTCCTGGATTCTGCCATGCATATTGATTCACTGCAGCGGCCGGTGCAATCCATGCAGGTTGACTTAAATGCAGATGGGAAACCGGATGAACTGGTTTGCGAATTCGGGCACCTCACAGGCGCTTTAAGCTGGTATGAAAACCTGGGAGACAATAAGTATACCCGGCATGTACTGCGGCCCGTGCCCGGCGCGATCAAAGCCTATGTACGGGATTATAACCAGGACGGCCTGCCTGACCTGATTGTTTTATTCGCACAGGGAGAAGAAGGGATTTTTTTATTCACCAATCGCGGGCACGGACAGTTTGACCAGAAAGAAATTTTACGGTTCCCCCCCTCTTATGGTTCATCCTATTTTGAAATGGACGATTTCAACCAGGACGGTTTTCCGGATATACTTTATACCTGTGGCGACAATGCAGACTTTTCGCAGGTGCTTAAACCCTATCACGGGGTCTATATATTTTTAAATGACGGGCATTGGAATTTCAGCCGGAAATATTTTTTCCCCATTAATGGATGTTATAAAGCCATGGCCCGGGATTTTGACGGGGACGGCGACCTGGACCTGGCGGTAATTTCTTTTTTTGCAGATTACGGGACGCAACCGGAGGAAGGATTTGTGTACCTGGAGAATACGGGTGATTTTATATTCATGCCCCATACGATGCCGGAGACCCAGCAGGGCCGGTGGCTGACGATGGATGTCGGCGATCTGGACGGAGATGGGAAGCCGGATATTTTTCTCGGAAATTTTTCTGTAGCACCCGGATTTATTAAAACACTGATTCCCTGGGAAGCAGGGCCATCCTTTCTTTACCTGAAGAATATTTCTGGGCAAAGGCGTTAATCCGGCCTTATTGCACATCAAAATAAAAACGGGTGCTTCCGGCCAGACCGTTCTGGTTGATCCCTTCCACGACACCCATATACCTTCCTTTGCGGTCAGAAGAATAAAAATTAATTTGTGCTTCCCCGGATTTCCCGACAATGATATTCGGTTCCCAGTCCAGTACATTCCTGAAATCCGGTATGCGTTTGGAAATTGTTTGCCCCATATCGTATTTGGGGGAATAAAATTCACGTTGCAATTGCAGGCCTTCATATTCCAGGATCAGGGCATGGCTGTTCATCTGCATACCGGCCATATCATTATTATAAGAATATAAAGCGAAGATACCACTGGCTACGAGAGATCCCAGTAAAATACTTCTTATTGACGATTTCAATCTTTTTTATCCGCAGCGGGTCAATGGCCATCACTTCATCTGCATTAAAAATCGGAACGCCGTCCAAAACGATCAGCGGATCCTGGTCGAAGAAAATTTTAAGCGGATCATTCAACAGCCGGAAATAAAAATGGCCCTGGCGTTTTCTTACAGTTAAACCGGCTGACATACTCACGTACCACTTCTTCCATCGTATTAAAACGGGTATAATCGTCCAGGAAATATTTACGCGTCGGTTCTCCATAGAATGATGTGCTGTCTTTAAAATAGGGTGCTATTAAATTTAAGCATGTTATCGAGCAGGTAAACATTCTGTACCTGTGTGCCGATATTGTAAAACTGCATTTCATCTTTCAGATTAGGATTCAGCCTGAAAACAGGGAAGGGACGGCCGGAGAACCTTTCACTGAACGGATTTGAAATATCGAGCCGGTAATTGCTGTCATTTCTGTTTTCGGCCTGCATAACCAGTATGCTGGAGCCCTGTAAATGCAGGAAGTCGAATAAAACCTGGCCTTTTTTATTACTGATGCAGCCGGCGAGCTGGGACCTGATACCGGGACCGGCCAGGAAGACGGATTGGTTTTCGACCGGTAACCCACTAATGCGGTCCGTAATCCGGCCACTCACTAAATGGCCGGCCCATTCGGGTATATATTCATAATCGGGCTGCCGGGAATGTATAACATCCTCCCATTTAAATCTTCTCCAGCCCTGGGTGAGCATGAGATTGTCCAGACCGGTTTCGACCAGCTCACCGGTATGATTAAAATAATATTCTGGATGTTCGATGTTTCCCCTGATATCGGAACCAAGGTATAGATAACATCGTATATCGGGTCCTTCATCGTATTGCAGGCTGTCGATCCGGTAAACGGAAATACCCAGGTTTGCATAACCGGTATCCGTCCCTTTGTTGCTGATATGGATATTAGCTGTAATTTTTTTTCTGACCGGGTATTCCTCCATTTCAGTCCGGGCATCCATACCGAGGGTGGCCGGCATCCGGAAAAACAGTCTTTCGCAGACCGGCTGATGTGCTGCATTGAAAAGGGTGAAACAGGAAATGCCTTCTCCCAGAACGGATTTTTGAATAGCCAGGGAGGCCTGTCCGTTGACCAGGTTCATAGTTTTTGCATACTTTACAAGTCCCCGTGTATGGACCAACAGGTAAAGCGGTCTGTTATCTCCTTCCATATTGGAAAATGCGGTGATGTTTACCTGGTTATTCGAATCTGCGGCTACATGTAAAACATATCCTTTGGGGGAGACTGCAGGAAAATTTACAACGGTCAGCTGGTTGTCCCCGATCCGGACATAGGCCTGATATTGATTGGCGACAGAGGGAGTCAGGGCAAACCGTCCCATGCCAAATAAACTGCTTTGAAAATGCGCGATGGTTTTTTTATCCTGGTCAACAATATCTCCTTCCACACGGACGCCCCTACCGGTTTCATCCACTGCTTTAAAACCAACAACGGCCGGAATGCCGTCTACCAGGTTTCCTCCTTCAGGAAAAAACCGGATATCATAGGAAGCCGGTTTTTGTACCAGGCTGTCCCTTTCTTTTTTTTGGGTGTTCAGCACCGTTATATTCTTTTCAAAAAAATATTCCGGTCCGGCGTTTTCATCCAGTTGGTGTAAGCCCGGATTTTATAGGAACCGGAAGGCAGGTAGAGGGGTAAAAAGAAAGATCCGTTGCCGGTTCCGTTCTGCAGGGAGATTTTGCCCTGTAAAACAGGTTTTAAATCCTGGTTCAGCAGTTCCACATAGGCCACTTTACTCAGGGAAAAGGGTCTGTGTAGGGAAGCATCCACATAATAAGATTTAAACCAGCAGATTTCTCCCGATATATAAAATGATTTATCTGTTTGCAGGTAAATTTTTTCGTTTTGTTCATTTGCTTCGTACCGGCTGAGGGCGGCACTGACCTGGTCCGGGAAGGGGTCCTGGCCGAAGGCAGACAGGCTAATCAAAAAGCATAATGGCGTCATAAACTTTTTGGAACGGACCCGGAAAAAAAACCGCGAAAATCGCTTCATGGTTAAAAAAGTTTAAGGCCAGTAAAGTGGTTTTACTGTGGTTCCCCCGTGATAGGTGCAATCAACACAGAGGTTGGACGAAAATATATAAGCGCCATTGTTCGTTCCAATCAGGGTATTGAAATAAGGTCCTCCCGGTGGAAAATATTTAGTAAGATCGGCCGGCGGGATCGTATCCTGGTAACAATCTCCATAGTAAGGATAATAGCTCCAGGGATATACTTCATTCTTGGAAATAAAGATCCTTTGTTCCTGTAGCGTGGAAAAGCTGATGTACCCGATACATTTCACGGATGGATTATTCACGCAGTGAATATTCCCCAGTTCGGTAAAGGGCTGCAGGTCGAACAGGGAGCCCAGCTGTTCTGTATTCTTTTTGAGGTTATCCCAGAAATTAAAAGCATCCTCCGTGATGGCATATTGTTTAACCAGGTTGCTGTATTCGGCGGTGATTTTTTCGGAGCCGGCCGGTACCTGGGTGATTTCGAATTTGTTGACAATATCGTTCGACAGGCGGGAGGTATTTTCCACATCAATGGAAGATGAGTTTTTTGTTTGATAACATCTGTTAATCTGTTCATTCAGGGGCCGTAATACGGGTGTATCATTTATGATTTGCAGGTAAGAAGGATATGCAGAATGGTATTCCCAGGTTTCCACATATTCCCAGCGGTAATATCTGGTATTGTTATTTGGATCATGTGTATTCAGGTAAACGTGCACGTTATAGGAGGAATCCTGGTTCCAGTAAACGGAATCAATGGGCGGACTGGTATGCACTTTGCTGAGATCGGATCGGAATTCATTCCCGTCTGTTGTAATGATTTTCAGCTGGTACTGCTGGCTGGTATCCAGGAGCAGCTGACCTACTGCATACCGGCCGCCGCCCTGCTCATACAGTGGATATTCAACGCCTGATGCACCCAAAACGGAAACCTGTGCACTCAGTTCTTTTACGGATGGTGTGGTATCTGAAAGATTCCGGGTACGGGAAAGGGTGATGACGGTAGAGTCATTGCCATTGATAATAATCCCATCCACCACCAGGAAGTTGGGGTTATTTTGAATGGCAGGCGGGGTATAGACTTCTTTACAATTCAAACCACCGAGAAGCAGGGTAAGCAGAATCGGTATGAAATTTTTCAGATTCCTCATTTAAAATTTGAAATTGTAAGTGATGGATGGAATGGGAGATCCGAAAATGGAAAGTTTATATCCTTTGATAACGCCATTCTCTTCAGTAAAATAAACCGAGTACGGATTTTTTCTTCCGGTGAGGTTATACACGCCGACAGACCAGGAGCTATGTTTGAATTTTTTAATTTTATGATTGCCTTCAATGTTCATGGATAAGTCCATCCGGAAATAATCCGGGATCCTGTATTGGTTCCGGTCGGAATAGAAAACACGTTCCCCGCCGCCGAGGTCATAAATGGCTGTCGGGAGCGTGATGGGCCTGCCGGTACTGTAATTCATGTTTAGTGAAATACTGAAGCGGTGATTGATCTGGTAATTGCCGATAAAGTTCACCACGTTGGGCCTGTCATAATTGGCCGGGTAATACTGTCCCCCGTTGATGAGTTGCCCGGCATTCGGGTCATCCTGCTGCAGGAGCGTGCGCGAATAAGTATAACTTATCCAGCCATTGAGTTTACCGGCTGTTTTTTTAATCATGAGTTCTGCGCCATAAGCCTTACCCCGGGTTGAGATGACGTCGGTTTCAATATTGTGGTTCAGGACCAGGGAAGCGCCGCTTTTATAATCCAGGTAATGATCCAGCGTTTTATAGTAGACTTCGATGGAGGTTTCAATGGTATGTGATTGGAAATCGCGATAATAACCCAGGGAAAACTGCTGGCCGGACTGGGGGCTGATATGGGGACCGCTGAGTTTCCAGATATCGGTCGGGGAAATCGCCGTGGTATTGGAAAGCAGGTGTATAAACTGGTGCAGCGTATTATATCCGATTTTTACGGAAGACATGTCGGTCAGCACATACCGGGCGGAAATCCTGTATTCGGGATAATGGTATGTTGAAATCACTTTACCCGGACCGTAATTGGTCGAATCAATAATGCTGGAAGTTTGCAGCGGCTGACCGGGAGCATAGTTATAGATATTCTGAGGGCCTAAATAGTTATAAAGCGAATACCGGAGGCCTGCTTCAATGGATAATTTGCTACTGACACTGTAATGATCCCCGAGGTAAACGGCCGATTCGAGCGCCTGTTCCGCAGGAACATGGTCGGGTATCACCAAAGATTTCGAACCCTGTGGATCGAGGTCCCCCGGATGCAGTTTGTAATAAATGGAACTGATTCCGAAACCGATGGTATGTTTGGTATTCAGGTTATAGGAAAAATCACCGTGAAAATTATACTGGGCTACCTGGAATGAAAGTTTATATCCGTTCACGGGGTTGGCTGTGCTGGAAATGGAATAATTATAATCATCTATTCCAGTCATGAATACGGCATTCAGCCGGTTATTGAAAATATGTTTCCATTGCAGGTTGATATTTTTATTCTGGTATTTATACAGGGTGTCACTGTTCAGCGTGAAACGGTCGTTGCTGATATAGGCGGTCAGGAAAAGACTGTTTCTGGCATTTATTTCATGCGTGAGCCGGAGGTTTGCATCATAAAAACCTGCTGTACTGTTTTTATATGCATCGTTCGGAATCTGTTTCAGCAGCCAGTCAGAATAGGTGGAGCGACCGGAAATAAGAAAAGTGGTCTTGTCGTTGAACAGGGGTCCTTCCAAGGTCATGCGTGCATCCAGAGGCCCGATCCCGCCGGACCCCGATAACTTTTTTTTGTTTCCGTCCCTTGTGGTAACGTCCAGGACCGATGATAACCTGCCGCCATATTTTTCCGGGATACTGCTTTTATAGAGTTCGACATCCTTTACCGCGTCTGGATTAAATGAAGAAAAGAATCCGAAGAAATGAGTCGGGTTGTAAATCGTGCTTCCATTGAAAAGAACCAGGTTCTGATCGGCGGATCCGCCGCGTACATTGAATCCCGCTGATGCTTCACCAACTGAAGTTACGCCGGGCAGGGTAAGTACGGCCCTTAATATATCCGCTTCACCCAAAACAACCGGCATCTGCCGGATCGTTTTTATATTCAGGCGGTCCACCCCCATCTGGAGTCTTCCTGTATTGGAATTCTTTTCGGAAGTAATGGTAACGGCCTTAAGTCCCGGTATGAACTGTTCCATTTCAATATTCAGTTTCCCGTCGGAATACAATGCGATATGGCGAACCGTCGATTTCATACCAATACTGGAAATATGCAGAATATGCGGGCCCAGGGGAAGGGTCAATGAAAAGTAGCCAAAAGCATCGGTACTGACGCCAACGGGAGGGTTATCGAGTGAGATGGTAGCGCCCACAATGGTTTCACCGGTTTTTGCATCCCGGACGTAACCGGCAATGGTACCCCTTCCCTGGCGGTAGGCATTGGTTTTCGGTCCTATAACAAAAACCCTGTTTTCCAGGGAAGACCTCAGTTTTTGACTTCTTTGATTTTCCAGGTAATTATCAATTGAAAAAGCGGATTCACGCGAGGAATCCGAAGCCGGCCGCCGGTCGTTGAAATAATCGGCCGGTAAATCGGGCTGTATGGTATATTTCTCGGTTATAAATACGTTATGGTCCCCGTCGATGGCGTAATGGAAATCGGTCTGGGCAAAAGCCCTGTTCAGGATGGAAGTGATCGTCTGGTCTTTGACTTCAAAATCAAATACCATACTGTCAGTTTCTGAAGGCTTGAAATAGAACCTGTAATCCGTCTGGGCTTCAATGGCTTCAGCAAACTGTTCCATCTTCATGCCCCGGAAGTCGCCACTGATGGTTTTTTTATTTTGGGCATGTAAGGTCGAAAATACAAACGAGCAGAAAATCAGGCAGGAAATACTCCGGAAAATGGTTGGCATGTTAGCTCGTTAGTTGATCATAATACGCAGTAGCGGCAATCAGGGTTTTCTCGAAATCGGATTTGAATTTTAATTTATTTTTACGGAGGAAGGATTTTATTTCAGTTTTCTTTTCCCTGAACAATTTGTATACGGAGGCCTTGTTGCCGGTTTCAACGTATTTGCCGTCAAATTTCACATAATATTTATCTTCTTCTCTATATGCCAGGCTGCTGACGGTATATTCAGTGACATCCTGTACATATTTTTTCCTTTTCACGAGTATGGTTGATTTGCCGGAATAAATCCTGTCGTAAAACCCGGATACCAGTTCGACTCCGTGAAGGCTGTCTTTGTCGATCCGGATAAATTCATGATTTTTTATAGTAAATGAATTCAGTTTTGCATTGATCAGGCTGATTTTAAAATTCTGATCCAGCCGGTTAATGACCACCAGGTCCAGGACCATGTCGTACAAAATGCGGATATTCTGGTAATAACTATCGTCGTAATTGAGGCTTGCCGGGACCAGGGCTTCTGTGTAATAGGGGCTTCCTTTGATATTCCTGTCTGGCGTCATATATTCGTAACCGTTATATATATGCGCATTTTCACCGATGGCATTATAATACAGTTGAACGGGATAAGACGGGTCGTCGGGAGAGAAATTCTTCGGATCATCTGATGAAACCTGCGCTCCTGCGTTATTCGCGATAAAAAAACAATACAGGAAAAATTTCAAAACACAAGGTCTTTTGGAAAACATGATCTGATAAGCAGGTATTAAATATCAATTTAAGACCTTTTTATGAATTGGCACAAATAAAAACTACTGATAAATAATCATGGCCAGAAGGGCGGTTTTACATTTGTTCCTCCATGGTCGCGGCAGTCAATGCAGAAATTCTGTGCCATATGATAGATCCCGTCGTCGTACCAGAAAGTATACAGGTGGTTTGGCATTTCAAGGTATTCATAAATGCGACCGGAATCGCCCGGAGAGAGTGCATAAGTTACGTCTTTCAAAACCTGGCAGGGAAGATAATAGGGTGTGTAATTATAATCACTCAACTGATGGATGGTTACAAATATTCTCTTCTGCTGCAAGGAAGAAGCGGATAAATAACCCATGACCGGTTCGGAAGGATTTGTCAGGCAATGAATATTGCTATTCAGTTGGGAGGGCTGGGCATCAAAAAGGGTCCCGAGCTGTTCGGTATTTTTTTTCAGTTCCGTCCAGTAATCATATTCATCCATTGTCAAAGCGTATTGATTCACAAGGACACTATATTGAATATAGATTTTTTCGGTTGATTTGGAAACATTGTTAAACAGGAAATGAGAAATGATATCCTGGCTGAGCCTCTTGGTTGAAGCCAGCAGGATGGTGGGGGAGGTGTTTGTTTTCCAGCAGTTGTGAATTTGCTGATCCGGCGTACGGGGAATGACCATTCCGTTAACATAATCGAAATTGGTATTCAGGTAGGTGCTGTATTGCCAGGTTTCCGCATATTGCCATCGGTAGTACGTGGTATTGTTTTGGGGGTCGTGGGTATTCACAAAAAAATTAACCCCCAGGCTGTCTTCTTCCCAGGTCAGGCTGTCGATGGCAGGGGTTTTCTTATATGGGATAAAATCTGAACGGTATGACCTGCCGTCTGTGGTGGTTATGGAAAGGCGGTATTTTTCTGAAAAATTTAGCGGGAGCAGATTCCCGTATACTCCGTTTCCTATTTCGGTTAGGGGGAACTGGGTATTCTGGTCACCTTCCACCAGGAGGGTTGCATTCAATTCAGGGACTCCGGGCGCCGTATCCTGCAGGTTCCGGGTATGGGTAAGTTTTATATAAGTGGAATCCGGGGCACCGGTCAGCATACCGTCAACTACCAGGAAATACGGACTATGCCTGATTGCCGGAGGCTCGTAATATTGCCTGCAACAAACACAAAGTATAAATGCGAATAAGCAGGTTTTCTTCATCAGGTGACAAATAGTTCATTCAAATACTTATCATTCAGGCGGGTAATTAAACAAACTACACTAAAATACGGCAACTGATGACAATAATTTAACGCGTTATCAGTTATTATAGTGCTGGTTGCTAAGTATAAACCATTAGGTTCATCGAATAGACTATTTCCAGCCTTCCGTCCCTCTGAAGCAACGTTTCATTTACAGAAGCGCATTCCATCATTTTGGTAATTCTGATTAAGACTAATCTGTCATTAGTTTCCTATTGGACATTTACAGTTGGTATGCCTGAAGTATATCTGGAACAGAATTAAAATCCAAATAGCCGCAATCCTGAAAGGTAGGGCGTTGCTTAAACAACCTGAGCCGGATACCGATGAAAAACCTGTACGCTGCGTTTTTGTGCATTTTAGGAATATTATCGGCACTCACGCAGAGCCAGGCTAAAAACTTTTCAGGCAGTCCGGATTCTGTTTACATAAATTCTATTGGCCGCGATCATTTCCCGGCACCCCCTGTTAACGATCATTTTACCGGAGTCACGGATGTAACTGGTTTCATCAATGCGGGTTTTACCTCTGATAGTACCAATACTTCAGCAGGCGCAAATCCGGATCAGTCGAAGCTGGCTTGCCCAGTTGTTACAATTTCTTATGCAGGCACTCCTTATTGTGCAACGGGAACTGCGAATGTTACAGAAGTTGGATCCGGGGTTTTTGGATTCTATACTTCTACGGCCGGACTCAGTATCAATGCGTTTACGGGAGCGATCAACCTGGCATCCAGCACGCCGGGAACCTATACGGTTACCTATACATTCTTTAATTTTTCCTCTTGTTTTGGCACTACGACTACCAGTGTAACCATTAATGCCCTGCCAACAGCTACGATATCCTACGCCGGATCACCTTATTGTGGTAGCGGAACGGCCACAGTTACCCAAACCGGTCAGGCGGGTGGAACCTATAGTTCTACCGCGGGACTCAATATCAACGCGGCTACCGGGGATATAGATCTGGCTTCCAGCACACCTGGAACCTATACGGTTACTTACGACTTTAGCGACGGAACCTGCAGTAATACAACTACCACTTCAATAACGGTAAGTGCCGCTCCGGCAGCAACGATATCTTACGCCGGATCACCTTACTGCGCTACCGGCACAGCTACCGTAACCAGGACGGGCCAGGCAGGTGGTACCTATACAGCACCTGCAGGAGTAAGCATCAATGCTGCCACCGGTGACATCAACCTTGCAACGAGCACACCGGGAACCTATACGGTCACCTATACATTTACCAATGGTACATGTAGTAATACTGCAACCACATCGGTTACGATCAGCGCCCTTCCGACAGCAACGATATCTTATGCCGGATCACCTTACTGCGCTACCGGAACGGCTACCGTAACCAGGACGGGCCAGGCAGGTGGTACTTATACAGCACCTGCAGGGGTTTCAATAACCGCCGCCACCGGTGCCATCAACCTTGCAACGAGCACACCGGGAACCTATACGGTCACCTATACATTTACCAATGGTACATGTAGCAATACCACTACGACTTCGGTTACGATCAACGCCCTTCCGGCAGCAACGATATCTTATGCCGCTCACCTTACTGCGCTACCGGCACAGCTACGGTAACCAGGACGGGCCAGGCAGGTGGTACCTATACAGCACCTGCAGGAGTAAGCATCAATGCTGCCACCGGTGCCATCAACCTTGCAACGAGCACACCGGGAACCTATACGGTCACCTATACATTTACCAATGGTACATGTAGCAATACCACTACGACTTCGGTTACGATCAACGCCCTTCCGGCAGCAACGATATCTTACGCCGCCAGTCCTTACTGCGCTACCGGCACAGCTACGGTAACCCGGACGGGCCAGGCAGGTGGTACTTATACAGCACCTGCAGGAGTAAGCATCAATGCCGCCACCGGTGACATCAACCTTGCAACGAGCACACCGGGAACCTATACGGTCACCTATACATTTACCAATGGTACATGTAGCAATACCACTACGACTTCGGTTACGATCAACGCCCTTCCGGCAGCAACGATATCTTACGCCGCCAGTCCTTACTGCGCTACCGGCACGGCTACCGTAACCCGGACGGGCCAGGCAGGTGGTACCTATACAGCACCTGCAGGAGTAAGCATCAATGCTGCCACCGGTGCCATCAACCTTGCGACGAGCACACCGGGAACCTATACGGTCACCTATACATTTACCAATGGTACATGTAGCAATACCACTACGACTTCGGTTACGATCAACGCCCTTCCGGCAGCAACGATATCTTACGCCGGACATCCTTACTGCGCCACCGGCACAGCTACGGTAACCCTGACGGGCCAGGCAGGTGGTACCTATACAGCACCTGCAGGAGTATGCATAATGCTGCCACCGGTGACATCAACCTTGCAACGAGCACACCGGGAACCTATACGGTCACCTATACATTTACCAATGGTACATGTAGCAATACCACTACGACTTCGGTTACGATCAACGCCCTTCCGGCAGCAACGATATCTTACGCCGCCAGTCCTTACTGCGCTACCGGCACAGCTACGGTAACCCTGACGGGCCAGGCAGGTGGTACCTATACAGCACCTGCAGGGGTTTGCAATCAACTGCCGCCACCGGTGACATCAACCTTGCGACGAGCACACCGGGAACCTATACGGTCACCTATACATTTACCAATGGTACATGTAGCAATACCACTACGACCGTATCACGATTAATGCAGCACCGACGGTAGTGATCACGAACCCTGCTGCGGTATGCGCACCGGCGACGGTGGATATTACAGCAGCGGCTGTCACTGCCGGTTCCACTGCGGGTCTGACGTATACCTACTTTACGGATGCTGCGGGCACGATCGCACTTGGCAGTCCCGGTGCAGTAGCTGCTGGGGGAACCTATTATATCAAGGGCACGACAGCCAGTGGCTGTTCAGCTATCCAGCCTGTGGTGGTTACGATCAACGCCCTTCCGGCAGCAACGATATCTTACGCCGGATCACCTTACTGCGCTACCGGCACAGCTACGGTAACCCTGACGGGCCAGGCAGGTGGTACCTATACAGCACCTGCAGGAGTTTGCATCAATGCTGCCACCGGTGCCATCAACCTTGCAACGAGCACACCGGGAACCTATACGGTCACCTATACATTTACCAATGGTACATGTAGCAATACCACTACGACTTCGGTTACGATCAACGCCCTTCCGGCAGCAACGATATCTTACGCCGCCAGTCCTTACTGCGCTACCGGCACAGCTACGGTAACCCTGACGGGCCAGGCAGGTGGTACCTATACAGCACCTGCAGGAGTAAGCATCAATGCTGCCACCGGTGACATCAACCTTGCAACGAGCACACCGGGAACCTATACGGTCACCTATACATTTACCAATGGTACATGTAGCAATACCACTACGACTTCGGTTACGATCAACGCCCTTCCGGCAGCAACGATATCTTACGCCGCCAGTCCTTACTGCGCCACCGGCACAGCTACGGTAACCCTGACGGGCCAGGCAGGTGGTACCTATACAGCACCTGCAGGAGTAAGCATCAATGCTGCCACCGGTGCCATCAACCTTGCAACGAGCACACCGGGAACCTATACGGTCACCTATACATTTACCAATGGTACATGTAGCAATACCACTACGACCGGTATCACGATTAATGCAGCACCGACGGTAGTGATCACGAACCCTGCTGCGGTATGCGCACCGGCGACGGTGGATATTACAGCAGCGGCTGTCACTGCCGGTTCCACTGCGGGTCTGACGTATACCTACTTTACGGATGCTGCGGGCACGATCGCACTTGGCAGTCCCGGTGCAGTAGCTGCTGGGGGAACCTATTATATCAAGGGCACGACAGCCAGTGGCTGTTCAGCTATCCAGCCTGTGGTGGTTACGATCAACGCCCTTCCGGCAGCAACGATATCTTACGCCGCCATCCTTACTGCGCTACCGGCACAGCTACGGTAACCCTGACGGGCCAGGCAGGTGGTACCTATACAGCACCTGCAGGAGTAAGCATCAATGCTGCCACCGGTGACATCAACCTTGCAACGAGCACACCGGGAACCTATACGGTCACCTATACATTTACCAATGGTACATGTAGCAATACCACTACGACTTCGGTTACGATCAACGCCCTTCCGGCAGCAACGATATCTTACGCCGGCCATCCTTACTGCGCTACCGGCACAGCTACGGTCACCCTGACGGGCCAGGCAGGTGGTACCTATACAGCACCTGCAGGAGTAAGCATCAATGCTGCCACCGGTGACATCAACCTTGCAACGAGCACACCGGGAACCTATACGGTCACCTATACATTTACCAATGGTACATGTAGCAATACCACTACGACTTCGGTTACGATCAACGCCCTTCCGGCAGCAACGATATCTTACGCCGCCAGTCCTTACTGCGCCACCGGCACAGCTACGGTAACCCTGACGGGCCAGGCAGGTGGTACCTATACAGCACCTGCAGGGGTTTGCATCAATGCTGCCACCGGTGCCATCAACCTTGCAACGAGCACACCGGGAACCTATACGGTCACCTATACATTTACCAATGGTACATGTAGCAATACCACTACGACCGGTATCACGATTAATGCAGCACCGACGGTAGTGATCACGAACCCTGCTGCGGTATGCGCACCGGCGACGGTGGATATTACAGCAGCGGCTGTCACTGCCGGTTCCACTGCGGGTCTGACGTATACCTACTTTACGGATGCTGCGGGCACGATCGCACTTGGCAGTCCCGGTGCAGTAGCTGCTGGGGGAACCTATTATATCAAGGGCACGACAGCCAGTGGCTGTTCAGCTATCCAGCCTGTGGTGGTTACGATCAACGCCCTTCCGGCAGCAACGATATCTTACGCCGCCAGTCCTTACTGCGCTACCGGCACAGCTACGGTAACCCTGACGGGCCAGGCAGGTGGTACCTATACAGCACCTGCAGGGGTTTCAATAACGCCGCCACCGGTGCCATCAACCTTGCAACGAGCACACCGGGAACCTATACGGTCACCTATACATTTACCAATGGTACATGTAGCAATACCACTACGACCGGTATCACGATTAATGCAGCACCGACGGTAGTGATCACGAACCCTGCTGCGGTATGCGCACCGGCGACGGTGGATATTACAGCAGCGGCTGTCACTGCCGGTTCCACTGCGGGTCTGACGTATACCTACTTTACGGATGCTGCGGGCACGATCGCACTTGGCAGTCCCGGTGCAGTAGCTGCTGGGGGAACCTATTATATCAAGGGCACGACAGCCAGTGGCTGTTCAGCTATCCAGCCTGTGGTGGTTACGATCAACGCCCTTCCGGCAGCAACGATATCTTACGCCGCCAGTCCTTACTGCGCTACCGGCACAGCTACGGTAACCCTGACGGGCCAGGCAGGTGGTACTTATACAGCACCTGCAGGAGTAAGCATCAATGCTGCCACCGGTGACATCAACCTTGCAACGAGCACACCGGGAACCTATACGGTCACCTATACATTTACCAATGGTACATGTAGCAATACCACTACGACTTCGGTTACGATCAACGCCCTTCCGGCAGCAACGATATCTTACGCCGCCATCCTTACTGCGCTACCGGCACAGCTACGGTCACCCTGACGGGCCAGGCAGGTGGTACCTATACAGCACCTGCAGGAGTAAGCATCAATGCTGCCACCGGTGACATCAACCTTGCAACGAGCACACCGGGAACCTATACGGTCACCTATACATTTACCAATGGTACATGTAGCAATACCACTACGACTTCGGTTACGATCAACGCCCTTCCGGCAGCAACGATATCTTACGCCGCCAGTCCTTACTGCGCCACCGGCACAGCTACGGTCACCCTGACGGGCCAGGCAGGTGGTACCTATACAGCACCTGCAGGAGTAAGCATCAATGCTGCCACCGGAGACATCAACCTTACAACGAGCACACCGGGAACCTATACGGTCACCTATACATTTACCAATGGTACATGTAGCAATACCACTACGACTTCGGTTACGATCAACGCCCTTCCGGCAGCAACGATATCTTACGCCGCCAGTCCTTACTGCGCCACCGGCACAGCTACGGTCACCCTGACGGGCCAGGCAGGTGGTACCTATACAGCACCTGCAGGAGTAAGCATCAATGCTGCCACCGGTGACATCAACCTTGCAACGAGCACACCGGGAACCTATACGGTCACCTATACATTTACCAATGGTACATGTAGCAATACCACTACGACTTCGGTTACGATCAACGCCCTTCCGGCAGCAACGATATCTTACGCCGCCAGTCCTTACTGCGCCACCGGCACAGCTACGGTAACCCTGACGGGCCAGGCAGGTGGTACCTATACAGCACCTGCAGGAGTAAGCATCAATGCTGCCACCGGTGACATCAACCTTGCAACGAGCACACCGGGAACCTATACGGTCACCTATACATTTACCAATGGTACATGTAGCAATACCACTACGACCGGTATCACGATTAATGCAGCACCGACGGTAGTGATCACGAACCCTGCTGCGGTATGCGCACCGGCGACGGTGGATATTACAGCAGCGGCTGTCACTGCCGGTTCCACTGCGGGTCTGACGTATACCTACTTTACGGATGCTGCGGGCACGATCGCACTTGGCAGTCCCGGTGCAGTAGCTGCTGGGGGAACCTATTATATCAAGGGCACGACAGCCAGTGGCTGTTCAGCTATCCAGCCTGTGGTGGTTACGATCAACGCCCTTCCGGCAGCAACGATATCTTACGCCGGACCATCCTTACTGCGCTACCGGCACAGCTACGGTCACCCTGACGGGCCAGGCAGGTGGTACCTATACAGCACCTGCAGGAGTAAGCATCAATGCTGCCACCGGTGACATCAACCTTGCGACGAGCACACCGGGAACCTATACGGTCACCTATACATTTACCAATGGTACATGTAGCAATACCACTACGACCGTATCACGATTAATGCAGCACCGACGGTAGTGATCACGAACCCTGCTGCGGTATGCGCACCGGCGACGGTGGATATTACAGCAGCGGCTGTCACTGCCGGTTCCACTGCGGGTCTGACGTATACCTACTTTACGGATGCTGCGGGCACGATCGCACTTGGCAGTCCCGGTGCAGTAGCTGCTGGGGGAACCTATTATATCAAGGGCACGACAGCCAGTGGCTGTTCAGCTATCCAGCCTGTGGTGGTTACGATCAACGCCCTTCCGGCAGCAACGATATCTTACGCCGCCATCCTTACTGCGCTACCGGCACAGCTACGGTCACCCTGACGGGCCAGGCAGGTGGTACTTATACAGCACCTGCAGGAGTAAGCATCAATGCTGCCACCGGTGACATCAACCTTGCAACGAGCACACCGGGAACCTATACGGTCACCTATACATTTACCAATGGTACATGTAGCAATACCACTACGACTTCGGTTCACGATTAATGCAGCATCCGACAGTAGTGATCACGAACGCCTGCTGCCTTACTGCGCTACCGGCGACGGTGGATATTACAGCAGCGGCTGTCACTGACGGTTCCACTGCAGGTCTGACGTATACGCTACTTTACAGGATGCTGCAAGCACGATCGCCACCGGTGGCAGTCAACCTGTGCAATGAGCACACCGGGGGAACCTATTATGATCAAGGGCACGACATGCCAATGGTACATGTTCAGCATATACCAGCCTGTGGTCGGTTACGATCAACGCCCTTCCGGCAGCAACGATATCTTACGCCGCCAGTCCTTACTGCGCCACCGGCACAGCTACGGTCACCCTGACGGGCCAGGCAGGTGGTACTTATACAGCACCTGCAGGAGTAAGCATCAATGCTGCCACCGGTGACATCAACCTTGCAACGAGCACACCGGGAACCTATACGGTCACCTATACATTTACCAATGGTACATGTAGCAATACCACTACGACTTCGGTTACGATCAACGCCCTTCCGGCAGCAACGATATCTTACGCCGCCAGTCCTTACTGCGCCACCGGCACAGCTACGGTAACCCTGACGGGCCAGGCAGGTGGTACCTATACAGCACCTGCAGGAGTAAGCATCAATGCTGCCACCGGTGACATCAACCTTGCAACGAGCACACCGGGAACCTATACGGTCACCTATACATTTACCAATGGTACATGTAGCAATACCACTACGACCGGTATCACGATTAATGCAGCACCGACGGTAGTGATCACGAACCCTGCTGCGGTATGCGCACCGGCGACGGTGGATATTACAGCAGCGGCTGTCACTGCCGGTTCCACTGCGGGTCTGACGTATACCTACTTTACGGATGCTGCGGGCACGATCGCACTTGGCAGTCCCGGTGCAGTAGCTGCTGGGGGAACCTATTATATCAAGGGCACGACAGCCAGTGGCTGTTCAGCTATCCAGCCTGTGGTGGTTACGATCAACGCCCTTCCGGCAGCAACGATATCTTACGCCGCCACCTTACTGCGCTACCGGCACAGCTACGGTAACCCTGACGGGCCAGGCAGGTGGTACCTATACAGCACCTGCAGGAGTAAGCATCAATGCTGCCACCGGTGACATCAACCTTGCAACGAGCACACCGGGAACCTATACGGTCACCTATACATTTACCAATGGTACATGTAGCAATACCACTACGACTTCGGTTACGATCAACGCCCTTCCGGCAGCAACGATATCTTACGCCGCCAGTCCTTACTGCGCTACCGGCACAGCTACGGTAACCCTGACGGGCCAGGCAGGTGGTACCTATACAGCACCTGCAGGAGTAAGCATCAATGCTGCCACCGGTGACATCAACCTTGCAACGAGCACACCGGGAACCTATACGGTCACCTATACATTTACCAATGGTACATGTAGCAATACCACTACGACTTCGGTTACGATCAACGCCCTTCCGGCAGCAACGATATCTTACGCCGCCAGTCCTTACTGCGCCACCGGCACAGCTACGGTAACCCTGACGGGCCAGGCAGGTGGTACCTATACAGCACCTGCAGGAGTAAGCATCAATGCTGCCACCGGTGACATCAACCTTGCAACGAGCACACCGGGAACCTATACGGTCACCTATACATTTACCAATGGTACATGTAGCAATACCACTACGACCGGTATCACGATTAATGCAGCACCGACGGTAGTGATCACGAACCCTGCTGCGGTATGCGCACCGGCGACGGTGGATATTACAGCAGCGGCTGTCACTGCCGGTTCCACTGCGGGTCTGACGTATACCTACTTTACGGATGCTGCGGGCACGATCGCACTTGGCAGTCCCGGTGCAGTAGCTGCTGGGGGAACCTATTATATCAAGGGCACGACAGCCAGTGGCTGTTCAGCTATCCAGCCTGTGGTGGTTACGATCAACGCCCTTCCGGCAGCAACGATATCTTACGCCGCCAGTCCTTACTGCGCTACCGGCACAGCTACGGTAACCCTGACGGGCCAGGCAGGTGGTACCTATACAGCACCTGCAGGAGTAAGCATCAATGCTGCCACCGGTGACATCAACCTTGCAACGAGCACACCGGGAACCTATACGGTCACCTATACATTTACCAATGGTACATGTAGCAATACCACTACGACCGGTATCACGATTAATGCAGCACCGACGGTAGTGATCACGAACCCTGCTGCGGTATGCGCACCGGCGACGGTGGATATTACAGCAGCGGCTGTCACTGCCGGTTCCACTGCGGGTCTGACGTATACCTACTTTACGGATGCTGCGGGCACGATCGCACTTGGCAGTCCCGGTGCAGTAGCTGCTGGGGGAACCTATTATATCAAGGGCACGACAGCCAGTGGCTGTTCAGCTATCCAGCCTGTGGTGGTTACGATCAACGCCCTTCCGGCAGCAACGATATCTTACGCCGCCAGTCCTTACTGCGCTACCGGCACAGCTACGGTAACCCTGACGGGCCAGGCAGGTGGTACCTATACAGCACCTGCAGGAGTAAGCATCAATGCTGCCACCGGTGACATCAACCTTGCAACGAGCACACCGGGAACCTATACGGTCACCTATACATTTACCAATGGTACATGTAGCAATACCACTACGACCGGTATCACGATTAATGCAGCACCGACGGTAGTGATCACGAACCCTGCTGCGGTATGCGCACCGGCGACGGTGGATATTACAGCAGCGGCTGTCACTGCCGGTTCCACTGCGGGTCTGACGTATACCTACTTTACGGATGCTGCGGGCACGATCGCACTTGGCAGTCCCGGTGCAGTAGCTGCTGGGGGAACCTATTATATCAAGGGCACGACAGCCAGTGGCTGTTCAGCTATCCAGCCTGTGGTGGTTACGATCAACGCCCTTCCGGCAGCAACGATATCTTACGCCGCCAGTCCTTACTGCGCTACCGGCACAGCTACGGTAACCCTGACGGGCCAGGCAGGTGGTACCTATACAGCACCTGCAGGAGTAAGCATCAATGCTGCCACCGGTGACATCAACCTTGCAACGAGCACACCGGGAACCTATACGGTCACCTATACATTTACCAATGGTACATGTAGCAATACCACTACGACTTCGGTTACGATCAACGCCCTTCCGGCAGCAACGATATCTTATGCCGGATCACCTTACTGCGCCACCGGCACAGCTACGGTCACCCTGACGGGCCAGGCAGGTGGTACTTATACAGCACCTGCAGGAGTAAGCATCAATGCTGCCACCGGTGACATCAACCTTGCAACGAGCACACCGGGAACCTATACGGTCACCTATACATTTACCAATGGTACATGTAGCAATACCACTACGACCGGTATCACGATTAATGCAGCACCGACGGTAGTGATCACGAACCCTGCTGCGGTATGCGCACCGGCGACGGTGGATATTACAGCAGCGGCTGTCACTGCCGGTTCCACTGCGGGTCTGACGTATACCTACTTTACGGATGCTGCGGGCACGATCGCACTTGGCAGTCCCGGTGCAGTAGCTGCTGGGGGAACCTATTATATCAAGGGCACGACAGCCAGTGGCTGTTCAGCTATCCAGCCTGTGGTGGTTACGATCAATCCGCAACCAACCGTTTTGATCACGAATCCTTCAGCTGTTTGTGCTCCGCTAACGGTGAATATCACCAGCGCAGGAATCACAGCCGGAAGCAGCGCAGGCCTTACCTATTCCTATTATACAGATGCGGCTGGAACGATTATCCTTTCCAATCCGGCGACCATAGCAGCAAGCGGAACTTATTATATCAGGGGAACCAATGCCTTCGGTTGCAGCGATATCAAACCCGTTATCGTAACCATCAACCCGCTGCCGGTGGCAACCATCGCATATACAGGATCTCCCTATTGTACAAACGGCGTGGCTTACGTCAGCCTCACAGGAACCGGTGGCGGCACCTTCACTTCCTCACCGGGTCTGGTCCTCAATGCCGTAACAGGTGATATCAACCTGGCAGCCAGTACGCAGGGAACTTACCTGGTTGTATACAGTTTCACCAATGGAACCTGCAGCAACAGTGTCTTTACACCCGTTACTATCAAAAACCCGGCACTGGTCGTGAATAACCCTGCGGGCACTTGCTTCCCGGCAACCATCGACCTGACCGATCCTGCTATTACCGCGGGAAGCCAGGGCGGACTTTCATTCAATTATTACCAGGATGCAGCCGGAACCATACCGGTTCTGAATCCGGCAGCCGTGGGAACAGCTGGAACTTATTACGTTAAGGGTATTGACCTGCTCACCGGATGCTCATCCAATATCCAGCCGGTGGTCGTTACCATTTTTGCAAAGCCATCTGTCAGCACTTCCGCTTCTGCAACGAATATCTGTAAGGGAAGTATCGTTACGCTGACGGCTTCTTCACCTGGCAATACCATCAACTGGCCTGGTCTGGGATCTGGAAATGTGGTAACCGCAACACCGATGGCCGACACCACTTACCTGGCAATTGCCACTACATCCAACGGCTGTATGGATACGGCGGCGGTCAGCATTACCGTGAAACCATTCGTCGTTACGCTGACGGCAAACCCGGATCCGGTGCTGGCAGGTACCAATACGACACTTACAACCAGTGCCAATTTCACCTATAATGTGCTTTCCTGGTCACCGGCCATATTCTTTACTGACCAGACGGCTGTTACACAGAATATCGTGGTTAAGGATACATCTAAATCATTTACCGTGATCGCGCAATCAACGGATGGATGCCTGGATACAGCCACTCTTTTTGTTGTTGTGGATCCGAACCTGAAGGATTTCTTTATACCGAATGCATTCTCACCGAACGGGGATGGCACCAACGATATATTCAAAGTGTATGGCTCATCCGTGAGAGACGTGACCCTGGTCATTTATAATCAGTGGGGTGAAAAGATTTTCGAATCAAAGAATGCACAGAACGGATGGGATGGAACCTGGAAGGGTCGTCCCCAGGCCGTGGGAGTATATGTGTATGTCGCACAGGTAACGTTTTATAATAATGCAAGTATTAAACGAAAAGGAACCATCAGCCTGATCAGATAATTAAAACACGGCCCTGCATGGAGCCGGTTAAATATATACGATATGAAAAATCTTTTAACGCTTAAAATTTGCTGGATGGCCCTGCTGGCCTGCGTTTGGTGGGGAACCCTGTCTGCACAGGTGGATCCGCATTTCTCCCAGTATTATATCCAGCCGATGACGATGAACCCGGCTTTTACGGGTGCCTTTGATGGTGACTACCGCCTGTCGGGCATCTGGAGAAGCCAGTACGGGAATACCCTCAATACCAGAGGTATCTCTGCAGAAAAAACAACGAATAAAAGTGCCAACCTGGGTTTCAACCTCATTAACCAGGTTTCCAGCGACGGGGCGTACAGTTTCACGAATGGTTATCTGAGTTATGCATTTACCGGTGTACGTTTTGGAAGAAATGAAGACCATTACCTGGTGATGGCGATGCAGATTGGCTTCATCAGCCGGAAATTCGATATCAATAAAATGCAGTTTGGCAGTCAGTGGGTATCCGGCGTTGGGTTCGATCCATCAGGCAATTCCAATGAAACCTTTTTAAAACCGCAGGTCACTTCATTCGATGCGGGTGCAGGTATCGCCTATTACGATGCAACTCCCAATCAGACGACCAGTTTTTTCGGTGGCATCTCTGCCTTTCATATAACACGGCCCGTAAATCCTTTTTTGTCGGATCAAACCCAATCCAGACTGGATATCCGGTATAGTGTACAGGCCGGTGTGCGGATCACAGCATCCGACCAGCTTACCATTGTGCCGACGGCCATTTATATGAAACAGGGGGATGCGCAGGAAAGAATGGGAGGTGTTTATTTCCAGGTCTATGCCAGCGAAACGACCGATGTCATGTTCGGGACTTATTACCGGATCAATGATGCATTTACCCCTTTTGCCGGATTTTATTATAAGGGCCTCACGTTTGGATTGAGTTATGATGTGGATGCTTCGGCAAAGAGCGCTGCGGGAAGCAAGGGGAACAGCCTGGAAGTTTCCATTTCCTTTGTTGGCAGGAATAAGTCCGGCTTGGGTGTGCCCAGGTTCTGGTGTCCGCGTTTTTAAAATGAAATCATATCCTTTTAAAAAAATGTTCATGTTGAATACATTGCCACTTAAAAAATTACTGATAACCGCCTTCATCGCAGCCGGGGCCGTTCCCTGCCTCCATGCACAAAACCCGGGCGGTTATTTTAACCAGGCAGAGAACCTGTTTAAAGCAAAAAATTATTACGAGGCATCGCATGTTTTTGAAAAATACCTGGCCACGGAAAAAAATTCCAGGCCCCGTTCAACACCGTTTGCCATTGAGAAAAAAGTAAAAGGCAAGACCAATATAGACCCACACCAGGAAGCTGTTTACCAGCTGGCCGAGAGTTACCGCATGATCAATGATTTTAAGAAAGCTGAAAAATATTATAAGGAGTCGGTTGGTTTTTCAGAGAAGGCCTATCCTGCAGCGAGGTATTGGTATGCCGTTACACTGCGCGCCAACGGTAATTATCCCGAAGCGCTCATACAGATTACCGCGTTCCTGGAAAAATATACCCTGATGGATGACCTGCTGATCGGGGCTGACCGGGAAATGGAGGACCTCAAGTTTATTCAGTTGCAGTCGGAAAGAGTCAACGACCAGTTTACATTAAAGGAGATGAAGGGGAAAGATCCTGCCTCCGGTTATGCGCTCGCGCAAAGAGGCAGCGATTCGGTTGTTTTTACAGCTATCAGGGAAGAAAAGTCAAAAACAGGGGAGAAATGGTATATGAACACCTTGTTTGAGTCATTGGATTCTGAAAATCCGCTGCTGGGATCCAAACAAATGGATATCCCGACAGGTACCGGGGTACATGATGGCATGGCTACATTCAGCCACGATGGGAAGACGATGTTTTTTACCCGCTGGACAAAGGAAAATAATCAAACAATTTCAGTCATTTATATGAGTCATTTTGGGGACGATGGCTGGTCACAACCGGTTAAAGCACCGGCACCACTGAATGAGGATGGATCCAATAGTGCACAGCCTTACCTCACATCAGACGGGCGTTATCTCCTGTTTTCCTCCGACCGCCCGGGAGGATCCGGAGGGTATGATCTGTGGGTGTCTTCACTGGACAGCAGCCTGGAACCCGTCCTGGTCAGAAATCTGGGGAATGTGATCAATTCAGGCGGTGATGAAGAAGCGCCTTATTTCCACGACAAAACGCGCACCCTGGTATTTTCCAGTAATGGCCGCGTGGGTATGGGCGGTTTTGATATTTTTTATGCTAAAGGAAATTTCGACCTGAGCAGCTGGGAAAAGCCTGAAAACGCAGGTGCTCCGATGAATTCATCCAAAGATGATTTGTATTATGTGGGGACGGATGAAGATGATGTCTGGAATACGGGATGGGTCAGTTCAGACCGGTCATCTGAATGTTGCCTGGCACTCTTTGCAGTTAAAGAAAATAATTCGCAATACGTTAATGGTACCGTTGTTGATTGTAAAACCCGTCAGCCATTGTCAAATGTTGTGCTGACTGTTACTGACCTCCGCCATCCGGGCCGCGTGCTGGGTACCTATAATGCGGATACAGCCGGAAGGTATGCGGTTGAATTGCATAATTCCGCTCACTTCAAAATAACCGCTGCCCGTCTGGAATATGAAACGGCCAGTATGGATTATAATCTGAAAACCCATCCGGGTAAGGATTCCCTGGTAAATGAGACCATCTGTCTGAAACAGATTGAATACCCGGAAAAAGAGATCAAAAAACTGCTGAAGTCACTTGAACAGTCCTCGCATGTTGGAAATTTCGCTTACAAGGAAGCGGTACTGAATTATTATACACTTGATAAACTGGATTCACTCGCAAGTATCCTGAAAAAATACCCCCGGATGGTTATCCTGGTGGAAGGGTATACAGACGGGATTGGTGGTGTAAAATATAATCTGGCACTCGCCCGGCGGCGTGTGGATGCCTGTATCCGTTATCTCAGGATCAAAGGCGTTCCTGCGAATCAGCTGAAGGGTAAAGCTATGGGAAAATGTTGCCCGATCGCACCGGAAAAAATAAATGGAAAGGATAATCCGGCAGGTCGTGAAATGAACAGAAGGGTTGAGTATAAAGTGATCAAACATTAGTGTGGAGGTGGGGGAATTCCTTCCCCGTTAAGGACGGAAGGGAATGTCTGCCAATTATTATTGGCAGACAGCAGATGGTGAATAACCGATCACCATCCGCTATCCGCCTGGTTCACCGTCCAAAATATTGTAAGAAGTTTTCTCTGGCTGTTAAAGGGACGCGTTTTCGCTAAAAATTATAAAACTGAAAGCGGTTGTCATTTACCGTTAAAACCATGACATATGGAGATGAGGCTTCAGACTGAAAGCTTGGGCCTTATGCCTTACGCCTTAAGCTAGATGCCTCAATCATTATGCATTCTGCGTCATGCGTTTACTGCTGTTCATCAGATGCAGGCTGGCTGCAGATTTGATCCAGAGGGTCAGAGACATGATCCAGACGATACAAAGTGCGGCAGAAAGATTGTAATTTTCGTTCAGGTAAAGAACCGCGCTGGTTGCACAGGTAATAATAATTAAAAACAGGGACACGAAGGTAGAGATCGCTTTCATAAAGCACGGTTTAGGTATGTAAGGAAATAAATTACGGATTGATCGGGGCTGATCAAGGCATTGGGTACACGTAATTCAGAGGAGTGGAAGGATCACTGGAATTCTGTAAATGGAGATCGGAAGATAATTGAAGGAAACTCAGTGGGAGATTGGATACGATTCAACAAGCTCGGGTGT
This sequence comes from uncultured Chitinophagaceae bacterium, assembly GCA_963811275.1. Classification (GTDB taxonomy): domain Bacteria; phylum Bacteroidota; class Bacteroidia; order Chitinophagales; family Chitinophagaceae; genus Puia. The sequence goes on along the minus strand of CAWEQR010000001.1, from coordinate 110,718 downwards.
CATTGATATAACAAAGATTAAAAACAGATTTCAGAAATGCAAGGGCCTGGTGAAATATTTTTTCTCCCGTTTTTGGAAGAACGGTTTAATGAGTTATGAATTATGAGTTATGAGATATGGGTTAAGATTTTCAGATTACGATGAGAGGCGGAGATTATGGATAATCAGTTTAAAGCATATCTGTCATACAAAACAATTTACTCTTAATATATTCATAACCCATAACCCATAACTCATAACTCATAACCCATAACTCATAACCTCCCTCATGATCGACATCCTCTTTTTTATCATTGTGGTTCTTGCAATAGTGCAGGGATGGAGAAAGGGATTGATATTGGCGCTTTTTTCGGTCTTTTGCGGGTTGGCCGGACTGGCAGCGGCCGTGAAATTATCCGCTATACTGGCAACCCATATGAAATCGGACCTGCACCTGACGAGTCGCTGGTTACCTGTGATCGCATTTGTCCTTGTTTTTGTGATGGTCGCCCTGATCATCCGGTGGGCTGCCCGGCTGCTGGAGAAACTGATCAGGCTGGTATTGCTGGGATGGCTGAACAAACTGGGCGGCATCCTGTTATTCATTATTCTGTACCTGTCAGTCTATAGTATCATTTTGTTTTATGGAACCCAAACAAAAATCATTTCAAAACAGGCTTTGGAAGATTCGCATTTTATTCACTGATTGCACCCCTTGGCCCGACCGTCATCCGGTTTATTACCGGTTTTATCCCATATGGAACAGGATATGTTCACTGCGCTGGAGGGTTTTTTTGGACAGATCGCACAGGATATCCACTAATACAGCCCGGCTGAATCCCGGTTTGTAATCAGGCCGCGGAATGCACATCAGCTGGTTAATTCCGTTGTCGTACATTTGTAATGAAAAGATTATTAAGGTTTTAAAAGCCATGATTTTTGCAGTAAAACGTTTATTTTAGCGATTATTTTGTTGGATATATTTTAATAGTGCGATGCAGTACGAGATCAAACAGGTGGATAAGTTCCGGTTCATTGAAGAAGGCGAGGGAGAACCCCTGGTATTGCTACATGGCTTATTTGGGGCACTAAGCAATTTTGTAGACCTTATAGAGTATTTCCGGAAACACTACAAAGTGGTGGTTCCCATGCTTCCGTTATTTGAACTGGATATTCTGCATACCTCCGTGGGAGGCCTGGAGAAATTTGTATACAAATTCATAGAAAACCGCAATTACCGAAATGTACACCTGCTGGGCAATTCCCTGGGTGGCCACGTGGCGCTTGCTCCATGTACTCAAACATCCGGAGAGGATCAAATCCATCATCCTGACGGGCAGTTCCGGGCTTTTTGAAAGCGCTATGGGAGACAGTTATCCCAAACGCGGGGACTATGAATATATCAAGAAGAAAACAGAACTGACTTTTTATGATCCGGCAACCGCCAGCAAGGAACTGGTGGATGAAGTATATGAAATCGTCAACAGCCGGATCAAAGCCATCAAAATCATCGCATTGGCCAAAAGCGCCATCAGAAATAATCTAGGTGAAGAACTCAATCAAATCCAACAACCCACGTTATTGATCTGGGGAGCGAACGACAGTATCACCCCTCCATTTGTAGGAAGGGAATTTCAGCGTTTGATACCCACATAGTGAACTTCATTTTATTGACAAATGCGGACATGCGCCCATGATGGAGGTTCCTACCAAATTCAATGAGATTTTATACCAGTTTCTGACCAAATTAAATGAACCTGCAGCAGTGGCATGAGACAGATAAGATCTTATCACTAAAAACCTTGCTGTGTTAAACATTGACATATTATCAGCCGGTATTCCGCCCTTACACCCGGAAGACCTTGTTTTGCTTGCCAAAGAGATCATGATAGATCATCATGTGGCCCATCTGCCCGTAGTTGCAGAAAATAAATTACTGGGCATTATCCATGAAGACAGCCTCCTGGACGCTCCTTCAGACGAAGCGCCCATCAGCAGCCTGCAGGCTTTTTTCAGCCAGGCTTCCGTTCAGGGCATCGGCCATATACTCGATACCCTACATGTTTGCAGTGAATTTCAACTGACCTTGGTTCCGGTTATCAATGAGGAGTCGGAATATCTGGGTTCAGTCACGACACAGGATTTACTCCGCCATACGGATAAAATCATTGGCGCCGGAGATCCGGGCGCCATCATCGTGCTGCAAATGGACCGGGTAAATTTTGCATTTTCAGAAATTATTAAACTGGTTGAAACCAACGACGCACAGGTAACACAGCTCAATACCTATTTGGATCCGCCCACCTCATCTTTTTATATCACTCTCCGCATCAATAAAATGGAAGTCTCCGATATCATTGCCACCTTCCAGCGGTATGAATACAAAATCAAATATTATTTTGGAGAAGAACAATATGAAAATGAATTGCGCAGCAATTATAATCACCTGATGAATTATCTGAGCATTTAATTCGCCCCTTAATATCCATGTAAAGACCCCTGGACAAAGCCTATGATCCGAAAAGCGGATAAATATCTGTTGCTCTTTCTGCTGATGATCGGATTTCTCCAGGGAAATGCAACTGAAGGCATTACGGCCAACGGCCAACGGCCAACGGCCAACGACCAACGGCTATCGGCCAACGATCGCATGCAGGACACCCTTCCGCCCGTCTCCAAACCCAATACCCGGCCTTCCGGTGTAATAATCATTACACCCGGCCAGGGCATGCATTACCGGATAGGGGATATTTATATCAGTGGTAACAAGGTGACGAGATCATATATCATTACCAGAGAATTTCCGTTTAAAAGCGGGGACTCACTGACGCTGTATCAGCTCACCCAGGATTTCACCCAGGCAAGGGAACACCTGATCAATACCAGATTATTTAATGAAGTGACGATATCGCTGAAAGAATTCCGCGGGTATACTGTTGATATCAATGTGGAGGTAAAAGAACGCTGGTATATTTTCCCGCTTCCGTATGTCAGGCCGGTCGACAGGAATTTTACCGCGTGGGCGGAACAGGGTTACAGCCTGAAGCGCTTTGACTATGGATTGAAATATTCCCAATATAATTTTACCGGGAGAAATGACTAATTTGCGTGTCTGGTTCATAACCGGGTACTCAAGGGAAATTGAAATGGCATACGACCGCCCCAATACCGGGAAAAACCTCGTACATGGCTTTGGTGGCGGTTTTCTGCTTTCCGGGCTGCAGGAAATCAATGTAATCACATCCGGCAACAAGCAGGTCTTTGTAAACCGCGACAGTTTGCAGAATGCCGGGAAATATTTGCAAACACAGGCAAGTTTTTCACTTCGTTATTATTACCGGCCGGCAATCCGGACCAAACATTATTTCCGGCTCAGTCTTAACCAGCTCAAGATCGACAGCTCCGTGCTCGCATTAAACCCGAATTATTTTTTAAATAACCAGTTATCCCTTTTTTATCCGGAATTCTTCTATATCCTCAACTACAACAATATTGACTATGTGCCTTATCCAACCCGTGGGTTTCTTTTTGAAACCAGCCTGACACAACGGGGTATTACGACCGACATGCATATGACGCAGCTGATTGCAAATTCAACCGAAGCATTTTCATTTGCCCCCAAAATGTATTTTGTTACGCAGAATTTCGGTGTGCTCCGGCTTCCGTTCAAACAGTCATTTTATAATCAGCAACTCCTCGGGTATGGGGATTATTACATACGCGGTCTGGAAAAATATGTGGTGGATGGCGTCGGCCTGGTCCTCGACCGCAATACCGTGATGCGGGAGATGGCACATTTCAACATACCTTTCCTTCGCGGATACCTCGCACGATCATATTCCTTTCCGGATTTATGCAAAAACCTATGTTGACCTGGGTTATGTGTTAAACCGGTATAATAACCAGAACAGCCTCCAGAATGTATTGTTGTACACCTATGGGGCCGGATTTGATATGGTTACATTTTATGATTTTGTATTCCGCATAGAATACAGCATAAACCAGTTAGGAGAAAAAGGTTTATTTTTTCATATCAGAAACGACTTTTAAAATAACGGATGAACTTTTAATTTAATCAAATGAAAGTAGCGATATACAGCCGGATCATAGAAGAATCGGAACAGGGCGTGAAGTCCAGCAGCTGCTGGATGAACTCCAGCGACGTAAAATCCAGCCGGTTATTTATCTTCCTTTTTTTGAACGCATCAGCCAGGTGTTCCGTTTCCCGCCCGATCTTTTATTTTTTCGTCATTCTGACGACCTGGATGCATCCGATCGATTTTTTGATCAGTCTCGGGGGCGATGGCACCCTGCTGGATACCATCGCATTTGTCAGGGATAAAGAAATTCCTGTGATCGGAATTAATTTCGGACGCCTCGGTTTTCTGGCCAGTATCGGGAAAGGAGATATGATTACGGCCGTGCAAGGCGCTGGTGAACAGAACTTATGTGGCGGATAAAAGATCCACTGATCCACCTGGATGCCAGCAAACCTTTATTTGGGGAAGTGCCCTACGGACTCAATGAATTCGCCATTCACAAAACGGATACCTCCCCCATGATTAAAATCCATACCTATCTCAATGGAGAATTTCTTAATACCTATTGGGCCGACGGACTGATTGTGTCCACTCCCACAGGATCAACCGGTTATTCGCTGAGTTGCGGAGGACCGGTTGTTTTTCCTGAATCAGGTAGTTTTGTGATCAACCCGGTGGCACCGCATAATCTGAATGTGCAGACCCATCGTAGTACCGGACGATAATATTATTTCATTTGAAGTGGAAGGAAGGTCGGAAAATTTTATCTGTGCACTCGATTCCAGAAAAGAAATTGTGGATAAAAATGTACAACTGGCTGTTACGACGTGAAAAATTCAATGTCTCCCTGGTAAGATTAAACGAAAACAATTTTCTCCAGACCCTGCGGAATAAATTGTCCTGGGGACTGGATCAGCGGAATTAACATTTTACTTATAAGAAATAAGATTTTGCTTCGTTAGGCAAAAATAATTTGCAGGACAGGAATCGAATATCATTTATTTTTGCGGGTATGAAGCATTCTTTCTTGGTCGGGATGAGTTTCTTTTTGTTTTATTTTTCGGGCGGGCGCCCAACCGGACAATAGTTATGTATATGTAGGGTGAATTTGGTATCTCTGCCGGAGTTTCACAATATTTTGGTGACTTGAACCCGGATTACCATTTCAATACCCCCAAACTGGCGGTGGGTATATTTTTCAGGAAACAACTTACCGATTATATCGCCGTTCGCATGGCAGGGTCAATATGCCAAGTTGGGTTATTCAGATGTTTATAATACCCAGAATGCCTTTTACCTGCGGCGAAATCTCAGTTTTAACACCAATGTATGGGAACTGGGCTTTCAGGGTGATTTTAATTTTTACGTTTTATCCCGGGAGACGGGGACCACCGGTCAACACCCTACCTGACCTTCGGAATCGGTATGTTCAGTTTTGATCCCTATGCCTATCTGGAAGGACAGAAATATTATCTGCGGGAACTGGGTACGGAAGGACAGGCTGCTCCGGCTTATCATGGACGTAAACCTTATAATAATATTGCGGCTTTATTCCCTTGGGGCTGGGTTATAAATATAATCTTAACCCACGGATGAATATCGGTATTGAAATCGTATATAATTTTACCACAACGGATTATCTTGATGATGTGAGTAAAACCTATGCAGGGATCAATAATTTCCCCACCCTGCCGAATGGGGACCCTTCTGTTGCCGGCCTCTTGCAGGACCGGTCTTATGAAACCGGATCGCCCCCCATTGGAATCCAGGGCCGCCAGCGTGGTTATTAAAACCAGAACGACGGCTATATTTTTGCTGAAATCATGTTTTCTTTCAATCTCAGCTCCTATCGCTGTCCTACTGCCAAATAAGCCTTTGATACTGATACTGGATTTTTGAAGGAGGCTAACTATCCTGGTCCCGAAATTAACAATTAATAATTAACTTAAAATTACCTTCGTGCCCTTCAAAAACGGGCATGGAGTCTTTGAAATTCAGTATTAACCCGGCACGTCTGCCCAAACATATTGCCATCATCATGGATGGCAATGGACGGTGGGCTAAAAGTGCAGGGCCAGGACAGGCTTTTCGGACATTATCATGGTGTGGAAAGTGTACGCATCACGGTGGAAGCCTGTGCCGAGTTGGGAGTGGGCTATTTAACTCTGTATGCCTTTTCAACAGAAAACTGGGAAAGGCCCGTACAGGAAGTAAGTGGTCTGATGGAATTGCTGGTGGATACGATCCGCAAGGAAGTACCCACTTTGAATAAAAATAATATCCGGCTGCATGTAATCGGAAATACCGGACTGCTTCCGGATAAAACGATGACGGTGCTCGGGGAAGCCATTAAGGAAACAGCAGCCAATACCGGCTTAAACCTGATCATGGCGCTGAGTTATAGCAGCCGATGGGAAATGGGAGAGGCTGCACGGCAGCTTGGAATGGATGTGAAAGCAGGTAAACTGGATCCCGAAACGATAGACCAGTATTGTTTTCAAAAATATCTCTGTACCCGGAATTTCCCCGACCCTGAACTGATGATCAGGACAAGCGGGGAGCACCGGATCAGTAATTTTCTTTTATACCAACTCGCTTATGCTGAATTATACTTTACTTCCGTACTTTGGCCTGATTTCCGGAAAGAACATCTCTACGAGGCCATCCTGGATTTTCAAACGCGGGAAAGACGATTTGGCAAAACCAGTGAGCAACTGGGCTGAAGATCCCAAATCCTTCAGAAATGCTTGAGAATAAATGGGCTGTATCGCTGATGCCAGCCTGTATTTTAACAAACACTTTTAATTAATCCCCTTAATTTGCCGCTCTAAAAAACCCGCCCGGATGCTACGAAGTTTATTGACTGGTGTTTTTTTGCTTACTTTCTGCTTATTGAAGATCACGGTTGCCGAGGCGCAGGTTACTGACACCACTCATCCTGTTTCTGTAGATCCTGAATTACTGGCCCTTGAAAATGCAAAAACCCCGAAAGAATATACCATCGCAGGCATAAAAATCACAGGTACCAAATACCTCGATGAATCCCTGTTGATTTCTGTATCCGGCCTCAGCATTGGCGATAAAGTGATGATTCCCGGAGGTGATAATTTCAGCAAAGCCATCCAGAAATTCTGGAACCAAAATCTGTTTTCAAATATTGCCATTTATTTTACCCGGATTACACCGGCAATGAACTGTATGTGGAAATCAATGTGACGGAAAGGCCCCGGCTCACCAATTTTATTTTTAAAGGAGCCAGCAAATCGGAATCCGATGATCTGAAAATAAAAACCGGATTGATCAAAGGCCGTGTGATCACGGAAAATATGAAACAGACCGCCGATGAAAATATCAAAAAATATTATGCCGACAAAGGATTTCAGGGTGTTGACAGTCACAGATAACCGAAGAACGCGATCCGAAAACCCCCAATTCTGAAACGCTTACGTTTGATATCGACAAGGGAACCAAGGTCCGCATCAACCAGATTACCATTTATGGTACACAGGCGATTTCTGAGTCCAGGATTAAGAAACAAATGAGTGAGACCAAGGAAGTGACCAAACTAACCCTTTTCCCTGCCAAGGATTCTTCTTCCTATGGAGTGGTTAAACCCTATGACCTTAAAAGAATATCTTGATACCCAGGGATTTCTCTCTTATACAAAAACCAAGGAACTGCTGGATCCCTATTTCCGGTTTAAACTGTTCAGCTCTGCGAAGTTTAACGAAAAAAAATACAAGGAAGACAAGGATAAAATTATCGACTACTATAATTCCCAGGGATACCGGGATGCGGTGATTGTTTCAGATACGCTGTTCTATAACAGCAAGAAACAATTGAATATTGCCATCAAAGTAGATGAAGGGAAGAAATATTATTTCGGAAATGTTACCTGGAAAGGAAACACGAAATATCCCGATTCCCTTCTATCCATGGTATTGGGAATCCATAAAGGAGATGTGTATAACCTGGATATCCTCAATAAAAAACTGGGTAAACAGGTTTCCCAGGAAGGGGGCGGGGTGTGAGTGATCTTTATCTGGATGACGGTTATCTGTTCTTCAGGATCGATCCGGTTGAAACAGCTGTATATAACGATACCATCGATTTCGAAATTCGCATGGTGGAAGGTCCGCAGGCGACCATTAAAAATGTAACGATTGCGGGGAATGAAAAAACGAAAGAATATGTAATCCGCCGGGAATTGCGAACCATTCCGGGTGAAAAATTCAGTCGGCGGATATCATCCGTTCCACCCGCGAAATTGTGAACCTGCGGTTATTTCAACCAGGAAAAAGTTGACGCCACATATCGTTCCCAACCAGGAAGACGGAACGGTTGACATTAACTGGTCGGTCGAAGAGAAATCATCCGACCAGCTCGAACTTTCAGCGGGCTGGGGCGGAGGCATTGGGATAACCGGAACCGTGGGTATTTCATTTAATAATTTTTCTATCAATAATATCTGGAAGAAATCTTCCTGGGATCCTCTACCAACGGGCGATGGACAGAAACTCAGTCTCCAGGTGCAGGCAAATGGTAAAGCATACCAGTCCTATAACCTGTCCTTCACCGAACCCTGGCTGGGAGGTAAAAAAAGAAATTCGCTCACGGTGAGTCTTTACCGGAGCGCATTCCGTACGGGAGGATACAATTATCAAACGGCGGCAAATACTCGTACAGTGATACGAACTCTCTTAAAAATACCGGGATCGTCATTGCCCTGGGTAAACAGCTGAAATGGCCGGATGATTATTTCACCCTGACCTATTCGCTGAACTATACCCTTTACGATCTGACAAACTATTCATCTATTCTCACCTGATTTCAGGAATGGATTTTCTCAATAACCTGAGCTTTAAAGTGGGGCTGGGACGCTATTCCGTCGATCAGCCGATATATCCGCGCAAAGGATCAAACTTCCATGGTCAGCGCCCAGTTTACGCCTCCCTATTCCGCTGTTTAAATCGAATTATAATACAGTCCCAGGATACAATTTACCTTGCCTGAATACACGAAATTCCGGCTCACCAATGAATGGTATATTCCCATCGGCAACCCGATGGGGGCCGATAAAAGCCGGCAGTTTGTGTTGAAAGCCGCAGTGAAATACGGGTTTATGGGCAGGTATAATAGTGAACTGAATTTTTCTCCCTTTGAAAGATTCCAGTTGGGAGATGCAGGGCTGACCAATAACTTTGGTCTCCTGGGTTATGATATCATTTCACAAAGAGGATATCCTGTTTATCAAAATTCAGATCCGCGAATTAACCCGGAAGCAACAGGGCGCAACCCAAGTTCTTTACCATATTTAACAAGTATACGCTGGAAATGCGATATCCCGTTTGTTACCAATCCGAGCAGCACGATTTACGGGGAAGTATTTTTTGAAGCAGCCAACGGATGGTATGATTATCAGGATTATAATCCATTCCGTTTACGCAGGGATGTCGGGTGTCGGCCTGCGATTCTTCCTGCCGATGTTTGGATTGCTTGGCTTTGACTATGGTATCGGGCTAGACCGTATCAAAATGGTTCGCTTAATAATGCAACCCGCTTTACATTTATGCTGGGTGTTGAACCGGAATAACCAGATTTAAATTCCATGATATGAAACAAATTGTACTGGTTTTTTCCCTGATTTTCAGTCTTTGCGCCACTGCCGGCGCCCAACGCTATGCTGTCGTGGATACCAAATATATCCTCGATAAAATGCCCGATTATAAGAACTGCACAGAAACAGCTGGACCAGATTAGCGCCCAGTGGCAGAAAGAAATTGATGATAAACAAGCCGTTCTGGATAAAATGTACAAGGATTATGAGGGTGAACAGGCGATGCTCAGCGATGATCTGAAGAAAAAAAGAGAAGATGAACTATTTAATCATGAAAAGGAAGTGCGGGACCTGCAACGCAAACGCTTTGGTTTTGAGGGGGATTTATTCAAAAAACGCCAGGAACTGATCAAACCGGTACAGGATAAGGTTTATAACGCGATTCAAAAAATTGCGGTTAACCGCATGTATGACTTTATTTTAGATAAAAGTGAAGGAATTACTGTTATCTTTGCCGACCCTAAGCTGGATAAGAGTGAAGACGTTCTGAAAGAACTCGGGGTCAAGTAAAAAAATTATTTAATCAACTATTAACAAAAACAAAGAAAACAGAAAGCAATTATGAAAAAAATTGTTGCCATTGTATTAGTAGCAACCACCCTAACCTCGCCGGGAACAAGTTGCAAGCCCAGACAAAATTCGGGTATATCAGCCTCAGCGAAATGATTACCGGGATGCCTGAGTACAAGAAAGCAGATTCCTCCATGGTCGAATACCAGTCTGCCCTGAATCAGAATTTTGATGATATGAAACGCGAATTCAGTGAAAAAGACAGCCTGCTTTCATCAAAGGATACGGCAAAATATACAAGGGCCCAGATCGAAATCAAAAGAAAACAATTGGGTGAACTTTATATGAAACTGCAAGGATACCAGCAACAGGCCGGCCAGCTTTACCAGCAGAAGCAGCAGGACCTGATGGCTCCCATTCAGAAAAAGGCAGCCGATATCGTACAGACCGTTGCCAAGGAAAATGGCTATACCTATGTGTTTCTGAAAGATGCACTGCTTGTTTCACCGCCGGCAGATGATTTACTGCCGCTGGTAAAGAAAAAACTGGGATTAAAATAATCCTGGAAAATTTATTAAAAGGCCGTCTCTTTTTAAACGGAGACGGCCTTTTTAGTTTTTGTTGATTAATTTAGTACATGCCCTCAACCCAACCGATTGGTGTATTTGATTCCGGATACGGCGGACTCACCGTATTGAAATCCATTGTAGAAAAACTGCCGGCTTACGATTTCATTTACCTGGGTGATAATGCAAGGGCGCCTTACGGCAACCGGTCTTTTGAAACCGTTTACCAATATACCCGCGAATGTGTACAATGGTTTTTTTCAAAAGGCTGCCCCCTCGTAATCCTTGCCTGTAATACGTCTTCTGCAAAGGCTTTGCGTACCATTCAGCAGCAGGACCTGGTTGAATCCGGCACAAAAAACAGGGTGCTGGGCGTGATCAGGCCAACTACCGAAATGGCCGGCCTTCTGTCCAAAACAGGCCATGTGGGTATTCTGGCCACCAGCGGCACCGTTTATTCAGGATCTTATGTACTCGAGATAAAAAAATTCTTCCCGGATGTAAAAGTTTTTCAACAGGCCTGTCCCCTATGGGTACCTTTAATTGAGAATAATGAACACCAGGGACCCGGCGCGGATTATTTTATTAAAAAATATGCGGATGGACTACTTTCCCAGTCTCCGGAAATCGATACGATATTGCTTGCCTGCACCCATTACCCCTTGCTCATGGACCGGCTCAGCCTGTATTTCCCCGCTTCCATACAACTGGTTGCCCAGGGGGATATTGTAGCAAAAAGCCTGGTCACCTATTTGAAAAATCATCCTGAAATTGAAAGCCGTTGCAGCAAACAGGGGCAGCTTTCCTTTTATACCACGGATGATTGTGCAGATTTTGACCTGCATGGTGGATATTTTTATGGCGCTGGTGTCAAATCGGAAAGAGTATTTTTGTAATGTTATTGGATAGCTACCCCTGAACCCGAAAACCAGCTTATGAAATCATTTGTATCATTTTACCTGCTTGCCGCCTTTTTATCTACTTTACTTGCCTGTAACAAGAGCATAAGTAAGGAGAATGGAAATAACACGGGTACGAAAGGCAAGGAGGATTTTTATGCAACCATAGATGGATCTTTATGGAATGCAGACAGCCTTCAAGTGGCATTGGTTGGAAGTAACGGGGTATCCATCAACGGACTTAGTAAAAACGGCGAAGAGGTTTCAATGATTCTGCCTGCATTGAAAACGGGCATATATACCCTGAACCCCCAGTCGGCGTCCTACGCGTTAGATGGGAATATTCAGGGTACTTCTAATACGTATATTAGCAATGCTGGAACAGCCAGCGGAATGGTAACCATTTCCAGCATTGACACCGTTAATCACCTTGTAAACGGCAGTTTTGCTTTCAATCTTGTCAATCCTGCGGATAATACAACGAAGACAATAACTAATGGGGTATTTGACTTTGTTCCCTATAACGTGGATTTGAGTGTCATTTTCATGCCTCCCGCAGTAAAGGCGGGCGATACCCTGAATGCAGTAATTGACAGTATTGCTTTCAATTCGGGAATGGTGGAAGCTGTTAACAGCAATGGTCAGCTTACAATTGCAGGTATTGCTGCCAACGGGCCCCAGGATATTGCACTGATCATGCCCGTTAATATAAACCCCGGGACCTATGATTTAGATTTTGGTACGGGAAACTACATCGGTATTTATAATCCCGCGCCCAATGTGAACCTGTATTCCCAGCATAGCGGCCAACTGATCATTATGTCCAACGATCCGGTAGCGAAAAGAATCCAGGGTACTTTCAGTTTTGTAGCCAGTCCCCTGACAAGCGGTACGCCGGTGACTATAACGAACGGATATTTTGCCGTTAGTTATTGATAATACCGCCTTATTGTTGGCAATCAGGCGGGAATTCTTTAGCTTTGCCCTCCCTTTGGGTAAAAAGCCCGGGTTTCGTAACAGGGATTCGAAAGACAATTCACTGATTATCAGGAACTAAGAGTTAAATAAAATACAATGAAACGTACATTCCAGCCACACACCCGCCGCCGTAAAACAGTTCATGGATTCCGCAAACGCATGCAGACGGCCAACGGACGTAAGGTGCTGGCCAGCCGCCGTGCCAAGGGCCGCGTCAAGCTTACGGTTTCCGACGAACCGAAAGGAAAATAGACTTAAATCCAATCGGCCAGCGGTCAACAACAACACTTAGAAAAATTGTCTCAAAATATTTCCAGCCCCGGACTGCCGGGGCTCTTTATTTTTGCTTCGCCGCATGACCAGCAGTAAACCACATTCACTGGGTAAGTCCGAACGCTTAAAAAGCAGGAAACAAATTGATGCCCTTTTCAGGTCCGGGAAAAAGATCATGCAATTTCCCTACCGCCTCCTGTACCGGGCAGAACCGGGATTGGGGGAAATAAAAGCAGGCTTTACCGTTTCTTCAAAAAATTTTCCCCTGGCGGTGGACCGCAACCGGATCAAGCGGCTGAGCCGGGAAGCCTATCGCCTGCAAAAAAGGGAATTGGAAACCGGCGTTCTGAAAAACAAGACCCTCCTTTATTTGTTTTTTATATATACCGGTAGGGAAGTACTTTCATTTGAAGAAATTTCTATCCGGGTGAAACAGGTTTTGGATAAAATCCTGCAAGTCATACATGAAGACAATTCTCCAGATACTTAGTTATCCGCTGATCTGGGCCATCCGGATTTACCAGTTGGTTATTTCTCCCTGGCTCGGCCCCAGATGCCGCTTTACGCCCAGTTGTTCGGTCTACGCCGCAGAAGCACTAAAGAAATATGGTCTGTTCAAAGGTGGCTGGATGGCCCTGCGTCGTATTTCCAGCTGTCACCCCTGGGGCCGTCACGGTCACGACCCGGTGAAATAAAGTGTAAGTTCTAAAACAGAAAGCGTAAGCCCGTAAATCCTGAGCCCAAAGGAATTGGGGGTATCAATACACATGCACGCGTCCAGACGGGAAAAATCGATTTTATTTTTTAGTCGGATGAATGGTATATACGGAATCGTCATTATCATCTTGTTTCTCTTCCCCCTTTTCGTATTTGTACTTACTCATCTCCGTTAGTTTACTGATGATATCCTTTACTTCGGAAAGATTATAAAATTTATAAATTTCAGGGACCGATCCGGCATCAAAAGCGGCGGGGATGGGCATATAGGGACCGAATATTTTAGCTGTGGTAAATCGGGATATTTTTTCCATATTCCCCGGAACGATAAAATAATTTTTTGCCGCGGCGGAAATATTGGCTCCTTTTACCAGTTTATTGAGGCTGTCCAGCTGGTATTTAAGCTGTTCCTGCGTTACGCGGGTTTGCTGGGTAACTCCGGTATGTTGCATACTGCCCACAATCGTATCTGACTTCAGGTTGGCCAGCCAGTACCCGTCTTCATTGGCTTCCAGTGTATACTTGCCGCGGGGGCTGGTTATGTTCAGAATCACCGGACCTGAGCTGTTAAAGTCTAATTCCTTTTCAACCTGCGTGGTTCCATCCTGCACGGTTATGTTTTTCTGGGATTCATCTACTTCGATCCTGCTGTCGGCATAAAGCAGAATTTTTTTCTGATGAGAAGCGCAGGCGCTGATAAACAGAATGAAAGCCAATAATAACCCCGATGAATTTTTCATATGTATTTTTTAAATAAGAGATCCCGTCTGTCTCTCCTGCCCGGATCAAACGGACTGAAAAAAACGAAACGGGATCTGAAGTTAAATCAAAACGTTGAAGCCATGTTACAGGGAAGCTTCATATCTTTTATTTACTTCCTGCCAGTTGATCACATTCCAGAAAGACGCCAGGTATTCTGCGCGACGGTTCTGGTATTTCAGGTAATAAGCATGTTCCCATACATCTACCCCCAGGATCGGCGTTCCTTTCACTTCGGCAACATCCATTAAAGGATTGTCCTGGTTTGGCGTAGATGAAATCAATAATTTACCATCCTGCTCCACGAGCCATGCCCAGCCACTTCCAAAACGGCCCATGCCGGCCGCTGCAAATTTTTCTTTGAAGGCATCAAAAGAACCAAAATCCGCATCAATGGATGCGGCCAGTTTACCGGCCGGTTTTCCGCCGGCATTAGGCGCGAGGATCTGCCAGAAAAAACTGTGGTTCCAATGTCCCCCTCCGTTATTCCGATAGCCACAGGCAAGGTTCCGGCCTTACTGACCAGTTCATCCAGAGATTTGTTTTCGTTGGGCGTACCAGCCACTGCCTTATTCAGATTATCAACATATGCCTGGTGGTGCTTATCGTGATGTATCTGCATCGTCAATGCGTCAATATTCGGTTCAAGGGCTGCCGGCGCATAAGGAAGTGCAGGTAAAGTGAATGCCATATTAGTTTATTTTTTAAATGAATGGAATGCTATTCTTTTGAAGGAGAACAAAATTACTGATCAATAGTTGATATACCAATTCAAAAATTTGGAAATTGAAAATTTAGAATTTGTGAATTATAAAGTGGCCGGGATTATTGCCCTGCTGAATACCTTGATCCGCTTCAGGCTACTGATAACCTTGTTCTCAAATTTCCATATCCTCAAATTCTTCTCACCGTCCTCGTTTTGAAAAACTCTTTCATCAGCGTAGCACATTCAGCTGCAAGCACACCCTCCACCACAATGGTTTTGGGATGAAAGGGCCGCGGGGCGATCCCGATTTCTTCCAGGGAAGGACAGGGCTCCACATATTTTTTATACCCGTTTTTTATATCAGGCGCTCCATATGCTACTTTCTGGATCTTACCCCAGTAAAGAGCGCCAGAGCACATCAGACAGGGTTCAATCGTAATATAAATGGTAGCCTCAGTTAAGTATTTTGATCCGAGAAAACTGAATGCTGAAGTCAGGGCAATCATTTCTGCATGAGCCGTCGGATCGTTTAACCTTTCAACCTGGTTATGACCCCGGGCAATAATTTTGTCTTTCATGGTGATAATGGCACCCACCGGAACCTCCCCTTCATCAAAGGCTTTTTTTGCTTCCTTCAGCGCCTGCAGCATGAAATATTCGTCTGTCATAATTTTTAATGGTTAATTATTAATCGACTAAAGATTCATCATACATTAATACCATCCGATAAAAACGCATTCAGCCTTAAGCTTTATGCCTTAA
Organism: uncultured Chitinophagaceae bacterium; assembly: GCA_963811275.1. Lineage (GTDB taxonomy): Bacteria > Bacteroidota > Bacteroidia > Chitinophagales > Chitinophagaceae > Puia. The sequence goes on along the minus strand of CAWEQR010000001.1, from coordinate 94,912 downwards.
GCTTACATCCCATAGATGCTGATCAGCTTCAGTAAAACACCATTCGTCCATCCGAATCCGTCCTGACCACCATATTCGCCGCCCCCTGCCTCTCTATTCATATCTGTAACATTATATTTCTCCATTAGTTTACCGGTAGTTTTATATACCTGGATATTTAATTGTATCCATCTTTTCGCAGCGAGAGCGGCAAGATTTTTCTGTCCGCAGCGGTCCAGCCCCCAGATCATCATCCATTCCAGTGGGGCCCAGCCGTTTGGGGCATCCCATTGTTCACCTGTATTATATACCGTTGTCTGAAATCCGCCTTCTTTCAGAAGTCTGGCCTCTGCAACCGCCGCCACTTTTTTGCCAAGAAAACTTAAATAATCCGGATTCTCATTGAGAAAACAAAAGGGATAAAGACCGGCCGGAGTAATATTATCCAGCTGGGTTTGCGTTTTGAACTGGTAGTCGGTGATAGAAAGACAATTTTCTCATTCCAGAAATATTTATCGATCATCCTGCCTCTTTCTATGGCTTTTTCACGGAACATCTTAGCTCCTTCATAGTCCCCATTGATCTGCCTGGCTTTGGCAATAGTCCACTCCAGATGATACATCAGGCTGTTCAGATCTACCGGCAGCACATCGGTTGTCTGGATGGAGTAATCGATTTTATGATCGACAAACCACCGGCTGCTGAAATCGATCCCGCTTTCAGCACCGGCCCTCAGGTGTTTATACATTTCAATTTTATTCCTTCCGGATTTCTCTGCAGTCAGATAATCCTCACGCCAGCTTTCCTGCCTGGGTACCATACTGTCGTCCCAATACCGGTTCAGCAAGATCTCCATTTTTCAATTCTTACTACGCGGCGATAAGCTTCTCCGGCTTTAATTTTATCTGCACCATCCATCCAGAATGCATATTCCATTTCCATAGCCGGAAGAAAACGCTGGTAAATACTGTCGCCCTGGATTCCGGCCAGCAGTTCCACCATACAGGAAAAAAAGGGTGGCTGGGACCGCCCAGGTAATAGGTTCTGTTACCATTGGGAATATGTCCATAGGTTTCAATCAGGTAAGCAAAATTGCTGACCATATCCCGGATAGTTTTTATTTCGCCGCTTTCTTTCAATCCCAGCATTGTGAAATAAGAATCCCAGTAATATACTTCCCTGAAACGACCACCCGGCACGATATAAGGATTAGGGCAGGGGGAGCAGTGAACTTCCTTCCACCTCCCTGTCGGGATTTCGTTTCAGCACCGTCCATAGTTTTTTGATATGGGTAACCACATCTTCTGAGGTGTCCGATTTATAGTTGGCTGCAACGGGCTGCGGGATTTCAAAATTGTCTTCTACAAATTTCCTCAGATTGAAACTGGGCCCTTTCTGAATCCCAAATCGTACATGATATCAGCGGGTTTTCTTTTCGGAATGCAGTCAACAAAAGTTTTTCCGTCGGGAAATATCTTTCTGCATCTGGACTTCAATAAACAGATCACCATAAATTTTATCCGGAGGTGCAGGCTGCAGGAACTGGGCCCGAACGCCAAATTGTCAACATAATAGCGGCAGGAAACGGAGGGACTTCATCAGGGGGGTTATTTTGTTTTAAAGATACGTTTTCTTACGAATGTGCGTTAATGTGGTATTGCGGAGTTGAGTGAAAGTGTAAGCGAAATTTGGGAAGAACATTTGAAAAAATAAATTTTATATTAATGTAAAAAGATAAACAACGTCAACCGTCAACTGTATACCGTCAACTGTATCGTCAACTGTCAACTGATTATCAAAATTTAATCTTCTTCTGAACCACACTCGCACGTACACTAAAAGAAAATCCCCGCGAAGAATCGAAGGGACTAATATTGCTTATAACTATTGATAACAAATTGTTACTACCAACTGCCAACTACCAACTGCAACTGTCAACTCAACCGTCAACCCGCCTGCGCTCGCTTCAAGAAAGCTGTTTACCATCCACGCATCAGCACCGGACTTTTATTTTCACCTTCGCCAAACAGTACCAGAGTGCAAGCAGCGTTCCATAACTTCCGCCCCTTTCAACCCATTCCAATATTTCGAAATGCGGATAAAATAATTCCGAACCCATCTTCCAAACGGAAAATAAAATATCAGTGACCGCCGGTCTTACCAAAACCGCAACAGCCGCCATCAGTTCAAATATCCCGGCAAGCGTGCACATTCGCCGGGTTGGAAAATCCCAGTCTGCTTATTGGCTGAGCAGGGCGGGCTTTTGCAACAGATTTAACCAGCCATGTCCTGCCAGCAATAGAAAAACAATCATCGTAATTGTTTTTACCTGTGTTAATATTTGTTCTTTCACACCGGCGCAACGGGATCTATAACGGAAAAAACCATCCCCTATGCATATTGTATTCCTCCTGCAATAGCAGAAGAGCAAAGGGGCGCCGAAATTCCCTGCCCTTTCAATGAATTCGGCAAAGGGTTCGCCGGACAAGGGACGGCATAAGGCTGTCACGATGCCCCAAACAACCAGCCATGCCGCAATGGCGCGGAAGGGTTTAAAGAGAAGGATGAATACCCATCAGAATATCTATGAGCCCATTAGGGCATCAGGCGGTAAGAGGTTAGTATCAATTCCGAAAAGATGCGAAATAATTGCACCAGATGGGCTTGGTAATAATACCAAACGAACCGTGGCCAATAAAACACATGGCAGAGCGACCCGCAGAGTATAATGTATTTTTTGATGTATTTGGTAAAGTGTGTACATTTTTTAATTTGAATTTTTTTAAAAAGACCCCGCGAAGAATCGAAGGGTCTTAATTGCTTAAACCAAAAAAAACTTAATTGGCCCCGTCATTCTGCGCCCGCAGAATGGCGAAGTTGCCAACATTATTTCCGACTGTAAATCCGCCTCACAATCAATTCGGTAATGAATTCCGCCCTGCCAGCGGCTTCTGGCCGCTTGACTTGGCCATCGACGTGTATACTTGGATGCATTTTCCGGTAACAGATAACCCAGAATGGTTGCATGCTGAACCACTGAATACAGAGTGACCTGGATACATAAGAAGGAAAATTGGGAATGCCCGTCAATGATTTGATAGAAGGATTTAACTGGGCTGGGTCTCGGATTGAAATAATGATATTTGATATCCCAGCATACGATCGCAGCATCCATCAGGGTCATGTTCAGCAGGGCCATATTTCTTGCCCAGCGAACTTCACTGAATTTTGATTAACAAAATCTTCCGCAGCGATGGCATTCCAATGACCAGGTGGCGTATAGGTACCAGTTCCATCTGCCCAATTTTCCACATTGCCGATATTTCCCCGGCTGGGATTTTTAACCAAGCTGATTACTTCATCAGTTTGTTGATTCAGCATGTCTGATCCGACAGCGGGAGGCGGTCCCGGACGAAAAGTTGAAACAGTGGAAGAATCAAATAAAAAGGGCTTCACTTTGTAAATAAGGGTAACATGGGAGGCCGTTTCGGTGATTCCAGACTGTACCAGGGTGTTAGTCCCTGGTCGTTGTGACAGTTACAAAATTCTCCCAGTCAATAGGTGTACCTACCGCTTTACCTGCATTGTCCCCTCTGGCGCGGGTAATAAATAATTCTGCCACCTGCCGTCCCAGTGCTTCGCCGGCCACGATATCCGCACGTGTGGCTGCACCGCTCATGATGGTGGCTTCTTCCTGTTCCTCCGCTTTAGACTGGATACTGGCGATTTCGCCCGGGAACAAAAGTTTCATCATTTCTGCTGTAACACCCGCCAGCACAGCGGCTTCGGAAGGATAAGAAGGCAGGTCCGTTTCAGTGATGTATTTTGCGGCTACTGGTAGAATCTGTTTTATAAGGCGCCGCCCGGTTATATTTTGTTTTATAGATACCAGCAGGCAACCAGTGCATCATATTGTGCTGCGCTGATATATGCATAAGCCCTGGCAGCATAAGGCGGGTTTGAAAAGGGAAACAGGGGATATGCCAGTGGATTGGCCGGACTCGGGATCGGGTAACTGCCGTCGGCATTTTGAACAGCAGCCAGATTGTATTTCGCTACCAGGCCACGCATAATTTCATTCCAGCGCAACACGCCCCCGGCTGCCCAGTACCGTATCGTATTTGCCTGGTCTGATGAAATATGCTGTCTGAAGGGACTTAATCTCATTAATGTCCGCCGCATATAAGGGGGAATTTGTCGCGACGGGAGCCGCCAGGGTAAAACTGTCCGGGCGGGATAATAATACCGTTCTCCAGGTGCCGGCATTTAAATCATTATTTACAGGCTGCAGTGAAGGCAGGTTCGAATTTCGGTTGGTAACCTCTTTCTGACAACTGCTTGTGATCAGCAGTAAAACGGTCAGAACGGCGATTGAAAAGAAAATATTTCTCATTACAGTATTTTTATTTTTTAAAACTGAGAACATAATAGAGACCGGCTGTATAAGTCTGTGACTGACCCACGTTTCTTCCGGCAATTACAAAATCGGCACCTCCGATCACTTCCAGGTTGGTAACAAAGGGAAGAAAGTATTTTACATGCGCCCCGATTGAAGTCATATTCATCTGGTTGCTTACAAAGGGCATATCATTTTTACGGATGTCAAATCCTCCGAAGGTGTACATGTTCATCAGTACGGCTTCTGCAACCAGGTTCGATTTATCCGGATACCGATATTCAGGTTGCTGTATAAGCTGGTTGGGCATGGCGACCTGGTTGGTGTAATTGATCTGGTCTGTGTAATAGGCATTTCTGTCAATCGTAACATCGCTTCTCCATACATAGGCGCTGGAAAACGTAGTGAAGAAAATACCCTGCTGATAATCTGCTGTCAGTCTTCCGGAAAGATTGGTACTGCCCAGTCCGATGGACATGGGCAGGAAATCATTTTCGTAATTCGTCAGGGGTGTGCTGAAGCCGCCCACACCGATGAGCGTTAAATTCCCTTTCCCGAGCCGGGTCGTATAAAATTCATATTTAACATTCAGGGCAATATCCTGGAAACCTTCCAGGCCGTGTAAAGTACCGGCTGATGCATTTGTCCATATATAAGGAACGGAAGCCATCACATTGAGTTTGTCGCTGATACCATAATTACTCATCACCATGAGCGATTGCGTAGTGACGGTTCCGAGGTTTTGATTGGACCTTTTTGTGGTTCCTTCCCAGTATTCGTTCCAGCCGGAATGCATATAGGTGATCCCGTTGCACCACTGTTTTTTGCCCATCATGATGGCATCTTCCGCCGTCTGGGCATGAGCCAGGGAACTGATCAGGCCCAGCACCAGTGACAAGCCGGATTTTTAAATTCGTTCTCATTTTCATTTTGCAGTTTGTTGAGGTGTAAAGAAAAAATTGGAATAGGTTAATGGTTAATGAAATTTGACAGTTTGCCGTTTTACACTTTTTTCATTTTTAGTCTTTGTGCCACCAGCTGTCCCACTTTGGTTCCGAGTTCATTCGACACCAGGCAGGAATGATGATAATGTATGCCGCCGTAAAACCGGGCCCGGTTATTTTCCAGGGCTGCATCCCGGAAGGAATTATAGGAACGGCTTTTGATCCCGAATTCGAGTTCAGTCGTATCCGTATAACTGAAATGGTCTCCGAATACACTGGTCAGCGTTTCCGCTGCTGCAGCTGATCCGGTGGAGTGTCCGCAGGTATATTCCGGAAAGGGCGGCGTTTGCAGGTGCGGCCGCCAGTTCGGATCAATATATTTATTGATCACCGTTTCCGGGCGCACCGTATTGTAAGCATATTTGGCATCCCAGCATTGAATAAAGGCATCGAAAAGGGCAATGGCGGTTTTGGTGAATGCAATAACAGTGGTCGGGAAATCGGCATTTGCTTTTTCAGCCGCAATACCGGCAATACTCATCCAGTGACCCGGAGGTGAAAACTTTTTCGTTCCGAACATCAGGTGCCCTGATACATTTAATTTGAATGGATTGTCGTCCCAGAAATCGGCTATATGCGCCTGTTCGGGCGTGAGGCTGTCCACGGTATTTTTTATTTCCATCACCTGTTTGTAATAGTCGCTTTTCTTATCCGTGATATCGAACTTATAAGGTGCCGGTGCGGGAAACATGGAGAAACTGTCTAAAACCATGGGCCTGATTTCGCGCCAGTGCGGTTCTGCTGCCGGGGAATAAGCCGGCGGGGTTGGCACCCATCTTCCGGGTGAATCCATCACGTTGTATTCGGAAGCACCGCGGGTTTGCAGGTAATGATCTCCCTTGCTCCAGTCCATGATCACCGCAGAAACCGAATCAGCATAGGCGACCGAGTTACTATAAATATCCGCAGGCATTCCATGATCCTCTGCCAGCTTTTTTAAACTGTCCACATAGTCTTTCATACTGCCGGCCGGAAACGTTACGGCTTCACCGAGTTTGCAGAATGCCAGCAGGGCTGCGAATTCCGCGTCTATGGGTCTGCCTTTTTCAGCCGCCGGCACAGGACCCAGTCCGCGCAACTGACCTGCCAGTGACTCATATTGATCCGGGTAAGCACCGGCAATAATTTCGTAGGCTGCAATATTTGCATACGTATAATTGCGGGAAGCTACGATGGGGCTGAAATTATTGCCCATCACCACCGTATTCAGCTGGTATACGGTTTTACTGTACAGCAACGGATTATTGAAAACCGCTGCATAATCAGACTTGCGATTGCAACTCACTACAGCCATTGCGCCCAGCGCAACAGCGAGGAAAGAATATTTCATTGAAATGTACTTGTTGAAAATGGATGGAGTTACCCGATTTTGGCGGATAAACAGCAATGGTTCGTATGGTGAACTAAGCGAAGTCCGGCGGCTGACCGGCGCGGGTAAGAATTACTGAAGGGAGTTGCAGCAGGTAATAATCCGTTGCTTTTATCCTGACAAGTGCCAGATCGGCAAGGGTAAAGGCATTTACTTCTGCATAATATTCGGCGTTAAAGCCTTTGAAAGAATTACTGTGCTGGTCTGATTTTTTTGACTGACCCGGATGCTGCAGGTCATTCACCAGTTTAAAAAACTCGTTCCGGGCTTCTGCGATCCGGGTGGATGTTTTATTCGGAATGCAGAGCAGTTCCAGGGAATCTTCTGTGAACCGGCGTTTTACATAGTTATATTGCACGTCCTTAATTTCTATCGTACCGTCAACCCGTTGAAATTCTTTTGAATTGACATAAGAGGAAAGATGCACGGCCGGCACTTTGATGGAGATGAGGTCAGCGTCTGTATAGTGGTTTTGGTCAAGGCCAGCGACCAGCGTTTTATCCGCATGATCCTTCAGGATAGCCGTATAGAACTCGTATCCGACCCAGTTAAATAGAAGTAAACCCAACAGCAGTATGGCAGCAATTCTCTTCACAGTGGGGGCAAATTACTATTTTTTATTTAACGCTATAATTTTTTTTCTCAGGTCCCATGCCGGTCAGGGTCAGGCTTTTCCACGCAGGTGGGAGTTTGGAAGGTAGTTGCACGATGCCGGCCGGTGTAATATCCAGTCCCCCGAAACCCATGAGCAGGGCCTGCAAAATACCCCCGGCCCCTGTGGCAAAATACGGATTGGTTCCGCCTTTGGTTTCCGCAATCACGCGAAAGGGCGGGTTGAGGTTGGGGACATAAGCATCTTTGAAAAAATGGAAGGCGCTGTCGCCCTGCCCGAGCCGTGCATATAACAGGGCAAAATATGGCCTGCGTCATGGCAGGCGTGCCCTGGTTGGGAACGCGTGACTGGTAATATACCAGGTCTTTTCTTACCTGAACCGGATCGGTGATCAGTTTTAACGGATAAGCGAGCAGGTTTACATCGGCCTGTTTAATTCCTTCCCCATGATATCCCGCATACTCCTGCGTAACCCCGTTTGTCATCTGCAGGATGGGAATATTTTCTGATACCTGCCATCCAGTCGGGATCTGCTTTTTTCCCCAGAATAGTGGCCGCGCATGTGGCATCCCTGAGCAGGACTTTGGCCGCTGCGTTGGTGAACGCATTGTTGTCAACGTTCTCAGCCCATTCATCTGCTGCCACCACGTTTTTGATATCATAATGCCCGGGTCCGTTACGCTCTACCCGGGATGCCCAGAAATCAGCGGTCGCTGACAGAAGGGGCCATCCTTTTTCCCTCAGCCAGGTTGTATCCTGGGTAACACAGTAATAATTCCATGCGGCCAGTCCGACACAGGCCGTAATATGGTGCTCAAAAGGACCGCTCAGCGCCCAGACCGGCGTTTCTTCCACCCCGCTGGCCGCAGATTCCCAGGGGAACATGGCTCCTTTATAACCATGTTCAAATGCATTTTTTCGCGCGGCATCCAGGCGTTCATACCGGTATTCGATCATGGACTTTGCCATTTCCGGATGCAGCACCAGCAGGGCCGGAAACATCCATAAATCGGCGTCCCAGAAAACATGACCGTTATATCCCAGGCCGCTCAGGCCCATGGGCGAAAGGCTGAAACCGGTTCCTTCCCGGGTAAATGAATACAAATGATAGAGCATGCTGTGGATGTCCTGCTGCGATTGCGCATCGCCTGAAACCTGTATATCTGATTTCCAGATATCGCTCCACGCTTTCTCATGAAAGGTGATCAGGCGGTCCGCTCCCTGTAGTTTAGCGAAAATGGTCAGGCGTTCCGCTTCGTTCAGCGGATCTTCATCATGGGCAGAGGTGATGGAAGAACCGGCGATGGAAAAACGGTAGCTTGCACCCGCTTTGATTCTATGCGAAAATTTCAGCAGGTGCATGTTGTTGTCCCACATCTCATGGATCAGCCGGGGCTCCTGTCCGCGGGGTTCTGTAAATAAAAAGGTATTCGAGGCGCACATCAGCAATTTGCCCGTCGGACTTTTCGCAGTGGACGTCAGCAGGGAGATCAGGGCATGCGGCCGGTCGATTTCATTATAATAATTCTGTACATCGCGCAGGGCATCCGGCGCTTCCATCACACTGGCGGGTGTGATCTCAATATCTTTTTTTGCCTGCACGGTAATATCCATCAGCACCGTGAAGGGAAGCTGGCGCAGCGCATAATAAGTATAGGTAATGGTTGCTTTGTCCTGGTAATTAAATGAAGTGGTGAAACTTGCACGCTCCATATCCAGCGTCTGTTTCATGGACGAAATATTTTTTTCAGATACATCCGTTCCGTCCACGCTGAACCGCATATTGAGCAGGTTGAAGCTCTTCAGGAAATTACTTACGCGCCCCCGGCCATATAAATCGTAGGCGCCGGCAAGGACAACGTCTTTCACCTGGAATGGCTGGGGGGAGGACACAATGCCGATCATACCGTTGGCAACGGTAACCCCATAATAATTTGAAGGATCCGGCGCAGATGCGCTGATAACCCAGGGATCAATAGCAGGACTACCCTGCGCCCTGGTCTGCTGGAAAAGTAGACAACTCATTAACACAAACGGGAGGATAAGCAATCTGGTCTTCATCAGTTCAAGTTAATTATAATTATTTTTCAAAGCCGGTAGATGCGCGCTGCATTTTCACCAAAAAAGAGCGTACCGGTTTCTGCCGGGTATCTCTCAATGAATTTTTCAAGCAGGCTTTTCCATTGAACATATAATCCTGAAAGCAGCAGAAAGGGCCAGTCGCTGGCATAGAGGAGGCGGCCGGGACCAAAGGCATCAAAAAGAAATTCCAGGAAAGGATAAAAATCCGCCGGTTTCCAGGATGTCCGGTTAAACCGCTCCAGTAAGCCGGATACCTTACAGGAAAGATTCTGATATTTTGAAAGCTCAAGGATGGTTGTTTTCCATGTGGCCGCAGGTGTTTTATTTGTATCGGGGTTTCCACAGTCTTCCAGTAACAATTGATGTAAGGGATAATTCCTCAGCCATGCTGACAGTCCGGTTATATCCGTTTGGGTATCGAGGGAAAGTTCCAGTATGTATTGGTTTTCCAGAAGTAATTCCATCAGTTCCGGGCCTGGCAGCTGATTCTTTGAGGTTTCAATCCGGTAACCCCTGACAGGAGTATATTGCCGGAACTCCTGTATTTTTTCCACTGCCCCGGGATCCGCTAAATCCAGCCATCCGACCACACCGCGTATCGAAGGATGCGTCAAAGCCAGTTCAGCCAGGAAGCGGGTTTCCACTTCCGCGGGCTCCGCTGCCACCGCGATGCAGCCCTCGATCCCGTTGCGATGCAGGCTTTGCTCAATATGTTCCGGAAGATAGTGCTGCTGCAGGATTTTATTTTCCCGGATCAGCGGATTTTGCAGGTTTTTTGCATATTTCCAGAAATGAACCCCGGAATCCAGTCGCATAAGAAGTATCGTATTGATCTACGCTAATTTACTCTAAACACATTGAACTCCCGACAAATAACCACAGTTTGTCATCGGGTGTTTAATACAGGTTTCCATAAATAGATAAAATAGTTCTTTGTACTGTCTATATCAGGAGACGTATAAGAAAGTGTGAATTGGCCCGGTGATGTACTGGTTACAATGCCCGCTGCCCTGTAAATAACCCGGTCATAGGTTGCGAGGATCACATCATTTACTTTTACGGAATTGTCTGATTTTATAACGGTGCTGAAATTGGGTCCCGTGCGGGTTATCTTATGCGGGTTTCCGTCAAGAAGTACATTCCTTGCCGCTACATCTGAACCGCGTCCATAACTTAAAAGTGGCATACTCCCCGGCCTGATGGACTGTGGACCTATCGGGTTTAGGATATTGAATGATTCGCTTATCGTGCAGTTCTGGAAGTCGGTGAATCCGTATGGATAGGTCTGGGGGTAAATGGGTATTACGTCAAAGGAACAATCCCGGAAGTGCATATTGTTGGCTCCCGGTCCGGTGTTTATGGTTACCGGGGTGAACTGACCGTAAATTCTTAACTGGTCCCCGACAAATGTAACCCCATAGCCGTTAATCATATCATCAGTATATGTTCCTGCTTCCCGGTATCCTGCAAAGTTGAAGGTGGAGTTGGTAACTGTCGAGCCGTTGGTTGAATACATCGTCCCGAACCTGGCAATGGATTCAGCATAAAAATAAGAAAGGTAGGATGGGAAATATCCTCCCTGGTTGTTGTAAATGATCTCATTGGTATATCCCGCGATATTGAAATGATCCAGATCCCAGTTACCAACTGATCCTGCACCATAGATATTGGTGGCGAAAATAGTATGGATCACTCCCCATGCCATTACGTTAGATACGTGGTTCATCTTTTCCTGATCCTGACAGCCTGCAATACCAATCTTCATATTCCCAAGCTGTATCCGGTCAATGATAGTAAGGTCAGCATTGGCGGTGTGTCCATTCGGTGAGGTGATGATCCCGCCAACCCAGTTTCGCATATAACAGTCAGCAATGTAGATCCCGGTTGAACCGTTGGTGCTTCCCCGGTAATAAGCTGATAGTCCCGGATATCCTCCATCAGAAGGAACCGAAGGCCCGAACGGATCGATGACGATCGCAAAATAAGGGCTGTAACGGGTATCCCGGCAAATACTGTCTGTGAAAGATGAAAGAGATGTATTATAGAACCGGTACGCTCCGGGAAATTTATATTTCCACCCGCCGATTAATTTCAGTCCGATGATTTCCACTCCCTTACCACCCTGTATTCCGATCCCGAAACCGTCTTTCATGCTGCTGAAATCAAGGATGGTACCTGATCCGTCAGCCCCGGCAAAGGTTGAATATCCTTTCAGGATCAGGGAGAACGGGCGGTAATAAGCCTTTCCCCAATTCGATAATATCAGGGGTTCTTTACAGGGGAAATATCCGGCAGGTAAATCGTACTCCGGGATGTTATTCCGTATGCAGGAATCTATCGCTGCCTGGAATATGGGGGAGAAGTCGGTTATGACCGGTTTATTTCGTTGACTCAAAAAGACGATTCCTGCAATAATAATCAGGATACCTGATAGGAGTTTTTTCATTTTATTCCTTTTTCTTCCCTGAATTTAGTGAGAAGCCGGGCGGTGATGCAGATTTCTTTAGTATCGTCATGTCCCCATGGTACAAAAAGGGTATGAACTTAAGTGAAATTTGTGTACTCCCCTGGCATCCATTCAATAAACGCTATGTCCATGCCTATGTTCATCCTGATGGTGCTGGTTGGGATTGGCGGGATTCCATCATTTTTCACGCAAAAAGGACTTTAAACTCTTTACTGAATAGCGAAAATTCCTGTTCTGTAGAGAACTCCTTAACATTTCAATTTATCAACTGGCCATGCCAGACGATCTGTTTCGATTGAAAAAACCATAGCAACTAAAACCTGAATTTCCGGATCCATATGCTCCCATTCTAACTTTGTTTCCTTTCTCATAGCCTGTGGGGTTGTTGGATGCATGACAATTTCTGTTCGACAACTATCTAGGTCCGGCATGCACAGGGTGGCCCGCCCCAAAACGAACACCTAGTAGTTTTTTAAGTTAAATTTGATGATTCAGACCATTTTATGAATCATCTCCGCCAGCGTTTGCGAATGATAACGGCAACTTCCCTCTTCGACGGGCACGATGCGGCCATCAACATCATGCGGCGGATCCTGCAGTCGAAAGGTGTGGAAGTCATTCACCTTGGTCATAACCGCAGCGTACATGAAATTGCCGAAGCGGCCATCGAAGAAGACGTGCAGGCGGTTGCACTCACTTCTTACCAGGGCGGACATATCGAATTTTTCAAATACCTGCGCGACCTGCTCGATGAAAGCGGGTGTGGTCATATCCGGATTTTTGGCGGTGGCGGCGGAACGATCCTGCCCGAAGAAAAAAAATGGCTTCAGGAAAACGGGATCAGCCATATTTATTCGCCGGATGAAGGACGATCCATGGGCCTGGAAGGCATGATTGACGACCTGATCCGGGAAACGGAAAAAACCATCCTGCCGGATGCCGGTATTTTCTGGGCTTCGGAAAAAAACTGGAATGGGATATATCCGCTGGGTGAATACAAGGAAATCCGCCGTATCGCCCGGGCCATTACACATGCTGAAAATGGAAATCCGTCAACCCTCAACCCTCAACCCTCAACCCTCAACCGCCAACGGCCAACTGCCAAAGGCCAACGGCCAACCGCCAACGACCAACGGCCAACGATAATCGGCATCACCGGCACGGGCGGAGCCGGTAAAAGCAGTGTGACGGATGAGATCGTCCGGCGTTTCCTGCAGGGTTTTTCCGAAAAAACAATCGCGGTGATTTCTGTGGACCCTTCCAAGAAAAAAACCGGCGGCGCGCTGCTGGGCGACCGCATCCGGATGAACAGCATTCACTCACCCAGGGCCTACATGCGCTCCCTCGCCACCCGTGAAACGGATGTGGCGCTGAGTCCCTATGTGCAGGACGCACTGGATGTTTGCCGACAGGCCGGATTCGACCTCATCCTGCTGGAATCGGCGGGCACCGGCCAGAGTGACGCATCCATTTTAAATTTTTGTGATGTGGCCATGTATGTGATGACCCCCGAATACGGAGCGGCCAGCCAGCTGGAGAAAATCAATATGCTGGATTATGCCAGTCTGATCGTGATCAATAAATCAGATAAACCCGGTGCTTCAGACGCCCTGATCGAAGTGCGTAAACAATACAAACGTAATCACGGCCTCTGGAATGAAAAAGATGCAGACCTTCCGGTGGTAGCCACCACGGCTTCTTTATTTAACGATGCGGGTACCCAGGAAATGTTTTTACGTTTGCTTACACTGGTGGATCAGCAGTCCGCCACCCATTTTTTACAGGAACTTCATCTGCCTGATATTAAGGGACGATGGGAAAAATCCATTATCCCCCCGGCCCGGGTCCGTTACCTGGGTGAAATTCATGAAAGCATAACAGAATATAATAAACTGGTGGAAGACCAGTGTTCCCTGGCCTCTGCTTTATATAAGCTGACTGGTGCCCTGGAAGAAATGAAAACCCAGGCAGCCGCACCCACGCTTCTGCAGGAACTGGAATCCAGGATCCGCTTTTATGAAAACCAGCTCACCCCCGTGAGCCGCAAACTGATCAGGAACTGGCCTGAAAAAATGAAATCGTATCAGGCAGACGAATATGTTTTTCATGTACGCGACCGGGAAATCAGGCTGCCGCTTTATACAACCAGCTTATCCGGAACCCGGATCCCCAAACTGCTTTTACCGAAATACAGGGACTGGGGCGATATCCTGCGCTGGCAGGCCCAGGAAAATGTGCCCGGCTCATTCCCCTTTACGGCCGGTTCATTTCCATTGAAACGTGAAACGGAGGATCCGACCCGGATGTTTGCCGGTGAGGGTTCACCCGAAAGAACAAATAAACGATTTCATTATCTCTCGGCATCCCAGCCCTACATACGGCTCAGTACCGCTTTTGATTCGGTCACACTATACGGAGAAGATCCGGATCCACGGCCTGATATCTATGGAAAAGTTGGAAACAGCGGGGTGAGTATATGTACCGTGGACGATGCAAAAAAATTATACAGCGGATTTGATTTGTGTGATCCCAAAACTTCGGTGAGTATGACCATCAACGGTCCGGCCCCGATGATACTGGCCTTTTTCCTGCATGCCGCCATTGACCAGGCCTGTGAAAAATATATAACCGAAAAAGGATTGTGGAATGAAGTGAATAAACGACTGCAACAAAAATATGCCGGTGACGGGATACCGGTATACCTGGATGCGGGTTCAGTACAATTGCCCGAAACACATAACGGACTGGGGCTGAAATTACTGGGCATCAGCGGGGAAGACGTATTGCCGGCTTCCGTTTACCGGGAGCTGAAAGCAAAAACCCTGCAACAGGTGCGCGGAACCGTGCAGGCCGATATACTGAAGGAAGACCAGGCGCAGAACACCTGCATATTTTCTACTGAATTTGCACTCAAGCTCATGGGGGATGTGCAGGAATATTTCCAGGAGCATGAAGTGAGAAATTTTTACAGTGTTTCCATCTCCGGATATCATATTGCTGAAGCCGGCGCCAATCCCATCACCCAGCTGGCCTTTACGCTGGCCAACGGATTTACCTACGTGGAATATTACCTGAGCCGGGGTATGCAGATAGACGCGTTTGCTCCCAACCTTTCCTTCTTTTTCAGCAATGGCATGGATCCTGAATACAGTGTGATCGGACGGGTGGCCCGTCGTCTCTGGGCCAAGGCGATGAAATATAAGTACAGAGCCAATAAACGCAGCCAGGTATTGAAGTATCATATACAAACCAGCGGGCGCAGCCTGCATGCGCAGGAGATTGACTTTAACGATATCCGGACCACCCTGCAGGCCCTCTATGCGATTTATGATAACTGCAATTCACTCCATACGAATGCTTATGACGAAGCCATCACCACCCCGACGGAAGAAAGCGTACGGCGGGCCATGGCCATTCAGCTGATCATCAACCGGGAACTGGGCACGGTAAAAACAGAAAACTTTGTACAGGGTTCCTTCCTGATTGAAGAACTGACTGACCTGGTGGAAGAAGCGGTGTTAAAGGAATTTGACCGGCTCACGGAAAGAGGCGGCGTGCTCGGCGCCATGGAACGAATGTACCAGCGCAATAAAATCCAGGAAGAGAGCATGCTCTACGAAAGCCGAAAACACAGCGGTGAACTGCCCATCGTCGGGGTGAACACCTTCCTGAAAAACGGGGGTTCTCCAACCATCATTCCGAATGAAATCATCCGCAGTACAACGGAAGAAAAACAAGAACAAATCAGCAACCTCAACCGGTTTAGAAAAATAAACAGGGAGAAATCTGTTGCTGCACTGCAAACCTTAAAGCAGGCCGCCGTTCAGAATCAAAATATTTTTAACTGCCTCATGGAGACCGTAAAATATTGCAGCCTGGGCGAAATTACCCATGCCCTCTATGAAGTGGGCGGGCAGTACCGGAGAAATATGTAAGAAGCTTAACGCCGAACGCCTGACGCTTAACGCTTAAGGCTTAACGCTTTTATATAGGACTTCATACTTAAATCTTACTTCATTTATTTGGAAAGATAAACTTGGGTAGCGTTAAGCGTTAGGCGTTAAGCGTTAAGCCTTGCGATGCGTTAAGCCCTTATTTTTGCTCTATGCTTAAACGACCTGTTTTTTTTCTTTCACTGCTTTTCTTAGCATGCAGTCATGATCCGTACCGGGCTTCGAACAGGCTTTATAAAAAAGAAACAAAAAACCTGGGAAAAATGATCCGGGAAGAGCCGCCCAATTATTTCCCCGGAGAAAATACAAACTGGATCGGCACCGTCAATTTTGATTTACGCAAACCCAATTATGTAATCATCCATCATACAGCACAGAACGGCTGCCCGGCTACCCTGCACACATTTACAATCCGGAAATCCCAGGTAAGTGCCCATTATGTGATTTGTAAGGACGGGACGGTTTACCATATGCTGAATGATTACCTCCGGGCCTGGCAGGCCGGATTGAGTAAATGGGGAAATAATACGGATATCAATTCTTCCAGTATCGGCATTGAACTGGATAATAACGGTTTTGAATCCTTTACGGATCCGCAGATCAGCAGTCTCCTGGTCCTGCTCGACACCCTGAAAATAAAATATAAAATTCCGCAGGGAAATTTTATCGGCCACGGGGATATTGCGCCCGGAAGGAAAGTGGATCCCAACTGGCGTTTCCCCTGGAAGCTCCTGGCAGACAACGGGTTTGGAAACTGGTATGGGGATACATCCTGCGTAGTCGTACCCCCGGGCTTCAACGATTACCAGGCCTTGCGTCTGATCGGCTATAATATGAAAGACAGTATCGCCGCCGTGACCGCATTTCGCCGCCACTGGCTCCAGGATTCGGTATACCATGCCTTCGACAGCGCTTCAGAAAAGATCCTTTATAACCTCTCGCAGACATATCAATAAAAAAACCACCGTACGGTGGTTTTTTTATCGCGATCCCGGGCGTGATATATATAAAAGGGCCGGATTAAAATGCGGCATGCCTGCCTCATAGCGGTGTCATATCTGATAATTTGGAAATATAAAATATTCTATCAGTCAGGGTGGATTCAAAAACAATACCAGCACTAGATCCTGGAAGTATTTCATTCAGTCCGGAATCCGTAATTTTAACCCTACTTTATGACCATTGAGCAGAAGCGACTAGTTGTTAATTCTTATAAAAAAATACCACTTGAGCAGTGGGGACCCTACCTGAGCGAACGGCAATGGGGTACCGTGAGAGAAGATTATGGTCCTTATGGGGATGCCTGGAATTATTTCCCCTACGACCATGCACATTGCAGGCAATACCAGTGGGGTGAAGACGGTCTGGCCGGCATTTCAGATTTTTTTCAGAACCTCTGTTTTGCCATTGCCCTATGGAATGGGAAGGATGCCATCCTGAAGGAAAGATTATTCGGACTGGGAAATAACCAGGGCAATCACGGAGAGGATGTGAAGGAATTATATTATCACCTGGATAATATTCCGACTCACTATTATATGGAATACCTGTACAAATACCCTCAACAGGCTTTCCCTTACCAGCAACTGATCCAGGAAAACCGTCTTCGTTCCAAACATGGAGACCGGAATATGAAATCCTGGATACCGGTGTTTTCGATAACGATGAATATTTCGATGTGCTGGTAACCTATGCAAAACAAAATTCCACCGATATTTTTATAAGGATCGATATTACGAACCGCTTTCATAAAGCAGCCGATATTACCGTACTCCCCACTTTATGGTTCTATAATAAATGGAACGGTGACCCAGAAGCGAAACCGGATATCAGCCTGCGAAATAAAAATTCGGTAAAAGCCACCCACCACCGGATGGGCGATTATTATTTATATTTCCAGACCCCGAAAGAGAAATGGTTTACAGAAAATGTGACCAATACGGAAAAAGTGAAGGGAATCCCAATAAATCGCCCTTTGTGAAAGATGCTTTTCATTCGGCCCTGATCCAGGGGGAAAACCTGGCCGGGCTGAAGAAGAAAAAAAACGGAACCAAGTTTTCCCCGGTTTATAAACTGCGGCTGGAAGGCGGAAAAACAGAAAGTATCTACCTCCGGCTTTCCAATAAGTCGCTCTCGAACCCTTTTACGCTCGGGTTCAAAAAAATTTTGAAGCAACGCAGGGAAGAGGCAAATGCTTTTTACAAAGAAATCCTGCATCCTGACATTCCGCCCGAACTCAAAATACTGCAAAGACAGGCTTTATCCGGCTTGCTTTGGAGCAAACAATACTATCATTTCGACGTGGAGAAATGGCTGACCACCAGCGATGGCATCTACCCGGTGAACGATGGAAAGAAATTTGGCCGTAACCACGATTGGAAACACCTTAAAAACCAGGATATCATTGCCATGCCCGACAAATGGGAATATCCCTGGTATGCGGCCTGGGACATGGCATTTCAATGCATTCCCATGAGTATGGTGGATCCCGTGTTTGCAAAACACCAGCTACTGCTCATTATGCGGGAATGGTATATGAAACCCGACGGACAACTTCCCGCGTACGAATGGAATTTCAGTGATGTGAATCCACCGGTGCAGGCCTGGGCTGCGTTGCAGGTTTACCGGATAGAAGGCGAGCAATCCGGTGCTTATGATGTTGATTTCCTGAAAAGAATTTTTCAGAAACTGCTGATCAATTTTACCTGGTGGATCAACCGGAAAGACCCAAACGGAAACAATATGTTCGAAGGTGGATTCCTGGGACTGGATAATATCGGCGTTTTAACCGGAGTATCGAACTGCCCGGCCAGATGCAGCTGGAACAGGCAGATGGAACCAGCTGGATGGGAATGTATGCGCTGAACATGATGGATATGGCGCTGGAAATTGCCATGAAAGACATCACTTTTGAAGATACGGCCACGAAATTTTTTGAACAGTTTGTCCTGATCGCAGAAGCATTGAATGAACAGGGCATGTGGAATGAGGAAGACCGGTTTTTTTATGATACCCTTGCCATCGCCGGATTCCGCACCTCTGCAGCTGCGCATTCATTCCATCGTGGGATTACCAACCCTCTTTGCGGTTTCCATTATTGAAAAGAAGAAACTGGATAAACTGGCCGATTTTCAGAAGCGGATCAGCTGGTTTGAAAACTACCGCCTGAAAAATAATAAATTCTGGCCCAATGAAGAAAAAATGGACGGGGATACCATCCTGCTTTCCCTGGTTCCGCGCGACAGGCTCGTGAGCCTGCTGGAACGCCTACTTAATGAAGAAGAATTTCTTTCCCCGGGTGGCATCCGGGCCCTGTCCAAATACCACGAAAAAAATCCCTATTCCGTGCGGATCGATAACGTGGATTATAATATCCAGTACGATCCGGGAGATTCCACCTCAAATCTTTTTGGGGGAAATTCCAATTGGCGCGGACCGGTATGGATGCCGATCAACTACCTGATCATTCAGTCCATTCGCAAATACGGAATGTTCTATGGCAATTCCTTAACTGTTGAATGCCCCGTCGGTTCGGGTAATTTCATGAATCTGGAAGATGTCGCGGACTTCCTGAACACAACGCGTGATCAGTCTGTTCCTGACCGGATGCTTCCGGCAGCTATTCCGCAGTATGGCGAAATACGACTGGTTTTACCAGCAACCGGGTAACGAACATCTGAATCTTTTCTATGAATATTTTCATGGCGATAATGGTATGGGGCTGGGTGCCTGCCACCAGACCGGCTGGACGGCCCTGTTGCCGAGCTGATCGCTGCTCATCAGGCAAGTGTCATAAGGCGTCAGTCGGAAGAACCGCCTGAAATCACCGTGGTTGCCTAGCTTTTTGTAGTTTCATCATGTATATGGATCATATCAACCGGGATATCACCAAGCTTTTTGCCACTTATAGCCCGGAGCCTGTTCTTTCCGTTAATAAAATTCCGCAATCCGGCAGCATCCGTATCTATTACCGGATCCTGACCTCCTCCCATTCCTTTATTGCTACCTATGGCGGATAATATAAAAGAAAACCTGAGTTTTATCCGCTTCAGCAGACATTTTAAAACAAAGGATTGCCCTGTGCCGGAAATACTGTGCCGTGAATACTGAAGGCACGATCTATATCCAGGAAGATTTTGGGGATATTTCGCTGCTGAACCGGCTGGAAGAAGCCGGGCCCACTGAAACCGTTTTCGGTCTTTTTAAACAAAGTCTGAAAGAACTCGCACATCTGCAGATCCGGGGGGATGAGGATCTTGACTATGAGAACTGGTGCCTGACTTCCAGCGAGTTCGGCAAGCAGGCCATCATGAGCGACCTGCTCTATTTCAAATATTATTTTCTCGATACCCTGCAGCTTCCTTACGACAAGGAAAAACTCATTGCCGATTTTGAAACATTTTCCTCCGGGCTCGGCAATGCCGCCCATAAATATTTTATGTTCCGCGATTTTCAGAGCCGGAACATCCTGATTGAAAAAGAAAAAGTTCATTTCATCGATTACCAGGGCGGGATGAAGGGCGCCCTGCAGTACGATGTGGCTTCCATGCTCTGGCAGGCAAAAGCAGAATTAAGCGATGCCTGGAAACAGGACCTGCTGGATTATTATATGGATTGTGTAGAAAAGGAACTGGGTGAACCCATCAATAAAAAACAGTTTGTTCAGCAATACCACGGTTATGTACTGATCCGGCTCATGCAGGTATTGGGTGCCTATGGGTTCCGTGGTCTGTTTGAACGGAAAGCGCATTTCCTGGTGAGCATCCCCCTCGGTTTGAAAAATCTTCGTTCCTTTCTCCACCAGTTTACAATGGGAAAAGGAGTTCCGGAGTTTGACAGAATGCTGAACCTGATCGTGGAAGACCAGATTATCGAACGCTTCATACCATCGCGTGCGAATGCCGACACCCCGCTGGTCGTATATATCAATAGTTTTTCATACCGGAAGTCCATTCCGCCCGATGCAGGCGAAAATGGCGGCGGATTTGTATTTGACTGCCGCGCCATTTTGAATCCGGGCCGGCAGGAAGTTTTCAAATCCAAAACAGGAAGGGATAAGGAAGTAAAGGATTTCCTGGAACAGCAAACAAAAATGCCCGAATACCTCAACAGTGTTTTCGACCTGGTGGATATTTCTGTGGAAGATTATATCCGGCGCGGCTTTCAGAGCCTGATGGTGAATTTTGGCTGTACGGGCGGACAGCACCGCAGCGTTTATGCCGCAGATTCCCTCGCCCGTCACCTGAAAAATAAATTTGGCGTCACCATAGAACTGCACCATATCGAGCAGGAAGCTAAGGATTGGAAGAATGCCTGAGAAACTGAAACGGTACTATTCCTAAACCACAATGGGATCGTATGAAACCATAAACCGTCAGGGAAAATCTTCCGGCCCATTCCACAAAAAATACAACTGCCAGTCAGCAATCAGCCGTATTTTTTTATTTTATTTAAGGGAACAATTTTTCCGCAACAGCAACAGATGCTGTACTGCCCACATCAACCAGTCTTGATCCGGAGTGATCGAATCCCAGGATTTTATGAGTAGCAGCCAGCTCCAGGTAAATATCCACGATGGAAAATTTTCCCTGCCGGTGTATCAGGGGAAAGATATCGGGAGAAATCAGGTGTATGCCGCTGAATGCCTTTTCCTGCAATCCGCTGGTCGGGGACCGGAATTTTTTCTTCTCCTGTTTTTGTATTGCACCATCCGACTAACCGGTCGTTTTGATCGAAAAGAAAATAACGCGAAGATTTCCGGTTGGTTATGGCCAGGGTAACCAGAGGTTTTTTTCTTTCATGGAAGATATCATCGCTTTCAGATCCAGATCCGTCAGGATATCCGCATTCATCATGATAAAAGGACCCTCGTCAAAATAAGCAGATGCTTTTTTCATACCACCGCCGGTTTCCAGCACTTCTCCGATTCGTCGCTGATTGTTATATTGCTTCCCCAGCCCGTTGTTGGATTCGAATTGCTTCCGTGATCTGTTCCGCGAAATGATGCACGTTCACCAATCACATCTGTTATTCCGAACTGATTGCAGGTAACCGATATTTCGTTCGAGCAGGGTTTTCCCGTTTACCGGGGCCAGTGCTTTGGGATGCTCGTCCGTCCACGGTTTGAAACGTGTGCCCAGTCCGGCCGCCAGGATCATGGCTTTCATCAGAGTACGATGTTTTGAACCAGGCTGCTCTTTACGGGTAGTCCGTATTGAAGTGAAGGCCCCGGCTTTCTTTTCTGAATTGTGCACCTTTTACGATCAGGTAGCCGGTGGTGATCAGGTTCCTGGCCTCGCAGAGCTGTGGCGACAACAAAGTGGTTTCATAGAGCGCTTCGATTTCTTCATGCAGCAGATCCAGTCTTTTCATGGCCCGGTTTAAGCCGGATATTGGTGCGAACAATCCCAACATAATCACTCATCAGCAACTGGAGCTCTTTGATGCTTTGTGTAATCAAAATCATTTCGCCTGGAGCCGTAGTACCTTCTGCGTTCCAGTCCGGAATGTCTTCCCGGAACGAGATGGTTCTTTATTTTTTCAACGGAGTCCAGGTAACAGCGGTGCGCAAACACCATCGCTTCCAGCAACGAATTGCTGGCCAGCCGGTTGGCGCCATGCAGACCGGTGGAAGCACATTCTCCGCAGGCATATAAATTCCGGATGGAAGTATGTCCCCATTCATCGGTTTTGATTCCGCCGCAACTGTAATGGGCAGCGGGGCTACCGGGATCATCTGCACGGCTACATCGATGCCTGCCGATTTACAGGTCTCATAAATATTCGGGAAATGCTCTTTGAATTTTTTCATATCCATATGACGGCAATCCAGGTATACGTGTTCCGTGCCCGCTTTTTTCATTTCACTGTCAATGGCCCGGGCAACAATATCCCGGGGCGCCAGGTCCTTACGCGGATCATATTTCTCCATGAAAGGCTTCTCCGTTTTTATTCCGGAGAATGCCGCCATCGCCCCGAACGGCTTCTGTAATCAGGAATGCAGGGCTCACGCCCTGCTGATACAGTGCGGTGGGATGGAACTGGATGAATTCCATATTTTCAATCCTTCCTTTGGCGCGGTAAACCATGCCGATGCCATCCCCGGTGGCGATCACGGGATTGGTCGTTGTACGGTACACCTGGCCGTTACCCCCGGTGGCAAATACGGTGATACGGGAAAGAATTTTAATGATCCGGTTCTCCTGCATGTTCAGGGCATAAATGCCATAACATTCAATATCGGGAGTGGCCTTGGTGACCAGGTAACCCAGGTGATGCTGCGTGATGATATCCACCACGAAACAATGTTTGATGATCTCGATATTTTTCTGCGCAGCAACAGTTTGTAATAAGGCGCGCTCCATTTCCCTGCCCGTAATATCCTTGTGGTGCAGGATCCGGAATTCAGAATGACCACCTTCCCGGCCTCTTTTAAATTCCCCTTCTTCGTCCTTATCGAAACGCGCGCCCCAGTCAATCATTTCCCGGATGCGCCCGGGTCCTTCTTTTACCACGATCTCCACCGTTTTTGGATTGCAAAGTCCGTCCCCTGCAATCAGGGTGTCCTCAATATGTTTTTCGTAACTGTCGTTTTCAAAATCCGTGACACCGGCAATACCGCCCTGCGCATATTTTGTATTTGTTTCGTCGGCAATCGTTTTGGTAATCACCAGTACCTGCTGGTCGGGACATGCTTTTGCCACTTTCAGGGCGTAAGTGAGACCGGCAATACCCGATCCGACCACGAGGAAATCTGTTTTTCTCAGCATAAATCTTCCTAATAAACAATGGTGTATTCGAACTTTTCCGGATGGTCGAATACTTCCACCAGGTTATACTGCATGATGACTGTTTTCCTATCCGGGAAAAGTCTGGCCAGGCTGTTGTCAACTTTTTTAACGGGACGGGGAATATGTGATGGTTAGGGTATAAGGAATGGAAATGCCCATATTGCCTGCATCTTTCATTTGTGCGAACTGCGGACTTTGCTGCAGGGCCTTCCATCTTTCGGCATTCAATTTCCGGGAAATCAGGCCATCGTGACTTTCAAAATCATAAATGGCGTTAAACTGGTTCATATCCGGCATGCCATTGTCATTTCCGGCGATAGCGGAATCCGGCTTGCCGGCTATTCCTTTAAAAAACTGGGTAAAACCGAGTGACTGGCTGTTCATGGCATTATATAGTTTCTGCAGATCCGAAAGACTTTTAAAAGGGATGACGATGTCACTTTTAAATTCCTTCTGATCCATATTCAGCAACAGGTGAACGAGTTCCATCTCCGATCAGCGCCTTGTTTTCTGCCGAAATATTTTTAGCCGAATCCATCAGGGTCTTTCATCATGACCGTGGTATCGATATTTTTTGCCGGGCATTTGTTTTTCCATCTCTTCCTTTCCCAGGTAAGTCGACATGGCCTGCAGGATCTGGCTCATATCATTATGAACGGAATATACTCCTGCCCCACCTGCATTCACTTCAATATCCTCGTTGATTTCAAAACAGCCTGCCAGCAAAAGCATACCAGCTACCGTGAGAAATGTATTTCAGTCTTTGCATATATATAAATATTAGGAAAGGTACATGTTTAACGGAATTCCAGTTGATATAACACGCTAAAACTTTGTGATTCTCCGGGCTGCATCACGATCAGGCCCATTCCATTATTAAAAGCATCCGGCGCTGAACTCAGATTTTCTATTGCGATGCTTTTCGATCGGCCGGTGTATATATCTGTAGATAAGGATAATGAAGGTCCGGATAGAAACTCAGCCGGAGATCCGTTGGCCGGATTTTCCAATACCAGCTGCCGGAACCCCCGGATCCGGTTCCAGTAAGAAACAATGATCAAAAATTTCCTTACCAATGATCCTGGGTGAAAGGAATGCGGAAGTCTCAATGATTTGCCCTGTGGGAATCAGCTTTTCATCAAATGCCAGGTTTTGCCTGGAACGGAATGACAATAACCAGTGATTTACTCTCCTTCCAGGCTGAAATAAGGATGCCATCCATCTGCCATGGGTATACGCTCCGTGGAAATATTGTGTACCGTCGTATCGAGATACAGTCGCCCGCCGTTTTTTAAAATGTATACCTGATATTTATCAAATACTCAAAAGGATAAGCAGGATCCTCTTTTTGATAATGGTACTCCAGTAGTACAAACGCTTCATCGTCCAGGATTTTTTTCTCCATGACGGAAAAAGGTTTCTCAGCAAGAATGCCGTGTATTGCAGAACCATCATTAAATTTTTTCAGGAATTCGAAATCATCTTCCTTCAAATGTATATTTGCCTCCGGAAATCCGGCAGACGAATGGAGATAGTTTGGCGCTTTTGTAAGAAGGAAGTATGATTTTGTTTGCAGGTCCGCCCCGATTTTTGTAATTGTCTATTACCTGGATCCGGCGGTTTCCCAGGGGAATCGAAAATTCATGCAGGAGCGCGCCCGCTTCAGGCAGAATTCTGACCTGGATGCCGGATGATAAATCGGTGATCTGTACAAGGTCCAGATCCTCATCCTTTTCTTGTGTAATGGTGAATGACATTGGTAATGTGTTTAATTGCGATGAATGGAGAATGGATATTCCCAGGCAATTTCAACAATATTTCGGAAAAGACAGCCTGATTGCTGCAGCCCCCGGCCGGGTAAACCTCATCGGTGAACATACGGATTATAACGAGGGTTATGTACTTCCCGGAGCCATCGACCGGAATATTTATGTTGCCTTACCCCAATCCGGACGGTGCGTCTGAACTTGCAGGCACTTGAGTACCGGGAACAGTTTTCTTTTTCACTGGATGATATGCATCCGGTAAAAGGATGGCCCACTTATCTGATGGGCATGATTTATATGATGATGCCTGAAAAAAGACTGCCCTCGGGATTGACCTTGTATCCATGGAAGGGAATGTGCCGGTAGGCGCCGGGATGAGTTCATCTGCAGCGCTCTGTTCTGCCTTCGGCCTGGCACTCAATGAAATTTTTCAGCTGGGTTTATCCAGGATGGAGATTGCACTGGCGGCACAAAAAACGGAACACCAATTTGCAGATCTGCAGTGCGGAATCATGGATCCCTTTCGCCAGTCTGCATGGGAAATCCGGACACCTGATGAAACTGGATTGCCGCAGCCTGGAATTTGAATACATTCCTTTTGATTTTCCGGATCTCCGGATCATCCTCGTGCATTACCATGGTGAGTCATTCCCTGGCTTCCTCGGAATACAATCTGCGCCGGCAGCAATGCGAAGCGGGTGTGGCTGCGCTCCGTAAAAATATGATCCGTCCATCCTTTCTTTGCGCGATGTGTCGGGGAGACTGCTTGAAACACATCGGGACGGAACTGGATGCTACGGTTTATAAAAGATGCCATTTTGTGATTGGGGAAAATCAACGGCTGCTCGACGGTTGTGGTTTTTTAAAACATCATAGACCCGGATGCTTTTGGTGAACTGATGTATGCATCGCATGAAGGGCTGAGTCAGGATTATGAAGTGAGTTGCCCTGAATCCGATTTTCTGGTGCATGCCATTAGGGAATTACAGGGCGTAAAAGGGGCCAGGCAGATGGGTGGCGGTTTCGGCGGATGCATTATTACCCTGGTGAAAAAAAATCTGCGGAACGTTTTATTCAGGATATTCGGGAAAAATATGAAAAGCAATACGGTAAGATTCCGGATTGTTATACGATGAATATCAGTGAAGGCGCGCATTTGATAACGCCTGAGACGCTTAACGCTTAACGCCTAACGCCTAACGCTTAAATGCTTAACGCAATTTTTGATGGGAGTCAAATTAAAACAAAATTCCATAACATCATAACTCATTCACTCATCCACTTCCATAACTCATCACTCATAACTCATATTCACCACACTAACCTCACTCCGGTTCTACCCATTCGTTATTCTCTTTCAATAATTTAATGAGTTCATCCACGGCCGTCTCACTGTTCACACCCCGTTTCATCACTTCCTTTCCCTTGTATAAGGTGATCTTGCCGGGGCCGCTGCCCACATAACCAAAATCCGCATCTGCCATTTCTCCCGGGCCATTCACAATACAGCCCATGATCGCAATTTTCAATCCTTTGAGGTGACTGGTTACCGAACGGATCTTTGCGGTGGTCTCCTGGAGATCAAAAAGCGTCCGGCCGCAGGAAGGGCAGGAAATATATTCTGTTTTTGAGATCCGGGTTCTTGCTGCCTGCAGGATGGAGAAAGCAGTATTGTTTAAAAACTGGTGGTTGTTTTTTGCAGCCAGGTAGGTTCTGCCGCTCACCCGGTCGTTCACAATTTTTTTCGGGTCATTGATCAGCCAGATCCCGTCGCCCATACCGTCGGTTAACAGGGCGCCGGCTTCCACGGCAAAATGGATGAGCTGCCGGTCGATGGTGCTTTCATTGCATTGAACAACCAGGATCACCGGAATATCCAGGTTCCGGTTCATCAGCTCCATCATCAGGCGACGGGTATCCAATACCGGATTTTCATTGTCTGAATAAAGACAAAGCACCAGTCCCGGAACTTTTTTCAGTAAGGGGAAAAGCTCCTCACTGAATGGCCTGGTTCGAATTCAGGGATAAAAAATTCAGGGTGGGAGCCAGCCATCTCCCGGTTTGCTTTAACTCGTCCATGGAAAACAGAGGAAAATATTTTTCTTCTCCCGCAATGGTTTTCTTTGCATCCAGGTTTTCCCAGGTTTCATAATTGACAAATGACTCCGGCAGGTCCCCGGCAGTTCGAAATCCGGAATCTTATTTCCCGCAATACATATAATCAGCGGCCGCGTCCCCGATGTTCCATTTATCCGTGACCGCATCATACTGGTAGCCTATTCCGGCGCATGGATTGAGCGGGTGACCGGTTTTTCATGTCTAAAATCCGCAACCACAACGGGTGGATGTCCGCCACCGATATTTTGAACAGGCTTTGTATTTCTTCGTTTATATTCAAAAGGGGAATAAGGGATTTTTTCAACAGGCAAAATTCCTGTTCCTGTGTTTCCTGGATGTATAACGCGCAACGATATCCTGGCAAACCGGGATCTCAAATTCCGGATCTTCGGTTAGGGATACCCGTATGGTATCGCCAAGACCGTCCTCCAGCAGCGTGCCGATACCAATGGCTGATTTGATCCTGCCATCTTCCCCGTCCCCGGCTTCCGTTACGCCGATATGCAAAGGATATAGAAGGTTGAATTCCTCCTGCATGGTTTTTACCAGCAGCCGGTAGGCTTCCACCATCACGAGCGGATTGCTGGATTTCATGCTCAGAACGATCTGGTGATAATTTTCACTTCGGGCAATACGCAAAAATTCCATGGCGCTTTCCACCATGCCCATGGGACTATCCCCATAACGGCTCATGATCCGGTCGCTCAGCGATCCGTGGTTGGTACCGATCCGCATAGCTGTACCATATTCCTTACATATTTTAATCAGGGGAAGAAAACGGTCCCGGATCCTTTCAATTTCTTCATGGTATTCGCGAGTCGCTGTATTCAATGAACTCAAATTTCTTTTTGTCGGCATAGTTGCCCGGGTTTACCCGTACTTTTTCTACAATGCGCGCCGCAATTTCGGCAGCATTGGGAGTGAAATGGATATCTGCTACAATCGGTGTTGTATATCCTCTTTTCCGAATTTCATTTTTGATAGGCAACAGGTTTTCGGCTTCTGTTTTGCTGGGCGCTGTAATGCGGATCAGCTCAGCGCCGGCTTCGATACAACGGATCGACTGTTCCACGGTCTTAACCGTGTCCATAGTGTCGAATGTGGTCATGGTCTGCACCCGGATAGGCGCTCCGCCACCCATGATGATGCTCACCCACCGTAACGGGAACAGTTTTTAATCTTTGATATTCTGTAAGTGAATGAGCGTATAGCTGCATGGTTGTGGCTGATGGATGCTGTATCAATTGTTAGTTGTTAACGGTTTCATTTTAGATCTCAAACTATTTAGTTAGCGTCTAACTTTTAAGCGTTAACAATTAACAATTGACAATTATTTGCGTTTTCATACAAAATTAGCGAATTGTCATGGCGCTTACCAATCCTTGTCCGGCTGACTCAGCGAATGGTTCTTGTTCTGATTCATTTTGTCCTGAACGTCTTTCTCCCGCTGTTCCAGGGAGCGGAGGTATTGTTCAACCTGCTGTTTGGTGAGTTTACTTTGCTGGGGTCTGGGCTTGTTTTCCTGGTTTTGATCCTGTTTTTGTTTGTCGTCTTTCTTCTTATTCTCCTTTTCGTCTTTTTTGTTCTGCTGTTGCTGCTGCTGGTCCTGTTTCTTCTTTTCCAGGAGTGCTTTTACCAGATTCTCCCGGGCATCACTGTCAGCCGGATTCAGTCGCAGAGCATTTTTCCAGGCATTTATACTTTCTTCCAGTTTTTTCTGCCGGATTTCCGCAACGCCCTTATTGTAGTATGCACTTTGACGGGTTTTATCATCCGCCTTGGATTGCAAAACATCATCGTAAGAAGCGGCTGCTTTTTCATAGTCATTTTTTCGATACAGGGCATCCCCCTGGTTAAACTGCGCATCCGGCATTCCCGGGCGACTTCTTCAACGCTTTTTCGTAGTTTAAAATTGACTGGTCGAACTCCTGTTTATTGTAATAACGATTACCCTGGCGTATCAACGCATCAGAAGACTGGCCCCGGACTGCAGCTCATGTCAGACCAGACCCAACAGAAATAATATGATGGTAGATTTATGCAATTTTTCTTTTTCTTTCCGGGATGAACAATTCAAGGACCATCAACAGGGCCTGCCAGTCCGATGAACCAGGGAAAATAATTTTTGTAGTTGATGAACTCGGTATCAGACAAGTGCTCTTTTTTCTATACTGTCCAGTCGCTGGGTCAGCCTGATGGTGGCGTCTTCGAGATTGTCAAGACGAATATAAACACCATTGGTTGCATCAGAGATGGCGGTCAATTCCTGCTCATTCAGTTTAGAAATAACCGTATTCCCTTTTTCATCTTTTTTTGGTTCTTTGGTTTCGGGATCAATGATGATGGATCCATCGGGTGAACCGATGCCCACGGTATTGACCATCACACCGTCATCCGCCAGCTGTTTAGCCGTTTTCAACCCATCCGGATCATGATCCTCTCCGTCGGAGATCAAAATGATGGCTTTATACTTATGCTCATTCCTGTTGAAAGAACTATTGGCCATCCGGAGTGCTTCGCCAAAAACAGTTCCCTGCGTAGGCACAGCATCTGGTCCGGCTTCAGAAATATATAATTTTGCCGCTCCGTGATCCGTTGTCAGCGGCATTTGCATATAAGATCTGCCCGCGAACAAAATCAAGCCTACCCTGTCGTTTTGGAGACGATCGGTAAGACGGTACAAAAGTTGTTTGGCCTTGTCCAGGCGACTGGGTTTTACATCCTGCGCCAGCATGCTTTTGCTTACATCCAGCACGATCATCACGTCGACGCCCTGCCGGGAAATATTTTCTGCGCTTCCCTTCGCACGCAGGTTGGCAAGGCCGGTGACCAGAAAGAAAACGGCCAGGCAAACAAGAACAAATTTCAGGAGGTAATTTTTTGCAGAAAACGATTTCACCAGTTGTGCCACCAGTGAGGGATCGCCGATCCGGGCGGCCTAATTTTTTCTTCCACCCGTTCAAGCGGAAAAAAAGCAGGATCAGCAGGGGAATCAGCAAGTAAACCAATAAAATATTCCGGGTGCTGAAATCGCATAGTGCAATACAGGTATACGCTTGCAAGATAACAAAGACGTAGCCGGGTGGTTTATTTCTTTCCGTTAAAAAATCCTAAATGGGTTAGGATATCCTGGAGCAGTTTCTCCCTTCACTTTGAAAACCTGGTCTTTTCCGGGTCGATTCAATATTCAGAACAAAAAAATACGGATGCCTGTTCTCTTCGATCCAGCCGACCACCCATCCCAGTTCATGACCGTTTTCCAGGGAGCCCAATCCGGTTTTATAATAAAGCTTGTAATTGGAATTCTGTTCGCGCAGCATAACGGATTGTACAATTTCCTGTGTGCGTTTAAAAAACGGCAGCTGGTCGAAATATAATTTTTTGACCAGACCCAGTTCTTCATCAGGTTTTATTTTCAGACGGTTATTCAACCAGAAGGAATCTATGGGGCCACTGATGTTCCGGTTTCCGTATCCCAGACTGTCGATCCAGCGCTGCATGGTATCGCGTCCGATCCGGCGCGCCACCTCCTGAAATCAGGGAACAGACGAAACGGCAAATGCTTCCTTCATGGTCAGGTCTTTGTTCCAGTCCTCATTCCATCTTTTTACGCCATCCCATTTAATCACCATATTTTCATCGGTGATGATACCTGTCTGGATACCGATCAGTGCATTCACAATTTTAAAAGTGGAAGCGGGCGTATAAGCGCTGTCGCGGTAACGCGGCAGGTTATAAATGATCAAATTGTTTTCCCCGTTGTTGAATAATCCAAAACATCCCGTAACACCTGCAGAATCAAAAAAAGGTTTTATCCCTTCGTCCTCCTTCACATTGTTTGTGGAGCAACCGGATAAAATAATAAAGAACAACGCAGAGACCAGGAAACGGGACATAGAAAATTTTTGCAAAAATAAGCAGCCCCGGACTAAAGGGATATGGTTATATTTAAAGAGCGAAATATTATGCTTACCAAGGCCGAAATTGAAAAATATTTTATCGCGGAAAAACAGGAAAGCCTGGTTTTCCTGGTTATCGGCATTGCCGCCATCGTGGCTGGCCCTGATTTTTATTTTATGGTGAAGAACGCAGGTCTGCCGCGGAGCCGCTATTCCCTTGCTGATCCTGGGCCTGATACAGGCCGTTGCAGGATATACCGTATATATCAGAAGTGATGACCAGCGTGTCAGCCAGGTATATGCATTTGATATGAATCCCGGATCAGTTGAAAACGATGGAACTCACCCGAATGCGAAAAGTCAATACCAATTTCATCATTTACCGATGGATTGAAATCGGCCGCCATTATAACGGGTTATTATTGATCTTCCTGTTCCGGAATCCGGCGGGTAAAATATTCTGGGTGGGATTCGGAATTACCCTGACGCTGATGGCTGCTGAATTGTTTATTGCCGATTTTATTGCGGAAAAAAGGGCAGTTCAGTATATTTCTTTGCTGGAAGAATTTAATAAAGAACAAAGAAAAGTATGAAAGTACTCTGCCCGTGCACCGACGCTGAAGCTTTGGCGCAAGCGTCCATAACTTCATGCAGACGGGTGAGCGTATGGCATACCGTCAACCGCTCAACCTGTCTACTTCAGCTTCCTGCCTTAAGCTTCCTGCTTCAGGCTTCCTGCTCAGCCCTGCTTAAGCTTTGCCGCTTCCGCCTTAAAGTCTCCAGCACAATTTCTATTTCCTGAATACTTCCTTTCTGCACCAGCTGATTGCGGACTTCTTTGATATGCGGGATACCTTTCAGGTAATTGCTGTAATGCCGGCGCATTTCGAGAATGCCGAGAACGGGTCCCTTCCATTCGATGGACCGGTGAGATGCTGGCGGATCACATCGATGCTTTCTTCAATGGAAGGAGCTTCCAGGTGTTCCCCGGTTTCCACGTAATGTTTGATTTCACTGGAAGATCCAGGGATAACCAATGGCCGCACGGCCGATCATGATTCCGTCCACACCATATCTGTTTTTATATTCATGCTTTTTCCGGGCTGTCCACATCGCCATTTCCGAAAACGGGAATATGTATGCGCGGATTATTTTTTACCCGCGCAATCAGTGACCAGTCCGCATCTCCTTTATACAATTGGGAACGCGTTCTGTCCATGGATGGTCAGTGCGCCGATGCCTTCGTCCTGTAGACGCTCGGCCACTTCTTCAATATTTTTTGAATCGTCATCCCAACCCAGCCTGGTTTTTACGGTTACAGGCAAACGGGTGGACCGGATCACGGCCCGGTAAGGCGAACCATGGCCGGCACATCTTTAAGGACTGCGGCACCGGCGCCTTTACACACTACTTTTTTTACCGGGCAGCCGAAATTGATATCCACCAGGTCGGGATTCGTTGCGTCAATGATTCGGGCACTGAGCGACATGGCTTCTTCATCACCTCCGAAAATCTGGATGCCGAAGGGCCGCTCGTATTCAAAAAAATCGAGTTTTTGTTTGCTTTTAATGGCATCCCGGATCAGGCCTTCCGAAGAAATAAATTCACTATACATCAGATCGGCCCCGTATTTCTTGCACACATAACGGAATGGCGGATCACTCACGTCTTCCATGGGTGCCAGGAGCAGGGGGAAATCCGGCAGGATGATATGTTCTCCGATCTGAATGGCCATTTTGATAAAGGAATTCCGTGCTGAATGGATTAACCCATGCTGGAATTGAAGCCCGGATGCTTAATTTCGCACAAATTCCTGGCGCAAAGATACTTATTAAAACTTGTAGCCGGAGGCCTGTACATGCATACTTATCTTCGAAATAAACCCGCCATGGATGCAGCTGATTATTTTCGGTGGACTTACGGTGGGTTTCTTTTTCTTGTATTCACTTTTGGGGATCAGTATGGTAGCGCGGATCAACCACATGAGTGTCGTTGCAGCTTGCTTCGATGGCTCCCTCCGATTTTGGCAAGTCCCGAAATGTCCGGCGTAATTAAGGGGCTGCTGATCGTTCAGTTCTTCGGAATTTTTTTCTTACCTCCCCTGGTTTTTGCCTACCTGGCAGACCCGGCTCCCCTGGCTTTTGCGGGAATAAGGCCCCGCAGAAAAGATCATTTCTGCTTCTGGCACTGCTCATTATGATCGCAGCATATTTTACAGTAGAATTTCTGGGTATGTTGAATGAATCCATCGTGCACCTGCTGCCGAAAATAACACAGCACATGGATGGAAAGTGGCGAGCCGATGCCAACGGCATGCTTCAAAATATTTTGTCAGAAAGACCCGGTCGAACTGTTAAAGACCATTATACTCGTGTGCGCCCTTCCGGCCATCGGGGAAGAGCTTTTTTTCCGGGGCATTCTGCAAAAACTTTTTATACAGATCTTCAAATCTGCCTGGCCCGGGAATCATTTTCACAGCATTTTTGTTTTCGGCATTCCATATGCAGTTCATGGGTCTCCTGCCCCGCATGGCACTGGGTATCATCCTGGGTAGCCTTTACTGGTACAGCGGCAGCCTGTTACCTCTATGCTCGGCCATTTTATTTATAATACGATCAATGTTTTGCTCATTTACTTCCAATCTCGCCGACCTGGATTCTAAATCCCCGTCCGGTCATGATTTTCAGCCTGTCGGACTGGCTTCTCTGGTCCTGGTGGTCATTTTACTTAACCTCTCAGGAAAAAATCGATAACCACTATGCCACGGAGTTCCCTGGTCAACGTGAATTTAATTCCGTTTGATGATCCGGATCATCCCGGATAATTTCCATTTACGTATCTTCACTTTATGGCACTTCAGGCGGTTACTTTCAGAATCAGGGCACTGACGTCACTGGTATTCGTTGCAGTTATGCTGACCGGGTTGGTTTGGAATATCTGGAGTTTTTTCATTCTCTTTTCCATTATTCATTTCGGATGCTGGTATGAATATCAGAAACTGATTGCTAAAATTGATCCGGTATATGAGGCGATCAGTCCTTTTCAAAAATATGGGGTTATGATTGCCGGATGGTGCATCATGATGTATTTATGCCGGCCGGGTTTTGCCGGGGATTGGGGAAATGCAGGACTGCACAATGTGGGTTTATTCGGCGGGCTGCTGTT
This sequence comes from uncultured Chitinophagaceae bacterium, assembly GCA_963811275.1. Classification (GTDB taxonomy): domain Bacteria; phylum Bacteroidota; class Bacteroidia; order Chitinophagales; family Chitinophagaceae; genus Puia. The sequence goes on along the minus strand of CAWEQR010000001.1, from coordinate 60,311 downwards.
TCTTTTTATTTGCCGGTAGCGGAAATTTTATACAGCCGTAAAACCTATATCCGCAATCTGGGTTATTCTGCCCTGGGCCTGGTTTATATTTCACTCAGCCTGGGCCTGCTTGCTCAACCTGCGCACTTTTTATCCCGGCACGGCGTTGGAAACCATCAATAAAATACTGGTGCTGATGATCATCCTGAGTTTATGGGTGAATGATACCATGGCCTATCTCGTCGGATCACTCATCGGCAAAACCCCGCTGACAAAAATTTCTCCCAAAAAAACATGGGAAGGCACGATCGGTGGATTTATTTTCTCCATACTGGCCCTGGGCGGCCTGGGTTATTTTTTAAGCAGTGGATTTGATATAAAACCCGTGATCCAGTGGATGGTTGTGGCTGCCATCGCTTCCGTTGTCGGAACCATCGGTGATCTGATACAAAGCAAACTGAAAAGACTCGCGCAGGTAAAAGACAGTGGCCATATTATGCCCGGTCATGGCGGTTTTCTCGACCGTTTCGACTCCCTGCTTTTTGCAACGCCCGTTCATTTGGCTTTACATTGTTATGTTTGCATAATTAAAACAACCCGGAATTTATTTCACCAATGACCATTCATAAGGAAGGATATAAGACCATTGCTCTTTGCGCGATCATTTTTGCTGCCATTAACCTGGTTTCATTTTATTATATCAGTTTCAGCCTGCCGGCCCTGAGCTGGTTTATTTTTTTAGTCAGCCTGGCGCTGTTGCTTTTTATCATTTCCTTTTTTCGTGTGCCGGCGCGTGTGCCGACACTCAATGAAAAATTTATTGTTTGCCCGGCAGATGGGAAAGTAGTCGTGATTGAAGAAATTACGGATGTGGAATATTTTCATGACCGCCGCTTGCAGGTTTCGATTTTTATGAGTCCGGCCAATGTGCACCGCAATGTGAACCCGGTAAGCGGGGACGTGGTATACAGCCAGTATCATAAAGGGAAATACCTGGTGGCCTGGAATCCGAAATCTTCCACAGAAAACGAACGCCATAGTGTGGTCATAAAAAACCCAAAGGGCACTCTGCTTGTAAAACAAATCGCCGGTGCACTGGCCAAACGGATCATCAATTATCTTTCCCCGGGCCAGCAGGTGGAGCAATGTGCGGAAATGGGCTTTATTAAATTCGGATCCCGCGTGGATGTTTTACTTCCGCCGGGCACCGCATGTAAAAGTCGCACTCAACCAAAAGGTGAAAGGAGGCGTTACGGTGCTGGCGGAATGGTAGTAATGTGTAACGCCTAACGCTTAACGCTTAACGCGAACGCCCCCAATTCATAACTCATAACTCATAATTCATAACTCTTCAGAAAATCTCCATCAATTCTATTAATGAATTCACGGTATAGGTGGCCTGGACCGGTTCCTGATTGCCGGTATGATTTACATATACCTGGTCGATTCCTGCTTCCCTTGCGCCGAGGATATCCACGTCCGGCGTATCACCGATCATGATACTTTCCTTTTTTTCTGCCCCGGTTTTCATCAGAGCATATTCAAAGATTTCCGGATGCGGTTTCAGGCTGTTGGACCCTTCGGAGGTAATGACTTCCCTGAAATAAGTATCAATACGGGCGGTTTTCAATTTGTGATGTTGTGTTTTTTCAAAGCCGTTGGTGATGAGGTGGAGTTGGTATTTTTTTTCAGTTAAATAATTCAGTATTTCTACCGTATGGGGGAAGAGCGTTTGTTTGGCAGGTAGAATTTCAAGAAAGGCAACACCCATTTTCTTCGCCAGGGCTTCGTCGCCAATCTTGAATTCCAGCAGACTCAGGGACATCCTTTTCCACCGGAGTTCATCCACTTTCATTTGCCCCTTCCTGTACCGGTCCCAGAGCCGTTCATTATGATCCAGGTACCGTTTATGAAACAGGTCGAAATCATACACCCCGGCATCGGCCAGGGAAAGGGAATGGTAGATATCTTTCAGGGCTTCACGGCTGTTGGTGTCAAAATCCCAGAGGGTATGATCGAGGTCGAAGAAAAGATGCTGGTATGGCATGGTGCAATTTAACACTTGTTGGCAGTAGGGGGGTTATGAGTTATGAGTTATGAATTATGAATTATGAATTAGGGGCGTTAGGCGTTATCCGTCACTGTCGCGTCAAGCGTCAACGGACGTAAGGCGTTAAGCGTTAAGCGTTAATACGTAAATTGCATTTATGAAAACCGTAATTACCGGAGCTTCCAGGGGACTCGGATTCAGCCTGGCTGAAGCCTTCGCTGCGGAAGGGCATGATCTCTATCTCACCGCACGCAATGAAGTAAAACTTTATAACGCATTGGAGTCTCTCATGAGCCGATTCCCGGATCAGGTTATCAAAGCAAAACCATTTGACCTGTCTGCAAAACAGGGCGCGCTGGATTTTGGAAACTGGGTGCTGGGACAGGGGGTGGAACCGGATATCCTGATCAACAATGCCGGTGCTTTTGAACCCGGCCGGATTATTGACGAACCGGAAGGTCAGCTGGAAAATATGCTGCATGTCAATGTACTCAGCGCCTACCACCTCACCCGTTTGCTCCTGCCTTCGATGATGAAGAGGAAATCGGGTCATATTTTCAATATGAGTTCTATAGCCGCCCTGCAGGCATATCCGAATGGCGGATCCTATAGTATCAGCAAATTTGCGCTGACCGGTTTTTCAAAAAACCTGCGGGAAGAACTGAAACCCTATTCGATCAAAGTGACCTGCATTTATCCGGGTGCGGTCTATACAGACTCCTGGTCGGGTAGCGGCGTGGATCCGGGCCGTATCATGAAGCCTTCGGATATTTCAGATACCATTGTTCAGATTGCCAGACTTTCTCCCCAGGCCGTGGTGGAGGAACTCGTAATCCGTCCGCTTGCGGGAGATGTATGAGGAGTGGTTCGTTGATGGGTTATGAGTTATGAGTTATGTGAGTTATGAGTTATGAATTATGAATCAGGGGTTTTATGCGCAAGGCGTTAGGCGTTAAGCGTTAGGCGTTCAGCGTTACGCGTTACGCTTTTTAACTCATTTTTACAGGATAAGACTTAACCCTGTTTTTATATTTGCAGGCGCTGGTAGTTTACCAATTTAAATCGACAACCATCCGATCATTTATACTTTTCAGAATTTTCATTTTCTGCTGGCTGTCCGGGCTCCTGAGTCCGGCCATGGCACAGGTTCAATTTACTGCCCAGGCCAGTACGAAGGAACTGGGGAAGAACGACTACGTCCAGGTCCAGTTTGTAGTTGAAAATGCCAGGCAGATCGAAAACTTTCAGACACCGGATTTCCCCGATTTTAACATCGTGAGGGCCCGACCCAGTCCACAGGCATGAGCATCGTGAACGGGGCCATGTCCCAGTACAAAGGAATCCGTTTTGTTCTGCAACCCAAAAGGGTCGGGCTACCTACGATCAAACCCGCTACGGCCATGGTAGACGGGCAACTCATGCAAACCAGCCCCCTGCGGATCAAAGTGAATAAACAGTCCGGCGGGGGAAATCCCGGTGTACCCGGATTCAGTCCGCTGCCGGATCCTTCCTGGCCCACGGCCCAGCCAGCTGTGGATATGGATGAAGTGCTGAAGCCCGGGGAGAATGTGGAAGATAAAATCCGGAAGAATTTTTTTATAAAAGTGGATGTCAGCAAAACAGATTGTTACCTGGGTGAACCCATTGTAGCTACGTATAAACTATATGCCCGCCTGCGTTCGGATTCCCGCGTTACGCGTCATCCTTCCCTGAATGGATTCAGTGTATATGATATGATCGATCCCTACAGATGACCGGGTTTCAGTTGAAAAAGTTAATGGTAAAAATTTTTCTGTCCATATTATCCGGAAGACCCAACTGATCCCCCTGCAGCCCGGCGATATCACGCTGGACCCGGTGGAACTGGATAATAATATTTATTTTATCAAGGCTGATGCGGGTTCATCCAAAAGCACCGACCAGGGACTGGGCGGTTTGCTGGACAGACTTTTTGAACCGGAAGTCAGTGGTACGCCGTTCACCCAGCATATCGTGCTGGAAAGTAAACCGGTTACCGTTCATGTAAAGCCCCTGCCTGAAGCGGGTAAACCGGCAGACTTCAACGGGGCTGTTGGAAAATATTCCATTCAGGCTTCATTTGATTCACGGGAAGTGGATACGGGCGATGCGGCCATTTTACCATCGAGGTAAAAGGAACCGGCAACCTGCCGGTGATCAATGCACCTACGGTTAGCTGGCCGGCAAATATGGAATCCTATGATGTGAGCAGCAAGGAAAATATTAATAAATCGATTGCGCCCCTTAGTGGTTCCAAAACATTTACCTATAGTTTCATTTGTACCCAGCCGGGCAAATACATCCTGCCTCCCGGTTAAGATGAGTTATTTCGATCCGGATACCGACAATATAAAACTGCCGGAAGTGATTCCTCTTATATCACAGGTAAACTGCAGCGAAGAAAAAGAAACGACACCCGTCGCTGACTGATAGCCGGATTCAATCCACACCGACTGGACCGCGGTATGCAGGGTGGTCCGCTGGTATTGCTTCTGCTTGCCGGCTCCAATTATTTTATACAGAGATTAAAAAGAAAAAGCAGGAAAAGATGCGAAGCGGAAATAGCCAGGCTTTGGCTGAATTGAGAAAGTGAAAGTGGTTCCGGTAAGATCACTGATCCCTTGCAGGAATCCAGGGAACTCATGGTGCAGGCGATTTTGGGAAATTCTATTCTTCAGTAAACAGTTCGGTATGGAAAGCCATCTCGGATAAACTTCAACTGCCTTCCAGTGAACTCAATAAACTAAATATTGCCAGCGGTCTGCGCGAAAGGAACTGGAGCGACGAAGAAATCATCCAGGTGAAAAATTTCTGAATGAATGTGAGATGAAATTGTATACACCTGAATACAGTACCACCGATATGCAACGGTTATTTGCAGCTGCCGAAGAAATTACGAAGAAGCTTGAGGCTTGAGCAGGAGGCAGGAGGCAGGATAGCAGGAGGCAGGAAGCAGGAGGCAGGAGCAGGATTTTTAGTTTACTCCCACACTCCCATACTCCCATACTCCCACACTTTCATTCCGTGTATTTATACCCGACTCCTCTTACGGAATGGAAATGTCGGGGATTGCGGCTGTCTTCTTCAAAATATTTCCGGAAATTCAGGATGAAGATTATCGATGGTGCGGGTGTTCGGGTAAACATTATATCCCCAGACGGTCTGAAGTATTTTTTCCCTTTTTACCACTTCATTTTTATTTTCAATCAGGAGTTTCAAGCAACATGCTTTCCTTTTTACTCAGGCGGATGCGTTCGTTTTTTTTGTTGGAGGCTTCATGAGCCCTGAAATCAATGATGTTTTTGCCAAAGACGTATATCTGTCGGGAACGGAATTGCGTTCCTGCAGTTTCTCATTTTTTTCAATCAGCTTTTTTACCCGGAGTAAGTAGTTCTTCCAGGTTAAATGGCTTATTGAGATAATCATCTGCCCCTTTCTTAATCCGAGCACCCGGTCAGCGCTGCTGTTTCGCGCACTGAGTATGAGAATAGGGACCGGGTTTTGCTGTACTCGGATGGTTTCTGCTACCGATAATGCCATCGATGCCGGGAAGCATCACGTCCAGGATCACCAGATCGAAATACTCATCACTGAGCGCTTTAAGGCCTGGCTGCCATCATAGGCCGAAGTGACCTGATAATTTTCCAGTTCGAGATTGAGGCGGAGGGCATCATGCAGATTCTCTTCGTCTTCTACAAGCAGGATGGATTTTCGTGCGGGTTCCGTCATGAGTTCGGACAAATTAAAACGGACGGTAAATAATACTTCCCTTCGGCTGGTTGTCCGACACCTGAAGTCGCATCTTATGGTCCAGCGCAATTTTCCTGCACAAATATAAACCAAGACCCGTGCCCTGGGCCGTGCGGGTATCTTCATTTCCTACCCGGTAAAATTTCTGGAAAATGCGCTTATGTTCTTTTTTGGGTATGCCGTACCCTTCATCCCGTACTTCCAAAACGCCCTATAGCTGTTATCACTTTCAAAACGACCTGAACCGGGGAGGCAGGTGGTGAATATTTAACGGCATTTTCAATCAGGTTGTTTACGAGGATCTGCATCAGCAGGGGATCACCGGAAACAATTAATCCGGCTTCCACCTCATTTTTCCAGGTCCGGTTTGGGAAACCGGTTTGAATATTCTTTTATGGAATCCGTAACCACCTGCGAGAAATCTACTTCTTCCTGATTGAAGAGATAAGATCCCGCCTCGAGTTGTGCTGATACCAGGATATTTCCCGTCAGGGTATTCAGCCGGTTGATTTCCTGCAAAGATGATTTTATGATCTTTTCTTTTTTTGCATCGTCCAGATTGTGTTTTTGCAGTGTTTCCATATTGAGCCGGGTAATGGAAATTGGGGTTTTCAATTCATGTGTGATGGCCATCATGAAATTCTGTTGCTGTCTTTGAATCCGCATCTGCCGGACGATTGCACCGTAGAGAAATATCGCGCCAACCAGTATCACGGAAAGAAATACCAGGCCCTCACTGAGGTAAGCCGCGGTGAGCCGGTCACGTTCATTGTAGATATTTTGTTTCTTTTTATCGATAGGCCGCCGTCGTCGCGGTGCAGCAAGTCTCAGTTTGTATTCAGTCATCTGGCTGTTCTGCAGATTGAGTGCGATGAACCACCAGATCAGGGCAGCCAGCACATAGATCAACAGGAACCAGTAAATAACCGTTGCGCGGTTGGCCCATTTATTTTTATAGAGATGAATTGCCATTTTGAAGCTTAAAGTAAGGTTTTCTTGTTGACGGTTGACGGTTGACGGATGACGGTTGACCGGTTGACGGATGACCGATGACCGTTGACCGATTGACGGTTGACCGATAACGATGACCGTTGGAGATATTGGGGATGTCACCATTTTCATATCCTCACACTTTCGTTCCATATTCCACTTCCACATTCCCATATTTGTCACAGTTCCACATCTACCGACATTGTCACTGCACCCGCTCCACCCGGAGTCCTGCACTCAACACATGACTTCAATGGGTCTTCCCGCATGAGCTGTTCCAGTGTGATATGGTAGGTCCCGGCTTTCGGAACCGGGTTTTCGGTTGAATAAGCAGGCGGGCGTCATAAATATCATCCATGGCCGTACCGATCCAGCCTTTGTCTGTTGGTCGCCAGTTGCAGATCGTAATCACCCGATTTGCCCTCTGTTTCTCCGGGATCCTTTACAGTGACCCTCACATACATATTATTAAAATGATAAGCATCAGTATGTCGTACCACGATATAAATGTTATACAGGTTAACGGTGTCGGTCATGTCGAAAACGAATTTCCGGTTTATGCAGAAGAAGGCCATTCCTGGTCATGGAACTGCTGATTTTTTTCGAAAACACCAGTTGTCCAGTTACAGGCAGAAATAGCGAAACATGCCATAATCAAAAGGGAAACTTTTCACAGCCTGCAATTTTTGTAATGTTAAACGGTAAAAAACATGAATCCGGATAAAGTGCTCACGCATGAATTTGCAATTGGTTATTTGGCGTTAGGCTTTAGCGCCTTTGGCGTTAAGCGTTATAATACATTTAAGATTTGTTCCTTGGCTTTTTCCAGTTCGTCTTTCATAAGCACCACGCATTTCTGGATTTTCACGTCATAGGCCTTGGAGCCGGTGGTATTGATTTCCCTGCCTACTTCCTGCAGGATGAATGAAAGCTTTTTCCCCTTGCTGTCCTCAGGATCCTGCAACACCTCCTTAAAATAATCACAATGATTGTTCAGCCTCACCATTTCCTCACTGATATCTATTTTCTCCAGGTAATATATCATTTCCTGTTCCAACCGGTTGGAATCATAATTTTCTTTACCGACATGCTCGTTTAATAGTTTTTCCAGGCCCTCGCGGATCTTTTGCTGGCGGAGGGGCTGCAGTTTTATGATTTCCTTCTGCTGAATACTGATGTTTTCAATTCGCTGAATCAGGTCTTCCTCCAGTACCCTTCCTTCATTCAACCGATGCTGGTTCAGGTCCTCAATGGCCATTTCAATTACTTTACTGAATTGCTGCCATTCTTCTTTGGTCAGGGTATCGCCGGTTGGCGTAATCACTTCGGGTAATTTCAGCAGCGTGCTCAATATATTGGTCGGGTCCTGGTTGAGTTGCCTGGATAAATCGGCAAGGGTTTCGTAATAAGCTTTGGCGAGATCGGTATTGATGCTGACGGGTTTTGCATTTCCTGTTTGTTTCAGACTGATGGTACAATCCAGAGAACCACGTCCGAGTTTTTCGGAAAGGAGTTTACGGATGTCAAATTCATAGGGTTTGAGAAATCCGGGAAGTTTTAACTGGAGCTCAAATTGTTTTCCATTGAGTGATTTTACATCTACCAGAAAGGTTTTGTCTCCCACCGTTTCCTCAGCCCTTCCAAAACCCGTCATCGATTTTACCATGTTATCCTGTTTATTGCTGAAAGGTAATAAATTATAACTGCGCGTAGCAGTCCGAGCTTGCCATATACCTCGTTTTGTATTCATGTCAATCATGTCTCCGGGTAACATGGAGTCCAGTGATAAACCTGCCAGTCGGTAACGGATAAGACGTAAGGTTGGAAATCCAACTGCTGCTGTCATCCGCGAACCTGTCGGTTTTTTCCTTCGGTAATAACCAGTTTGATCCAGCTTGTAGGAATATTCTTGCGAAACCTTATCGGTGGATTCCTTTCGGGAATAATAATATGCTCCGGAAGTCTGGATAGCTTTTCCGGGTTCGAGTATGAAAGGGTTTCCCGTCGATGTTGATCGTAATTCCGGAAGATAGTTTGTGAAGGGCTTCATTGGTAACCAGACCTTCCACCTGAACCCGGTATTCACGTTCGTGGGCAAAACTGGGATGGAGCAACCGGTGATTGAGGGATTTGTCATTTGTTAATAAAAGCAATCCTTCACTGTCAAAATCCAGGCGTCCGACCGGATAAACATCTGTGGGAACCTCAAAAAAATCCTTCAGGCAGGCCTTACCATTTTCGGGCGTGAACTGCGAAAGCACCTGGAAAGGTTTATATATGATGAAGTATTTAAACAACGGATATCAATGAAACAGTGATGAATAAAGGGTTTGAAAAGAATTCCTAAAAACAAATGTAAAATAAAAAGCCCCGCTGGCGGCGAGACTTTTACTATTTGGATGGGTTAGTAAGTACAGGGACATAAAAATCCCTACACAATATTAGAAATAATTTTGTCGATCCGGAAAAATTTTCCAAGAAATTTTATGCACAATTTTTTTTAGGGTGTGGAAAAGCATCTTTAATGTAGGTTTGGGCAAAATTTGCTCAATGAAGTTTCCTTCACCTGTTTCGCTGAAATGGCTTTCAGAATTCCTGGAAGCAAAGCTTATTGGAAATACCGGGGCCTCCGCAACCGGCATCAATGAAATACATAAAGTGGAAAAGGGAGACCTGGTTTTTGTTGATCATCCCAAGTATTATCAAAAGTGCCTGCAATCCGCCGCTTCATTTATTATCATCAACCAGACAGGTGGATTTCCCTCAGGGTAAAGCGCTTCTGATTGTTGAACAGCCATTTCGAAGCTTATCAGAAAATCGTAAGGCATTTCAGACCTTTTGAACCTGCGGTTCAGTCTATCAGTCCAAATGCGCATATCGGAGAAAGCTCCCATCTTTATCCGGGTGTGTTTGTCGGTAATCATGTTCAAATCGGGGAGCGCTGCATAATTCATCCTAATGTAGTGATCATGGATCATTGCGTAATCGGCAATGATGTAGTGATTCAGGCTTCTACCGTTATCGGATCGGATGCTTTTTATTACAATACAAATAAGAACCGCGAATCCTGGTATAAAAGGATGCTGAGCTGCGGAAGGGTTGTAATCGAAGACGATGTGGAGATTGGTGCCGGTTGCACCATCGACCGGGGCGTAAGCGGCGACACCGTCATCGGCAGGGTTCGCGCCTGGATAATATGATTCATATCGGTCATGATACCGTGCTTGGGAAAAAATTGCCTGCTGGCAGCCCAGGTGGGTATCGCGGGTGCAGTAGAAATTGGGAACGGAGTAATTCTCTGGGGCCAGGTGGGCGTGAGTAAAACACTTTCGATCGGGGATAATGCAATCGTTTATGCACAAAGCGGAGTGCCCTATTCGCTGGAAGCGAATAAAATTTATTTCGGATCACCTGCTGAAGAAGCTCCGTCAAGAAAAGGGAACTGGTATGGGTCCGACGCATACCCGAGCTCTGGCATAAAATAATGGACAGGAACGAAAGATTCGGGTTGTAGTGAGGCTGTTTTAGTGAGGGTCCCTCCGTTTTCATAATGTGGTGAATGTGGAATTATGGGATATGAGTTATGGGTTAAATGGGTTATGGGTTATGACAATTAAGGGATTATGGAATTATGAATTTTGCAGTTATGCAGTTATCATTAGACATTCTGTTTTACATTTGACTTTCCCATCTGACTTCGCGTTAGGCGGTAAGCGTTAGACGTTTACCAGCGTTATTGCATCTAGATGTTTAGTCGTTAGTCTCCATCTGCTTATTCCGGATTGTAATCATACGGCACCAGTTCCGCAATCTTCTTCCACGCCCAGTAACCCATATTGGTGATTTCCGATTGTTCATAAAAATATCCATTCTCTTCAATAGAAAATCCAGACGGTATTTCCAGTGCGGATACCTGCACTTTGGCATTCAGGGGAAAATGATTTTGCTCAGGTATTTTCTGTCCGGAACCTGTCCTTTATAACTGACCCGGATCCGGCCGTTGATATTGATGTCTACTGTTCCGCTGTCCACTGAATATATAGCGGAATCATATGGGTTTTCCAAAAGGGTTCCTTTATCTGAATCCGGTACCATTCAGGGTTTCCAGCTTCAAACCCTTCATCCTGCAGGGTACTGTCGTACCAGCTCCGCATAAAATGCAAACGCGATCCGATATAGGCTCTGATACCTGTTCTTCGACCATTCCTGTTGTTGTTCCGCTGTCCCGGTCAGGTTTTCAAATAGCGGGTAACCGGTATAACTGCTGATATGGGTATTATAATCATTCACGAATGAATCCAGCTGGTAACGGATCTTATATCCCAGGGCCTGGTTGATGATGATGATTTCTTCTTTTGCTTTTACTTTCAGTTTATTGCGCTTTTTATAAAAATAAAAGTTGATAACGTCTTTGTTTTCAATGGTGCATTGGGCTGCATTCGAAGTTGTGCCTATAAAATTATCCAGAAAAAACTGGCCATATTTATTCCAGCCGTCATCACGAGGGCTGATCCCGTGACGGCTACTTCTCCCAGATTTTTATCCTGTTCTTTCATTTGAATGATCAGTGGTATCCTTCTCTTTTGATGTATTGCTCACCCGCAATACCTGGGTTTCGTAACCCGTATAGGAAACGACCAGATCGTAACCTCCCTTCCTTAACCGCAGTAAAAAAAGTCCTTCATTATTGGAAATGGTGCCGGTAGTGGTGTTCTGGCAGAATACCGAAGCGCCTGCCATTGGCGGCCCGGTTTTTCATCCATACTGTTCCATGGATATAAAAATAATTTTCCTGGCTGAAACCACAACGAAATCAATATCGTGTATAAGGAGATCAGGACGGATTTCATATGATGTATTTAAAACCTGACGCTTAACGCCTAACGCTTAACGCTGAACGCCTAACGCCTAAGCGCAGTAATTGTTAATGGTTTATTGTTAATATAAAATGAATCATTTAACATTAATAAGCAATTCACAATTCATAATTCATCACTTATAACTCATAACTCATAACTCCATAACCCTAACCCATAACACATCACCCAAACAACGGTCAGGGTTATAACGAAACCCGGTACATTGAAGTTTACAGGTCCGATTTACAATTCATATTGGAATTCACCCATTAGCCAAAAGCCTTAGGCGTTAAGCGTTACTGCTTGCCTTAGCGTTCCTGCTTATCCGCCTACGCTAAAGCTTCGGCGGACGAAGGCGTTAGGCTTAAAACAACGGCTGTGGATTTTTAAGATATTGTTCACAGGCTTTAGAAATGGAATCTTCCAGGGAACGGAAACGGAACGAAGGCAGGGCCTGCAGGAGTTTGTGATTATCGTAAGCGGTTTGACGGCCGGCAATCGCAACTGATTCGCGTGTAACCAGGGGTTTGTGACGGGTGAAGGCACTCCGGATCCTTTCTTTCCTCCAGGCCATCCCGGCTAAAAAAGGAGTCGCTTTTTTTGTGGGCTGTTTTTTTCCGAAACCCCGGGCCATCAGGTTAAATATTTCACGGTAGCTCCGGTTATCCCCGCTGATAATAAACCGCTCGTTTCGAATGCCGCTGTCCATCAGTGCGATGATCGCGCGGGCCGAATCCTGCACATCGGCAAACCCGTTCGATCCGGTCATATACCAGGAAAACTCCCTGAAGGCTGTTTTAAAAAGGCCGCAGCTCGTTTCATTCCAGTCGCCATAACCCAGCAGGGTGGATGGATTTACGATGAGGGGGGAAAGTCCTTCGCCCATACCCCGCCATACTTCCATTTCTCCATAATATTTACTGACACCATAATTCGACTGACCCTGATTGCCCGGCCATTTTTTTTCTTCATCGATCGGTTTGGATGAACAGTCTCTTCCCAGGGCGCTTACGGAACTGACGTGCACCAGATCGGTAATCCCGTTTTCGATGGCCGCATTCACGATATTGGCTGTCCCTTCAATATTTATTTTGAATAATTTTTTTTTGTCAGACGGGTTGAATGAAACCAGTCCCGCTGCATGGATGATCTGGCTGCACCCCTCCAGATTTTCCATGAGGCCGGTCACATCGAGTATATCGCCTTCAACCCAGGAAATTTTTTCTGCGATGCCGGGGGCAAGGTAAAAAGGGAAAGATCTTTCTCTGCGTAAAGCCCGTACGGGCCTTCCCTGCAAAACAAGTTCCTGCAATAGATAGGATCCGAGAAAACCCGTGCCGCCGGTTACAAAGATCATTCGGAAACCGGTTTAGTATACTGAAAGAATCCGCTGCCCGTTTTTTTCCCAAGTTCACCCCGTTGTACCATGGCTTCCTGCAGGGCCGAAGGTTTCAGTCGGTCGGGCCTGCCCAGGGCTTCATACAAAGAGCAGCTTACGGTATAATTGATATCATTGCCAATCAGGTCCATCAAATGAAAAGGTCCCATTTTAAATCCCGCAGATTCCATGAGTTTGTCGATCGTAGTCATATCCGCTGTTCCCCTTTCAGCCAGGCGCAACGCTTCGAGATAAAAAGGACGGGCCACATGGTTCACGATAAAACCCGGAGCATCCTGGCAGACCACCGCTGTTTTTCCGAGTTGCTCTGCGAAGGCAGCGATTCGTTGCAACACATATTCTGAAATATATTTTGTCCGGATGATCTCCACCAGTCTCATCCGGTTGGCGGGATTGAAAAAATGCAAACCGGCAATCCGTTCCGGGAACGGTGTTTGCCCGGCGATCCGGGTTACGGAAAGGGAGGAGGTATTGGTCACGAAAAGGGTTTCATCGTTGTTGATCCGGGCCAGTTCCTGAAAAAGGGCAGACTTGGTTTCGGTTTTTTCCAGGATGGCTTCTATAATTAGGGGGGCGCGGCAATCTGAAATCAGTGAAGTGAAGGTTATGCGCCGGAAAATGTTTTCCTTTTCCTCCGCAGGGATCCGCTTTTTCCCGGGCAGCTGTTCCAGTTCATTTTCGATGGCCGAAGCAGCGCTGCGGATCGTTTCCGGGTTCAGGTCGTATAATATCACAGAAATACCCTGACTGGCGGCCGCCAGGGCAATTCCCCGGCCCATGGTTCCGGCACCGCAAATACAAACAAGGGATTCCATGAATCGAATGGATTGTGAAATAAAGATACGGTTCATTGAACCGTCAACCGTCAACCGTCAACCGTCAACCGTCAACCGTCAACCGTCAACCGTCAACCGTCAACCGTCAACCGTCAACCGTCAACCGTCAACCGTCAACCGTCAACCGTCAACCGTCAACCGTACTGCGTCGCAAATTACAAAAAGCCCAGGCATTAGCCTTTAAGCTTTAGACTATAAGCTTTTGCTTATTTTTGGGGATGGAAAAAAGAATCATTATAACGCCGGATGCACCGGCGCCCATCGGTCCTTATAACCAGGCCATTCATGCGGGCAATATGCTGTTTATATCCGGGCAGATTGCCATCAACCCAAAAAACGGAAATATAGAAGCCGCCGATATTTTTGAAGAAACCCACCAGGTGATGCATAACCTGCGCTCGGTGTTGCATGCAGCCGGTCTGGATTTTATACATGTGGTAAAAACGACCATCTTCCTGACCGATATGGCGCTCTTTACTTCCGTGAATGAAGTATATGGAAAATATTTCAGCGGCGATTTTCCCGCACGTGAAACCGTTGCAGTGAAAGGATTGCCGAAAAATGTAAATGTGGAGATTTCAATGATTGCCGTTGGATGAAGTTTTTAACGCTTAACGCCGAACGCTTAACGCTTAACGCTTAACGCCGAATGCTTAACCGTCAACCGTCAACCGTCAACCATCAACCGTCAACCGTCAACCATCAACGGCCAACGGCCAACGACCAACCGCCAACTAAACCTTCACGCCTTCTCTCACTTTAATAAATGCAGCAATGGCTTTATCCAGATGTTCCCTTTCATGTGCCGCACTGAGCTGGACGCGGATACGGGCAAGCCCCTTGGGTACCACCGGGAAGAAAAATCCGATCACATAAATTCCTTCATCGAGCAGTTTGGAGGCGAACTCCTGGGCAACTACCGCATCATAAAGCATGATGGGTACGATCGGGTGATCACCGGGTTTGATATCAAAACCGGCCTCCGTCATCTTAGCCCTGAAATATTTTGTATTCGCTTCCAGTTTATCCCGCAGGCCCGTATCCTGTTTCAACATGTCCAGGACCACCAGGGACGCACCGACGATAGAAGGGGCGAGACTATTAGAAAACAGGTAAGGACGGCTTCTCTGACGCAGCATTTCGATAATCTCTCTCCTGCCGCTGGTAAATCCGCCATTCGCGCCCCCCAGGGCCTTGCCCAGCGTACCGGTAATGATATCCACCCGGCCCATCACGCCCCGGTATTCATGTGTGCCCCGGCCCGTTTTTCCGAGAAAACCGGAAGAATGGGATTCGTCACTCATCACAATGGCCCCGTATTTGTCGGCCAGGTCGCAAATCCGGTCGAGCCGGGCGATGGTGCCGTCCATACTGAATGATCCGTCGGTCACAATGATGCGGTCCCGGCAATCAGCCGCCTGTTTCAGCTGTTCTTCCAGGTCCGCCATATCATTGTGTTTATAACGCAGGCGGCGGGCCTTGCATAAACGAACCCCGTCAATGATGGAAGCATGGTTGAGTTCATCCGAAATAATGGCATCGGATTCCCCGAACAGGGGTTCAAAAACACCCCCGTTGGCGTCAAATGCTGCTACATATAATATGGTGTCTTCCGTTCCCAGAAATTCGGAAAGCTTTTCTTCCAGCTCCTTATGTATATCCTGGGTTCCGCAGATAAAACGCACACTGCTCAACCCGTATCCCCGCCGGTCCAGCGTTTTATGCGCCGCCTCGATCACCCGGGGATGGGCAGAAAGCCCCAGGTAGTTATTCGCGCAGAAATTTAACACCTTCCGCCCGTTGACGATGATTTCTGCGCCCTGTTCACTGCTGATGACGCGTTCGGTTTTGAATAAGCCGGCGGCCCGGATTTCCTCCAGCTGCGCCGCGACCCGGTTCACAAAAAGCTCATGCATAAGAAGATTTTTATCATAATAAAGGTAAGCTATGTAACTTTTTGGAGAGACAACCGTATTACAAATGACGAAAACAACCGGTAATGGCTTATGACGGCGGAGGACTATAATGACTGTGTGAAGTTATATGCAGACGGACTTTACCGGTTCATGCTGAAATCTACCCGGCAGGTGGAAGACGCACGAGACCTGGTACAGTCATCCTTTGAAAAACTATGGGAACACCGGGCTGAAGTGCATGTTGTGAAAAGCAAATCCTACCTGTTCACAATAGCCTATCATAAGATGATCGACCTGAACAGGAAAAACAGCCGGATGGAATACCGGGACCATTTGCCGGATCAGCTGCAGGCAGTATCCGGGAATTCCCCGAACCTGAAAGAAGTTTTGGAAAAAGCGCTGAACCGGCTCAATGAAAGACAGCGTTCCCTGGTGCTTCTCAAAGATTATGAAGGATATTCCTATGAAGAAATCGCAGAAATCACCGGATTAAACGCAGCACAGGTAAAAGTCACCCTGCACCGCGCCCGGTTACAACTGAAGGAATGGCTGGTAAGTGTTGAAAATGTACTTTAAAGAGTGTAGCTATGGACATCAACCGTAATAATTACGAAACTTATTTCCTGCTTTACCTCGATGGCGAGCTCCCGCCGGCAGACAGGCTGGCTGTGGAAAAGTTTATGAGTGTGCATGCGGATCTGCAAAGGGAATTTGTCCTTCTGCAACAGACCATTCTGCAGCCCGCGGATATTTTATTTGATCAGAAGGAGTCTCTTCTCCGCAAAGAAGAAAAGAGGCGGGTTATTCCGGTGTACTGGATGCGCCGGGCTGCCGTCATCGCCCTGCTCCTGACGGGCAGCTGGTTTATGGCGACCCTGGTTTTAAAAAATCATGCCGGCGAAACAGCCCGAAACGGGATATCAGCCCCGGGTAAGGAATCCCTGAAAAAAGATCAGATAGCCTCCGTGAAGCAGGATCACGAAGTTGCAAAACAGGGTCCGGAAAATGCCGAAGCGGTAAGTCAGATTAAACCGGAGATGGCTAAAGAAAATAACAGTCCTGCAAATCAGAACCGGAAAGAGGCCCTTACGGAAAATAAAAGTCATTCCACCCGGACCGGTCAGGCCTTCAATACGGAAAACCTGAATCCGGGGAACACGACCAACCGGAACAACGAATCGAAGCAAATCGTTTCAGATCGGGGGAACACGGCCCACGGGAACGAAACATCGAAGCAAAGCCTTTCGGATCCGGGTATGAAAGACCATCAGAATCCGGCAGACGGCCAAAGCAGGGATCCCTTAAATGAAAAGACAGATCCGGTGCCGGGGGAATTTTATGCAGCTGCGCATAAATCAAATACTTCACTGGAACCGGAGACTGCCGGAAGCAGGGCAGGAACGGTTCCCGGACAAACAGCCGCACTGACCGGAACGCAGACCCTGGCGCTGACATCTGAGGGTACAAGCCATTTGGCCGGAAACGATTATGTGTATGAGCCGGATATGCAAACGGATGATGCCATCAGTGTACTTGCACTGAATGACCGGAATAAAACCATCACGGGGTTCTTTAAAAAATTAACCAGACGCGCCCCCGCGGAGGCAACAGCAAGTAATTCAAAAAAACTGCGCGTTAGTGTTTTTCAATTCAGCTACTAATAAATTCGAATGATCATGAAAAAGTTAATTACCCTTATGGCGCTGCTATGCCTGGGAGTGAAAGGATTCAGCCAGCAGGATTCAGTCGGGCAAAAAAATGACAAACCGATGCATCACCACCATCATGATGACAGGTGGGATCATATGGACGAAGATAATAGTGTCGGGATGATGCCTCCCTGGCCCATGCCCCCGCATATGCGAAGTAAACACGTGAAACCTTCCAACCTCAGTACCAACTGGCTGATCCTGGACCTGGGGTTCACCAATTACAATGATAAAACAGATTATGCCGGTGCCACCGCGCAGACTTTTGCACCGGGCAGCCAGCCCTATTGGTTCAGCCTGAAGAATAACAAGTCGGTGGACGTGAATATCTGGCTGTTCATGCAACGTCTCAATATGTATAAACATGTGGTGAACCTGAAATACGGATTGGGCGTGGAATTGAATAATTATCGTTACGAGACGCATATTAAATACGGCACCGATCCGACCCAAGTGTTTATGGATACGGTTTCTTACAGCAAGAATAAACTGGCGGCGGATTATGTTACGGTTCCCCTGATGATTAATTTCAATTTCACGCCCGATCTGCAGGAGGGATTCGGAATTTCTGTGGGCATCAGTGCGGGCTATCTGTATTCATCCCGTCAGAAGCTGATCAGCGATGAGTTTGGGAAGCATAAAACCTTTAATAGTTTCGATATGGATCCCTGGAAACTTTCCTGGATTGCTGAAGCCCAGCTCGGACCGGTAAAACTCTATGGTTCCCTGGCTACCAAGAGTATGTTCAACAGCCGGGGTCCGGACCAGGTGCCTTATACCTTCGGGGTCCGGTTTAGTAATTGGTGAGGAACGTTTAACGCCTTAGTCCGCCGAAGCTTTAGCGAAGGCGGATAACGCCTAACGCTTAAAGCTTAACGCCTAACGCTGAAGCAAGTGGTAACGCTTAACGCGGAACGCTGAATGTGCGAGTAATTTTGGTTTGATCATTTAATGAATATAGGAGCATCTTAACCGGTGCTCTTTTTATTGTTAAGAATTTTATAATAAAAAGCCTTAAGCGTTAAGCGTTAAGCGTTATGTCGCGTTAAGCGTTAAGCGTTCAGCGTTTTCCCCGGAGTGGAAATAAAACCAAAATCGGAATAATATCATAAAATTATCAACAGGGAAAATATAACCACATGACCCGGCGTTGGAAAAATAAAAAACCGGTTTATGAATTTTCAAAAAATGCTGTTGGCAGCAATGACGGCTGTGTGTTTGCTGGGTTTTCGGGAAACAGATAACAGAACTTCATACAAACGCTTTTTTCACCGCCAGCTCAATGGCGAAGTGTACGTGGTGGTTGTCAAATCGAGTTATGAATTGAAAGTGTATGACCAGGATGGCTGGTACGCAACCTATCCCGTCGTATTCGGCAGTAAATCCCTGGATGATAAAATGATGGAAGGGGACCGCCGCACACCGGAAGGCACATTTCATATTGCTTCCAAAAGACCCCATGAAAAATGGGATAAAATGATGCTGATCGATTTTCCAACCCGTGCCGACCTGGAAAAATTCAGTGAAAGGAAAGCTCAGGGTCTGATTCCCAGGAATGCAAAAATCGGGGGTGGTATTGCCATTCATGGCACATGGCCTCATGATGATATGGCGGTTGATTTATACCAGAACTGGACCAATGGTTGTATCGCTTTGAAAAATGAAGACGTGGATGAACTGTATGACCTGCTTCCCGTCGGCACGACGGTTGAGATTTTGAAGGAAGAAAAAGGGCAGTAGGGGGTTATGAGTGATGAGTTATGAGTTATGAGTGATAAGTGATGACTCATGGGAGGTGTGTAATTAGTTTGGTAAATTTTATCGCGTATATTATATTTTATTCATAATTCATAATTCATCATTCATAACTCATAACTCATAACCCATAACTCATAACCCATAACTCATAACTCATAACCCATAACTCATAACTCATAACTCATAACTCAAATCAGCCTCCCCGATTTGATCTCTTCTACCACTGCCGGATCCACCAGCGTGCTGATATCTCCCAGGTTTTCCATTTCACCTTCCGCAATTTTGCGCAGGATGCGGCGCATGATTTTTCCGCTGCGTGTTTTAGGCAAACCGGATACAAACTGGATTTTATCCGGCTTGGCAATGGCTCCGATGATCTGGTTCACCATTTTCGTGACACCCTCCTTGTCTTCTCCCGAAACCCTTGTGCTGGCGGTTCAGGGTTACAAAAGCATAAATACCCTGTCCCTTGATATCGTGCGGATACCCCACCACCGCGCTTTCCACCACGTCCGGATACATATTGATTGCATTTTCCACTTCAGCGGTACCGATACGGTGGCCGCTCACATTCAACACATCATCCACACGGCCTGTTATGCGGTAATTTCCTTCCGCATCCCGCAGGGCTCCGTCGCCTGTGAAATATAAATCAGCATAAGTGGCGAAATAATTCAGCCGGCATCTTTCATGATCCCCATAGGTGGTGCGGATAATGGAGGGCCAGGGAAAACGGATGCAGAGATTGCCCGCCGCCGGTTCGGCTTTGGCGCCTGCATGAAATACGCCGTCTTTCCCGGCATCAGAACCGGGCACCGTTTGGCCCTTTTCATCTACCAGCAGGGGAATAACGCCGGGAAGGGGAAGGGTTGCATAGGATGCTTTGCCCTTACTGATGCCCGCCATATTGGAAATCATGATACCACCGGTTTCCGTCTGCCACCAGGTATCCACGATGGGACAACTGCGTTTGCCGACATGCTCATCATACCAGTGCCAGGCTTCCTCATTGATGGGTTCACCAACGGTACCCAGCACACGTAATGAACTGAGACTTTTATTTTTTAAGGGATCGGTGCCAAAACCCATCAGGCTGCGGATGGCCGTAGGCGCAGTATAAAAAATATTCACTTTGTATTTATCGATGATATCCCAGAACCTGCCCGCATCGGGATGGGATGGGATGCCTTCAAACATCATGGTCGTGGCTCCGGCACAAAGGGGTCCGTACATCGGTATAGCTATGTCCGGTGATCCAGCCCACATCGGCCGTACAGAAATAAATTTCGCCGGGTTTGTATTGAAACACATTTACAAAACTGTAGGTGGTATAAATCATATAACCCGCGCAGCTGTGCACCACTCCTTTCGGTTTGCCGGTAGAACCGGAAGTATAAAGGATGAACAGCATGTCTTCCGCCTCCATGGATTCGGCCGGTGATGTCATCCTGCGTGATTTTTTTCAGTTCATCCTGCCACCAGCAATCCCTTCCGGGCTCCATATTGATTTCGATACCCAGATGTTTGTAAACAATTACTTTCTGCATCTGGGCCGTTTTCAGAAGCGCTTCATCTATCGTGGCTTTGAGACGGATATCTTTTGATCCCCGGTTTCCCCCGTCGGCGGTGATCACGATCCGGCATCGGGCGTCTTCGATCCGGTCGGCAATACTCTGGGAAGAATAACCTCCGAAAACAACTGAATGGATCGCACCCATCCGGGCACAGGCCAGTACCGCAATGGCGAGCTCGGGAATCATGGGCATATAAATACAAACGCGGTCACCTTTTTGCACGCCGTTATTTTTCAATACCTGAACAAAACGGCAGACTTCGGTATATAGTTCTTTATAAGTAAGTATGCGGTTCTTTCTGCGAAGGATCATTGGGCTCCCAGATGATGGCAGGCTGGTTGCCCTTATCGGCCAGGTGCCGGTCCAGGCAGTTTTCCGTAATATTCAGTTGGGCCCCGTCGAACCAGCGCACGCGGGGTTCTTTGAAGTTCCAGCTCGAGTACCTGGTCCCATTTCTTCTTCCAGGTAAAATTTTCAGCCACGCCGCCCCAGAAATCCTCGGGCTGCTTCAATGCTTTTCTTATAATGTTCAAGATACTCTTCGAAACTCCGGATCTGGTAGGGGAAACTCATATGGCTGGATATCGTTTGAGCCCTAAATTTAGTGAGTATTTTTTTCATACCTTATGCCTTCATAATGATTGCTGCATGAAAATTAATTCCTTCCTCCTCCGCTGTACGCTGATCGCTGCACTGGGCGGATTTTTATTTGGATTTGAAACCGCCGTCATCTCAGGAGCGGAAAAAACCATCCAGAACTCTGGTCCCTCAGTCCGTTCTGGCAGGGATTCACCGTGGCTGCCAGTTTAATCGGCACCGTGATCGGCTCCGTGATTGCGGGATGGCCTGCCCAGCACTACGGCCGGAGGAAAGTGCTGATGGCCATCGCCCTGATGTATTTGTTATCCGCCACCGGCTGTGCCCTCACATCCACCTGGGTTCTCTTTATCACTTTCCGACTGATCGGCGGGATTGCCGTGGGCGCTTCTTCAGTGGTAGGACCCATGTATATTTCCGAAATCGCACCGGCCGCGGTGCGCGGCCGGCTGGCCGGCATGTTTCAGCTCAATATTGTAATCGGAATTTTCGTTGCTTACCTGACCAATTTCGCTTTCCTAGCATATCGGAGAGAATTCCTGGCGCTGGATGCTGGGCATCATGGTGGTGCCTGCGGGCCTCTTTGCCCTGCTGCTCCGCATATTCCGGAAAGCCCGCGCTGGCTGATCCTGAACAACCGCGATGAAGAAGCGGCACGCATATTTGCACGCACCGGCGAACCGGATGCGCGGACGGTTATCAATGAAGAACATGCCTTGCTGCATACACCCGAAAACCGTGGTGTCCCATGCGCCGGAAGAAAAATTATTCAGCGGCAAATTCCGCAAAGCCCATACTCTATGCTGTATTGCTCGCCATGTTCAACCAGCTTTCCGGTATCAACGCCATTTTATATTATGCACCGCGCATTTTTGAAATGGCCGGATTCAGTCAGCGGCATCTTATTTCCAACCGGTATTATATCGGGGGCGCCAACCTGATATTTACTTTTCTGGGCATGACCATCATTGATAAAGTGGGAAGAAAAACCTTGCTGATCACCGGCGCCATCGGCATGGTTATCTTTCTGGCGCTGACGGCTTTTTCATTTAAAAGCACGGGCTCGGCCAACCAGTATGTTATTTTTTACCTGATCGGATTTATTGCTTTTTTTGCACTTTCTCGCAGGGCGCGGTGATCTGGGTGTTTATTTCTGAAATATTTCCCAATGCCGTTCGCTCCCAGGGAGGTTCGCTGGGCAGTTTCACCCACTGGATCATGGCGGCAATTATCGCCTGGACCTTCCCCGTGATCGTGAAGGAAGTCCCCAACGGCGGATTTTACTCATTTGTTTTTTCAGTTTCATGATGCTGGTCTCACTGATCTTTATCTGGCGCGTAATGCCGGAAACGAAGGGTCGCACACTTGAGCAGATTCAGAAGGACCTGGGGATTGTTATGAGCGCCTAATTCGCTTAACGCTAACGCTTAGTCGTGGTAAGCTTTGGAATTGCGGATACGCCTGGGAATGTTAACGTGGAATGCCGGTATGACATTGCTGGTACACATTTAACTGCTATTAACCATTAACGATGCACTGACTTCAGCTTTAAGCTTAATATCGTAGTTTCGTCCCGATAAAAATTGATACCGGAATCTTTGGCCTTACTTCCGCGTTAGGCGTTAGTCGCCCCGCGTTAGGCGTTAGGCGTTAAGCGTTAAGCATAAAACATGTCCATTGAAGTAAAGGAATCTCACCCGCCTCTATGGCGGACAAAAAGCGATTGACCGGATTTCATTTTCCGTGGGCCGCGGGGAAATCGTTGGATTTCCTGGGTCCGAATGGCGCGGGCAAATCCACGACCATGAAAATCCTCACGGGTTGCCTGAAACCCAGCGGGGGTCAGGCTTTTCTGAACGGGGTGGATGTGAACGCGTTCCCCTTGCAGACAAAAAAAATGACCGGCTACCTGCCTGAATCCAACCCCCTGTACGGCGATATGTATATCCGGGAATATCTTTCTTTTATCGCCGACATACACCGGCTCCCTTCCAAAAAGGGAAAAATAAATGCTACCATCGACCAGGTGGGACTGCGCCCGGAAGCCGGCAAAAAAATTGTACAGCTTTCCAAAGGATACAAACAGCGCGTCGGGCTCGCTGCCGCCCTCATCCATGAACCCGATGTACTGATCCTGGATGAACCGACCACCGGTCTCGATCCCAACCAGATCGTGGAGATCCGCGACGTGATCAAAAATTATGGTAAAAACCGTACGGTACTTTTTTCTTCCCATATCCTGCAGGAAGTGGAAGCCATCTGCAACCGCGTGATCATCATTCACCAGGGGAAAATCATCGCCGACAATACGCTGGGCGACCTGCGCCAGGAACAAAAAGGCCATTTCATCAAGGTTGTTTTAAAAGAAGCCGTGACGAAGGATCAGTTCCAGGGGATGGACCAGTTGCGAGGTCTCCGCAAAACCAGTGATTTTGAATGGGAGCTGGAAGCCGCCGATGCCGGAGTTATTGAAAAAACAATTGCTCTCCTTGTCTTTGCAAAACAATTGGAACATTGTTTCTTTGCAGTCTGAAAACAGGAGCCTCGAAGATATTTTCAGAGGACTTACAAAAACCACGATTCATGAGTAGCATCAAAAAAATCTTTGCGAGACAAATTTTAGACAGCCGCGGAAATCCAACCGTTGAAGTAGATATACATACCGAGGCCGGGTTTATGGGAAGGGCCGCCGTTCCAAGCGGTGCCAGCACCGGCATCCACGAAGCGGTTGAATTGCGGGACGGAGACAAAAAAATATACCAGGGAAAGGGCGTGCTTAAAGCAGTTGAAAATGTAAATACCATACTGGCGGCGAAACTCAGGGGATTTGATGTGTCGGATCAGGCGGGACTGGATGCGGCTCTGATCGCGGCCGACGGTACGCCGAATAAATCCAAACTCGGCGCCAATGGTATGCTCGCTGTAAGTCTCGCTGCTGCCAAAGCGGCTGCCAAAGAAGCCGGGCTTCCGCTGTATCGCTATATTGGAGGAACCAACGCGGTGACCCTTCCGATGCCGATGATGAATATCATGAACGGAGGTGCGCATGCCGATAATAAAATTGATTTCCAGGAATTCATGGTCATGCCCGTGGGCGCTTCTTCTTTTAGTGAAGGACTGCGCTGGGGCGTTGATATTTTTCATACCCTGAAAGGGGTGCTGAAGAAGAAGGGTTTCAGCACCAATGTGGGTGACGAAGGCGGCTTTGCACCGAATATCCAGAGTAATGAAGAAGCCATCGAAACCGTGCTGGAAGCGATTTCGGCAGCAGGTTATAAAACCGGTTCACAGATCGCCATCGCCATGGATCCGGCTAACAGTGAACTCTGGGATGCAAAGAAGAAAAAATACGTGTTTCATAAAAGCAGCAAAAAAGAACTCAGCAGCGAGGAAATGGTAAAATTCTGGGCTTCCTGGGTGAAAAAATACCCGATCATTTCTCTTGAAGACGGTATGGCGGAAGACGACTGGGCCGGTTGGAAACTTTTAACCGACACGCTCGGATCCAAAATACAACTGGTGGGCGATGATTTGTTTGTAACGAACGTGGAAAGACTGCAAAAAGGGATTGACGATAAAACAGCGAATGCATTACTCGTGAAGGTAAACCAGATCGGCACGCTTACGGAAACCATCAACGCGGTTACCCTCGCGCAGCATAATGGATATAATACCATCATGAGCCACCGCAGCGGGGAAACAGAAGATACGACCATCGCAGATCTCGCCGTGGCATTGAACTGCGGACAAATAAAAACCGGCTCTGCCAGCCGTACCGACCGGATCGCCAAATACAACCAGCTGATTCGTATTGAAGAAAACCTGGGCAAAAATGCGATTTATCCAAAGGGAAAAATTACATTTGGAAAGTAAAGCCAATGATCTACGGCCAACGGTCAACGTCAACGGCCAACGTCAACGCCAACGGCCAACGAAAAAAGGCTGATACATTATTAAATATAAATGAGACAATACTTCGATAAAATTCCTTCCTGGTTAAAAAATAAATACGTCCTTACGACGATTGGTTTCGTCGTGTGGGTTTTATTTATTGATGACCGTGATTTCATTACCACGCATTTCCGGCATGTAAATGAATTACATAAGCTGGAAGCCAGGAAGGCATATTTCGAAGATCAGATTACGACCGTACGCAAAGAACTGGACCAGCTCAAATCCAATCCCGCCACCCTGGAGAAATATGCCCGCGAAAAATACCTGATGAAACGCGATAATGAGGATTTGTTTGTTGTGAAATGAGGTTGTAACACCTAACGGCTCATAACTCATAACTCATAATTCATAACTCATAACCTTATCCGGCTATCATCCATTATCCGCTAGAACCTGTTACTGTTCTGAATGATCCCCCATAAAAAGCTAAAAGGTCTGATCAGGCCTGCATCGGAAGTACCGGCGTAAAATACTTGAAGATGGTTACCGGCCTGAATATCAGGATACGGCCCTTAAACTGTGAGATTTAAACATAACAGGCGTTAGGCGTTATCCGGCTTTCGCTTAAGCTTCGGCGTTTAAGGCGTTAGGCTTTATTCCGAGGATGATAAAAACTTTCGGTTCGGAACGCAATAACGCAAACCGAATGACGTTTTTACTGTCGGACGGTTCATTTTTACTGCTTTCTGATTATTGGACATTCAAATGGTTTCGCCTATGACACTCTTTACACCGGAGGATCTTTTACGGTATTTGTATAAAGAGTCTTCCCCCGAATTAACAGCTGCCATCCAGCTTGCCCTAACCGGGAACTGGAAGCTGCGGGAACAAATGGAAGAACTACAATCATCTGTTAATCAATTAGATGTAGAAAAACAAGTAGTTGCTCCCCGAATGGAGGTTGTTTTACGTGTTCTTCAGTATGCCCATGATACGGCCATAGAAACAACATCCAGGGGCTGATTTCCTTCCCAGCCGGATTTTAGCTTAATTTCGGATTCATTATTATAAATGACCCGGAAACAGCGATTCGATTTTGTTATAGCCTGGTTCAGCGAGCATGCCCCTGATGCGGAAACGGAACTTATCTACGACAATCCCTATCAGTTACTGGTTTCCGTGATTTTGTCCGCCCAGTGTACGGATAAACGGGTAAACCAGATCACCCCTGCTTTATTTGCCCATTTCCCCCGGCCCGGCTTCGCTGGCAAAAGCCCATTTCGACGAAGTATTCCCTTTCATCCGAAGCATCTCCTATCCCAATAACAAAACCAAACACCTGATCGGCATGGCCAACATGCTGGTAAAGGATTTTAAGGGAGAAGTGCCACTACCGGGTCGAAGACCTGGTAAAACTGCCCGGCGTTGGCAGGAAAACAGCGAATGTGATCACCTCCGTGATAGATCAGCAACCCAACATGGCGGTGGATACCCATGTGTTCCGTGTTGCCGCCCGTATCGGACTAACCGTGGGTGCGAAAACCCCGCTCGCTGCAGAAAAGCAACTGGTTCAATTTTTCCCCCAGGCACTCATTCATAAAGCACACCACTGGCTCATCCTGCATGGCCGTTATATTTGCGTTGCCCGGAATCCGAAATGTGATCAATGTGGTTTGCGGCCCTGTTGTAAATATTTTCAATAAGCCTAAAGCCTAACGCCTAACGCTTAACGCTTTGAAAATTGGGAAAGTAAAATAGATAAAGGACCGTCAACCGTCAACCGTCAACCGTCAACGACCAACGGCCAACGGCCAACGTTGTCAACCGTCAACCGTCAACCTTCAACCGTCAACCGTCAACGATGTCCTACGGCATGTCGTAACCTAGCCTCAAGCTTTCAGCATTAAAAAATGGATTACAGAACCACATACCGCAGTTTCATCCACAGCCACTACCTCAGTGAAGGCATACGCATCACGGTCGGGCTCACGCTGCCCGCCATCATCGGATCCTATTTAAACCATGAAGCCATTGGCATCACGCTTTCTCTCGGCGCCGCCTGTGTGATCATGGTGGACAATGCCGGTCCGGTCATGCACCGGAAAAACGCGATGCTGGTTTGTAATGCCGTGATTTTTATTTCCTCCCTGCTTACCGGTTTTGTTGTGGGAACCCCCTGGGCAACGGGCCTGCTGATAACGGTTTTTTGTTTTGTTTTTTCCATGATCGGCGTATATGGCGCAAGGGCAGGATCCATCGGCCTCGCAGCATCTTTTCGTGATGGTTCTCAACCTCACCCTGAAGGCGGAGGGCTGGGCCATCCTGCTGAATGCCGTTTATATTCTTTGTGGCGGAATCTGGTATATGCTGCTGAGTCTCTCTCTATATGGATTCCGCCCGTATAAAGTAACCCGGCAGGCCCTGGGCGATTGTATCCAGGTCACCTCGGATTACCTCCTGTGGCGGACGGCTTTTTACGGCAGGAACCCGGACTACGATCAGATCTATTCCAACCTGCTGGATAAACAGGTGGAAGTACATGAAAAACAAGACCTGGTCAGTGAGCTTCTTTTCAAGAGCCGGAATATCGTGAAAGAATCTACCAATACCGGCCGCGTTCTGCTCCTGATCTTCCTGGATATCATCGACCTTTTTGAACGGGTGATGAGTTCACACCAGGATTATAAACAGCTGCACCAGTATTTCGATCATACGGACATCCTCGAAAAATTCAGAAGCCTGTTGCTGGAGATCTGTGAGGATCTGAATGAAACCGGCATTGCAGTGAAGAGTGGCAAACCCTATATGATGGGTGAAAAGCTGGAACAATCGCTCAGGCAATTGATTCAGGATTTTGAGGCCCTGCGTGATCAGGAAAGAACGGCTTCCAATGTGGAGGGTTTTATCGGCCTTAGGAATGTATTGAACGGACTGGAAGATATTGTTTCCCGGCTTCAGACGATCCAGCAATACAGTACCTACGACCTGCGGGTAAATAAAAAAAATGAACGGGAAGTAAACTACGAAAGGTTTGTTACCCACCAGGATATAGATGCGAAAGTGTTGCTGGATAATTTCAACTGGAAATCCAATACGTTTCGCCATGCATTGCGGGTTTCCCTGGCTACGACTGCCGGATTTATTGTATCTGAATTTTTTCCCGTCGGCCATGGTTACTGGATCCTGCTCACCATCATCCTGATCATGAAGCCGGCTTACAGCATCACCAAAAAAAGAAATACAGATCGTCTGCTCGGAACCATTGCCGGTGCAGGGATCGGTGTGCTCGTTCTTTATTTTATCAGGGACAGGCACCTGATTTTTGGTGTGATGATCCTGTTCATGATCGTGGCTTACAGTTTTATGCGAACCCGTTACCTGGTCTTCGTCACGTTCATGACGCCCTATATTCTCATCCTGTTTTACATGCTGAACCCAATTCATTTCAGATCCCTGATCAGCGACCGGATTCTGGATACAGCCATCGGTTCGGTCATTGCCTGGCTGGCCAATGTATTGCTTGCACCGGCCTGGGCGTATAAAAAGTTTTACGAAAATCTGCAGCAGACCCTGCAGGCAAATAAAAATTATTTTCATGACGTGGCTTCGTCTTTTGTAGGCCGGGATGTAGGGATTACCCAGTATAAATTGTCGCGCAAACATGCCTATGTGGCCCTGGCGAATATTTCGGATGCCCTCAACCAGATGCTGGCCGAACCAAAAAGGAAACAGAAAAATGCGACCGACATGCATCAGCTGGTCGTGTTGAATTATATGATGGCTTCCCATACCGCTACCCTGGCTGCCATAGCGCGGGACGGAACGCAGTTCCCGGTCGATCCCGGTTATATGCCGGTGGTAGAGGCTGTGATTTCCAATCTGACACTTGGAGAAGAAATATTGCAGTCTTATCATATCGGAATGGAGGATAATCCAAAAACAAGCCCTGTGGACATGGGCATTCCGGTAAAAACAGGAACAGAAGAAAAGGAACCGGCGGTTACAGACGTGAGCATTCCGGCAAAAACAGGAATAGAAGAAAAGAAACCGGCGTTTACAGACATGAGCATTCCGGCAAAAACAGGAATAGAAGAAAAGAAACCGGCGTTTATGGACATGGACATTCCGGTAAATACAGGGATAGAAGAAACCAAACCTGCATTTGGGGATACGGATATGCCGGCAAAGGCAGAAAAAGAAAAAACGAATGCTGCTTTTGGGAATCGCACCGTTCCTGATTTGTTGCAGGGAACTCCGGTGTGGTCCCCGCTGAAAGATCATGAAGCTGACGCATCCTCAACCCGGCAGGGCATCCGCCGTATGAACAAACGGGTGGCGGAGATGGTGGGCCTTCGCAAAAAAGAATTGGAAAATGGAATCCTGGAAAGCGAAACCAGCCGCAGCCTCACACTGGTGAAATCGGTGAACGACCAGTTTAATTTTATCTACAAAATTTCAGAGGAATTACTGAAGAACGCGAAGCGCTTAACGCCTAACGCTTAACGCTTAACGCTTAACGCCTAACGCATAACTCATAACTCATAACTCATCACTCATCACTCATAACTCATAACTCTCAACGAACCGCCCGCTGTCTCGGCCCCTCCGGTCTTTGGTCCTGTGCTTCAAGTATATCCCGCATCTTCCGGATCAGTTCACTGCGGGTAAAAGGAATGCCCATGATTTTATTATACCCGATGGCATCCACATAGAACTGGTCGCGGATAATTTTAATGAGCTGCCCGTTATTGAGTTCCGGAATCAGCACTTCTTCAAAATTCCCGATGATCTGCCAGAGATTTTTCGGGAAGGGCCTCAGGTAACGGAGATGCGCATGCGAAACAGCCAGTCCTTCGTTTTGCAGCTGAAGAACGGCCGTTTTAATGGAACCATAGGTGGATCCCCATCCCAGCACAAGCAGTTTACCTTTTTCCGGGCCGCTGTCCAGCCGCTGGTCCGGAATAAAATCTGCGATCCGGTCCACTTTCTCCTGGCGGAGCTTGACCATCAGCTGGTGGTTTTCCGGATCATAGCTCACGTTGCCGGTGAAATTCTGTTTTTCGAGACCACCGATCCGGTGCTCCAGGCCCGGTGTTCCGGGAATTGCCCAGGGCCTGACGCCTTTTTCATCGCGCATATAGGGCCGGAACTCCTCTTCATTGGGAGACAGCTCCGTTTTAAATTTCACATCAATCGGATGCAGCTGGTCCGCATCCGGGAACTTCCAGGGTTCCGCCCCGTTGGCGATATACCCGTCACTCAGCAGGATCACCGGGGTCATATGTTGTACCGCAATACGGACCGCTTCAAAAGCCGCTTCAAAACAATCGCTGGGTGTGGAAGCCGAAACGACCGGCATGGGACTTTCCCCGTTTCTTCCGTAATAAGCCTGTAGTAAATCGCTTTGTTCTGTTTTTGTCGGAAGGCCGGTGGACGGGCCGCCGCGCTGCACATCGCAGATGACCAGGGGAATTTCCAGCATCATGGCCAGGCCCATGGCTTCTGATTTCAGGGCCATACCCGGACCGGATGTGCTGGTGATACCCAGCGAACCGCCATAACTGGCACCAATAGCCGCTGTGATGCCTGCAATTTCATCCTCCGCCTGGAATGTGCGGACGCCGAAAGCCTTTTGTTTGCTGAGTTCATGCAAAATATCCGAAGCCGGCGTGATGGGGTAGGTGCCGAGAAAAATGGGCAGGCCGCTTTTTTCGGAAGCAGCGATCAGCCCATAGGCCAATGCCTGGTTTCCCATTATGGAACGGTAGGTGCCCGGCTCCAGTTTCGCTTTTGGAACCGTATATGTTGTAGTGAATGTTTCCGTGGTATCGCCGTAATTATATCCCGCACGCAGGGCCTTGATATTGCTTTCCAGTATGCCGGGTTTTTTGCCAAATTTCTCCGTGAGAAACTGGATAGTGCTGTCGGGATTCCGGTTGTACATCCAGTAAAGAAATCCCAGCACAAACATATTTTTGGAACGGTCTCGTTCTTTGGTTCCGATGGAGGCGTCTTTCAGCGCTTCGCGGGTGAGCCGGGTGACGTCGATGCGGATGACTTCATAATTATTGAGACTGTTATCATCGAGTGGGTTGATTCCTTCCGGGTAATTGGCGAGGCGCAGGTTCTTGGTATCAAACCCGTCAATATTGGCGATGATACGACCGCCTTTTTTCAGGTTTTTCAGATTGGTCTTCAGGGCCGCGGCATTCATGGCCACAAGCACATCGCATTCATCTCCCGGAGTGAAAATATGCTCACTGGAGAAATGCAGCTGGAAACCACTCACTCCCGGCAGGGTTCCCTGGGGCGCCCGGATTTCCGCCGGAAAATCCGGGAAGGTTGCCAGGTCGATACCCATCATGGCTGTATTGTTGGTAAACTCGCTGCCGGTGAGCTGCATTCCGTCCCCGGAATCCCCGGCAAATTTGATGACCACATCTTTGATGATCTTCTCGGTAGGCTTGGTTGACATGCCGGCAAAGTTAGAATTTTTTTATGCCGAAAGCCTAATGCTTCCTGTTTTTAATCTGCCGTTAACGAGCCGCGTAACGCGTAACGGCTAACCGTCAACCGTCAACCGTCAACCGTCAACCGTCAACCGTCAACCGTCAACCGTCAACCCCTGTTTAACCGTTAACCCGGCTTGTTAACCAGATTATCGGGTTAAGGCTGTTAGCTTTGACAGGGTCCTTCCTATCCTAACTGACATTTTATTCCAGTCTGGTTGCCCATTGTCTAACATGAATGCCTGCTTTACAAGATGAGAGCACGGCTTTATTTACATATACAGGTATTTTAATCACAATAAAACGAAGCATCATGGAGAATCAAAAAAAACAAGGGAAGCGATTGCCGGTAATTGCTTTTGCGTTGTTAGCAGGGCTTTTAACTTTATCCGCCCATGCACAAAAAAAACCCAATATCGTCGTCATCATGGGGGATGATATCGGATGGCTGAATATGGGTTGTTATAACCAGGGTCTCATGGCCACCAGAACACCCAACCTGGACAAAATCGCTGCTGAAGGAATGCGGTTTACGGATTATTATGCGGAGGCAAGCTGTACGGCAGGACGCGCAAACTTTATCACCGGCGAGCTGCCGATCCGCACCGGTATGACAACCGTTGGACAGGCTGGTGCAGCGATCGGAATTCCGGCAGAAGCGGTTACCATTGCCACAGCCCTCAAGGGGATGGGTTATGCGACCGGACAGTTTGGTAAGAACCACCTGGGTGACAGGAATGAATTTCTTCCCACCGTTCACGGATTCGATGAATTTTTTGGCTATCTCTACCACCTCGATGCCATGGAAGACCCCTGTCATCCCGCCTATCCGCAAAACCTGCTGAACCAGGTCGGGCCCCGCAATATGGTTCATTCCTGGGCGACTAATACCGATGATGGAACCGTACAACCACGCTGGGGAAAAGTGGGTAAACAAAAAATAGAAGATGCCGGCGCGCTCTGCCCGAAGAGAATGGAAACAGTGGATGATGAAATCCTGGATGCTTCTTTAAAATTCGTTGACAAAGCAAGGGCCGACAATAAACCATTCTTCCTCTGGCTGAATCCGACCCGCATGCATGTGGTGACTCATTTATCACCCAAATACGAAGCGATGCGAAATTCGGAAAACGGGTGGACCGTTCATGAAGCGGGTATGGCGCAATTGGATGATATCGTCGGCACAGTTATGAAATACCTGAAAGACAACGGCCTGGATGATAATACCATCCTGGTATTTACAACCGATAACGGAACCGAAAATTTCACCTGGCCTGATGGGGGTCAGACCCCGTTTGCTGCAGGAAAAGGAACAGCCTACGAAGGTGGTTTCCGTGTGCCGGCTCTTCTCAGATGGCCCGGACATGTCCCTGCCGGTAAAGTAGAAAATGGCATTTTTTCCGGACTGGACTGGTTCCCGACTTTTCTTACCGCAGCAGGAAATCCGAATATAACTTCTGAATTGTTAAAGGGAAAGGTAATTGAAGGCACCAATTATAAAGTACACCTGGATGGCTATGACCAGACGGCATTGATTACGGGTAAAGGCCCGTCCAGCCGGCATGAAATCATTTATTTTACTGAAGGGACGCTGGCAGCCATACGTGTGGATGATTATAAATACCGCTTTATTGACCAGCCCGGCGGCTGGATCGGCAAGCACTATTAAACCCGACATGCCGCTTCTTGTAAACCTTCGCCTGGATCCCCTGGAACGAACCATGTGGCCCAATGCAAACATGGGATCCTACGAATATTTTAACTGGT
The DNA here is from genome assembly GCA_963811275.1 of uncultured Chitinophagaceae bacterium. Classification (GTDB taxonomy): domain Bacteria; phylum Bacteroidota; class Bacteroidia; order Chitinophagales; family Chitinophagaceae; genus Puia. The sequence goes on along the minus strand of CAWEQR010000001.1, from coordinate 26,706 downwards.
TCCTCTACGAATTCTGGCGGTTCGTCCTGGTTCAGCAGGTGATTGCGAAGGAAGTTCCCGACATTTATTGAATTTCCTCCGATGCAGAAAGGTGCCAGCTTTAACCTGGAAGCTTTGAAGGCTGAAATGGCTGCGAAAATGGCCCAGGCGGCGCAGCAGGGCGCAGGTAAATAGACGGATGTTATAGCCGGAATCATTGATTAGGTTCTAATCTAACACCACCGAAAAAAGCCGGGGCGGATTGACACCGTTCCGGCTTTTATAAATTAATCAGATCATGAAACCAACGCCCGGAATCAGTAGCGGAACCAGTGACCGGACAAGTAACGGGATCAGTAGCGGAATCAGTGACCGGACAAGTAACGGGATCATCAGGATCATCAGAAAGATGATTAAAATCTCCTTATTGCTGATATTGTTTTTAAGTCCGGGTACCGGATATATCCATGCACAGCAGACGGAGGATCCGCTGCCATCCTGGAATGAAGGATCTGCCAGGCGGGCGATTATTGAATTCGTGCGTGCCACCACCGACAAATCCGGTCCGGGATTCGTACCGCCTGAAGAACGTATTGCAACTTTTGACCAGGATGGTACCTTATGGGTGGAACAGCCTGTCTATGCCCAGCTGGTATTTTGTCTTGACCGTGTTGCGGCAGTTGCTGCTGCCCATCCGGAATTGAAAAATACCGAACCATTTAAAACAGTTCTTTCCGGCAACCGGGCGGCCATTGCGAAACTGGCGATGCCGGACCTTGAAAAAATCGCAGGGCTCACGCTGACAGGTATGTCCGTGGAAACTTTCAATGCCGATGTTAAAAAATGGTTTGCTGAAGCCAGGGACCCCCGGTGGAAAAGGCACTATAACGAACTCGTGTATCAGCCTATGCTGGAACTGCTTGCCTATCTGCGTGCCAACGGTTATAAGACTTATATCGTTACGGGTGGCGGACAGGATTTTGTCCGGGTTTACGCTGAACAGACCTATGGCATTCCGCCGGAACAGGTTATTGGAACAGCTGTTGCAGCCGCTTTTGGTTATGATGCAAACGGCAGGCCGGTGCTGACCAAAACAGAAAAGCTGGTGCTGAATGATAACGGAACAGGCAAGCCCGAAGGGATCCACCTGCTTATCGGCCGCAGGCCTTATGCTGCTTTCGGCAATACCGCAGGTGATCAGCAGATGCTCGAATACACAAAAAACGGAACCGGCACCAGGCTCGCCGTCCTGTTGCTGCACGATGATGCATCCAGGGAATATGCATACGGGCCTGCGCAGGGACTGCCCGATACCCGGATTGGCGCATTTTCACAGGCACTGTACAACGAGGCAAAGAAAAACGGGTGGCTCGTAATCAGTATGAAAAACGACTGGAAACGTATTTTCCCGTTTGAACAATAATTAAAGCCGGCGGGTCGCCTGCTTAGGATTCTTCATCACATCGAAGTCCCGGACCGGGCGGCTTTTTTCTCCGGAAAAGAATTTTTCTGAATCATCGCCCGGCTTTTTATTTCCTCCTGAATGAATTCCACCTTGGGAAATGATATCTGCTGAACAGGGTTAGGGATTTTGATTATTGATGCTTATTCAGACCGCAGGCTCTTCACGGGATTGCTCATCGCAGCCCGCAGCGTGTTGAGGCTTACAATCAGCAGGGTTAAGAGCAGAACCAACATGCCCACAACAACAAATAACCAGATGCTGATTGAAATCCGGTATTCATAATTGGACAGCCATTTGGTCATCATCCACCAGGTGAGTGGAACGGCAATGATAAATGCGATTGCGGTCAGTTTCAAAAACTGCCTGGAGATCAGCATAAGCACCTGCTGTACGGTTGCACCCAATACTTTTCGTATGCCAATTTCACGGAAGCGTTTTTCTATCGTGAAGGAAGCCAGTCCGGCCAGGCCGATACAACAAATAAAAATGGCCAGCCCCGCGAAAATATTCGTGATCTTACTGATCAGTTCCTCCGTCAGGAACTTTTTCCCAAACTCCTCATCCGTAAAACTATATTCGAAAGGGAAAGCAGGGTTATATTTTTTAAATACATTTTCAATGGATGCCAGGGTTTTTTGCGGCGGAATGTTTGGTTTCAATCTTAAACTGATGGCTGCGGAATATTCCGGGTTATAGAAAAACATCATCGGTTCAACCGGCTTAAAAGGCGATTCAATCACTACATCCTCGGTGATGCCGGTAACATGGTATATCCGGTTATTATACCGCAGTTCCATGCCCAGCGGATTTTTCAAATGCATGGCAGCAACAGCCGTTTCATTTAATAACAGGGAAGAGGAATCGGCGGGAAGCCCGGAGAAATCTTTTCCCGCGCGGACAGGTATGCCCATGGTTTTTGTAAAATCCACATCGGTCGTCATACAGGAAATGATCAGGGTGGCGTCTGCCGGTTTGCCTTCCCAATCCGGTGCCCCGGTCCGCCATTGGGTAGTGGTGATGGGTGAACCGGTCCGGGTAACCGATTCCACCATCCCGGTTTTCAACAGGTCGTTTTTGATGGACACAAAATTTTTATTAGTCAGCGGATAAGAAGGTACTGAAATCAGGTTGTTCGGATTATAACCAATGGCCCGGTGCCTGACATATTGAATCTGGTAATAGACAATGATGGTGGCGGATATCAGTAAGATCGAAATCACGAATTGACCCACGACCAGTATATGTCGCGGCAGCGCGGCTTTCCGCCCGGCCAGGAAGGTTCCTTTCAGGGTCTTTACGGGATTGAATGAGGAAAGATACAGGGCGGGATAACTGCCGGCAATGATGCCGGTAAATAAAACGATGCCCAGGGACTCCATCCAGAAAACCGGTTCAAAAACAGGCATTACAAGATTTTTGCCCACCAGCAAATTGAAGGCAGGCATCAAAAAATAGACGGCGATCAGGGAGAAGACAAAAGCAATGACCGCCAGGATCATGGATTCCAGGAAGAACTGGAATACCAGCTGCCTTTTTTCGGATCCGAGGGTCTTGCGGATGCCCACTTCCTTCGCTCTTTTTTCTGAACGCGCTGTGGACAGATTCATGAAATTCACGCAGGCAGTCAGCAGGATGATCAGGGCAATGACGGAAAATAACCGCACGTAGTCGATCATGCCCCCGGTATTTTTTCCGTCTTTGAAATCACTGTACAAACGCCAGCGGTTCATCGGAAATGCGAAGTAAGTGCTGACATGATCGTTCGGGGAATGACTTTTTTTTAATGCATTGATATTTTTATTTAACAGGGTCAGGTCAGCGCCCGGCTGTGTTTGGAGAAATACATTCCAGGAAGAATTGACCCACTCATTCATTGCCCTTTTTATATTGGGATCGTTGTAGTCGAAGGGTTTGATAAAATCGAACTGAAAACTGGAATTACCGGGCGGATCAGCCAGTACGGCCGTCACTTTAAAATTTTTATCATTGTCCAGGCTGACCATTTTGCTGAGGGGTTCCTCATTGCCGAACAGGGCTTTCGCCGTGGATGCCGTCAATACGATGGAATTGGGTTCACGGATGGCGTCATCAGCCCGGCCTTTGAGAAATTTCCAGGAAAACATGTTGAAAAAATGATCGCTGACCGTATAACCCCGTTTGGAAATTTTCTTTTCTCCTGCAGAAAGCACAAAGGGCTCGTCGTAGGTGGTGACAACCGCATTTTTAATTTGCGGATAAGCAGCTTCCAGTGAAGCAGCCAGCGGAAGCACCATATTCCGGTCGGTGAACATCTGGTTCCTGAAATCCCGGTTGGCAATGACCTGGTAGATATTTTTATAGTTCGCATGGAAACGGTCGTAAGTCAGTTCGTCCCGAACCCAGAACAGGATGAGCAGGGTACAGACCATGCCGATCGTGAGCCCGAGCAGGTTAGTCAGGGAGAATCCTTTATTCCGGAATAAATTTCTCCAGGCGATTTTGAAATAATTTTTTAGCATGAATCTTTTTGGTTGACGGTTGACGGTTGACGGTTGACGGTTGACGGTTGACGGTTGACGGTTGACGGTTGACGGTTGACGCGTTGACCGTTGGCCGTTGGCCGTTGGCCGTTGGCCGTTGATCGTTGACTGTTCCAATAAAATGCCAGAATCTTATGGGGCTGGACTTCAGGAATTTATATTATCCGTGAAGAATAAAACTGTTCGTTTCTGAACGTCGGATGTTCATTTTTGGCTGGTCGTTGGCGGTCGGACGAAAGCTTAACGTTCCGCGTTAAGCGTTATCCGCCTTCGCTAAAGCTTCGGCGGACAAAGGCGTTAAGCGTTCGGCGTTAAGCGTTCCGCGTTCACTTCATCGCCTCATAAATTTCCTCCATAATATTCCCGCGCACATTTATAGATAGAAAGCTTATTGCTTTCCTGGGGATTTACCCGGTTGGAAAGAAAGATAAAAACAATTTGCTTAGCGGGGTCCGCCCAGATGCAGGTGCCGGTAAATCCGGTATGACCAAAAGTTAAGGGAGAAGCATCGGCGCAGGGATAGGGTTCCTTCCTCGGGCATTTTCCTTTTCCGGTTTGTCGAACCCGAGTCCCCGGCGGCTGATATCACTGTGATAAGCTGTGAAATAATCTATCGTTTCTTTTTTCAGGTATTGATGTCCCCCGATGGTTCCTCCATTCAAAAGCATCTGCATGATCACGGCCAGGTCGTAAGCATCGCTGAATAATCCGGCATGGCCAGACACGCCGCCAAACATGGCTGCGCCGGGATCGTGCACGTCGCCGCGCAACAGCTGCCGCCGGAAAGCCACTTCCTGTTCCGTCGGCGCGATACGGCTCAGCGGGAAACGCAGTTCCTGGGATTAAAACCGGTTGTTCTCAGGCCCAGGGGATGATAAAACGTGTCAAAGGCATAGTGATCCAGTGTTTCGCCGCTCAGGGCTTCCACGATCTTTCCCATGAAAATAAAATCATTGTCGCTGTACACGTATTTCCCGGATGGCCCGAGCCGGCTCACCAGGATCCGTTTATACATCGTGTCCTCCCAGTTGCTACAGAGATATAAATTTTCGGCCACGCGAACGCAATGCAGGCTGTCGGCCTTTGTGGAATAAAGCAGGGGATCCGGTTCGGCGTCTTTGGTCTTTTAACATCGTTTCCGCATAAAAGGGAATATAATCTTTCAGTCCGGCCTGGTGCAGCATGATATCCCAGAGTCTTCAGCGAGTCCTTATTGGTTCCTCTTACCCAGGGCAGGTAATCGCCGAGGGTTTTATGCAGATCCAGTTTTCCTTCTTCATATAATTTCATCACGGAAATCGTGGTCGCACATACTTTCGTTACGGAGGCCAGATCGTAAATGGTTTCCGGGATATACTGGTTCGGGTTTATTGTACTCCATGTGTGCCGAAAGCTTTCTCATAAACCACCTGGCCGTTCTTCGCCACCACCACCACGCATCCGGGTGCGGCCTGTAGGGCAATGGCGCGTTTGCAGATTGAATCGATGCGATTGAGTTTTGGAGGGTTGAATCCCAGGGAAGCCGGCGTTGTTTCAGGAAGGGTTCCGCGGGAAAAGCTGTATCCCAAATCCGGCCTTAAGCCATTGCATACCGATACCGGCAATCTTCCTTTGGCGAGAAATTTCCCATTCAGCCAGTCTGCCGCCACTTCCTGCGTGATCTCGTTGTCATCATAACAGGCCAGCAATACGGAAGCATCACATACATAATTAAGCGCATAAGGATTACCGAAAACAAAAGTTACGGCGGCGGGCTGATGATCCAGTTTTTTCAGGAGCTGCAGGGCAGCCGGACTGATCCCGAAATCATGTGCCGGAAAGCGGTTGATATTATGAAGTCCGATCACGATCATGTCGTAGCGGTTGCGCAGCAGTTCAAAAGCCGCCGCCGCTTTCACACTGTCCAGCCCGTAATCAAAATAATATACGCTGCGCTTGAAAATCATCGCGCATTCGTTTGGCAGAATACATTATCATTCGTCAGTCCGAATCCGATATAAGCCACCCGCTTTGCCTGCGTGCCGGGAAAGGGACGGTCGTTCCGTCGCACCAGGGTGAGGGCCTGTTTGGCAATATTCCGGTAGAGTTCCGGACACGTCTTTGTTCAGGTCTTCGACGAGATGCGTCGTGTCCACGGGTTGCCATTCGGATAATCCCAGCTGGTATTTTGCCATCAGCACTTTTTTCACACGCGCATTGAGGTCCTTCCATTTCAGTTTTTTCTGTTTGATCGCCTGGAAAATTTTCACCATACTATTCCGGAATATCACCCGGCAGGCAGAGCATATCATTACCGGCGATCAGGGATTCGACGGACGCATCGCCATCCGGGAAAATATTTAGCTCACCCCTTTCATCTCCAGGGCATCGGTAAACTGCAAGCCCGCTGAAATTTCATTTGTTTGCGAAGCAGGTGGTGACGGTATTATAGGATATCGATGCAGGGCGGTGTTCGCGGGAATCCAGGGCCGGCACAAAGAGATGGCCGGTCATCACGCTGCCGATACCGGCGTCAATCAGTTTTTTAAACGGATAGAGTTCAAGTGTGTCCAGTTGCCTGCGGTTTTTATTGATTACGGGCAGGTCCACATGCGAATCCACCGAAACGTCGCCATGTCCGGGGAAATGTTTGGCCGTGGCCAGCACGCCATGGTCCTGCAGCCCCCGCATATACTGGATGCCGAGTTCGGCCACCCGCCGCGGGTCTTCCCCGAAAGACCGGTCGTTGATCACCGGATTAGCCGGGTTGTTGTTCACGTCCACCACCGGCGCATAATCCACCTGGATGCCCATGCGTTTGCACTGGGCGGCCACGGTTTCTCCGTAAGTATATATGAGCTGGGGTCCTCAACGGCGCCAAGCATCATCTGCCGCGGCAGGGCGTCCACACTGTCCATCCGCATGCCCAGGCCGTTTTCCGCATCGATGGAAATTAAAATAGGTGTCCGGGCGATTTCCTGGAAATGATTGATGAAGGCAGCCTGCTGTTTCGGCCCACCCTGGAATAAACAGATGCCCCCTATATTAAAACGGCGGATATCGGCTTCCACCGGCTGGTCGAAAAAGTGATATTTCCCGTGACCTGGTCGATGGACGAAAGCCGGACGATCATCAGCTGGGCGATTTTCTGGGTGTCCGTCAATGTTTTAAATACGGAATCCACCCAGTGGTTGGCGGCAGATTGACATTGTATTGGGCAAGAGGGAGAGGGAAAAAACAAGTAAAATAAGGAGGAAGCAATTTTTCATGATGGACTTTTTCAGATTCGAATCTTACGGTAACGCGCAACGTTAACGCCAACCTCAACGGATTGTTAACCGTCAACCGTCAACCGTCAACCGCCAACCTTCAAACCGTACCGTCATCCTCCAGTAAACCTACGAAGGAAAATGAAATATATTTCCACTAAATTGCCCACCCAACGGGCTTTGAAGATGAATGACCTGATCGAATTGCTTACCGGATAATATTGCAAACCAAATCGCTGCGGGTGAAGTGATCCAGCGGCCGGCAAGTGCAGTGAAAGAGCTGATGGAAAACGCCATAGATGCCGGGGCCAGCAGGTGAAACTGATTATCCAGGATGCGGGAAAATCACTTGTGCAGGTGATTGACAATGGGAGGGGTATGAGTGTAACCGACGCCCGCATGGCTTTTGAACGGCACGCCACCTCTAAGATCCGGAATATTGAAGATCTCTTCCGCATCCGCACCATGGGTTTCCGGGGAGAGGCACTCGCTTCCATCGCAGCCGTTGCCCAGGTGGAACTCAAAACGAAAAGACCGGTTGATGAGAACGGCACGTTTATCGAAATCGAAAACAGCTTTGTAAGAAAGCAGGAACCTGTCGCCTTTCCAAACGGCACCAGCATTGCGATGAAAAATCTTTTCTTCAATGTGCCGGCCCGCCGGAATTTTCTCAAAAGCAATTCGGCCGAAATGCGCCATATCGTGGATGAGTTCATCCGCATGGCGCTTTCCTTTCCCGCAAATCCGTTTCATATCTAACAGTAACGGACAGGAAGTTTTCCATCTGGAAAAAGGAACACTGAAACAACGGATCGTGCAGATCCTCGGTGTAAACTATACTTCGAGACTGGTTTCTGTTCAGGAGAACACCGACTATCTAAATATTGCCGGTTTTGTCGGTAAACCCGATACCGCCAAACGCACACGGGGTGACCAGTATTTTTTTGTGAACAACCGGTTTATCCGCAGCGCCTATCTGAATCATGCGGTGATGACGGCTTTTCAGCAGATGATTCCCGGCGACAGTTTTCCACTCTATGTACTGTTCATTGATATCGATCCTTCACGTGTGGATATCAACGTGCATCCCACCAAACAGGAAATCAAGTTTGAAGACGAAAAGATCATATATGCTTTTGTGCAGGCGGCGGTGAAACATGCGCTGGCCCAGTTCAGTATTACGCCCAGCCTGGATTTCGACCTCGATCCCGCCGATCCAGCAGCTCGACGCAGTGGCCAAACCATTTTCGGAGGAAATGAAATCGGAAATTGAATCCTCCAGCCTCTTCAAAACATTCACAAGAAAAAACCAGGCGCATTTTATAGAACCCTCCGACAAGAGTGAACTGGTACATTGGAGAAAACGGGAAATGGAAGATGAAAATTTCGCCAGTTCAGTGACGGTGAGCCCTTAGCAAAGGCGGGTGGATTTTTTCCGGATGAACCTTTTTTGGAGATCGAACCACTTCAGACTCCTCAACCGTTCAACCGTCAACCGTCAACCAGCAACCCTCCTCGCTAAAGTTCTGCTGGTGAAGCAAACACATCAGACGTCAACCGTCAACCGTCAAGCAGCCGGACGACACTTTCCAGTCCCTCTACGCGCGCTTCTCTGCCGATCCGCTTTTTCATGACCAGGAAATGCGGATGACGCAGTTACAGAATCCTATATCGTTTGTGAAACGGACGGCGGTTTTCTGCTGATCCATCAGCAGGCCGCGCATGAACGGGTCTTGTATGAAAAATTCATGCTGGCACTAAGTGGTAAACCCCTGCCGGCCAGCCCGGTTTATTTCCGCGTAACACTTACCCTGTCCACGGCCGATGCCCTGATGCTGCAGGAACTCCTGCCGGGTTTGCAGGCCCTCGGATATATCATTGAAACTTTTGGAAAAGACAGTTTTATTGTGCAGGGCACACCTCCGGGTCAGGGCGAAGGCAATGCGAAAAAAGTGATCGAGAATTTATTGGAACATTGCAAACATGCAGGCGGTGAAAAAATAACCTCACTTCATGAAAAAATGATCCGCTCACTCGCCTGGCAGCAGGCTACTAAAGCCGGCACCCCTCTATCTGAAACAGAAATGCGCTCCTTACCGAAAGCCTTTTTCGCTGTATGCAGCCCAATACCGCACCCAACGGAAGACCCGTTTTTGTAGAATTCAAAAATGAATACCTGGAGAAGTTGTTCGGGAGGAAATCGTAACGCTAACGCCTTCGTCCGCCAACTTTATCGAAGCGATAACGCTTCACGCCTAACTCTTAACGCATAACTCATCACTCATAACTCATCACTCATAACTCATAACTCATCATTCACCCTTCCTCAGATATTCTATATAGCTTTCGATCTCCCGACGGATTGCGGCGTCGCCGCCATTGTTGTTGTTGACGAGGATGGAAAATTCCAGCAGGTGTTTTTTTGCCGTATATATATAACCGCTGATACAGAGCACTCCGCTCATGGAACCCGTTTTGGCAAACACATACCCGCTGTCCATCCGGTAATAATTCTTCAGGGTTCCTTTCCCGCCGGTGGGCAGGATGGTTTTCATCCGTTCCATCCCGAATTCATTCTTGAATTTGATCAGCAGGGTCACGAAATCCCTCGGGGTAAATAAATTATAACGGCTCAGTCCGCTGCCGTCCACCCAGGAAGGCCGCTGCGGCAGATCGGCCAGGGGACCGCTGAGCAGGCTGTCAATCATACTTTCATCCTTCATGTATCCCAACTGCGTTTTACTCACCATGAGCAGGGTTTGTTCAGCAAAGAAATTATCACTCCGGTACATCATGGTGGTGAATACCGAATCTGCCGGTCTCGAATAAACGATTTTGCCGGGGGCGGACAGGAGGTTTTGTAAGGGAGTCCTGGATGCCGGTGGATAGAGGGAAATGCCCGGCGGCAGTTTCAGGGAGAAAACTTTTTTCCCGATCGTATCCGGAAGCAGTTCCATGGCCGACTGCAGGATATGGGTTACAAAAGGAACATCCTCCTGAATTTCGGTTTCCGTACCCATGCGAATCATGAATACGTTGGAATCTATGGCTCTCTTTACTAAAAATGTCCGGGGCAGACTATCCGGGCTGAACCTGACCTTCCAGGGAATTTCGGGGGAACTGAAAACGCTGGCCGTTTCCTCAAAAGAGGCATTGCTGCGGACGGCCAGTTTTTGCTGGGTCCAGCGGATAAAATTTCCATACACAGGCAGGGGACTGCGTTCCACTGAATAATCATCATTATAATCATCCCAGGCCCAGCCTTCACCCAGGGCGGTTTCTTCCCATCCCTCATCCACCAGGTAAATCTTTTTGGTTGATTTCTTTAAAAAATCTACAACCGGCTGGGTTTGATAATCCGGGTGCAGCAGGCTGGGATCACCGGTCGGGAAAACAAAAAGCGCCGTATCATTTTCAGTATAACGGATACCTGTAAGCGAATCTCCCAGGTATTTCATGCCGGCATAGAGCGTAAACAATTTGGTGTTGCTGGCAGGTATAAAATATTTATCACCCTGGAAATCCGCGATTTCTTTTTTCGACGAATCGTCGTACACATACACACCCACATGCGCCGGTTTGAGTTCCTTGTTTTCCAGCAGACGCTGCAATGCGATTTTTTCCGTGAGGCAGCATTGCGCTTTTGATTCAGCATGTATCAGGAACAAACCGGCCAATAAGCCTAACGCGGAACGCTTAACGCGTAACGCGGAACGCTTAACGCTTAACGCTGGAACGCATAACGCTTAACGCTTTTTGAATGCTGAACGCGAGTTTGAAAAAGTATGGAACTCAAATGATTTTTATATAAAATTTAATCAGCGATTTAATACCAAAGAGCGTTAAGCGTTAGGCGTTAGGCGTTAAGCGTTACGTTAGGCGTTACGCGTTAACGCTCCTGAGCCCTCAGCCAGCGCTCCGGCACTTCATTGCTGCTGGCCAGGAGGTAATCCTGGTAGGAACAGGCGATATATTTCTGGTCGGGCAGCTGCATCCACCAGCGGTTGGTTTTTTTGCTTTGCAGAAAAACCGTCTCCACTTCGGCAAAGGCCGTATGGTATTCCACGAAATATTCCTTATCGTTCAGACTGGCTTCCCGTAAGCCCTTGTTCCGGCCGTCCACCACATACCAGATCATCTGTGCGATCTGTTTGGCCGTGAGGTCCCGCTCGTCATTTTCCGGAATATACCCGTAGATGCCGATGCTGTTGATGTTGGGGCTCAGCCCCGCGAAACGCAGGATGGAGCAGGCCTCTTCGCCGGTAAGTCCGTTGGGGGATAAAGCATTGGAAGGCGCATAGGCATGGGCGATGGAACAGATGTCAAAACTCAGCATATTGGAATTGCGCAGCACGGGTTCCATCTCGTCGATGATTTCTTTCACCCGGCCCACACGGAAACAATCAAACCGCAGTTTGTCCATCGTCTCCAGCATGCGCGGATGCACATAGTAACTCTGGAAACCGATATGGTTATAGTGATGAATGAAATTCGGTTCATCCGTTAACAGCTCCATCAGGAAGTTTTCGCTCCGCAGGGGCGATTCAATATTGATGTCGATCAGGGCATCCACGCAGGTGACTTCGATGAGTTTTTTGCGGAGGGCATAACCCTGGTACTGGGCCAGGGTCAGGTCGTGCGAACCGCCGAGGATGATCACGGTTTTTCCCAGTCCGATGAGCTCGTTCATCACCGAACGGAGTGCGGCATAGGTATCGGCCAGGGTGGACCCGGTTTTGATATTCCCCACGTCCACGAGCCGGATATCGCTGTGCCAGTGCTGGAGCTGGTAAAACTGGCGCCGGATCATATCCGGACCGTTGAGCAGGGTCCTCGCACGGCGGGATCCCCGTTCTTCCCGGCAGCCGATCAGGACCAGGTCGGCCTGCAGCAGCTCGGGGAAATCTTCTTCATATACCTGGATCAGTTTTCCAACCTGGCCGTCTTTATATTCTTCATCGTTGGAAATCTCCCGGATATTAACCGGGTCGAGGTAGTCAAGGATATGCAGGCTGTACAACATGTACCACGATTTGAAACAAACTTACACTTGTTTTTCCTTTTATCTTTGCGGCATGGAAGAATTACTGGAAAAACTGAACAGCTACCGGAAGGAAATCATGGGCACGGAAATCCAGGGTGCCGATGCAGCGGAAGCATACCGGATCCGGTTCCTCGGAACCAAGGGCATCGTGAAAAATCTTTTCCAGGAAATTAAAAACGTTCCTGCCGAAAAGAAAAAGGAATTCGGACAGATCCTCAATGAATTCAAACAACTCGCCGAATCCAAATACGATGAATCAAAAACCGTCAACCGTCAACCGTCAACCGTCAACCAAATGGACTGGTCCCTTCCCGGCGATCCCATCCCCCTGGGAACCCGCCACCCGATCAGCCTGGTGAGGAACCGGATCATCCAGATTTTTGGCAGGCTCGGATTTTCCGTGGCGGAAGGACCGGAGATCGAAGACGACTGGCATAATTTCTCTTCGCTCAACCTGCCCGAGGACCATCCGGCGCGGGATATGCAGGATACTTTTTATATCAATAAAAACCCGGACTGGCTCCTGCGCACCCATACCAGCAGCGTGCAGGCGCGGGTGATGGAAAAACAAAAACCGCCGATCCGCATCATCTGCCCGGGCCGGGTGTACCGGAACGAAACCATCAGTGCCCGGGCGCATTGTTTTTTTCACCAGACCGAAGGACTCTATGTGGATGAAAATGTTTCTTTCGCCGACCTGAAACAGACCCTGTATTTTTTCGTGCAGGAAATGTTTGGAAAAACCGTGAAGATCCGTTTCCGGCCCTCCTATTTTCCCTTCACGGAACCCAGTGCGGAGATGGACATCAGCTGCCTGATCTGCGGGGGCTCGGGATGTAATGTATGCAAACACAGCGGCTGGGTCGAGATCCTGGGCAGCGGCATGGTGCACCCGAAAACATTGCAGAACTTCGGCATCGATCCCAATAAATATACCGGCTTTGCCTTCGGCATGGGCGTGGAAAGGATCTGCCAGCTGAAATACCGGATCAACGACCTGCGTCTCTATTCACAGAACGACCTGCGCTTTTTAAGACAATTCATTTCAGCCACATAAAGAACGGAACCATGATCCTTGCCGTTCTCGCCAGCGACCTGCAGAAGGAAGAAATCGCGGCATCCGCTTTTTTCCGGAAACATGAAGTGCTGTTTTCTGAAAATCATTCCCTATGGGCCCATCATTTCGCAGATGCTTTTATTGATCTGAGCTTTGAACCGGATCCCGTAAAAATTAAATTCCTTGCACGCCTGCTTCCCAAACCGGTACTGGTGCATTCGGTGACCGATACACTGGACCGCATCCACCCGGAATTTATCCGGATCAATGCCTGGCCCGGTTTCCTGAAAGGTAACCTGGTGGAAGCCGCCGCGGCGAATGCGGCAGCGCAGGAAAGGGCAGGAAAACTTTTCGGGGAAGAACTGGTATTTGTGAAAGACGAACCCGGCTTTGTATCCGCACGGATTGTGGCGATGATCATCAATGAAGCGTATTTTACCTGGGAAGCCGGCATCAGCAGCCAGGGAGGAGATTGATATTGCGATGAAGCTGGGAACAGGATACCCCCTGGGTCCTTTTGAATGGGCGGAAAAAATCGGCCTGAAGCAGGTCGCGCAATTATTAATGAGACTTTCTGCATCAGATCCTGTTTATGAATTGGCGGAAAGCTTTTTAGAGTTATGAGTTATGAGTTATGGGTTATGAGTTTTTGCTGTACGTTCATCATTCATCATTCAATCATTAACCGTCAACTCATAACTCATAACCGTCAACCGTCAACCGTCAACCGTCAACCGTCAACCATCAACCGTCAACCATCAACCAAAATGATCCTACTCATCGACACCGCACAGGAAACCGCAACCGCCGCGCTCGCCGAAGCCGGACGGGTTTTATTTTCGGAAGAAAATATAAACGCGAAAGACGCTGCTGCCTGGCTGCATCCGGCAATCGGACGGCTGATGGAACAGGCGGGAAAAACAGTCCGCGAACTGGAAGCCGTCGCCGTGGTAGCCGGTCCGGGTTCCTATACGGGATTACGCGTGGGCATGGCCGCTGCCAAAGGATTATGTTATGCCCTGAAAATTCCCCTGATCACCCGCAATACCCTGCAGGTGATGGCAGCATCCATGCGCCCTGTCGCCAGGGAAAAAAAGGCCCTGATCTGCCCCATGATTGATGCCCGCCGGGATGAAGTCTTTACGGCACTTTACGGGACTGACATGCAGGAAATCCTGCTCTCCCACGGGCCCTGATATTAGATAAAAATGCATTTGAAACAGCACTTTCTGAGAATCCCATCCTTTTTTTTGGCAGCGGGGCGGCAAAATGGGAAAAAATGACGAATGCCCCTGCCGCCATTTTTGAGACGCAATCCAATAGTCTACAGGCATTTGCAGACCTGGCCCACCATGATTTTATAGAAAAAAACTGGTCCGACCCCGTATATACTGAACCGGTTTACCTGAAAGAATTCTTCTCTTATTGAAAAAAATTCTATATTACAATTTTTTTAGATCCACTGCTTGTCATATAATTTTAGGCTGTATCCCTGACAGATGATCTTTTTTTAAACCTTCAACCTTTTGTACAGTATGAGCGTGACAAGCAGTAATTATTGGATGATCGTCAACTCCCAGGCCGGGGAGGACGCGGCGGTTAAAGTGGATTTTATCAATCTGAAGAAAGCCGCCATGATCCTGCGTGCGCTGAACCATAAACTCCGCCAGCAGATCGTGCGCATTCTCGATGAGCATAAAAAACTGACAGTCACCGAACTCTATATCCAGCTGCGCCTGGAACAATCAGTGGCTTCCCAGCACCTGGCCATCCTGCGACGGGCCGGCATTGTCAAAACCGAACGCGATGGCAAATTCATCCATTATACCATCAATCCCGAACGCATTGCTGATATTATGAAAACAGTGCATTTGTTGCTGGTTTAGTCACGCTGAACGCTGAACGCTTAACGCCTAACGCTGAACGCTTAACGCCTAACGCCTAACGCGTTTATGTAGAACTTCATGATGAAATTTTTCTAACCTTTACTCGGAAGATAACTTGGGCAGCGTTAAGCCTTAGGCGTTCAGCGTTCAGCTTTAAGCTCGGAAAGATAAACCTGGGCAGCGTTAGGCGTTAGGCGTTAAGCGTTAAGCCTAAAATGGTAATTTTGCAAAATGTACATTCAGCAACTCTACACCGGCTGTTTAAGCGAGGCAGCCTACTATATTGAAAGTGACGGCGAAGCGGCCATCATTGACCCTTTGCGCGATATCGAGGAATACCTGTACCTGGCCAGGAAGCGGAAGGCCACCATTAAATATATTTTCGAGACGCATTTTCATGCCGATTTTGTGAGCGGCCATCTCGACCTGGCCCAGGCTTCCGGTGCGCCGATCGTGTACGGCCCGGAAACAGAAACCGCCTTCCCTATCTACCGGGCAAAGGACGGGGAGGTATTTAAACTGGGCAGCCTGACCATCGAAGTGCTGCATACCCCCGGCCATACCCTGGAATCCTCCTGTTACCTGTTGCGCGAGGCTAACGGCAATCCCCATGCGATTTTTACCGGCGACACCCTTTTTGTCGGTGATGTCGGCAGGCCCGACCTGAGCAGCGGCAACCTGGGCCGGGAAGAACTGGCCTCCATGCTCTATGATTCCCTTCAGAAAAAAATCATGCCGCTTCCTGACCATATTCTCATATACCCGGCCCATGGCGCAGGCAGCAGCTGCGGCAAAAACCTCGGGCCCGATACCTACAGCACCCTGGGCGAAGAAAAGAAAACCAATTACGCATTGCGCGCAGCCGGTAAAGAGGAGTTTATAAAAGCCGTTACAGAGGGACTCCATGCGCCTCCCTTGTATTTCGCGGTGAATGCGCGCATCAATAAGGAAGGATACGAAAGCCTGGATGAAATCATGGAAAACGGATTGAAGCCCTTACCACTGGATATATTTAAGGAAAAAATAAAAGACGATCAGACCCTGGTGCTGGATACCCGCCTTTCCGCCGGATTCACGGAAGGTTTTGTGCCCGGCTCCGTCAGCATCGGCCTCGACGGCCGCTTTGCAGAATGGGCAGGCAGCCTGCTTCCCTTCGACAAACCCTTTGTGCTCGTTACCGAACCGGGAAAGGAAAAAGAAACCGTCGTGCGACTGGCCCGCGTGGGCTTTGCACAGATCCAGGGTTACCTGGAAGGCGGATTTGAGACCTGGAAAAATTCCGGCGAACCGATTGACCTCATCATCAATATTGATGCGGATGAATTTGCGATGGACCTTCCCTTCGATCCGAAAATGGTCGTGGTGGATGTGCGCAGGGAAACCGAATTCGCCAACGGCCACGTGCCCGCAGCAATGAATATCCCGCTCGAAACCCTGACCGATCCCGGCACCATGGCCCTGTTCGAAGATCAGGACAATATTTATATCCACTGCGCCGCCGGCTACCGCAGCGTCATCGCCGCCTCGCTGTTCAAACGCCAGGGCATCCATAACCTGCGTAATATCACCGGTGGATGGGATGAAATAAAAAAACTCGAAGGACTGGAGATTGTGCAGGATAAAAGCGCGCTGAATTAAGTGTCGGGCCTTTTCAGCCGGGGTTACTTCGATATTCCTTCGCTGTTTAAACTGACTAAGTCCATACCAAGTCCATCGTTTAATGGACTTGGTATGGACTTAGTCCCTCTCAGGTGCGAGTGAATACCCTGCCGGACCCGAAGGAGTTCGGGGCAGGAACTGAAGGAGTATAGGTTGGGTCAAATTGCGGATACCCGGAATACGGACTGGAAGATGAAGAAAATCGGTTTATTCCTGAAACGTTCCGCTTACCCGGCGCCTATTCAGAGCGCAGGCTGTTTACCGGGTTCATCATCGCCGCTTTCAGGGACTGGTAACTGACCGTGAGTAAGGTGATCAGCAGCATGCCCAGGCCGGCGACGACAAAAACCCATCCCGAAATACGATCGCGGTAGTCATAGTTCTGCAGCCAGCGGTTCATGCCATAGTAAGAAAGGGGCACCGCGATGCAGAGGGAGATTGCCACCAGTTTTACAAACTGCACGGACATCAGGCTCCAGAGCGAAAATACATTTGCCCCCAGCACTTTGCGCACGCCGATCTCTTTAGTCCTTTGTTCTGCCACAAAAGAAGCCAGGCCGAATAAGCCGAGCGCGGATATGAAGATGGCGAGGCCGGCAAATACGGCGGACAGGTTGCTGATCCGTTCTTCCGCTGCGAATTTATGCGCATATTCGTCCTCGTTATATTCATATACGAAGGGACTGCCCGGGTTGTATTTTTTAAAGACTTTTTCTATGCCGGCCATGGCCACATGCACCGGGAGACCGGCTTTCAGCCGCAGGGTGATCACACTCCGGTAACCATCTCCCAGGAAAATCGCCGGCTCGATGGGATCATAGGGAGAATTCGTTAAAAGATCCTTCACCACACCGATCACGGTATAGGATTTTCCGCTGAATTTCATGATCTCGCCTATGGGGCGGGCAATGCCAATCGCTTTCACTGCAGCCTCGCTGAGGATTATCGAAGAAGAATCAGCAAAGGCCCGTGAAAAATCGCGACCCTGCGTGACGGTCCATTTCACCGTGTTGCCGAATTCCGGTGTTACATTCACATTCCTGAAAAAAACCACCAGTCCCGGATCCTTTCCCCGCCAGTCCAGCGAATTGTTATTTCCGAAATTGGTCGTGGTCGCGGAGGACTCAGCCATTTCAGTGACGGCCCCGGTATTCAGCAGGTCGGTCCGCAGGGCATCCTCATGACTGGCCAGTTCATCCGTATTCAGCGGAACCGAGATCAGTCCTTCCCGGGTGTACCCTGTGGGCCGGTCTTTCGCAAACCGGATCTGGCGGAACACAATCAGGGTTCCGATGATCAGGCTCAGGGATACCGTGAACTGCAGCACCACCAGTACCTGCCGCGGAATGGAATTGTAGCGGCTTCCCCGGAACCCGCCCTTCAATACTTTTACCGGTTCGAAACGGGCAAGATAAAAAGCCGGGTAACTGCCCGCCA
Organism: uncultured Chitinophagaceae bacterium; assembly: GCA_963811275.1. GTDB lineage: Bacteria > Bacteroidota > Bacteroidia > Chitinophagales > Chitinophagaceae > Puia. The sequence continues at coordinate 8,412 of CAWEQR010000001.1, read as the reverse complement.
GCAGCCCGGTAAATAAAGCAAACACCAGGCAGTACAGCCAGAACAGCGGATTCGCAAAAGGAAGAATCATCTGTTTACCCGATACATTGTTGAAGAAGGGCAGTGATAAACGCGCGATGATCAGAGCGATCCCGAAAGCGAACAGCGTGAGTACTATGGATTCGATCAGGAATTGGCCGGCCAGGTGGATGGACCTTGAACCAATCGTTTTGCGGATGCCCACTTCCCGGGCTCTCTTGCTGCTGCGGGCCGTGGAAAGATTCATAAAATTGATACAGGCCAGGAAGAGTACGAAAGCGCCGATGATGCCGATCAGCCAGACATACTGAATACGCCCCCCGGAAGGTTTTCCGTTGCTGAATTCACTGTACAAATGCGACCGGTCCAGCGGGTAAACCAGGGCCTCCTCATGCCAGCCTTTGATAAAAGGCGTCGGAAGATTTTTTATTTTTTCCGTTGCCTGCGCCGCACTGACCGGATCATTGAGTTGCACATACAGTTCACCGTTATGATCCTGCCAGTTGGTATTCTTCATCCGGTAATCATTCTCCGGGTTGCTCCAGGGCAGAAGCAGCACCGTTCCCGCATAGTTGGTATTTTCAGGAAGGTCGTCATAGACGGCGCCGACTTTCATGTTCACCTTATTATCCAGGAGGATCATTTTATTTTCTGCCGTGGAATCACCGAACAGGGAAACCGCCAGGGAGCGGGCGATCAGGATGGTAGAAGGATCCCGGAGAGCCTCTTTGCTGCCCTGTAAAATGCGGAGACCGAACATGCCCGGGAATGCGGGCTGGGCAAAGATTCCACGTGCAGGCATTTTCTTGTCGCGGTAAGCCAGGATATGCAGGTCATGAAAGGAAACCAGGGCCACCTGTTTAAAAAGGTCCCGGTGATTGGACTGCAGCGCATAACCCAGGGGCATGGCGATGGTGGAGCCGGTATAGGTTTCACCCTGGTTCGTTTGGGTAATCATCACATGTGCCAGGGATTTATGATCCGGATAATAATGGTTGAAGCTGACTTCATCCGCGATCCAGATACCGATCAGGATGGCGACCGCCATGCCGAGGGCCAGACCGGTGATATTCAGGGCAGCGAAGGCTTTATTACGGAGCAGGTTGCGCAAAGCCACTTTAAAATAATTCCGTATCATATGATCTTGTTTTAGCCGGACCCTGTGACCGGCCCGTTCTATATCCGGTTCAAATACATGACCAAATTTATGGCATCACCCACCGCCTTGTTTATCAGGTGATTGTTTTTTTCGCCGGGAATACGGACTGTCCGTTTTTGATACGCGACTGTCCGTATTTTTGCAATCCAAAAATATTTCTTTATAACTTACCGTCTTTGTCAGATTCATTTCCCAGGCGTAAAATAAAGTGAATGAAAAAATATGTTCAGTATGGTTGCGGGCATTCGGCACCGCAGGAATGGATCAATTTTGATGCTTCACCAACTCTGAGAATCCAAAAGATTCCTTTATTGGGAGCACTTTTGAAAAGCAGATTAAACACCACATTCACTTCAAATACCAAATTTGGTGATATTGTTAAGGGGCTTCCGTTGGAAGATAATTCCTGCGATGGATTATATTCTTCCCATGTTTTGGAACACTTATCATTGCAGGATTTCCGGATCGCATTAAAAAATTCCTATAGGATCTTAAAACAGGGAGGTATTTTCAGAGTCATCGTGCCGGATTTAGAATCTGCTGCGAGAAATTATATTCAACATCTGGATAATGGAGACAAATCAGCCAGCCTGGTTTTTTTAAGTAACACCTTTCTGGGAATTGAAAAAAGACCCAGGGGATTTAAGGACATGATATCCTCAATTTATGGAAATTCAAATCACCTGTGGATGTGGGATAGCAAATCACTGGGTGAAGAACTTCAAAACGCCGGTTTCCGGGAAATCCGCAATTGTTTATTTAACGACAGCCAGGATGAAATGTTCAAATACGTGGAAAACAAAATACGTTTTGAAAATGCAGTTGCTTTAGAATGCAAAAAATAAGAATCATTTCGATATCGGATATTATACAGTTTTTAACAGTTTCTTTTTTCCTTTTTTTGAGTATATCGGCCACATTTTACAGAATTCTTCCGAATGAGTATTCACAAAATAAAGATAATCAGCGATTTACGGCCAAACAGGCGCAAGCAGGATCTGCTGTCTTCAAAAAGAATGATCCTGCTTTTTTAATTTTTCTATTGCTAAAATATTTAGTATCTTTATCTCATAAAAAAACCGTCAACCGTCAACCGTCAACCGTCAACCGTCAACCGTCAACCGTCAACCGTCAACCGTCAACAATGAATACACTCATCCAAACCATGCCCGGCTACCGGCTCAACGAATACATGCTGGTCTTATCACCGCATGAGGAGCTGCGAAAAAGAATCCAGGGCATCAAAAAGGAGTTTGCAGATACATTCAAATGTCCCCAGGCGCTCTGGAGCAGGCCGCACCTGATGCTGGCCCGTTTCACCCAGTATGAAATGATGGAAGAACGGGTGACGAACCGGCTGCGATCCATCGCCATGGGTTTCCACCCGGTAAAAATCGAATTGAAGGACTTCGGATCTTATCCCTCGCATACCATTTTTATCAACGTGCTTTCGCGTGAACCCATTAAGGAACTGGTCCGGGAAATCCGGGAATCGCAGCGACTGCTCAAACCCGACAACGAAAACAAACCTTATTTCACGGAGGACCCGCATATGATCATCGCCGGGAAACTCGTGCCGGGACAATACGAAAGCGCCTGGAAGGAATACGCGCACCACCATTTCACCGGGCGTTTTATCGCCGACAGCATGCTCCTGCTCAAACGTCGCACAGGCGACAAAGCCTGGCAGATACTCGAGCGGCTTGAATTTCAGAACCTGCCTGTTGCGGTGACGCAGGGGGAATTGTTTGGTTGACGGTTGACGGTTGACGGTAGCTTGCGAATTTTTTATCATCAATGCAGGAATGAGATAAATAGTATTGAGAGTTGAACCTATAGACCGTCAACCATCAACCGTCAACCGTCAACCGTCAACCATCAACCGTCAACCCAAATTAAGATGGACTACAAAAAAGGCCGCGGCGCCCAGATCAACACGCGCAACAAATTCCAGCGCGAGGAAAAAACGCGGGAACATATTGAATCGGTGGACGACTGGACGGAGCCGGACATCATCACACAGTACATCGAGCAGGAAGCAAAGTCCATCGTCAATAAAGTGGACAGTCCCGACGTGGGCATGTGGTATAGTATGAATCCCTATGCCGGATGCGAACACGGCTGCATTTACTGTTATGCCCGGAACAGCCATGAATACTGGGGTTACAGCGCGGGTACGGATTTCGAGAGCCGGATCATCGTCAAGAAAAATGCGCCGCAACTGCTCCGGAAATTTCTCATGAACCCCAAATGGGAACCGGTTGCCGATCTCCATCAGTGGCAACACGGACTGTTACCAGCCGGCAGAAAAAAAATACCGCCTCACGCGGGGACTGCTGGAAGTCTGTAATGAATTCAACCAGCCCGTGGGCATGATCACGAAAAATGCGGGCATGTTGCGCGATATGGACCTGCTCCGGGAGATGGCGAAGAAAAACCTGGTCTCGGTGCTGGTCACCATCACTACTTTCAACGAAGACCTTCGCCAGAAAATGGAACCGCGAACGACCACCACTTCCCAGCGTCTGCGGACCATCCGCGAGCTGAGCGGGGCCGGGGTCAGGGCCGGGGTGATGATGGGCCCGATGATCCCGGGACTGAATGAACATGAAATGCAACACATCATGAAGGAAGCCACCGAAAACGGGGCCTCTTTTTCTGCCTATACTTTTATCCGGCTCAACGGGGCCGTCAAACTCCTTTTCCACGACTGGCTCTCTAAAAACTTCCCCGACCGGGCGGATAAGGTCTGGCACCTGATCGAAAACGCCCATGGCGGCCAGGTGAACGACTCCCGGTTTGGTACCCGGATGCGGGGGGAGGGAAATATCGCCGAACTGGTGAACCAGCAGTATAAAAAGTATGGGAAAATCTATGGCCTGAATGCCGAAAAATGGGAGCTGGACAGCAGCCGTTTCCGAAGGCCGGGCGCACAGGGCAGTTTGTTCTGAAAATACGGGTTCACTCCGTGGTTTCCCGGTATGAAAATCAGTTATATTTGCAAAGCAGCAGCTTCCGTTGAAAAGTGTTGGAGAAAAGCGGCAGGAAAGAGGTTTAAAAGGGGGAGGATAGCTTGTGCGGTTAATCAAAAAATCCTGTGATTCAAATTCTGGCGATTTCAGCTACTGTTAATGGGTTAAATATTTGGAAGGGTGCAGGGAGTCATCATACAATGGCTGCCTGCACCCTTTGCCTGTAAATGGACGAACAGAAAGGGCTGTTGTTGGTGGTCTTGGTTATTATGTTGATTATTAACCGGTTGCATGGGAACATGGGACTGAGGTGGCGAAGCTTTCCATGGACCCTGCCTTTTTCGGAGTTTATTTAAAATGAATTTATCTTGTCAGCGTTAACATCCCACTGGTACGCCATTTATACCAAGCCCCGCTGGGAGAAAAAAGTGCATGCCTTACTCTCGGAAAAAAACATTGAATCCTACTGCCCTCTGAATAAGGTTCGTAAGAAATGGAGCGACCGGATGAAAACGGTGGAAGAACCCCTTTTCAAGAGTTATGTATTTGCCCGGGTGAACGAAGAAGAACAATCCCGGGTGCGTTTAACCGCCGGGGTCATGAACTTTGTTTACTGGAATGGCAAGCCGGCCGTGATCCCGGCCAGCGAGATCGAAACCATCCGTAAATTCCTGAATGAATATGAAAATGTATTGGCTGAGCCGATCCAGTTGAAAGAACAGGGCAGGGTCACCATCCGCCAGGGACTTTTTATGGATCAGGAAGCCAGGATCATAAAGATCGAAGGCAACCGGGTGAAAGTGGTGATCGAAAGTATCGGTTATACCCTGGTGGCTTCGATAGATAAAAAGAATTTGTCAACCCTTACACAGTAATCATGCGTCGTATTCCTTTGTTGAAAAATATTCTGTTTGCAATCCTTGGGTTATGGATCATGCATACCATGAGTTCCTGCGGTACCACAAAGGGAATGATGTTAGTCTAGTGGACCCTTTGATACGGCGAAACTGAGTACCATTAATGCCGTAGAGCCAATCATTCGCAAGGGAGATATATTAAGTATTATTGTTTTCAGTGATAACCCGGAAGCAACAAAAATTTATAATCAGTCGTCTGATACTGCAGACAATTCGACTTCTGGTGCGAGTAGTGGCGTTTCTCCTGGAGTAGCACAGATAAAGGGCAATTCCATCGCCATCAGCCCCGGGATATGAGGTGGATGTGGATGGAAATATTATTTTTCAGGGGATCGGAAAAATTAAAGTGGAAGGGTTAACTAAAGCGGCATTAAAAGATACCCTCGATGCCCGGTTAAGTCCTTTCCTCCAGCATCCCTATTATAGTATCCGGTTTTTAGAATTATAAGTTTACGATGATGGGTGAAGTGGCCAAGCCGGGTGTAGTTACCATTCCCGGCGAGAACGAATTAATATCCTGGAGGCGATTGCACTGGCGGGGAACTCACCCCGTTTGCAAACCGGGATAGTGTATTTATTATCCGGGAAAACAATAACAAGAGGGAATTTGCCTGGCTGAATCTTAACCAAACCGGAAATCATGGCGTCGCCCTATTTTTATGTACAGCAAAATGATATCATTATCGTGGAACCGAACAAGAAAAAATCGGTGGCGAATGATATCGTAACTGCGCGTAATATCAGCCTTGCACTGGCCATTATTTCAACTTTTGCCATTGTTTATAGTATTTTTCGAAAATGATGAATCTTACTATCTATGCCTGAACAAAATAACGGAAACGAAGAGAACAACTTTTCGAACACGGAGATGTCCTGGAAAATCGGCCCGAGGGAATTTATTTTCAAATACCTGAAATATATACCCTGGATCATAATATGCACCCTGATTGCGTTTGTTTTAGGATGGCTTAAGATCCGGTACACCACCAATATTTTTCCGGTATCGGCTTCTATGCTTATCAAGGATCAAAGCAAAAGTCAGGGAGGGGATCAGCGTTTTGATGAAATGTTCCTGAACCAGAAAAGCTCTAACCTGAACAACGAGATCCAGATCCTGAAATCCAGGCCCGTGTTGCAAAGAGTGGCCAGGGATCTCGGTGTGCAAATACGCTATTATAATAAGGGCAAGATCCGTGCAAGCCTTACCTATCCTGATGCGCCCATACGTCTGGAGATCCCCAAGCTGGCTGATCCGGAAGCGGGCTTCAGTTTTGCCATTTCCCTGCTTGACGATAATCAGTTTTCGCTCGGCAAGGAAGCTACCAGGAAAATTGCTTTTGGGCAGCCCTTTTCGGTGGGCCGCAACACCTGTGTTCTATTCAGGAATCCATTTTACAATGTTAAAAATTTATCCAGCTCTGATTTTTTAATCAGTTATTCGTCATTGAGCGCATTGGTTGGTTATTTTTTAAGTGATCTGAGTGTATTGCAGGTGGATAACCAGGCTACCATTCTTTCCCTTTCCTATAGAACGGAAAATGTAGAGCTGGGCAAGGATCTACTGAATACGCTGATGTCCGTTTATGATTCCCTGACCATCGAGGATAAAAACAGGATAGCCAATAATTCCCTGCGCTTCATTGATGACCGGCTGGATACCCTGAAGTATGAATTAAATAACATGGAAAGCGGGGTCAAGACTTTCGCTGTTAGCAACGATGCCTATAATATTGATGCACAATCCAAGATGTACCTTTCGGGTATCGAGGAATATCAGGGTAAAATTTCGGAAGCCGAAACCCGGATCAAAGTGCTGGACTGGCTGCTCGCCTATATGGAAGCCCCCGAAAACCGGTACAAACTGGTGCCTACGATTCTTGGAATTGATGAAAAAGTTTTATGGGGATATGTGGAGCAATTCAACAACCTGCAGTTGGAAAGGGATGCCAACCTCCGGACCACGACGGAAAACAACCCCCTGATCCGAAGTATGGATGCTTCCCTGGAAAAAGTCCGCAACAATACCATCCAGGCCCTGAAGAATGTAAAGCAAGCTTATATTATCGGAAAGAATAATCTTGTTCTGCAAGGGGAAACCATGCAAAACCAGTTGAAATCCATGCCTGACAAATCGATGAGACTGGTGAATATTCAAAGAAGGCAGAAAATACTGGAGGACCTGTATTCCTTCCTGCTTCAAAAAAAACTGGAAACCAGTATATCCTCGGCTTCCACCATTTCCAATTCCAAAGTGATTGAACCAGCCCTGGCCTCTACGAAACCGATCATCCCTGACCGAAAAAAGATATATACCATTTACCTGCTCACCGGCATTTTAATTCCCGTTGGTGTTATTGCCGGAAGGGAATTGCTGCGCGACAAAGTATCCAGCCGGATGGATGTGGAAAAAAGAACCAAGGCGCCCATCCTGGCCGAGATCGGGCATTCGGACGAGGACCAGGCCCTGGTGGTTACCCGAAACAGTCGCCGCTTTATCGCGGAACAGTTCCGGATCCTGCGGAGTAACCTCAAATACATGACCATCAAAAAGGAAAACCCGATCATCCTGGTCACTTCCTCTTTCAGCTCCGAAGGGAAATCCTTTATCAGCACCAATGTGGCTGCCGTGCTGGCGCTGAGCGGGAAAAAGACGGTGTTGATGGAATTTGATATCCGTAAACCCAAAGTGCTGGAAGGCCTGGGATTGAAACGTAAGCTGGGCATTACCAATTATATTATTGGCCGCGCTACGATTGATGACATCATCATGCAGGTTCCCGGGTTTCGACGATTTTTACGTGATTGCCTGCGGACCCATTCCGCCGAATCCGGCCGAATTGCTGCTGGATAGTAAGCTCGAAGACCTGATGCGTGAAATACGGCAGCGGTTTGAAGTCGTTGTGATGGATACGGCCCCGGTGGGACTGGTCAGCGATTCTGTCAGCCTCGGGAAAATTTGCCGATTGTACTTTATACGTTATCCGGCAGGGCCATACCTACCGCAAGATTTTGCGCCTGATAGACGATATGTACGTTGAGAAAAAATTGCCGGCGATTTCCCTGGTTATGAATGATGTAAAACTGGAAGGTGGCTATTACAGCGGCTATTACGGGGGATATGGCTACTATGGTGGCTATGGATATGGTATTGAATCGGGTTATTTCGAAAAACCGGCCAAAAAGAAAGGAGTCCCCATCTATAAACAGGTGGTCAGGTGGTGGAACAAATGGTTCTCCTAGCAAACTCTAAAACTTACGGATGAGTATATCCCGTTTTATGGTGAGGGTATTGAACCGCTTGCATTGTCTTTCCTTGATTAACGGCGCTGCTACTATCCGGGTCAAT